>CAWIMI010000020.1:0-425805 GCA_963837015.1 uncultured Acidobacteriota bacterium | reverse complement strand
TGCGCTACTGCTGCACTGACATAATCAGTCCAATCCGTGAGCTTTTCCGGGGCGTAATATTCACACTGAGCCCCATGTATTTTCTTACAGGCCGCGCTCCATGCGCACGGTGCGGTGTACGCTAAGTTAAGGAGATATTCTTGTCCGTGGCTATGGGCGTAAAGAATATCTTGTTCGGGATTTCCATCACGACTACCGGCCCAGTTGAACTTTCCGCAAGAAGGACCCGATACATTGGGCCAAGTCGCGTTCTTGTTACGGAGCCAACCTGCGCCGACTTGCTGATTTATAGCCTCTGCACTCTGTGTATCCGCAAACACTTCGCCGGTGAAATTGGAAAACGTCACTCCTCGAGGCGGTGACACGGCCAGGGGTGCCGTATCGCTGAGGATGTTGTCGTCAGCGACTGCGGAGCAAGCCAAGGCTAAAACGCTAACGGTAACGGCATATACGACGGCCATGATTGCCCGTCGCAGAAATGCGGGAGTGGTATTGGCCGAATAAGTCAGGGGAAGATCGCTCACGCTGTGTTCTCGTGCTGCGAACGGAACGCCGCTAATGGATCCACTTTCGGAACTAGATTCTTTTTTCGTGAATGTTTGGGGGAACGTGTGCCGCACAACACGCAACGTAGACGTCCAACAACCGCACATACGTATCCCCTGGATACCGGGAGTACATAGGTAGCTCTCAGAAGATTCAGTTTTCCACTCTGCCCCCAACACTTGCTGAAAAGGCCATGCCCGACTTTCTTCGGCGCATTACTGGCAACATTGATAGCGAGACCCCAAACGTAGTGGCGAACAATATCACCCATGACTAACCTGCTCACCGCATGCTATAACGCACGTATGCCAACCTGCAACTGGGTTTTTCTTGTGGGTTTTTCTTGTGATCTCGCTCCAATGGACTGAACTAGACTAGACGACACCCCGCTTCTCCGTCCTTTAATTCAAGGCCGTGCCTCAGCCAAAGCATTATGCTGGATTCACTACTGTGCGGTCTGCGCCGGATTACGGAAAACTCCAACTTCTGTTCGTGCCACAATATTGCGCGCAATCCCATGCCATCAAATTTCTATCCAAGTGCATCGGCCAATCCGAGGGCGGTGTGATCGCCAGCCACGCACACGCCGAGCGTCGGTCGAGGACTTGGTGAAAGCTACCTGAAAGCGCGGCTTGTTGCGCTGTTGCAAAGGATACCGGAAAATCAGCCAGCACCCACACGTCATGACGTGAAGCCACGCGGCGGAATTGATTGTTGGGACCAAACGGCGCTGGGACTTGCACTTTACGCCGGTTTTTGGCCGTCGCAACGCGGCCTTCCATCACAAGGGCGGATTGGGAGGACTATATTGTTAGGCGCCATGACGCAGGCGCAAAGAAAGGCGCGACAAACCGCGAGCTGGCCGCTTTGAGAAAAGCGCTTCAGATTCGCCACGATAGCCCCGTCTAGGTCTCCTTTCGGAATAGGTTTTAGCTGGTCAGCCCAAAAGCCAACTCACACCCTCTCGCCTTTTACACAATCAAGGTTACGTGACCCATTTCCTTCATTGACATGATGCCTTGATTCCCATCTACTTGAATTTTCCTGGTCCCTCTTCGCAAGGGGGGAGACGCCGATGCGATCGCGATTTGCATGGACGCTTCTAGTTTTGGGTGTGCTCAGCCCTGTCGGGCACGCGCAACGCTACAACTTGAACGTCGGGGCTGGTCCTGGTTTTCCCTTGAGCAAGACCAGCGATTTCGCTACTACGTCGTACAACATCGTCGCCGGGGGAGGTCGCAACTTGAACCGGCACCTGAAGCTGACCGGCGAGTTCATGTTTCAGGGCCTGCCGTTGAAGCAGAGTGTTGCGAACGAACTGGGCGTCTCCCAAGTGAAGGGGAGGCTGTACTCAGTCACCGCGAACCTGCTGTGGGGTGCGCCGCTCAACAACAAGATCGGCGCATATGTGATTGGTGGCGGCGGTTGGTATCGGCGAAGCCTTGAGGCGCAAAATACTGTCCTCCAGGCCGGATCCGTGTGTGAACCCGGGTGGATTTGGTGGGACATCGAATGCACCAATGGAATATTCCCCACCCAGGTAACCGTTGGCTCCCGTAGCTCGGATGCTGGAGGTTTCAACATCGGAGGCGGTTTTACCTTTCGCGTCGGGACCACCTCCACCAACATTTACGCCGAAGTGCGCTATCACAAGGCGTTTACCGCGAACATCGACACTACAGTCCTGCCCGTAACATTTGGCTTGAGGTGGTAAGCAGAGCGAACTTTCCAAAGCAATTCATGGCCTTGCTAGTCTGAGGAGAACCCATCTTGTTCAGCGGCCCACAGTTTTGCCGATTCAGACGCCATGCTAGCTTCTGCCGACACGGCGTCCAAGTTACGTCAGTTTCTGAGGGAGGGATAGTTTACGAAGCCAAGCCATTACACGTTTTGACCGTGCGGGTTCATTGAGACGCGATGTTACGTTACCTGACCTTAATTTGGGCTAAATCGCGATTTTGGTGATAAGCTTCTGCTCGCGATCTGCGATGACTCGAAACAACAAGCCGTTGCTTTTGATGTGTTCCAGCTTTTTTCCCGCCAGCGAAGAAAAGGGGGGATCGCCGATCGTTGAGGAGGACCATGGATCGTTGCCTGTTTCTCTCTCTGGTTATGATCGGTTGTCTCTCGACCCCCGCGACGACGCAGACTTCGTTCGATGTTGATGAGGCCGACAAGGTGACGTTAGGCGCGGGCTCACATCCCGCGGCTGAAGCCGACATTGGCCGCACGCCTCCAAACCTTCTTTTGCAGCACTTGAGTCTGGTTGTCGCACCCTCACCTCTACAGCATATCGGTCCATTTATCACGAATGCTCCGGCGTGGCTAGGCAGCACGGCACATGGCTTCGATACCTCAAGCTCAGGCAGCTACCCCGAACGGGATAGGCAACATGCAGTTATAGGTTGGCTGCAATCACACGGCTTCGCAGTTGAGCCGCCCCGAAATCCGCGTTTCCCAGTGAGGTTCAGCGGCACAGTCGCGCAGCTAGAAGAGGCTTTTCGGGTGGAGATCCATAATTACATTTCCGGCGGGAGGATTTATCACGCCAACGCTAATCCTCCTAGCATTCCGCGCGCCTTTGCAGGCTCTATTCGGGCAGTGAACTTACAAGATGGGCTTCATCGGAAAAGCGCGCTCAACCCTCAGGGCAACCCCGAAACGGTTCTTTACGACTTCACGGGTACACCCTACGACGCGGCTTTGGGCGGAATCACGGACAAGGCCGGCAACCTTTACGGGACGACACTCGGCGGCGGTGCGGCGGGTCTGGGAACCATATTCAAGGTGGATGCTTCTGGTAAAGAGACGTTTCTCTACAGTTTCACCGCTGGGAATATGGACGGAATCTCTCCTAACCCTGGCTTGTCTATGGATAGTGCGGGCAACCTTTACGGCACCACTTTCTTGGGCGGCGCGAAGAACTGGGGAACCGTTTTTAGACTCGATCCCACCGGTCACGAAACCGTGCTCTACTCGTTCACCGGAGGTGCAGATGGGGGCAACCCGATGGGTGGCGTTGCGATAGACAGTGTGGGCAACATCTACGGCACCACCTCACAGGGTGGAGTAACCGGCGTTTGTTGCGGCGCCGTTTTCAAGCTTGATCCAACGGGCCAAGAAAAGCTGCTGCACTCGTTCACAGGCGCGAACGGAGATGGGGTGTTTCCAAACGGTGGCCTCATCCAAGATAGCGTAGGAAACATCTACGGTACCACCTCATCGGGTGGCGTAACCGACGATTGTTGCGGCACCGTTTTTAAGATTGATCCCACGGGACACGAAACCGTGCTCTACAGCTTTCTCCTGGCTAATCAAGGAAACGATGGGGCATACCCCGAAGCTGGCCTGATCCTTGACAGTGCGGGCAACATCTATGGCACCACGTCTTCGGGTGGCGGAACCGCCGCTTCTTCCGGGACAGTTTTTAAGATTGATCCCACGGGACACGAAACCATACTGTACAGGTTTACGGGCACGAATGGGGATGGCTCGTCTCCCCGCACTGGCCTGATCAAGGATAGTCAGGGTAACCTTTATGGCATCACATATGGGGGCGGCATATACAACGGGTGCCCCTTCGGCTGCGGCACAGTTTTCAAGGTTGATCCCACAGGCCGGGAAACGGTGCTCTACGAGTTTACTGGCGGTACCGACGGAGGCTCGCCAAATTCAGACCTGATTATGGATAGCGCGGGCAACCTCTACGGATCAAATCAGCTATACTCTCAGCCTTCTGCAGCCAACCCCGCTATCGTGTTCAAGGTGGATCCGGTCGGCCATGCCAGCGCGCTTTACACGTTTCCTGTGACAAACGGAGACGGTGCGGCACCCACGGGGGGGCTGGTCATCGACAGCGCCGGCAACCTATATGGGACCAGTCAACTCGGGGGGGATACGCGACGTGGAGACCTCAGCTTCTCTGGTTGCGGCACAGCCTTTAAACTGGATGCCTCAACAGGACACGAAAGCGTCCTCTATTCCTTCACGGGCGCGAACGGTGATGGGGCGACCCCCACCGGTGGGCTGATCATGGACGCCGCCGGTAACCTCTTCGGAACCACCCAAGGAGGGGGGAGCGACCAATGTTTAATCATTGGTTGCGGGACCGCCTTTAAGCTCGATCCCACCGGACACGAAACCGTGCTCTACTCCTTCACGGGTGGGGACGCAGATGGGGCGGCGCCGACCGCTCCATTGGTTATGGACGCCGCCGGCAATCTCTACGGAACCACCCTCGAAGGTGGAGGTACCATTTGTGGAAACCTGATCGGCCTTTCTGGCTGCGGCACCGTCTTTAAGCTGGATCCTACGGGACACGAGACTGTGCTTTACCGGTTTACTGACAGCAACGGAGATGGGGCGGAACCCACCGCTCCATTGGTTATGGACGCCGCGGGCAATCTCTACGGAACCACCCAATTCGGGGGCGACACACTTTGTGATCTTTACCAGTTTGGTTGTGGCATCGTTTTTAAGCTGGATCCCACAGGACACGAGACTGTGCTCCACACATTTACTGGCACCAACGGAGATGCGGGGAATCCCTTTGGATTGATCAGAGACAGTGCGGGCAATCTCTACGGTACAACTTCCGGCACCGTATTCAAAGTGGATCCCGCAGGCCATGAGACCATCCTTTACTCGTTCACAGGCAGCGACGGATCCCCCAACGGTGCCTTGATCCTTGATAGCGCGGGCAATCTCTATGGAACGGCCCAAGGAGGGGGGGACACACTGTGTGACTTTGGCTCGGGTTGCGGCACCGTTTTCAAGCTCGATCCCACCGGACACGAAACCGTGCTCTACTCCTTCACAGGCGCGAACGGTGATGGGGCGACCCCCTCTGGCTCGTTGGTCATGGACAGCTCAGGCATTCTCTACGGAAGTACGGTCCAAGGTGGCTACGGAACGAACCCCGTCGATGGTTTTACCCAGATTGGCACCGTATTCGCGCTGGCGACGGACTTCTGGTTGGGCGTCACTAAGGGCGGCTCCGCTTCAGCCACGGTGACGGCAGGGCAAACCGCCACTTACAATTTGCAACTGAATCCCGTAAGCGGCTTCAGCGGTACAGTGGTGCTGACGTGCAGCGGCGCGCCGGCGCGAGCAGTTTGTTCGGTTTCACCGTCGACTTTGACCGTAAGTAATGGTTCTGCATTACCGTTTGTGGTCACTGTGACAACGGCAATGCGGCCAGCCATGGCTTCAGGGGCAGTTGGCGGTCCCGATGCGCCCCTGCCAGGACGAAGCTACGCCTTTCTACTTATTACTTGCGGGATGTTCTGTTCCATCGGACTCATGACCCGACGTGCAAACAGCAGACGTACATGGGCCCCAACCAGTGCGTTGGCCTGTCTCACGCTGACACTGCTTGCGTGCGGCGGAGGCAGCCGTGAAGGTGTCGGGAACAGCGGCACGCCGGCGGGCACTTATTCTTTGACTGTAACGGGTAGTGAACAAGGAATACACCGCGCCATGACACTCACACTTGCAGTGGACTAGAGGCTCTCGACTTGGCGAGTTGTCGGATGAAAGTTTCGCAGGAGCTGAAAGTCTCGATTCTATTCAGCGACTTTGCTTATTCCATTGTCCCCGAGATGGCGTTACCCGGACCGGGTGGGGTTTTGAGTGTAATCCGGATGTGCTCAAGCTGCACCTTATCCGCAAAGCTCACAATCGCATAATAAAAGGGCGCCCTTTTGGAGTAGGTTGTGAGCGTTCAGATCACTACCTACAGAAAGGAGCACCCTCGTGAACGATGAAAAGTATTGGAGTGGACCCCGAATTTGGGACAACCAGTTAAGCCCTAAAATGCAGGGAAAGGGGAAACTGGATGGAGCCTCGACGGAAATTCACGAAGGAGTTCAAACTGGATGCGGTAGCGCGATTGCGGGCGGGAGAAGCGGTCGGAGCGGTGGCGCGGAGCCTGGAAGTGAACCGCGAAGACCTATACCGCTGGAGCCGGGATGTAGAGAAGTTTGGGGTGCGTGCCTTTCCCGGCGTAGGGCAGAAGCGGATGGAGGAAACGCGCATCGCGGAATTGGAACGTAAGATCGGACAGCAGGTGCTGGAGATCGATTTTTTGAAGCGAGCCTTGCAGCATGTAGAAGAACAGCGCCAGCTGCGGGCCGCCAGTTTCGGCGCCTCCTCTACCAGCAAGTCGAGCGCGAAGTGAGATCCGGAAGCCGACTCAGGATCGGTCGGATGTGCGCGCTGATGGGGGTAAGCCGTGCCGGCTTCTACCGCGCCGGAGCCGCGCCCAGAGCCGAGGAAGTGAAACTACGCGATCATCTGCAACGCGTGGCTCTGGAGTGGCCGACTTATGGCAGTCGCCGGATCACCGCCGAGTTGCGGCGTTCGGGTTGGCGGGTGAATCGCAAGCGGGTGCAGCGTGTGATGCGGAAAGACAACCTGCTCTGCCTGCGCAAACGCCAGTTCGTGGTGACCACCGACTCGGCGCACGGCTGCCGGGTATATCCGAACCTGGCCGCGTCCCTGGCGGTGAACACGATCAACCAGCTGTGGATGGCCGACATCACTTACATCCGGTTGCGGGAGGAGTTCATCTACTTGGCCGTCATTCTGGACGCGTTCTCGCGGCGAGTCATCGGCTGGGCCCTCGACCAAGGACTGGAAACCAGCCTAACGTTATCCGCACTGGCGATGGCGTTGGAGCAGCGGCGGCCAACGGCCGGATTGGTCCACCACTCCGATCGCGGCGTGCAGTATGCCAGCCACGACTATGTTGCGGTGTTAGAGGCGCGCCAGATCCAGATCAGTATGTCGCGCCCAGCCAATCCCTGGGACAACGCCACCTGCGAATCGTTCATGAAAACCTTGAAATGCGAAGAGGTGTATCGTAGCGAATATCGCAATCTGGCCGAAGCGCGCATCCGCATCAGCGACTTTCTGGACCAGATCTACAACCAGAAACGGCTGCACTCGTCTCTGGGCTACCGCCCTCCGGTCGAGTTCGAACGCTTCCCGCTGTTGGGCACCGCAACCGCGGCCATGACGGAGGCGGGATGAGTTTTCTGAGGCATAGGGAAATCTATCCATGCGATGAGGGCACGATCTTGCGATCGCGCCCCCGCTCATCGCCGTGGATGAGTCTCCAGCTGGGTATTCCTGGCGGGTTGCTCTCCAGCAGCGCCCGCGTCCGCTTCCCCAGCCGGAGCCATGCTGGCAAACTTCAACCGCGCCGCGCAACGCTTTGGCAGCGAACGGCGCAATGTGACTTAACTGATTGTCTGAGCCGAAGGGTCCAGTCCATATATCGGCTATCTCGAGAGCCAGATAGCCGATACCATGTGGCCTTCCGGACTATGTCGAGAGGAGAGGAAGCCGTTCCACAAGTCTGCCTCAGACTGGAGACCGCCAGGTTTGACTCCCCCTTGTTGCTCGACATAGTTTTGCGATGCTACAGGCCGTTCAGAAAGGCGAGGAGGCTATCGGGCGGTTTGTAGCGGCCGGAGTTAGTACCATTTGGTGATCTCATCTTTGCAAGGATCTCCTCCTTAAGAGCAAGGTTGGCATCGAGGTAGACTTGTGTAGTTTCCACGGACTCGTGTCCAAGCCAGAGTGCGATCACCGCGCGATCGACTCCCGCCTGAAGCAGTTCCATGGCCATGGTGTGGCGCAGCACGTGCGGTGTCACTTTCTTCCTAAGCAGCGAAGGGCAGGTCTTGGAAGCGGTCACGATGTGCTTAGCAAGGACGTATCGCACGCCATCACCGCTGAGACGATTGCCTCGAGCGTTGGGAAAAAGCATCTCCGTATGCGCCCTTTGGGGTTCATTCAACCAGTTTTTCAACACGGCCCTGGTTTGCTTGGTCAGTGGGGTACATCTCTCCTTCCGTCCTTTCCCGGTACAGCGCACATGAGCGCCTGTATCGACCATGACATCTTGTCGCTTCAAGCCCGTCAGTTCGGATAAGCGCAACCCGGTCTGCACCGCCACCATCAGCAGAGCATGATCGCGGCGGCCAGACCAGGTCTCTAGCTCAGGAGCGGCGAGAAGTGCGTCCAGTTCGGCGTGTGAAAGGAAATGAATCTGCACACGGTCATACCGTTTGCCCGGAATCGCCAGCACACGCTGGATCTGGGCCGCGTGTGTTGGTGCTTCATAGGCAGCATAGCGAAAGAAAGAGCGAATGGCAGTCAGTCGGAGATTGCGGCTGCGTGGTGAGATGGAGCGACTTTTCTCGAGATCATTTAGAAACGCCGCGACCAATGGCGCGTCGATCTCTTCCAAGGTCAACCGAGAGGGTGGTTTGTGCAGGCGTTTCTCGGTAAACCGGAACAGAAGCCGAAACGTATCACGATACGAAGCAATGGTGTGTGTGCTGGCTTGTTTCTGCTGCAGCAAACGCTGGGTGAAGAAGCCCTCCAACAAACCAGGGAAGTTGGATGTACTCTTCATTTCGGAGTCCTCCAACGCCTCTCTAACCGCTCAACGGCCTGTCCCATCAGTTCTGGACAAGCGGTCAGATACCAGTAGGTATCGTCTGGACGAACGTGTCCGAGATAAGTGGAAAGAACCGGAAGACGCCGCTCGACATCGTCGCCGGAGCGATACCAACGTAAAAGTGTTTGCACCGCGAATCGGTGGCGAAAATCGTGCAGGCGAGGTCCATGGCTATCGAACTCACCTCGAAGGCCTATCTGCCGCGACAAAGCATGGAACGTTCCGCGGACGTTGTTCTTGTCCAATCGAGTTCCCCGTTTGGTAACGAAGAAAAAGTCAGAGGTCGGTTGGCCTTTGAGGTACTGGTCTCGACGCGACTTGTACCGCGACAGCACCCTTCGCGTCGAACTGTGAAGGGGAACCAAGCGACACTTGCCAAACTTCGTTCCCGCACTGTCAAAACCGCGTTCTGCAGATCCACATCGCTCAGCCGGAGTGAAAGAACCTCACTGAGGCGCAGACCCGAAACCGCCAACAGACCGAGCAAACCGTGATAGGTCCACTTTCGCAGTGGGTGGTTCGGAGACAATCCCAGAGAAGCTTTCAACAGCATGCGCACTTCATCGTCCGTGTACAAGTACGGGCGAGCCCGTTTTGATCGAAATGGCAAAAGTCTCCAGGGGGGAATCTCCGTCCGAGGGTCCGTAGCACTCCGATAGCGGGCAAAACCGCGAACAAAACCCAACCGATGAGCCCACCTTGCTGGTTGAGCACCAGGTTTCTGCGCCCACTCTAACGCCAGTCGTATGGTGATATGAGAGCTTCGTCCTCGCTTTAAAAAGGAGACGAAATCTGACAAGGCAGGACCAGCGTCGAGCAGTTGGAATCCTAGAGCGCGACGCATAGCAAGGTATTCTTGCAAAGCTTTCTCCAACGTGTTCATCGGACACCTCCCGGCCATGGAAGGGCTAGCGTGCGTAGCGAGGCAAGATCGACCTTGGCATAGATGGCGGTAGTTTGGGGGTTTCGATGCCGCAAGACTTCGCCGATCTCGGCCAACGATGCACCGTGGCGGAGCATCTCGGTTGCCAGAGTGTGCCGGAACTGGTGCGCACCTTTTCTACGACAGTTGATCCCAGCGCGTGCCAGCGCCTTCGCAACGATTAAGCCTACTGACCTGCTATTCCTAAGCCCGATGGCCGGCGCTTGTGCCCGCAAGAACACACAGCGGTTGGTCGAGCGCGTGCGTCCGTGCTTCAGGTAAGCCGCGATCGCCTTGCCGACATCTGCTGGTACGGGAAGTTCAGCGTAGCGGTCACCTTTGCCTCGCAAGGTGAGCCGCCCGGTTTCCCAATCGAAGTCCTCCAACGTGAGGGCTGCCACTTCGCCTGCTCGCAGCCCAAGACGTGACAACAGCAACAGGATCGCGTAGTCGCGTCGGCCGATAGCGCTCTTCCGATTGCAACTGGCCAGCACTTGTTTGACATGCTCGATCGGCAAGCCTTTTGGAAGCGACGGACCAGTCTGCCACGCAAGGCACGCAGGCCGCGAGATCCGATCGGATGAAGTCCTGATACCGTGCGTAGCGAAGGAATGAACGCAGCGCACTGGTCATCACTTTAGCTCGCTTCCGGCAAAGCGACGGTACAAGGCGCTGCACCGAGCCGACAACCTGGGCAGCCGTCAGATCAAAAAGGTCTGCCGGTCCAGTTCCAAAACGATGCGTCAAGAACTTCTTAATGAGGGATACATAGTTGGCTACCGTGGTTGCTGCGAGCACGCGCTCCTGCTGAAGGTACAAACTGAAGTCGTCTAGTAGCTTGTCAATCGTTGTCCTCTCGACGGGGGTGACCGGCGCGACGAGACTTTTCCGATGCTGAGCGAACTCATCGATATGCGGGCATAAGGAACCCTGAGATTCTTGCCGTAGTGTATGGGGATCTTTGACAAATCGTTCCATGCGGTTCTCCTTCTGCACTGCTTTGTCGCAGTGGGAGAACCAAGACTATGTGGAGAAAAACCGTATCGAAGGGGCTTATGCGCCGGGTTGCGGAACTGCTGCTCGACATAGTCCAGAAGGCCACATGGTATTGGGCTGGACGTTCACCAAGCAACCATCGTGGTCGCAGTGCTGGATTCAACCGGCAAGTTAGTCATGGAATCCATTCTGGAGACCAAAGCGGCCACCATTCTTCAGTTCTTTGCCGGCTTACGCGGAACTTTGGCGGTGACCTTCGAAGAAGGAACCTGGTCGGCCTGGTTGTACGATCTGCTGCACTCCCGGGTGGACAAACTGGTGGTGTGCAATCCGCGAAAGAACGCACTGCTCAAGGACGGGAACAAGAGCGATCGCATCGATGCGCGCAAGCCGGCCGATCTGTTACGTGGCAACCAACTCAAACCGGTCTACCACGGCGAAACGGGGGTGCGGATGTTGCGGGAACTATCCCGGAGTTATCTGGCCATCGTCAAGGATCTGTCGCGGGTGATGAATCGGCTGAAAGCGGTGTACCGCAGCTGGGCGATTCCCTGTGCGGGCAGAGATGTGTACTACCACCGGCATCGAGCTCAGTGGCTGGCCAAGATCCGCGAAGCCGGAGTGCAGCGTCGCGCCGAACGACTTTATGAACAGCTGGACATGTTGCAACACTTGCGGCAGCAAGCGCGCCGTGAACTGTTAGCGGAAAGTCGCAAGCATGCGATCACCGCCAAGCTGCGACAGATTCCCTATCTAGGGCCGATTCGAGTGGCACTGGCGGTGGCCCTGATCCAGACCCCACATCGTTTTCGCACCAAGCGACAACTCTGGGCCTATAGCGGGCTGGCCTTGGAGACCCGCACCAGCGCGGAATACCGTTTTGTCGAAGGTCAAGTGCGTCGCTCGAAGAAACTGCTTTCCATTCGGGGTCTGAACAAAGATCACAACCATGATCTGAAAGGATTATTCAAAGGTGCGGCCACCATGGCCACCGTGCGTCCCGGACCCTTCCAGGACTTCTACACAGCTGCGCTGGCCAAAGGTATGGCCGTCGCAACGCGGCCTTCCATCACAAGGGCGGATTGGGAGGACTATATTGTTAGGCGCCATGACGCAGGCGCAAAGAAAGGCGCGACAAACCGCGAGCTGGCCGCTTTGAGAAAAGCGCTTCAGATTCGCCACGATAGCCCCGTCTAGGTCTCCTTTCGGAATAGGTTTTAGCTGGTCAGCCCAAAAGCCAACTCACACCCTCTCGCCTTTTACACAATCAACGTTACGTGACCCATTTCCTTCATTGACTGATGCCTTGATTCCCATCTACTTGAATTTTCCTGGTCCCTCTTCGCAAGGGGGGAGACGCCGATGCGATCGCGATTTGCATGGACGCTTCTAGTTTTGGGTGTGCTCAGCCCTGTCGGGCACGCGCAACCGTTGGCTCCCGTAGCTCGGATGCTGGAGGTTTCAACATCGGAGGCGGTTTTACCTTTCGCGTCGGGACCACCTCCACCAACATTTACGCCGAAGTGCGCTATCACAAGGCGTTTACTGCGAACATCGACACTACGGTCTTGCCCGTAACATTTCGCTTGAGGTGGTAAGCAGAGCAAACTTTCTATGACCTGTCGCTATCCGCATCTTGCTGCCTCGCACAAGCTCGCGGCGGTCGAGCTTGGTTGAGCAGACCGGTGCCGTTCAGGACGCTCCAAGTGACACCAGAGTAACTCAGTCTCAGCCCGCTGAGCGGGTAGTGGTCAACTAAGTCTTGTATGATGCGGTAGATAGATCGCAGTGCCCGGGTGGCGAAACTGGCAGACGCACGGGACTTAAAATCCCGGGTCTCGAAAGAGACGTACCGGTTCAATTCCGGTCCCGGGCACCACCTGGCTTTGATTTGCACGAGCGAAGATCCTTCGTTTACGGACTTAAGGGTGGGCAACGCCCACTTGATCCGAAACGTGGGTGGCCGCGCCGGTGACGATGCAATCCAGTCGCTCGTGATCAGCGATTCCCTCGCACATGTGACCGAATCGTGTTCCTTCTAACTATTTCGGGGAAAGCCGAACGTCCCGTCCACGACTTCCACGAAGTTTCTCTCTTCGCGGAGAATGATCCTCCGCGTCTGTGCCATGGCAAAATTCTCGCGCGCTTCCGGATCTGACTTCAGCCGTGCCCGATACGCTTCATAGTCGGCGAGACTATTGAACGCGATCAAACCCCAGGCAACATCGTTGGTGCCTTCGTGGGGAAGAAAATATCCGACCAGATGGCCGCCACAGCGAGGAATGATGCGGCCCCAATTCTCGGCGTACGTCTTAAACTCGTCTCGCTGAAACGGATCAATCTGGTAGCGGATAACGCAGGTTATCATTGCCATCCTCCCGGGAAAGTTTGGGCGCACATTGTCCAGTTTGCATCTTGCCCAACATCAATGCTTTGTTTAATATCAAACTATGAATGTAGGATGCAATGCTGACGCTGCGGTCTCCAGAATCGCGGCAGCTATCGGCGAGCCGGCGCGAGCTCGCAGGCTCTACTCCCTTTATGGATGGCCACGCACGGACCGGCATCGAGCTCGCCGTGGTGGCGGGTGTGACTGCGTCAACCGCGAGCGTGCACCTGCACCGGCTGGAGTCAGCGCAATTGGTCAAAGTGCTCGTCCAGGGAAAACATCGTTTCTACAGTGTAGAAGGACCGAACGTAGCCAGCGCGCTGGAAGGACTCAGCGTCCTTGCCGGCGGCTCTACCAAATTCATGCCGACCACCCCGAACAGGCTACGCTCCGCGCGGACTTGCTACGATCATCTGGCAGGCACCGTCGGAGTGTCGCTGCATGACCGCTTCAAGGCATTGGGGTGGCTGTCGACTGTTTCGAAACCCGGGGATAATTACTACGACGTCACTGCATCTGGAACAAAGGCGTTTGAAGCGCTTGGCATTGACCTCCAGGCAACCCGGGCTCTGCGCCGACGGTTCGCATGCGCGTGTCTGGATTGGAGCGAACGGCGGCCTCATCTCGGTGGAGCGTTGGGAGCAGCCATCCTGAAAATCGTGTTGAACAAAAAGTGGGTGGTCCAGGATCTCGATAGTCGAGCATTGACCATCACGAACCTCGGGCGACGTGAAATACGGGCGCGATTCGGCATTCAGATCTAAGAGAGATCATCGGGTTTGCCAGACCGCTGGGGCTACACAGCGAAGGTCTTTTACACGGAAGCTGCAGCCTGGGCCGCGAGCGGGGAAGGATTTCTCTGCTTGCGAAGTTCGCTCATGAAGCTTTCGGAAGTAAATTCAGCGCTTCTCTGAAAAAGTTCGAGTAACGGATCTTCAATGTCGTCCAAAATCCCCTGCTGCGCTGGGACAGGTTCGACATCATTCAGGCCTTCGGGTTCTACTACCAGCTCGGGTTGAACGCCGTGGTTGTTCTTAAGCGCGTGAATAAATTTTTCCAAATGTTTGCGTTGCTGATTGGTAGTTCGCGTAAACTCCACACCCATGCCGACCTCGGGGTGCATCACGCGGACTAGGCCTTCCGCGCGGCTTTCGAGCTTAGCAATCCGCATGGTCAGGACAACTCTGGTATTTGTTGGAAGGGGCGCAACCATTTCCAGGTAGCAACCACCCGAACTGAGGTCGGTGAGTTTGCAGGGAGCCGGCGGATCGTCGGGCTCCATCTCCGGTGAATGCCGGCCTAACCACGCTTTGAGCCGGTCCCGCTGTTCCGAAGGCAGATTCACAAAGCGAATGCCCGCCTGAGCACCGCCGCTGTCCCACGCCAGTTCTGCCGCGCATTCGAAGTTGTCGTCGGATCCGGGCAATGTGAATTTCACACGCATGGGCTCGGACTCCTTGGCGCGACGCGAGAGTTTGAGAGACATCCCACCTTGACTGATGTCGGAAGTGACCGCCTTTCGATGACCTGCCCCTTTCTCGCTGATCAAAGCCACCGGAATCTGAACAGGGACACGAGTATTGCGGCGGCGTTCGCACTTCATCAGAGCGCGCGCTGCACGAAAGCTGGTTCGGGCACGTTCCGCGGAGATGGGTTTGTAGAGAACAAAATGAGCGCCCAGCGCAAAAGCACTGCGCACAGCCTTTTGGCCGTCAATCATCGCCACCGCGATGGAACGCTTGTTGCAAGGAGCGAAACGGACACTCTTGAGCGCCTGGGCTGCCATATCTTCGTCGTTGCAGTCTACGACGACGGCTTCAAATCTTCCGCGGGTCAGTTTGCGGACAGCCGAATCCGCGTCAGTGCAGAGTGCAACGCCAATTTCCAGGTCGCTGAGGACCCGCCGCAGCACCCGTACGATCTTGTCGTCAGAACACAGAACCAGAGCTTGCAGATTCATCGCGGACGAACTCCGTTAACTACGTTCAGCCACCAATGGCGGCTCCTTCTCCGTGTGCTTCCTCTTCGCTAAGTAAATGGGCTACGCTGCGAAGCTGCTCCGCGGCGGTTTGCAGGGCTTCAATCTGCTTGCCCAACTGAGCCTGTTCGGCTTGCTTCTTTCGGAGTACTTCATAAATATCCTTCACGATTCGACCTCCTTATTGAAATGTATGTGGGGGCGGTTTTGTGGTCAATGAATCGGGGCCGCGGCGGGTTACGGTAGTAACCTGTGCGGAAACGGAAGTCCCAATGGCGAAAACTCGATCTGCGGCTGTGATCGTCCTTGCGCGCCTCAACTCTGCCGGGCATAGTTCAACTAGCAAAACAGGCGGGCTGAGCAACCGAATATACTGATGCGCATGAGGGCACAAGGAAACCTGTGGTGGCTGGTTGCGATTCTGTTCTGTGCTGCCGCTTTAGCAGCGCAAGAACCAGCGAAATGGGAGATCGGTCCCTTCACCCGGCCCCCGAACGGCAATCCCGTCATCTCACCGCGGCCGGAGTCAATCTTTATTGATCCCATCCTCAAGAAACCGGTGCACTGGGAGATCCTGCACACGTTCAATCCCGCGGCGGTCGTACGCGATGAAAAGGTGTATGTGCTTTATCGAGCCGAGGACGACTCCGGCGCCATGGAGATCGGAGGACACACCTCGCGTCTTGGACTGGCCGAGAGCAAGGATGGCATCTCCTTCGTGCGCCGCCCTGATCCTGTGTTTTACCCGGCTGACGATGCGCAGCAATCTCGCGAATGGCCGGGCGGGGTCGAAGATCCGCGCATCGTCGAAGCCGAAGATGGCACGTACGTCCTTACCTACACGCAGTGGAACCACAAAACATATTCGGTGGGAATCGCGACGTCGTCGGATCTAACGCACTGGACCAAGCACGGCACCGCTTTTGCCGACGCCGGAAAGTATGCGGACCTGAGGTACAAGTCAGCCGGGATCGTGACCCAGCTCGCCAAAGGCCGCCTGATCGCAGCCAAGATCAACGGACGATATTGGATGTACTGGGGCGAAGGCGCCATCCACCTGGCCACCTCGAACGATCTGGTCCACTGGAATCCGATCGAGGATGCGAAAGGCTCGCCGATCGAAGTGTTGCGGCCGCGTCCCGGCCACTTTGACAGTACCTTCCCGGAGACGGGACCGCCCCCGGTTCTGACCTCGGCCGGAATCGTCGTCCTCTATAACGGCAAGAATGCCGTCAAAGACGGCGATCCGGACTTAGGCCCCAATGCCTATGCCGCCGGGGAGGCGCTTTTCGACCGAGACGACCCGAGCCGTCTCCTCCGGCAGACGCAACATCCGGCTCTCAAGCCCGAAATGCCCTATGAAAAGACCGGCCAATATGCCGCCGGAACCACCTTCGCCGAAGGCTTGGTCCACTTCCACAGCCAATGGCTCCTTTATTACGGTTGTGCGGATTCCCTGGTCGCGGTAGTTACGGCTTCCGAAAAATAAGACGACTATGGAGTGCCTTATTTTCTGTCAGTTAGGGCCATCTCCTCGCGCGATACCCCAGCCCGCCCTGAGATTTTGTGATGCCAGAGGCCCAACTCCTATAATTTTTGGAATATTTGTGCGATTTCTGTTGACTTTTCCACAGAAAACCCATAGAATCAGAGCCTTCCGGTTAGCCTAACGGTTCAGCTGTACGGGCCGAAGTGCTATATGTCTGTCGACTGAGGCGAACCCTCTTGGCACGGAACGAATCTAACTTTCTACTGGTGTAAGTTTATCTCACGCACGAGGCGTTATATTTATGGCAAAACGACGCGGCAATCCTAACTGGGGCAAGCCCGAACCCATCGGACCCATTACTCCCACCGTCACCGAGTTCGAGCAAGTGGTCCGCGAATACAAGCTTTCCCCGGATCAGTACCTGCGCTCCACCCGGCTGCGCGAATGGGCTCGACGCAACAAGAACTCCAAGTACATTCCGGAACCTTTGCTTGAAGCCTGGGGATTCGAAATCGAATCCACTCTTTAACGAAACATGGAATAACAACTGAGGGTCGCCCGAGCGGCGGCCCTTCGTTTTTGCCCGAATAACTCTTCCGAACAAGGTCGCGAGTGCCAGCCCTGACCATCACGAGCATTCCGCGCAGTGAACTCGTGGCACTGTTGATAGCCACCAGCTTCGCCGCCGGACTCAACGTTTACGCCACCGTGGCCACGCTCGGATTACTGGCGCACGCCGGAGTTCTCCCCCTGCCGCCGACCCTGCAACTTCTGTCGAGCTGGTACGTCATCGGGGCCAGCGGCGTAATGTTCGCCATCGAATTCTTCGCCGACAAAATTCCCGCCTTCGACTTGATCTGGAACGCGCTGCATACCTTTATTCGTATCCCGGTCGCCGCTCTGCTCGCCTACCGTGCCACCGCGACACTCTCGCCCTGGGAACAACTGGCGGCCACGGTTGCCGGCGGCGCTATCGCCCTGGCTGCTCACGGGGGCAAGACGGCCGTCCGCGCTGCAGTCACGCCGTCCCCGGAGCCATTTTCGAACGCAGCCTTAAGCCTCGGGGAAGACGGCCTCGCCATCTTCCTGACCTGGTTCGCCACCCAGCATCCCTACGGAGCAATCGCCATCGTCGGCCTGTTTCTCATCGTGATCGTGGTGCTGACCCGCTGGGTCGTGCGCTCCCTCCGAGCGCTCTTCCGCGGAGCCGAGCACGAATTGGCACCAAGGCATAACGTCGTGGGGTAGCTCAGTTTGGTACTCGTTCTAAAGGACGTCATTCCGAAGCCCCGCGTTTCACCAGCGGGGCGAGGAATCTCGCGCGCTCCATTTCAAACTGAGCTACCACTGCGGTCAAGTTGACAATTCTCTGACAACGCCTTCTAACCGCCTTTGCTACAATCGTGATGCCATGGTGCCGCCATCGGCCTTTACCGACGTTCCGACCGCCATCGAGGAAATCCGCGCCGGCCGCATGGTCGTGGTCGTCGATGACGAAGACCGAGAGAACGAAGGCGATCTCACCCTCGCCGCCGAGAAGGTCACTCCCGAACTGATCAACTTCATGGCCAAGTACGGACGCGGCTTGATCTGCCTCGCCATGACCGACGAACGCCTCGACCACCTGCGCATCGGCCCGATGACCGCCGAGAACACCTCGAACTACGGCACCGCATTTTGCGAAGCGATCGACGCCCGCGACGGAGTGACCACCGGAATTTCCGCCTACGATCGCGCCCGCACCATCAAAGTCGCAATCGATCCCGCTACACGCCCTTCCGATCTGGCCCGCCCCGGCCACGTCTTCCCGCTGCAAGCCCGCAAAGGCGGCGTCCTGGTTCGCGCCGGCCAGACCGAAGCTTCGGTCGATCTCGCCCGCATGGCCGGACTGATTCCCGCCGGAGTGATCTGCGAGATCATGCGCGACGACGGAACCATGGCGCGCGTCCCCGACCTCATCGAGTTCTGCAAGACCCACAGCATGAAGATGCTGACCGTCGCCGAACTCATCCGATACCGCATGCAGCACGAGCGCTACGTGCACCGGGTTGGCGAAGCGCTGATTGGCACGCGTCACGGCGAGTTCCGCCTGATTGCCTACGAGAGTGAAGTAGACGGCGGCGAATCCCACGTGGCCTTGGTACGTGGTGATATCGAAAGCAACAGTGAGCCAGTGCTCGTCCGCATGCATTCCCATTGCGTGATGGGCGATGTCTTCGGATCGACCGCCTGCGATTGCAACGCGACCGTTGAAGGCTCAATGAAGGCCATCGCGAGCGAAGGCCGCGGCGCGCTCATCTATCTGCACCAAACTTCGAAAGGCTTTTCCGTCGAGAGCATCGGCGAACGCAAGATGCTCACCTTCCATCGCGACAAGCGTCTTCCGTCGCTACCCGAGAGCGAACGCAAAACCCAGCGCGAAATCGGCATCGGCGCCCAGATTCTCTCGGACCTAAATCTGCGCCGCATTCGCCTGCTGACCAACCATCCAAGAAAAGTTCCAGCCCTGGAAGGCTTCGACATCGAGATCGTAGAACAAGTGCCAGTCCTGCTCGACAAACTCAAAACTCATTCTTAAAAGATGCGTGTAATGCCGAGTCACAAGACTTCACCCGTCATCCTGGCAAAAGTTCAACTGTCATCCTGAGCGAAGCGAAGGATCTATGCATTGCCGGGTGCCCCGCTCCTTGCGTTTTTGCGAGGGGCGGGTGCCCCACTCAAGCCCACGTTCGGCTCGCCGGGATGTCCAGACTCCCCCAACTCTGTCATCCCGACCGGAACAGATCATCGCAGAGCGATGATCTGTGGAGTGGAGGGACCTTGTGTTTAGTCTGTGCATCGAACAGCAACCATCAGGATGCCCCATCCTAACGTCGCGGAAATAATCCGACCCCAACCTCACTCTGGTTCTCCAACGTTAGGGTGGGGATTTTGACCTTCTGATCGCTGGAGGTACTCCGTCGGGTGCCCCGCTCCTTGCGTTTTTTGCAAGGGGCGGGTGACCCACTTAAGCCCGGTTTTGGCTCCCCGGGATGTTCAGATCTCCCCAACCCCTGTCATCCCGACCGGAACAGATCATCGCAAAGCGATGATCTGCGGAGTGGAGGGGCCTTGTTGCGTTGAATGTGTGCATCGGACGACGGCTGTCAGGGTGCCCCATCCTAACGTCGCAGAAACAGTCCGATCCCAACCTTACTGAGGTTTTGCGACGTTAGGGTGGGGATCTTGACCTTCCCCCTTTTGCTTGCGACCGTGGCCGTCCCACCCTTGCGATTTTGCAAAGCTGGGGATTAATGCAGCCCACTTCCGGATTTTCTACCCGTGACCGCCGACCTCATCGTCCCCGCCTTTACTGGGAACGTCAAGGCGGCCCAACCCCCGGGCATTTCGATTCCAGAGTTATTACTTCGCAAAAGCCAGGAGGCCATACGAACCCGAGATGCCGATTAAGGCCTACTACGATGCTACCGTATTCAGCTTCCTCAAGGATGATACCGAACGCATTCTCGGTGTCCTCGCGGCGAAGCATCATCACACTTTAGAGGAGCAACAAAGCTGGGCATAGCTTCAACAGATTTCGATCCTTAAGGCTTCGCTCGCCGGCCGACCTGACGGAAGAGTCTTCCTAGAGTTCTATATTCCAAGAATGGGTAAGCGGGCAGACGCCGTACTGGTCGCGGAGAACATCGTCTTCGTGATCGAGTTCAAGGAGCGACCGGGCATACATCAACCGCATTTGATCAAGTGGAAGACTACGTCCTCGATCTAAAGAAATAAGCCGTCGAAGGGACACGGATGACGCACGGCGAGATCAGCCGACAGCCATCCCTAATTCTGGCGGCGTCAGAACGGCTTTCGACTCACCACCTGGCTGTCGTTGATGAAGAATTGCGCCGGGCACTGGTTGGAGCCGCAGATGACCGGGATGAGTCCGGCGAGTTGCTTGCGCGTGATCAGGCCCAGGGTCCCGCATTCCGGGCAGGAGAGCACGGCCCAGTAGGGGTCGTCTTTTTCTCCCACGCGGCCGGCGTTCTCCAGCACAAAGATCGTGCCGGGCAGCATCTGTTCAGGGATCCATTGGCTTAGGACGTCGAGTTCTCCAACCATTTCGCCTCCTTGAATTCACTTAAACAAATTTGGGGCCGCTATGTGGAACTGAACTTCCCTGCTTATGAAGCCTGCCTTACTTTGCGCAATGAACGCGATGCATTCGCCGCGCTGCTGTTCTTGGCGCGGATGTCGGCCCGCACCTGCCGCACGGCGTCGGTCAGACACACCGTCAACATGGGCTGGCGCGCGTTTTTCAAGATGTCCACAATCTGCCGGGGCGACGTTTCGAGATACAGAGTCTTGCCGTCGGTCAGCAGATGGTATTCAGAAGCTCCGCTAACCGTCTCGGCCAGCCGCTTGCCGAACTCCCGCTGCAGGAAGCGCATAACCTTCCGCACCCGCTGCAAAGAGAACCCCCGGCGGCGCAACTGGCAAATCACGGCGACCTCGGCAAGGTCTTCCATGGAGTACAACCGGCGACGGCCCTCGCGAGCCGGGACCACGATGCGGCGCTCATCCCACCACTGCAACTGCCGGGCCGTGATGCCGGTCAGCGAGACTACGTCGCGAGATGTAAACGGTTGCTGCATGCCGTAGCCAAAAATGTTTCAAACAATCACGGAGCCAAATGTTTGGAACATTTTAGGCGCGGATGGGCAAGTGTCAACTGTGGATATTATCGAGGATGGTTAACTAGACAAGTTCCCTCGGTGGGAGTGGAGCAGCGCTTCACCGCCGCACCAACCGCTCCTAAACGTGAGGGGTTTTAACCCCGCTCTTGCACGCGAGAGTTTTTTCCGCAACGTCTCCAGTTGCACCGACACTCGCTCAAAAGTCCGCCTTAGGCTTCTTCCGGTCACCCGTTATCAAAATAAAAGCGCCTTACTTGCCGTCAGCACCACTGGCCTGAGAAAATCCACACACGATGAAACTGCAGATCAACGGCGAAGCTCAGGACTTCACACCGCCGCTCACCCTCGCCACTCTCGTCGACCAACTGGGAATGAAAGCCGATCGCGTAGCCATCGAACTGAATCGAGCCATCGTCTCCCGCGATCAATGGACAAAAACCACTCTAGCTGAAGGCGACCGCTTGGAAATCGTTCACTTCGTAGGCGGCGGCTAAAGATGTGGCAGAAGGTGCGGAAAACTCCGAAGTTGGGTCGAGCAGCGCCCGAGCGCCGCAGGAACCGCTCCCAACAACGCTGACTGGCCTGGCAAGCAGCCGGTTGAATGACGATCCCAAAATCTTGTCAAGCCCCACGGAGCCTGAGTTCCACTTAAACTGCTCATTCCATTATGAAAATAATGCCGCAAAACATGTCCTGTTTACCCTTCGAAACCTGTCATACTGGAATAAGAGGGTTAATTCGGGCTCGCCGGGCTGTGTCCATGAAACTCAAGAATCGGAAAGCGTGGGGATATCTCGCTTCGTAAGCCCTTTAAAAGGGATATTTTACGAGGGTATCTCCAAATTACGCCCTTTGTTTTCATAGATCTACACCGAAAACGCGTTTTTTTGGGTATATATCCGTATTAAGCTGATAAATCCCTCCCGCCTTAATTATTACTGAATGGTAAACACCGACTCGACCGAAAGGACGGGGCGCCCACCACACCTTCTCTCAGGCTTCCACTTTGCGGAGGTGGAATTTGCGGGTCGCAGTGCGGCCAGAGTAACTGGCTTGCACCAGCACCGCGGAGTCCGGTAGCGCAGACTCATCGACATCGATCTTCATCTCGGCGTCGCCGTCAGAACCCGTCACCACCTGGGTGTAGAACGGCGCTGCGTTGGGGCGGGCGAAGCGAACCGTCAGCCGCGCTCCCTCGACGGCCGCACCTCCCTCGGTGACCCGCAAGCGCAAGATCAGATTGCGATCCGAATGCACGGAGCCGGCGTTGAGCCAGTGCACATCCAGTTCCTTGATCGCGGCCAGCACTTCTGGGGAAACACTCTTATCGAGAACGCTGTCCACGCGACCGTCGCGGATGGAATCGAGAACGAGACGATGCTGGTCGCGCAGAATCTGCTCTTTCTGCTGATCGGTAAAGCCGGACTCGGCGGCCTTGTCCGCGTAAGAAGTGGCCCGCTTGCCGATGCAACGTCCACGCACGAAGACCTGGGTCTGCAGCAGCAACTCGTTCTCCCGCGCTTCGCTTTGCACGTGATAAACCGTGTCGTCGTGCTTCACGTCGGTATTGAAACCAAAGATCATGCCGTTCTATTCAATCATTCCTACCCAACCGTTGCCGCAAGTTCCCAAACATGTTAAAAGCTCATCACAAAATGGCTCGTTCGCTTGACACTCGCATCCCGCGAAATCTACTCTAGAATGTTTAGTTAATACTTGGCTGCGAATTATATATAGCTCCCCTATGCCCGACAATTACTTCGCGCGCTACCTGCCTTTATTGATTCACCTCATCGTAGCAGGTGCGCTGGCTTCCGCCATCGTTCTGCTTTCCTGGTTTGTTGGCTACCGAAGACCGACCCGAGCCAAACTCTCTCCATATGAATGCGGGATGACCCCAGTGGGAGACGCGCGGGAGCGCTTCTCGGTAAAGTTTTACCTGGTAGCCATGCTCTTTATTCTGTTCGACGTGGAAGCCGTCTTCTTGTATCCCTGGGCGGTGATCCTGCGTGAACTTAAGATGTTTGGTTTCTGGGAGATGCTGGTTTACATCGGCATCGTTCTGGTGGGCTTCTTCTATATCTGGAAAAAGGGTGTTCTCGACTGGGGCGCGGTGTCGACAAGAAGGGGCGAAGTGTAATGCCCCTGATCCCCGCCATTACTGACCTTGAAGCGCTGAAGGATCACCCGGCGGTGGCGAGGCTGCGGTCTTGGAATTCGGTTGCGGTCGAAGGTGCGAAGTTTGATCGTGACGAGATGACGATTTACATCGAGCGCTCCTGCATTCGCGAAGCCTGCGTGATTTTGCGAGACGATCCGGGCTGTCCCTTTAACTATCTTTCAGATGTGACCTGCGTGGACTGGTATCCTTCGCAGCCGCGATTCGAAGTCGTGTACGAACTGCTGTCGATTCCGAAGAAGGAACGAGTGCGGCTGAAAGTGCGTTTGGATAATGATAGTCCTGCGCTGGAATCGGTGACCTCGGTCTGGCCGTCGGCGAATTATTTTGAACGAGAAGTCTTCGATCTGTTCGGCATCCGCTTCACGGGTCATCCCTATTTGCGGCGAATCCAGATGCCCGAAGATTGGGAAGGCCACCCGCTGCGCAAAGACTATCCCGTGGAGGGCTATCGCTAGACTTCGCTATGGCCCACATGACATCCACGCCCGTGCTTGAACCTGGCCAGGATCGGACCATGATCCTGAATATGGGGCCGCAGCATCCCTCCACGCACGGCGTATTGCGGCTCATTCTCGAAATCGATGGCGAAACCGTAGTGCGGCTCATGCCCGATATCGGGTATCTGCATACGGGGATCGAAAAGACTTGCGAGGCAAAGTTTTACCAGCAGGTAGTGCCGCTCACCGACCGCATCGACTACCTCTGCCCGATGACCAACAATCTTTGCTATGTGTTGGCGGTCGAAAAGTTGCTGGGGCTCGAGATTCCTCCCAAGGCGCAGTGGCTGCGCGTCATGATGAATGAGCTGACGCGCATCAACTCGCATCTGGTATGGCTGGGTACGCACGCCATGGATATTGGCGCGCTTACGGTTTTTCTTTATTGCTTCCGCGAGCGTGAGGATGTTTTGCGCTTGTTCGAGGTGGTCAGCGGACAGCGCATGATGACCTCTTATTTCCGCATCGGCGGCGTGGCGCTGGAACCGCCCCTCGGGTTCTTCGACCGGGTTCGGGATTTCGCCAATCGCTTCCCTTCCAAGGTAGATGAGTACGAAAACCTGCTTACGGGAAATCCGATCTGGACGATGCGAACAAAGGGCGTAGCGCGGCTCACGGCTGAAGATGCGATTGCATTGGGCGCGAGTGGACCGACTCTGCGAGGAAGCGGCGTTGACTTCGATCTGCGGCGGGATATGCCTTACTCGGGCTATGAGAACTTCAAGTTCAAAGTGCCGGTAGCGCAGGAGGGCGATGTGTTCGCCCGATACATTTGCCGGGTACAGGAGTTGCGGGAATCGATTGCGATTGTGCAGCAGGCGCTAGACGGAATGCCGGAAGGCCCGATCAAAGCGGATGCCCCGAAAGTTGTGTTACCGGATCGCGAAAAGATGAAGACGCAGATGGAAGCGCTCATCTATCACTTCAAGATCATTACCGAGGGGTTTGCGGTTCCGGCGGGCGAAGTTTATCAAGCAGTCGAATCACCGCGCGGCGAGATGGGCTATTACGTCGTTAGTGATGGAACGGCGAAGCCATATCGGGTGCATATGCGGGCGGCCTGCCTGGCGAATTTGCAATTGTTACCGAAGATGTGCGAGGGCAGATTGCTAGCGGATGTGGTGGCGGCAATTGGATCGATCGACATTGTTCTCGGAGAAATCGATCGCTAGGCAATGAAGTTCTCGGAACAATTCGAAGCGCGGTTCGCTGACATGCTGACACACTATCCGACGAAGCGGTCTGTGCTGGTGCCGACGCTGCTCTATGCGCAGGATGAAGTCGGGCACTTGAGCCATGATGTCATTCATGAAATTGCCCAGCGGCTCGATTTAACCGATCTCGATGTGAGCAACGTAATCAGCTACTACTCCATGCTCACGACCAAGCCTCGCGGCAAGTTCAACGTGCAGGTTTGCACCAACATTGCATGCATGCTGCGCGGCGGCGAAGAGCTCCTCGATCACTGCAAGACGAAGTTAGGCATCGGGCACAAAGGCACAACTCCGGACGGGACTTTCTCGCTGGAAGAGGTCGAGTGCATCGGGGCATGCAGTTGGGCTCCGGCGGTGCAAGTGAATTATGACTTCCACGAGAACTTGACGGTGGAAAAGATGGACAAGGTTCTGAACGAATACAGAAAGAATTGAATCAATGACTCATTGAGTCATTGATTCACTAAAATGGCTGACCTGGTTTCACATCCCGACGAAGTCAAAGTTGTCTCCAAACGCTTTGGCAAAGGTGCGACCGATATCGATCGCTATGTGGAGCTCGATGGCTATAAAGCCGTTCAAAGAGCACTGGGGATGCAGCCGGATGCCATTGTAAGCCTGGTGAAGGATTCTGGTTTGCGCGGGCGCGGCGGAGCGGGATTCAACACCGGGATGAAATGGTCGTTCGTGCCCAAGCAGTCGTCGAAGCCCAAATATATTTTGTGCAACGGCGATGAGAGCGAACCGGGCACCTGCAAGGACCGGTTGATTTTCGAGCACGATCCGCATTCGGTGATTGAAGGCGTGGTGATCGCGGGGATCGCGACGGGCGCTCATGCCGGATACGTCTACATCCGCGGCGAGTACCGGTATCTGTCCGAGATCATGCAGAAGGCCATCAAAGACGCCTACGCGCGAGGATTTCTGGGCAAGAACATTTTCGGCAGCGGATATGACTTCGAAGTCTACTGGCACGGCGGGGCTGGCGCTTACGAGGTGGGCGAAGAATCGGCGCTGATGGAGTCGCTTGAGGGCAAGCGCGGGATTCCACGAATCCGGCCTCCCTTCCCGGCTGTGGTCGGACTGTGGGGCGGGCCGACAGTTATTAACAACGCCGAGACGCTGGCCAGCGTGCCGCATATTTTGCTAGGTGGGGCAGAGTGGTTTGCGAAGTTCGGGCCGCCCAAGAATGGTGGCACTCGCCTGTTCTGTTTGAGCGGGCACTTGAATCGTCCCGGGGTGTACGAACTGCCGATGGGCTACAACCTCAAGAAGATGATTTACGAGGTGGGCGGCGGCATCCCCAATGGCCGCAAGTTGAAAGCTGTGGTTCCTGGGGGATCGAGCTGCCCGCTTTTGACGGCCGACGAAATCGATGTTTCCATGGACTTCGATTCGATGATGAAAGCTGGATCGATGCTAGGCTCGGGCGGTTTGGTGGTCGTCGATGACACGACCTGCATGGTGAAGTTTGCGTTGCGGATCATGAAGTTTTATCAGCACGAGAGTTGCGGGTGGTGCATCCCTTGCCGTGAAGGGACAGATTGGTTGAAGAAGACGCTCACTCGATTTCATGCTGGTGGCGGGGTAAAGAAGGACATCGACAACATCCAGTACCTGTCGGAAAACATGTTGGGACGGACTTTCTGCCCTCTGGGCGACGCGGCCGCGATGCCGACAATTTCCATTGTGAAGAAGTTCCGCAAGGAATTCGAAGATCATTTGGAAGGCAAGCCTTGTACGTTTGAAAAGGCTGCCGAGCGCGAAGCAGTTATGGCTTAAAAGGGCGTCATTGGTCGTTGGCGAAGATGGCCGCCGGCACCCACGGTTTGCGAACGACCAACGACGAACGACCAACGACATTTATGGCTGACGTAAACATCACGGTGGACGGCAAGAAGGTCACGGCTCCCGCTGGGACGCTGCTGATCGAGGCCTGCAAGAGCGCAGGCATCGAGGTGCCGTCATTTTGCTACTACCCGAATCTGTCTCTGCAAGGCGCTTGCCGGATGTGCCTGGTCAAAGTCGAGAAGATGCCCAAACTGCAGACGGCGTGTACGACGGTGATCAGCGAGGGCATGGCGGTCACGACGGAGAGCGACGAAATTCGGCAGGCGCGCAAGAGCATGGTGGAGTTGCTGCTGGGCAACCATCCGCTGGACTGTCCGGTCTGCGATGCCGGGGGCGAATGCGAACTGCAGGACATGACGTTCTCCTACGGCGCTGCTGAATCCAAATACATCGACGCCAAAAATCATAAGGAAGAACAGCAGTGGTCGCCGGTGGTCTTCTTCGACCGCCCGCGCTGCATTCTTTGCTACCGCTGCGTGCGGGTTTGTGGCGAGGGCATGGATGTGTGGGCTCTTGGAGTCCAGAACCGGGGTGTGAGTTCGATCATCGCGCCGAATCAAGGCGATCATCTCGAATGCGAAGAGTGCGGCATGTGCATTGACATCTGCCCAGTGGGCGCGCTGACTTCGGGCGCGTATCGCTACAAAACGCGGCCCTGGGAAATGAAGCACGTGGGCACGACTTGCACGCACTGCGCCGACGGTTGCAAGACGACGCTCGGCGTGCGCCGATCCGATACCGGCATGGAGATTGTGCGCGGGGACAATCGTGACAAAAGCGGCATCAACGGCGATTTCCTTTGCATCAAGGGGCGCTACGCTTTCGATTTTGCAAATCATGAAGACCGGCTGACGCAGCCATTGATTCGCAAGGATGGCAGGCTTACGCCCTCGACGTGGGAAGAGGCGTTTGAGTTGATTGGGAAACGCTTCCGGGAAGTTTGCGACCGGGAGGGTGGACAGGCAATTGGGGTTTTCGGTTCGAACCGAACCACTAACGAAGAAAATTACTTGCTGCAGAAGTTCGCGCGCGTGGTTTTGGGAACCAACAACATCGACCACCATCGCACCGCCGACTTCCCTGCCCTGGCGGCAGCGCTCAAAGGACGGGCCGAAGCAACGGCCGGCATGCGGGATATATTCAATGCGCCGGCGATTCTGCTTATCGGCAACGATCCCACTGAACAGCATCCGCTGCTGGCGTGGCAGATTCGGAACAATGTTCGACTGCACCGATCACGCTTGTACGTGATCAATTCGCAGCCGATCAAGATGCGCCGGCAAGCGACGAACTTCGTGCAGATTCCGGGGGGAGCGGAAGCCAAAGTGGCTGCGTTCTTGGCCGGTGATGAAGCAGCCCTCAACGCGATTAGTGGCGAAGGTTTCGACCGCGATGCCTGGATCGCGTTGCGCGACAAACTGCGGGGCGAAGCCAACCTCGTGATTATCTTTGGGTCAGAGATCCGGGGCGGAGACGTCGCTTCGATCGTGAGTTTTGCTTCGAGCATTCAAGGCGCCAAAATTGTCTGCCTGAGTGATTATGCCAACTCGCGCGGGGCCGCCGACATGGGGCTGTATCCCGACTTGCTTCCTGGCTATCGGCAAGCTGGGGATACGTTCCAGTTGGGTAGCGCACCGCCTCCTCCCGGTTTGAGTCTGCCGGAGATGGTCGAAAGCGCTAGGGCCGGTAACATGAAGGCGCTTTACGTGATCGGGTCGAATCCTATCGACCAGTTTGGTATCGATCCTTTCGCATTTTCGAACAGCTTTGTGGTGGTGCAGGACATGTTCCTGACGGAGACGGCTGTGATTGCCGATGTCGTCTTGCCGGCAGCAAACGCGTACGAAAAATCCGGTACATTTACCAACACTTGTGGTGACTTGCAACTGGTGAAGAAAGCGGGCGAGGTTACGGGCACGAAGTCAGACTTCGAAATGATTGTGCGAATCGCGAGCGCCATGGGCTTCGATGTTCGGGCACTGGTGCCGTTCGGACGAGGAGTTGGCGCAGACATGGGACAATCGCGCGGGGCGCAATCCGGCGAGGCCGATCGCCATGCAGTGTGGCTTGAGGCTCACGGGCTCGAGCCGAAGATGAGCCCGTTCGATCCTATGGCGATTCTGGATGAAATTCAGCGACTGGTGCCGGGGTACGATGTCTCGCGGATGAATATCCTGGCTGGCAACGATCAACATACGACTTTGTCCGGAAGCGGGCCCGGAGCTTTGCAGAGTCCGGAATTGATTGTTCCGGCGCAGGATAATCTTTTTAGCTCGGGTACATTGGGCTGTTATTCCCGCACCTTGAATTCGGTAGTTGAGAACCGTCACAAACCGGCGGAGGCGGAAGTCGCCGCCGACTAGATTTATTGAACCGTTCTCTCGGTGGTTGAGTCTGGGCGAGATGCTCGTCCACCGCCGAGGGACGCCGACGCTACAGCTGTGCAATCAGATTTCTAAGGAATCAGGAAAACTACTTCTTTGAGCCTGGGCGTATTCATCCTCGTTTCCGTCATTAAGATCGTGCTCGCGCTAGTCGTGCTGCTGACTGCGGTCGCGTATACGGTCTGGCTGGAGCGCAAGGTTGTGGGCCACATTCAGAATCGCTGGGGACCCACCCGAGTCGGCCCGTTTGGGCTGCTGCAGCCGCTGGCGGACGGGGTGAAGTTTATCTTCAAAGAGGACTTGATCCCGCCGCATGTCTACAAGCCTCTGTACATTGCGGCGCCGATGATCGCATTAATTTTTGCTTTGACCTCGATCGCGGTAATTCCTGTGGGGAACTGGATTACGGTCTTCGGAATCCACACGCCACTGGAGATCACCGACGTCAATATCGGCTTGCTGATTGTGCTGGGCATCACTTCGCTGGGCGTGTACGGTGTCGCGCTGGCAGGCTGGTCGTCGAACAGCAAGTATTCCCTGCTGGGCGGTTTGCGAGCCAGCGCGCAGATGGTCAGCTATGAAATTTCCCTAGGTCTTTCGATAGTGGGCGTGCTGATTATGGCAGGCAGTTTCAGCTTGCGGGACATCGTCGATGCGCAAAGTGGAACGTTTTGGGGATTCATTCCGCGCTGGAACATTTTTCAGGGACAGATCGTGGCGTTTTTCATTTATCTGATGGCGGCGTATGCGGAAACCAATCGTATTCCGTTCGATTTGCCGGAGGCGGAAACCGAATTGGTGGCGGGATACCACACCGAGTACAGCGCCATGAAGTTCGCCATGTTCTTCATGGCGGAATACGCCAACATGATTACCGTGGCGTGTCTGGCGACGTTGCTGTTTCTCGGCGGATGGCATGGGCCGCATCGCTTCGGACCGCCGATTGTGCAGGCGATCCTTCCGGTGTTCTGGTTTGTGGTTAAGATATTTGCGTTTTTGTTCCTTTATATATGGGTGCGCGGGACGTTGCCGCGCTTTCGCTATGACCAGTTGATGGCATTTGGATGGAAGTTTCTTCTGCCGCTGGCGATTGCGAATCTGGTGATCACAGCTTTGATCGTGGCGTTGAGGGCTTAGCGTAAGACACAATGCTTCATCTGCTCGTATTTTCAGTTTTCGGCGTGATGTGCGTTGCTGGCGCGGTGAATCTGCTGGTGCAGCGGCACCCGATCAACAGTGCATTGTCGCTGGTCGTGGTGATGGGTTCGCTGGCGGTGGAATATTTGCTGCTGGGCGCAGAGTTTGTGGCGGCGGTGCAGGTAATCGTCTACGCCGGGGCAATCATGGTTCTGTTTGTCTTCGTGATCATGCTCTTGAACGCTGGCGAGGAAGAGCGCAGCAAAGGCAGCCGTGTGGCCATGATCTTTGGCGTTCCGGGGATGCTGATTGGGAGCGTGCTCGTGGCCTGGGTTCTGCTCGAGCGCTCGGGCACAGGAAACGTCGCGGTTGGTGCGCTTCCCGGCCCTCCAAAGGTCATTGGATGGCTTCTCTTTCACGATTTCCTGCTGCCGTTTGAAGTAACGTCAGTGCTGGTGTTGATCGCCATCATGGGCGCGGTAGTTTTGGCCAGCCATCCTGGATCAAATCAGCCAGACAAGAGGGAGGGCTGATGGTACCGCTTTCCTATTACCTGGTGCTGAGCGGAATTCTGTTCGCCTGCGGCGTAACTGGATTCTTGATCAAGCGCAATATCATTACCGTTTTTATGTCGATTGAGCTCATGCTCAACGGCGTCAATTTGTCTTTCGTCGCGTTCGCGGCTCAATGGCATGCGCTCAGTGGGCAAGTATTTGTGTTCTTTGTGATGGTCGTGGCGGCGGCAGAAGCCGCAGTGGGACTGGCCATCATTATCGCGGTATACCGGACGCGAGAGACGCTCAATGTGGACCGGATAAACCTACTCAAGTTATGACGCCGAACCTTTATCTCTGGTTGATTCCGGTGCTGCCGCTCGTCGGTGCTGCCATCAATGGTTTGTTTGGGAAACGCTTCTCCCGGCGGACGGTTTCGGCAATCGCGCTTGGGTTCTGCGGGGCTGCGTTTCTCATGGTCCTGTGGATCTTGGCCCAGTTTTCTGGGTTGACCTTGCCACACTTGGAAAGCCTGGCACCATGGATTCGCGCAGGTGATTTTCAGGTGGATTTCGGCTTTTACCTCGATCAACTGTCTCTCGTAATGCTGCTGGTCGTCACGGGGGTCGGCTTCCTTATTCACATTTACTCGGTTGGGTATATGTGGGAGGAGGGCGGATTCTACAGGTTCTTCGCATACCTCAACCTTTTCATGTTTTTCATGCTGACGCTGGTGCTGGCGGGCAATTATCTGTTGATGTTTATCGGCTGGGAAGGTGTGGGGCTGGCGTCTTACCTGCTGATCGGATTCTGGTTCACAAAGGATTCAGCGGCTTCTGCGGGCAAGAAGGCGTTCATCGTTAATCGCATCGGCGACTTTGGATTCCTGATCGCGTTGTTTTTGATGATCAAGCATTTTGGCTCACTCAATTTTGGGCAGGTGTTTCGGATCGTTGGCGGCATGCCCGTGGAAACTGCTGGGGCTGGTTTGCTGACCGCGATCGGTCTGCTGCTGATGGTAGGAGCTGCCGGGAAGTCTGCCCAGCTTCCGCTGTATGTCTGGCTGCCCGATGCGATGGAGGGCCCGACGCCGGTTTCTGCGCTCATCCACGCGGCAACCATGGTGACCGCCGGGGTGTACATGGTGGCGCGATCGCACGTGGTTTTCGATCGCGCGCCGCAGGCTCTGATGGTGGTTGCAATCGTCGGGACACTGACGGCACTATTCGCCGCGACGATTGGCGTTTGCCAGACCGACATCAAGAAAGTTCTCGCCTACTCGACGATTTCGCAATTGGGCTACATGTTTATGGCTTGTGGCGTGGCCGCGTATTCGGCGGGAATTTTTCACTTGATGACTCACGCGTTCTTCAAAGGATTGCTGTTTTTGGCGGCTGGTTCTGTGATCCATGCGATTGGCGGCGAACAGGACATGCGCCGCATGGGCGGTTTACGGCATTACATTCCATGGACGCTTTGGACCATGACGGCGGCGACCTTTGCGATCTCCGGATTTCCGCCCTTCGCTGGCTTCTTCAGCAAAGACACGATTCTGTGGAAGGCGTTCTCCAGCCCATACGGAAGCTGGGTTTTCTGGGCGATCGGTGTGTTCACAGCTTTCTTAACTTCCTTTTATATGTTCCGGCTTTGGTTCCTGACTTTTTTCGGGGAGTACCGCGGCGAAGCGCAGGCTGGTCAGGGCGACGAGCATGTTCATGCTGTTGGCACTTCGCGTGCGGGGGCGCCCGCGTCACACGGGCATGGCGGTATTCACGAGAGTCCGCCGATCATGCTTATCCCACTGGTGGTTTTGGCTTTGCTTTCGATTTGTGGTGGCTGGGCTGGAGGCGAGCGCTTCGACAGGTTCCTTTCGCCGGTGCTTCATGCTGGCGTGACTGCTTCTTCACAAGAGGAGGCGGCTGCGACTCCCGCGCCGGAACAGAAGGAGCATGGCGGTTTGGAAACGTTGTTGGAGGGCATTTCGGTTCTTGCTGCTGCCTCGGGATTCGTTCTTGCTTGGCTCCTGTACCACCGGCGGCCTCAGTTGCCGCAGGAGATTGCGCACGCCTTGGGCAGTTTCTACGAAGCTGTTGTCCACAAGTATTACGTAGACGAGATTTACGCAGCGGTCTTTGTGAAGCCTCTCATCGATGGTTCAACCCGGATTCTGTGGCATGGCATTGATCGGGACGTGATCGACGCGACGCTCGATAACAGCGCCGAAGGGGCTCGCGAGGTCTCTGATGCCGTGCGCCATATGCAGTCCGGGAACATTCGCTCTTACGCGGGATGGATCGCTGCGGGCGCGGCCGCGGTGATCGGGTACATGGTCTGGTTGGGAACACGATGAACTCCGCTTTGGATAACGCAATACTGACGCTGGTCACGTTTATTCCGTTGGCCGGTGCGCTTTTGCTGTTGCTGTTTCCACGGCGTGACCGTGATATTCGTCTGTTTGCTCTTGTGGTCTCGTTGCTGGATTTTGTTCTTTCTTTGCACTTGCCGGTACATTTCCAGCGTGGGCAGCCCGGATTTCAGTACGAAGTCAACAATCTGTGGATCGCGAATCCCAATATCCACTACCACATCGGGGTGGATGGGGTCTCGATGTGGCTGATAGTCTTGACCACATTTCTCACGCCCCTGTGCGTGCTGATCTCGTGGAAATCGATTCATGAGCGAGTGAAAGAGTTCTTCATTCTGCTATTAGTTCTGCAGACTGCTCTGATCGGCGTTTTCGTCGCGCTCGATCTGTTCCTGTTTTACTTCTTCTGGGAAGCCACGTTGATCCCGATGGCGTTGCTGATCGGCATTTACGGGCACGGACGCCGCGTCTATGCGGCCGTCAAGTTTTTCTTGTACACCATGGTAGCGTCCATGTTCATGCTGGCAGCGATCCTGTGGCTTTACGCGAAGACCGGGACGTTTGATTTCGTCAGCATTCAGAATGCGATTCACGGCGGTCAGGTCGATAATTTCGCTGGCGCTGCGATCTGGCTTTTTCTGGGATTCTTCGTCGCGTTTGCTGTAAAAGTCCCCGTCTTCCCTTTTCATACCTGGCTGCCGGACGCCCACGTAGAAGCGCCAACTGCGGGTTCGGTTCTGCTGGCCGGCGTCCTGCTCAAGATGGGCACTTACGGTATGTTTCGCTTCAACCTCGGTCTGTTTCCCGAGCAGTCACGGAGCAATGCGCCGTGGATCATGGTGCTGGCATTGATCGGTATCGTTTACGGCGCGCTGGTGGCGATGGTGCAGCCGAATATGAAGAAGCTGATCGCGTACTCTTCGATCAGCCATCTTGGCTTTGTGGTGCTGGGGATTTTCAGCTTCACGCCGGCGGGGTTGGACGGTGCTACTTTCGTCATGCTGGCCCATGGAGTTTCAACAGGCGCTCTGTTCATGCTGGCGGGGATTCTCTACGAGCGACGCCACACCTATGAGATCGCCGAGTTCGGCGGCCTCGCCACTCCGATGCCGGTCTACGCCACTTTTTTCCTATTCATTGTGCTCGCCTCCGTGGGATTGCCGTTGCTGAATGGTTTCGTCGGCGAGTTCCTGGTGTTGACCGGTGCGTTCCGCGATCGCGCCGTTTATGGAATTCTGGGAGCAACGGGCGTGATCTGGAGCGCCTGTTATTTGCTCTGGATGTACCAGCGAGTTTTCTACGGCAAGGTCACGCACCCGGTGAATCAGACATTGCCTGACCTGAGCGGACGCGAACGCGCGGCTCTGTGGCCAGCCGCGGCTGCTGCTTTGGTGATGGGCGCTGCACCTCTGCTCTGGCTGAACTCCATTGATCCCGCTGTGCAGAATGCGTTGGCTCCGTTTGCGCAACTTGCCAGCAAGGTGGTGGGCCGTTGAGCGGTGCCAACGAGTTGACGCAAGCGATTCCCCAGGCGGCTGACTACATCCGCATTCTGCCTGAGATTGTGCTGGCGATCTTTGGCATGATCGTGATGCTGCTTGATCCCCTGATGGACGAGCGCCGCAGTCAAAAGACATTGGGATCCATCGCGCTGATTGGATCATTGGCAGCGCTGGCCGCGACTTTGCTTCAGTCGCAATATCCGGGGCTGGGCTTCTGGAACATGGTGCGGGTCGACAGCTTCAGCGTCTTTTTCCATTTTCTGGTCGCAGCGGTAACTGTGGTTGTAATACTCAGTTCTTACGAGTACATGGAAGTGCAGGGGATTCGCGCCGAAGAATATTATGCGCTGGTCTTGTTTGGTGCGCTCGGGATGAGCCTGATGTCCTCGGCAGTGGAGCTCGTGCTCATCTTTATTGCGCTCGAAATCTCCTCGATCTCCACGTACATCCTGGCGGGGTTTCGCCGTCGCGCCGCCATCAGCAGTGAATCATCGGTCAAGTACTTTCTGCTTGGCTCGTTCGCGACGGCATTCTTTCTTTATGGCGTCGCACTCATGTTCGGCGCCACAGGTTCCACCAGCATCAGCGTCATCGGCGATGCCCTTCATCTAGGAGCGGTCCCCGTCCTAGCCTACGTGGGGGTCGCGTTAATGTTCGTGGGCCTGGGTTTCAAAGTCGCAGCGGCCCCGTTCCACGTATGGACTCCTGACGTGTATGAAGGCGCACCTGCGCCGGTGGTTGGATTCATGTCGACCGCTCCCAAGGCGGCGGCTTTTGCTGTGCTGTTGCGAATCATGTTTGAGGCGAACGCCCCGGGGCGGCTGTGGTTGATCTGGGTCGCGGCGACGCTGTCGATGACCATCGGAAACCTTGGGGCTCTGGTGCAAGACAACGTGAAGCGCCTGTTGGCCTATTCTTCGATCGCTCACGCCGGATACTTGCTGGTCGCCTTTGCGGCTTTGCCGAACAACGGGATTCCGGCTGCCATGTTTTACGCTGCCTCCTATGCCGCGATGAACGTCGGCGCCTTCGCTGTGATCAGCCACATCGGCGGCGAGGACGAACGTTATGTCACACTGGAAGATTATGAGGGACTGGGGCGGCGCAGTCCGCTACTGGCCGCAATTCTGACAATTTTTCTTTTATCCTTGATCGGCATTCCGATTACAGGTGGGTTTTTTGCCAAGTTCTATGTGTTCAGCGCTGCGTTGCAGGCGAATCTTGTTGGCCTTGTGATTATCGGCGTCCTCAATAGCGCAGTTGCTTCCTACTATTACTTGCGTCTAATTGTCGTGATGTATATGCGCGAAGCACGAGAGGAAGTCCCAGTATCGCCCGTTCCGGTTGGGCTTGGAGCGGCCCTTGCAATCAGCCTGGTGGCGACGATTTATCTCGGTGTGCTGCCCGGGCGGGTTCTGGACTATGCGGCCCGCACCGTGGCTGAATGGTCACGCTAGCCATTCATTCCACAGCGACCGCGATATCCACATGCGCGAAAATGCGGGCTGAGAGCAGCCAGAATGCCAGCGTCTCTGCCCCCGCCAACAAGATAGGAAACCAGGAGACCGCTCCGGGGGAATCAAACGAAGAATTCACCACGGTCGCTCCGAGTTGCCATACTGGAATCACATATCCCCACCGTGGTCCCAGAATCTGGCCGGCGAGAGCTGGAATGCCGAGGACCATCGCGGTAGCGCCGGCGGCAAAGAAAGGGTTCAGGAACGTGGAAAACATCAGAGCGACCGTGCCGGCCAACGCGCAGGCGGCAACCAGGCAGGTCATGAGGAACCAGACGTGCGAGATTGGAAAGCCCGCCTCTCCTAACGTCCAGCTTCCGGTCATGCCGAGAGCGAAACAATAGACCACGCACGCGATGGTTACGCCCAACACCAGCCCGGAAAGATACTGCTGGCGTCCCACAGCCTTCGAGAGTACCGCTAGAATCCGGCGGGACCTGCGCTCGTTGTAGATGGCGGAGCCGCCAAAGAATATGCTGAACGCGGACACATAAACCGCATCGAGTTTGAAAACGAACAGCAAATCCTCGCGCTGGCGATGAATATCGGAGATCAGCCCGAGAAACGCCAACAGCAAAACCCACAGCAGCAGAGTAAGCATGGGCCAGCGCTGTTCACGAGCAAAATTGATTGCGATCAACAGAACTGGCTTCACTGAACGCCTTTCGGCACGCCAGATTCTGGATCCGCTGTCACTTCCAGAAAAATCTCTTCCAGCGTGCGTCTTGCAGGATTAACACTTACGACTTCACCGCCCAGGTTCCAGACTCCTTCGAGGGCTGCACGCTGGTTGTGAGTTGGCACGGAAAAGCTTACAACTCCATGCCTGGCCACTGCACCTTGAAACTGCGATGCGGCAATGCCGCGCACCACAATTTCAGTTTGCTCACCAGCTTGAAGAAGATCCGATGTCCGCCCTAGGCGAGCCAGTTTACCCCGATGCAGCACCGCGACCCGATCACACACCAACTCCACTTCAGAAAGCAAATGCGAGCTCAAGAATATGGTTTTGCCGGCATTGCGTGCGCCCAGGAGCAACTCACGGACCATCACACGCGACAACGGATCGAGGGCTGAAGTGGGCTCGTCCAGAATCAACAAGTCGGGATCATTGACTATAGCCTGTGCAAGCCCGACGCGTTGAAGCATGCCACGGGAAAACTTGCCGGCGTTCCGATTCGCATGATCCTGCAGTCCCACGACTTGCAACACCTCGCGTGCCCGGTTCTGAAGTTGAGTTCCGCTCATGCCGTTGAGGGCGCCGTAAAAACGGATCAACCGTTCAGCACGGCGGTGGTAGAGAGCAACGTTTTCGGCGAGAAAGCCCACGCGACGGCGCGTGCCCGCATGACCAAAAGGCTTTCCAAGCAGGCGACCACTGCCGTTCGTAGGCCGCATAAAGCCCATAGCCAGGTGGATTGCGGTGCTCTTGCCCGCACCGTTGGGTCCGAGGAACCCGAAGATTTCCCCTGTTTCCACAGTGAGGCTAAAACTGTCCAAGGCACGAAGGCGACGCTTACTGGCAAAGCTACGATACTCTTTCGTAATATTGTCGAACTCGAGCACAAACTGCATCGCCGTTTATTCTAAATGGCTTGCGGGACCAACGCTGGCCGGATACCATGAATTCAGGCGGGGATACAAGTTGGAATTGACAATCGGGTCTCCCCCCTGCATGATAGTCGCGCGCAACAACACTAACAGTGGAGGGGCAATATGTCGAAGTGGGTGAAAAGGCTGTGGTCTGACGAACAGGGCCAGGATATCGCGGAGTATGCGGTCATGCTGGCAGTGATTCTGGTTCTGGTAGTCGGAACGGTGAGATTAATCGGCAGCAGTTCGAATAATGTTTTCTCGTCGGTTGCGAGCTCGATCGGTCAGTAGGTCGCGCGGGAAGGCTGGCAGCCGATAACCTTCTCCGGTTGGCAGTTCCGATCGAAGTCAGTCAGGAAACCGATTGGAGTCCGGACTGGCCCGCCCTGTACTGCTTTAGCTTGTGGTAAAGAGAACTGCGCGGGATACCAAGCTTCCTCGCGGCTAATTGGACCCGCCCACGCTCCTTGCGCAGCACCTGCTGGATGTAGCTACGCTCCATCTCCTCTAAAGTCTTGAACTGGCCAATGCCCGATAGGTATTGCTCGATCTGGGCATCAAAACGAAAGTCCTGATCGGTCGAGACATCTTTTCCGGCGACAAGCACAACGCGTTCCAAGACATTCCTGAGTTCCCGAACATTTCCCGGCCAAGAGTACCCTTGCAGGGCCCGGAGTGCCACCCCGGTCAGTTCCAAAGATCCGATTCCGATATCGGCCGTCAGCTCGCCGAGGATGTGGGCGCTCAGCATGGGTATGTCCTCGGCTCGCTCCCGCAGAGGTGGTACGGAAAGAGAAATCCAGGTGATGCGATCGTACAAATCGCCGCGAAATTGTTTGCGGAGCACCGCAGATGCTATGGCCTGTTGAGTGGCTGCGATCAATCGAATGTCCGCTCGTCGATCAAGAACCTCTCCGGGCCTGCGGAATTGTTTCTCCTCCACGACCTTCACCAGTTTCGGCTGAACATGGAGTTCCACGTTTTCAATCTCATCGAGGAAAATCGTTCCTTTGTGCGCCATTTCCAGCAGCCCAGCTCTGCTCGGCAAGACCTCTCCCAGAGCATCGTGATCGCCGCCGAACAGATCCGTTTCCAGAAGATTACCGCTCAATTCGATGGAATTCAGGTTTACAAAAGGCTCGGAGGCCCTGGGACCGTTTCGATGCAGCCAACGCGCGATCATCCCCTTGCCTGTGCCGATTTCGCCCTGGATTAAGGCAGGAGTGTCATTCAACGCGACCTTTTGGGCGAGATCTGCGAGTCTTTTTATACTGTCGCTTTTCCCCAGGAAGGGATCCATTGTTGGACAACTGTTGGTGTCTTCCGCGAGTTGCTGACGATGATTTCGCCGATTCTCCAGACTGCGCTGGATGAGGACATTGAGAGTAGACAACTCCGCGGGCTTCGGCAAAAAGAGTTCTGCTCCGAGCTTGACTGCTTCAAGCGCCAGATCAATCGTACCGTATCCAGTCAGAATAATGATGGGAATGGACGCATCAATCGCCTTTAGACGAGGCACGAGGGCTAGCGCGTCTCCGTCGGAGAGAGAATAGTCGAGGATAGCGACATCGGGGCGGGTTGTGCGCCAGACTTGCTCCGCAAGAGTGCACGTCCCAGCCACCGCAATCTCGTAGCCTTTGTCCTCGAGATAGTCCCGCAATATTCCGCGAGTCTCTTTATCCTCTTCAACGATCAATATCCTTTGCCTGGGCGCCTTATTTCCTCGAGGGAAAGCCGATACGACCCTTGAAGCGGAACTCGCTGTGAGCATGCCCACGTCGTTCCTCCATTCGCGCATGTTCTTTGAGGACACATACAGAGCGGTTCGAGGGAGTGCCCCGGGCCGCGCTTCGAAACGCGTGTCCGCAACCTCTTCATAACATGCTGCGAGCAGATTGCGAGTCAGTCCGCCCCGCTGTTACAAAAACGGAACAAGCCTGAAGACAGCGGCGTCGAGGCGGTGCTGGTTCGTTCTGTTCGCTTGGAAACCGCGGACGAATCAGATGTGGCAATGGAGCCGTCAACCAAGGATCCCTTGCCCGGTCAGCGATTTCGGGTTTCGGCGTAAAGATTTCAAATTCACAAATCTTTAACAACCGCGTCACGCGGACGAAATGTGGACCGTCTAGCCTTTTCATTCCTCGGCAACGAACTCTTGCAGAATAGTAGTGACAGTGGCCGGAGGATGGAGGAGAAATATGTTCAACCGCATCAGAGCATCAGCCACCCCCAGGAAAATGCTAGCTTTGCTGACAGCATTGACTACTGCCCTGGGACCGAGTATTGCACCTGCGTATGCCGCTTCGCAGGGGCATCGGGAGAAAATGCCAATCCAACACATCGTAGTGATTTTCAACGAGAATATTTCGTTTGATCATTATTTTGGAACCTATCCGGTTGCGCTGAACCCCAAGGGAGAACCGCCGTTTCACGCGAGACGAGGAACGCCCACAGTAAACGGCCTCAACAACGCCTTGCTGAATTTCAATCCCAACCTAAATCCAGCAAACGGTAGCGCAGCGTCGAACCCTTTCCGCCTCGATCGGTCTCAAGCCGTAACCAGTGATCAGGACCACGACTACACGGCTGAACAGCAAGCTTTCGACGCCGGCCTCATGGATCTATTCCCTACCTTTACCGGCGGCAACAACAACGAGCCAATGGGTTATTTCGACGGCAACACGACAACCGCGCTGTGGAACTACGCGCAGACTTTCGCCATGAACGACAATTCCTTCGGCACCACCTTTGGCCCTTCGAGTCCGGGAGTGGTCAACCTGGTTTCGGGTCAGACCAACGGGGTCACCGCGACCTTGAACGGCACTAGCGACGAGGTGAACGGCGGAAGCGACGGCTCGCTGACGTTGATCGGCGATGCCGATCCGATCGGAGATGTTTGCTCCAACCCGACTCGCGACCAAGCCCAAATGGGTGGAAAGAACATTGGCGATCTGTTGAGCGCCGCAGGTGTCACTTGGGGAGGATTCATGGGCGGTTTCAATCTGTCCATCGTCAACCCTAACGGCACTACTGGGTGTGCGAGGAGCTCGACCGGACTTGCAGGGACAACGGCTGATTACATTCCGCATCACTCGCTTTTCGGCTACTACGCCTCTACCGGAAACCCGAAACACACGCGGCCAAAATCAATCGCTGAAATCGGAAACGATGGTCCCGCCAATCACCAGTACGATACCGAAGACTTTTTCGCTGCGGTCAGACAAGGCAATTTCCCCGCCGTCAGTTTCTTGAAGGCACCCGCCTATCAGGACGGCCATGCCGGGTACTCGGATCCCATCGATGAGCAGCACTTCCTGGTGAAAGTCATCAACTTCCTCCAGCACCAGAGAGAATGGGACAGCACCGCCGTGGTCATTATGTATGACGATTCTGACGGATGGTACGACCACCAAATGGGACCCATCGTCAACACCTCCACCGGGCCGGCCGATGCTCTTACCGGATCTAACGCTTGCGGTACGGCCGCAACTTCTCTCCCCGGAATTAACTCAAGCAACACCCATGCACTCGGTCGTTGCGGTTACGGTCCACGGTTGCCCCTCTTGGTCATCTCTCCGTGGGCGAAGGAGAACTTTGTGGACCACACAGTAACCGATCAAACTTCGATCATCCACTTCATCGAGGATAACTGGCTGGGCGGGCAACGTATCGGTCAAGGATCTTATGATGGAATCGCAAGCTCGATCGATCAGATGTTCGACTTCCGCGATAAGCGGAACGATGGTCGCGTGTTCCTTGATCCAAACACGGGTGAACCGGCCCGATAGAGTTGGCAGTTACTGGCATCACCCACCGAATTTCGTGGGCGAAACCAAAACGGGCATGTGAGCCTAATCCTCACATGCCCGTTCTTTTTTTGTGAGTTAGTCGTCGCGCTGAACCTCGCAGCGGTCCGCGGTAGGACTTATGCGAGGGCTCCGCAAGGTATATTCTTCAACTCTTCGGCGAGCTGCGCGACTGTCACAATGCGAGCGAAGCGGCGGCGGAGAGCATACTCAGTCCGTTCACGTATGGCATCGACGCCCAGCTCTTCTGTTGGGTTATCCCAGTTTGGAATCGGAAAGGTCATAGTCGCTTCCGTGACGAAATCCACGGCATATCCTAGATCCGCCGCAACTCTGGTGGTTGTTTCGCAGCACTGCTCCATTTGGATGCCGGTAATCGTTACCCGTCGGACTCCCTTTTCCAGCAAGTAAGGTTGCAGCGGGGTGCTGGTGAAACAATTGCGAGTGTTCTTAATCAAGACGAGCTCATCGGGACGCGGCTTGATGAAATCCATCAGCTTGAAGAAGGGGCTGTCCGTGGCAAAGCCCTCATCATTGTCGGTATGAAGAAAGAAAATGACCGGCAACTGCGCGGCCCGATATGCTTCGATCAATGCGGTAACATTTTGTTCGAAGGCGAGATTGTTGCGGCGCTCCCAGCTGGGCCTTGCTTTGAAAGAATCCTGGACATCAATTACGAGCAGAGCGGATTGCGCGATCGGTACATGGTTGGAATCGAGCATGAGTTCTCCTTCGCTGAATATGATGCTACACAATAAATAGACGAATGATGAGCAGGAGGGTTAACGCGAAGCAAGTAATTGCAGCGCGATTCTGGCCTCGCGGTTTCTGTGAGCGGCCGCTTTGCGCAGCCATTTCTCGGACTCATGCAGATCGGCGGTGACACCGTCGCCATCCCGGTAGCGCAGCCCAAGATTGTACTGGGCAGCAGAGTTGCCAGCTTCGGCCGCCATTCTGACCCAACGCGCGGCTTCGGCGCAACTTTGACGAACGTGGCGTCCTATCTCGTAGGCCATCCCTAGAGTGAAAGCCGCGGAGTCATCCCCGTACTTGGCCTGGCGGCGCAGGCCGTTAATTTCATAGCGGCTTAACTGCTGCACGATGGACTGGGTTCCCGGGTCAGTGATCTCCTCATGGGTTGCGCGCAGGGGAATCGGTGCAGTCCGCTGGGGCACGGTCTGTTCGATCCTTTTGGCTGGCTGGGATGAAAATTGATTCGACCCTGTTGTTACCGGCGCATTGACGGTTACCGCAGCTTCCGCGGTAGAAGGACTCGGTGCTGACATTGCCTGCCCGCCTTGAAAGGGCTGATGAAGCCAGGTTTCGAGAAGCAGCAAGTTGGCGATCACCACCAGCAGCCAAACGGGGGTTGCGATCGCCAAAGCGCGAAGAGATCGCAGGGTGAAATTGATGTGGAAGTTCGAGGCATGCCGGATGGCAGCACCACTGAGACGGTTGACAGTGGTTCCAAGATTGAATGACGAGGCGTGCGCTGCAAGCTTTTTTCCGGTTCGATCGCGGAAGGCAAGCCGATAACCGGCGAGGGCGTCCTGAGTGCGTTTGAGATTCGTTTGAAAACGCCTGGAAGTCGCAGCCGCGGCAAACCGGAGTGCTCGCGTGGATTTGGCGCCAAGGGTCGACGTGTTCATGCTGAGAGCTGTACCGAAACCATCCAGCGCAATTCCGAGATTGAATGACGATGGCTGCGCCGCGGAGTCTGGGTTATTCAGCGGCTTCTGCGAGACCGAGGACGGTTTGACGCTTGGTGCCTCGGCTATAGAGGGTACCGGCCGTATCGGTTTGAGTTCGGGCGGAGCGGGTTCGACCGGCGTCAACTCCTGCAACGCTACTTCGGGAGTCGTTAATTCAGGAGCGAGTTTGGGTGAGAGCGACACCAAGCGCTTCATGGTGGCGTCCAAACCCAAGATGCCACTCTCGATTGCCTCTTGCGTTTTGACCAGTTCAGCAACGGTCTCATCGTCAGCAGAGTGAGCGCTCAACGAATCAAGTTTTCTTGCAGCCTCGATCACCATGGATGAGAGCTGGATCGCCGGCATAGCGATCTCCGGCTCACTGATCTTCGTGTAACTGCTCTCCGAGTGACTGATCTCCGGTTTACAGGCCTCCGCAACGGGAATCTCAAACTTGATCGTCTCTTGCGAGATCGAACTAGCAGTCTCCATTGTCCTCAGGGATGCGGCGGGTTGAGCAACGGCTTCGCCGTTGATGACCTGAGGATGCAATTGGTCGTGAAGGCATTGGAGCACCCAAGCGGCTGCCAGCAATTTCTCGAAAGAGGAGTCATCAAGCGTGAGTCGCTGGTCTGTACCAGAGCTCGCAGCCGGAGCCATCGGGGAGAAACCTCTCACAAAAGGTAATTACTACTGGGAGCGGAATCCTCACACCGCCACCCACCGAGCGATCATACACCCGTTTGGTCATCCTCGAACTGCGGAATTGGCGGTCAGCGGCTCGCAACGGGACAAAAACTGGTTAGAGTGGGGCACCGGGCTACGTCTTTTGTTTGCCACCACCGCGATTCAGAACGGATCCAACACGACCCGAGAAGAAAGACCCCACACTGCTGTATTCTTTTACCATGAACGATGCTTTACCGCGAAGAGACCAGGAGTTGATCCAGATTGTGGATTCGGCCTTGGACGATGCCGCGCGCATCAGTGGCAAGTGGCTCGCCTGCCATCCCGGTTGCACACAGTGCTGCATCGGAGTCTTCCCCATAAATCAGCTCGACGCCGCTCGGCTTCGCGGAGGACTTGCGGAGTTATCCAAGTCCGAACCAGAGAGGGCACAGCGCTTGCGAGAACGTGCACGTGAAGCGGTTTCCCGGCTGTCAGAGGAGTTTCCCGGAGATCCATTGACTGGTCGGCTGGATGAAGGCGACGAGGGGGAGCGCTGTTTTGCTGATTTCGGCAATGATGAAAGATGCCCGGCTCTCGATCCGGCGACAGGACTTTGCGAGCTTTACGAAGCGCGCCCCATGACTTGCCGCGTCTTCGGACCACCGGTGCACACAGAAGATGGCCTTGGGGTTTGCGAACTCTGTTTCCAGGGTGCCACCGACGAGGAAATTGCCGCGTGCGAAATGAAGCCCGACCCTGATGACTTGGAGTCGACGTTGCTTCACGAGCTCGAAGGAACGACCGCAGCACGCCGAGAGACGATCGTGGCGTTTTGTTTAGCATCTTGATTCCCGCGATCGATTCCCGTCAGAGTATTCGACTCAGTGGCTCTTCACTTTGATAGCTCCTGAATTTCATGATCCGGCAATTTGACGCATTGGTCCTCGGCGCGGGCGCTGCAGGGTTAATGTGCGCACTGGAGGCAGGCAAGCGCGGACGCCGGGTTGCGGTGCTCGAGCGTGCGGAACGCGTCGGCAAGAAAATCCTCATCTCCGGTGGTGGCCGGTGTAACTTCACGAACGTTCACTGCTGTCCGGAAAACTTTCTCTCGGCAAATCCTCACTTCGCGAAATCAGCGCTGGCCCGCTACACGTCGTCTGATTTCATCGCGATGGTTGAGAAGCATCACATTCCTTATCACGAGAAAACTCTCGGTCAGCTGTTCTGTGATCGCTCGGCTCGCGACATCACGGATATGCTCGAAAGCGAATGCCACAATTCTGGGGTTCGTCTTTTTCTAAAGACGTCCGTTCAAGAAGTGTCGAAGACGACAGAGTTCGTCGTGCGCGTCGGAGAACTCGAATTTCGCGCTCCGGTTCTGGTGATCGCGACCGGAGGTCTGTCGATCCCGAAGATGGGCGCGACTGGCCTTGGATACGACTTGGCTCGCCAATTCGGTTTGGCCATCCACGAACCTCGCCCAGCGTTGGTGCCATTTGTGTTTAACACCGAAGACCGCAGCCGCTATTGCGACTTGGCTGGAGTGTCAGCGGATGTCGCCGTTTCGATCGGCAATCAACAGTTCCGCGAGAAGATGCTCATCACGCATCGAGGATTGAGTGGACCAGCGATTCTGCAAATCTCGTCCTACTGGGAACCGGCGCAACCAGTCGCCATCGACCTGGCACCCGGCTGCGACGTAACGGCGGCGCTTCGTGAACCGAACACTCCGAGAAACGTCGCGACGTTGAAGAATGCCCTGCATAAGCTTCTGCCGAATCGCTTTGCAAACCGATGGCTCGATCTGCACTCACCCGCCGCCTGGACGAACTCCGGACTCGCGGAACTAGAACGCTCCGTGCATCAATGGACGGTGTTTCCCTCCGGCACCGAGGGCCTTGCCAAGGCGGAAGTTACCGCGGGCGGCGTGGACACGAAGGAACTATCGGCGAGGACAATGGAGAGTCGTAACGTACCCGGCCTGTTTTTCATCGGCGAAGTAGTCGACGTAACTGGACACCTCGGCGGCTTCAACTTTCAGTGGGCATGGGCCTCGGGCGCTTGCGCCGGAAGGGCGCTATAGGACACACCATATTTTAAGCCAGAACCGCCTGGTACTCCTCGTACGCGCCTTTGAAGTCAGTGAGCTTGTGGTCCATCTCGAAGTGCCAGATCCTGGTAGCGACCTCATCGATTAGGTCGTGATCATGCGTTACCAGTAGCACCGTTCCGTGATAACGCTGGAGTGCAATGTTGAGGGCGTTGATCGACTCCAGATCAAGGTGATTCGTCGGCTCGTCGAACACCAGAACGTTCGGCTTCTGCAGCATGAGCTTGCAAAAGAGCAGTCGGGCGGCTTCACCGCCAGAGAGAACATCGGTGCGTTTGAGCGCATCCTCGCGCGGGAACAGCATCTGTCCCAGCAAGCCGCGAATTTCTTCGTGCGCTGCGGAAGGATCCCACTGATGCAGCCATTCGAACGCCGTCATGTCTCCCTGAATCAAAGCCCGGTGATCCTGGGCGAAATATCCGACCGCGGCCTCGTGTCCCCAGATCACTTTGCCGGACGTAAGGAACGGTCCGTCGTAGCCGGAGGTTTTGCGCAGTTCTGCATCCGGGATGGTCGGAGAGTTCGCCAATAGCGCATTGAGCAGAGTCGTTTTGCCTGCGCCGTTCCGGCCCATTAATGCGATTTTCTCTCCCCTCGTTACGCTGACCGTGAAACTCCGTATGACTTCATTCTCGCCATACGATTTTGTGACGCCTTCGAGCTCAAGAATGTGTTTCCCGGAAGGACGCTTCTGCTCGAACTTCAAAAACGGACGCTGGATGTTCGACTTCGCAAGCTCTGTCACCTGCAGGCGTTCGACTTCTTTCCGTCGTGACTGAACTTGGCTTGATCGTGTGCCGGCGGAGAAACGCGCAATGAACTCGTTAAGCTGCGCAATCTTCTTTTCCCGCTGCGCATTTTGCCCTTCGATCTGCGAGCGGATCTGCGTTTTGGCCACGACCATGTCGTCATACGTGCCGGTATAAGTAATAATGGTCTGGTAATCGATGTCGGCGATGTGGGTGCAAACGCTGTTGAGAAAATGTCGATCGTGCGAAATCACGATCAGCACGCCGTCATAGTTATTCAGGAACCCCTGCAACCAATGGATCGAGTCGAGGTCAAGGTGGTTGGTGGGTTCGTCGAGTAACAACGCGAGAGGATGTCCGAACAAGGCTTGCGCCAGCAGCACGCGGACTTTTTGCCCACCTTGCAGCTCGCCCATCTTTCGTTCGTGAAGTTCGTCGGGAATGTCGAGCCCTTGCAGGAGAATCGCGGCGTCGGTTTCTGCGGTATAGCCGTCTTCTTCGCCGACAACGCCTTCCAGCTCGCCGAGCTTCATACCGTCTTCATCCGTGAGGTCCGGCTTGGCGTGGATGCGGTCGCGCTCTTCCATCGCCGCCCACAGACGTTTGTTTCCCATCATCACGGTATCGATCACGCGATAAGCATCAAAGGCAAACTGATCCTGGTTCAGCACGCCGAACTTCTTCGGGCGCACCACGGTTCCTTTCTGCGGATCGAGCTCGCCCGTCAGAAGTCGTATGAACGTCGTTTTTCCAGCGCCGTTCGGTCCAGTCAAACCATAGCGCTTGCCCGGCGTGAAGGCGGTTGACACATCTTCAAACAGAACTTTGGCGCCGTAGCGCATGGAAACATTGCTTACTGAAATCATGATTTCTCAAGGGAACTGCGGAAATTTGCCCAAAGGCGGGGACGCAGCTACTGTCATTAGGATATCACGAGCTGACCTCCATTTTCGCGATTTGCCCGTCTCAACCGCAATCGAAGGTCACATGTTAGCCTTTTCTAGGCTCGGCAGTAACACCACTCACCATTGTCATTCCGAGCGAAGCGACGAATCTGCTGTTGCGAGGAATTCATGAACGACGTTCGCCTTTCTCATCTCGATCTTCAGGCCACCGCCAAACAAGTCATGCTGGCGCACGGCTTCGAGCCAGATTTCCCTCCGCAGGTCGCGCAACAGCTCACGGAACTGAAAGCGCACCCACCCCAGATCGCATCGGGTAGCGATGTCCGCGATCTGCGGCCCCTGCTCTGGTCCTCGATCGATAATGACACTTCACGCGACCTCGATCAGATCGAAGTCGCTGAGCGTTTGCCGAACGGAGATATCAAAGTGTTGATCGGAATTGCGGATCTGGATGCCTTCGTGCCGAAGCATTCTCCCATCGATGAGCACGCGGCAAAAGAAACCACCTCGGTCTACGCCGGTGTGCGGATCTTCCCGATGCTGCCGGAGGAACTCTCCACCGGCGCAACATCGATTCTCGAAAACGCAGACAAATTGAGCGTCGTGACCGAGTTCACCGTGGACGCGGGGGGCTCCGTGAGTGCGAGTAATATCTATCGGGCGATCGTTCGCAACAGGGCGCAGCTTGCCTACAACGCGATTGGAGGATGGCTTGAGGGCACAGGCCCGGCTCCTGCCAAAGTGGCCACATCTAGTGAATTGCAATCACAGCTTAAGCTGCAAGACGAAGCCGCGCGAGCACTCAGAAATCAGCGCTATCAAAATGGCGCGCTAAATATCGAGACTAGCGAAGTACATCCCGTTCTACTTAATCAGCAGGTCGTCGATGTTGCGAAGCAGGAGAAGAACCGCGCCACAGACTTGATTGAGGATTTCATGATCGCGGCCAACGGAGTCGTAGCACGCATGCTGGAGAAAGTTTCGTCCCTGCGCCGCATCGTAAAGACTCCTGAACGCTGGGACCGCATTGTGCAACTCGCAGCTGAACACGGCGGCAACCTCCCTCCAGATCCCGACTCCAAAGCGCTCAATGATTTCTTGCTCAAGCGGAAGGCCGCTGATCCAGATCACTTTGCGGACGTGTCGCTCGCAGTGATCAAGCTGATTGGCCCAGGCGAATACGTTCTGGAGCGCCCCGGAGATCCCGAGCAGGGACACTTCGGCCTGGCGGTGCAGGACTACACACACTCAACGGCTCCCAACCGGCGCTTCGCCGATGTAGTCACGCAGAGGCTGATAAAAGCTCTCCTGTCGAGCCAACCCGCTCCTTATTCTGATGCCGAATTAGCGAACATCGCCAGGAACTGCACAGAAAAAGGAGATGCTGCACGTAAAGTCGAGCGCGAGATGTCCAAGCGACTCGCGGCGATTGCGATGAGCTCCCGGATTGGTCAGATCTTCGACGGGCTCGTCACCGGCGCAACCCCGAAGGGAACGTTCGTTCGCGTCCTCCAGCCGCACGTGGAAGGATTGCTGGCTCAAGGACAGCAAGGAGTCGACGTGGGAGACAGATTGCGCGTGAAGCTTATCCGGACTGATGTCCAGCGAGGGTACATCGACTTCGCCCGGGCGTAGCAGCCCGCGGCTGCCAAAACGAAGACGTTGCAAGCAACCTCTCTACAGGTTTTCAAAGCTCATCCTTTTTTCTGTTCAAGCTCGGCCCAGCGTGAATACAGTTCATCCACTGCCTTCTGGGCTTCGTCCATCTCAGCGTGTGCGCGCAGCAAACCAGGGCCATCGCTTGCAATCGCGGGGTCTTCAAGCCGGGCACGCTTCTCGCGCAACACCCGCTCGGCTCCGGCAACACGCTCTTCGATGGTCGCGTATTCTCGTGCCTCGAGATACGATAGCTTCTTCTTACCTGAAGATGGGCTCGCGGCGCTTGTCACCCTCCGAGGTTGATTGTCGTCCGAATCAGCGGCCTTCGGCGTGCGCATCCGTTCCGCCTGCCAGGCCTCCCATTGCGAGTAGTCCGCAAAACTGTCTGCGCCGCTCTGACCGTCGAGGCCGAGTACGATGGTCGAAACGCGATCGAGCATATATCGGTCATGCGTGACCAGCACCAGCGCGCCGCGATATTCGAGCAAACTCTCTTCCAGTATGTCGAGGGTCGGAATATCCAGATCGTTTGTTGGCTCATCGAGTAGAAGCACATCGGCGGGCTGAAGCATCAACTGCGCGATCAGCACGCGGGCGCGCTCGCCTCCCGACAACCGGCCGACGGGCTGATTCAGTTGCTCGCCGGTGAACAGGAACGTCGCTGCCCATGAGGCAACGTGAATCACGCGGTCCTGATAGACCACAGAATCGCTATCGGGAGCAAGCGCGCGGCGCAAGCTTACATCCGGATCGAGCTGGCGAGTTTGATCGAAGTACACGATCCGCAACCAGTCAGCGCGATGAATTTCTCCGGCTGATGCAGCCAACTCTCCCCGCAACAACCGAAGCAACGTAGTTTTCCCGCTGCCATTCGGTCCGACAAGTCCCACGCGCATTCCGGCGGTGACCACGAAATTAAGACGGTCGAACAGCGTCCGCTCTCCAATCCCATAGGCAACGTCTTTCAGTTCGATCAGCCGCTTCGTCTTTCGATCTGTCGTCGAAAAATCGATGTTGGCCTTTGCGGTACGAGTCCTCAGATTCAGATCCGCAAGTTCACTCCTCAACTCGCCAGCCTTGTCGATTCGGGCTTTCGACTTCCGCGTCCGCGCCTTGGCTCCGCGGCGCAGCCAGGCGACTTCATTGTGTACGAGATTTTCCAGAGCCTCCTGGCGCTTCGATTGCGAGTGCAGAAATTCTTCCTTCTTTTCAAGAAACGTACTGTAATTTCCGCGCACCCGCAGCAGTCCATCCGGGTAAGTGCGATTGAGCTCCGCCATCTCCGTGGCAACATTCTCAAGAAAGTAGCGATCGTGGCTCACAACAACGCAGGCAACCCTCGCATCTTGAAGAAGCGTTTCGAGCCACTCGATCCCCGCGAGGTCGAGGTGGTTAGTGGGTTCATCCAGCAACAAAATATCCGGCGCCTGAACCAAAGCTTCGACGATGGCCAAACGCTTCTGCCAGCCTCCTGACAACGTGGTCGCCTGAGCTTCAAATTGCTCGAACCCGGCGCGTCCAAGGGTTTCGGCGAAGCGAGTTCCGCGCTCGGTCGCAGCCACTGCCGCGCCGTCCAAAGCCCGCTCAACCACCAAGCGAACCGTCTCTCCGGATGCGAACTTTGACTCTTGCAGCACACACGCGAGGCGAAGGCGCTTCCGTGCGGCGACTTCACCGGTATCCACACCTTCGTTGCCAGCCAGAATTCGTAGTAGCGTCGACTTGCCCGAACCGTTTGGACCGATTAGTCCGATGCGATCGCCATCAGAAACTGTGAAGGAAACATTTTGAAAGAGCAGCGTCGACCCGAAGGATTTCGAGATGCCCTGTGCGTTGATGATCGGCGCCAACGACTTATGCTCAACTTCCTTCTGAATTGTTGGAAATGATTGGTGGACCTGGTCGGGTTCGAACCGACGACCTCTTCCATGCCATGGAAGCGCGCTCCCAACTGCGCCACAGGCCCACTGAGGAAGAACCTATTGATCCGGAGAAGAACGACGGACCAAACATAACAATTCTCGCCTACCCGCTACGCTTAGTCAAACCCTGCGCGATCGAAACCAAATTGTCGCCTCGCGAATTTTACGAAAACCTCGAAAATGGGTATGCTGAGGGCGAGTGACGACCTCATGAAATTTCTCCCTGCCTCAGCTAGGCGGTACTGGGTATTGCCTTTTCTAATCGCTGTCGCGACGGCACAGGTCGCGCTCACCCCCGCGCCGGCCGCCTCGACGACGCCCGTTCCATACGCATCCGTCAGTCAACTGAATCTGCTGTTGTCGCAACTGGAGCAGGTCGCGCAAACCACGCAGGTCGATCTGGCCAAGCTGCGCATCGAAAAATGGAAGACCGATTCAAACACCAAACGCGGCACCCAGGCGGACGTCGAATCCCTCATGCGCAACTTGCAAACGGCACTTCCCGAGATCGTCGCTGATGTGAAGGCATCCCCCGAGAACATTGCGGCAACCTTCAAGCTCTACCACAATCTGGATGCGCTCTACGATGTGTTCGGGCCAGTTGTCGAATCGGCGGGAGCGTTCGGATCAAGAGACGAATTTCAATCCGTGCAAAATGATCTCAGCGCCCTCGAACGATCACGCCGCGCGCTGGCCGAGCGGATGGAAGCGTTGGCGACCGCGAAAGAAGGCGAACTGACCCAACTGCGTACTCAAGTTCGGGATCTTCAAACCGCCGTAGCCCCACCGGCTGCCCCGCCAAAGAAAGTAGTCGTGGACGATACTGAGCCACCCAAAAAGACAACGAAAAAAAAGACAACCCCCAAACCCACATCCACATCCACGAAGCCAACGACGCCCGCGACAACTCAGAAACCAAGTCCCTCCACAAGCGCCCAGCCGCCAACCCAACAACCGCAGCTTTAACCCGGATCAAAACGCCCCAACTTTGGTATTCTGTGCGCAAAAGTAGGAAACAAGTGGCCCACCCCGCGATCCGATGTCATCCTGAGCGAAGTCGAAGGCCCCCCAGCCGCCAACGTCGGCAAAAAGTGTCAAGGCATTCTCGCCCTACACTCGAACCCCCAACGGCTGCTGGACGGACAGTATGAGGCAGGGGGTCTGGCCCACCCCTACCCGTCGCCAATACACGAATGGGCGCCCCGCCCTTTTTGCGTCGAAAGGGTGGGGCCATGGCGTTGCGGCCCGGATGGACTGGAACATTCCCGCTCAGCGCAAAAGCCGTTTCCAGAGCAGCGCGATCACCAGCACGACAATGCCAATCACCATTCCGAACGCTCGCGCTCGATTCGCTTTCTCTGTCATTTTTCTACCTTAAGCGTCTGCCACTGGGGGATTGCACGAGTCGAGATTGTCTCTCGTCGGGGCCAGAACGGTCAAAGACCGTCCCACACTAGCTACGCCCCTCGTTTCGTCTTCAACTCCACCAGCAACTGCTCAATGCGATCTTCCTTTTCAAGCGCTGCCAGGCGCTCTTCCATGTTGTCGGCGGCGATCTCAGACTTCGCTTGGCTGAGCGCTTCGCTGTGCGCGACTTTGCGTTTCATGCGATCGAAGGCAGCGGCGCTCGATCCGTTGCCCGCGGCCATCTTCGCGTCGCTGGCTTTGCCTACGGCCCGCGCCCGGCGATGCTGCGCGATCAGCAAATCGGCCTTGGCCTGGGCTTCGGTGAGCTTCTGCTCCAGTTGCCGCAACGCTGTCTTCAGGTTCTCTACTTGCGCTTTCTGATCGGTAATCTGCTGGGCAAATCCGTCGGTCAAGTCGCGATAGCTTTCGACGCGTTCGAGAGCAACGCGCGCCAGGTCGTCCTGCTTTTTGTCGACGGCCAGCTCGGCCTTGCGCATCCACTCGGCGACTTTGTCTTCATTCTCCTTGCGCTTCTTTTCCAGCAGATGCTGATCGGCGATCGCAATCGCCACCTGCGTCTTCACCTGCAGAAGTTGGTTGTCCATGTCGAGGATAACCTGCTTGATCATCTTCTCCGGGTACTCAGCCTTGTCGATTAGATCATTGAGGTTTGCCCGCACTAACGTCGAAACCCGCTCTAGTAATGCCATGATGAACTCCTTTGCTTCAGTCGTTGGTCACTCCTTGCGGGGGACGGGCGGATGCCCGGTCCCCCGGTCACTCGCTTACTTCGCTGGGCTGGGCGCGGGTGGAAGCACGTCGGGCTTCGCCGTTTTGTCACCGATCATTCGCACCTTCGACAGTAGGTCGCTCATGCTCATCCCGGAGAGCGTTTCGAACAACGCCGGAACCTGCGCCGCCATCTTGGTAAGGTCGCCAGTGATCTTGTTCAATCCCGCGGAATCGCCGTTGCCGGTTGAGACCACAGTGATCTTTTCTACGTTCGCCAACGGACTGGCTAACGCTCGAACGATTTCCGGCAAACTGGTGAACAGTTTGTCGATCACCGCCGCCTGGTTGTACTCCTGATAAGCCTCAGCTTTGACGTTCATGGCTTTGGCTTCGGATTCGCCTTTCTTGAAAATGATCTCGGCCTCGGCCTCGCCCTGCGCCCGAATCGACGCCGCATGCCCTTCGGCTTCGGCCGTCAGACGCTGCTTCTCGGCTGCTGCGAGTGTCTCGATGCGTTGACGCTCAATCTCCGCGCCCTTCAACACCGTGGCGATCAGTTCCTTCTCGCGCCGGTTGATCTCCGCTTCCTGCACTTTGACCTGCTGCTCTTTCTCCACTTGTTGCACCTTCACCTGCTCAGCCACAACCTGCTGTTGCATGATGTTGGTCTGGATGTCGTAAGCCTTGTCTGCCTGCGCCTGCTGCCGTTTGGTGATTTCGAGGTACTGCGCTTTCTTGACTTCGAGATCACGTTGCGACTCAGCCTGTTTCGCGAGCGACAAAGTTTCGGCGAGAACGCGCTCCTGATCCGCCTGCGCCTTAGCGACGGCGGATTCCCGCTGCGCCAGCGCCCGTTTAATCGCTGTATCGCGGTCAGCCTCCGCCGCTGCGACATCGGCGTCACGCTTGATCCGTGCCACATCGGGACGGCCCATGTTGGTGATGTACTCGTTCTTGTCACGCACTTCTTTAATGGTGAAGGAAATCACTTCGAGCCCCATTTTATTCATGTCATCGGCGCAGGTGGAGCGCATGCGGTCGGAGACCATTTCTGGTTGTTTTACGATTTCTTCTACCGTTAGTTGGCCGATGATGCCGCGGAGATGACCTTCCATGACCAGGCGGATCAGGCCTTCACGCTGCTGATCGGTTTTGGTCAGGAATTGTTCTGACGCGGTCAGGATTGATTCAGTGTCGGACTTTACCTTGATCTGCGCCACCGCTTCGACGGTCACCGCTACGCCTTGCTTGGTGTAGAGATCCTGTTGCGGGGCCACGTCGAACGACATCAACTCCAGCGAGAGGCCGCGGCAGTTTTCGATCATGGGAAAAATGATCGTGCCGTGTCCTTTCACCACGCGGGTACCGCGAAAGCCATAGACCACGAGCGCTTCGTGCGGGCCTGCTTTCCGATAGAGTTTTGCCAGCATGCTGGTCAAGAGCATCACGGCTAAAACCATCAGACCAACAATTACCCATACTTCGATTGCCATGCCGAACATAGTGCCTCCTCCTTCAACTCAAGAAACTCTCAATGCGCGAACTGTTTTATCGCGTCCAAATCGCGGACGATGCGATCGGGTTCGCTGTGCCCCAGAAAAACGTCGCCGTTGGTAGTCTCGATCCGAACGCCCTGGTTACCCCACACGTAGGCACGGCGATTGCCGATGCCGCGAATTCCGTAGCCACGCAGCGGGTTCCAGCTTTGCACCGCGTATTGCTTGATTTCTTCTCGCGGGATAGACCGGAGGCGGAATCCCAAGGTGCTGATCTCAACTCCTGCGCTAGTGAAGAGGTAATGGAACCCAGTCCAGACGTGCGCGGCGATCACCGCGAAGAGCAAACACAAGAGCGCTGATGCGAGGCGAACCGGCAGGGCCGACATTGCCATGGCAGCAAAGAACTGCACCAGCAACAAGGCGATGAACAACAGGCTCCAGGCTCGCGAGCCGTGTGACTCTTCCGCGATGACACCCGCAACCGGCAAACTGGCGCCACGCTTTGTGCCAAGGAAGATCGCAACCAGCGCGATGGTCGCGACCGGAACCAGGACGACGCCAAAGTGTATTCCGGAGCGTTGACCATCCAGGTTGTACTGAACGACTCCGCTATTCCCGGAGCAGACGAAACCAATCACCAGGTAGAAGAAAGCCAGAAGCGACCAGGAAAAGCCATCGGGAGCATGGGTCTTGTGAGCGACATAAGATATTGCCGTGAATACCGCCACCAACACTCCCGTAATGCCTAGAGCCAGGTAAAAGGCCGATTCGCGCAGCATCCAGCCATTAGGCTGCCCGCTGACATTGAAGTGCGTCGCCATGCGAAACGGGAGGCGATCCCACACCAGCCAGAAGTGCAACGCGGTGAGAGGTAGTGCCAGCCACATCAGCCACGTCAATATCTGGAATGCTTTGCTCTTCATCGACGAAAACCTCCCCAGCATCGCGGCTGGAATGTTTCCTCGTACTCTTTGCGTCGCGACCGTAGCCTACAGAGCTTTGCTCGGCCGCCCGGACAGGGCGTCCGGCTTACGTATGCATGGTCAACGGTCTTCCGTCATTTCGGTCCACAAGCGGACGTACGCCAGTCCTTTTTCGTAGCGAGTCACGATTACTTCGCTTCCCTTTGCGATGGCGGCGCCGTCTTCGGCACGCGCGCCGCAGGTTTTGCGGATACCTGCCTGTGAATAGATAATTTCTCCGGTGCCGCCCTGGCGGATGGGAACAGATGTGCGTCCGAGCACGCCAGTCATTTCATAATCGGCGGGATCGAGATTCTCCTCTTCCGACATCAGCACCTTGCTGAGAAAGAGGTAGATGATGCCGGCTCCGGTCATGCCGCTTACCAGCGCGATTGCGAGTCCCATGGCGAACCATACCGTCCAGAAACGCGTGAGCAGATAACCGGTGCCGCCGAACCAGGCCAGAAACGCGGCCAGGCTGACGAAGTTGAACGGCGAGACTTGGCCGGCCCGTCCTCGTGCCCCACTTTCTCCCATGCCCGTATGTCCGCCTGCCACCGGACCATGAGCGATGGGACCGTGCATGGCATGGGGCAAATGAGGCAGATGCAGATGCCAGCGCACGCCTGCGGTGAAGAACGAAAGCAAGCTGAACGCCAGTCCCACTGCGAAACAACTGAGATAGAAATTCGCCCAGGTCATTGCGCGCATCTCCCGCCATTCATGCGATTCGCCGAAGCCCTTGCTGCTTGCGGCTTCAGAGCTTCTAAGAGACGGTCGGCGAGGCCGGGTGTGTCGAGGATTGCGCCCAGCAGAATGAGGCAGCGCCGCGTGTCTTTCTCGCGTGCCGCCTTGATCATGACCTCGCTAACCTCCGGATCGCTGGCGAAGCGCTCCGAACCCTGCAGAAGCCAAACGTCGAGCTTCCCTTCCGTAGTACGCAGGTCGGAGACCAGTTCGGTGTGATAGCCCACGGGATCGTCGACCAGGAATCCGGGATGGACTTTGAAAAACTTGGCCAGCAGGGTGCGCGTCGATTGAGTCATATGAGGACGGGTTCCACTTTCAATCTGCGAAACGTACGACTGGCTGATGGTCTTGCCCAGTTGTTTGCGGATGGCGCGTACCAGTTCAAGTTGGGTCATGGGACGCTCCAAACCGCGCAGCGAACCCTCCACTTCACGCAGGTAGCGGATTTTCTCGCCTAGCGTCATATTATGTATCGCGATATTTATATTGCAATCTGTGATGTCTGTCAAGAAGTGAATTTGGCATGTTTCCACGGGGTTAGGAACTGCCGGGGCAATCCCACCCATCAAATTCTGATGCCGGGTGAGTTTTAGGGAAGTTTAAGAACCAAGACCACGGGTTCACACCGGACAAGCCGGAGCAGTCGGTCATCGATCCGCATAATTTGATCTGGACTAATTCGGGATTGCCGATTACCCGCCCAGTGACGAACCGATCCGGGGTTTTGAGTGCGCAAAGGCGTCGGGCTGGAAGCGAGGAGGTGGTGCTTACATCGCCCGTTCTTAAAGCTCTAGTTTCGCCGGTCGGAACAGAATCTCGTTCATGTCTACATCGTCCGGTTGGCTGATTACGAAGGACACGATATGGGCAAATGTCTCCGCCGTAACGCCGATCATATGCGCGAACTTGCGGACGCCGTCGGCGATATCCGGCTCCGTGATGCTGTCGGCAAGCTCCGTTTTCATGGCGCCCGGAGAGATCACTGTGGTTCGGATGTTATAGGACTTGACCTCCTGCCGCACCCCCTCCGAAATCAGGCGCACAGCCGTCTTTGTCGCTGCGTAAACAGCGCTCCCCGGTCTCACTTTGTGGCCTGCGACGGAAGAAGGTGTTGATGATGTGCCCGCTCTTCTGCGCCTTCATGTGCTGCAGCACCGCTGCAATCCCGTAAAGAACTCCTTTGAGGCTCAGTCGATCATCCGCTCCGCGCAGAGGTTGCGTATAGGTGTAGCTGTACCGAGTCTGTCCGACGATAATGGAGTGGCCGACGCTCCGAACGGCACCCAGTTCCCCCTCTTTGCCAGAGAGCAATTCACAACTGCGGAAGCCCCATTCGCCGATATCGCAATACTTGCCGACTCGCACCCACGCGTTCTCAAGGGGAGCGTGGACAACGATCGACATCGGCAGACTGGCATAGTGGGGATTTAGATTGAGCAATGGAGTCGCGATTGTCGGTCGAAGCTTTCCGGCCGGCTTCGGTGGAAGCTTGCCGCCCTCGGCCAGCACTCTCATGTTCTTTAGCCAGTCTGAGCAGCGTGCGCGTCGAGCCTCCACATCGGTTCGGCGTGCAGCGTCGTCTGGAAGAACGGATTCATCCCTCAGCATCGTATAACTCAGGCGCGTTGTAGAAGGGCTCAGAGCTTCGGCCGCGAGAGTGCCGTGAGCGAGGTTGTATAGCGTATCTTTTCGGGGCGGCTGGGCGTAGGTGTAACTGTAGAGGGTCTGGCCAACGATCATTTCATCCACGATGGACCGCACACTTCCCCAACCACCGTCACCCTGCAGGTATTTGCAATTCTCCCACTCGGACGAATTCATCCACTCCGTTATGTCGCAGAACTTTCCGACCCGCGCCCAAACCTTGTCGACGGAAGCGTTGACAATTGTTGACTCGTCGATCGTTACGTAGTGAGGATTCGGCACCTGTAGAGGAGCCTCGGCTTGCGTCTGCGCCGAGCCGCGCTGTCCAGCGTACAGCACACTGAAGAGAACAACCACGTCTAGAAGCCTATCGCAACGAAATGTCATCGTCGACACCCGAATCGCGTTCTACGAGTTCCCCATCATCCTACGCGCCAGGGGCAAAGAGCACTTGCCCGTAGCCGCCTGTGGTCTTGCTCTACTCGCGGACTATCTCGGGAATCGGACCCATCCGGCAGACAGGGTCGAATATGCACGGTCAACGTCCTCGGACAGGAGTGTCCGCGCCACACGAGCTCAGCACTTCGGGGTGGACAGGACCTCGTAGTGGATCACGCGCGGGCCTCTTTCCAGCAAGAAGTTTTCATCTTCGGAATAGAACACTGCTTTCTCTGGATCGGGGCCGGCGAAGGCTGTGATGGCATCCCATGAATCCCAAAGCGAGATCAGAGTGAACTCGGACTTGCCGTCGTCCACACGCCGCAGGACCCACACGCCCTGGTTGCCGGGGATGGACGCGTATTCTTTCAACCCGGTTTTCTGCAAGTATTCGAAATAAGTGTCTTTGTCGGCTTCGCGAGTGACGCCTCGCCAGATGCGCGCAATCATGATTTGTCCTGAGTGCTTCGAATTTCGAATTGGATGACTTAGAGCCCGGCTTCGATGCGCAAGCGCGGATCGAGAAAGTCGCGCAGGGCGTCGCCGATGAAGTTGAGGCGCTCTGCGGGCCCGTTCGACAACCTCTCTTCGTTCGGTTGCTCAGGGCAGGCTGAGAACGAGCGAAGCGGGAGCCCGCAGCCGAAATCCCGAGCAACGCGAGGGATCTCATTTCACAGACCCGCTTCGATCCTCGATCTTGGATCCAGACAATCGCGCAGGGCGTCGCCGATAAAGTTGAATGACAGCACGGCCAGCATCACGGCCAGCGCCGGGAAGATTACCAGATGAGGCGCATCGAACAAATGGGCACGGGCATCGTTGAGCATAGTGCCCCAGCTGGCGGTGGGCGGCGGTACTCCCAGACCTAAGAAGCTCATGGTAGCTTCAGCCAGGATTGCGCCTGCCATGCCGATGGCGGCTTGCACAATGATGGGCTGAATGATGTTGGGAAGAATATGGCGGGTGATGACGCGCAGATCGCTGGCTCCAAGGGCGCGGGCGGCTTCGACGAATTCACGCTCGCGGGCAGCGAGCACCTGAGCCCGGACCAGGCGGGCGTAGCCGACCCAGCCTCCGAGCGAGAGCGCCAGGACAAGATTAAAAATTCCCGGCCCGCGAAAGGCCACGAACGCGATCGCCAGCAGAATTCCAGGGAAAGATAAGAACGCGTTCATCACTACGACGTTGATGAAGCGATCGATGCGGCCGCCGTAGTAACCCGCGATTGAGCCCACGATCAGGCCTAGCCCCAGCGAGGCTGCAACCACGCAGCTGCCAACCAGCATAGAGATGCGCGATCCGTAGATGAGGCGGGAGAGGATGTCGCGTCCGAGTTCGTCGGTGCCGCACCAGTGGGCGGGCGATGGCCCGGCAAGACGGGTGGGCAAGTCGATGTGGGCAGGGTCTTGCGGAGCAATCCACGGGGCGAATACCGCGCAGATTACGAAGACTGCGACCAACACCACTCCGATGGACGCCAAGGCGTTGTGGCGGGCGGCACGTTGAAGCGAGATGGTGGCGGTCGACACGGTGCGATCTTTAACGCGACGAGATTACCACGACATAGCATAGGACAATCGCCGAGCGGTGCAGATCAGGTCATCCTGCGGTTCACCGCCCGGCACCACGGACTTACATTCAGGATTCTTGCCGCCGGCGCCTGCCGCCATGCTTTCCCCGATAGAGCCTGCGTATTCCTCTGTTAGGATGTACCCGTCACGAATCGGGCCAGAAAGAGCCACGCAAGTTGCGTTTGAATCCGCGTTGCCAAGGAGAGAAACGGAATGAAGGAAAGAGCATTCGTAATTGTGCTTTTATGCTGTTGCAGCGTGTTCGTATTTTCTCAAGACCAGAGTGCAACACAGTCGTCGGTCATTAATATCAACATCAGCGTTTCGCGAACGGTGCAGGCGGTGAGTTATCCAACCAATACCACGAGCCGCATTGACTTCACTCCTACGCCGTTGCTGCCATACGCCAAGGGACAGGCGAAGGTGGAAAATAAGAAAGGCATTATTAATATCGACGCGGAGCTACAGAAGATGACACCGGCCAGCACCCTGGGACCGGAGTTCCTGACCTATGTGCTCTGGGCGATCACTCCGGAGGGCCGCGCCAGCAACCTGGGCGAATTCCAGTTGAACGGCGATAAAAGCAAGTTGAGCGTGACTACACGGCTCCCGAATTTTGCCATGATTGTTACGGCTGAGCCTTACTTTGCGGTGTCGAGCGCCAGTGAGGAGGTTGTGCTGCAGGGAGCTCCGAGCTCGGATACCAAAGGTCAGACTACGCCAGTGGTCGCGCAACTTCTCAGCCGCGGCACTTATCACGAGTCGCAGCTTCAGCCAATGACGATGGATCCGAAAGTTCCCCTAGCGGTTTACGAGGCGCGGAATGCCCTGCGGATCGCGCAATTGCAAGGTGCGGAGAAGTACGCTGCGGGCGCATGGAGCACCGCAAAGCAGACGGAAGCGCAGATGGAGGACTATCTCGCCAGAAAGCAGAAAGATCCGATTCTGACCGCTGCGCGAAGCGCAACCCAGCAGGCGGAGGATGCGCGTTCGATTGCGGTGAAGGCGGAGGCGGCGGAGAAAGTGGCACAAGCCAAACAAGCGCAGGCTGACAAAATGGCGGCAGCGGCGCAGCGCGAAGCCCAGATGAAGGCGGAGCAGGAAGCCGATGCGCAGCGTAGCGCACAGGCACAAGCTCTGGCGGAGAGAGAAGCAGCGGCCCGCGCCCAGGCGGAGGCCGCCAAAGCGCAGGCTGACGCACAAGCTGCTCAAGCGATCAAAGCGCAAGAAGAGCTTCGGGCTCAACTTCTCGCCCAATTGAATTCGGTTCTCCAGACCAGAGATACCCCGCGCGGACTGGTTGCCACCATGGCTGACGTACTGTTTGCCACCGGCAAGTACGAACTCGCGCCGGACGCGAATCTGGCGCTGGCTAAGTTATCGGGTGTGATCCTGGCTCATCCCGGTTTGAAGCTGAGGATTGAAGGCTACACCGACAGCACCGGCAGCGACGCCACGAATCTGAAACTCTCGGAGCAGCGGGCCGGAGCCGTTCGTCTGTTCCTCATCCAACAAGGTCTAAGCCCGGACTCGGTGACTTCTATGGGGATGGGGTCGGCTGATCCGGTGGCCAGCAATGACACCGCTGCCGGCAGACAACAGAACCGGCGGGTTGAGATTATCGTATCTGGTGAGGCGATTGGCACGAAGATCGAGAGCAAGACTTAAAACGGCCGGTTCAGTTTTTGATGACGCCCGGACTCAACCCTGAGCTGGGGCGTTTCGTTTTCGCAGTGCACGCGGCCGAACTTGTCTCCGATCGGTCCCCAGAGGAATGCTAGTCCCCACCTGTTAGGGAAAGGCCGAGTAATCCGACGTTGCCTTTGGTGGCGGGAATGCCGGAGTGCAGCAGCAATTCACGCAGAGACGGTACGAGAACGAGCGCATACCAAGAATGTTCTGCGATAGTCGGGAGAATGTGTTGCACTCGGTCTCCCGCCGCGGACTCACCTCCTGCGGACTGCCTTCCAGCGGATCGGATGCTAGAATCAGATTGTCGCTATTCATCCCATCGCATGCTGACTGGCTCTCAAATTCGGCGCAAATTTCTGGACTATTTCGTCCAGCATGGACACAAAGAGGTCCATTCTTCCTCGCTCGTTCCGGCCAACGATCCCACGCTGCTTTTCACCAACGCGGGGATGAACCAATTCAAGGACGTCTTTCTCGGCCTCGAAACCCGCGACTACAAACGTGCAACAACCTCGCAAAAATGTGTTCGCGCCGGCGGCAAACATAACGACCTCGAAAATGTCGGATTTACCAATCGCCATCACACGTTTTTCGAGATGCTGGGCAATTTTTCTTTTGGCGATTATTTCAAAAAAGACGCCATCGCCTACGCCTGGGAGCTGATCACTTCAAAAGACTGGTACGGCATCGACAAAAACAAACTATACGTCACTGTTTTCAACGGCGAAGGTGGCCTGCAGCGCGATGCCGAAGCCTATGATCTGTGGGCGGCCCAAGGCGTGCCAAAAGACCGCATCTTCGAGATGGGCCTGAAAGACAATTTCTGGCAGATGGGCGACACCGGTCCCTGCGGCCCCTGCAGCGAAATTCACTACGACATGGGCCCGACAGCATCCGACCAGGGCCACACCGATTGCGCCTTCACCTGCGACTGCGGCCGCTACGTCGAAATCTGGAACCTGGTCTTCATGCAATTCGACCGCGACGCCACCGGCAAGCTGAATCCATTGCCGAAGCCTTCAATTGACACGGGCATGGGACTGGAACGGGTAACGGCGGTACTGCAGGGTGTAATTTCAAACTACGACACAGATTTGTTCATTCCGCTGATTCAAAAGGCCAGCAAACTCACAAATACATCCGTGAAGAAGGAACTGGATAAAGAAGCCCACGCAAAGGGCGCTGCATCGTTGCGTGTCATCGCGGATCACTCTCGCGCTGCGACATTTCTCATTTCCGATGGAGTGCTGCCTTCCAATGAAGGCCGCGGATATGTACTGCGGAAAATTATTCGGCGAGCGATTACACATGGGCGGCTGCTCGGGCAGACGAAACCGTTTCTGCACGAAATGATTTTTGCGGTTCGCGACTTGATGCAGGACGCGTACCCAGAATTAAAGGAGACGACTGAGCGCGTATCGAAAACCGTTCTCTCCGAAGAGACCCGCTTCGCTAACACGATAAGCCTCGGCTTATTGGAATGGGAAGAGGTTGCCGCCTCTGCGGAAGAGGCCGTCGCGCTCAACGGCTTTCAGGAGTTGCTTACCGCCGCCAAGGATCGACAGCACGATCTGCGATACGGGGTCATCGATAGGCTTGTTCGTGAGAAGCCGGCTATCGAGCAAAGACTGATGCAGGCGATTCGTGATGGAGTGACGAAGAGGGATGAGTCTATTCTCTGGAGTTTTGTCTCCGAAACCTTCGGACAGGAACGTGGCAAAGAAGCTCGCGTGAAATTTCAGAGGCTCAGCGAACCGGCGAGAATCGACGGGGCTATTGCGTTCAAGCTTTACGATACGTTCGGCCTGCCGCTTGATTTTCTGCAAGACGTTGCACGTGACCGAGGCGTTGTCCTTGATCAAACTGGTTTCGACCGCGCCATGACCGAGCAACGCGAGCGTGCCCGCGCATCCTGGAAAGGCGCGGCCAAGCAAACAGCCAATCCTGCGTACAAGCAACTCCCAAAATCAGAATTCGAAGGCTACCGCCAAACTCGCTCTGACAACTGCGAGGTTCTCGCCATCATCCACAACGGCCAAGGCGCGCAACAACTTAATCCCGGAGACGAAGGCGAAATCATCCTCGATCACACGCCGTTCTACGCCGAATCCGGCGGACAAGTCGGCGACCGCGGATGGCTCTACAGCGACGATCACAACACCATCGTCGCCGAAGTAAAAGGTTGCTACTCCCCGATTCAAGGCGTGCGCGCGCATCAGGTCATCGCCAAGCAGCCAATCCGCATAGGCGACAAAGTCGACGCCGTCGTCAACGCCGAAATCCGCGAGTCCACCATGCGCAACCACACCGCCACGCACCTGCTTCAAGCCGGCCTGCGCGAAGTTCTGGGCAAGCACGTGAAGCAAGCAGGATCGCTGGTCGCGCCCAATCATCTGCGCTTCGACTTCTCGCACTTTACCAGCGTGGCCGACGAAGAACTGCAAGACATCGAAGACCTGATCAACAAAGAAGTTCTCCGCAACGAGAAGATCGAGGTTATCGAGAACGTGCCCATCGATGTTGCCATCAACGAGTACAAAGCGATGGCCCTCTTCGGAGAAAAATACGGCGACATGGTTCGTGTCATTAAAATTGGAGATTTCTCCACCGAACTCTGCGGCGGCACGCACACGAATGCGACTGGAGAAATCGGCCTGATCAAGGTTCTCAAAGAAGGCAGCGTTTCGTCCGGCGTGCGGCGCATCGAGGCCGTCACCGGCGAAGGCTCGTTGCAACACTTTCAAAAAGACCACAAGCTGGAGAGCGTGGTCGCCAGCTTCGTCGGTTCCACCCTTTCGCAAAAAACGCGAAAGGATGGGTCACCCGGAGTCACAGAAGACTTGGTTTCGCCCGCCGAGGCACTCAAGCTCGAACTCGAAAAGAAAGACTCCGAGATCAAGCGCCTGCAGCGCGAACTCGATCAGGCCCGCATGAAGTCCGCATCGTCCACGGTCGCCTCGGTCACCGACAAGATCAAAGACATCCACGGTGTCAAAGTGCTGGCCCACCGCGTGGACAATCTTGAACGTGCCCAGATGCGGACGCTGGTCGACCAACTGCGCGACAAACTGGGGTCAGGCGTGGTGGTGCTGGGCTCGGCTACGAACGGCAACGTCGCGCTGATTGTCGGCGTAACCAAAGACCTTACCCAGAAAATCCCGGCTGGCAAAGTCATCGGCCCCGTGGCGCAAAGAGTTGGAGGCAAAGGCGGCGGACGCCCCGATCTAGCCGAAGCCGGAGGCAAAGATCCTGGCTCCCTCGACGCGGCCTTAGCCGATGCTTACGGGGTGGTAGAGTCGATACTTGTGTAGGGCGGATATCCCTGTCCGCCGATCTCAGCTCAACGTCGGCGTTGTCATTCATCCAGAAATGCACATCACCAACAGCGGCGGACAGGAATATCCGCCCTACACGATTTCTATCCTTCAGGGATGCTGCTCCGGTAGTTTGCCTGCCGTAGTGATGTCGATCTCCACTTGGTCACTCACATGAAGAAGAAGAGTGCTCGGGTTCTTCAGACCCCACTCGATGTATGGAATCATCAAATGGGTCCGCGCGCTGAGAGTGCTCCCTTTCGCGTGCACAGGCACAGTGAGGGTCATGGGATGATCTGCTCCATGCAGCCCCAGAATGCCATCCACCTGCACGTTCGAGTCTCCCTGAAGTTCGACTTTGCCTGACATCTTGCTCAGTGTGAAAGTGATCTCGGGATAGCGCTGGCTTTCGAGCACCTCTTTGTGCATTTTGCGGTCGCGACCCTGGTTTCCGCTGTCGCCGCTGGTCGCGTCGACGACCACAAGGCCGCTGGCGGCGCCGGTAGATGGGTTGAAGTGAATTGTCCCGCTCTTCAACGCAAAGGTTCCGTGCACGGTATGAAGCGTGGCTCCCAAAGTGAACTCGATCTTGGTCTGGGCAGGATCGAGTTCGAGCGTCATCTCCTGCGCCTGGGCGATGGGGCTTACCACAAACAGCAACCCAGCGCACAGCCAGCTGGATATCAAGGTACGTCGTTTAGAACCGTTCATGCCGGTTCCGTTCCCGTTCTCTTGATGCGAGGAACCACACGAACTTCAACGCGGGAAATGATAGTAGACGTCCTGCTTGGAAGGGATGGGCGCACCATTCTTGGATGCGGGAGTGAAACGCCAGTTCTCGAGGGCCGCGAGCACCTTCTGGTCGATGGCGGGACCAAGGCTTTGCAGCACGATCTTTTGCACGATGGTTCCTGCCTCATCAACTGTGATTTCGACGATGACGTCCCCGGCGGCGCTGCCGCCCAGGTCGGATCCAAAAACCGGATCGGGAGAAACAATCGGCAGGGCCGGGCGAATTTCCGGTCCAGTTAAGGTTCCATAAGAAAGTGAACCGTAAAGAGAGCCCGCTGCAGGACCGCTGGCCTGGATGGAAGCAATCTCATTGCCTGCCTGACGCTTTGCCGCGGGTGGCTCCAAGCGATGGGCGCGCGCGGTTTTTGCGGGCGGCTGCCAGGTCAGGTGCTGCTTCGGCTGCTCTTGCGGAACTCCGGAGTCACCGCCGAAATAGATAGGAGTTATCGAACCGCCGGACTCGCCTTTCGCCACCGAGGATGGAGCGACGAAGATCGGGGCCGGGCTGTGGAGAAGCCAACTAAGGAACAGCAAGTGCAGCGCGAGAGAAACGCCGAGAGATGCGGCTTGGCGCTTCGGGATACCGGGATGGAGTTGCGTGAACATCGGCCCCCACAGCCTTAGCTTACCTATTGTACTCACTCTTTCGCTAGAATGAATACGGAACGAAAGTACAAAGTATGATCTCTTTTGCGTTGGGAGCAGCCGTTTCACACGGTGTGCAGGTAAATCGGCAGAATCTTGCGTCACGCAACTACAATGGTTTGCATCTATAATGCGGTAGCCTGAATCAACATAACATTATGATTGGGCTGCTTATGCCCCTACTTATTACCTATGACCGACCTGAGCCCGAGGAACCAATGGCGGCGCAGTCTCACGGTTCCATGCATTCTTGCTAGCTTTCTCATCATTTGCCGGGCTGCGCTCGGCCAGGCTCCGACGATTGGGGCGCCGTCCGGTTCGTCCTCGTACAGCGGCACAACCGGAAGTTCCAGCCAATCTAACAATCCGGCCTCTCAGCTTAGCCAAACCCCGTTTTCCGGCAGCGTCCCTGAAGGTAAAGCGACACCCGGAGTGTTGCCGCTTACCTTCAAAGATGCGATCGATCGCGGATTGAGGAACAACCTGGGCATTCTTCTGCAGAGTGACAGCACACTGACTGCCCGGGGTGAGAAGTGGAAAGAGCTCAGCGCGCTGCTTCCCCACGTGAACGCGTCCGTCACGGAATTAGCAGAGCAACTCGACCTCGCGGCCTTGGGATTCCGCTTCAAGACACCGGGATTTCCCACAGTTATCGGCCCCATCGGAGTCTTCGAGGCCGGCACATACCTGACCCAGTCGCTGTTCGATTATCATGCCATCGAGCGTAAACGGGGCGCCACGTACAGCGAGAAAGCGGCGCAGTCCTCTTTGAAGAACGCGCGCGAGTTTGTAATACTCGCGGTCGGGAACGCATATCTTGTGGCGATTTCCGGAGCAGCCCGGGTGGAAACGGCGGAAGCCGATGTGCAGACCGCGCAAGCCCTGTATGACAAGGCTGCGGACCAGCAAAAGGCTGGTGTGAGTCCGGCGATTGATACCCTGCGGGCGCACGTGGAACTGCAGAGCCGGCAACAGCAGTTGATTGTTGCCCGCAATGACTATGCAAAGCAGAAACTGACGCTGGCGCGCGTCATTGGGCTGCCGCCGGGGCAGGAGTTTAGTCTTAGCACGACAGCCCCGTATGAACCGCTAGCCACTTTGCCGATCGAGGAAGATCTACAGCGAGCCTATGCGTCGCGGCCGGACTATCTGGCGGCGGCGCAGCAGGTGCGGTCTGCCGAAGAATTCCGCCGGGCCGCGACAGCAGAGTATTATCCCAGCCTCGACATGGCGGGGAATTATGGAGTGGCGGGAATCCGGCCAGGCAGTTCTCACGGTGTGTTTGAAGTGGGAGCTACATTGAATATCCCGGTCTTTACCGGCGGAAGAACGCATGCGGATGTTCTGGAAGCGGAAGCCACGCTACGCCAAAGCCGCCAGCAATTGGAGAACCTGCGCGGCCAGATCGACTACGAAGTCCGCACTGCGCGTCTGGACTTAACCTCAGCGGCGGACCAGGTCGAGGTGGCGCGCAGTTCGGTTGATCTTGCGAGCCAGACGCTGCAGCAAGCACAGGACCGGTTTTCCGCGGGCGTCACAGATAACTTGGAGGTCGTGCAGGCGCAAGATTCTTTGGCGTCGGCGAAGGAAAGCTATATTTCGAGCCTGTACGCGCACAACTTGGCCAAGATATCGTTGGCGAAAGCTATTGGCTTTGCTGAAGAGGGTGTAAGGCAATACCTCCAAAGCAATCCGGGTAAGTAAATCATGGCAGAAAATACAGATACGGCAGTGCGGGACAATCAGCCTCAGACTCAGCGGCCGGCAAGTCAACCGGCTCCATTGCCCGCTTCCGAGAGAGACCTCAGATGGAAGAGCTTTCAAGCCGGCAATCCTCGATTGCGCGTGTTCCTGATTGTAGGAATCGTGGTTCTGCTGGTGGCTGGTTTCTTTTTGTGGCGCTACTTCGACAGCTATGAGGACACTGACGACGCGCAGATTGACGGCCATTTGAACTCGATCAGCGCCCGCGTTTCAGGTCACGTGTTGAAGCTGCTGGTAGAAGACAACCAGTACGTGGCAGTTGGAACTCCGCTGATTGAGATCGATTCCAAGGATTATCAAGTGGCAGTGGATCGAGCCAAGGCAGACTACGCTGACGCCGCCGCCCTGGCAGATGCCGCGCGCGTGAATGTGCCCATCACTTCAGTCAACACCAACAGCCAAACCTCAAGCGCCCAGGCGGATGTGGACAACGCAAACGCTGGAATCGCGGCCTCGCGCCAGCAATACTCCGCAGCCAAAGCGCAACTGGTAGAGGCCGAAGCCAACAATGTGAAGGCGCAGAACGATCTGGTGCGCTACAAACAATTGGTGGATAAGCAGGAAATTTCGCAGCAGCAATACGACCAGGCTATGGCTGCGGCCAATGCGGGTGCCGCCTCGGTGGATGCGGCTCGAGCTTCGGCGTCGGCTGCTGAAAACCAGGTACGGCAGGCGCAGAGTAAGCTGCTTCAGGCACAAGCAAATCTTCGCGCAGCGGCAACTGGTCCGCAACAAGTCGAGAGCATTCGATCGCGAGCACAATCTGCTCAGGCGCAAGCCGATCTCAAGCGAGCGGCACTGGAGCAGGCGGAATTGAATCTTCAGTACACCGTTATTGTGGCTCCCGTGAACGGGGTGGTAACCAACCGCACAGTCGAAGTGGGGCAGAATGTCTCGATCGGCCAGGAGCTAATGCGAGTGATCAATCTCGATGACATCTGGGTGACCGCGAACTTCAAGGAGACCCAACTCAAGCGCATGCAGGTCGGCCAGAAGGCCACGATTCATGTGGACACGAATGGCAAGGATTACAAGGGGCACGTGCAAAGCATTGCTGGAGCAAGTGGCGCCGTGACTAGTTTGCTGCCCCCAGAGAATGCGACTGGCAACTACGTGAAGGTGGTACAGCGCATCCCTGTGAAAATCACTTTCGATCCCGGCGAGACCAAAGAACATGTTTTGCGTCCCGGAATGTCGGTTGAACCCAAAGTCTGGGTAAAATGACCGTAAGGGAGAGTTGATGTTCCGCGTCATTACAGTCGAACGCGAATACGGAAGCGGAGGCGGCGAGATTGCCTGCGGGCTCGCGAAGAAGCTTGGCTGGAAGGTCTGGGACCATGCGTTGACTGAAGAGATTGCCAAGGTTGCAAATGTGGAGTGTTCGACCGTCGAGCGTTGCGAGGAACGTGTGGACAGTACGTTTCAGCGGCTGGTTAAAGTTTTTTGGCGTGGCAGCCAGGAGCGCAGCATACCATTGCCCGGCGCGGAGCCTTTTGACACTGACCGTTTCGTGGCAGTGGGAGAGCAGGTCATGGAAACGGTTGCTGAGGCCGGCAATTGCGTGATCGTTGGCCGAGGCGCTCCATATTTTCTGCGGCGTCGCGGAGACGCCTTTCACGTTTTTCTGTATGCGTCGCACGGGGAAAAGCTCAGCCGGTTGCTAAAATTGGGCAAGAACGAGAGAGAAGCAAGAGAGTTATTGGATACGATCGACCGCGATCGAATCACGTTTGTGAAGCGCTACTTCAATGCTGACTGGCCGACGCGTTGCCTCTATCACATGATGATCAATACTGCTGTCGGGAATGAAATTGTCGTCTCTACCATTCTGAATACCATGCGCACCCTGGAACGGTCGCCCGTAAGTGCATGACAGGCAGCTTCGGTCGCGTCCCCGATTACCTGGCTTGCAAGCGATGTGGGCCAAGATGTGAATGGGGCGGTCATTCTGGTCTACGGCGGCGGGCTCTGAAGACGTCCCGATTCCCAAGTCGGTACTTCAGTAATACTCCCTACTGCACCTTTTCTGATGCAATTTAACATTCCTGCAATATTCTCCAACTATCATGGGTAAGTCAGGATATTCGATCGAGGAGTGGCAAGTGGCGTCGCCCCGACTTTCACGATTCGCTCTTCCTCTGCAGGTAGCCGCAGTCTGCTACCGGCGGCAAGGGGATTCGATCGAGTTCCTGCTGGTAAACACCAACGGTGGTGGCAAGTGGACGTTTCCAAAAGGCGCCCCTGAACCAGCGATGTCGCACAGCCAGGCCGCCGAGCGCGAAGCCCGGGAAGAAGCCGGAGTTCGCGGCCACATCGAGCCGCGGCACTTTCATCTTTACTTACATTCCAAAGGCGTGTTCTGGAAGCCTCCGGGAGTGCGCGAATTTGTCATTAAGGCGTTCCTGATGGAAGTCGAACTGCACGATGGATCCCACGAGCCCGAGCGCAACCCAACCTGGTTCAGCCCCGAGGACGCCAGAAAGATTCTGGCCAAAGGCCGCGAAGTGAAGTACGCCAGAGAAATGCAGGCGGTCGTTGACCGAGCGCTGGAACATCTGGGCGCAGCAAAGGCCGTGACCGCGCAGTAGTCCTCGCGCACAGTTCACTACCTGCTCCAGTCTTCAATCTTCAAACCCTTCACCCGCCGAGAAACGGCGTCGCTCGATACCCGCACCCAGTCCGAGACGAGAGATCTGAAATCGGGTTGCTCTTTCTTTAATGTGCGGGCGTCAGCAGGAACCCGTGGTCCACGCCGTTGATCGTGCCGTAACCCACAATCTGTCCCGTCTTATTCACCGAAGCCGCATGGTGCAGAACCCAGCCGGAATTCTTGGGAATCATATCGTTCAGGTCCTTCATCTTTTTTTTCTTGGTCCAGATATAGGCGTGGTTGTCACCCCCGGCCACCGTGGACTCCCCGAGCATTTCTCCTGATTCCGTGATAAAGCCTGGCCAGCTGGAACTGCCCCCCGGCAGGGTACCAATGTTGTGTATCCCCGTCGCGTCCCAGTACACTGAGACCCCATTCGGATACTTCGCCGAGGTAGACGCGCCCGCAATCACCCCCGAGTTGTTAATCCATGTACCATAGCTGAACTTGCCTCCCGGCAAGGTTTTCAGGTCCGTCCAGTTCGCCTTGCTCCACAGGAAGGCGTGATACGGCTTAACGCAATTCGTGTCTTGGCAGGCAATGCCTGTTACCTGCAGTTTCTCGTTGATGTCGGACGGATACACGTGAGGAAAGTGGGGCATAGAACCCTTATCGTGAATATGGTACTTCCCACCGCTCTTAGTCCACAGAACTTCGTCGTCAGCCTTGTTGATATACGATGACCCCACGATCACTCCCTTCGAGGTTATCGCGTACGCATTGCTCCAACCGGTGCTGCCCGTCAGGGTTTCCAAGTCAACCATCCCGGTACCCTGACTCCAGTAGAAGCCGTGCTGATCCCCGGTCTGTGAATCTCCGGAGTAACCAACCACCTCTCCCGAATCATTGACGACGTATCCGGCGCCGAATCAAAGCCCGGCAGGTTTCCGAGGTCCTGCATGGTGCCGCTGCTCCACAGAAACGGGTCGGCTGGGATGCTGGAGTCCGAGCACGGTACGGCTGGGAACACTGAGTTGTCAACGCAACCGGTGGCTTGGCCCGGGTTGTTGTTGTCATACGCATGGCTGCTGCTAAAACCCGACACCGTGGCCAGGTCAGTTACGTTGTATTTCTGCGCTGCAGCGGCAGTGGTGAAGAGCAACGTCAGGAACAAGCATGCCGTAAGTCTGTCTTTCGTGTTCATTCTGGATTTCCTCCGGTACCACGAAACGGGGCAAGATTTTATCCCAACTTTGCCTCCCCTCACAGGCGAAAAAGCGACGTGCATGGCGGGTGCTGCAAACATTTGCAAACACGATGGTTAACGCCGGACAGAGCGGAATCTAAGATTGCTCGACCAGCGCCTTCATCAAATCACCCCGCTCATGAGACGATTGAATTGACGCCATGATTCAGCTTTCCTCCGCCGGAAAACGCTACGGTCACAAGCTCCTCTTCGAGGGAGCCGATTGGATGATCACCTCCCACGACCGCATCGGCCTGGTGGGCGCGAACGGCACCGGAAAATCCACGCTGATGAAGATTTTCGCGGGGATCGAGACGCTCGATTACGGTTCATTCAGCACGGCCAAGGGCATCAGCGCGGGCTATCTGCCGCAAGACGGGCTCACACTCTCCGGACGCACCGTGTTCGTCGAGTGCATGGCGGTGTTTTCCGAGCTGCGCGAAATGGAGCAGGAGATGGAAGACCTGACCGCCCGCATGCCGGAGCTCGACCAGTCTTCCCCCGAATATGCGCAGGTCGCCCAACGGTATCAACGCCTGGACCACGAATTCCGCACTCGCGATGGATACGCCATCGAGGCCCAGGTCGGCAGCGTGCTCATGGGCCTCGGTTTTCGCAAGGAAGATTGGCACCGCCGCACCGAAGAATTCTCCGGAGGCTGGCAGATGCGTATCGCCCTGGCCAAGCTTCTGCTGCAGGAACCAAACCTGTTGTTGTTGGACGAGCCCACGAACCACCTCGATTTGGAAGCCCGCAACTGGCTGGAAGAGTATCTGACGCATTATCCCAACGCGTTTGTGCTGATCTCGCATGACCGTTATTTCCTCGATGTCACCGTCAACAAAATTGCCGAGATCTGGAACAAGCGCATCCATCTTTATCCCGGTAATTACGAAAAGTATCTGGCGTCGAAGACGCAGCGCATGGAGCAAGTCGAGGCGGCCTACCGCAATCAGCGGGACCGCATCGAGCAGTTGGAAGTATTCATCAATCGCTTTCGCTACCAGGCGACCAAAGCCAAACAGGTGCAGAGCCGCATCAAGGAGCTGGAAAAGATCGAGCGCATCGAGTTGCCGGAAGAAGAAAAGATAATCCACTTTTCCTTCCAGCAACCGAAACCCAGCGGCCGGATCGTAGCCGAGTTTATCGACGTGGCGAAATCCTATGGCGAAAAGGAAGTGTTTCGCGATGTCAGTTTCATGATCGAGCGCGGAGACCGCATCGCGCTGGTGGGCGTGAACGGCGCTGGCAAATCCACCTTGATCAAGCTGCTTGCGGAGACCGAGCCTCTGACCGGCGGCCAATTCCGCCTGGGTCACAACGTGCTACCTGACTATTTTGCGCAGGACCAATACAAGGAACTCAATCCCGACGCGCGTATTCTGGACGACATCGGCGAACTCTCGCCGCGCTCGACCCAGACTGAACTCCGCAGCCTGCTCGGCTGCTTTCTATTCTCAGCGGATGACGTTTTCAAACGCATCGGCGTGCTCTCGGGCGGGGAACGCAACCGCTATGCCCTGCTGCGAATGCTTCTTCATCCGGCAAATTTTCTGTTGCTCGATGAACCTACGAACCACTTGGATATGCGCGCCAAAGATGTCCTGCTCAAGGTGCTGATGGATTACGCCGGCACGGTCGTCTTCGTCTCGCACGACCGCTACTTCATCGACAAACTGGCGACGCGAGTCTTCGAGGTCGGCGATGGAAAAGTGGAAGTTTATCCCGGCAACTACGAAGACTATCGCTGGAGAAAAGAAGGCGGCGCCGAAAAGCTGCAGGAAACCGTCAGCCGCTCGGCGATTATTACGCAACCGGTAAACGGGAATAAGAACGAAGTCGCCTCGGAAGACTCTAAGACCAAGCGACTGAATCCTATCAAGCGCAAGAAAATGGAGGAGCGAGTCAAAGAACTCGAAGCCGAGATTTCCCGCGCGGAAACCGCCATCGGCGAATGCGAAGCCGCCCTGCAAACCTTTGTCAGCGCCGAGGAGACAGCCCGCCTCACTCAAGACCTGGCCAATCATCGCGGGAACCTGCAAAAACATCTGGCGGAGTGGGAAGAGCTGGCGCAGGCACTGGAAGTCTAGAAGCCGACGCTCAGCGACACCTCGGTTGATAGGCCCTCAAATAGGATTTCGACGTAACTGTTAGACTTCAAGAGAAATGGAGAAGGGCAGCTATGATTGAACGACTGAAGGAGAGCGGGGGAGCGGTCGTCGGCTTTAAGGTAGTTGGAAGAATTTCAGGCGAGGAAGTCAAAGCATTTGAGCCGCAAATTGAATTCGTAATCACACGACGGAAAAAACGTCCGATCGGGATTCTCGCGGATCTTTCCCAGATGGAAAGTGCGGATTGGAAGGCACGTTGGAACGAAATGCGTTTTCTACAAAGATATACCGACCACATCGCGAGAATGGCGGTAGTGGGTGCCGACAAATGGGAAGAAGTGGTCGCAATGGTCCTGGCTGGAACAGCCGTTCTTCAGGCTGAGACCCGCTATTTCACAATGTCAGAAATCGATTCTGCCTGGGAGTGGGTCCGAACAAGCAAGAACGCGGATCGGGTGCCGATACGGACATTGTATGCCGGTACAGGTCTCTTTAAGGACTACATTCCCGAGTATACAGACCTCTAGCGGACGTGAATCGGGCAGCCACAAGATACTCTCCACTCTGTTGAGCGCTCCGCCGTCTGCGAGATGAATCATGAATAATCCAATCGCTGAGGGTCCTGTTCTTCCGTAACCTCCTCTATTACCAAAGCCCGTGCGATAGTGAATTTGGCCCATGGCCACCATTTCACACGCGCCGCATGCGGCTGCGCTCGAATGAGCCGCACGGAACAAGGAAGGCCGAACTCGATGCTGCAGTCCACACTGAACCCAACGAACGCACCTAAATTTTCTCCGAGCCCCAACACCTATACACCACCCAAGAACGTTTCTTCCTCGATGGAACAAGCTACGATCGGACGCTCGGTAGTCATCAAGGGCGAGGTCAGCGGCGCAGAAGCGCTTTATGTCGATGGCCGCATCGAGGGCACCGTTAATTTCGCCGACAGCCGCGTCAGCATAGGGCGCAGCGGAGTGATCGTCGCCAATATCAATGCCAAGGAAGTAGTAATTATGGGCACGGTGACGGGCAATATTCATTGCACGGACCGTTTGGACATCCGCAGCGAAGGCTCTCTCACCGGGGACGTCGTAACCCCACGTATCTGCGTCGAAGATGGAGCGGTGCTGAAGGGCGCCGTCGAAGTTCGCGCCGAACAACACCAGAATGAGAAAGCGCAGTCGAAGCAAACTGAAGCCGTGAAGCCCGCCGAACCCCCGAAGGTCGCGGTCGCCGCAGCCGCCTCAGGGACATCCGCAACTCTGTCGCACGGCAGCAAAGTCATGTACAACGAGTCGAACTAAGAGAGATAGAAGGGCTTCGGGGCACTGGGGATTAGTATCCACAGTGCCCTTTTTGTTTTGGGTTGAATTTACAGATTCAGCTCGCGTGCCGGGGTTACTTCACTATGACTTTCACCCGCATCCAGGGGTGAATGCAGCATTGGAAAACGTGTTCGCCTTTCGACAAGCCCGGGATCTGGATTGTGCTCCCTTGCAGCATTCGGGTTCGGGCCACCTTGACCTTGTCAAAGCCGCCGGCGCATTCGGGAATTGTGGTTTCTCCCGGCCCATTGAGTTGTGGAATAAAGCCACCGCCAAACTGCGCGACCTCAGTGAAGGTATGCGGCTCACCGCCCTGGTCAACTATGCTGATCGTGGTGCCTTGCTTGATGTGAAGCGTGTCTGGTTCAAAGTCCCACTTCTTGTCGGGATGACCAGATTGTGCTTCTGTAAACAAGTCGTTCAACGTAGTGAACGCACCGAGCGAGACGTTCTTGCAGAAGTCGGCGCCAAGTGCTTGATTGAAGGTGGTGGGATCGCATTCGTCGAGGGCGATGACCTGAGCCACAGTCGGTGGAGTTACTAACGGTGGATTCGTTTGCGCCAGCGCGAGCGTCGCGCCAGCGAAGATCAAAATACCCAACATCCATTGCCTGCAAATTGTCATTTTGTTCTGTCCTCTTCAGTTTAGTTTGTGTTTTTGTGACGATCTAGAGTCAAGAGAGTTTAAGTGCTCGATTTCTGGTTGCGATCCAGCCATAGCTAAACAGGGGAGGGCCGCCGGGCTACTTCATCCGTTCGGCCGAGACGGAAATAGGAACTCCCTTCACGATGGAATCGAAGACCGGCGAAAAGGTCGGACCCAGGCCGCTGAGTTCCTTCAGCTGTGCGTCCGTTACATTCGCTTTGATTCGTTGTTTCAGCCGGATGTGCTGATAGCCGTTTCGAACCGTGGGATCGAGCCCCAGAAAACCCTGCAAGTCGAGATCGCCCTCAAGCGAGGTTTCAACCTGTTCGATGGCGATACCACGCGCTGCCGCGTGATAAACCATGGAGGTAGTCACGCAAGCCGCTAGAGCATGCAGCAGGTGCTCAACTGGATTGGCCCCTTTGTCGCGGCCCAGCAAGATTTCCGGTTCGTCCGCTTCGAGTGTGAAGCCTGCTTTGCGCGACTGGTCCTGTCCGCAGCCGTAGAATGAGTTCACTTCAGACCGGTTCTCGCCGCCATCGATCCAGCGATTCTCGATGCGGAATTTGAAACCGCCAAGTTCTGGCGTGGTTTTGACGGCGCCGACCGTTTCTTTCAGGCGGCTCGTGTCGACACCGTTCGTTTTGTTCGTTAGTTCGAGTTTCATTGTGGCTCCTTCTCCCGGGGGAACTGCGGCGTTGGTTATCGCCTTGTCTATAGGCAAAGGGAGTGCCAGAGCCTTTTACATCAATTGTGATTGGCATCTATGACTTCGGGGCATGCGACGGTAAAGGCAACTTACGATTTCTCGCAAGTTACGATTTCTCGTGAGCGATTTTCGTGAGCAGCGACGATGGAGAATCTTATTTCGGTCGTTGTATGCGGAGAGCCTTCATTCGAGAGGAGAGGGTAGACGGAGGAATGCCCAGGACGCGAGCGGCTCCGTGATCGCCGGCAACTCTCCAGTTGGTCTGTTGCAGCACGCGGGTCAGGGTTTCACGTTCTAGCTCCCGAAGCTCAGCCTTGGTTCGGAGCGTCGGGGAGGCACCGGAGTGTCCGCTGTCTCGGACAGGGCGCAGGCTATCAAGTGGCAGCACGTCACGCAGCGCCAACTGGCCGTCTCGCGCGATGATGACTGCCCTCTCGATGACGTTTTCCAGCTCCCGCACGTTGCCCGGCCAGTGGTAGGAACGAAGGCGTCGCAAGCAGTCAGGGGTCATTTCGAGGCTCGGCCTGCCCGTGCTCGAGCAGTAGCGATCGATGAACATCCGAGCGAGAATCTCCACATCGGCCTCTCGATCGCGTAAGGGTGGAACTGGGATAGGAAAAACGTGCAGGCGGTAGTAAAGATCTTCGCGAAAGCGGCCAGCAGCCACTTCGGCCTCCAGGCTCCGATTCGTAGCCGCAATAACCCTCACGTCGACTTTCCGCGTCTGGGAACTGCCGACGGGCTCATACTCGCCTTCCTGTAGGACCCGCAGAAGTTTGGGTTGCAGATCGAGGGGCAAGTCGCCAACTTCGTCAAGGAAGATAATTCCGTTCTGCGCCAGTTCGAACCGCCCAGTACGCCGGTTCGCCGCACCTGTGAAGGCGCCCTTCTCATGGCCAAAGAACTCGCTTTCGCAGAGCGCCGCCGGAATGGCTGCACAGTTCACCCGAATGAATGGCTTCCCCGCCCTTTGGCTCTGGTGATGAATCGCCCGGGCTACGAGTTCCTTCCCGGTGCCGGTTTCGCCCTCAATCAGAACCGTAGCCAAGGTGGGTGCCACTTGATGAACGGCAGTTACCACGGCTCGGATTGCCGGACTGTTTCCGACTATCTCGCCGCCATGCTGCCATTCCGCAATTTCGTTCTGCAGGTAAGCAGTTTCCTCCTCCAGTTCACGGAGGCGGCTCTCAGCCGCCAACTGGTCCTCCACGTTGCGGAGAATCACGCTATACCGAGACCGCCCGGCGAGATCGAACCTGGAGATACTCGCCTCGGCCGGAAACAGCGAACCGTCAGAGCGGACCGCGTCGAACCCGCGCGGCACCCAGGCAAAGTGCTGGCCCTGCGTTTTGAGTTCGTCGACGACGGTACCCAACTTCTGCGCGCTGCTCAGACTCAGGAGATCCGTCAACCTCTTATTTATGAGGGATTCGGGAGGAAAAGCGAAGATCGAAGCGGCTGATTCGTTGGCTCGTTGTATGCGGAAGTGCTCGTCTAGTTCGAAGATAGCATCCATAGCGCTCTCGAACAGCCTCGAGAAGCGATCTTCGCTTTCGTGGATTGCGGACTCCGCGCGGATCCGGTTGAGTTCAGCCGCAGCGCGCGAGGCAAAAATCCGGAACACAGATTCAACCTCTGGCGAGAGGTTGAGAGGCTTCGTGTCCAGTGCCGAGAGGTGTCCAAGCACCGTACCGTCCGGCTTGAGCAAGGGAACGCCTGCATAGCTGACGGCGCTGAGCGTCGTCAGATCAGCGTCATTGGGGAACAGGTCGATGATGCGATCGGGATAGTGAACGAGAACTCCTTTCTCGATCACCACCTCGCACGGCGTTCCGGCCAGCTTGTACTCGTAATCCTCGATGTAGCGATCATTCAGCCAAAACGCCAGCGACCGTAGAACCTTGCGATCGGCCAGATATTCCGTGACCCAAACTCCAGCTACCTCCATCGCCATGGCAGTGGAGCGCACCAAAGCACGGAAGAAGTCCTGCCCGGTTTTCGAGGAGGTTCCTTCCAGGAGACAACGAATCAGTTCTTCTGGCCTGCTCTGGAGGGTAGTCATGCTCATCTTTTAGACTTCTCCCACAGATCTTATACCGTCCCTACTTCCTTTTGGTTTCGTCGTGCTTCAAATCGAGCGCCGCAGAATTCATGCAATAGCGCAGACCGGTCGGGGCCGGACCATCAGGAAATACGTGGCCCAGGTGAGCGTTGCAGCGAGCGCATCGAGCCTCGGTTCGCACCATTCCGTAGGCGTTGTCAGTCTCTTCCGCGATCGCAGTCTTATCGATCGGCTCAAAAAAGCTTGGCCAGCCCGTACCGGAATCAAACTTGGTTTCCGAACTGAACAGCGGCTGACCGCAGCACACGCATGCATACGTGCCCGCGTCTTTGGTCTTCCAGTATTTGCCGGTAAAGGCCGGTTCCGTGCCCGCTTTGCGAGTTACGACGTACTGCTCGGGCGATAGCTGATTCTTCCAGTCTTCTTCAGATTTCGTGATTTTTTCAGCCATAAATTCTCCTTATGAGTTCTTTCATTGGATTGCGACAGGGCACGAAAAGTTACGACCGCCTGAGACGTAGCAAGCTAGGTTTCTACAACGGATGGTTGTAGAGACGTTGCTGGCAATGCCTCCGTCGATTTCGCCTTGACCCTGGGTGAATCTGCAAAGTTCTTGACTTCGCCTTTCATTCGCTTACAATGGCGTCATGGCGATTACACGCAGGCAACGACAAGTCTACGACTTCATCTCCGAGTTCGTACAGAAGCACGGCTACTCTCCATCGTTCGAAGAGATTGGAGAGGGCCTCGGGCTAAGTTCGCTGGCTACGGTGCACAAGCACATCTCGAACCTCGAAAAGAAGGCCCTGCTCACACGCGATTACAACCGCAGCCGCTCCATCGATCTCCTGCCACCAAAGGGCCGCCTCAAGCAAGCGATGTCAGTGAATACCACGATGGTGCTTCCGCTCCTGGGGCGGATCGCTGCCGGTCAGCCAATCGAAGCCGTCGAGAACCCGGAAACGATTTCCCTGGCAGATTTCGTCCGCTCGAAGGAGGTATTCGTGCTCGAGGTAAGAGGCGAATCCATGCAGGACGAGCACATCATGAGCGGAGACTACGTACTGGTCGAAAAGGCAAAGACGGCCCACAACGGAGACATCGTGGTCGCGCTCGTCGGAGGAGCGGACGCCACCCTGAAGCGTTTTTATCGGGATGGCGACAACATTCGGCTGCAGCCTTCTAATGCCAACATGCAGCCAATCGTTGTGCCGGCTGCGTCCGTCGATGTGCAAGGACGTGTGATTGGCGTGTTGAGGAAGTATTGAAGTCCAAGGTGTCAGCCGCCAGCCTCAGCTCACGATGAAGACTGAGACGTGGGATCTCAAGAAACAAAGCGCCCGGCTCAGCCAGGCGCCTCAAATTTCTGACCAGGAACCAAAGACCACGGACGATCGACGGGTTATGCCAGGTGTTTATCGATCGCCTTCTGAATGGTTTCCTTCGGAACGTAGCCAACAATCTGTTCCTTCACCTGACCACCTTTGAACACCAGCAAAGTGGGGATACCACGCACGCCATAACGCATGGGTGTCGCACTGTTGTTGTCGACGTCCATCTTGCCGACTTTCACCCGACCCTGATAGTCCTTGGCCAGCTCTTCCACAATCGGAGCAATGGCACGGCAGGGTCCGCACCAGACAGCCCAGAAATCGACCAGCACGGGAGTCTCTGACTTGAGAACATCCTGGTCAAAGTTCGAATCGGTTACTTCAAGTATTCCGTTGCCTGCCATAATTTCCCCCAGCGGGGCATCCGCGTTGGGCGTGCCCAGCGAAACAGTATAAAAGCCCATCTATCGATGGGCCTAGTAAATCTTATCACTCCATTGGATGCAGCGGCGTGGCAGAAGTCGCAAGCAACAGATTCCGGGCTCCGGCTTCTCTCGTCTCGGGCCTAGTCTCGGTCGACGAGGGGGCAAATAAAAACGTCCTAAACTTGTCAGTTTAGGACGCCTCGGCAGCCCTCCCCCAGAACTGCCAAACTACCCTTGGATCGTAGCTCCGCCTCCTGGTTCTGTAAACGTCACTTTGGTAATAGAAATTTGGTGGAGAGTAATACTTGATATAGCTCGTAAGTAATCGCCGGGCCTAAATGTCAACTAACCAATTTGACTGGAGGCAAAGAGGAAAGCTCGGGCGAAAACCTTGCCCTTCAGGTTACTTCGGACCCGACTGAATCTTTTGCACAGCTGGCTTCATAGAGGGCGCTGCGGCCTTCGGGCCATCATCATGCACCCGAGCGCAGGGTAAATAGCGTTACTTCGGGGGGACAGTTCAGCCGCATTGGCAGACGAATCGTGCCAAGACCCATATTCGTGTACAGGGTCAACGGGCCAATCCGGTACAGGCCACGTGGATATTTGCGAGCCAGCATCGGCAGCCAGGGAGCACCAATCCCTGGAATCCAGATCTGCCCGCCATGCGAATGCCCGGAGAGCTGAAGATCCACGGGGTAATATGCGGCTTCATCGGCAAAGTCCGGCTCGTGCACCAGTAGGACAACCAGTTCGTCGGAGGGGACTCCGTGCAGTGCGAGATCCATGTCCGGATCCCCTTCCCAGATGGAATCCAAACCGCACAACCAGATTCGTGATCGACCCTTCTCAATGGGCATGGAGCGGTTGCGGAGAACGGGAATGCCATGGGAATCGAGCGTGTGGGTAATCATCGGAGCGTTCGCATCCACATCATGATTTCCTAGAACAGCAACAATCCCGAGACGTGAGCGCAATTCGGACAGAAGAGCGGCGCAGGGTTCGGAAGCCCGTGCCGCTCCCTTCGCGGTGTGGAAGCGGCGATGAAGGGGCGGAACTGTAACAAAGTCGCCAGTCAGCACGATGAGATCCGGATGCAGGCGGTTGACGATCTCGATCGCAGCTCTCATGGGCACCGCCGAAAAAACGTCATAGTGAAAGTCGCTGAGCTGCACGATAGTGAATCCGTCGAAGGCCGCCGGCAAACGGCTTAGCCCAATCTCGATCGACTTCAGGATGGGGCGGTTCGGCTCAAGAATTATGGTGTCTTCGGCGAGGACCACAGCGCCGGTGACGACAGCACCGGCCGCAACTTGAAGAAACGTTCGTCTGCTGGCAAATGACAATCGAGATTTTTCTCCCCGGGCTCCGTCCGCAATCCGGAGGCGTAGCCGTACGATCCCTGATTTAGATTGTAGCGGAGCTCAACCACACTATCGCCGGGGTTGCCCGCTCTTCTAAGTACCGGATGCACTAAGTGTGCCCCACTAGCTGCTTTCGGTACCCAGCGCATCTATGTCACTCTGGTCCTTGTGGGCTTGGAGGATGGGAATGCGATTTCGGATGGTTGCGACGGACTACGACGGAACACTGGCAAGCAACGGGCGCGTCGGCAAAGATACCTTGAAGGCGTTGCAGCGCGTACGGAAGTCCGGCCGCAAGCTCGTCCTGATCACCGGCCGCGAACTCGAGAGCTTGCAGAGTGTGTTCCGCGAACTGCATCTGTTTGATCTAATTGTTGCGGAGAACGGAGCCCTACTTTATTACCCGTCCACGGGAGAGGAAAAGCCTCTGGCCAAGACTCCTCCGACAAAGTTCGTGGAAATGCTTCGAGGATCTGGCGTGAATCCTCTTTCGGTAGGCCGTTGTATTGTTGCCACGGTGAAACCTCACGATGCAGCGGTGAAGCACGCAATCCGTGAACTTGGGCTCGATTGGCAGATTATTCTTAATCGGGAGTCCGTGATGGTTCTTCCTGCCGGAACGGATAAAGGCACGGGATTCCGGGCTGCATTGGCTGAGTTGGAGGTGGAGAGCGCCAGCGTTGTGGGAATCGGGGATGCAGAAAACGACTTCGCGTTCTTGAGTCTTTGCGGACTTTCGGTGGCTGTTGCTAACGCAATTCCAAGTTTGAAAGAACAAGTTCAGCTAGTCACGTCGGGCGAAGACGGGGCAGGTGTGGCTGAAGCCCTTCAGAGGTTGCTTACGGAGGAAGATTCTCTGGGCGTGGTCCACCCTAGGAATCAATGACCGGTGCCGGCGCTGAAGCCCTTGAGTCCTGCCATGGCTTCAATGCTCTCGGGCGCAAGGCGCACGTTGCTGAGTTCGGCGATGAGATTGCCTGCCCAGCGGTAGACGTTATGTTCTTGCACGACCCGCCGCATGCGCCGCATTCGTGCCTGGCGTTCCTCGGCGGGCAGTTCGAGAGCGATGCGAATGGCCTCGGCCATCTGCTCGATGTCGTAAGGATTAACGATCAGGGCGTCATTGAGTTCGCGGGCCGCCCCGGTAAAGCGGCTCAGGATGAGCACGCCTTGCTCGTCGTCACGCGCAGCCAGAAACTCCTTCGCCACCAGGTTCATTCCGTCGTGCAGTGACGTGACCAGGCAAACATCCGCTGCACGGTAATACTTCTCGACCTCCTCGTGGCTGAGGTGCCGCTGAAGATATACGATGGGCTTCCAGGATCCATCCTGAAAGCGCCAGTTGATACGGTCGGCTTCTGCCTCTACTTCGCCGAGCAGATCGTGGTAGCGCTTAATGTGAGTTCGGCTCGGCGCTCCGATTTGCACGAAGGTAAACTTGCCTTGATAGGCTGGATATTTTTCCAGCAATCGTTCAATGGCAAGGAATCGCTCGAGGATTCCCTTGGTGTAGTCCACGCGATCAACTCCCATTCCGAGAAACGACGCGCTTACGCCCAACCCTCGCAGCAAATTGACCCGTTCGGTATAGGGAGATTCACCCGACCGGGGACTGCTGGAGATCTGCTGGAAATCCACGCTGATCGGGAAGGGCTTCACGACAGTGCGATGGTCTTCACGATCGATGGCAAAGTGTTCCCAGTCGATTCGCGATTCGAGCGTGCGGTCCACGGTTTGGAGAAAATTATTGCAATGCGACTGGATGTGAAAGCCGATTAAGTCCGCTCCGAGCATTCCTTCGATCAATTCGCGCTGCCATGGGCAGATGCCGAATGCCTCTGCATTGGGCCAGGGAATGTGCCAGAAGATTGCGACCCGCGCGTCCGGACGCTGTTTCTTTACTAAGCGCGGCAAAAGCGCGAAGTGATAGTCCTGGACCAGCAACAGCGGTTGTTCGCCGTCCGCCATTTCTTCCAGCACAGCATCGGCGAACTTCTGATTGACCTCGCGATAGGCATCCCAGTCGGATGTGCGAAAGATAGGCCGAGTGTGCGCGATGTGACAAAGCGGCCATAGCCCCTCGTTGGAGAAGCCGAAATAATAGCCTTCTTCCTCTTCCTTGGTCAGCCACACTCTGCGCAGCGTGTACTTCGGATCGTCGGGTGGAACTCGCAAATGATCGTTAGCATCCACAGCTTCGCGGTCCGCATCACCGCTTCCGTGGGCTACCCATTTGCCGTTGCAGGCGCACAAAATCGGCTCGAGAGCAGTGACCAGGCCACTAGGAGGGACCACGATTTCGAGCTTCTCTCCTTTTCGGGTGTGCGAATAAGGCTCACGGTTTGACACCACGATCAGCGCGCTGTTGGCAAGTTTGCTGCGCACATGGACTCCGAGACGCTCGGCGGTCCAGACGCTTTCTGCGGTCTCGCGCAGCTGGGCTTCCGCTTCGGCCGCCGAACGCGCAGCCATCAGACTCGCTGCAAAGGTCTGCATTTCACGGGCCAGAGGGCGCAACAGATCCAGGTCCGGGGCTTGGGAGGGCATTGCCCCCTTGCCCGTTCTTAACGCTTTCATCCATTGTGCGGCCTTTGCGATCGGCCCAACAATGCTCCAACGGACAATCAGGAGAGTAATCAGCGTGATCAATAAGACCTGCACCAAGACCCGCACAAAGGCTTCGCGCCACATGCGCGTGCTTTGGGTATTGATGTAGCCGGCGTCGTGGACGATCACTAGTCCACCGACAGCTTCGTCGTGTTGTCGCAAAGGATAGGCGTAGATGTGAACCGAAGCTTGCCCGAGGCGACTGAACTGGCCTGAACCTTGGTTGCTTGCGATTGCCTGAGCCACCAGGGGCGGTTGCTGACCAAGGCGATCGGGCAGGCCAGGAGTTGCTGCAAGCACGGCACCTGCCTTATCGTAGATCGCCATCCCTTCCAGGCGTTCGCGATTGCCGAACCGATCGACAATCCGTTGAAGCTGACGCGGAGATTGCTTCTCAAGGTAAGGTTCAATATATCCGGCGAGACTCTCCCCGAGGACGGCTGCGCGTCGTTCCAGATCCCTGCGAAGAGCAAGCTTCTCCCGCTGCACTTCTTTGTAGGAAAAGGCCAGCGAGACCAGCGTGATACCGACAATCAGCGAGACAATGAGTCGAAGACTTAGCCAGCGCATGAAAGCTTTCTGTTATGACCAAAAGTTTATAGGGCGCGCACGGATCGACTATAAGACGGGTGATGAACCGAGTAGGGTTGTTTACCCCCAAAAGCAACGCTGGAGATTAGTTCGTCTCCAAGCCTAACATCGGCTTGCCCAACATTATAGGTCCTTTGGCTGGCCAGAGAACATCAGGAACACACTGTACCTTCGACGCGTAAGGCCGCAGTTGAAACATAGCAAAACGCTTGCCAAATCTTCCGCTTGTCCTATTTTCCACCTGTTCTACTTTTGTAACAAGGGCGAGAGCCTTAATACCTGACCTGCGATAGGTCGTATAGTCGATAGCGATTCAAAGAAGGGGGTGCACCTACTGTGTGTGGGCTATAATCCAGCGATGCAGCTTCCCGGAACGCGGGTGCGCTATGTGGAAAAAGATTGCGATTGTCGTAGTGGCATGGGCTCTGTCGGTCCTAGTCTATGTTGAATTCTTCAAAGGCAGGTAGAACCCAGTGGACGTGTGCGCCTAACTCGACCAGGTTAGAAGCGAGGCTACGCTTTGCCGAGGTGACATGGTTACCGCAAACAGAAACGCCGTGAGGTTTAGAAAATCTCGAGAAGAAGGCGAACAGTTATTTGGCCATCTCTTCGAGGAGGCGTCATTGGGAATTGCCGTGGAGGACCTGGAGGGGAAGGTGTTGCTCGCAAATCCAGCGCTTTGCCGCATGCTCGGGTACCCGAAAGAAGAGCTATGCGGCATGAGTTGCGACCAGTTTGCCAATCCCGAAGATTCCCAAGACGATTGGGCTTTGTTTCAGCGGCTGCGAAGAGGCGCCATTGATCATTATTCGTTGGAAAAGCGGTATGTGAGAAAGGATGGCGCCCGGATCTGGGGGCGGCTCAACGTCTCGCTTCTGAAGCGCGGTAATGGCGGGCATCCCATGGTCGTCGCCTTGGTAGAGGACATTACGGAGCGCAAGGTTGCCGACGAGGCGCTTTCCAACGTGAGCCGCAGGTTGATTGAAGCGCAAGAGCAGGAACGTACCCGGATTGCCCGAGATCTTCACGACGACATCAATCAACGTCTGGGCTTGCTCGCAATCGAGTTGGAACGGCTCAAGATGGACGTTCCGGACTCGAACACAGAGGTTCTCAAGCGGTTGGACGAACTGCAGAAACAAGCCTCCGACATCGCGACGGATATCCAGGCTCTGTCCCATCAACTGCATTCTCCGCGGCTGGAATATCTGGGCATCGTGGCAGCAATGAGAGGCTTTTGCCGAGAGTTCGGGGTGCAGCAGAAGGCGGAGATTGATTTTAGAAGCCACGATTTGTCAGGGCCGGTTCCGCCGGACGTGTCTCTCTGCCTGTTCCGCGTTCTGCAGGAAGCCTTGCACAATGCGGCAAAGCATAGCCGGGCATCCCGCTTCGCCGTCGAGCTTTGGGGAACTCAGGGTGAGATTCACCTAACCGTCAGTGATAGCGGCGTGGGCTTCGATCTCGAATCAGCGATGAAGGGCAGCGGCCTGGGTCTGGTCAGCATGCAGGAGCGGATAAGGCTGATGAAGGGTACGATCTCCATTGGATCGAAGCCGGGCAGCACTACGATCAGCGCCAGCGTGCCTGTAATCTCGGATATTGATTCGCAGCTCGCAACTGGGTGAGATACACCCAGAAACTCTGCTACTGCAGGGCCTGACTTTGCCCGATCTCCTGACGGCCACCAATGTTATAGCGTTTGAGCTTGCGATACAGCGTGGCACGGCTGATCCCGAGCATCTTGCCAGCCAGCGCCTTGTCACCCTTGACCTGCTCGAATACACGCTCAATGGTTGCCCGTTCAATGTCCTCAAGATCAGTAGAGGAAACTGCACTCGTGAGCATCCCGGTCGCGGTTTCCGAGGAAGGCGAAGCCGACGCGATTGTGGGCGGCAGATCCCCGAGATCGATGAGTTTGCCGTCGCCCAGAGCCACGGCGCGCTCAATGCAGTTTTCCAACTCGCGCACGTTTCCCGGCCAATCGTATTGCAGCAGGCATTTCATAGCGGCGTTGGTGACCTGCATCGAGTTATCAGGGGCGTGACGGTCGAGAAACCAGTGCGCCAGCATGGGAATGTCAGAACGGCGCTCACGCAGCGATGGCAAATGGACGGTAACCACGTTCAAGCGAAAGTAGAGATCCTTGCGGAAAGTGCCGTTACGGTATTCGGTTTCAAGATCTCGGTTCGTGGCCGCTACGACGCGGACGTCCACTTTCACCTTCTGATTGCTGCCCACCGGGCGAATCTCTTTCTCCTGTAGAACGCGCAGCAGCTTGGCTTGCATCTCCAGCGGCAACTCCCCGATTTCGTCGAGGAAGATGGTGCCGCCATTGGCCGACTGGAATAGTCCCGTCTTCGATCGAAGCGCTCCGGTGAAGGCGCCTTTTTCGTAGCCGAACAGTTCGCTCTCGATCAGCGTAGGCACAAGCGAACCGCAGTCGACCGCAACAAACGGGCGATTAGCGAAGGAGCCGCGGAAGTGAATGGCGCGTGCAACCAATTCCTTGCCGGTGCCGCTTTCGCCGGAAATGAGCACCGGGGTGCGGGTATCTTTCAGCCGAGAAACCATGCGTAGCACGTCCTGAATCTTGGCCGAAGAGCCGACAATACCGTGCAGGTCGGATTCTGTATCCACGCGTTCGCGCAAGAACTGGTTCTCTTCCACCAAGTGGACCTTTTCGGCCATCCTTCGAAGGAACAGACGCAGTTCTTCGAGCGGAGAAAATGGTTTGCCGATGTAGTCGTAGGCTCCAAGCTTCATCGCCTGCACGGCGGTTTCAATGGAGCCGTGGCCGGTCATGACCGCGACCTCACTGCGCGGCAGCAGTTTCTTCACTTTCTCCAGAAACTCGAGTCCGGACATGTTGGGCATAACCATGTCCGTGAGAATCATGTGCGCGGGTTGTTCTTCAAGCAGAGTGAGCGCGGTTTCGCCACTGTTAGCTTCCATGCAGGTGTAGCCGAGAGCCTCCCCCACAGTCATGCACAGACGGCGGATGCTCTGCTCATCGTCAACGATCAACAAACGAATACGTAAATCTTCGCTCACGGTGCCTTCCCCATAGTCTTCTCGATGACTGAAATAAACTGTTGAACCCGGAATGGTTTCTCCACACAAGGCGCGCCGGTCTTACGCAGGGTCGCGACGGTGTCTTCATTGGCAATATCGCCAGTTATGAAAACGATGCGCGCAGCGAGACCAGGACGGTGGCGGCTCAACCACGCGTGCACATCGGCACCGTCGACGCCTCCGGGCGTCCGCATATCCGAGACCACACCCAGAAATTCCTCGGACTCGAGAAGCCGTAAACCTTCGGCTCCGGATTCCGTGCATACGACCGCGTATCCACTTCGTTCGAGGGTGGCGCGTACATATGCCATCACGGCCGGTTCATCTTCGATGAGCAGGACGGGCAGAGCCGTGGGATTCGCAAGAGGTGGGGTCGCGGTCATGCTGGAATGACTCCTGCGGCTGCGCCGGCTGAGGCCACTTCCGGAACTGCGGGCAAGCGCACGATAAACGTCGCACCATCGCCATCCGCGTTGTTATGGCAAAGAATCTCGCCTCCGTGTTCGCGCACAATGCCATAGCAGATGCTCAGGCCCAAACCCGTGCCCTTGCCAATTTCCTTGGTGGTAAAGAATGGGTCAAAGATGCGCTCCGGAAAAGAGATACCATAGCCGTTGTCGCGAAACAGAACCTCGACAAAACCGCCTCGGTTCGTGGTCTTGATTTCGATGCGACCGGGGCGTCCTGTATCGCGCACGGCGTCGTAGGCATTGTTAAGAATATTCAGGAACACCTGTTGTAACTGGTGGGCATCGCCAATTGCCAGGGGCAACTCCGGATTGAGTTGCTCGACCACTTCGACTCCCCGGCTGTGGAGGTCGTAGGCGCGCAACTGCACCGTGCGGCCGAGAATGCCGTTGAGTTGCACCGGTTTGCGTTGCGGGGGCATTTGACGTGCAAAGCTCAGCAGATTCTGCACGATCTGCTTTGTACGTTGAGCTTGCTCTAGAATGACGTGCAAGTCTTTACGGGCGCTCTCCGGGATCTCCGGGTTCTCCATGAGCAGATCGGAAAAACCCAGAATCGCGGTCAACGGGTTGTTGACTTCGTGAGCGACCCCGGAGACCAACTGTCCCACAGCCGCCATCTTTTCCGCGTGCAGCAGTTTGGCCTGCAACGTGGCGGCGTCGGTGATGTCACTCATGACGACAACAATGCTGGCAACGTTGCCCTGCTCGTCCCGCATAGGACTCAGGTTCATGGAGAAATGCCCGACGCGGCCTTCGCCGTAGACGATCTGCACTTCCAAGTTATCGATCTGCTGGCCTGCCAGCGTTGAGGCAAACGCTTCATTCAGCGCCTGACGCCGTGCGGGAACGATGAGCTCTTCCAGAGGCCGGCTCAGCAGTTGGTTCTGCTGATAACCCATGTCATACCAGCGGCGATTCGCGTAGCTGACAAGCCCGGCGGTGTCCGCGACCAGGATCAGGCTCTGAGTATTGTTCAGGATCTTGCCGGAGAAATCGCGCTCACGCTGCAGTTCGGACTGGAAAGTCTTCAGGCCACTGATATCCAGCATCACGCCGCGGTACTGAACGATGCGTTGCTGGGCATCGCGCACAGCAAAAGCGTTGATCAGGACATGAACCGGCGATCCGTCATGACGGCGCAGAGTTTGTTCATGATTCCGCACCGTGCCGTACTGCTGCATCTGCCCGGCGAGCTCCTGATACTGTTGGGTGGAGAAGCACACTTGGGTGCGTACATCAGCCTGCAGCAGGTGCTCTCGGTTGCGATAGCCGAGCATGCGGACTAAAGCGTCGTTGACTTCGATGAAGCGGCCGTCGGGAGTCGAGAAAAATACTCCTTCCTGAATGTTGTCGAACAGTTCACGATAGCGGCGTTCGGCTTCACGGCGGTCCGTAATGTCCTTAAGCACGTGAATCGTCTGCAGGCCTTCGCTGCTTGCCCCATGCACCCGCGATGTGGATACAAGATAAGTTCGGTCGAGAACGGCGAGAACGTATTCATCGGTGGTTGCATCGGTAATCGAGCGGCAGAAAGGACATGCCTGCAGCGGCGCATCGCTTCCCATCGCCAACAGGGCACCCATGTTCACGCCGATGAGTTCATGCGGCTGAACGCCAATGAAATCGGCCAGAGGGCGATTGACCCGCAGAACATGATCGGATTGATCGTGGGCGACGATGAAGTCGGTAATGGCGTCGAAGATCTCGATCCAATGCCGGTTCGCCTGGTCCATGCGAGTGAAGAGCCGCGCATTCTCCAGGGCAACCGAGGCTTGGGCGGCGATGGCCTGCAGGAGTTGTTCGTCCTCTTCCTGCAAGGGCTTGCTGCGGTTCGCGAGACACAAGACTCCGACCAGATCCCCCGATGAACCGAGCAATCGGATCAGGGTGCAATCTTTCCAGCCTAGAAGCGAACTCAGCTCGGGACCGAACAACTCGTCGGCGCTCGCGGAAACGATCTCCGGGAGATGATGCGCCAATGCATCGACCAGTGCGTGGTCAAAACGGCGCAGCAAGGAGATCAGTTGCGCATCAGGAATCGAGGTTCCATGGAGCACGATGGTTTCGAGATCTGAGCCCTGCTGGACGGCGAATGCCGCGGCTCGAGCCCCCATCAGATCGACAGCGCGGGTCACGAAATTCTTGGCGCACTCGGGAAGGCGAAGGTGGGAGTTCAACTCCAGCGCGAGCCCCTTTAAGGCTTCGGCGCGGCAGCGGTGTTGCTCGGAAAGATGGAGATTCCGAGCTGCCTCGAGTGTTACCGCAACCTGAGCTGCCAGGGCTTGCGCGGAACGTACGTTCTCTTGCGAAATTCCCGTGCGGTCCATGCGGTCGAGAACCCCGAGAACTCCCAATACCCTTCCCCCTGCTCCGAGGAGGGGCACGGCAAGTAGTTGACGCACCTTGAACTTGAGAATCATTTCAAGGTTGGTGCCTGGGGTCTTCGCGGGATCGTTGGCCCAGAATGGCTCCTTATTCAATAGAGCGCGGCTCGCGACTCCATCCGGAAATATCTCGTCGACGGGGCCGGGTTGGCCGTTTTCGGCTCCCCAGCGCACTCGGAAAACTCCCCCCTCCAGCAGTCCGACAAAGGCCCGGCCAAAACCCAGGAAGTCGGCAGCGCGAACCACGAATTGCCGCAAGAATTCATCAAGATTCCCGACCGAGCTCAATTCTGACAGGAGGTTGAGACGTTGATGAAGTTCGTGAGCCTGAGCGCGAGCGGTTCCGTAGAGCTCGGCATTGGCGATCGCGACCGCTCCGAATCCAGCCACCGCTGAGAGCAGCGACCTTTCCTCAACGCTGAAGGCTCCTTCCTTCCGCGGATAAATCAGCACGGCTCCTTCCGCCCGTGAAGTACGAATCGGAGCAGCCAGTAACATGCCAGCGGGTACCAAATCGCCAAGAGCGTGCGTGAAGGGATCGATGGCAACTGTGATCGGAGCATCGGCGGCAATCGCGCGGGCCGCCAGGTCAGCCGCAAATTGCAGCCCTTTGCGGTCAAAGCGTGCGCGGGCTGAAGTTGCCAGTTGTGGAGATTCCGCAGCAACGGCGTGCAGCCCCACCGTCTTTCCTTGACGTAAGAGAATGCAGACCAGCCGGGTGCGCAATAGAGCCCGTAAACGATCGGCTACAGCCTGGGCGACCGTGGAAGAGTCGGGCTCCGCATGCACCGCTTGGGCGACCTCAGCCAGGATCTCCGCTCGGCGATGCCCTTCCCGCGATACTTGGGTCAACCGGTTGGCTTCGAGCAAAGTGCCCAGTTGCCCCGCGAGGATCGTCGCCTTAGCGGCCAGATCGTCATTGAAATAATCCGGCTCGGAGGCCTGCAAAAAGACTGCGGCGCCTATAACCTCATTCGATACCACCAGAGGCGCAGCCATCAGGGACTTGGCGTGGAATTCAGCGGCTACGGGATAGCGGCTTGGAACCGGATCACTGACGTACAACGTTCTGCGCTGGCGAATGGCTTCCACGGCAACCGCGCTCTCGCGCGCTTTGAGACGCCGGCCAATAAACTCGGTAGCCATCAAACCGTCAGCCTCCGCCCCAACGAGTTCCTCCGGGGAAGCCGTACGCCAGAAGTACGCGCCATCCACGTGAAAGAACGCGCGCGTTGCCTGGCAGAAAAGCCGGATCAGCGCCGGGGCCGGAGTTCCCTGGGAAGCCGCCTCAGAAAATCGCAGGAGCAATTTCTGGAAAGCATCGTCCGCGCGAGGGCCGGATTTCTCCAGCACCGTCGTATCTCCGGCATGCAGGGTCAGAAAGGTACCACCTTAGCACCATCAACAGTACAAGTAATTGAATATACAGGAAAAATAGACCGTTATCTCAATTTGAGTCAAGGGAATAACGAATCGGAGTGCCGAACTGTGAAATCTTCGGGAAAAGTCGCAAAGTGTCTCACTGTGAGAGCTGGAGGAACTCGTGAGACGAATTTAACTCGCTTCGTAGGGAGGTGCGCCCCGTTCAAAATCAACCCAAACCGTTCATTGAAAGCGGTTTAGCCCCGATGTTCCCACACGTCGGTGACCCGCCGCAGCATGGCAAGGACATTGCTTTGCAGAAACTGGATACGTCACCAGGAGGAGCAGTGTCTTTCCAACAGATGCGGCGGTGGGCAATGGCTGGGCTCTTGGCGGCTGTGGCCGCAACGTTCCACCCCTCACCCGCCTTGGCGCAAGGGGAATTGACTAGAAAGACAAAGACCAAAGTATCTCCCGCGTATCCAGACTTGGCGCGGCGGATGAACATCACCGGCACGGTCAAAGTGCTGGTCGTGGTCTCGCCCAGCGGGAACCTGAAAGATACCAAGGTGGTCGGGGGAAATCCAATCCTGGTCAATGCAGCCATGGATGCACTGAAGAAGTGGAAATTTGAGCCCGCAGATTCTGACAGCACCGGAACCGTGGAGTTCAAGTTCCAACCTCAGGACTAGCTCGGAAAAGGCCGGGCAGGCGGACTGAATCTGGATTCACGGAGAGAGTAGTAGTGAATCCCGCAGCAGATCAGAGTTAACACTGTTGTCGGGGCAGGGTGGAAACGAGACCAGCGGAGGAACAGCGAATGACGATTGGCAAGAAACTTTACCTAAACTTCGGAGCCGTCCTTGCGATGGTCGTGGTGCTGTTTCTCATCAACCTCATCGCCGTGCAGCGGGAGCATAGCGCCAAAGCGGCCGCGTCCCAGGCGCTGCAAATGGCGGCGACCACCGACAAGATCCGCTTCCAGATGATGCAGAACCGGCTGTCTCTGAGCAACTACCTGCTCAGCGGTGACACCCGCGAGGTCGACCGCTTGAACGATGGTATGCGGGTGCTCGAGGAAAAACTTCAGACCGGCCAGAGCCTTACGACCTCCGAACAACAGCGGACCGCACTGGAAAAAGTACAGGCCAGCGAGCAAAACTGGGCTCGAGAATTTGCCGCACCGTTGATGGACAAGCGCAAAGAAGTGGACAGCGGGAACGCTACCGTAGCTGAGCTTCAGATCTTCTATCTACAAAAAGACGCATCTTCCTGGGTAAAGAATGCCACCGAATATCTCGACGTGGCAGACGTCGAAAACACGAAAGTCCTGGAAGCGCGGAGAAAGTCCGACGAGACCGCGGGTACAGCTACGTTCGTAATCGCATTGCTCAGCACATTGCTGGCGCTGGGACTGGGAGTCGTGATCGCTTACACGACGGCCAGATCCATCTCCTCCTCGCTGAACGATTTGATGAGGATCGCGCGGCAGATCGCTGAGGCTGGTGATCTCGATCACGAAATCGACATTCATCGCAGCGATGAAATCGGCGAGTTGGCGCGCACGTTTTCCAACATGGTCACCTACCTCCGGGAAATGGCTGCCGTTTCAGAAGCCATCGCAGGGGGCAATCTGGGCGTCGATGTCCAGCCTCGGTCGAAGAACGACACTCTGGGCAAAGCTTTCGCGCGCATGATCGAGGGTCTGAGAAAGTTGGTGCGTAACGGGCGCGATGCCGCGCAACAAGTGGCCAGCGCGTCCAATCAGGTCGCGGGAGCCTCCGACGAATCAGCCAAAATCAGCCTGCAAACCTCATCGGCCATCGACGAAGTTACCAGCACCATGCACGAAATGAGCGTCAACGTGCAGAACATGGTGAAGAGCACCAAAGTCCAAGCTTCGAGCGTAAGTGAGACCTCTGCCTCCATCGATCAGATGGTCGCCTCCATACAGCGCGTGGCGGACACCGCCAAAGTCCTGCTCGACATCTCCAACCGCTCGCGCGAAGAAGTCCACAACGGTATCGCGACCATGGAGAAAGCTACCGATGGATTAAACCGTATCAACACGACTATCCAATCGTCGGGCGAAATCATCGACGTACTCGGTCAAAGGGCGGATGACATCGGCAAGATCATCGAAGTGATCGACGATCTAGCGGAACAAACCAACTTGCTGGCGCTAAACGCCGCCATCGAAGCAGCCCGCGCCGGTGAGCATGGATTGGGCTTCGCGGTAGTTGCTGATGAAGTCAGAAAGTTGGCGGAGAAGTCGGCCCAGTCCACCAAGGAAATTTCTGAACTCATCCAAAGCATCCAGAAAGAATCCCGCAAGGCGGTCGAAAACATGAACCGCAGCACCTCCATCGTGAACGAGGGGCTGGGACACGGAGAGGAACTGAATACGGCGCTGCGCAAGATCTCGAACGTAGTCACGGAAGTCTATAAGTTCGCGCAGGAGATTGGCGCCGCCACCAACGAACAGTCGCACGGCTCTTCACAGATTGCCCGCGCCACGACGCGCTTGAACGAAATCACCCATGAAATCAACTCGGCGGTGGAGGAGCAAGCTTCCGGCGCACATGCGGTAGTCAAAGCCATGGAACGGATGCGCGAGTTAGTCCAGCATACGACCTCGGGCTCAACCGAGCTAGCCGCTTCGGCCGAGCAGATGTCCAAAATGTCGCGCGACCTGCTGGACTCCATGGGCCGGTTCATGCTGGAGCAGATGGAATCGGTGGCGACGCGTATTGAAGAAAAGGCGGGCGTTCGCGGCAACGCCCGGCAGGCCGCAGCCGGCGCGCACAACTAACCTCCGGAGTCGAAATGAATCGTGAGTTACACATTGTCGGCTTCAAGGTAGGGCGGGAGACCTACGGCGTACCCATCACGGCGCTGCGGGAGATTGTCCGCGTACCCGAAATTACAGCCGTGCCGGACGCGCCCGACTACGTAGAGGGCGTAATCAATCTGCGCGGAAAGATTGTTTCGGTTCTTGATCTCCGCAAGCGGCTCGGGGAAACTGCAGTTGCTCCGGGTAAACGTAATCGAATCCTTGTGGTCGAACATCGGGGGCGCTTGTGCGGGCTGATTGTGGACTCCGCATCCGACGTACTAAAGATTCCCACCGCAGACATCGACCCCTCTCCAACGGAGTTTGTGGAAGGCGGACTGAACTGCGTAACCGGGCTGGGGAAATACCAAGGGCGCCTGATCGTCCTGCTCGACATTGACAAGGTGCTGGAGTTCAGCGGATCGCGGGCGAGGAGCGAAGCAGCAAGCGCTGCAGGCCAGGCCGCTTCTGCAGAGAACGGCCGAGGCGTTGCAGCTTCGAAGTAGGCAAGGAGAGATGGCATAAGGAACGCATGGGGACAGCAGGCGTACAAGCACAACTCACCGAACCCGAGCTGAAACTCCTGCAGACACTCGTCTATCAGGAATGCGGCATGCATTTTGACTCGCGCCGGGCCGACTTCCTGCAAGATCGCTTGCAACGCCGTCTTAAAGAATGCAAGCTGGACTCGTTTTACAGCTATTACCGCCTACTCATCAGCAAGGAAGGAAAAGAAGAATTAAGCAAGCTGCTCGAAAACCTTACGGTGAACGAAACCAGCTTCTTCCGCAACAAGGCTCAACTGGATCTTTTCCATAAGCACGTGCTCGACGACATTCTTCGCCGCAAGCAGGAGCGCAGGGATTTTTCCTTGCGCCTGTGGAGCGCCGGCTGCTCGACCGGCCAGGAAGCCTACACCATGGCCATGCAGGTTGCCGATGCGCTGTCTTACCACTCCCTGCGCAATCCTGCGAGCTATGACACGCCATTCCCCAAGCCTTTGATCCCGCCGCCGTGGAGGGTGGAAATTCTCGCCAGCGACATCAGCTATTCCGTTCTGCGGGCTGGCCAGGAGGGAACGTACTCAGAAAATCAAATGGCCTCGGTGGACTACAGCTACCGCCTCCGTCATTTCGATAAGGTCGGCGACCGCTATGCGGTCAAGAAGGCGCTCAAGGAACTGGTCCACTTCGACTTCCACAATTTGAAAACGGAATATCTGCCCCAGCGCAACGACGTCATCTTCTGCCGTAACGTCATGATGTATTTCGATGAGGCAGAGCAGAAGCGTCTGATTGAGAAGTTTTACCGCTGCTTGAATCCGGGAGGCTACTTATTCGTGGGACACGCGGAGAGCCTGCTGGGTCTTACCGACAAATTCAACATGGTCTACCGCGAGACCGGCACGGCCTACCAGCAGATCGAGGTGGCGTCGTGAGCCAGTTCCCGGATGAACGTGCGGCAGAGTTGAAGCAGCTCTTCTTTGAGACTGCAATGGAGCTGTTGCAGTCGCTCAACGACGAGACGTTGAAGCTCGAAAAGCAACCTGGCGATCTCGGGACCGTGCGCACCATTCGCAGAATCGTCCATACCCTCAAGGGCGACTCTGCCGCGGTTGGTTATCACGAACTCAGCGAACTGGCGCATGAATTCGAGGACGCATTAGCCCTCGAGACCAGCGGTGCTCCCACGGCTCTGGCAGAGGTTGCTTTTGCTGCGGCGGATACGTTCAGCGCAATGCTGACTTGCTACCGCGACGGGACCAAACTGCCTTCACCAGAGCCAGTGCGAAAGATGATTCGAAAAATGGCGCGAGATCCGAAGACCCGCAAGCCGCGCGCCTCGAAGGCACAGGCCGCCTCGGCTCCGCAGGTCGAATGGACTGAATACGAGAAGCTCGCCACGCAATCGGCTCTGAAGGAAGGCAAGCAGGTGTATCACGTTATCGCGCAGGTCGATCCCAACTGCGCAATGCCGATCGCGGCGCAACAACTGATTCTGAAAGCGCTCGGGGAATGCGGCGAAGTGCTCGGAACGCGGCCGGAAACAGGGTCGGCCAAGAACGCCATGCAGTTCCAGTTGCTGGTGGCCAGCAAAAAGACCGCCGAGGATCTGGCCGCAAAGTGCCGCATCCCCACTATTATTTCGCAGGTAAAGATCGAGAGCATCGGAACTCCGGCCCAGACAGCATTGCAGAAAGCAAAGGCCGGCGAAGCTGCGCCAAAGCTTGCCACAACTCCGACCGCTCCCACCCTAGCGCCCGCAACTCAGCCTGAAGAAAACGTCGAAACAAGAACCAACGAAGAGCCGCCGCAGGAAATCGAAACCATTCTTCCCTCGCCCCCTGAACACGAGATCACAGCCCGGCCCAGTCCAGCGGCGCCCGAGAATGTCTTGCGCGTCGATGCCGAGCGCATCGACACCGTGCTCAATCTTGTCGGCGAACTGATCATCGGGAAATCGATGCTGCAGCAAGCGCTTAACGAATTTGCCGTGCGCTATCCCAAGGAAGCCATGCGCGGCCGCTTCGCAGATGCTATGGCCTTTCAGTCTCGCGTGCTAAACGATCTGCAGCGTTCGGTGATGAAAGTCCGCATGGTTCCTGTTGAACAATTATTCCGGCGTTTCCCCCGCATGGTTCGCGACGTCGCCAAGCAATGTGACAAGCAGGTCAACCTGGTTCTCAATGGGCAAGACACGGCTCTAGATAAGAGCCTGTTGGATGCCATAGCAGAACCTCTGACTCATCTGGTTCGAAACGCCATTGGACACGGAATTGAAAGCGCGGAAGAACGCACTCGCGGCGGCAAGCCAGCCCGGGGAACCATCCGCCTGCAGGCCTATCACCAGGGCAATCAGGTCGTCGTTGAAATCAGCGACGACGGGCGGGGGATCGATGCGGAAAAAGTTAAGACTCGAGCCATCGAGCGCGGATTACTCAAGAAGGAAGAAGCCAACCGCCTCAGTGAAGCGGACATCCTGGATTTTATTTTCCGCCCCGGATTCAGCACCGCGGACGAGATTACCGAAATTTCCGGCCGCGGCGTAGGCCTCGACGTAGTGCAAAGCGTCTTGCATCGCCTGAAGGGCACGGTACATGTGGTAAGCCACACCGGGCAAGGCTCAATCTTCCGGCTGCAGTTGCCGTTGACTCTCGCTATTATCAAGGCCTTGCTATTCCGCGTAGAGCAGCGTTTGTACGCCATTCCATTGAACGCCGTGGCTGAAATCGCTCGTGCCCATGAGTCTGACATTCATCAGGTCGATAACTGCGAAGTCCTGCAACTGCGCAATAGCGTTCTGCCAGTCGCTCGCCTGGGGCGCAGCCCGGAAGAGCGGGTCGACGGCCGGTCAGAAAAAGTCTTTGTGCTCGTGATCGCCATCGGCGAACGCAAACTTGGGCTGCTGGTGAACGCGATCGAGGGCGAAGAAGAACTGGTCATCAAGGCGCTCGATGAACAGACCGCGGAGACCGACCTGGTCAGTGGCGCGTCGATTCTGGGCAACGGCCACGTGGTACTGATTCTGAATCTCGCAGCCATCGTCGAACGCTTCGCCAAGTCACGACCGGATACGATTGGTGGACCTTCCGTGGGTCTGCTCCTCTCGCACTCCGAGCGTGCGCGATTTACACAAACCGCCGCAGGAGGCCAGTCATGAGCTCTCCTGTGCGCGTATTGGTAGTCGACGATTCAGCGCTCATGCGCAAGCTGATTCCGCAAATCCTTCAAAGCGACAGCTCGATTCAGGTCGTGGGTACCGCCATGGACGGTAACTTCGGCCTGAAAAAGATCGAAGAAATGAAACCCCAGGTTGTGACGCTCGATCTCGACATGCCAGGCATGGGTGGGCTGGACATGCTGAAAGAGATCATGGTCCGCCACCCGTTGCCAGTGATCGTGGTCAGCTCTCACAGCACGCAAGGGGCGTCGGTGACGCTGCAAGCGCTCTCCATGGGAGCATTCGATTTCGTGGCGAAGCCCAGCGATGTTTCGGCCAACATGCCGGAAATTGCGCGCGAACTCATTGCCAAGATCAAGGCTGCCGCGCAGAGTCGGCGAGTTATAGTGGGCCCGCTCCCCGCATCTTCAAGGCCAGCTCAGAAGACTGCGCCCGAAACCCAGACCCAAGCCACGCGGGTCATTGCCATCGGCGTGTCCACCGGTGGGCCGCAGGCGCTGCAATACGTTTTGCCGCAGCTGCCCAAGAATTTTCCCGGAACCATTCTGATCGTGCAGCACATGCCCGAGGGATTCACCGAAATGTTCTCCCGGCGACTCGAAGAAATCTGCGCCATCACGGTCAAGGAAGTGCAGTCGGGCGACCTCCTGCTGGCCGGACGAGCGCTGATCTGTCCCGGAAACCGTCACTTGAAAGTGAAGCGACTCGCCCTCGGTGACGTAGCCGTGCTCAACGATGAGCCGAGGGTAAACGGGCATCGTCCTTCGGTAGATGTTCTGTTCAAAAGCGTGGCGGAAGAATTCGGGCCCAAGAGCATCGGAGTGCTTATGACCGGAATGGGCGAGGATGGGGCACAAGGCCTGGGCCTGGTAAAGGCGGCGGGAGGAATGACGATCGCCCAGAGCGAGGAATCCTGCGTAGTTTTTGGTATGCCGAAGGCGGCCATCGAACGCGGTTATGCGGTGCGAGTGGTAGCTCTCGAGGCGCTCGCCAACACTTTGCAAGCACAGTGCATGCAGGACCGGAAGATCGGTAGCAAAGCAGAATTCGAAGCCGGCGGCAGAGCCGCTGGGGTCGGCAAGAACTGATTTTATCCGGCAGGCAGGAACACGATGCCGGAACTTGAAGGTGCGGGAGGTTGTGTATGGAGCAGTTTGTGCCAGTCAAACGCAGTAAGGACGGTCAGCCAGTCCGCTACCTGGTAGTGGACGATTCCGTTTTCGCGCGCAAGAACCTGGCCCGGATGATCGAAACGTTCGGGGGCCAGGTAGCAGGCGAAGCCGGGGACGGCGTGACCGCCATAACCGAATATGGGCGGCTCAAGCCGGACATCGTGCTCATGGATATCACCATGCCGCAGATGGAGGGGATCGAAGCGGCCGAGAAGATCGTGCAGCAGAATCCCGAAGCGCGCATTGTCATGGTGTCCTCAGTCGGATATCAGGAAAACATTGTGGCTGCCTTGCAGCGGGGCGCGCGTCATTTCGTCCAGAAGCCGGTGAAGCCGGAAGTCCTGTACGAAGTGATCAAGTACGTCATGGGTGAGGATGGAACTGCGGCTCAGGCCGCAGGCGCGGGAGCCTGAAATGAAAATGGAGTTGATCCAGCCTTTCATCAACGCGGCGGATGCCGTGTTGGCGCAGGGACTGCAGTGTCCTACATCCGTCGGCAACCTCAGCATGGAGCAAGAGGCCTACCGCCGCAAAGGCGTAGCCGCCCTCATTTGGGTGACCGGCGATATCGAGGGGCGTATTGTCATCGACCTCGACCCGGACACCGCCGTACGTGTAGCCAGCCGCTTCGCCGGAGTGGAATTGCCTGAGTCGGACGAACTGGTAAGGGAAACGGTATGCGAGCTAGCGAATCAAGTGATTGGCAACGCCGTCACATCGCTGAACGACCAAGGATTCCATTTTCGCGTGCATCCCCCGGTACTGCACACCTCTGAGCATGGCCCCAAAAGTACCGAAGACACGGAAGCGCTGGTCATATGCTTCGAAACCCGCATCGGCAACGTATTTCTGAATATCGCCCTGCGACACAACGCCTCGCGTCAACCCGAACGGGCGACCGCAGTTGGACGGTAAAGATAGGATTAACTGTTGAAGCCTAGAATGTTTAGTTGGACTCGCCGGAGAAACCGCAGCCCTGAAATCTATCTAGGGTCCAGCCACCACAAACACAGGGTTCTGCGGTAATGGTGCCCCATTCTTAAACGTAGCACTCTGAGGTGCAGGCATTTGCAGCACCACCGCGTCGCTCAGGGTTTGAATAATAGCTACATTCCCCGCGTCGCAGTTCCCCACATAAACTCTCGAACTGTCCGCGGCTGCCGCCATGGAAAGCTCATATGGACTCGGCACGCACCTTTGAACGGTCGTAGTCAGAGGAATCGTGCTTTTGACACTTCCACCCGACGCGTTGATAACCGTGACCCGGGACGTCACGCTTCCCCCGCTAACCGAAGCGCTGGATATATAGGCCCGCGTTCCGTCGGGCAATGCTGCCACCGAGACGGGATTCGCCACGCTGAGAACGGTCGCCGCCAGCGCATCCGTCGATGCTTCCAAATATGTCACCGCATTCGCAACTGGGTTCGACACGTAAAGTCGATTCCGCGACGGATCGTAAAGCATGAAGTTTGCGCCCACGCCGACCGAAACACTATTCACCACCGTGTCGCTAGAGCTATCAATCGCCGAAACCAGCCCGCTGCCCTGATCCAGCACGTAAGCTCGATTTCCATCCGATCGAGCCGCTACTGACACCGGCGAAACCCATGAGGCATTCGCGATGGGAGGGTTTACGCTTCGGTCGACTGGGTTGATGCTGGTTACGGAACCACCGGTGCCAGCGTTTCCCTGATTGGCCACGTACAGCTTTTGCAGGTTCGGGGTCTCGGCCAGCCCAACCGGATGCACACCAACCGGGATTCCGTAAATCGGGGCCTCGATCACATTATTGCCCATCTCGATGGCGGAAACCGTATTGTTTCCGAAGTTGGCGACGTATACAGAGGCGTTCTCGGCTGTGGCTATGAAACTCGGAGCCGAGCCGGCAGGCAAACTTATTGTTACCACCGGCGTAGGGCTGGTCGGCGAAAATGCGGAAACGGTGTCATCAACGCTATTCGCCACATACACTCTGGTGCCGCTCAGCACCACCGCCGCATGCACCGGCATCAGGCCCACAGTAGATTGAGATTCTGCGGTGTCGCCGGAGACATCGATTGAAGTGCTGGCTCCGGGATTGTTCGAGCCGTTGCCGCTAATGACCGCGGCAAAGTGCGAGAAGGCAGGGTTTGGCAGGTTCGGAATAATCGGAGTAGCAACCGGCCGGTATGTTTCCCCGCAGCTGATACAGATCAGCATGAGAACGAGAACACCCGTCGCGCGCACAGCTTTCATCGACACCCCAGCCACAAAATCCATTTCTGCATGAAATCCTGGAAGAGTTCTCTATTCTAAAGGCTGGCCGCGATCTACGCCAGAGAGGCGGCAGTAAGCAATTGGCCCTAAGCCCTTAAAGGTTAGTGACGACGGAGCGCGACAAGGTTGCTTGAAGAGTACAGGTGAAATCAGTCGGGTCTAGATAGATGGCAAACGGCAGGCTCGCTCTCGAAAAACAGCAGGCCAACTAACTGCCATGAGCCAATTGCTGGTTCACGCTCGCCCGCGAGATTTCTTCCCCGAAGCCGCCGCTTCGCCCGCGGCATGCGCCGCTGGCTTCTTCTTTCCTTCCATCTCAGCCAGACTTTGCTTGAGGGCTGACATCAAGTCAACCACAGGGGCGAGTTTCTTTGGTTTCTCGATCTCAGCGATCTTGCCGCCTTCGAGCTTGGTCTGAATCAAATTCTTGAGATTGTCCTGGAAGCTGTCGTGATATTTTTCAGGATCCCAATCGGTCGCCAGCGCTTCGATCAACTGATGCGCAACCTTAACTTCCGCATCTTTGAGTTCAACATCGGGAGCGCCAAAACCCTCCAGCTTCCGCACTTCCTCCGCGTAGTACATCGTGTGCAGCATCATGCCGCCTTCATGCGGGCGCAGAAAAACCGTGTACTCGCGGTTGTGCATGGTGAGTTGAGCAATCGCAACGTACTCGCTCTCCTCCATCGCCTTGGTGAGCAAGGCGTAGGGACGCCGGCCAGCCTCGTCGGGAACCATGTAATAAGACGATTCGAAGAACACCGGATCGACCTCGCTGGTTTTGACGAATTCCAGAATCTCCATCGTCTTGGCGGTCCTCGGCTCAATCTTCTTGATCTCCTCCGGCTCGATAACCACGTACTCGTCTTTGCGAAATTCGTAGCCCTTCACGATATCGCTGCGTTCGACCACTTTGCCGTCGGCAAGACAAACATATTGCTGCTTCAGACGCGACAGGTCATCGCGGTGCAGCATGTTAAAGGAGATGCCCGAACTGCGCGCGCCGGAGAACAACTTCACCGGCATCGAAATCAATCCGAAGGTCAGATAGCCAGACCAGACCGAGGCTGCCATAGTTCACCTTTAATAGAGAGCGCTCCGAGCCGCGCCGGTTCCACAAGTTCGCGATCGTGAGTTTAAACTACATCCAACCGTTTGATGCACAAAGGTGGCGCCGGTAACCCAGTGTCAAAGCACGATACACTGGGGCAGAATCGGCCGCAACCCCATGGATAGTAGTATCGCTTGTGGTCCCCGCACTTTAAAGCAATTCGGAGCGAAAATCTCTCAGTGTCTGACCTGACCCGAGCCGTCGAGACGTTGTCGGAACTGAGTTCGGCCCGTCCAATCTGGACTGCCGGCGTCGTCACTGCGGCCTTCACGACCCTCGCCCGATGGGTGCGAGGAGTAAGTTTTTCCGGGGCCATCGCAGGAGCCGCGGTCTGCTTTCTGCTCTACCTGGGAGCGGGACCGGGCGCATTTGGGGCACTGGTTGCAGGCGTCGCCCTAACCTGGGTCTCCACTCGCTACGGTTATCGCCGCAAGGAGAAGCTGGGAACTGCGGAGAAGCTCGATGGCCGAACCGCCTGGCAGGTTCTGGCCAATCTCGCGGTGGCTGCGAGTTGCGCAGGGTTTTCGGCCCTCACTGGAAAACCAGCTTTTCTGCTGGCCGTTTCGGCCGCCCTGTCAGAAGCCGCGGCGGACACGGTTTCAAGCGAACTCGGACAGGCTGGAAACGAAAAAGCCCGCCTGATCACGACCTGGCAACAAGTGCCCGCCGGGACGGACGGCGGCGTAAGTTGGGCTGGAACTTTGAGCGGCATCGCGGCCGGAGCGGCAGTAAGTTGGGTCTGTGTTTTAACCGGCCTGGTCCCCGCCAAATGGTTCGGCATCTCGACCGCCGGCGCGGTTGCAGGCATGATCGCGGACAGCTTCCTCGGCGCATTCTTGGAACGCCGAAAACTGCTGAACAACGACGCCGTAAACTTCCTCGGCACTTTAGTCGCCGCTTGCACTGCTTCCCTGCTGGTTTAAAATCGTACCGCGCAACCTGCACTTCTCCAAATTCTTGTCATCCCCAAGCAAAGCGAGGAATATGCTTTCCATTGGCGTCCCACGGGGACAGCAGATTCCTCGTCGCTTGCGCTCCTCGGAATGACAAGCCCAGGGGTTTGTCAGCGACGCAAAGCGTCGTCGCAAAACCACTCCCCACTAGTTCATGTCCTGCGGTTCCTTGAACCTTCTTTTCTTGCCATAGAAAATCAAAAATCAGCGGAACACTCCTGAAACGGACCTGCATCCATGAAGCGGACACTTATCGTGGGATATGTTCTGGCGCTTGCGCTATTCCTCTTTGGTCAGCGCCATCCCGATGCGTCGAGGCCAGCCGAATTCCATGCTGTCGTGGATTTGACGCAGTCGATCGGTACGCGGGCGCTGGCGTACGAGCCTCGCAAGATATCGTCTTCGTCTCCCGCGCTGTTCGGCACTCGTATTGATGCTCCCGCGCATCTTGCACGTGGGCTCTGGACCGTAGACCGGATCCCCGCGGAGCGGCTCATCGCACCGCTGGTCGTACTCGACGTGAGCGCCAATGTCGCTAATCATCCGGACTACCAGATTTCTGTTGAGGATATTGTCAAATGGGAGCAGGCTCACAGCCAGATTCCGCTGGGCTCAGTAGTGCTTGCGCGCACCGGATGGGGTTCACGTTGGCATTCGGCCAGCGACTATCGCAACGCCGATTCGAAGGGCACCATGCATTTCCCCGGATATTCCGAGGATGCAGCCAGGTTCCTGATTGAAGGACGCAGCGTGGTAGGCTTGGGCATTGATACCCCGAACGTCGACTATGGTCCCTCGAAAGACTTCTCCGTACGCCAGTACACACTGGCACATAGCGTTTACCAACTGGAAAACGTAGCCAACCTAAACCGTGCTCCTGTGGTCGGTGGGATGGTAGTCGTCGCCCCAACTAAGGTGGAAAGCGGCTCCAGCAGCCCCGTCCGAATCCTAGCACTGGTACGTTAGCTCGCACCCTCCGCGATCTAAGACTTGCCGCTAAGCACTTTTTGCAGCTTATCCCAGTCCATCTTCATCTGACTCGTGTACTCGAATCCACCGTGAGGCGAACATGAGCGACCCGCGTTATCCCATTGGCAAATTCACCTTCGACGGCCCACCAAGCGAAGTCCAGCGAAGCAAGTTTATCGACGAGATAGAACAGACGCCCGCGGCGTTGCGCGCTGCAATCAAGAATCTCTCCCCGGAGCAAATCGAGACGCCCTATCGCGACGGCGGTTGGACGGTTCGCCAAGTTGTCCACCACGTGCCCGAGAGCCATATGAACGCATACATGCGTTTCAAGCTGGCACTTACCGAGGACGATCCTGCGATCAAGGCGTACACGAGGACCGCTGGGCAAGAACCCCAGAAGTTGAGTCAACGCCGGTGGAAGTGTCATTGGCGCTGCTTGAGCCATTGCACAACCGATGGGTTCGCCTGCTGCGCAGCCTGAAGCCGCGAGATTGGAAGCGAACTTTCCGCCATCCCGAATTAGGGCTGGTGTCACTGGATAGGAATCTCGCGCTCTATGCCTGGCACGGAAAACATCACGTGGCGCACATCACGGAGTTGAGAAAAAAATGGGGTGGTAGTTCATACCTCACCTAAAATTTGTCATCCTGAGCGAAGTAACTAATTCGCGAAGCGAAATAGTTACGAAGTCGAAGGACCCCGCAAGCCATTTCGGTCACACTGTCTCAGGGAGTTCCCACTTGCTCAAACCCGCGAACCCTTCTTAAGTTTCTAAACAATTCCAATTAGCGCTACCCTTGCAAGTGCAGCCGCCACGCCATGTAGCTGACCGCCTCGCGAAGCACCGCCTCCCCGCGCTGCCACGGTGATCGCGGACGCGAATCGGGACGCGGCGAAACATACACCAGCACCCCTTCGTGCTCCAGCAGTCTGCGAATACGGAACACATGATAAGCGTCACTCACTGCCACGCAACTGTGCATGTGATTGGCCCGCATGATCACGCCAATCCGCTGAGCCGATTGAGCGGTATCGGAACCCTGGGTTTCAGCGATCAGATCGGACTCAGGAATCCCGCGATGCATAAGGTAATCGTGGCCCACCCCGCCTTCACTGAAGCTGGGATCCGCCGCCGCCCCACCGGTGGTAATGACCACCGGGGCAACCCCGTGTTGGAACAAATCGAAGGCATGATCGAGACGCGCTCGATACACGGGAGATGGATGGCCGGCGTACTCCGCGGCGCCGAATACCGCGATGGCGTCCGCAGAGTGAGTTTCCAGTCGCGAAGCCTCGGCCACGATGCCCAAGCAGATTGAGACCAGCCAGATGAGGACGGCCGCAGCGGCCAGCGCCGCTAGCCACGTCCAAGGGCGTCGCAAACGCCGTTTCGCCGCTGCTTCGCTCATCCTTGTGCGAAGAACTCGGAGATGTCCTGGGCAGAAATGGCGCCTTCGCGCATAATGCGCCAGCGGGCTTCTTCGTCGGTGAGGTCCACAATGGTCGAGGCAGTTTCGCGAGGCGACGTCCCGCCATCCACGATGATGGCGATGCGGTCCTGAAGTTGATCGCGAACTGCTACTGCCGTGGTGCACTCCGATTCCCCGCTCAGATTCGCCGAAGTCGCCGTAATTGGAATCCCCGCGGCCTGCACTACCGCCAGAGGAATCTTGGCGCCGGGGATGCGCAGAGCGACATTGCCTGTATTCGCCGTCACTTTCAAGGGAAGGCGCGACGCGGCTTTGACGATGATGGTCAGTGGCCCCGGCCAGAAGCGGCGCGCCAATTTGTAGAACTCGTCGGGCAGCGGACGCGCCAAGTCCTCGGCTTGATCTTCGCTCTCGATCAATAGCGACAGCGGCTTGTGCCGCGAGCGCGACTTGATCTCGTACACCCGGTCCACGGCACGCAGGTTAAAAGGGTCGGCCGCCAGTCCGTAGAACGTGTCCGTAGGCATGCCCAGCACCTCGCCGGCACGAATCTGATCGGCCGCATACCGGATCAGCGACGCCTCCGGCTTCTCGCTGTTGATCTTGAGGATTTCCGCGCGCACACGCTTCCTTCCTTGCAACGTTCCGAATCCGCGAAAGCTAACATACCACGAGCCATCACTGCAAGGAGAGATAAACGCGTATGATTCTGCCGAGCACTGCCGTGAAGAGAGCTACGACCAATCACGACCCGGCCGTTCATGCCCGGCTGCGACGCGTTGAGGGCCGCCACAACGCCATGGTCAAAGAGCTGCGCGGGGCCTTCGCCCATGGCGAACTCACGCCCGACGGATATTGCGCCATCGAAGGCATGCGCATTCTCGAAGAAGCCATCCGCAGCGGGCTTCGGTTCAAAGCCGTATTCTTCCGCGCGTCTGCCGAAAACCGGGCCGAGCGCCTGCTGCCTCAGCTCGCCGCCCACGTCGAGACTCTGCTGCTTCCCGACAAACTCTTTGCCAGCGCTGTCCCGAGTGAGACGCCGCAAGGTGTAGCAGCCGTGGTTCGATGCAAGCCATTCAGGCTGGAAGATGTCATGGCGAAGGCCCAAGCGGGACCGTTGCTCGCGATTGCCGGAGTTCAGGACCCGGGAAATCTCGGCACGATCCTGCGCTCGGCCGAAGCTTTTGGCGCCGGAGGCGCGCTGCTGGGAGAAGGCACGGTCAGCCCATTCAACTCGAAGGTCATTCGGGCCTCAGCGGGGTCAGTCTTCCGGCTTCCCATCGTTCAGACAAAGTTGGCCGGGGCGCTGAACCAGATGCGCGAACTCGGCCTGCGCCTGATCGCAACTTCGTCGCACAAAGGCACCCCACTCGACCAAGCAAAGCTGACCGGACCGTTGGCTATCTTCATCGGCAGCGAAGGTGCAGGACTGCCCCGTGACTTGCTGTCAGAGATGAGCGAAGCAGTTGCTATCCCGCATTCGCCCAACGTCGAATCGCTGAACGCAGGCGTAGCCGCGAGTATCGTATTGTATGAAGCAGCCAGGCAACGGCAGCGACTCACTGTGGAATCGGACGTCTAATCATGAGCTTGTTTCAAACCATCCCAAGCGGCGACGGTACCGGAGATCGCACCCGGCCGCTAGCCGATCGCATGCGGCCGCGGACGCTGGATGAGTTTGTCGGGCAGGAGCATCTGGTTGCGGTCGGCAAACCTTTGCGCACTCAGTTGGAACGCGACGACATTGGCTCGCTGATCTTCTGGGGCCCTCCCGGCACCGGCAAGACGACGCTGGCGCAGATCATTGCGCGCATGACCAAGGCCGAGTTCATTGAGTTCTCCGCCGTGCTGACCGGCATCAAAGAGATCAAGCAGGTCATGGCCGACGCCGAACGCGCGCGGCAGTATGGCACGCGCACCATCGTCTTCATCGATGAGATTCACCGCTTTAACAAGGCGCAACAGGATGCCTTCCTGCCGCACGTCGAGAAGGGCAACATCCGCCTGATCGGTGCAACTACGGAGAATCCTTCTTTCGAAATCATCTCGGCGCTCTTGTCGCGCAGCCGCGTCTACGTGCTCAAACCGCTGACCGAGGAGCAAGTCGTGCTCCTGCTCAAGCGAGCGCTCGCCGACGAAGAACGCGGATTGGGAGCGATGAAGCTCCGCGCGTCCGATGTGGGCCTGGCAAAGATCGCGGCCTACTCCAGCGGCGACGCGCGCAGTGCTTACAACGTGCTCGAAGTCGCGGCTACTTTAGCTCGCGCTGCCAGCGAAGTAGACGCTGAGATTACCGATGCGATCGTGACCGACGCGCTGCAAAAACGCGTGTTGCTCTACGATAAAACCGGCGAAGAGCACTACAATCTCATCTCCGCGCTACATAAATCGGTGCGCAACAGCGACGCCGATGCTTCCCTCTACTGGCTGGGCCGGATGCTCGAAGCCGGCGAAGATCCGCTGTACATCGCTCGGCGTGTCGTTCGCATGGCGGTCGAAGACATCGGCCTTGCCGAACCGAATGCGCTGGCGCTCTGCATGGCAGCGCGCGACGCCGTCGATTTCATCGGCATGCCCGAGGGCAATCTCGCTTTGGCGCAGGCCGTCGTGTATCTTGCGCTCGCGCCCAAGTCGAACTCGCTCTACACCGCTTACGCCGAAGTTCAGCAGGATGTGGAGGCGACGGCCGCCGAATCCGTCCCATTGCATCTGCGGAATGCGCCCACCGGACTGATGAAAGGCCTCGGGTACGGTCAGGGCTATCAGTATGCCCACGACGTGGAGGGCAAAATTGCGGACATGCAATGTCTGCCGGACAATCTGCGCGACCGGACTTACTACCATCCCACCAATGAAGGCGGCGAAAAGCGAATTCGCGAGCGCATGGAAGAGATCAAGCGGCGGCGGTCAGAATCCGGCAAGCCCGACCTTCCCGATTTGGGAAAAATCTGACCGTCGGCGGCTTCGCCTGATGACAATTTGAATTTATTCTTATCGTGGTTCCGCAGGGCTTCAGTATAACGCTCTGGCTGAGTCTGATTTTGTTCGTCAGACGCTGCGGGATCACGCTCCCGCCTGTGGGCGTGGTAGAAAAGCCCTGGACGTTCTTGGTCGCGCGGACAGAAAGCAGATCCCTCGCGTACGCTCGAGATGACAATTTAATTCTCTATCGGGGTTCCACGGGATTCAGGGTGACGTCTTAGGGTGGGACACCCGATTTTTGTTGTGATTCAGGATTTCCAACGGGTCGCGCCTGATTCGCACTTCCTATTGCTTTGCCATAGGAGGTGTGGCATGCTTGTGTGGGTAACGCATAGGAGCGAATGGTGAGCGAGAAATCGGAAGTGTGGCAGGGGACGCTGGCTTTGATGGTCCTGAAGACGCTCGAGACGATGGGGCCTTTGCACGGGTATGGGATCGCGCGGCGCATCGAGCAGACCAGCGGGGATTTGCTGGCGGTGAACTATGGGACTTTGTATCCCTCGCTATTGCGGCTGGAGCAGGAGGGTTACATCGCTTCCGAGTGGGGCGTTTCGGACAACAATCGCAAGGCCAAGTTTTATCGGCTGACGCGAGCGGGGCGAAAGCAATTGGGTAAGGAAGCGCGGGAGTGGGGACAGACGACCGAGATTCTGGCGCGGTTTCTGGCGCCCGAGGAGAAACCCTTATGAGGCAGCTGCGGGCGTGGCTGGTGCGTTTGACTGGATTGTTCAACAAGGAACAGCGCGATGCGGAGTTAGCGGCTGAACTGGAGAGCCATCTGCAAATGCACATCGAGGACAATTTGCGATCGGGGATGACTCCGCAGGAAGCGCGGCGGCAGGCGCTTATCAGGCTCGGGGGGATGGAGCCGACGAAAGAGGACTACCGCGACCGGCGCGGTGTGCCATTGCTCGAAAATCTGATCCAGGACCTGCGCTACGGGTTTCGCGTTCTGCTGAAGAATCCTGGTTTTTCTTTGATGGTGATCGTCACCCTGGCGCTGGGGATTGGTGTGAATACAGCGATCTTCAGCGCGGTTTACGGCGTGCTGCTGCGTCCGCTGCCTTACCAAGATGGAGGGCGGCTGGTGGTACTGCATCAGCAGGCCACGCAGGCTCATGTGACTAACGTTTTGTTCTCAGTTCCGGAGATTGCCGACTATCGCGAGAACAATCACACCTTGGATGCGGTGGTCGAGTATCACAGCATGGATTTTCTGTTGCTGGGACGCGATTCCGCCGAGCGGGTGAAGTCGGGCGTGGTGTCGGCGAACTTCTTTAATGTTCTGGGGGTCCGGCCGCTGCTGGGGAGAACATTCGTGGCGGGCGACGATTCTCCGAACGCTGACGCCGTGATCGTGCTCAGTTACAACTATTGGCGGCGTTTCGGGGGAGATCCGGACATTGTTGGCAAAGTTTTTCAGATGAACGACCGGCCTCACACCGTAGTTGGGGTGCTGACTCCGATTCCGCAATATCCCGAAGAGAATGACATCTATCTGCCGATCTCGGCTTGTCCGGCACGATCTTCGGCGAGGATCATCGGAGATCGAGGTATGCACATGATGACGGTCTTTGGCCGAATGAAGCCGGGGGTTGCGCTCTCCACGGCACAAGCTGATCTCAACATGGTGGCCAGCCAGATTGCGCAGCACAATCCCGACTTCTATGCCAAGGAGGACGGCTACGGGTTGTTGGCGGCACCGCTTAAGCAGGACCTGACGCGGCGGGCCCGATCGACATTGCTGGTCTTGCTGGGGGCGGCTGGCTTCGTCCTTCTCATTGCCTGCGCCAATGTAGCCAATCTTCTGCTTGCCCGCTTACTGACCCGGGAACGCGAGTTGGCGGTGCGTGGCGCTTTAGGCGCAACCCGTTCCCGCCTAGTGCGGCAGTTGCTTACGGAGACGACTCTGCTGTCACTGGCAGGCGGGGCGCTTGGACTAGCGTTGACTTATCCGACGCTCGCTTTACTGGTGAAATTTGCTTCCCGATTCACCACCCGTGCCAGTGAAGTGCGAGTCGATCCGGTGGTGTTGTTGTTTACCCTGGTGGTGTCGGTGGTTTCCGGACTGCTGTTCGGTTTCGTACCTGCGCTGTCTTCCGGCAGCCAGGTTTCCGATGCCCTGAAGCAAGGCAGTGGACAAAGCACCAGCAGCGTGGGACGCCAGCGATTGCGGGCGGGGCTGGTGCTGGTGCAAGTCGCCGTCTCTTTTGTGTTGCTGATCGGCGCCGGCCTTATGATTCGAAGTTTTATCAAGCTGGCCAACGTTGATCCGGGATTCAGCCCGGATCGTGTGCTTACGCTCAACCTTTCTCCAAATTACAGCCGCTATCCCCAAGACCAGATGCCCAAGCAGATGCTGGCGCTTGCGGACAATGTGCTGCGGAGTATCCGGAACACCCCTGGGGTCGACTCTGCGGCCCTGGGCTCGAATTTTCCGATGAGCGCACAAGCTATGGTGCTGGGGCCGGATCACCTTAAATTTCAAATTGAAGGGCGGACGGTTTCAAAGGGCGAATTGCCTGCACTGACAGATGAGACCTTGGTAAGCCCGGGCTACTTTGAAACTATCCGGCAGCCGTTGTTGCGCGGGAGAACGTTTACGGAACGCGACGATGCGGAAGCGCCGATGGTGGGCGTGATCAATCAAACCATGGCTCGCGATCGCTGGGCTTCGGACGATCCGGTAGGCAGGCGGGTCAGCTTTGATCAGGGCAAGACGTGGATCACGATTGTGGGCGTAGTGGGAGATGCCAAAGAGTACGGGCTGGATCGTCCCATCGGCGACGAACTATACATACCTGTCAAGCAAGGTGGATTCCGTGGTGGGTTGGTGGTGCGTACGGCGGTTGATCCGGTGAGCATGATCGGATTGATTCGCAAGACGCTGCACGATCTCGACTCACAGATCGCGGTGGATCAGGTGCAGACGCTGGAGAACCTGCGCCGCGAATCGATGGCTTCTCCGCGGGTCACCACGATCTTGTTGAGCATCTTTGCGGCTCTGGCGCTGGTGATCAGCATTAGTGGCATTGCCGGTATTATGGCGTTGTCGGTGAGCCAGAGGACGCGCGAATTGGGCATTCGGATGGCGCTCGGACAGTCGAAAGAGTCGGTGATCTACATGGTGGTTCGGCGCGGGATGCTGATCGCGGTGGCGGGGACGGCTTTGGGGTTGGTGGGCGCGGGAGTGTTGGGGCGTCTGTTGTCATCTTTGCTGTATGCCACGAGTCCGACGGACGCTTTCACTTTCGCGGTGGTCTCTTTGTTGTTCGTGGCGGCGGCGGCGGTTTCGTGTTTCATGCCGGCGCACCGGGTGACGTTGATTGATCCGTTTGTTGCGCTGCGGCAGGAGTGAGAGATTGCAAAGAACCAGCGGCTAAAGCCGGATGTATTTCGGCGAGTTACGGCATGCCTGAAGGCATGCCCTGATACGAATCGAGGATGGTCGTTTTTCCAAGCCTGGAGTCTCACCCTGCCGTATGGCCGCAGATGACGGGCGATCCTCAAATCAGAGCTTCTTGAGGAGTTTCTTCAGGACGCGGATGCCTTTGTCTACGTGTTTTTCCTGCAGCAGAAATGGCGGGAGAAAGCGCACGACGGTGTCTTGGGTGCTGTTGAACAGGACGCCTTCGGCGAGGGCTTGCTCGACGATGGGCCTCGCGGGAACATCGAGCTGCAGGCCTTGAATCAGGCCGCGACCGCGAACTTCGCGGGCGACTGAATAGCGCTCAGTCAGGGCTTTCAGTTGCTCTTGCAGATAGGCGCCGACGCTGGCGACGTTCTCCAGCAACTTTTCTTCTTCGAGGATCGCGAGATATTCGAGGGCGACGCGGCATGCCAGCGGGCCACCGCCGAATGTGGTTCCATGCTGGCCTACGGAGATCGCCGACGCGAAGTCTTCTCTCACAAGAAACGCCCCTAGCGGAATGCCTGCGGCGATGGGCTTGGCGACGGCGACGATGTCCGGCGTGACACCGAATGTCTGAAAGGCGAAGACGGTTCCGGTGCGGCCGAGGCCGCATTGGATTTCGTCGAAGATCAAGGCGGCGCGATGGCCGTCGGCCAGAGTGCGGCACTCTTTCAGAAAATCGACCGAACACTCGTAGATACCACCTTCGCCGAAGATGGGTTCGAGGACGATGGCGCAAGTATCGTCGTTGACGGCAGCGCGCAGGGCTTCAGGGTCATTGCGAGGGACGAATTTCACATCTTCGAGCAGCGGTTCGAAGCCTTTGCGGTATTTGTCCTGGCCGGTGACGGACATCGATCCGAAGCTGCGCCCGTGATAGGAGCCTTCGAGGGCGACCAGTTGACTTTTGGAGGCGCCGCCGGTGCGGTGTCCGGCGAGGCGAGCTAGTTTGATCGATCCTTCGATGGCTTCGGTGCCGCTGTTGGAGAAAAAAGCGCGGTGCAGGCCGGAGAGGGTGCAGAGCTTCTCGGCGAGGCGTCCCTGATATTCGTTGTAGTACAGGTTCGAGAGGTGAATGGCGCACGCGGCCTGCTCGCGGATGGCCTTCACGATTCGCGGATGAGCGTGGCCGAGAGCATTCACTCCCAGGCCGGCGACGAAGTCGAGGTATTTGTTGCCCTCGATATCGAAAAGGAAAACTCCCTTTCCACGCTCAATGACCAGCGGGTAGCGGTTGTAGGTCTGCAGCAGGAATTGTTTTTCGCGCTGGATGACTTCTTCAGTTGCGGTCATAGCCCTCTGCCCGGAACAGAATTTTCAAAGCGCTGTCAGCCGGATCATGGCGTGATTTTGAAGATGACGCCGTTGGTTCCGCTGCCGCCGAGGACCGTGGCACCGTAAATATTGCCAGAGGCATCTTCGGTCAAGCCTCCGGTGGGCAAATACCCGTCGTTTGCGCCGGTGAAGCGATGGAGGACGGAATACTTGCCGCCAGCGGCGATTTCGTAGATAACTCCGCAGCCGACGGTGCAGCTTGAGTTGGTGGTTCCACCGTAGAAGGTTGCGCCGAAGAAATTGCCCTTCCCATCGTCGAGGACTCCAGAGGATGGCTCTTCTCCACCGCGAACCTGGCCGAACGTATGCACAACATGCTCCTTGTCAGCAGCGTTGACGGTGAAGACGACGCCGCAACCGGACGAACCAAGGCCGCAGCTCGTGGTATTGCCACCGAACTGGGTAACGCCATGAATCAGGCCCTTCGAATTGCGGGTCAATCGCCAGCGGGGAGAAACTCCGGCGGTGCCGCCGGGCAATGTGTAAATGGTGGTCAGCTTGCCGCTGGTGTCGATCTTAAACAAGGTTCCGGCGTTTCCTGCCTTGTAGCTGCCGCCAGTGGCGCCGTAGATGTTACCCGCCGAGTCGGTAGTCAGGTCCTGGGGGAATGCGCCATCGGCCTGTCCGGTAAAGCGGTGCAGCACCGTCTCTTTGCCGGTCTGGGTGACTTTGTAGATGACTCCGCAGCCCAAGTCGCCGTCACAACCGGAGATGCCGCCGAAGCTGGCGGAGCCGTAAAGGTCACCGTTAACCATGACCAGACCAAGCTCGGGCTGTCCCTGATTCTGGGAGCCGTCTTTGCCGCCTTTGAAGGCGTGTAAGACCTTTAGCGTTCCGCTTTTCGTAAGTTTGAACACAGTTCCGCAACTGCAGGTGGGATCGCCGCCGAGCGATGTGATTCCGTAGAGATTGCCCGCGCTGTCTCGAAGCAGCCGGCCGATCGGGATTCCGCCATCGGATACGCCGGTGAAGGTGTACAGGATGGTTTGCTGGCCCTTGGTATCCAGTTTGAAGACGATTCCTCGGTTGGCTTTGCCTCCAAATTGGGTAGTTCCGTAAAAGTTGCCCGCCGCGTCGCTGATGAGATCGCCGTTAGGAAAGCTGCCGTCGGTGAAGCTGAAGGAATAAATAACCTTGAAAGTACTGGCAAAAGTGCTGGCAGCAAAGAGCAGACTTGTTACTAGAAGAAGCATTCTTGATCTCATTGATGTCCCCCTCAAGGCAGTCGGGGAGTATAGCATTTCTGGTTTTTCTGATGGGGACGTGGAACTGTGGAATTCATCCGAATCGGATCGGGATTCGGACTCGCTGATTCTAGGAAAAGCCACTTTCGGGCGAGTTCCAGGCTATTACAGGCCGCCTGTGGCGGAAACTTTCCCGAAAAAATATCGGACCTAACGCCATCCTCTGCATGGGGTTACAAAATACCACATGGGCTATTCCAAAAAGCATACTCTTGTTATGTCCGCGCCTCTATAATATTGGAAGCTGTTGTATTAACGCGTCTTAAAGCGAGCCCCATGCCCTCGCTAATGGCAGTGAAAATGCAGAAGAGTCCACAGGAAGTTTTGTCCCTGCGGGCGGCGGAGCCTGTGCGGCGCATGAACAGGGATTTTCAAATCCGATTTACAGCCATCCTGCTGGCCTTGCTCACCACGGCTGCCGTGGTTTATGCCGGTTATAACCTCCAGACTGAGCGCCAATTTCAGGTTCCAGATGATGGGGTGTGGTGGGTCGAACATCAGGGTCGGCTTACCGCCGACCGCGTTGAAGTCCACGGACCCGGAACCCGGGCAGGGGTCAAGGTGGGCGACCAGCTTACCGCGATCGACCAGCACCTGGTAGATACTACTGCTGCTCGAACCCATCAGCTTTACCGCGTTGGGGCCTGGTCCAAAGCGACTTACTCACTGGTGCGGCAATCGGTCCCAGTGGATGTGGTGCTGATTCCGGTTCCGGCAGAGCGGTCTCAATACAATTGGCTGCGGCTGATTGGGCTGATCTACCTGGGTATCGGGCTGTACGTTCTGCTGCGGCGCTGGACTGCGCCCGGCTCAACCCATTTTTATATCTTCTGCCTGGTTTCGTTTATCTGCTATTCGTTCCACTACACGGGCAAATTCAACGGGTTTGACTGGACCATTTACTGGGGCAATGTCGCGGCCGGGCTGCTCCAGGCTGCTTTATTTCTACATTTTGTGTTGACCTTTCCAGAGCGGCATTGGTTCGTCCGCAGGCATCGTTGGGCCATCTTCGCGATTTATGTTCCCGGGCTGCTGTTATTGAGTGTGCACATCCTGGCGGTCTTATTCCTCAAGGCCAGCGAAGCGCTGCGCTGGAACCTCGATCGGTTGGAGATGGGTTGCCAGGCGTCGTACTTCGTCGCCGCGGCGGGAGTGTTGCTGTACAACTACCGTCGGGCAAGTACGCCGATTCTCCGGCAACAGTTGAAGTGGGTAACCCGCGGAACGATCCTGGCGATCACACCGTTCACTTTGTTCTACGTAATTCCTTACCTCACCGGTTCGCTGCCCACCACGGCGATGAAGGTTTCGGTGCTATCGCTGGGAATCCTGCCGCTGACGTTCGGTTATGCCATCTTCCGTTACCGGTTGATGGACGTGGATCTGATTTTCAAACGGGGCATGGTCTACACGCTGGCGGCTGGCGCTATCGTGGGCGCTTATATCGCCGTCGTAGCGGTCGTGGCCGAGTTAGTTCACCTGCAGATACCTAGTACCGGACCAAAGGGTCTGGTCATCGCGATTGTGGTCACAGCCCTGCTGTTTGATCCAGTGCGCAAGTGGATTCAAGAGCGCATTGATCAGTTCTTCTATCGCACTGGGTACGACTACCGGAAAACGCTGATCGAGTTTGGTCGGGAGCTGAGTTCGGAAACCGATCTCGACAAAATGTTGAGCGCCGTAGTGGACCGCTTGTCACGAACGCTGCTGGTCGACCGCATGGCTGTTTTCCTCTCGAGCGGAGAAGCGTTCCAGCAATTCGTGGTGGCGAAATCGTTTGGCATGACGCAGACCAGTGGCCTGGATTTGAGTTTCCTCGGCACGCCGCGGCCGGAAGACTCCGTGGGGCATCTGTTCTTCGACAACACTCATCAAGTTCCGCGGGAGACGTTGAACGCCCAGCAGGCCATCGCGAGACTTGATTTGAACTATTACATTCCCTGCCGCGCCCAAAAGCACACTATCGCCGTGCTGGGCTTGGGCAAGACTGTGGAAGGAGATTTCCTCACCAGCGAAGACGTGGAGTTGCTGGAGACGCTGGCCGGCTATCTGGGAATTGCTATTCAGAACGCCCGACTGTACGCCTCGTTGCAGCAGAAAGTTGCAGAATACGAGCGCCTCAAGGACTTCAACGAAAATATTGTGGAGTCGATCAACGTCGGAGTGCTGGCGGTCGACCTGGCTGACCGCATCGAGTCCTGGAACTCGCAAATGGAAGTGATGTACGCGCTGCCCCGCTGGCAGGCGCTGACGCGGCCGCTTGGCGAAGTCTTTCCGGCTGCATTTGTCGAGGAGTTCTACCGCGTGCGCCAGAATCCTGGCATCCACAACCTTTACAAGTTCCGCTTGGGAACCCCTACAGGAGAAAGCCGGATAGTCAATGTCGCCATCGCACCGCTGGTCACGAAGGACTTCAGCGTGATAGGCCGGCTGATCATCATGGACGACATCACGGAACGCATCGAACTGGAGGCGCAACTGTCGCAGGCAGACAAACTCTCGTCCATCGGGTTATTGGCTGCAGGTGTGGCGCACGAAGTGAATACGCCGCTGGCTGTCATTTCTTCGTACGCCCAGATGCTTTCGAAACAACTTCAGGGCGATACGCAAAAGGGCGCGCTTTTGGAGAAGATCACCCGGCAGACTTTCCGGGCTTCGGAAATTGTCAACAATCTGCTTAATTTTTCGCGCACCAGCGGCACCGAGTTTACGGCGATTGATGTCAACAAGGTTATCTCCGACACGCTGGCGCTTCTGGAGCACCAGTTCAAGGTGATGCGCATCAAAGTGCAGGATGAGCGCAGTCCGAAAATCCCCCTGATCCACGGGAATGCGGGGCGGCTGCAGCAGGTGTTCCTCAACTTGTTCCTGAATGCCAAAGACGCTATGACCAACGGCGGGACTCTGCGAATCGCAACCTTGAACGGCGAGAGCGTCAGCGTGATGGTCTCGGACACCGGCACCGGTATTGCGCAAGAGCACATCCACCGGATCTATGACCCGTTCTTCACCACCAAAACGGCGCCCCGGGAAGGTCAGGCGCGCGGCACGGGATTGGGCTTGTCCGTAACCTACGGCATCATTCAGGAGCATGCGGGGAAAATTCGAGTAGAGAGCCGGCATGGTCAAGGCACGACCTTCTACCTGGATTTCCCGTTGACCAGAAAGGCTGTCAATGTCTGAAGCCGCGGTCATCGTACGGCACAATCCGGGAGAAACGTCGCTGCCGTCGGCGGGATCTGTGTTGATCATCGATGACGAGGCGGAAATCCGCGAATCGCTGGAAACCCTGCTGGAACTCGAGGGCTATGGAGTGGAATCGGCGGCCAGCGGCGAACAGGGATTGGCCCGCATTGGTGAACGGTCGTTCGATCTCGTGCTGCTTGACCTTGCGTTGCCGGACCGTAACGGCCTGGATTTATTGGCTGAGATTCACGGACAGGACCCGGGACTCTCGATCATCATGGTTACCGCTTACGGGACGGTCGAAAACGCTGTAAAAGCAATGCAGGCGGGCGCGGCAAATTTTGTCCAGAAGCCCTGGGATAACGAAAAGTTGCTGGCAGATGTGCGGGCTGCGGTTGCGCGTCACCGGGCGGAAGAGGAAAACGTCCAGCTCAAGCGCGCGCTCAAGCAACGCTACAACTTTGAGAACATCGTGGGCAAGAGCGAGCCTATGCTGAAGATTTTCGACCTGGTGGCGCAAGTTGCCCCCAGCCGCTCGACGGTGCTGCTGCAGGGCGAAAGCGGAACCGGCAAGGAACTCATCGCCAAAGCCATTCACCTGAACTCGCAACGGCGCGAACGTCCGTTCGTTCCCGTCAACACCGGATCGATGCCGGCGGATCTGCTCGAATCGATTCTCTTCGGGCACGTGAAAGGAGCGTTTACCAGCGCGGTCGCTTCCAAGAAAGGCCTATTCGAGATTGCCGACCGGGGTACGCTCTTCCTCGACGAGATCGGCACCATGAGCCTGGACACGCAGAGTAAGATCCTGCGCGTCCTGCAGGACAAGAAGTTCATGCATTTGGGCGGCGTGCAAGAACTTCAAGTGGACGTGCGAATTATCGCTGCAACCAATGTGGATCTGAAACAGCAAGTGAAGGATGGCAAATTTCGGGAGGACTTATTTTATCGGCTGAACGTGATTACCATCGACCTTCCGCCGCTCCGGCAGCGCAAGGAGGACATTCCGCTGCTGGCCGGGTTTTTTCTGAATCGTTATTCGCAGGAAAATGAGCGACCGACACGGCGCATCACACCGGAAGCTCTGCGGCCGCTGCTGACTTATTCCTGGCCCGGCAATGTCCGCGAGCTGGAGAACGTGATCGAGCGTGCCGTGGTGTTGTCGGCAGGCGTGGAGGTCGGCCCCGAACTTCTTCCCGACCAGATCGCGGGCCGGGCTACCTCGTTCTCCGCGCTTGAGCGCAGCACGGACGCATCTCTATTCGACATTATGGAAGATTGCGAGCGTCAGATCATCGTCGAAATGCTGGAGAAGTGTAACTGGAACCAGACCGACGCTGCGGAGCGTTTTCACATCCCGCTTTCCACCTTGAATCAGAAAATCAAACGCCTGAGCATCGATATTAAGAAGAAAACGAAAGAATGAGCTTTCAGCTGTCAGCTCTCAGCTTTCAGTTTGCGAGGGCTGGTTTTCCCTTTCTGAGTTTGGGCGCTTCGACCGTCGCGACATGCACTTCTTGGCTCAAAGCTGATAGCTGAAAGCTTCTCCTACCTCTGCTATAGTTCCGAGAGTGCGCCGCGACTATTCTCGAATCGCATGGAACTGATCTCGCCTACAGAATTCGCGAAAGATACTGTCCAAACCGTGCAGGATTATTCCCTGCTTGCGGGCCGATCGATTGCCAACGTTTTCCGCTATCCACGGTATTTCGCTGACATGTTGCAGCAGGCGGATCTCATCGGCGTGGGATCGCTGCCGATCGTAGTGCTCACCGGTTTCTTCACCGGGGCGGTTTTGGCTCTGAACAGCTCGACTACCTTGCAACGGTTTGGCTCGCTTTCCCTACTCGGTCAATTAGTTTCAGTCGGCATGGTTCGGGAGTTGGGTCCGGTCTTGACCGGGCTGATGGTAGCCGGGAGAAACTCTTCGGGCATGGCCAGTGAACTTGGGTCGATGGTCGTCACAGAGCAGATCGACGCCATGCGGGCGCTGGGTACCGACCCTGCAAAGAAACTTATAACTCCGCGCGTCGTCTCGACTGTCTTCATGCTCTTCTTCCTGACTATCATTTCTGACCTTTTGGGACTGTTCGGGGGTGGCGCTGTGGCCCGCGTGCTGCTGGGAATGGATTGGCACCAGTACTGGAGTACGGCCTGGCAGATCCTGACTTTCCAGGATGTTTTCATGGGCCTGGTAAAGCCGCTGGTGTTTGGATTTATTATCTCGACCGTCGGTTGCTATTACGGAATCTCCGCCCGCGGCGGAACCCAGGGCGTCGGCAGGGCAACGACCCAGGCAGTGGTTGCGTCTTCGGTGTTTATCCTTCTGGTGGATTTCTTCACGACCAAGTTGTTGATGGCGATTTTCGGTTACCGCTGAGTCATGGCCGCACCTCCTACCGCGATCGAACAGCGCTTGCCATCTGAACCGGATGCTACCGCCAACATTGTCGTGTTCGATAACGTATCGATCACATTTGAAGAAAAGCCCGTGCTCGACGGAATCTCTTTTCGTCTGGCCAAAGGGGAGACTAAGGCTATCTTTGGCGTCGCCGGCTCCGGCAAGAGCACGATCCTCAAACTCACGCTCGGTCTGCTGAAACCGAACTCGGGACACATTTACGTTCTGGACGATGATGTGACCCAAATGACCGAAGATGCGCTATTTGAACTGCGGCGAAAGATCGGGATGGTTTTCCAGGAGAGCGCGCTCTTCGATTCGCTTACGGTTCGCGAAAATGTCGCCTTCCGGCTGCTCGAGGAAGGGGACATTTCCGAGGATGAAGTGGAAAAGCGGGTACGGGAAGCGTTGAGGTTCGTGGAGTTGGAAGATACGCTGGACAAGTTCCCTGCTGAACTCTCGGGGGGAATGCGGCGTCGTGTCGCGATTGCGCGCGCCATAATTGCGCAGCCTGAGATCCTCCTCTACGATTCACCGACTGGCGGCCTCGATCCGGTAACTTCCACAACCATCATCCAACTGATTGTGAAACAGCGAGATGTGTACAAAACCAGTTCGCTGCTGGTAACTCATCGGTTGCAAGATGCTTTCATCATGGCCACCCACTACTTTGACCGCAAGGCAAACGAAATGCGGCCACTGCCGCCCGGAGCACGTGGTGAAGTACCTATGGCTTTCCTAATCCTTCGTGATGGGAAGGTGATTTTCGATGGGGATGCGCACGAGCTAGCGCAGTCGAAGGATGAATACATCCGGGAGTATATCGCGTAGGGATGAGACTTAGTAATTGAAGAATTTGGTAATCGGGTAATTGGAAATTACTCAATTACCCGATCACACACCCACGCAATTACATTTTCTAGCTGGCTTTGGCGGTTTTTGCCATCGCCTCGCGCCGGCTTGCCACCTGGCCTTCCACGTTCTTAAGCCACTCGCGACTCTGCTTTGTGCTGTTGATGAGCTTTTCGATGTTAGCGAACATGCGTGGATTTTTCATCTTCGCGCGCAAATCGACGAGAAAGGGTTTTACCTTTGCAAAAATAAAGAACATCTCGCCGCTGACGCTGGGATCGAGGAAGAGTTCCGGGTTGACGGCCCCGGAAAGTACGAGCGAGGCGCTCATGCTCCAATATCCCGCGGCCTGGCGCAACCAGTTGTTTTCCTGCGTCCCCATGGCCCCGCCTATCTTCATGAAATCTTCGGCGCTTTCGGGCCAGAAATTTACCAGCCACCAGTTGCGGGCTTTGCGCATTTCGGCCTCGCGGCGAAGATCGTAGAGCTTCAGAATTAGTTCCGCATCGGCAGCAGTGGGCTTCTTCGACATGAAAACCTCCTAAGAGAATTTGGGATTTGGTGACTGGAACTCGGGGTAATTTTCCCCATTGTAGGGGATGCCGGAATCGAAGAAACGGTGCAGTTTTTTGAAAGCAACCTCTAACCAACGGCTGTGACTTCTGCAGGAAGAACTCGTTCGTACTCGCACTCTTTGTTGGGACAGGCAATTACCGGGCCGGCCTTCAAGAACTTCTCCACCAAGTATTCGTTCCCGCAGGTTGGGCATTTCTCCGCGATGGGCTTGTGGGCAGAGGTGAACTTGCATTTGGGATAATTTCCGCAACCGTAGAAAGTGTTCCCCTTGCGCGCCCGCTTCTCGACCAGTTCGCCTTCTTTGCACAGCGGGCACTTCACGCCAATGAAGTTCTGCTTCACGTACTTGCACTCGGGATATCCGCTGCAGGTCGTGAACTCGCCATAGCGGCCGTGGCGGATCATCATGTTGCGTCCGCACTTGGGGCATACCTCGTCGAGCGGAATGTCGGGAACTTTCTTGCCCTGATCGAGCCGCCGCGTGGTCTTGCAATCCGGATACCCTGTGCAGGCCATGAACTGCCCGAAGCGCCCGCGCTTCAGAACCATCACGCGGCCGCAGTTCTCGCAATACTCTTCCTGCGTGGTTTCCTGCACGTCGGCAGAATCCAGATCGGGCAAGTTGATCGGATTCTCTTTGGTGAAGGTGCAGCTGTTGGGATCTTCCTTGTCGTAGGAACTGCACGCGTAGAAGGATCCGTGCTTGCCCCACTTGATGACTAGCGGTGAACCACAACGCTCGCACTTTTCGTCGGTCGGCTTCTCCATCCGCTTGATGTTCTCCATGTGCTTGGAGGCGTAGCGAAGGTCTTTCTCAAATTTCTTGTAGAAGTCGGCGAGTGCGTCGGTCCAGGTTTCTTTGCCTTCTTCGATTTCGTCCAGTTCCTCTTCGAGACGAGCCGTGTATTGGATGTCAAAGATATCGGGGAAATTTTCGACCAGGAGATCGGTTACGACCAGGCCGATTTCCGTGGGCGTGAACTTGCCGCCTAACTTCTGCACGTATTGCCGTTCCTGGATTGTGCTAAGAATCGCGGAATACGTCGATGGACGTCCGATGCCGCGCTCTTCCAGTTCCTTTACCAGGGACGCTTCGTTGTAGCGTGGCGGTGGCTCGGTGAAGTGTTGCTCAGGTTTCAGTGCCTTGAGCGTCAGTTTCTGGCCGGGTTCGAGCGGCGGAAGCTTGTGCTTCAATTCTTCGTCTTCTTCGTCCTTGCCCTCTTTGGATTCTTTGTAGACCTTCAGGAAGCCATCGAATTTCTCCACCGATCCTGTCACGCGGAACCAAAATATTTCTGCCGCGGTCTTCGCATCGATGTCGATCGTTGTTTGGTCGAAAACTGCCGGTGTCATCTGGGACGCAACGAAGCGCTGCCAGATCAGCGTATAAACCTTGAATTCGTCTTCTTTCAGATACTGCTTGATCTGATCGGGATGGCGCATGGCCGAAGTCGGGCGTATGGCTTCATGTGCAGCCTGCGCAGCCTTCTTCTCTTTGTAGGCGTTGGGGGATTCGGGCAGATATGGATCGCCGTACTGGGATTTGATGTATTCGCGGACTTCCGCAAGCGCTTCATTCGAAACGCGGACGGAGTCGGTACGCATATAAGTAATGAGGCCGACCAGTCCTTCCTCGCCCAGTTCCACACCTTCGTACAGCCGCTGCGCGATCATCATGGTGCGCTTCACACTGAAGCGGAGCTTACGAGACGAATCCTGCTGCAGCTTGCTGGTGGTGAACGGTGGCGTCGCATTGCGTCGGCGCTCCTTGCGATCGACAGTGCGGACAACCCAGTCGGCTTTCTCCAGCGCGCTTCGGATCTTCTCCGCGCCCTCGCCGTTGGTGACCTCGATCTTTTCTTCACCCTTGCCGAGGAAACGTGCGTCGAAAGCTGGTGGTTTGGGTCCAGCAAGAGTGGCGTCGATCGTCCAGTACTCTTTTTTCTCGAACGCCTTGATCTCGCGTTCCCGCTCGACGATTAATCGCAACGCAACCGTTTGCACGCGGCCGGCGGACAGTCCACGCCGAACCTTGTCCCAGAGCAGAGGCGAGACCTGATAACCCACTAGGCGGTCGAGAACGCGGCGGGCCTGCTGCGCATCCACCAAATTCTGATCAATGTCACGCGGGTGTTCAAAAGCTTCTCGCACGGCGCGCTGGGTAATTTCGTTGAAGGTGACGCGGCGAATGCGCTCAGGCTCCGCGTTCTTCTTTTTTTTCTTCTTCTTCGTCTTCCCGTTGTCGCCCAATTCTTCCGCCAGATGCGCGGCAATAGCTTCTCCTTCGCGGTCCGGGTCGGGAGCAAGGTAGATCGAATCCATCCCTTGCGCTAGCTTCTTGAGCCGGGCGACAACTTTCTCTTTGCCAGGAATAACGACGTACTCTGTGTCGAAGTCGTTCTCGACGTCGACCCCGAGCGTACTCTTCGGCAGATCTTTGACGTGGCCGAGCGAAGCTTCGACCGTGAAGCCCTTGCCCAGATATTTCTGGATGGTCTTCGCCTTGGCGGGCGACTCGACGATAACTAAACCTTTGGCCAATGTGTCCCCTATCGATTAGTATGCTTTTTGTGAAGCTAGCACGAACCAGAAGAAATCAACAAGTTACGTGCTAGAAAGTTTTCACAAAATTCTTGCCCGGTAGTTGCTTCACCTTCCCTGCTAGTTCCAATTCGAACAGCGCCGCAAATATCTCAGACGACGACAGATGGGGCTCCAGCAGTTCCACAATTTCATCGATGTGGGTGGATTCGTCCGCTTTGAGAAGCGCGAAGATCTTTTTTTCGTGAGGTGACAGCTCCGTTTCCCCGAATAGAGATGCGGTTTCCCCTGTCTGCGATTCATTGCCACCTTCGGGCTGCAATGTAAGTCGTATGTCTGTCGGGAGTTCTTCCCAAACATCCTCCCAGGTCGCAACCAGCTTGGCGCCTTGTTTGATCAAGGTGTTGGGCGTCCAGGAACCTTTATTGGTTACATTTCCGGGTACGGCAAAAACTTCGCGGTTCTGCTCCAAAGCACAGCGAGCGGTAATGCGGGTGCCACTGTATTCGGCGGCTTCCACGACCAGAACTCCCAATGCGATCCCGCTGATGATGCGGTTGCGGATGGGAAAGTTCTGTGGTGCGGGAAACGTGCCCATGGGGAATTCCGAGATGACAGCACCCCCCAGAGCGAGAATCTGTTCCACGAGGCGCGCGTTCTCCTTGGGATATACGACATCTACGCCCGTGCCCCACACGGCCACTGTCTTGCCTTTTGCCGCAATGGCGCCGCGATGCCCTGCGGTATCGATGCCTCGTGCCATACCGCTGAAAATCACCAGACCGCGTGCCGCCAGATCACAGGCCAGCCGCTCCGACATACCTGAGCCGTAGGGGGTGGGATGCCGTGTGCCGACCAGAGCAATCCCCGGGTTCGAGATAACCTCGTCGTTCCCTCGCACGTAAAGAATCAGTGGCGGATCATAAATCTGTTTCAGCTGCGCCGGATACGCAGGATCGTCGAGAGCAATGACTCGCGCGTCTGCAGCCGCGGCCTTCCCTACTTCGTCCTGCGCCAGTTCCATGGAACGACCCGTCCCGAGCGATTGCGCGGAGACTGCCCGGAGACCCGCCGCTTCCAATTCAGTGAGGGAAGCGCGAAAGAGGGCCTGCACGCTGCCGAAAAACTCGATCACGCGGCGCGCTTTGGTCGGCCCTAAGCCTGGCGTAAGCGCCAGGGCCAGCCACTGCATGGACGTTTCGCTGGTTTTGCAAATGGATACGGCTGCTTCGGACACTCTGACCTCCCGCGGCCTCTGCCGGCATCTATACACGCGGCGGAACCTGTGTCAAGGTTAGATGAACATTGGAACGGAAGAAGAGAAAGCGCCTGTATTCAGTTAGAATCGGTCGTGAGACCTAATGAAACGCCTTCGGATTTCGGCCATCTCCTACCTTAATACTGCGCCCCTGATGTGGGATTTCGAGCACGACGCTGGCCCCCGGGACACGCGCGCGTTCTTCGACATTTCCTACACTCTTCCCTCATTGTGTGCCGCCAATTTAAGCGAGGGGTCGGCGGATATCGGCATTATTCCAGCAGCAGCCTATACCGGCATCCCCGATCTTGCGATTCTTCCGGGCGTGGCCATCGCTTCGCGCCGGGCAGTTCGCTCTATCCTTCTGGTCAGCAAACTTCCGTTGGAAGAGATTCGGACCATCGCACTAGATACATCGTCCATGACCTCGGTCGCGCTGACGAAAGTTTTGTTTGCGAAATGGTGGGGAGGCAGTAGAACCTTCACCGCCATGGCCCCGGACATCGAACTAATGTTGAAGACGCACGATGCCGCCTTGGTCATTGGGGATCCTGCGCTGAGGATCGATCGCTCCGAGTATGTCACCTACGATCTCGCTGAGGAATGGATACGTCTGACTAGCAAACCCTTTGTCTTCGCTTTCTGGGCAGTCCGCCAAGCGGCCCTGAAGGATGCGCCTCTGGATCTAGACCTTGCGACCGTGTTTCAGGAATCGCGCGATCACGGTTTGCTGCCGAAAAACCTAGACCACATAGCCCGCGAGTGGGCCCCACGCCTGGACTTACACGAAGGTGAAGTCAAAAGCTATCTGACCAACAGTATTCACTATTCTCTCGATCCGGACTGCCTGGACGGCATGCAACTGTTTTATCAATACGCTCGGGAATGCGGAGCTCTGCCATCTGTTCCGTTGTTGCGCTTTCTTGATGCGGCAAAGGCAGCCGTGATTTAGTCCTGTCTTAGCCTCAGCGCCGCGCACGATAAACTACCTTCTACCTCACTCGAATGCTGCCACATCTCCACTCGATGCTCGCCGTCTCCACCTGGGTGCGGCTGCGCCGGTTAGGCGGCCCGGGTCTGGTTTTGCTAGGAGTCGCAGACAACTCCGTCATTCCACTGACCGGCAGCATGGATGTGCTGACCATCTGGCTGGCTGCCCGGCATCGCGAGCCATGGCCCTATTACGCACTGATGGCGACGGTCGGCGCAGTGCTCGGCGGCTACATTACCTACGGTCTGGCCCGAAAGGGCGGCAAGCAAGCGATGGAACGCAGGCTCTCGAAAAGAAGAGCCGCGAAGGTTTACCAGAGATTCGAACGATGGGGATTCGGCGCGATCGCCATTCCAGCCTTACTGCCTCCACCGTTTCCTTTTGTCCCTTTCCTGCTGGCAGCAGGCGCAATGCAGTACTCGCGAAAGCAGTTCCTAGGGGCGCTTGCTCTCGGTCGCGGAGTTCGCTATAGCGTAGCCGCATGGCTCGGATTCCGCTATGGGAACCACATCCTGCGCTTCTTTTCTCGTTATTACAAACCTACTCTGGCCATACTGATCGGCTTGGCCGTCATCGGTGGAGTCCTTTCGCTGATCCAGTATCTTCGCTACAAATGAAGTCTCGCTCGCCTCAAATTGAAGCGAGCGTCGCGGCTCCGGTACAATCGTTGTTGGTTCTTGATCGCCATGACTCTGACCAAACAGCAAGCTCTTGACTTGTTTCGCTCCAACGACCTGATCGGCATCGGCATGGAAGCCAATGCTGTGCGCCGCAAGCTTCATCCCGAAGGCGTGGCTACCTACATCATTGATCGCAACGTTAACTACACGAACTTCTGCACTGAGTACTGCACGTTCTGCGCTTTCTATCGTCCGCTGAAAGGGCCCAAGGCCAAAGAGGGATACATCCTCGACTTCGAAACCATCTACGAAAAGATTCGTGAAACCGTCGAAATGGGTGGGACGGGGGTGCTGATGCAGGGCGGTCTGCATCCTGATCTGAAGATTGACTGGCATGAGCAGATGCTGAGCGGCATCAAGCAGCGCTTTCCGAGAACCCATCTGCACTGCTACTCGGCTTCAGAGATTATCGCGATTGCCGAGTACAGCGAGCTAAGCATTCGCGATACGATCATGCGGCTTCGCGATGCCGGCTTGGACTCAATTCCCGGCGGTGGAGCAGAGATTCTTGACGATGAAGTCCGCTACAAGATCGCGCGGCTAAAGTGCTTGACCGACGATTGGCTCAACATGCATCGAACGGCGCATCAGTTGGGGATGAGAACCACTGCGACGATGATGTTCGGTGTCGGGGAAAACTACGAGAACCGCGTAAACCATTTCCAACGGCTGTATGAATTGCAGGAAGAAACCGGCGGCTTCACGGCGTTTATCCCCTGGAGCTTTCAGCCGGCGAATACGGCTCTGGGCGGCCGGCATTGGGATGAGGCCACGGCAGTTGAATACTTGAAAGTGCTGGCCATCTCACGGCTCTATCTTTCGAATTTCCTGAATGTGCAATCCAGCTGGGTGACCCAGGGACTGAAAGTCTGCCAACTCGGCCTTCAATTCGGCGGCAACGACGTGGGCTCGGTGATGCTCGAAGAGAATGTAGTCCGGGCTGCGGGCGTGACTAACTGCACTACTGAAGAAGAGCTAAGGCGAATCATCCGCGACGCCGGGTTCAAACCGGTGCAGAGAGATACGCTATATCGAACGTATTTCCTCAATTAACACCTTGAAAATGAAAACGGTCCCGCATATCGGACCAATGTAAACGAAGTGGCAGAAGCAGGTTATGCGTCACAACTGAAGGACCCACTCTCCGGTTTGGTACGACCCTCGCGTACAATAAAGTTTTCAGGTTCGATGGTTTTGAGCCACTGAGGAACTGCCGCAACTGAACAGTATCTCCATCCCGCTTGGCGCTCTCGCCACGTTGCTCGCTCCCAAGGGGATCGGGCAATACATCCGCCAGCATTTTCTCGATAAGACTTTTCAGGGCTTGTACCATGCCAACGCCTTTGACAGGATGCTGCTGATTCCGTATTTCATTGTGCTGATCCTGCTGGCATCGTATGGCGCGCATCGCTACGTCCTGGTTTACCTCTATTACAAGAACAAAAAGAACCGCACGATAGAACCGCCCGCGCATTTCTCAGACCTGCCGCGGGTCACAGTTCAACTGCCGATCTTCAATGAGCAATTCGTGGTTGAGCGCCTGCTCGACGCGATTTGCCGCCTGAATTACCCCCTAGAGAAAATGGACATTCAGGTACTGGACGACTCGACCGACGAAACCGTCGCCGTCGCCCGAGGACTGGTCAATCACTATGCTGCCAAGGGATTTCCCGTGACCTACCATCATCGTTCCAATCGCGAGGGGTTCAAGGCGGGCGCGCTGACCGAGGGTTTGAAAACCGCCAAAGGGGAATTCGTTACCATTTTCGACGCGGACTTTGTTCCGCCCGAAGATTTCCTGTTGCGCACCATTCACCATTTCACCGATCACAAGATCGGAATGGTACAGACCCGATGGACTCACATCAATCGCAACTATTCATTCCTAACCGAGGTCGAGGCTATCTTGCTGGACGGCCATTTCGTGCTTGAGCACTCCGGCCGGGCGCGCAGCAACGTCTTTTTCAATTTCAACGGAACCGCAGGCGTGTGGCGTCGGAAGGCGATCGAGGACGCTGGCGGATGGCAGCACGACACTCTGACCGAGGACACAGATCTCTCCTACCGTGCCCAACTCAAAGGCTGGAAGTTTATTTACCTGCAGGATGTGGAGTGTCCGGCGGAACTGCCAGTGGAGATGACTGCCTTTAAAACGCAGCAAGCTCGCTGGGCAAAAGGATTGATCCAGACCAGCAAGAAGATTCTGCCCCAGGTGCTCAAGAGCGATCAACGATTTCACGTGAAGCTCGAAGCGTGGTATCACCTGACGGCAAATCTGAGCTACCCGTTGATGATTGTGCTCTCGGTGCTGCTGCTGCCTGCTATGATCATCCGCTTCTACCAGGGCTGGTTTCAGATGCTGTATATCGATTTGCCTTTGTTTATGGCCTCGACGTTTTCAATCTCAAGTTTTTATCTGGTCTCGCAGCGGGAACTGTTTCCCGGCAAGTGGCTTCGCGCGCTGCTTTATCTTCCATTTTTGATGGCTCTCGGCATCGGCCTCACCGTCACCAACACCCGTGCCGTGCTCGAAGCCTTGCTGGGGAAGCAATCCGAATTCACCCGCACACCGAAATACCACGTCGAGTCGAAGAAAGACAAAGTCCGCGCCAACAACTATCGCCGTGGGCTGGGCTGGGTTCCATGGGTGGAGTTGCTGATCGGCTGCTATTTCGCCGCGACCGTCTACTACGCGATCGACAATGAGAACTTCATCACTGTTCCATTCCTGATTCTCTTCGTGCTCGGCTACTGGTACACGGGATTGATGTCTCTGCTGCAAGGAAGATTCGCTGGCATTTCGCTTAGCGCGGAGACCCGTACCAAACCATTTCCTGTCGGTGTTTGACGTTAACTACGAAAATTCAAGGAAACTCAATGCGCAAGTCCGCCTGCTTCATTATTCTTCTCGAAATCTTGTTCCTCACTCAACTGGCCTCGGCGCTCGAACGCCAGCCGAACGCTGACTACCGCGCCCGGCGCCAGGCCTTGGCGAGCAAGACCAGTGGAGGTGTTGTCTTACTCTTTGCGCCCACCGAGGCTGAAGGTCCGAATGCGGTTTACGGATATCGTCCTGACAGCAATTTCTTTTACCTTTCCGGCTGGACCGAACCCGGCGCCGCCCTGCTCATTGCCCCCGCGGTGGAAGCCAAGGGCAAAGATCCGGCCCGGCCCTACACCGAGATTCTGTTTCTGCCCGCTCACAATTATGTGGAAGAAAAGTGGACTGGACCCAAGCTTGGTCCGGAAAATCCGCAAGCAACCAGTATCACCGGATTCGATCATGTCCAAGTCCTCGACAACATGCGAGAAGAACTGGTCCGCGTCCTGCCCCAGCCCAGGGCAACCATTTACACCGACGTTCCCGCCGCCGGCGAGAGCTCAGACTCCAAGACGCCGATGGAATGGTTGAGCCGCGCCAACGCATTTCCGCTGGGACTCTCTCAGCAGGATGTTCGCCCGCTACTGGCCTCGCTCCGCACTTACAAAGATGCGGGAGAAGTGGATCTGATCCGCAAAGCTGTCAACGCCTCAATCGCTGCCCATCTTGCAGCCATGCATACCATGAAGCCGGGCATCAGCGAACGCGAAATCTCTGCTCTGATGCAGTACGAATGGGGCAAGCGCGGTTGTGAACGGCCGGCCTATATTCCGATCGTCGGCTCTGGTTTTAACTCTACTGTCCTCCACTATTCCGACGATTCGGGAACGATCCAGTCCGGAGACGTGGTCGTGATCGACGCCGCCGGCGAGTATTCGCTCTACGCTTCTGACATCACTCGAACTCTGCCGGCGACGGGAAAGTTTACCGCCCGTCAGCGGGAGATTTATGACATTGTCCTGGGAGCGCAGCGCGCAGCCATGGCGGCGTTTCAATCGGGAAAATCTCACCTCCGCCGTGATCTGTCCGACTCCATCCACAACGTCGCATACGACTACATCAACACCCATGGCAAGGATCTTCACGGCGAGCCGCTGGGCAAGTATTTCATCCACGGCCTCGGCCATTACGTCGGTCTGGATGTCCACGATGCCGGAGATTACGATGTGCCGCTGGCTCCGGGGATGGTCTTCACCATTGAGCCCGGGATTTATATTCCCGAGGAAAAACTGGGAGTGCGGATCGAAGACATGTATTATGTGGACGCCAGCGGGAAGCTGATCCAGTTGACTGAGGCACTGCCCCACACCGCCGACGAAGTGGAGAACGCCATGTCGGCCAGATGAAAGTAGCCGCACGCGTCTTCTGCATTTGATATCCTAGGGCATTGTGCGGATGATATGGTTATTCTTGATTCTCGCCTGCAGCGGTGGAGCGGTTCTGTGGGCGGGCATAGCCGCTTATCTTCGTGTGCGCCGCCACATGAAAGTCACGGCTGAGTTAAGGAAAAGTGGCGTCCATCGCGAGGCGGACAGCCTTTAAAAAACTGATTTCAAGAATACCTGGAGTCTGCTGCCATGACCAAGCCTGCTGCTGGGATCCTCGGAACTCAAGACCGTTTTCTCGATGCCGCCAGCCAGGTTGCGATTGTGATCGGCGCCAGCCTGGTTGTGGCTGTCTGCGCCCGCGTCACGGTGCCTTTGCCCTTCACTCCGGTGCCGCTGACTCTGCAAAACTTTGGTGTTTTGCTTGTAGGTCTTACACTGGGCGGCCTTCGCGGTTTCGCAGCGCTTGTTCTCTACCTTGCTGAAGGGCTCATGGGCATGCCCGTTTTCAGTCCCACCGGGCCTGGCGGAGTGGTTCAGCTGCTCGGTCCGACGGGCGGCTTCCTGCTAGCCTATCCGTTCGTCGCGGGTATAGCAGGCTTAATTTTTGAAGCGAGAACGGGAGAAAAAACCTTCGCGCGCGCAGCCATCGCCTGCCTTCTTGCCGAGATCTATTTATTTGTAGAGGGCCTTACCTGGCTGGCCATACTCACGCATTCCGTTGCTCAAGCCATACGCTTCGGCCTTTATTGGTTCATCTTCGCTGAAGTGATCAAAATCATGTGCGCCGCCGCTCTGGCCAGCGGCTGGCAGCGCTTCCATAAGGTTCAACCATGACTCCACTTACCGCCGCTTCCGAACACTCGCCCACTCCCATCACTGATGGTAAACGCGAAATCACGGTCGCTCACAGCCCCGACTCCGACGACGCCTTTATGTTTTACGGCCTGGCCACTAACAAGGTCCGCGTGCCTGGCCTGCGTTTTACCCACACTCTGTGCGACATAGAAACCCTGAACCGGAGAGCCATGGAAGGCGTCTACGACGTAACTGCGATTTCCTTTCATGCTTATCCGTATATTCAAGGTCACTATGCCCTGCTCCCGAGTGGTGGCAGCGTGGGAGACGGCTATGGCCCGATGATCGTCGCCCCACGCGCATACTCAGTCAGCGATATCAAGCGCAAGCGGATTGCCGTGCCGGGAACCTTGACTACCGCGTACCTTGTTCTCAAGCTGTTCGCGCCGGGAATTGAAACCGACGTTGTGCCGTTCGACCAGATTATTCCGCAAGTGCTCGAAGGCAAGCAGGAGGCTGGCCTCATCATTCACGAAGGCCAGTTAACCTACGATAAGTCGGGACTGCATCGCATCGTGGATCTCGGCAAATGGTGGCAAAAGGTGACAGGACTGCCGCTGCCGTTAGGAGGAAATGCCATCCGCCGAAGCCTCGGCCCGCAACTGATGTCCAGCGTTGGCGCCGCTTTGCGCGAGAGCATTCAGTATGCCCTTGATCATCGCGATGAAGCCCTGGCCTACGCCATGCAGTTCGCGCGTGACCTCGACTCCCAACTCGCCGATAAATTCGTTGGCATGTACGTGAACGACCGTACCCTCGACTACGGTCCCGAGGGACGCGAGGCTGTACGTCGTTTGCTTGACATGGGCCATGCGGCGGGAATCATTCCGCAAGAATCGAAAGTTGAATTCGCAGCTTAGGGATGGCAACTACTTCTATCGTGGAAATTGGCACGGCTAACTCTTAACAACTCTTTCACACGGGTAACTCTTCCTGCATCCAACCAGCCGTGTCGGGTTTCGGCTCTGACGTCAGATCCATCACCAGTTTCTCGAGCATTAAGCGCTTGCTCGGAGGGTTTGAACGCAATGCGAGATCCGTTTTCGCCACCAGCCGAATGGCTCGTGTCAGCTCCCGCTTCGACTTGTATCGTCGAGCCTGCTTGATAATGTCGTCGGCGGCAAATGGGGGTACGCGAAAGCCCTGCCACAGCGCTGCCCACAGCATGCGCTGATCGCGTACATTGCGCTCCAAGATCACCAGCATCTGGCGAAAAGTCTTGGCCAGCATGTAGAGATGTCCGATCGCAGCCTCGTCCCCTTCCCCGGTAGTGAGGATCGAATCAAGCATTTCGAGCGCCCGCACCCGGTCTTTCGCAGAGATCGCATCTGTCAGCTCATACAACGATCGTTGCTTTGCCGCCAACACCATCGTCTCGACATCGCCGAGCGTGACGCGTTTCTTTTCTCCCACGTACAGAATCAGTTTCTCCAGTTCGTTCGAAACCATCATCATGTCGCCCCCGAGGGCGTCCACCAGTTCGCGGGCAGCGTCGGCATCGATCTTAACGCCCCGAGTCGCTCCGTATTCACCAATCCAGCGCACCGCCTCGCTTTCTTCCACTCGCGCCAGCTCGACGATGGCGCAGTATTGCCCCAGCGTCTCGCGAATTCGCTCATAGCGCTCTTTGTCGGTTAATTCCATGCGCCGCGGGTCTGCGGGAATACTGATGTGGTCGGCGACAAAGATCAATACCGCGGCGGGGTTGGGGTCTTTGCAATATTCCTCGATGGCCGCCAGTTTCTCTTCATTCGACCCGCGTCCGAACAAGTTCTTGACACCCCGAACAAAGAAAACTTGAAAGGGCGCCATCAGCGATGGCGTGCGCGCACGATCGAGGACTTCCACGAGATCCGTCTCCGCCAAATCAAACTCGAATAGGCTGAAGTCTCGCAAATCTGGTGTGACGAGATGTTCGAGAATCGCTTCCCGGCAACGTTTGCGAAAGAAGACTTCCGCGCCCACGAAGACGTAGGCCGGACGCAGCTTACGGGCCTGCACCTCCGACACAAAGCGGTCGGCCTGGGCGAAGGCTCGCATCAGAAGCCCTCCAGAATATTCGACACGAGGGACTGCGCGAAGTCGCGCGACAGACGCTGAAAGGCTGGAGTATCTTCTTCGAAAAAGCTGTTCAGGTCGCGGGGGACCTCATACTGCTCGCGAAACAGATACGAAGGATTCTGGTAAAGCACCTTCCCCTGCTTGTCGGCCAATGAAACTTTCATGGAGACCACGACCATCACGCTGGCGGCGCGACCGGTCTGCGAATCATAGGTCAACGGATTCGAATAGGTGGCAAGCACGGTTCCACGCAGCACCGCGTCAGCATCGTCGTTCACCTGGTTGACGACGTGGTAGTGCGTTCGGGTCACGAACTCTTTTACTACCGCCGAGGTCAGCATCTGCTCGATCTTGAAGGTTTGAGTTTGATTCACGAACGCTGGGATGGCAATGGTCCGCACATTATCAGGAATGGTTACCGCATGTCCGGCAGTGTGATAGCCGCATCCTGCGACGGCAACGCTGAGGATCACGGCTAACGTCAAGCCACGGCTCATTGGATCTTGCCTCGAGGACGAGTGGCCGCGATCATTTCTGCGCATTCCACCGCCGTCGCTGCCGCGATGCGGAGATTGTCAGACGCAGCCCACAACCAGCAGCCATTCGCTTGACTGGTGTCCGCGACGATCGACACCTGAATATCGCCTTGTCCTGCGGCATTCACATTCGTGGGAGCGTCCTCGGCTGCTTGCGTGAGCTTAACATGATCGCCGGCCAACGCCCGCCATAGAGCTTCGACAGCCATCGCCTGCCTGAATTCGAGGTGAATCGCAAAGGCGTGTCCGTGAAAGATCGGAGCCTGCACCAGCAACAACGACGGCAGCGGAGCATCCTTGCCAGCAATTCGCTGATAGTGTTTCAGCACCCGGCTCTGCACCGTCGCCATCGCAGTTGCTGAGTGTTCGCCGTAGCGGGCTACCATGTTGAAAGCCACCTGCGCATCGAAGATGTTCTTCGGCATGGGCTGGAATGAGAGCAGATTCACCGTCTGTTCGTGCAGTTCGTCCATTCCCTTCTGACCATGTTCTGAGGCGGGCTCGAACACAGTGGCGACCGCGTGCGCCACCGATCCAGCTTTCTGCGCACGCAGCAAAAGCAACGCGAGCACGACCGCCGCAGAGTGAGCCACCACCGCCGGTCCGGGCTGCAACTCAGGAATCAACGGCTGTCCCAGTTGCCGCTCGATCCACGGCGAACGCACGGTGGCGCCAGGTTCATCTTCCAGGGCTGAAGAAAGATCTATGATGGCGCTGCCCGCATCCCGCGCCGTCTTCCAGTTGTTGCGGGTGGACTCGGGATCTGAAGCAAAAAAAGTGAAATCTATATTCTGAAATTGTTCGGTGCGGACGTTCTGGATGAACGTGACCTCGTCTCCGACGGATTCCAGCTTCCCCAGCGCTTCCTCGTCATCCAGCAGCTTCACATCAATCGAGGGGAAATTGCGGTCGTTGAGTACGTCCGCGACTTCCTTGCCCTTGAGCGTGCCCGCGCCGACGATGGCGAGGCGGTAGAAATTGCCACCGCGCACCGGTTCGGCGTGCGATACCGCAGCGGACTTGAAGTTCGAACTCATGAAGTCTGCGAGGCCTCTTTATACTGCGGAGGCGGCGGGTTGCGCTTTCGCCGGAAAATCCATTGCAAACGCCAGAACACACCCGAAAACATATAGGTCAGCGCGATCACGAACAGCACCCACTGCGAGAAAACCCAGATCGCCGCGAAGAGCAACCCCAAGAGGATAACCAGTTGGAAGGGCTGCCGGGAGCGGAAATCGATGTCCTTGAAGCTGTAAAAGCGCCACGTGCTCACCATCAGATATCCCGCCGCGACGACGATGAGCATCCAGGTGATGCAACTCCATAATGCCGAAATCGGCTCTCCGCCGGAAAAATGCACCACTGCGGCAATGACTCCAGCTCCCGCTGGAATGGGCATTCCCACAAAATACTTCTTTCCTGGCCGACCCGGGTTCGATGGTTGCGGATTCGATACTATGTTGAATCGCGCCAGGCGGCTGGCACCAGCCATCAAAAACAAAAAACTCGCCATCGAGCCCAGTTGAATCATTTTGCCAGTCAACTCGCTCGATCCCAGAAAAACCGGCAATTGGCGGAATCCCCACATCCAAGCCAGCAGCGCAGGAGCAACCCCAAACGTGATGACATCGGCCAAGGAATCCAACTCCCGGCCAAAATCACTGCTGGTGTGAGTCATGCGGGCAATGTGCCCGTCCAGGCCGTCGAACAGAACAGCAAAACCAATCGCCTTGGCCGCAAAATCAAAATGCCAGGGCTCCGCAGCGGTGGCATGCGTGACCTGCAGGATGGCGTAGTAACCCAAGGCAATATTCGCCGCCGTGAAAAGTGAAGGCAAAATATACATGCCCCGGCGCAACCGTCCTGAGGGTCGATCTTCTTTGCGCCGCTTTGGAATCACTGGAACTTCTGGGTCCATTACCGTGCTCCTTGCCGAGCCTGGCCTAAGCTTCCCGCCGCGAGGGGTTTTTCCGCGTTCAAATAAGCCAGCACGCTCGATCCGCCTTTCACACGATCTCCAACCTTCACTTCGAGGGCCGCGTTGATGTCCAGTAAGACATCCACCCGCGAGCCAAACTTGATCAAGCCCACGCGCTCTCCACGTTCCACCCGATCGCCCACCTTCCTGTTGAAGACAATCCTGCGTGCGAGCAGCCCTGCAATCTGTTTGAAGACCACAGTCTGGCCGTCGCCCTCGACGGTCACGACGTTCTGCTCGTTTTGCTCGGCCGACGCCGCATTCATGGCGTTGACGAACTTTCCCCTCTGATACCGAACATCGCGAATGATGCCGCCAACTGGAGAACGGTTCACGTGCACGTCAAACACGCTCAAGAATATGCTGATCCGAAGACGCGATTCGCCATTCGAGATTACGGGCGAGACTTCGGTGACCTTGCCATCCGCCGGCGACACTAGCGCCCCTGCCTCTCCCGAAACGATCCGGTCGGGATCGCGAAAGAACCAGAAAAAAAACGCCGCCAGCAGCAGGGCCGGCAAGGCCCAGAGCGGCCCAGCGAGCCAGCCAATCAGCGCCGCGGCAGCCAGAAGCGGAACAGCGTAATAGTAAGCGTCACGAACCATGTTGGGAGATACACAGAATTATAGTGCAGGCAAGGGGAACAACTCAGGCTTTCATGTTAACTGCAAATAAAAAAGGCGCTTAGCAGCGCCCTGGATGGAGACAAATAACCCCGTCCGCGGCTGGGCCGCAAAGGATTGGAGCTGGACTAGGCCACCTGGTTCTGCGGCTGTTGCTGATATTGCCGTGCTATGCTTTCCATCTGATCCTTCAGACGAAGCTTTAGTTTCTTCAGCCGCACTTCTTCCAGTTTTTCGTCGTCGGTGAGATAGCGTTTTTCGGTGAGTGAATCAAGACGTTTTTCATAGAGCGTATGCTCCATCGCCAGTTTTCGAAATTCATCGTGACTGGCGAAGAGCTGGTCCCTAGAAGTTAGCATCCAGCAGACCTCCTAACCGGGTTTTCAGCCTCCAACTTACCACACGACATAACCTGCTTCAATGCGAAATCTCTTGACCGCATCCCCTGAGTTCTCAGCAGTTTCCAATATATTGCACTAACCCTGGTGCATATCTGGGAACTCCAACCGATAAACCATGGCGTCCTCGTGGGGGTCGCGATAGTAGCTTTTGCGCCGCCCACTCTCCACAAACGCCCACTTCTCGTACAGTCGTCGTGCCGCCAGGTTCGACTCGCGGACCTCAAGGAAAACAGCCTCCGCACTCCGGCTTCGAGCCAAGTCGAGAAACTCTCCCAGCAAGCGCGAACCAAGCCCGTGTCGCCGCGCCGGCCCAGCAACAGCGACGTTCTCGATTTCCCACTCTTTGTCCAAAACTCTGCCAGCGATAAATGCCTTCAACTCAGACTCTTCTTCGAGAATCAACACGACGCGGGATGGTGCTTGGCTGAAAAAGACCGCCTCGTATTGTTCCGTAGTCCAGTGTGCAGCAGTGGCAGCGTGCTTCTCCAGAGCCATCATCGCCGGAATGTCCGCAGGGGTGGCGTGACGAATACGCATTGGGACGCCTAAACTCTGTCCGATTGAATGGACTAGCTGCTCTTCGAGAAAAGCTCCGCCTCAGTGCGCCCAATGTAACTTGCTTCGAGCGCGTCCGCGGACACAGTATCCCCCGACACAATCTTTCTCCATCCCAGCCGCGCGATGGCATCGCCCCGCGGCCGCTCCACCTCTTCGACATGTAACCCGCGGGCCCGAGCCGCTTCCGCAAGGGCGTTGTCCGGCGTCACGATCACCACACTCGTGGCCGCTTCCAGCCATTTGTCGCATGTGAAGAGCTGCTCACGAATCATCCGCGTCTTCGCGCCGGTTAACTCATACTTACCCAGGAAAACCTCATTCCGCCCAGCCTCGATCGCCGCCACGACTCTTCCCTTCGAAGCACCGACGCTCACCAAAGCCTCCAACAGCGACACCGTCGCAATCGGCTTCCCAAGGGCCTCCGCGAGCGCTTTGACGACCGCCAGGCCAATACGAAGCCCAGTAAACGATCCCGGCCCCGAAACCACAGCAAAGGCGCCGATGTCAGTTTTGCTGAATTCGTGCTTCTCGAGCAAAGCGGCAATTTGTGGAACCAGCTCTGCGGAAAATGTACCGCCCAAGAGCGGGACGACTTCGATCGTTTCGCAAGCACCACTCGGCCCGCAGCGCGAGAAAGCAATGCTGCCGTGTCGGCCCGAAGTATCAACCGCCAGAAGAATCATGATTGGGGATTGCAGATCCGTACCAATCCGCGAAAACCCGTGGCCGCTTTGAAATCAGCCCCCGCTTTCCACCAACTCCAGCAACACTCCGCCAGCGCTCGAAGGGTGCACAAAAACATATCGGTGGCCGCCCGCGCCAACTTTGATTTCGTCGGAGACGAGCCTTACCCCGTCTTTTTTGAGACGTTCGACCGCCGCGCTCAAATCCGGCAGGCGCAGGCAAACGTGATGCAACCCCTCCCCGCGCTTGGCGATGAACTTCGCGACCGCCGAATTCTCCGACGTCGCCTCCAACAACTCCAAGCGGCTCTCTCCGACCAGCAACATCGCCACCCGCACCTGCTCGCCCTCAACCACCTCTTCCGAGGACGCGGTCAACCCCAGCTTCTCGTAGATACTCTTCGCCGCCGCCAGCGACTTCACCGCAATCCCGAGATGATCAATGGTAAACATTGAAGCCTCATTCCCACTCACGCTGTCATCCTGAGCAAAGCGAAGGATCTATGTGTTTCTGCGTGCGCCGCCAGCCGTCGCGGGCTGGAAATGACGCCACGCTATCCCTTCCCGATCCTACCCACAATTTCCTCGACCAGTGTATATGGATCGCGCTTGTGCTCGGCCACTTCTGCCGCGTAGCGGGCGACATTACCATCTTCCATTTGGGCACGCGCTTTCTCCAGCATCGCGTCGCGCAGCATCTCGATCAACCGCCCCTGCCAGTTCTCAATGTTGTGCTGCAGGACCAGGTTTTCCTTCTGCAGATACGCCTCATACTCCGCAATCGCCGCGACCAGTTCATCGATTCCAATCCCGTCGCTGGCCACAGTCTTCACAATCGGCGGAGTCCAATGATCTCCACGAGAATGATCGCTGCGAATCGCCAGTGATTGCAAAGCTCGAATCTCACGTTCGACCCGCTCGGCACCCTCGCGGTCGCTCTTGTTGATCACGAAAATATCGGCGATCTCCATGATACCGGCCTTGATGCTCTGCACATCGTCGCCCATTCCCGGCACCAGAATCACGACCGTGATGTCGGCGAGCCGCACGATATCGACTTCATCCTGCCCAACCCCGACGGTCTCGATCATGACCAAGTCGCGCCCGGAAGCATCCATCACCATCGCGACGTCAGCCGTAGTCCGCGCCAACCCGCCCAGCGATCCGCGCGTCGCCATGCTGCGAATGTAAATCCCCGGATCGGAAAAATGATCCTGCATGCGAATGCGATCCCCCAGAATCGCCCCACCCGTGTAAGGGCTAGTGGGATCGACCGCGATGATTCCGACCGTACGATTTTCTTTGCGATAGCGCTTGGCCAACTGATCGACCAGCGTACTCTTGCCCGCGCCAGGCGCACCGGTAAGGCCAAGAATCCGCGCATGCCCGGTTTGTGGAAACAACGCTTTCAGCAGATCGGCCCAGCCGGGCGAGCGGTTCTCGACCATGCTGATAGCACGCGCCAAACTCCGCGCATCGCCGGCACGCAGTTGCTTAACCAATGGTTGGAAGTCGTGGCTCAATCCGTCAGTGTAAAGCAGAGACATGAAGGCGGGAAACTTTTAGACGGTAAATCCGCGTTAATCCGTGGCGAAAAGGGCTTTAGTCCTTCAGCAACTGCCGGGCGATCACCAACCGCTGCACTTCGCTCGTCCCCTCGCCAATGGTGCACAGCTTCACGTCGCGATAGAACTTCTCCGCGGGATAATCCTTGATGAACCCGTAGCCCCCGTGAATCTGCACACCCTCGTTGGCGCAACGGACGGCCACTTCGCTGGCGTAGAGCTTCGCCATGGACGACTCCAGCGTGCTCTTCGACCCCGCATCTTTCAGCGACGCGGCGCGAAACGTCAGCAGCTTGGCCGCTTCGATCTCGGTCGCCATATCCGCCAGCTTCCACTGGATCGCCTGAAATTCGCTGATCGCTTTCCCAAACTGCTTGCGCTGCTTGGAATATTTGAGTGCCGCTTCGTACGCGCCTTCGGCCATCCCAAGAGACAAAGCTGCGATGGAAATACGGCCGCCATCCAGCACCCGCATGGCGTCGATGAACCCATCGCCTTCTTTTCCGAGAAGATTCTCCGCAGGAATAACGCAGTCTTCAAAGATCAACTCAGCCGTATCGCTCGCCCGCAGCCCGAGCTTGTTCTCCTTCTTCCCCGGACGGAATCCCTTCGCGCTCTTCTCCACAATGAATGCCGAGAGCCCGTGCGTATGCGCCGCGCGGTCAGTCACCGCAATCACCACGACGGTGTCGGCGTAGTGTCCATTGGTGCAAAAAGTCTTGGTGCCGTTCAACACCCAACTGCTTCCCTTGCGCACTGCTGTCATCCGCGCACTGCCCGCATCCGAACCAGAAGACGGCTCCGTCAGCCCCCATGCCCCGATGTGCTCGCCGGTAGCCAACTTGCTGACGTATCTCTTTTTTTGCTCCTCGGTACCTGCAATGAAGATGTGATTTGAGCAAAGCGAGGTATGTGCCGCGACGATGATGCCCACCGAACCGTCCACGCGAGAGAGTTCCTCGATCGCGGTAACGTATTCGATGTAGCCCATCCCCGCGCCACCGTATTCCGTGGGGAAGACGGTCCCGAGCAGACCTAGCTTACCGAGTTCCTTGATCGTCGCCAGGGGAAACTCGCCCGCCTCGTCCCACTTCATGACGTTGGGAGCGATCTCGCGCTCAGCAAATTCCCGCACGCTCTTCTTCAGGTGAAGCTGTTCTTCGTTCAATACGAAATCCAAGATTCCTCCGGTCAAACTATGAAAAGCCCCGTCAGGATTCAATCCTCAAACGACAGGTGCAAAACATTTGATTAGAACACAGCGATAAGCTGGAGTAAAAGTTACCCTCGAAGCCGCGGTGGACTCGATTACCTTCTCGCTCCCCGATTCTTCATCGCGCAGGAACCTTGCTGGTTGGAACGGAAAGGAAGCGCTCGAACACTTCGTTCGAGAAAAGCCGCCCGTGAGCCGTCAAACGAATCACATCTCCGTTTCTCTCCATCAATCCTGTCTGCACCAAGTCGGCGATAACGTCGCCAAAGCCCGCAACAGTGTTCTTCCCGAACTCGGCTGCAACCTGCCGCAAATCAAGCCCACAAACCAACCGCAGGCCCAGGAAGAAAGTCTCCTCAAGCCCCGACTGCGATGAAACCTGAATACGATTCAGCGGGCCTCCGGCCACATATGTTTCCAATGAATCCGGCGTAGAAAATCGCACCGCTTCGACCCCACCCTCAGACCGCCGCAGCATCGAGTGCGCATCCACGCCAAAACCCAAATACGGCTGCCGCGTCCAGTACTTCAGATTGTGCCGCGATTCAAAACCCGGCCGCGCAAAGTTCGAGATCTCATACTGGCTCACGCCTGCGGTTTCCAACCGCTCACACGCGCTTAGATAAAAATCCGCCATGGCATCTTCGTCCGGCACAAAGTGAGTGTGATATTTTGTCCCGCCGGCAATCAACTCCCGGCCCAGTCGCGAATCTTCGTCCACTTCGAGCATGTAAACACTGGCATGCGAGGCATCACTCGCAATCACCTGCTCCACGGAAAACGCCCAGCTGTCGCCAGTCTGATGTGGCAACCCCGCAATCAGGTCAATATTGATGTTCGTAATCCCTGCGGCCCGCAGCCTGGCAATCTCATCGAGGACCGTCTTTCGATCGTGCAAACGTCCAACCGCAGCCGCTTCCCGGTCAACAAACGACTGCACTCCCAGGCTCACGCGGTTCACGCCGCAGCCCCGCAAAGCCTCAAGGACGGCTTGAGTTAGAGTCCCCGGAGCACACTCAACCGTGACCTCCGCCCCCGGCCGAACCTCGAAATTTTGCGAAATCGAGACAAATAGCCGCTGCAATTGCCCGATTTCGAGTACAGTAGGAGTTCCACCGCCCAGGTAAATGGAGTCGACAACCTGCTCGATGCGTCCGCCCATCTGTGATACAGTCGCGCTGGCATGTTTCATGTCAGCGCATAACCGATCCACGTAGCGCTCGAAAACGGCGCGGGAGAAGACGTCTGAAGCGAAGTTGCAATAGCTGCACTTGGTGCGACAGAACGGCACCGAGATGTACAGCCCAAGAGCCATGCGACGATTATCCCATTTTAGTGGGAGGCCGTAACCAAAGCCGCATCCGGATCGGAGCTCTTCGATGGAACTAATCGGCGACATACGGGTTTTCATTTCAGTTGAGTCGAGGTAGGAACCAAAGACTAATGACACTTCCCCGAGTGGTTATCACTGGAATGGGCGTGGTCAGCCCCAACGGCATCGGCAAAGAAGCTTTCTGCCTCGCCGTTCTTGCAGGAAAGTCCGGGGTGAAGCGCATCTCGCGTTTTGATCCCTCCGACCTCCCCGTGCATATTGCCGGCGAAATTCCCGACTTCGACGAGTCAGCCTGGATCGATGCGCGCGAGCGCAAGCACGTCTCTCGCGTCGTACCGTTAGCCGTAGCCGCCTCCAGCGAAGCCATCAAGGACGCCGGCCTCGACCCCACGGCCATGTCCATGGACGAGAAACGGGAAATCGGCGTGATCCTTGGCACCGGCGGCGGCGCCCAGGAATTCTCTGAAGAACAATACCGTCTCTGGCATTCCGGACACGTCAAGCAAGTGAGCCTGTTCTGCATTCCCAGCGGAACCATGGGCACGATCCCCAGCGAAATCAGCATGCGCTTCGGTTTTCGCGGCTACAGCCACGTGGTCACCGCCGGATGCACTTCCTCTACCGACGCGCTTGGCTACGCCTATCAACATATTCAGGCAGGCGTGCAGCCCATGTTCCTGGTTGGCGGTGTGGATTCACCAATCACTCCGGGAATCATCAAAGGCTACACATTGCTGCGAGCCCTGACTCAATCCTGGAATCACGCTCCCGAACGCGCCTCCCGCCCCTTTTCCGCCGATCGCGACGGCTTCGTAATCGCCGAAGGTTCATGGATGTTTATTCTCGAGGACTACGTACACGCCCGCGCTCGCGGCGTCCGCATCTATGCCGAGATCACCGGCTATGCCTCGACGTGCGAAGCCTTCCATCGAGTACGCATGAGCGATTCCCCCGAAGAACCCGCCCGCGCCATCACCCTGGCTCTCGAAGAAGCAACCATCTCCGCCGAAGATGTCCACTACGTAAACCTTCATGGCACCTCGACCGAAATGAACGACCGTGTGGAAACGAGAGCCCTCAAACTCGCCTTGGGAGCCCACGCCAGCCGCATTCCGATGTCCGGACTCAAGTCGCAGATCGGACACGCCCAAGGCGCCTGCGGTTCCGCCAGCTTGGCCGCAACCCTCATCGCCATGGAGCACGGAAAGATTCCGCCTACCATCAACCTCGATGTCTCCGACTCCGAGTGTGATCTCGACTACGTTCCCGACCCCGGCCGCAAAGCCAAAATCGAACACGCCATCTGCAACTGCGTAGGCTTCGGCTCAAAAAACTCAGCGTTGGTCCTAAGAAAAGTAGCCTAGCCTCCGCCAACCGAACTAACTGTAGAGACGTAGCTAGCTACGTCTCTACCCAGCGATAACTAGACTTTGTCATTCCGAGGAGCGAAGCGACGAGGAATCTGCTTCTCGCCAGCCAACACCACGCCCACGACCCCCGCGTCATCATTTTCCATCCTCGCCAGCTACTTTCCCATCTATCTAAGGTATCTTTAGACAGCAGCCATGGCCTCAGAAGAAGAAGTACTAGGCAAAGCCTATGACAGCCGTCTGATGAAGCGGCTGATCACCTACCTCCGCCCCTACAAGTGGCAGGTGGGAATCGCATTGGCTTCGATCCTCATCAAGGCCGGCGCCGACGTTCTCGGCCCCTATCTCACCAAAATCGTGGTCGACCGCTATCTGGCGCCGGTAAAGGGATTGCGCACGCCGCTCGATCACTTCCTAAGCAACAAGCCCCTGGTTGGCATCGCGCAGATCGCCACCCTCTACGTCGGACTGCTGTTGTTCAGCTTCCTCCTCGAATATCTCCAGACCTATTACATGCAGTGGGCGGGACAGAAAACCATGTTCGACATGCGCGCCCAGATCTTCCGTCATCTGCAGCGCATGCACATCGGTTTCTACGACAAGAATCCCGTCGGGCGGCTGGTCACCCGCGTCACCACCGACGTGGACGCCGTGAACGAAATGTTCACCTCCGGCGTGGTCTCGATTTTCGAAGATGTCTTCGTGCTGGCCGGGATCATCGCCATTATGCTGCGCATGAACTGGAGGCTGGCCTTGATCACGTTTGCCGTGCTTCCGCTGATCGGCATCGCCACCAAGATTTTCCGCGACAAGGTCCGCGACTCCTACCGGCGCATTCGCGTGGCCATCGCCCGCATCAATGCCTACCTGCAAGAGCACGTGAGCGGCATGGTCGTGCTGCAGCTCTTCAATCGCGAAGAGCGCGCTTTCGACAAATTTTCCGACGTCAACGCCGTCCACATGGACGCCTTCAAAGACGCGATCATGGCCCACGCCGTTTACTATCCGGTCGTGGAAGTTCTCTCCGCCATCGCCATTGCCTGCGTCATCTGGTTCGGCGGCAATGACGTGATCCGCAACCTGACCACCCTCGGCGTTCTGGTTGCATTCATCCAGTACGCCCAGCGCTTCTTCCGGCCTATCCAGGATCTCAGCGAGAAGTACAACATTCTGCAGTCGGCGATGGCGTCCAGTGAACGCATCTTCAAACTGCTCGACACCCCGGCCGAAGTCATACCGCCAACCGCTACCAAGACGCCGAAGGGCCCCGGCCGCATCGAGTTCGACCACGTCTGGTTCGCCTACCGCACGTCATCAGACACTCACCTGAGGACGCCCGCCCCCGGCCGTCCGGTCGAGCCAAGCTCGACTCCCTCCGGCCCCGACTGGGTGCTCCGCGACGTCAGCTTCGCCATCGAGCCCGGAGAAACTGTAGCCTTCGTCGGCCACACCGGAGCCGGCAAAACCACCATCATCTCGCTGCTCATGCGCTTCTACGACGTACAAAAAGGCGCTATTCGAATCGACGGAGTCGACATCAAGGAAATGGACGTCGCCGATCTCCGCCGCCGTTTCGGCGTCGTCTTGCAAGATCCATTCCTGTTCAGCGGCACCGTCGCCAGCAACATTCGCCTGGGCACCGAGGGCATCGACGACGAAGACGTAGAAAAAGCCGCCGAGGACGTAAACCTCGCCGACTTTATCCGCACTCTCCCCAATGGCTTTCAGGAAGAAGTACGCGAGCGTGGCAGCACCCTCTCGACCGGACAGAAGCAGCTCATCTCATTTGCCCGCGCCCTCGCCCACGATCCCAAAATCCTCATCCTCGATGAAGCCACATCCAGCGTGGACACGGAAACCGAATTCCGCGTCCGCGATGCCCTGAGTCGCATGGTCGAAGGCCGCACCTCGGTGGTCATTGCCCACAGGCTGTCAACCATCCAACGCGCCGACAAGATCGTCGTCATGCACAAAGGCCAGGTCCGCGAGATGGGCTCCCACCAGCAACTCCTCGCCCAGCACGGCATCTACTACAAACTCTACCAACTGCAATACAAAGACCAGGAAGTAGCCACCAGCCCCCAGGTAACCGCTCAAGCCGACGACTAGCCGGAAGCACCGGCTGGCCGACCTGCTGGATCCTGCCACAAGAATCCGCCTCCGGAACGAATGATGCGTTCAGATAGCTAGTTCAACCATAGCGGACACGCACATCAACTGGAACTTATTGAAAAATGGCAAGTTGCGCACTGCAATCGCAAGTCAGAAAAAATCCTCAAGACCGATGATCAGATTTTCCCCTTGTTTACGCTGTTTAGAGACAGAGGATTGGAAACGGTCACAAAGGGTACAAGCGATTTCAAACTCTCAGGAGGCGGCGTATGACAAGAAAGTTGTTTCACTCTATGGTAATTCTCGCGCTGACGTTCCTCGCGGGGCAAGGTCAGCTGTTGATGGCACAGTCAGCCCCTGCAGCCACTGGCCTGATTAATGCGCCATTCGGGGCTCGCCCTGGTTTCCCCGGTGTTCCGGTTTTTCCAATCGGTGCCCGGCAGAAAACTGGCTCGCACACGGATGCGGCTGGTTTGGGGTTGATCAACCAGAAGGTCTATCAGTTCAGAACGGTGGACTTTCCTGCTGCGACCTCGTCTCAACTTTATGATTTCGCCGATGGAATGGCGGGAGGATATTACGCCTTTGGCGCATCCCAGACTGCCTTCTACTATAAGGGCATAACCAATCACACTTTGAAAGTGCCCGGCGCCACCGACAGCACCGTCTATGGCATCAACGCAACCGGCCACGTGGTGGGCGGCTTCGACGACACGAACGGAAGCCGAATCCACGGATTTCTCTATGACGGGACAACGTTCGTTACGCTCGATGACCCAGCCGCCGTCTACGGAACAAATGCCATCGGCATCAATGACGCGGGAGTGATTGTCGGGACCTACGACGTAGGCGAGATCCCGCACGGCTTCGAGTACGTGAATGGCAACTATAGCAACTTCGACTGCCCCAATTCGGCTGGAACCAACGCTACCGGTATCAATTCCAGTGGACAGGTTGTGGGCTTCTGCTGGTACAACTCGACCTATCACGGATTTCTGCTGAGCAACAACGGCTATACGGCGATTGACTTTCCCCAGGCAGCACTCACTTACCTGTACGGCATCAACGACGCAGGCGCCATTGCCGGCACCTTTCAAGACCCCGCTGGCCATTTTCACGGCTTTACCTATTCCGAAGGTGTGTTTAACCAGGTCGATGTTCAGGGGGGAACGACCGATACGTTCTTGATTCGAATCAAGAACAACGGAGCCGTGGTCGGATTCGCATACGACAGTCTAGGTGAGTCCCACGGACTCATCGGCCACTAGGGTTGCTTGGTGGCGGGACAGGGCCGCATCCGAGCAGAACGGTTGTGCGGTGGGTTGCACTTGCAGTTGTCAGTAGCCTGCCGACGGGTTCAAGGTCAACCACGAAAGTAGTGCAACTCTCAGGAGATTTTATGACGACGAGAAAACTGCTTCACGCTCTAGCAATTCTGACGATAGCCTTCTTCGCAGCGCAAAGTCGATGGCTGGCGGCGCAGTCGGTCCCTGCGGGCGGCAGTAGAGACGTGCAATCTTTGCTCTACCTTCGACATGCGCCGTTTCTTCCCACAACGTTGACGGCAGTCACTCCCCAAACCACCGGATCGCAACCGGCAGCCGATGCCCTGGTCCCGGTTCCGAAAAAAGTCTACAACTTCAGGTCGATCGATTTTCCGGGTGCAAACTACTCCGATGCTTGGGACTTCGATGACGGAACCGTCGTGGGTACTATGGAATCGCCAGGCGTTATCCAAGGATTCTACTTTCGCGGTAATTCTTACCACATGTTGCAGTTCTCCTTCGCCCCGATAACCAATCTGTATGGCATCAATGCCTCTGGCCAAATGGTTGGCCGCTACATAGATCAAGCGAACGGAAACCATGGATTTCTCTACGACGGAACTAACTTCATGGCCATCGACCCTCCAGGCTCGACCCGCACAGATGCCTTGGCAATCAACGACTCAGGTCACATCGTGGGAGATTACGTGGATGCCGAGAACGTCCAGCACGGTTTCCTCTATAACGGACGCGTATTTGCCAACGTCGACTTTCCCGGCGCGCTCGCAACCGTCGCTTACGGGATCAACACCAGTGGAGAGATTGTCGGCGTCTACTACGATTCGGCAGGCGCGCACGGGTTTGTGCTAAAGAAGAAAGCCTATTCCTCAATTAATTTCCCACACGCGAGCGACACCTACGTATTCGGGATCAACGACGCAGGCGCAACCGCCGGGGAGTATCAAGATGCCAGCGGCGCAACGCATGGTTTTACACATACTGGCGGCGTATTCAACCGCGTGGACGTGCCGGGCGCGGCCATTACGTCGTTGAGACGCATCAAGAACGACGGCAGCGTCGTCGGTGCTGTGATCGACAGCCTCAACGAGGTCCACGGCGTGATCGGCCACTAGTCGGGTCGTTGAGCGAGCAGCCAACACAGATTCTCAGGAGACCTTATATGACTCGAACCCGGCTTCAACCCGTCGCAATTCTTGCCATTGCATTCTTCGCCGGGCCAAGCTGCCTTCTGCCAGCCCAAGCGGCGCCTGCGGAGAGGGGGAAGGAGATCCAGGGCGAGTTCGGTCTTCGCCGTGCCCTGGGTCTCCCGTTGAATTCACTTGGCCCAGTTCACCAGATGGCAACCGCAGGATCCGACCTGGACGCTGTCGCCTTAGGGCTAGCCAAGAAGAAGTCTTACCATTTCAGGTCGGTCGATTTTCCGGGTTCTCAATACTCGCTCATTTTTGATTTCAACGACGAGACCGCGGTGGGCCAGTTCGCTTACCCGATATCTAGTGTCGCGTTCTATTTTCGGGGCACGTCTTACCACCTGCTCAACATCGCGGGTGGCGTTAACAGCGAATGCAATGGCATCAACGCCTCTGGCCAAATGGTTGGTGCCTACGAGGACAAGCCGGGTCGGATTCATGGATTTCTTTACAACGGGAAAAGTGTCGTGACCCTTGACTTCCCCAACTCTAGCCACACGGAGGCTTGGGGTATCAACCAAGCAGGTGTCATCGTCGGAGACTACTCCGATGCCAACAATCAACCCCACGGCTTCCTGGATAAGAAAGGGGTTTTTACCACCATCGACTTTCCGGGCGCGATGGCAACCGTTGCCACCGGTATTAATTCCAGTGGAGAGGTCGCCGGCTACTATTACGACTCGAGCGGGGACCCACATGGGTTTCTGCTGAGAAAAAAGGTTTACACCTCGATCGACTATCCAAACACAAAGTTCTCCTGGACGTACGGCATTAACGACGCCGGCTCGATCGCTGGCACCTTTAGCGATGACGGAAGCACAAACCATGGATTTGTGCGTATCGGCGGCGTCTTCTACCAGGCGGATGTGGCGGGTGCGGGCAGCACGGTGCTGATTCGCATCAACAACGACGGGGACGTGGCTGGATACGTCGTTGATATTCACGGCGAAAACCACGGAATCATCGGCCATTAGGACAGTGCCGACCAATATTCAACTCTCAGGAGACCGCATATGACGCGACAATTACGTTATTCCATGGCAATTCTTGCCATGACATTCTTCATCGGGCAATGCTGGCTCCTTCTGGCACAGTCGGCGCCCACCGCTGGCGGAAGAGAAACCCTGCGGCCGCTCAGGCTTCGCCTAAACCGAGGTCTGCCCGTGAATTCGCACACCGGTATTCAAGCGACTACGACCGCCGGATCGTACTCAGACGCCGTCGCTCTAGGGTTGGCCGGGACGAAGGTTTACCAGTTCAGGTCAGTCGATTACCCGGGCGCTACCGACTCGTTCCTGCAGGACTATAACGAAAAGGTTGCGGTGGGCGATTTCAATGTCCCCAACGCTGGTTTCAATTTCTATTTTGACGGAACTGCGTACCACATTCTGAAAGTTCCCCATTCCACGGACAGCATCGTTGACGGCATCAATGCCTCCGGCCAGATGGTGGGCGCCTACGTCACTTTAGGGGAGAAGATTCGCGGATTTCTCTACGACGGGACAAAGTTCGTTACCCTCAATTTCCCTCACTCTCATGGCACATATGCCAATGGCATCAACGATTCCGGTCTGATTGTGGGGAGCTACCTTGACTCCAACAATGCCGAGCACGGTTTCGTCTTTAAAGCTGGGGTTTTCACGCGCCTCGACTTTCCCGGTGCGACACAAACTGTGGCGTGGGGTATCAATTCCACTGGAAAGATCGTTGGCTATTACGACATCTCGGGAGGCGGAGGTGGTTTTCTGTTCGAGAAAGGGGTTTATTACCCGATCGAATTTCCAAACGCCAAAAGCACCTCTGCGAACGGCATCAATGACGCTGGCACAATCGCCGGGTCCTTTAACGACGCAAGCGGACAGCATGGGTTCATATACTCCGCCGGCACCTACACCCAGGTTGACGTTCCAGGCGCGGCCAACACGACGTTGTACCGGATCAAGAACAACGGAAGTGTGGCGGGATATCTGCAGGACAGCCTCGGGGAGTTCCACGGAATAATCGGCCACTAGAGCGGGTCGTCAAGCGGCAAGCAAATCCGACTTTCAGAGACCACCACCCTCCAGACGTCATCCTGAGGCCCGCGTTTCTCCAGCGGGCCGAAGGATCTCGCGCGCACTCTTTCGCCCTGACCAACGAATCGGCCATCCCACTTTGCGTCACCCACCCTTCTCCGCGCCCTTTGCGGAGAGGGTGGGCGCGATGCCCTCAATCGCGGGACTGGCACCCATCGGCCGGCCCCCCAACGGTGACAACTCAGCATCCATTCACCGTCTCGCGACGACCTCGCTCCTTTTCGCTTGACGCAGCGTTTCTACTCGGATAACATATAGGGAATTACATTAGCTGTTCGATAAACGGCAATGAGAAACTCCGGCTCTTTGACAATTGAAACGGTCCAGCCCTAGGGGTCCAGACACGCTAAATTTCCCGAAAAAGGCACCTGCTAAGTCCTTTAGAAGGGAGATTTTAGAGGGCATCCCGAGGTCACCCTCCTGCTTTCAATAACTTACAGAGCAGGAATGTCCAGGATATCCCGCTCCGTAAGTCCTTTAAAAGGGATATTTTACGAGGGTATCTCGAAAACAGTCCCTTTGTTTTCATAGATCTAGCCAGAAGACGCATTTTTTTGGTATATACCCGATACTCTTCCGTAACTGCCGCGAGATCGAATTTACCAGAGAGTAACTAGCAGTTCGCTGCCTGGGTTCCGTTGAGGTCTCCGCCGCCCACCCCTTCACAAAGAACCCGAAAGGATGGGGCACCCTCCTGGTTGGCGAAATGGAAATTAGATGAGTCAGTCCCCGCGACTCTTCCCAAGTACAATGCTCCCGTGCTGATTCTCATCTCCGCCGGCGAGGCGTCGGGCGAAATGTACGGAGCTCGGCTCATCGAGGCCTTGCGCTTTCGCGACTCTTCCCTGCAGTTCTTCGGCGTGGGCGGGGATCGCATGCGGGCTGCGGGATGCGACACCGTGGTCGACGCAAAAGACCTCGCCGTGGTTGGCATCTCCGAGATCGTCAGCCATCTGCCCAAAATCTACGGGTTGTTCCACAAGCTGATTGCCGAAGCCGATCGGCGCCGGCCGGATCTCGCTATCATCATCGATTCCCCGGCTTTCAACTGGCGGGTGGCGCGGCAGATGCGCAAGCGCGGCATTCCCGTCGTCTACTACGTTTGCCCGCAGTTCTGGGCCTGGCGGCAGGGACGGGTGCGGTTGCTGCGCAAGTACGTCGACAAGGCGCTGGTGATCTTCCCCTTCGAAGAAAAGTTCTACCGGGACCGCGGCGTGGACACGACTTTCGTGGGCCACCCTTTGGCCGACCTTGCTCCGCCTGCCATTGATCGCGAAGCCTACGCGGCGGCCAACAAGCTCGACGCCCCGAAACCCTGGATCACGCTCATGCCGGGCAGCCGCATGAAGGAAGTGCGGATGAATCTGCCGACGATCCTGGAGTCAGCGGCGAAGCTGGGTTCGGGCTATGAATTTCTGCTTCCAGTCGCGCCGACGCTGGATCGCAGCTTTCTCGAATCGCTGATTGGTGGCTCATCCATACGGCTGGTTTCCGAAGCCCTGCCTGCGCTGGCGCACTCGCGGGCTGGGATCATTGCCAGCGGCACAGCTACGGTCGAGGCCGCGATGATGGGCTTGCCGTTCGTCATGGTGTATCGCGTATCTCCGCTGACTTATTTGCTGGGCAGGTCGCGGGTCAAGGTGCCGCACTTTGCCATGGTGAATTTGATCGCCGGAAGAGAGATTGTCCCGGAACTGGTGCAGCAGGACTTTACTGCCGAGAAGGTCATGGCGCGGCTGGGTGAGATTCTTCCCCATGCCCCGGCTCGGGAGCGGATGATTGACGAGTTGGGCGCGATCCGGGGGTTGTTGCGGGGGCGGGATGCGGATGGGCTTCTTCCGGCGGAGCGGGCGGCCGAGGCGGTGCGGGGGCTGCTGGCGCGGGGTGGGATGGGGAATGACAATGCGAAAACCGAGTAAGCCTTGTCGGAGCAGCATCTTTTGGGTCACAATCTTCATCAGACTGATTAGAGACCTGCGGGATTTTCCCGGGAGACTTTCCTGAATGTTCTTTGAACCTCGGCGCCAGCGTCGAGCCCTTACAATCTTTCTTGCCTCGTTGTTTCTATTAGTTTCACTACCCGCATGGTCGGCCGAGAAGACGCGGATCCGGGTGGACGACTACCAGATCGACGCCGAACTCACGCCGCACACCCATAAGATCACCGCCCGGGCCAAGGTGAAATTTACGGCTTTGGAAGACATCAGCGCCGCGACCTTCGAGCTGCATAACGGGCTGCGCGTGACCAAGGTGACCGACGATGCCGGTAAGCCGGTATCGGCCGAACGGATCACGCAGGATTTTACGGAGCGGGTGCAGCTGTCGAAGCCTCTCAGCAAAGACAGCACTACGAGCCTCACCTTTGAATACGATGGGACGCTCGACTCCGCCGACGACAGTCCGGTGCAGGGGCTCAAGCTGGCCTCGATCAACGATGACACTAGTTATCTGCTGTACGCGGGGCGCTGGTTCCCGGTGAACACTTACGGCATCAACCGGTTCACGGCCACGATGAACATCACCGTGCCAGCTCACATGGTCGTGATTGGCAGCGGGAAGGAGACGGTTGGGGACACTGCTTCCAAGAAAGGAAGCGCTGCCGCGTTGCCTACCAAAACTTACACCTTCGTCTGGAGCAAGCCGAGTTTCCCGGGAACCATCATTGCCGGAACGTTTCAGGAGTTCAAGAGCGATGAGGCGGGCGTGGACCTGCACGTGTTTTTCAAACCGGTTCATCAGAACCTGGGCGCGATGTATGCGGAGACGGCGCTCAAAGAATTTACTTATTACGTGACTCTTTACGGTGGTGCGCCTTCGACAACTCTTCGGGTGGTCGAGATTCCGGACGATACGGTGCCCTCGGCGTGGGCGCCGGAGATGGCGGCGGTTGCGAGCCGTGCGGTGACTGAGAAAGTGAATTATCGACTGCTGGCGAACACGATCGCGCATCAGTGGTGGGGAGTTTCGGTGAGTCCGGATTCTGTTGACGATTGGTGGCTCTGCGACGGCTTCGCGCGGTACTCCGAGGCTCGTTATGTCGAGAACGCAGCGGGAAGCAACGGCTTGGATGAAGTAGTGAAAGATATGTCGGTCGGCGCGCTGGCTTACGATTCGGTGCCGCTTGCGACTATCGGCAAACTGGATATGTTCTCTCCCGAGTTCCAGTCGCTGGCAACCGACAAGGGCGCGATGATTCTGCACATGTTGCGCTGGGTTGAGGGAGATCAGAAGTACGACCAGACAATGCGCACGTTTGCCTCGAAGTATGCGGGCAAGTCGGCTTCGCTGGATGATTTCACTGCCGTCGCAGAGCAAGCGTATGGCGAGAAACTCACATGGTTCTTCACCCAGTGGCTGGATTCGACGGGGGCTCCCGAGTTCAAGACCAAGTACACGGTTTACCGGCTGGGAAACAACAAGGGTTTTCGCGTGGTCGGTGAGATTGATCAGGATCTCGATCTATTCCGCATGCCGGTGGAGCTGAAGATTGACACCGACGGCAAAACGGAAGAAAAGCGAATTGAGGTCGTAGGAACCAATTCGGCGTTTACGGTCGAAACCTTCGGCAAGCCGCGTCGGATTTCGATTGATCCGGGCGACCGCGTGTTGCGGAACTCGCCGGAGATAAAACTGCGGGCCTCGATTCAGCGCGGACAGGCATTGGTGCAGCAAGGTGATTTCGCCGGTGCGCTCTCCGAGTTTAATAAGGCGCTGGATGTCAACAAGAACAGTTCGCTGGCGCACTACCGAGTCGCGGAGGTGTTCTTCCTGCAGAAGAATTATCAGGCGTCGGCGAATGCTTATCGGGATGCGCTCAATGGGGACGGCGATCCGCGGTGGACCGAGGTTTGGAGCCACATTCAGCTAGGCAAGATCTTTGACGTTACCGGACAGCGGGAACGCGCGACCAATGAGTACCGCCAAGCTTTGCAGACCAACGACAATACGCAGGGTGCGCTCGAAGAAGCGCGGAAGTATTTGCAGAAGCCTTTCGAGCAACAGAAGAGCAACGCCGGCGCGAATGGGATGTAGGGCGGCTTTGTCTGCAGCGCTGTCGGCGTCTTGGCGCAGGCGAACAGCAAATCCCTCGCGTTGCTCGGGATGACAAGAATGTCTGAGAATAAGCTCAGTAGGCCCAGCGCAGCAGGGTGGCTCCTACGGTGAAACCTGCGCCGACGGAGGCCAGCAAGACCAAATCGCCTTTCTTGAGGTTGCCTTCCTGGCGGGCCGTTTCCATGGCTAGCGGAATTGTTCCCGCGGTGGTGTTTCCGTAGCGGTCGATATTGATGATTACGCGCGCTGGATTCATGGACAGGCGGTCGGCGGTTGCCATAATTATGCGCTGATTGGCCTGATGAGGGATGAACGCGTCCACGTCGCTGCCTTTCAATCCATTCCGCTCGAGGATTTTTTCGCAGACTTCGGCCATCTTGCGGACGGCGTACTTGAACACGGCGCCTCCGTCTTGATGGACATAGTGCATCTTTTGATCCACCGTTTCATGGCTCGAGGGATTTAGGCTTCCGCCTCCTGGCATATATAAAGAACAGCCTCCGGAACCGTCGACTTCGTGGATGAAGTCGATCAAACCCAGCGACTCATCGTCCGCCGGTTCGAGGATGACCGCGCCCGCGCCGTCGCCGAAGATAATGCAGGTGGCGCGATCGGTGTAGTCGATGATTGAGGACATGACGTCGGCACCGATCACCATGACCTTCTTGTGAGCGCCAGTCGCGATAAACTGCGCCCCGGTTTGCAGCGCATAGACGAACGCGGAGCACGCAGCGGACACATCGAAGCCCCAGACGTTCTTGGCTCCGAGCTTGTGTTGCACCAGGCAGGCGGTCGAAGGGAAAAACATGTCCGGGGTGACCGTACCGACGATGATCGCTTCCAGATCGGAGGCCGCGATGCCACGTGCGGTTAGGGCCTTCTTTGCAGCTTCGACGGCCAAATCGCTGGTGGCTACTCCCTTGTCCGTGAGATGGCGCTCGCGAATTCCGGTGCGCTCCGTGATCCATTGATCGGTGGTTTCGACCATCTTCTCGAGGTCGGTGTTGGTCAACAGGCGGGGCGGGACGTAGGTCCCTAAAGCGCTAATTTTAGCGCGCACAAGTTGGCTCACTCTATGAGTTCTCCAGGATGAAATTCAAAGATGAAATGTGAACTCGCTATTCTGACTCACTGGCGCGGACAATGTCCAACTTTATGAGTCTGAAACGCGGGTGCACCAGTTCGAACGGCGTTGTCTGCCAATGAATGGGGCGTCGCCAGAAACGAAAAAGCCAGACACCGGCGACCCACTGCACACGCAAGAGCCCGTTACCGTTGCTTCCTTCCGGACCTGGCGGGGTTGGCGGGAGTGCGTCGCGCGGGACCGATGCCTGACCTATTTGATTCTAACATTCCGATCGTACTCTTCCCTTTCCCGGCGGAATGACCAACAATGGATAAATTCATGGCCCCGGTGCTGAGCCTGCAATCCGAGATCGCTCCACTGCCCACGGCGGTGCAGCGCTATTTTGAAGTCGCACTGTATTTGCTGGTGGTGTGCGGCTTCGCGACGCTGGTTTCGACCGGAGGCCTGGATGCGCCTACGGTTCTGCTGGTGAGCGCGGCGCTGCTGTTTCGCGGATACCTTCTAGCGACGCGCCGAACCTTGCTTATCCCCGAGAATTGGACCACCACGCTCACGCTCGGCTACGTGGCTTTCTATCTGGCGGATTACTTCGTGTTTTCCGGTGTGTTTGTCAGCGCCACGGTGCATCTCGTGCTTTTCGTCATGGTGGTGCGGTTGTTCTCCGCCAAGCGCGACCGGGATTACTATTTCCTCGCGGTGATCTCGTTCCTCATGGTGTTGGCGGCAGCGGTGCTTACCGTAGACAGCACTTTTCTGCTGGCGTTTGGCGCGTTCATGCTGATGGCGGTTGTGACCTGCATCCTGATGGAGATGCGTCACGCCGCTGCCAAGGCCAGCATGCGCGCGAATTCCTCAAGCGATGACTCGGCCTACCGGCAGATGGCCTTTTCCCTGGTTAGCGCGTCACCCCTGCTTGCACTCCTGATCATGCTGGGCACGGCGGCCATTTTCTTTGTGCTGCCGCGCATATCGACCGGGTATCTCAGCGCCTTTGCCCGCAGCAGCGAAATCACCACCGGCTTCAGCGATCACGTGCAACTCGGTCAGATTGGCGAGATACAGCAGTCCAATTCGCTGGTGATGCACATTCAGATCGACGGCGATCTGCATGGGTCTCACGACTTGAAGTGGCGTGGAGTGACGCTGAATGTGTTCGATGGCAGGACCTGGTTTAACCCGCACGCCCAGCATGTAGTGACCAGCCTGGGAGCCGGTCGTTTTGTTCTGGTGCCGTCCGGGTCCCGATGGAACCAGCTTCGCATCGCGCAGCCGCCACAGGCAGTTCACTACCGGGTTTTGATGGAGCCTTTGATCAGCAACGTTTTTTTTCTGGCTCCAACTGCCAGACTCTTGCAGGGCAACTACCGTCTGCTGTCGATGGATGACGGAGACGGCGTTTTTGACCTCGACCCCGAGCATCCTATCAATCGTTACGAGGCGACGTCGGACATTTCTCAAGCCAGTCCGGGCGAACTACGCAGGGCAGCTTACGATTATCCGTCGGAGATCTTGTTGAATTATCTCCAACTACCGCGGACGGATGATCGCGTTGCGGCTTTGGCGAAGCAGATCACAGCTTCTGCCAACAATAATTACGACAAGGACGCAGCCATTGAACGATATCTGCGCTCGAATTTTGGATACACGCTGCAACTTCCCCAGAGGGTTCCGCGCGATCCTATAGCTAATTTTCTTTTCGAACGCAAGCAGGGACACTGCGAGTACTTCGCTTCCGCAATGGCCATTATGCTGCGCACGCTGGGCATTCCTTCCCGGGTGGTGAACGGTTTCCGCACCGGGGAATTCAACGACCTTACTTCGCAATACCTGGTCCGAGCCAGCAACGCGCACTCCTGGGTGGAGGCGTATTTCCCGGGCTACGGATGGATCGGCTTTGATCCCACTCCGGCTGCGCCGGCTCAGATGCATACCGGCTGGAGTCGGAGCATGTTGTATTTGGACGCGTTGGCATCCTTCTGGCGGGAGTGGGTCATTAACTATGACGCCGGACATCAATACGCTCTTGGTCGCGAGGCCACACGCAACAGTCTGGAATGGTTTCAGCGGGTGCGAATCTGGGCACGACAGCAGAATGAAAGGTTGCTGAATGCGGCTCGGGGAACCCAGCGGACGGTGTCAGATTCGCCGGTGGAGTGGAGTCTCGGAGGAGCGGTTGTCTTGCTCGCGATTCTTCTGGGTGCCAACGCTCAGCGGCTATGGCGAGGCTTTCGCAGCCGTCGGCTGGCGGCTCGTCCGGGAAACTCTCCGAGCCTGGCTGCAACCATATGGTATGAGAGGATGACGCGCATGCTGGCGCGTAAGGGCTGGCGCAAATCGCCGAGCCACACTCCCTCAGAATTTCTCATCGGGATTCAGGACGAAGCTATGCGTGAGTCGGTGGCAAAGTTCACGCGGCATTACGAGTCGGCGCGCTTTGGAGGTTCGGCCGAAGATGCTGAGCGGTTGCCGGAGTTGTATGAGGAAATCTCGACGACTGCGCGGCGGTGACGGTGAGCGGCTTGCAGGGAATCGGACCTTGTGGTGTTTTAGTGTAGGTTTCCCGCCAGCCACCAGCGGCGTACCGCAACCACTGACCAGGTCGCCTCAACCACTCCGAAGGGCCATGCGCCTTGGAGGAATCCGTATGCCGAACCCAACAGGCAGGCGACGGCGAAGGCTAGGATGAACCAACGGCTGCGATTCTCGAAGGCATAGCAAACCAACATTGCCGTGACAGCAAACAATCCGAACCAAGTCAGTCGATTCACGCCGTAGCTCCGATCGCTCGATCCCCCACTATTTCATTGATCCTTGTCAGATCCAAGCTGATCTGCATTCAGCATCTGGCTCTGGATACACCTTCCGGGGCAGCCCTGAATGTTAGAATAGATAGATTCCATGCCTCATCAGAAGTCCACTGTAGCCATCGAGAATGCGCCCGAGACCGCGCCTACGGCCTCCCGCCCTAAGGTTGGGTTCGTCAGCCTGGGGTGCCCAAAGAATCTGGTGGATAGTGAAATTATGATGGGGATGCTGACGCAGGCTGGGGCGGAGTTGATGCCCCGCGCCGAAGATGCCGACGTAATTGTGGTCAACACCTGTTCGTTCATTGCCAGTGCACAGCAGGAATCAGTGGACACGATTCTTGAGATGGCGCGGCACAAGACCGACGGTCGCGCGCAGAAACTGGTGGTCGCCGGATGCCTGGTCGAGCGCTTTCGCGACGACATTCGCAAAAACATTCCAGAAGTGGATGCGGTGGTGGGTACCGGTGAGCTCGAGAAGATTCGTGCGGCGGCGGGAGTCGCAACTGCGCCAGCCACGGCGTCCCCGTTTAACATTTTGACGTCGCGACCCGAGGGCGACGCTCGTGAAGCGCAAGGCCGATTCTCCCGCGAGTCATGGGACGGGGCCATTGCCGATTTGCCAAACTACCTTTATGACGAGGCAACTCCTCGCATCCTGGCCACGCCGAAGTACACGGCCTACATCAAAATTGCCGAGGGCTGTGACCACCCTTGCGGGTTCTGTATTATTCCGCAGCTGCGCGGCAAGTTTCGTTCTCGCCGATTTGAGTCCGTGATCGCTGAAGCCGAGCGTTTGGCGCGCTCGGGAGTGCGGGAAGTTACGCTGATCGGACAGGACACTACTTGCTACGGTGAGGATTTTGGGCTCAAAGATGGACTCGCGCTTCTGCTGGAAAAGCTGGCCGGTATTGAAGATTTGCGCTGGGTCCGATTCCTCTATGCGTATCCGAACAAAATCACAGGCCGTCTGCTCGAGACCATCGCCACGCACGGAAAGATTTGTGCCTATGTGGATGTTCCCCTGCAGCACGCATCCGCGTCGGTTCTGAAGCGGATGAAACGTGGCGGGGGCGCAGACGTCTTCCTGCGTTCGATTGAGAAGATGCGCCGCACGATTCCGGATGTTACGTTGCGAACGACTTTTATTGTCGGCTTCCCCGGCGAAACCGAAAACGAATTCGAGCAGCTCTGCGAGTTTGTCCGGCAGGCTGAATTTGACTGGATGGGAGCATTCGGCTATTCCGATCAGGAGGGTGCACAGGCCTCTGCCTTGGACGACAAACTTCCTGCCCGTGAGATCGAGCGGCGGCGCAAGCATCTCATGCAGATTCAGCGGCGCATCAGCAAGAAGAAAAAGAAGGCGCTAGTCGGCAAAGAACTCGATCTATTGCTCGAAGGAGTGTCCGAAGAAAGTGACCTGCTGCTCGAAGGCCGCACGCCGAGGCACGCTCCTGAGATCGATGGCAAAGTCTTCGTGAACGACGTTGCCGAGGGGCTCCAACCCGTACCGGGAGAGTTTTACCGCTGCCAGATTACCGAAGCCCACGACTACGATCTGGTTGCGAAGATTATCTAGAGATCTATGGCTCGCAAGCGCACTCTGAAGCTGCGTTGTCCCACCTGCAAAAAGCCGGTGAAGGGTAAAGATGCGGAGTTCCCCTTCTGTAGCGACCGCTGCCGCCGAATCGATCTCGGTAAATGGGCAAGCGGGGCTTACGTGATCTCGTCACCCGTGAAGGACACCTCAGAAAATTTTCCAGGTGCGTTGCCGGACAACTCCGATGAAGACTGAGTTGGACCGAAGGACCCAAACCGACTCTGACGCTCCTTTGTCTCGTCCTCGCGCTCCGCTCTGGGCCAAGCTGGTGGCTACTTTCTTTGGCGCGGGACTCCTTCATCCCGGACCCGGAAGCTGGGGATCGGCGGCTACCGTCATGTTGTGGTGGCTGCTCAGCGTTTGGATCAGCCCGCACTGGCAGGCAGCGGCCGCGACGTTGCTGGCGGTGGCGGCGGTGTTGATTGGCATTCCCGCGGCCACTCATATGGCGCGCGCCTCGGGCTTGAAAGATCCTCAGTTCGTGGTCATCGATGAAGTTGCCGGCCAGTTGATCACTCTTATTGCCGCGCCAGTCTCGTGGAAATCTCTGTTGCTGGGCTTTATACTTTTCCGTGGGTTCGATATTGTGAAGCCTCCGCCAGTGCGACAACTCGAGCACCTTCCGGAGGGAATCGGCATCGTAATAGATGACGTAGCGGCTGGGCTTTACGCATTGATCATTATGCAAGTCGTGTTGCATTTCGGGTTTTTGCCGCGATAGCCTTCCATAGCTGCACGAGGAAGTTGGAGTCGATGGGAATTTCTGATCGCTTGCTGGGCAAGACGAACGTCAACGGAAAGCCGCATATCGAAGGGGTGTTTCCGGGGGCTGCGCTTCCCGGCGGCGAGGTGCGAATTACCGGCCACGGTCTGCGGCCCCAGGACCTGCGTCGGCCGCGGGTGCGTTTCGGCGAAATCGAAGGTGCGGTGGTCGTAAGCTCCGACGACTTCCTGGTGGCTCGCGTGCCGCCAGGCGCATCGTCCGGACCGATCGTGGTGTCAACCGACGGCAACTCCAGTAATCCTCACCAGATTAAAGTTGCGGTTCCGATCGCGGAGAATCTTCATCCGGTGACCAACCCCGCCCTCGATTCTGAGGGCAACATCTACGTCAGTTTTTCCGGAAGCCGCGGACAAAAGGTTCCAGTCGCCATCTACAAAATCGACACCAACTACAACGTAAAGCCTTTTCTTGCGGACCTGATGAACGCTACTTCGATTGCGTTCGACCGCGGCGGCCAAATGTACGTTTCGTCGCGCTTTGACGGAACCGTATACCGAGTCGCTCCGAATGGAACGATGTCTTCGTATGCCGAGGGCATGGGAATCGCAACGGGCATTGCCTTCGACCGCGCGGAAAATCTTTACGTCGGCGACCGGAGCGGCACGATTTTCAAAATTGGTGCCGACCGCCAGATCTTCGTCTTCGCCACTCTTGAACCCAGCATTTCCGCTTACCACTTGGCTTTCGGTCCTTTCGGAGACTTGTTCGTGACGGGGCCAACGACTTCGAGTTTTGATTGCATCTACAAAATCACTCCGCAAGGAAACGTGTCGACTTTTTTCCGCGGCCTGGGACGCCCCCAAGGGATAGCGTTCGATGTGGAAGGCAATCTCTACGTTGCAGCGTCGCTCTCGGGCAAGCGCGGTATCGTCAAGATCACATCGTCGGGCGAAGCGTCCCTGGCTGTTGCAGGAGCAGGTCTGGTCGGTCTAGCCTTCGCTCCCGGCCGCTCGGTCATTCTAGCCACGAACGGCGCGGTTCATCATCTCGCGTGGAACATTCAGGGAGCGCCGCTAGCCGATTTCCCCGCCTGAATCGAGCACTCAGCGTTCAATGCTGAATCTTAGAGAATTATCCGCGCAAATCCGTGGCTGATCTTGCGTTGCTCTTTCATTTACACTTTAGTCGTGAATGCCGAGATTGTCGCCATTGGCTCCGAGTTGCTGACTCCTTTTCGTCAGGACACGAACTCACTTTATCTGACTGAGAAGCTCAATCAGCTTGGCGTTGAAGTGATTTTCAAGACCATCGTGGGCGACAGCCGCGAGCATCTGACCGGAGCTGCCAGTCTCGCCGTATCGCGCGCCGAGCTCATTATCTTTATGGGTGGTCTTGGTCCTACTGAAGATGACCTCACTCGCGAGGCTGTGGCCGACGCGCTCGGGCTGGAGCTTCACCGCGATCCGGCGATTATCAGCAGTCTCGAACAACGCTTGGCGACCCGCGGCTGGAAGATGGCGACGAATAATCTCAAACAGGCCGACGTCATCAGCGGTGCAACCGTTCTACCCAACGCTAACGGCAGCGCGCCTGGACAGTGGATGAGCGGCAAGTACGAAGGCCGCGAGAGAATTATCATGTTGCTCCCCGGGCCTCCGCATGAATTGAAAGCTTTGTTCGAGGAGCAGTGCGTTGCTCGCCTGCGCGCCAAACTGCCGCCGCAATTCATTGCGACCCGTGAACTGAAGATTACGGGGCTGGGCGAGTCGCTGTGCGACGCCCGGGTGGCGCCCATTTATAAACTCTATGGGGATGTGCAAACGACCATCCTGGCCGGGGCAGGCGAAATCCAGTTGCATCTAAAGACTCGCGCCGCTTCGCTCGAAGCTGCCCAGGCACGAGTGGATGAACTGGTCGAGAAGATAGAAGAAGAACTCGGCGATCTTGTCTTTTCGGACAACGGCGACTCGATGGAGCAGATCGTCGGCTACTATTTGCAGATGCGCAACGCAACCCTGGCAGTCGCGGAATCCTGCACCGGTGGCTTGCTGGCCGAGCGCATTACTTCAGTCAGCGGAAGCTCGCGTTACTTTGTCGGCGGCGCGGTCGTTTATTCGAATCAATTGAAGACCGCTTGTGCTGGAGTTCCGGCAGACCTGATTGAGGAGCATGGTGCCGTGAGCCGCGAGGTAGCTGCTGCGCTGGCGGACGGAATTCGCCGCCGTACCGGCGCAACTTTGGGTCTGGGTATTACTGGCGTTGCCGGACCGACTGGTGGGACCGAGGCGAAGCCCGTCGGATTGGTTTTCCATGCGCTGGCCAGCCAAACAGAAACGGAAGTCGTGGAGCGCAAGTTTCCGGGAGATCGCAGACACATCCGCCGCTTCGCGAGCCAGCAGGCGCTGGACATGGTGAGAAGAGAGCTGATGTGAGAATGCAGCTGTCGGCTTTCAGCTCTCAGCCGAGTCTTGGCTGCCCTCGTAGTCTGTGCTTATCTTGAAACGAAACTTAGGTGCCCGTGCCACAGGCTGACAGCCGATAGCTTCACTTATGCGAATTTTCATTGCCCTCGACATTCACGACGCCGTCCGCCAGCGTATTCAGGGGTTTATCGAAGGTGTAAGCGGGTTCGCACCGGACGCGCGCTGGGTCCGTCCGGAATCACTGCATGTGACGTTGAAATTCATCGGCGAGAAGCCTGCGGAGACGGTGGAAGAAATCAACCGCGCCCTCTCCAGAGTCCGCGCTGTGCCCTTCGAGATTACATTCCGCGGATTTGGGTTCTTCCCCACCGCAAAGACTGCACGCGTCTTCTGGGTGGGAATCGAATCTGGCCCGCATCTCCCAGCTCTCGCGAAAGCCGTCGATGAGACCACTTCCGCGCTCGGGATTCCGAGAGAAGACCACCCCTTCGCACCCCACTTGACGCTAGCGCGTGGCGGAGGACGCTCTGGCGCTCCCCGCTGGAGCAAAGGGGACACTGCAAACAAGAACTTCCAGTTGCTGCAAGAGAAATTGGCAGCTCTTCCCACACCCGACTTTGGTACCATGGCGGCCTACGAGTTTTTTTTGTACCAGAGCCAACTGTCTCCGGGAGGTTCGCGTTATACGAAGATCGCGGGCTTCGCGTTAGGGTAGCGGCATCCTGCCGGCAGGCAAAACGCATGTCCGACGACATCCCAATGACCGCCTTTGTACTCACGGCCGTGTACAGCTACTTCCTGGGTTCCATCCCCTTCGGGTACATTCTCGTCCGCGCATTTCGAGGACAAGATGTTCGCCAAACCGGCAGCGGTAACATTGGCGCAACCAATGTCTCCCGCACTTCTCCCGCATTGGGTGTCCTTACCCTCATTCTCGATGCGCTAAAGGGAATCTCGGCTGTGACGATTACGCGCATCCTTTTTCCCGGCCACGACACCTTGCTCGGCGCGGCAGCATTTTTCGCGATCGTTGGTCATGTCTTTCCGCTGTGGTTACGTTTTAGAGGCGGCAAAGGCGTAGCCACAGGATTGGGCTCGTTTGTCCTGATCACGCCCAAAACGATTCTGGTCATGATTGGGCTTTTTGTCCTGGTCCTCCTGGCGTTTCGGTACGTGTCTCTCGCGTCGATCCTCGCTGTCGCCCTATTTCCGCTGCTGGCAAGGATTCTCGAGCCCAATCGCGCGACACCTCGGTTGCTTCCCTTCATCGCAGCCTCCTCTCTTCTCATCATTGCTAAGCACCACGAAAATATCCGTCGTTTGCTTGCCCATACTGAATCTCGCTTCGAATGGAGCCTCCGATGAGCGAGATTGCCGTTGTCGGTGCCGGCGCCTGGGGTACTAGCCTATCCATTGTCCTGGGGCGGAAGGGCACGCATCGCGTCCGCCTCTGGGTCCACGAAAGAGAGGTTCGCGATTCCATTGCATCGCGACGGGTCAATGAACTCTTTCTCCCGGGGAATGCCATCCCCGAATCTGTTTCTGTCACTGGCAGTTTCGAGGAAGCCCTTCGGGATGCCGACATTGTCGTCAGCGTCATGCCTTCGCAGCACTGCCGCAATGTTTTCGAGAAGATGCGTCCCTTTCTTACGCCCGCCATGCTGTTCGTGAGTGCCACGAAGGGCCTGGAAGAGGAGAGACTCCTGCGAATGTCGGAAGTGATCTCGAACGTGCTCGCATTCGACGGAGGTTTCCAGCCCCGCATCGGTGCACTTAGTGGACCGACCTTCGCCAAAGAAGTCGCACGCGGCGATCCAACCGCGATCACGATAGCGTCTCAGGACAACAAACTTGCCGAGTGTATCCAGCGAGAGTTTAGCGATCCCTGTTTCCGCGTCTACACCAACAGTGACGTGATCGGCGTGGAACTCGGCGGCGCATTGAAGAACATCATCGCCATTGCGGCCGGTATTTGCGACGGCATGGGACTCGGCCACAACTCAATTGCGGCGCTCATCACCCGCGGCTTGGCGGAGATCACCCGGCTGGTTATCGCGTGTGGTGGCCGACAGGATACGATGGCTGGACTCGCTGGCCTGGGCGACCTCGTCCTCACTTGTACCGGCGGCCTTTCGCGCAATCGTAGTGTCGGAGTCGAGTTGGGTCGCGGAGAGAAGCTTCCCAATATCATCGCGGCCATGCACGGCATGGTGGCCGAGGGTGTCTTCACAACCCATGCCGCGGTCGAACTGGCACGCGCTCGTGGGGTTGAAATGCCGATCACCGCACAAATCGATGCCATCTTGCACAAGGGCAAATCGCCACGCGACGCCATCCAAGACCTGATGACACGCAGCGCCAAGAGCGAAATCGGGCTCGATCCGAGCCGTTCTTCTTCGAATTGAAGTCAACTTCCTTCAACCATTTAGAGGAGAAGCTCTGCCGTCGGACGATTTCTCGGAGCTCGCGAATCCCGCCAATTACCCGAAGGGTACCGTTTTTCGGGGTACCTTCGTAACGATTGCAGGCCGCGATAACACGCTACACTTTTAGCAGCATTTCTTGAGTTTTTCGGCTGCGTAGAAACCGCGAATAGGGGTCGCTTGTCGCTGAACGTGCCAACGCCATCTCGCCTGCCCATTCTGTACGTCATCCTAAGTGTGCTCGTACTGATTAGCGTCGTTCCCATGTATTTTTACTCGGCGCAGGTCGAATCCATCAATCGCGACCGCCTGATTACCAACGAAAGACTTCTACAAAATACGGTCACACGCTCGCTCGCGGATGACATTTCACAGCACCAGGAATCCCTGCGCATGATGCAGGCGAACCTGGCCTCCGCACTCCAGGTCGCCAGCGGCGGGGATATCACTTCCGAACATGTTGAAGCCCCGGAACTACGTGCCCTGCTGGAAAATTTTGTGTCTTCTTCCGACGACCTGGCCTACGCCACGCTGTTGAATGCCGACGCCAAGGGAATTTCCGCCGGACGAATCGCTCCCGACGCCTTCCTGCAACGCGAACTGGAGCGCGCCTATTCTGCGGCTCGTGAAGGTCGAGTCTACAACGGCGAAGCACTGGTGGTCGGCACGGGCAAGTCGGCCCGCACGGTAATGCTCGTTAGTACTCCCGTGATGTACGGTGGCAGCTTCCTGGGAATGATTGGTTCCGTCGTGGATTTGCAATTCCTGATACGCCGGCTGCAGGAAGTCAACCGAGGCGGACTTACGCCCTACGTAGTAGATAGCCAGGGCCGCCTGGTTGCGGGCGCCACTTCCGACTACGCCACGGGTCAGGACATGGCGAACCTCGAAATCGTGCGGAACTTCGTCGAGGCCGGCACCAAGGTACAAATGGTCGCCGCGACCCGGGAATTCAATGTCCACGATGGCAAGACGAACATCCGAATGCTCGGCACTTACAGTCCCGTCACCAACCTGGATTGGGCCGTGGTCGTGCAAAAGCCGCGCGCCGAGGCCTACCGGGGAGTTTATGAAATGCAGCGCAACGCCCGGAATCTGGCGATCATGGCGATCGCCCTGAGCATCGGCATCAGCATTTTCGCCGCCCGCCGGATTACGAATCCGCTGCAAGTGCTCACTCATTTCAGCCGGGCCATTGCAGGAGGAGACTTCTCGCAGCGCGTTCACGTGAAGAGCCGCACCGAAATCGGTGAGCTAGCCGACACCTTCAACGTCATGTCCGAGGAGCTCGAGCATTTTGTGCTTGACCTCAAGCGTGCTGCGACCGAGAATCGTGACCTATTCATGGGCTCCATCCAGATGCTGGCCGGCGCGGTCGACGAAAAAGATCCTTATACTCGCGGTCACTCCGACCGAGTCACCCGCTATTCCATGATGATTGCCAAAGAAATGGGAGTGTCCGAGGACTTCATTGAAACCGTTCGCATCTCCGCCCAGTTGCACGACGTCGGAAAGATTGGAATCGAAGACCGCATCCTCAAGAAGCCGGGTGCACTGACGCCGGAAGAATTCGACATTATGAAGACGCACACCACCAAGGGTGCCAACATCCTGCGCCCAGTGGCGCAACTGAAGGACATGATTCCGGGGATCGAACTGCACCACGAATCCCTCGACGGACGCGGTTATCCGCACGGCCTCAAGGGAGACGAGATCCCGCTTCTACCGCGCATCATCGCGGTCGCCGATACTTTCGACGCGCTCACCACCAACCGTCCCTACCAACATGCGCATGCCCCGCTGGACGCCTTGAAAATCATTCACAATCTTTCCGGCAAACGCCTCGATCCCACTGCCGTTGCGGCTATTACCGCGATTTACGGACGCGGCGAAATTCGGATTCCACGCCAAACCGTACCCGCACCGCCCATCACGGTTACGGCCCCCGTGCCTCCTCCGGCGCCGACACCGGTCGCTTCGGAAGCCCCAGCTTAGGCCAACCCACGAAACACGAACGCATTCAAGCCGATTTCATTATTATTAGCCTCGCTCACGCCTGCGTTGGTTCGAAGCGTTGGTTCGAAGCTTTGCTCCGGGCCGCCGCATCTAAACCTCAACTCATCCGATGCTAGAGTGAAGTAGGAGGATCGGTTGCAAGACGTCTATATTTTGTCTGCGGTGCGTACACCTATCGGTAAATTTGGAGGCTCGTTGGTGACGAGGACGGCCGCGGACCTGGGAGTGGTTGCGGCTCAAGCTGCGATTGAACGAGCTGGAGTCGAGAAGGATCAGATCGAGGAAGCAATCTTCGGCAACGCTCGTCAGGCTGGTGGAGGACCAAATCCCGCCCGCCAGATCTCCATCCGCAGCGGCATTCCACAGGAAGTCCCCGCCTACACGATAAACAAAGCGTGTGCCTCGGGCCTGAAGTCGATTGCCTTGGGATACCAGGAAATTGCGACTGGCAATCTCGACTGCGTGCTGGCCGGCGGCACCGAGTCGATGTCTCGCTTGCCGTACTACCTTGACGGCGCGCGCTGGGGGTACCGCCTGGGCAACCAGGAACTTGTCGACGGGATGTATCGCGACGGCTTTTTCTGTCCCTTAGCGAAAATGCTGATGGGAGAAACTGCCGAAGTGCTGGCCGAGCAGTACAAGATCACGCGCGAAGAGCAGGATGAATTTGCCCTGTGTTCCCAGACACGCGCAGTGGCGGCTATTGCCGCCAACAGATTTGATGGCGAACTGGTCCCGGTTTCGCTTGAAAGCAAGAAAGGCCCGCAAACTTTCAATCGCGACGAGCACGTGTTTGTCGGCGCCACGATGGAGAAAATGACCAAGCTTCCTCCCGTGTTTTCGAAAACCGGGTCCATCACGGCGGGGAATTCTTCGGGCATTACCGACGGTGCCGCCGCAGTGATGCTGGCAGGCGAAGATTTTCTCAAAAAGAACAATCTCAAACCGCTCGCGCGGATTATGGCTGTGACCTCCGTCGGTGTCGATCCGCGGATCATGGGCATCGGGCCGGTGCCGGCGTTGCGCAGGATGGAACAAAAACATCAGCTGCGGCTGGCTGATTTCGATTTGGTCGAACTCAACGAGGCCTTTGCTGCCCAGGTGCTCGCCTGCGATCGGGAATTACATTTTGATCGTGAGAAGCTCAACGTAAACGGCGGCGCGATTGCGCTCGGACACCCTATCGGCTGCACCGGAACGCGGATCACGGTGACCTTGGTTCACGAGATGCTCAAACGGAAAGCCAGGCGGGGTGTCGCGACTCTGTGCGTGAGCGGCGGTATGGGTATGGCGCTCGCGATCGAGAACGTGGCATGAGGCATCAAGCGTTGGCTCACCTTACATATCTAACTACATGTAAATAAGCAGCCTAGAAACACACGCCGGACTTTCCGGCCAAGTCTGCATCTTTTCCCTGCCCTCAGCCGTATATCCGGTAGCATGAACGCCGCAGCCTGTTATTTCGTGAACGGCATGGAGTCAGAGACAAGCGCCATCGCGCGTGGTCTTCGCCGTCGTGATCCCGACCTGCTCGACCGCTTGATTGAGCAGTATCAACACCGGCTACTGCGTTATTTGGTTTATCTCACCAGCAACCGCGAACTCGCCGAAGATATGTTCCAGGAGACGTGGATTCGCGTGCTGGAACGCGGCCACCAGTATGACCCAAGATACGAATTCAGTACCTGGCTGTTTTCCATCGCGCGCAATCTCACCGTAGATTACCTGCGCAAGAGGAAACCAGCCAGCCTCGACGGCCTGCTGGATGAAGAAGAAGGCGTCTCGCTCGATCCGCCGGACACTCGGCCCTCCGCGTTGGACTTGATCGCTCAACAAGAGCAGGCGGAGCGGATCAGTGCCGCCCTGGTCGGGATCGCGGCGGAGTATCGCGAGGCGATTGTGCTGCGCTTTCAGGAGGGGCTGGCGCTAGAGGAGATTGCGGCGGTGACGGGCGCACCGCTGGGCACGGTGAAGTCGCGGCTCTATCGCGGATTGAACGCGCTCTTGCCAAGGCTGAAAGGGGCGCAAGCGTGAAGCGCGACGACCACCAGCAAGCGCGTGAATTGACTGCCCTGGGTTCACAGGGCCTCGCGGATGTTCAGCAAACTTGGTTGCGGACACATCTCGATGTCTGTGCATCCTGCCGCGACTATGCCCAAGCGGCGGAACAGTTGATCCGCTCGCTGCGGTCGGTATCGGTCGCCGCTGATCTGGCTCTGGTGCAGAAAACCCAGATGAGGGTGCGTCTGCATGCTCAACAACTGCGGCAAAGCCAGGAACGTCAGTGGCTGATCTGGATGGCTTGCATTGTGGTCGGCCTCTCGGCGGCCATCACTACACCACTGTTGTGGCGCGGTTTCGAGTGGCTGGGAGAGTGGGCACAAATCTCAAGTCCGGTTTGGCAGGTGGGCTTTATGGTTTTTTGGATTTCGCCAGCACTCGCGGCGAGCCTGATTTTTCTGGCGCGCGGGATCCACTTGACCGACACTAACAGAACGTCGCGCGGATAAGGATCAAACGGAGAACTGATATGCAGTTGAAAAGTGAAATTCGAACCCAGTTTACGGAGGAATTGCGCTTCATCCCCAAGTGGGCTTATGGAGTGGCTGCCCTGGTGTTTGTGGGCGTGCAGATCCTCTTCCAGACCTTGCTGGCGATTCAGAAGGATACCCCGTCGCCGCCGGTCCGGAGTCTGCTTGGTTTTTTCGCCGGAACCATACTCGCTTGCTATTTCCTACTGATCGTCTATGTCAACCGCGACGCCGCGCGTCGGGGGATGAACCGAGTGCTATGGACTGTGATCGCGGTTGTGATTACTCACGGTCTGGGCATCATCCTGTATCTGGTTTTGCGGCAGCCTCTGATCAGTCGCTGTCCGCAATGTGACGCGGCGGTGCAAGGCGGGTTCAATTATTGCCCGAAGTGCAATCATCAACTGCATCCCACCTGCCCCCACTGCCAGCACTCAGTTCTCGGGAATGACGTTTACTGTCCCAATTGCGGAGGAGCGTTGACAGCCACCGCGACGCAGCTCTCAACCTCGCAAACGCCAGTGCATCACTAGCCAGAGACGCAGCAAGCTCCGTCTCTACAGCCAAGGATTTAACTGTGCAATCGTTGTTTGCAACGTCTCCATGTTGCCGCCCGGTTGCGTTAACACCGGCAGCACTCCTATACTTTTAGGTAGCGTAACGGAGCCTCAATGTCGTTATCCGCGGTAATCGTGGACGATGAGCAACTCGCCCGCGACGAACTCGCCTTCCTGCTCAAGAACGTTGGCGACATCGACGTGGTTGCCCAAGGCAAGAACGGCGTCGAGGGCGTGAATCTCATCCGCGAACATAGTCCCGACCTGGTTTTTCTCGACGTGCAGATGCCGGGCCTCGACGGCTTTGGCGTAATCAAGAAGCTGCTTGATCGAAAAGTCCCGCTGCCCAAAATTATCTTCGCCACTGCCTTTGACCAGTATGCCGTGAAGGCCTTTGAGGTAAACGCGGTCGACTATTTGCTAAAGCCGTTCGACAAGAAGCGTGTAGCCCAGTCGATCCAGAAGGCGCGGACCAAGACCGAAGCCGCTGGCGCATCCTCGGAAAAACTGGACACCCTGATGCGGATGCTGGAATCCCAGAAACCGCAGACTGCCAAGGTTCTGCTGAAGGCTGCTGGCCGCTTGTTCCTGGTCAATCAGAAAGACATCTGTTTCGCATCGATTGAGGACGGCATTATCACGGTAGTAACGAGCGGTCCCAATGGTATGGAAGGTCAATCCAACTGCCGCACCCTCGAAGAATTGCTGGACAGCCTCGATCCCAATATGTTCTGGCGGGCCCACCGCTCGTTCCTGGTGAACATCAACCGGATCAAGGAAGTCGTCCCCTGGTTCAAGAGCTCCTATCAATTGCGCCTGGACGACAAGAAACAAACCGAAATCCCGGTCAGCCGCGCTCAAACCAAGCGCCTGCGGGAACTCTTCGGGCTGTGACCCTCTCGGGGGGCTCAAGTGTCGACCCCGTTTCGCGGAGTCCTGCGACTTTACCTCAGATAAGACTTAACTATATCGATAACTTCCTCAGCGGCCGATGCCTGCCCGGCCTTTGATTTTTTTCCCGTAAGCACATGATTGCGGATGTGGCCTTCCAGAAGTTCGGCCATCAGACTATTCATGGCTCCTCTTGCCGCGCTCATAAGTTGCAAGACCTCCGAGCAATCGCGCTCCTCGGTAAGAGCTCGAGTCAGCGCTTCTACCTGACCCTGAACGCGTTTCGCCCTAAGAACCAACTTCTCTTTGTCCTTGATGGTATGGCTCATTTTGTTATACGATACCCCGTATGGTATCACTAAGCCTTTCTTACAACTGACTCCGCTTCCGGAGAATGTTATGAGTATTCCACAATCGCTTGAGAAACTCGACCTAAGAGCTTCTCCGCTCGCTGACGATGGCCAGAAGTCACTTCCGCAAGTGAACTCCCACGATACGTCGCATGAGCACGTCTTTGACTGGGTTGAACTCCTGAGGATTATCTTTGTGGCTTTGGCCGCCGCTGCGGTCTGGTTTCGCGTTTGGGAGCCGTTTCCTCGAATCAGCGTCGTCGGCGTCTTGGCGACTCTGATCGGCGGATACCCCATATTCAAGGAAGCCTTCGAGAACATCGCTGAGCGGAAGATGACGATGGAGCTGTCGATGACCATTGCCCTACTCTCGGCTTTGGCTATTGGCGAATTCTTCACCGCTCTGGTGATCACAGCGTTCGTGCTGGCGGCTGAGGTCCTAGAAGGGCTTACCGTCGGACGAGGCCGGCGTGCCATCCAGGACCTGCTTGATTTCCTCCCCCGATCTGTCTCAGTCCGGCGCAATGACAAAGTGGTTGAAATACCCGCTGACACGCTTCGAGTGGGAGACGCGGTCATCGTGAAACCGGGGGGGCGTATCCCGGTCGATGGGATGGTGTTGAGCGGACGATCTTTCGTAGAACAGGCGGCGATCACGGGCGAGGCAATGCCGGTTGAGAAATCAACCGGAAGTACAGTTTACGCTGGCACCATCAATCAATCCGGAGCCTTAGACGTCAGGGCGGATAAGCTGGGACGGGATACAACGTTTGGCAAAATCATCGAGGCCGTCGAACGTGCTGAGAAATCTCGTGCTCCGATTCAGAAGACAGCCGACCGTCTCGCCGGCTACCTTGTCTATTTAGCCTTGGGCGCGGCAGTTCTTACTTTCATCATTACTCACAATGTAAGATCAACCATTTCGGTTGTAATCGTCGCGGGAGCGTGCGGGATAGCGGCCGGAACTCCGCTCGCCATTCTGGGAGCGATCGGCCGAGCCGCCCATCACGGTGCGATCATTAAGGGCGGGCTTTACCTAGAAGCGTTGTCCGAGGTCGATACGGTTTTGCTGGATAAGACCGGCACTCTGACCTTCGGAACGCCTCAGATTCGGGATGTCGTCTCCGCCAACGGTTTTACCGAGCGACAGATTCTGGCTGCGGCCAGCATCGCGGAACGCAAGTCCGAACATCCCCTCGCCAAAGCCATTGCTGCGCGCGCGGCCGATCTCGCCATACCGGTGGTCGAACCAGATCAATTTGCCTACACCCCCGGAAGAGGAGTTATTGCGCATTCCCGAGCGGAAGAGATTGTCGTCGGCAGCCGGACGCTCCTTATGGAACGCGGTGTGGAAAGGATTTTGCCGCGCAATGGCCATGGAGTTGGTGGCGTATCTGAAGTCTATGTCGCCAGGAGCGGGCAGGTGCTGGGTTCTATCCGTATTGCTGATGTCTTACGTCCGGAGGCGAAGAGTGCGGTTATCGCCATGCGAGAAATGGGGCTGAAAACGATTTTGCTCAGCGGGGACGCACAGGAAGTAACTACGTTGGTAGGTCGTGATCTCGGCGTCGACGAAGCGGTGGGAGAGCTCTTGCCTGATCAGAAGGCACAATGGGTCACCGACCTTCGCGGAAAGAATCACAAAGTTGCAATGATCGGGGACGGCATCAACGATGCTCCGGCGTTGGTGCTAGCAAACGTCGGTATTGCCATGGGATCGGGAACCGATGTCGCTCGGGAGAGCGCCGATGTCATCCTGATTGGAAGCGACCTCTCGAAATTCGTCGAGGCGTTACTTATCGCACGGCGCTGCCGCGGTGTCATCATGCAGAATTTCGCAGGCACAATCATAGTGGACAGCATAGGAGTGGGAATGGCGGCTTTTGGATTTCTGAATCCGTTGCTCGCGGCCTTCATTCACGTTACCTCGGAGCTGGCTTTTATTCTCAATTCCACTAGATTGTTGCCGCGAGGTTCTGAAGTCTCCGAATGAGCACTGGTAATGTTCAGAGCATCGCAATCAAAACGGAAGTATCAGAGTCCTTCGCAGTTTCCGCGTATGCGTGCACTGCTGGCAAGACCTCCCTCGCCGAAACAGCATCGGAGAAGACGCACCTCTAGAAGGGAGACGCTCCAACTCATTCTGATCATCTTGGGTTCTATCGTTGCCGCAATCATAGGTCTCTACGCCGGTGTCATTTCTTCCCACCACCATGAGCATTAGGCTCCCATGACAAAAACACTGATGGGTGTGATCGTGGGCTAGTGTTGGGCGGGCCGCTCGGAACTGCTGCCGAACGGTTATTACCAAAGCGCTCGGCCATTTGTGAACAACCGGGATGGGGAAATCAGGCATCTTAATTGCATCCGTTTCCTGTTTCGGTGTAGATTCGAATAACGTATTCGTACCATGCGGTCGATCTCGAAACCGATAGCTTGGATGTGTCTGCTGCTGACCTTGCTGTCAGCAGTAGCGTTTGCTGCACATCACCATTCGAATGCCACCGAGGCGGCAAAGTGTACCGTCTGTGTCGCAGCGCATTCAGCTTCCCCCCAGACCGTTTCTACACTGCCAAATGCAATTCTCATTCCGGTAGCCACCTTTCGGACGACACCAGTTTCCGCCAAGCAGCGCCTGATAGCGTTCGCCCTTTGCGTCCGCCCGCCTCCTAGCGTCTAAAGATCAAATTTCAGCCGTATGCATAGCTAATCCGGTTCGGATACCGCGAGCCGTGGCTTTGATCTTTTGGACCAACTCTACTGGAGGAATTCATGCTGGCTTCTTACAAGAAGTCGCTTCACGCGGCGTTGATGGCGATTTTCTATTTCGTACTCGGCCTTTCAGGTTATGCGCAGTCTAACTCAGCATCTCTTAGCGGCACTGTCTTGGATCCATCCGGCGCCGTGGTTGCGAATGCAACGGTTGAGATTCACAACCCGGTCAGCCACTTTGACCGCTCAACGACGACGGACAGCTCTGGTAGGTTCAGCTTCCCGAACGTCCCATTCAACCCCTATCATTTGAGCGCGACAGGCGCGGGTTTTACTCCCTACGCACAAGATGTCGATGTTCGATCCGCCGTGCCCATAGACATCAAGGTCAACCTCCAGGTAGCGGCGTCTGCCGAGACTGTCACCGTACAAAGTGAAGCTGGTGAAGATCTACTGGAAAATACTTCGACTTTTCACACCGATGTCGATCGGGGTCTGTTCGACAAGCTTCCGCTGGAAAGTCAGTCATCCTCGCTCAGTTCGTTGGTTACGCTCGCCACGCCGGGAATTGCCGCCGATTCGAACGGCCTCTTTCATGGGTTGGGTGACCACGCAGAAAATTCGTTTTCCGTCGATGGCCAGCCCATCACCGACCAGCAGAGCAAAGTCTTTTCAAACCAGATTCCTCTTGATTCGGTCCAATCGCTGGAGGTCATCGCCGGCGCGCCGCCCGCCGAGTTCGGTGACAAGACGAGCGTAGTAATCAACGTCACGACTCGCTCCGGTCAGGGCATGACCACGCCCCATGGCAGCTTAACCGCCTCCTACGGATCCTTTGGTACGTCCAGTCTAGATTTCAACCTGGGGTACGGAGGCCAGAATTGGGGAAATTTTATCTCTGTCAGCGGCCTGAACAGCGGCCGATTCCTCGATCCGCCAGAGTTTGTCGTGATGCACGACAAGGGCAACCAAGAGAACCTCTTCGATCGGGTGGACTATCAATTCTCGACGTCGGATTCGATTCACGTGAACCTAGGCTTTACCCGTTCGTGGTTCCAGACCCCGAATTCCTACGATTCTCAGGACGCAACGCCATGGAGAGGGGTCATCGTCGACAACGGCGGCCTGGGTCCTAATGGCCTACCGGTTGGTCCGGCGGACCAGCGCTCGCAGATCAAGACCTTCAATATCGCGCCGTCTTGGACACGATTGATCAATAACACGACGGTCTTTACTCTGGGCGCATTCGTTCGCCGGGATGCTTACAACTATTATCCCAGCGCGAATCCCTTTGCAGACCTCGGGGCGCCGGGTCTTCAGAGCGAGACCGTCAGCCAGAACCGCACGCTCACCAATGCCGGACTGCTTTCGAATGTTACCTACGTGAAGGGCATCCACAACATTAAAGCGGGAGCGGTCTACGAGCAGACGTTTCTCAATGAAAACGACACTTTCGGCATCGTCGATCCGACATATCTTTCGTCCCTCACGGATGCGAATGGCCTTCCCTGCTTTGTCAATGGCGTTGCCTTGGCCGCCCCCTGCACAACGCTGCTTCCCTACGACCTAACTCAACCCGGGGGAGGCAGTCAGTACACGTTTAACGGACATACCGATGTAAAGGAACTCGCTTTGTATCTTCAGGACACGATCACTAAGGGGAGTTGGTCATTCAACCTCGGATTGCGCGGCGATTTTTACAATGGCCTGACCACGCACAAGGAAGCTGAGCCTCGCATCGGAATTGCTTACAACATCAGACCGAGCAACACCGTTTTACGCGTTTCCTACGCGCGGACCTTGGAGACTCCCTTTAACGAGAACCTTGTCCTTTCCAGCATCGGCTGCAGCAATGCTGTCCTGAACCCGCTGCTTAACTGTTCGGCGCCCGTGTCGAATCCCTTGAGTCCGGGCTGGCGTAATGAATTCCACGCTGGAATCGAGCAAGCTTTCGGAAAGTACGTCGTCTTCTCTGGCGAATACATTTGGAAGTACACCCACAACGGCTACGACTTCAGCGTTCTGGGCGCCACTCCGATTACTTTCCCGGTGGAATGGAACAACTCGAAGATTCCCGGATATGCTGGCCGCATCAGTGTGCCGAACTTCCATGGATTCTCTGCCCTCATGGTCTTTTCCAGCGTAGCCGCTCGCTTCTTCACGCCCCAGATCGGCGGAGCCGGCTCCGTTCCCGGTGCAATTGGAGCGTTCCGTATTGACCACGACGAAAAATTCAATCAGACCACCCACCTGCAATACCAACCCTGGAAGAGGGGGCCATGGTTTGGTTTCAACTGGCGATATGACAGCGGCCTGGTGGTGGGCCCGGCGCCTTGCGCGGGAGGCAACTGTGCAAACGGCCCGGCGGGCAGCGACACAGTTGTAGATGTCTCCGGGCTGAGCCCAGATCAGCAATTTGAAGCGGGATTGTTTTGCGGCACAGTTCGCGCTACGCCGCCCAGCGCGGCAAATCCTATTGGCACTCCAATAAGCCCGAACAACCTTTGCCCGGCTTCGCAGTACGGATCGACGTTATTGCAGATACCGGCTCCGGGCACGGAGAACGACGACCGCAATCCGCCCCGGGTCGCCTCACGAAACTTGTTCGACCTTTCCATCGGACACGACAATCTGTTTCACGGCGATAGGTACAAGTGGAGCGCTCAATTCACTGCCATCAACCTGACGAATAATTATGTGCTGTACAACTTCCTTTCCACCTTCAGCGGTACGCATTACGTCACACCGCGGGCATTGACGGCTCAGATCGGGTTTCACTTTTAGGGGGAATATTGTCCTTCAGATAGACGGCCGGGGAGGAGAACCGGCCGTCTACCTCGGCTGCACCGTCACTATGCAGCCAGCGCTTCCAACGCCGTGCGATTCCGGATCACCAGCGTGGAGCCGTCCAAGCGGATCAGTTCTTTCTTCTTGAGCTCACTCAGCAACCGCGTCACGGTCTCCCGCGATGAGCCGATCATTTGCGCCATCTCTTCGTGGGTCAGGCTTGCCCGGACACGGATTTCAGGAGGCTCGAATTGTTCGCGAATCGGCGTCCACGAGAGCAGCAATCTCGCCAGCTTGCCTGCGGACGACCGGGCCAGCACCAAATCATGAATGTCCCGGTACGCCGACTGGAACTCGCGGCTGAGCGCTTGCGATGCATGCAGGCCAAACTCTCCATTCCTCTCCATCAACCGTATCAGTGCATCGCGTTCCACGAAGTTCACCTGGCACGGCCCGGCGGTCTCAGCGGTCAGTTCAAAGGGTTCGCCTGCAATTACAGCGCTCAGCCCCAGCACCTCGCCAGCTTCCGCGATTTTCAAAATGAGCACTTTGCCCTCACGCGACGTGGTAGAGAGCTTCGCTTTGCCCGAACAAAGTACAAAAGCTCCTCGCGGCATTTGTCCCTCGACGAAGAGAACCGCTCCACCGGGATAGGTGCTCAAATGGCTTGCCGCGCTGAGCAATTTCAGCACCTTAGGTGAGAGCCCGCAGAACCAGTGACCCTTCCTCAGCTTGCAGGTCAGACAACTCTCTACAATCTCCAGCCCATACGGGGTATTCATTTCAGCCACCTTGCCAGGCACTTGCCCATCGGGACGCCCCACCACGCGTGTAGCCGGCTTCGTTGCACGAATCCTGACTCGGCGCAGGTCCCGGACCAAAAGACGCGCATGCCCCGTTTTTGCCAGCAGCGATGCTGCGATTGCCCGCGTGCCTTTATCGTACGATCGCAGGAAGCGCACTAATTCCCAGCCTGCGCCTGTATCCCGCTGCTGATGCCACAACACGCCACAAGAAAACAGGTACAAGGGATCAACCGGTGCGCTGAACTCTTGCGCACACTTTCCCTCAGGGGTTGGGCCGCCTGCGTCCCGCAGCTTCGCCGAATTCGTTTGAACCACTGCCGGGAACGATGGCCTCTGTCCGGTTGCATCGCGCCCTTCCCGCACGTCTTGACCAGATGTGAGTGGCACGACGCTTCCGCGACACCTCGTAACATCCAGTGGAATGAGCAAGGAACTCTCCTCTTGCCTCCTCGAACCCTGTGTGAGCTGCCTTGGGGATAGGCGCTACACAGCCGTACATTTCGAATTTTCGCGCTTGCATTATCCCTCGACCCGAGTTTTGAGTGACCCTTAAATCAGGGATTTAATTCTTTCGCCGAGTCCCTTCGCAGCCCGCATACCAAACTCATCACTGTCTTCAAGTGACAGCAAAGACAAGGTGCGCTCGCACAAAACGCAAAATCTGAACCGAGGGGTTTTGCCGAGGCTGCGGCACAATGCCGACATATCGTCGCACGGAATTCAGTTCTCGTAGTCTGCACGGATGATGCCCAACTTCTGCATCCTCGACTGCAACGTTGTTCGCTTCAAGCCCAGCCGCTCCGCAGCCCCGTGCAATCCAGAGATCACGCCTCCGGTTTCGCGCAGCACGCGAAGAATGTGCTCTCGTTCCAGGTTCTCCAGGGTGGTATCGTGACGAACGCCGAAGGCAGGTCTCAGCTCCGACAACGGAACATTGAGAACTGTCCCCTCGGAGAGAATCACCGATCTCTCAATAAAATTCTCCAGCTCCCTCACATTTCCTGGCCACTCCCAGCGCGCTAACGCGTCCATGGTTTGCGATGGGATGGTTTCAATCTGCTTGTTCATCCGTCGCGAGAATCTCTGCACAAAGTAACGCACCAGCAGCTCAATATCTTTCCCTCGTTCCCGTAGGGGTGGCATATTGACGGGAAAGACATGCAGGCGATAGTAGAGATCGCTGCGAAACTCCCGCGCGGCCACGCTCTTCGCCAAGTCCCGGTTAGTGGCGGCGATCAGGCGTATGTTCACCCGGATTGTCCGCACCCCGCCCAGCCTCTCAAATTCCTGATCCTGCAATACCCGCAAGAGTTTGGGCTGCAGCTCCAGAGGTATATCTCCTACCTCATCCAGAAATAGCGTCCCTTTGTCAGCCAGTTCAAGTCGCCCGATCTTGGCGCTGATGGCTCCCGTAAATGCACCTTTCTCATGCCCAAAGAGTTCGCTCTCCAACAGTCCGGTCGGAATTGCGGCGCAATTCAGCTTGATGAAGCTACCGTCCTTCCGCGCGCTCGTGCGGTGAATGGCGCGGGCGATCAATTCCTTGCCCGCCCCCGTCTCCCCCAGAATCAGCACAGTGGCATCGAGCGGCGGCTATCGACAACTATACTTTTGATTTTCTCCAACCCGTCAATGTGCCGCTTTCCTTGATAAGTTGAGAAGCGAAGGAGAACCGCAATGAAAGTTCCTGCTCTCGTTTGTAAGAATTGTCATCGGCCCATACCGCTGCCGCCTGCCGTCGATCCCGCTCCCGAACAACCATCGTGGCCTGGGCGTTACACGGAAGTGGGTTTTCTGTGCGCAACGTGCAAGCACGCGTACGTTTATTCCCTTCACGATGTCCGCGAAAGCGAGGTTGGGGAGCCGAGCCTGGCCGACAAAGTTCAAAACATTTTTTGTATCGACGTCCATTGTTGGTGGGAAGGAGACTGCGAAGGTCTCGTAGCGACACGCGCATTAATGGCGTTTGACGCAGACGCGAATGACCGAGCCTCGGCATTACTCCACCAGGCGACAGCCCACGGCATTCGCTGCACCCGAGAACACTTCCTAAGCGGGCCGATTCCCCCTTTTGGATTTAGGGATGGGGTTCACTTCGACGGTGCGTGGAAACCGGGCAACGTTTAAGGCGGGGCAGCCGCCCTGCGGGGGATGACGGACCCGCAAGGCGGCGTGTACCCGGGCGGGAGGTTAGAGTCGCCCGTTCCCCGCTTCCCCCAGAGCGGAAGTGCACTTCCTGCGAGAATGGGCACAAGCAGGCAGCTGCCCGCACGGGGAAACCTCTGCGGGGGAAAACCGCCAGCAGCCTCGCATGCCACTGGCGGCCAGTGTCGGGCGGAGCAACAAGCCCGTCCCCCGCATTCTTTTGCGGGGAGAGGAAGAGGAATCTCCCCGCGTTTGACAGCGGACGCATCTCGGGAAGAGTACCGAAGTCGCCCCGTGGAATCCGTTGACACGGGAACCGCCCGCCGTCAAATTCATGCAACCCTGATGCCGCCTTTCCAGTCGCTGGCCACTTCTTCGCCTCTCACAATCCTCTCCAAATTCTGCTGGCTGTAACGCAACTGGGTAATTTCTGCGTCCATCTTGATGGCCGTCAGCCGGTCCGGGCCGGTAAGGCCACGCTTCTTGGCCACGGCACGGTCGCGCCCGGCCTTCAGTTCCTCCAAATCGCTGGTCCACTTGTGGAGTTCTTGCGCAGAGGGAAAATTCGCGGCATCGGCGGCGTGGCCACGTGCATGGCGATGGCATCGTTGTACTCCGCAATTTCCCGATCGCAACTCAGGCGCAGCCCGTCGCAGTACCGAATTTCCGCCACCAGCTTGTCCAGTTGGCTCTTCAGCTCGCGGCCACGGGCCCGCACTTGTTCGAGCTGGATTGCTGCTTCCTCAATACGCCCGGCCCGTGCTGCTGCTTCGGCCTGCGCGAGTTGTTGTTTCGCTTCTACCACCGAGAGTGTCATTTTTTCCTCCAGAATTCTGCGAATGCCTGATTCAGTTGTTTGAGCCGGTCGCGCAACGTAATCGTGACGTCGTCGCGAAAGTGGAAGTTAACTTTGCCTTCCTCTGCGGTCGGCTCTTTTTTGTGCCAGTCGTCGGGTTTGTCGCGCCATTTCACGTTAGTACCTCCTGATTTCCAGAATGCCCAGCGCCCAGTGATAAGGGTCGGCGGTGGCGTCCATCGCGCCATTGAACGCGCCGGAGCCTAGCTGGTCGGATACAAGGAACCCGGTGGCGGCGTCGGCCAAACGCGAAGTCCAGGGCGCGCTGTTCCCGGGAGTACCTCCCTCAATGTTGCCGAGGATTACGACGGCGGAGCCGGTGGAAGCAGTAATTGACCCGCTCGTGGGCGTCGTCGGCCCCCCGGTGCACGGGTCCGAGCCTGTGCTGAAGCCGCGCCAGCTTTGTATCCCACCGCAAACCGGGGCGCGGTTGAAGGTTGAATTTCCCTGAAACTGATGCCCCGTCGTACCGTCACCCGCGCCGGAATATTCCACGGCGACCGATTCCGCCACAATGCTGCTAGCGAAGTGCGCCGTCAGGCTCAGGTGGACCGCCGAGCCAATAAGCACGGGGGCGCACCAGATTTCCAGATTTTCGCTTTGTGCGCCCCTTGCGCGCTGAAGAAACGGCTGTAGACGTTGTTGTTCTGGTCGGTGACCACGGCGGTGGCGAGCGGCGCGTAGGGTCGCGACAGAATAAAATCGCACACGGCATCGGTGGTGGCGACGTTGGAGCCGAACGTGGTTACGGAGGTCGAGGCGACGGCGGCAGTGCTGGGGGTAGAGGCTTGAACCACGGCGACGTTGGCCCGCGCGCCCAGAGCGCAAAGAATAATCAGGAGCAACGCCAATGCCGAACGCAGGAGGAAGTCTGTCATTCATAACCCCCACCGTCAAACTTGCGCCGGTACTCGTCCGCTGCGTTCGTCTGCGTGGGCAGGCGTTCGACCAGTTCTTCCGAATCGCCCCACGTGGGCTTATCGTCGGGTGGCGCGTCCTGCGCGGGATTGCCGTCCGGATCTAGCGTTTTCATAGTTCCTCCCAGTTTTTAAGCACTCAGACTCGGGTACCAATTCCCCGCCACTGCGCACAGGAACGTGGCGACTTTCCCATTGGCAACGGCGAAGGCCGTATTGAGCGCGCCCTTCATACTTTCGCCAATCTGTGGGTAAACATTCATTGAGTTCGCCGCATCTGCGTTGGCCACGGAAATCACGAGACCCGCGACCGAGGGGGGAAGAATGCAGCTGTCAGTCGCGCTCACGACGCTCGTGACTTCATTTAACTGCGAAGGCAAAAGAGTGGCCCCCGTTTGGCTTGCGCCTGCGTGGGCTGTCAATCCGGAAGTTGTCGTCTGGAGTACTGTGGGCGTATACCAGTTACCCGCCACAACGCAGAAGAAGATTGCCGATTTTCCCGCAGGCACAGCGAAAGCCGCGTTAGAGACGCCAAGCATCTTCTCTCCGATTTTCGGGTACACGTTCATTTGGTTCGCTGCGGCGGCGTTGGCAACGCGAACCACCATGCCCGCAACTGCAGCGGGTAAAATGACGCTGTTCGAAACCGAAGCAACGGTGGTCACTTCATTGAGGAGCGAAGGCAACGGCGTGGCGTTCGTTTGGGAAGCGCCTGCGTGAGCGGTAAGACCTGCGGCGACGCTCTTGAGTGGGACACTGGTCACTGTTTCCGGCGGAGTCCTGGCTGATTCCGTGGGTTGGATTTCGAGGACGGATTCAACGTAGCTGGTCATTGCTGTTCTCCTTGTTGTGCTTCGCGGGCGCGCTCTGCCCAATAGATCTGGTCGGCCCGCATCTGGCAGTAACGGGCGCTGGCACGGCGAACCCGGAGGCGGAAAAGCCGGTATGGAATCACTCCCTGCGTCATCAGCGCACGCTGCTCGTCGCGGTAGCGGAGCAAGTCGTCAAAGCTTCGCCAATTCCAAACGCACGCCTGCTTGCCTTTGGGTGCGCCGTCCGTAGTTCGCCAGCGTGTCATTCGTTGGGCACTCCTTTGCGCGTGGACCAAAATTCCTGGTTGGCGCTGTTGATCTTCGCCAGCTGCTCACGCAACTGACTTGGGCGGGGATCATCGATGCCCTCTGATAGGCGATCATCGGCGGTACGCGTGCCCTTGCGGTAGACGTGCCAGTTGCCGTCCGCGTCCTGCTCAATAACGTGATGTGCGCCCGATAGCGCGATGATGTGGTCGCCCAGGGCGTCAGCATCACCCTCGTTTTGAAAGTGAGCCCGCAGCCGGGCTTGCGCATCGCCATTCCGTATCGTGGTCATATAACACCTCTGTTGTTAAACGTACTTTCGGCCAGCATCCGCTGCCGCAACCCCAATGGGAGGAACTTCCTCTCGCCGCTTGGGAAGCTGTTTTTTCTGTTCCTCCGTCATAGGCGCCGTGTCCGATTTCGGTATCATCATCAACTTCAACCCAAAAAATCCTCGTTCCTGCTTGTTGTTCTTCTTTGGGCGAGCCTTCGTGAATATCTCGGTCCGCTTCTCCAGGTCTTCCACGAACGCCTTTAGATCACCCGGACGTTCCCTTATGCCGTCACAATAGCGAGACCAGTTGCTATAGAGATCCTTCGAGCTGGTAAACGACTTCGCATCATTCTCGTGCCCACAAGCCGCAATCCAGTTTTCGTAAGGATCCGCAGTGTTGAAGAAATCGCCAGTGAAGCGCTTTACTGTGGTCGGTTGCCGAAGACCCTTCGCATACCACTCCACGGCACCATCAATCGCCCAACGCAAAATCCCCCCGGCTTCCGTGAGTAACTTCTCCTTAAGGTGCTCGTCCGCAGGATGCTCGTTCGCCTTCCCCTCGGTAACTTCTCTCTTGAACTTCTGTAGCAGCGGAATCAGGTGTAGGCGGCGCATTGTGGCGTCGTCCACTTCAATGCGCGGTTTGTAATTACACAAAGTAACCAGCTTCTGCGTCTGCGCAAACTCGAACTTGTCCTTATGCATGAATTTGCCGACTAGCATCCCACCTCCGGTCAGCTTCTTCACCAAGTCCGTATTTAGCTCGCGATGCTTGTCGCCTTCGTCGGTCAGGGCCAGACGCGCCCCGTACAAGCGAGCCATATCATTTTGCGTGCTGTAGTCATTTGCGTACCGCTGGGCCATCAAGGTTTCGGCCGGTAACTCCGCCGCATACCCGCCCTGGTACGTGCTGCCCATAATTTTCGACACGGTCTCCCAGAAAGTGCCTTTGCCATTGCCGCCGGGACCGTAGAAGATGGGCCATATTTCTTCGTTTATATGTCCGGTAAGGCAGTAGCCGCAAAGCCGCTGAAAATAGCTAACCATCGCCGCATCGCCCGCCGTGATTTCGCGCAGGAACTTCAACCAAAGCGAACAGCTCCCGTCCGGCATCGCGGTCACTGAACGGCTCACATAATCCTCGGCCTCTGCCGTTCGTGCCTTGCCCGTGCGGAGGTCACATACCGAACCGTCCGGCAGCCCCAGTAGATCTGGGTTGGCGTCGAACTCCCGCAAAAGCATTTGAATCCCCGGTTGACTCGAAGCCAGCTCTAGTACGCTAGCTGCGTAACGCGCTGAGGAGAGTTGTTTACGCACCATCCCAGCGGCCTTCTTCTGCTTTTCTATCTCTTCTCCGTCGCCAATCGGACGGGCGGGCATTTGCTGCTTGAGGAATTCGCCGAGCAACTGGTGAACGTCGGTGTCGCGAGGTGACCAGCGGCCTTCGCGAAAGGTCATCCAAGTTTTGGCGTCCGTGCGCCGGAGAATCTCCTGGTTCTCGGCCACAAACTTCTCCGCCATGGGACGCTCAAAGTAGGCATCGCGCACGTCGTATAGGCCGGGGGCCTGGGTCGCGTCCGGGTCCGACAAGAGCGCACGGAAGGCCTTGGGACCTTGATCGACCAGGTAATCATCCAACCCGATCTTCTTGTTCGTATCGAGCGCGGGCAATCGAACCACCCGCACAACAGCCGCACCTCGCTTTTCGAGTTCTCGTCCCAAGGCGTTTTCCGCCATCTGTACATCAGCCTTCGTTATGGAGTCGGAGTCATAGACGATGTACGCCTGAATCTTGGTCCAATCCAGTTGCGCAAGATCCGCAATGAGTTTCTCTCCTTTTTTGCTGCGGAAATTCCACACGCCCCCCAGCGCTACGGTCGGAAAGCCGTGTTTACAGGCGCACGCAGCCTTCAACTCACCTTCCGTGATGAACAGTTCCACCGGGTCGGCCTTCGCTTCCTTCTGCCAGGATTTCCAATCGAAGGTTCGAGGGAAACAGGCGCGGGGAGGAAGCAGAGAGGGTTGGACGTATCGATCCGGAAGTTTGCGCCGGACGGCGACACTTGGGCGAGGCGGATCTTCTAGGTATCGGAAGCGAAAAAACTCGGGGATGGTTTCCCCGGAGATGTCGGTATAGGGCAGTTTGAATCCGGCAGCCCGAAGGGAGCGAGGCAATTCGTTTGGAAACTCCGAACTTGGAAATACCTGATACCCCAGCCGATCGGCGTCCTTCAGAGTAAGGTCGGATTCGCGCAATTTCGCCGCCAGCCGCTTTTTCAGCTCTGCGGTAGATAGGGGTTGTGGAGGTGCGACCGCGATGGGAGGTACGTCAGAATGAAACTCAGGATACTGGAAGGAAAGCGCGTGACCGTTCGCCGGGTGGCTCATAGGAGGTCGTTCCCAAAGTGGGAACACCCTTTCCGCCCTCCTAGGCCGAACCTAAGTATACCGTACCGACGCTGCCGCGCCTAGATAAAAAAGGGTGGGCCATGGGGAGCCGTGAGAGCCTCGTAAAACGGAGTTGACTTAAGGGAAAAGCAGCCGGAGCCGGGAGCCGTGAGAGCCGGCAGATTCCCTCTTATAAGTACCGTAATTTTAATTTGGAAATTTTCTAGGAAACTTTACCCCCTAATCTGCCGGCTCTCCCGGCTCCTTTGGGAGCTTTTCACGCCCCCGCGTCCGTGTGTGAACCACTTTTCCGCGTAACTTGGCGTAATGTTTCGAGCTATAATAACGGTGATTAGGTTATCTCAATGCAGATGTGTAAGATTTGCCTGCTGCCTGCCGCCACGCGGAAGCGCGTTGACGCCGCGCTGTATCTCGGAACCAGCTACAAAAAAGTTGCGATGAAGTTTTCCACCAAGGCCCGGTCCTTTTCGCACGTCGCCGTCTTTCGTCACCGCCAGCATTTGGTTCCGCAGCAGGTGCGGCGACAGCCTCCGCCCCCGGACCCGCAGGCGGCGACCACGGTACTGGAGCGCGTGGAGCGGCTTATTGCGGAGTTCCGGAGCATTGCCGACGCCACCAAGACGCAGCAGCCGCCCTGGGCCATTGCGGCCATGAAGGAAATTATGCGCGGCCTGGAGATGATTGGCCGGATCACGGGCGAGATCGCGCCTGCGAATATCAACTTTAACAATTTCAATTTTGCCCACGTGGGCGAAGAACAGATTGCCAACTTTTGGGAGGCCCTACAGAAGCCCGGCAACGACCGCGTTCGAGCCCTGCTCTCGGCGCGCTTCGGCCATCGCCCGCCGGATATCAGCGTTAATTTTGTAGATGTAATAGAGCGCTGTCCGAAGTGTGGATTCGAAAACTACGGGCCTGCCCCTGCGCCCGAGGCCCCGCCACTACTGGAGGCTCCTCCCACGAATGGCAACGGCCACGCCTGAAAAGAGAAAGAGCCGAACCGGGTCAGCGGTTCGGCTCCTCCAAATGAGGAGGACTCTCATCATGAACTACAACTTTCCTTTTACGCGAGCGTGGCCAGCCTTGTCTGTGACGCGCATCACGTTTATAAAACGTTCTCCGCACGCCGCCCGTAACTCGTTAATTTCGCTAGTCGAACGGTGACCCTTTTTACCGTTTACTTAACGGACGTTTTATAGTACAATTACCTGTTATGAACCTCGCCCTCTACGCGCGTGTCTCTACCGGCAAGCAGGACAACGGAAATCAACTGGCCGATCTGCGCCGGTTCGCCCGACAGCGGGGCTGGACCGTCGTCAAGGAGTACGTGGATACCGTCACGGGCAGCGGCAAGCGGGCACGGGAGCAGTTCGACGCCATGATGCTCGCCGCCAGCAGGCACGAATTCGATTGCGTGTTGTTCTGGGCACTCGACCGCTTGAGCCGGGAGGGCATTGTCAAAACCATAGGCTACTTGGAACAGTTGCAAGGCTGGGGAGTGGGATGGCGTAGTTACACGCAACCATTCTTGGACACGGGCAACGATATGGTCACCGGCATTGTCCTAAGCGTGATGGCTGCCGTGGCGAAGCAAGAACGCATTACCATCAGCGAGCGCACCAAGGCCGGACTCGCCCGCACCCGTAGGGCGGGAACGAAGCTAGGTCGCCCACGGAAGACGCTCGATATGCGCCGGGTCCGCCGTCTACAGGCCGAAGGTTATTCGCTGCGGGAGATTGCGGCGCGGTTGAAGCGCAGCCCGGCATTCGTGTGGAAACGCCTCAAGAAGGAGAAAACCCAATGACGAGCATTAAGGAAAATCAAGGCAAACCTCTGCCCCCGGAACTGCGGGCTCGACTGGCCTATCTGGCTGCGCGAGCTTGGGCGCAGGAACTCTCGGACCCGGAAATTGCGCTTGCCTATGTAAATGGTGAGTTCGACCAGGAGTTGCTGAGTGACGCATCACTTCCAGAAGAACCGGGCTTGGAGCGCCTGTACGCGGCAGCTCTGGCGATTGCTGACGAACGGCGCGAGAAATTGAAACAGCTGAAGCGTGCTTTGTTGGATAAGGACAAGGATACCAGCCTACAGATCGCAGCCGAGCTTTGCGGGGTGTCTTATGAAGAAGGTCATCGAACTCATCCGCGTATCAACTGAGGCGCAGGCCGACGACGACCGCGCCAGCATCCCGGCACAGCGTGCCGTGAACCGTTCCACCTGCGCGCAATATGGGTTGGAGATTACGGACACGATCGAGATGGCTGACGTTAGTGGCACGGCGGTCTTACAGACTCCCGAGATTCAGCGCCTTCTGGTGCGGCTGGAATCGAAGGAACTGGACGGCGTGGTGTGCCGGGAGTTTTCGCGCCTGATGCGCCCGGAGCGCTTTGCGGATTACGTCCTGCTCGCCGCGTTCCAGGATAACCGCAAAACCCTGTACCTGCCGGACGGCCCCGTGGACTTCAGCACCAAACAGGGAATGTTAGTGGGCGGCATCCGCGCTCTGATGGCGGGACACGAGCGCTCCGAAATGCTGGAGCGAAGCTGGACCGCAAAAGAGGCAATGCGCCGTCAGGGTCGCTCCCCGAACGGATCAACGTGCCTACCCTACGGTGTTCTCTATGACCGGGTCAAGGCTGTCTGGTCGTACGATCCGGAAAAGGCCCCACGGATTCGTGAAGTGTTCCGGCGATTCCTGGCAGGAGATACCAACTACAACGCCCTTTGGGAATGACCCACGGCGGAGCCAAGTACACTCTGACCAACCCCATCTATTGCGGATGGCTAGTGGTGGACGAAAAGCGCGACCTGTCCCGCGAAGGCAAGCGCCTTGGCAAGAATGGCCGTCAGGCAGGCCGCCGCACCATTGCGCGCCCGGAAGAGGAAGTGATCCGGGTTCGCGTGATCGACCCGCCGTTGATCCCGGAAGCGGACTTTCGCCGCGTTCAGCAATTGGTTTTGGCGAAGGCCAAGGCCAGGTTGCGGCAGCGCCTTCACGTTGGCGAGTTCGTCTATAACGGGTTTCTGCGCTGCTCCCAATGCGGCGCACGGCTCCACGCCTATCGCAATCAGAAGGGCCGCTACTACTACATTTGCAGCAACAAGAAGCGTAAGAACGAAGCGGGAGAAATGTTTTGTCCTACCACCCACTATATGGAACGCGAGCGGTTGGAAAATTTGTTGGATAAGCTGGTCAGTGAGAAACTTCGCGACCGTCGTGTGTTGAGAGCCGTGGCGAAAGAGCAGGTGACGCGGTCCGAGCGCCGTAGTACAAAGCAGCGAGTGCGTCAGCTTGAAGCGCAGGTGTCCGCGCTCCAGGGCCGTCGGGAAAGGGTGATTGAGGCGTTTTTGGACGGAGCGCTGAAGAAGGAGGACCGCGACCGCCGACTGGTGTCGATTGACGGGGACATCGCGAAAGCCCAGACGGAGCTCGCGCAACAGAAGCCCCAACCAACCTTCGACCCCGAGACCCTGGCCGCCCTGTTCGAGCCCTTCCGCGATTGGCAACTGCTCACCCGCGAGGAGAAGCGCCGCATGCTGAACGCAATTGCTCCTGAGTTCCACGCCGCCGATTACCGGGTCACCGAGCTGCGGTTGCTGGGGGTTCCGGTCGATATACCTGCCGCTAGTCGCTTTAGCGGCGCCACCGTGTTGACTTGGGTCAGCAAATGCTTAAGCGACGGACTTTCGCCAACAATTTCTTCGAAGTTCAGCACCGAGCGGATTTCATCCTGCAGGTACAGTTTTTCTTTTTTCAGCTTGTCGGTAAGTTCCGCGATTTCTCTGTATGCCCGTGCATTATCCAGGGCGATGGCCACCTGGGCCGCGACTTGCTTCAAAAAGCTGATGTCTTGCGAACCAAATGCGTGGTCCGTGGCGCTGCCCAGGTTCAAAGTTCCCAGTTTGCCTTTTCGAGTGATCAGCGGAATCGCGCAGAACGATTGAATTCCCAGGTCCAGCAGCCGCATCACGACCGGAGTACCGATCGCGGCTAGATCGTCGCGATTGCACAGTTTCGTTTCGCCTTTTAGGAAACCCGTTCCGCAAGCCGACTCTGCAATCGGCACTACCGCCTCGGGGCCGATGAGTTCATCCGCCAGCGGGGAATCCATCGCATAAATTCGCAAACAGTGGTTCGCTTCCTCGTAGAGCGCGATGCTGGCATAGTCTTGCCGAACCACTTTTCGAATCAGATCTGAAATTGTCGGGAACAATTGCTGCACATCGAGGTTGGACATAAGCGCGGTGCTAACTTCCAACAACATCTCCAGCCTCTGCTTCTCCTCCAGAAAGGCAGCGCGGGTCATGCCGTTCTCGAGCGCCAGTGCAACCAACTCGGCAACGCGCCGCAACAACTGCACGTCGTCCTCACCGTATGCATTGGGGCGCGAACTCCCCAATCCCAGCGCCCCGAGCCTTTTCTGCGCGGTTGTCAGCGGCAGTGTGCAGTAGGAACGGACTCCTTTTTCGGTGAGAAGACTCACCGCTTGCCGAAACCGGGTCTCCTGCTGCAAATCCGGCCACACCATCGGCTGCTGTCTTTCCCACACGAATCCGCACGCCGATTCTTCCACCGGCAATTCGGCTAGGTCAGTGATACGTTCACTGCCTTCCCAGAAATGCATCCGCATTACTTTCTTTTGGGGATCGTAGAGAGAAAAACTGGCGATTTCAAAAGAGGCGACCTGATGCAACCGCTTCGCGAGTTCGGGCAACAGGTCGGGTACGCCACGATGGTGAACCACCAGGTCCGCCATCTGCAGCAACGCTTCGTAACGACCAACATCTCCAGCTACTTCAAAGTGGCGCGGGTCCATTTGCACGAGTCCTTACGGAAGTCCCCCTCGAGCAAACCTTCCGACCCAAAGTACAAAACCAGATTGCGTCACATGATAAACCTAATTACTCAACAAACAAGAACATTTATTCTGTGAATTGGCATGCTTGGTGCCAGCTTGGCACTTTTCGTGTCAGTACAATGGGGGCCCCCTCTTAATCCGTCTAAGGGAGAGTACTGCGAATCGCATCGGGGATTCCCTGATGGCGTCGTAGCGAGCAGGGCTTTCCCTAATGATTGGCAGTTATAATTTTCCTGTGGCGCGGGGATGGGAGAGCAAGTCGGTCGAGGAACAGCAGGCGCAAGCGGCTTCCCTTCCTGGCCCGGCGAAACCGCCTCTGACTCCCACACAAGTCGCCAATCAGCGCCAGAAACAAGGATTGCTCTTATCCCGCCAGCATGTGCTTCAGCAGCTTGAGGTTGCGCAGAACCCTCGCCATCGCGAAATCCTGCAAACTGCGCTCGCCGAGTTGGATACCAAGCTTGCCCAACTGGTCTAGGCCGGTCGTGTACCGCCTTTACTGTGCCGCCTGACGTATAATCAGAAATCCCCCATGAAAGCTTACGTGTATGTTTCGCTGAAGAAGAGCGTGCTGGATCCTCAAGGCAAAACCATCCAGGGAGCGCTCAAGAAAATGGGCTACAAAGGCTTGGAGGAAGTCCGCCAAGGGAAGTATTTCGAGCTCACGCTGGACGGGGGATTAACCCGGGCGGAAGCCGAGGCGGAAGTTGGGCGCATAGCTCGCGAAGTCCTGACCAATCCGGTAATCGAAGAATTCCGCTTCTCCCTCGAGGACTAGCTTGCGAGAAAAGCTGTGATCCTGAGCCTAGCGGTTCCCCCGGCAAGCGGAAGAACTGCGGAGTCGAAGGATCCCTACGTTGCATGATTCCCCGATGATGCGTCAGGGAATTCTGCAACAAGTACGCGATAGGTTTAATCCCCCGAACAAGAATCACTGCCAGGGAGTTGAGTATGTGCGGCATTGTTGGGTACGTCGGCAAGAAAAGCGTGGTGCCGGTCATCATCGAAGGCCTTCGGCGCCTGGAATATCGCGGCTACGACTCCGCTGGAATCGCAGTGAGCGGCAATGGTGACGGCCTGCAGATCCGCCGCGCCGAGGGCAAACTGCGCAATCTCGAAGAAGTCATCCGGCTCAAGCCCCTGGATGGAACCTACGGCATCGGCCACACTCGCTGGGCGACTCACGGCCGTCCCACCGAGGAGAACGCTCATCCTCATCGCGACTGCACCGGACGAATCGTGGTCGTGCACAACGGAATCATCGAGAACTACGTCGCGCTGAAGAAAAAGCTCATCGAAGAAGGCCACAAATTCACCACCGAAACCGACACTGAAGTCATTGCCCACCTGGTCGAGAAGTATTTCGCCAAGACCAACGGCACGCGACCGTCGCTCGAAGAAGCCGTTCGAAAAACTGTCAGCCAGTTAACCGGCGTCTTCGCTCTGGGAGTAATCTCAGCTGACGCCCCCGACAAGATTATCGCCGCCCGCAACGGCCCGCCCGCGGTAATCGGCTTGGGCAAGGACGAATACTTCGTCGCCTCCGACGTCCCGGCAATTCTCTATCACACTCGCGACCTCTTCTTCCTGGGCGATGGCGATCTGGCAGTAGTAACTCCACAAGGCGTCCAACTAACCGATTTCGCCGGAAAACCCGTAACCCGGCAAGTCCAACACGTCACATGGGACCCGCTCCAAGCGGAGAAAGGCGGGTTCAAGCATTTCATGCTCAAGGAGATTTACGAGCAGCCACGGTCCGTGCGCGACACGACTCTTGGACGTATTTCGCAGGAGACCGGGCACATCTTCTTGAGCGAGATGGAAATCACCGACGCGGAATTTAAGGCGGCGAAGAAGATCAACATCGAAGCTTGTGGAACCAGTTGGCACGCGGCCCAGGCGGGCAAGTTCATGATCGAAAGTCTGGCGCGCATTCCGGTTGAAGTTGATTACGCCAGCGAATGGCGCTATCGCGACCCCATCGTCGCGTCCGACACCATCACCCTCGTGATTTCGCAATCCGGAGAAACCGCCGACACCATCGCAGCCCAGCGCGAGGCCAAAGCCAGAGGATCAAGGACGCTCGCCATCTGCAACGTGGTTGGCTCGATGATTACGCGCGAAGCTGCCGGGACGATTTACACGCACGCTGGTCCGGAAATTGGCGTGGCATCGACAAAGGCGTTCACCGCTCAGCTCACCGCTCTCTACTTGTTCGCGCTTTACCTGGCGCAACTGCGCGGCACCATGAACGCAGAGGAGGCCAAGGCGGCCGTCCACGAACTTACGTTGATTCCCGGTAAACTCGAGCATCTACTGACCCATGACCGAGCCTGCGAAGACCTGGCCAAACAATACGTCCGCGCGCAGGATTTCCTTTTTCTAGGCCGCGGCATTCATTATCCGATCGCGCTCGAAGGCGCATTGAAGCTGAAAGAAGTTTCCTACATCCACGCCGAAGGCTATCCCGCTGGTGAGATGAAACACGGCCCCAACGCCCTGATCGACGAGAACCTGCCAGTCGTAATCGTCGCCACGCGCGACCCGAACAACGAGCTTTCGATGGTGCGCTACGAAAAAACATCGTCGAACCTGAAAGAAGTGAAAGCTCGCTCCGGCATCGTGATCGCTCTCGCCACCGAAGGCGACGAAGAGATTAAAGAAGCCGCGGATCACGTGCTTTACATTCCGCCTGCGCCGGAAGAGTTGTCGCCCATTCTCGAGATCGTCCCCTTGCAACTGCTGGCGTATCACATCGCGGTGCGGCGCGGATGCGATGTGGATCAGCCAAGGAATCTGGCCAAGTCGGTGACGGTAGAGTAGGAAGGCTTCGGGCATCAGGCTTCTGGCTTCTTACGATCAGCACGATGGAAATTTTCTACAGCGGTGCTGGTACTGCCAACGGACGCGGGGTCCTTCGACTACGTTGTCGTCCGCTTCGCGAACGACAACTCCGCTCAGGATGACAAAGTGTTGGCTGATGCGGGCTAGTCGGGTCGTCAGCACACTTTCCCTCATCTATACAACCGATGCCATTTCAAACTCTCACGGCGCGCCTCGTCCGCTCCGTCGCGCTCTCCGAACTTACCAAGCATCTCGAATTCGAAATGAAGGGCGTACCCCGCTTCGGCTTCGTCGCTGGGCAATGGCTTTCGTTCAAAACCAATAAGTCACGGCGAAGAGATCGTCCGCGCCTACTCCATCGCTTCTCCGCCGGACAGCGGCAACAAATTCGCTCTATGCCTGAACCGGGTGCAGGACGGTTTCATGTCCAACTTTCTTTGCGACATGAAGGAAGGCGACGAGATCGCCTGCCAGGGTCCCTTCGGCGATTTCATTCTGCGCCCGCCGATGCGCGACACGATCTTCATCGCCACCGGTACCGGGATTGCTCCTTTTCGTTCCATGCTGTGCTGGCTTTTGAGCGACGAAACCCGCCATCAAGGGAAGCAGCTCTATTTGATTTTCGGCAATCGCACCGAGAAGGATATTTACTATCACGACGAATTCGTCTGTCTAGCCGCCGAGCACCCGAACTTTCATTACCAACCCACACTCAGCCGGGGCAGTCCTAGTTGGCAGGGTCTTCGCGGCTATGTGCAGGAACACGTACCTGCGATCGCTCAGGGTCGCACCGACATGCACGCCTACATTTGCGGCGTGGACAAGATGCTCAAAGCCAATCGTGATCTGCTGAAGTCGCTGGGTTGGGATCGCAAGTCGATTCTGTATGAGAAGTACGACTGAAGGGGGCACGGCAGAGGCCGTGCCCTTCCCTAACCGAGCCAGAACGAAGCTGAATCAGAGTTCACTACACATTTTGGATCTGGTGACGGTGGCGCTGGCTGCTTCTTCTTAGCTGCGCTAAGACGGAGGGCTTTTGCCATCGTCCGTGAGAATCGCGAGTCAGCTCGAGGGCGATTTCTTTCAACGGGCATTTCAGGTTGCAGAGTTTACATTCGTCAAAAGGATATTCTCGCTGACGTTTGACCAGGAGCCGCGTGGGAGAGGTTTCGTCGCGGGGGCAAGCCATCTGGCACCAGGCCTCGCGGTATTTTTCGTGCCTGAAGTGACGAGTGCCACCGGGAGAGACGTACATCTGGCCACGACCCGCGGCAACGGAGATGGGGATGACGTACCAAAGATTTTCCGGGACGATGTAAGCGACGATGAAGTCGATTTCCTTTGCGGTATATACCGCCCTGCCCTTGAGTTTGACAATGTAACGGGAGCCGTCAAAGTGCCGGGAGGACTTGACCTGGACGCGCCAGAGTCTTTTGCCAGAGTCGAGGATGAAGTCGTAGCGCTCGCTGTCTCCCCAGGTTTTCGAGACGCCGAAGCCGAGGCTGGTAACTTTGGCAAGGAATGCGGCCTCGGCGGCTTCGCCGAGAGCTTTGGGGGTTGTGAGGCCGACTGCGTGGATTTCAGGAATGGATTGGCTCATGTGGCCTTTCAGGGTTTGGAGAAATAAAAAAGGCGCCGCCCGCTGTGGGCCGCGCCTTTTGTCTGTCTATTCTTAGGATATCAAGTTGGAGGGGGTAAACCGGACATGATTTTGAGATTTATTTTGGCAATAATTACCTTGACTAACCATGGTTAGTGTGCTACCTTACGATCATGGACACGCCAAAGACGCTTCAATCCGCAATCAAACACTACAGCGATGAGCAGGTTTGCATCGACACAGTTGCACGGTTGCGCTGGCCCAATGGTCCTGAGTGTCCAGCTTGCGGCCACAAAGAGCACTACTATCTCAAGACACAGCGCCGATGGAAGTGCAAGGAGTGCTACAAGCAGTTCACTGTCAAACTTGGAACAGTGTTCGAGGATAGCCCTATCTCCCTTACCAGGTGGCTCCCTGCACTCTGGATGCTTTGCAATTGCAAGAATGGAATCTCCAGTTATGAACTGGCACGCGATTTGGGGGTGAGCCAGAAGGCAGGATGGTTTATGCTGCAACGTCTGAGACTCGCTTTGCAGGATGGCGGCATTATGAAGATCGGCGGCTCTGGCACAGAGGTCGAAGTAGACGAAACCTTCATCGGCGGCAAAGCTCGGAATATGCACAAGGATCGCCGCATCAAAACCAAGGTGCGCGAAGGAAATTGGGGCAAGACAGTTGTTATGGGAATGTTGCAGCGCGGCGGACACGTTAAAACCAAGGTGATTCCGAATCGCCGCAAGCCAGCACTTCATGCTGCCATCGCTGAGAATATAGAAAAGGGCACGCAGCTTTACACCGATGAGCATGTTGGCTATGTTGACCTCCAGCCAGAATACACACAAAAAATTGTGAATCACCTACAGAACTACGTTGACGGACAGATTCACACAAACGGTATGGAAAACTTTTGGAGCCTACTCAAGCGCGGATTGAATGGCACCTACGTCGCAGTTGAGCCGTTCCATTTATTCCGATACGTCGATGAACAGGTGTTCCGCTACAATCATCGCAAGGGTACAGATGGCAGCAAGATTAGCGACGCCGATAGATTTCAATTAGCCTTATCGCAGATCGCGGGGAAGCGGTTAACCTTTGCTGAGGTAACTGGCAAGGTGGGAGAGGCGGCCTTCTAACCCTTTGCGCGGGAAGCGCGGGCGGAAACCCGCCTCGCGCATTGTCTCGCTTGCTTTGCGGCGTCTAGTCTAGCCTTGATTTCGGAGTGCGAGACAGAGAGAATTTTTTTTAGAGCACGTTCAAAATTAGCGTATTCGCCAGTGTCATTCTTGGCGGAAGTCTCTGAGCGATGCGCCATGTCCCTAGAAAGGACTATGGCGCAGTCGTGTCTAAAAGTCAACCGTCACATCTTTGTGAACGTGTAAATAACGTGCCTGACTTCCTCGCCCAATTTGGTGAGGAGAGCCGAAAAATCATTGCGGCCAGTAAAGTCAGGGGCGGATGGATCACGCTTACCATGCCATATCGCAATGATGACGTCCATTTCCATTCGATCCCAGTTCATATTAGGCGTCGGACGGTCACACACCATCGCGAAGACCTCTGTGCCATCTTTCACTTCCCCAGTGTTGGGGATAGCAGTCCAACTCCTACCATCGGGAGGATGTTCGCCTGTGAAGCCAAGATTCCCATGAGCCATTGTGCCATTCACGAGTCTGAGCAATCTATGTTTGTCCGAATTGTTCAATTCTCGCAAGATTTGCAGAAGAGGCGGCAACTTTTCGTGAGGTCTGTTGTAAGGTTGCAAAGACTCGAAAACTGTCCGCACAGGCTCGCTAATAGTTCCGAGCCTCTTGGTTCTGACCTCCTCGTCAAAGTCCGCCCTGTTATCCGTAATCGGGAATCTCAATCTAGTGTCATGCGGTGGAGTGGTGAGCCCGGACTCGAAAACCGCAATACTGTAGACGAGATAGTCCAAGGCGGTTCTCAGATTGTTGAGGCAATCGGCAATCATCAGAGTCCATCGCTGGAATGGCGCGGGCTCGTTCTCTCGAAGGATGAGGCTATAACGGGTGCTGTCAGCGTTTACTTGCTTCGTGACGCTGTACGGGTTTCTGTCCATCCAGGATTGGACTTCATTGTGGACGGCTTGAGCGTGTTCCTGACTCCGGGCGAGCTTAGCTCTAACGCTAGTGAGGTCTAGGTTCACAGCCTGCGATGATAGCAGGCTGGAAACAATTACCCTGTCACGGCCTCAACAACTTAGCACGATTTGGTTAGTCAACGCTATTATTGCCTTTATTTCCGTAGCCGAATCAATGAGGTAGGGGGAATTGAGCGGTCCAGGGGGCTTGACAAGGTTTTCCCCAAAACGGGAAACAATCGAATTAAGGCGACGGTACCATCCCCGTTTTCCGTTGCGCGGACTGGAAGTCTATGGTTTCAGGCGGTAGCTATCGCCCAGCTTTCCCGCTGCCCGCAGGTGTTTTCGCGCTCTCACCAGCTCAGCGATCTGCCGGATATGCCCCAGATCGTGCATGGTCCACTCATGCAGCATTTGTTGCAGGGTGATTTCGCCGGCCTCCGGGTGCCGGGCGCGGCGTTCACCGGCGCTTCGCGGCAAGGTCCGCAGATACTCCACATTGGACTCGCGCTGGTCTTCAAAATGGTCGCAGGCATCTTCCGCATTGGCATTGCGGTACAGCTCCAGGTACATCTGCGCATCATCCGGCTCGAATTCCGGCAGTTCCTCACTCACCAACCGGTCCACGCGGGTTCGATAACAGTGTCCCTCGGAATGGGAAAGATGCGCGAGCACTTCCGCCACCGAAAAGCGGTCGGGCGCGGGCTTCCATTCGGTATCTTCGACCGACAGGTCGCACATCAATCCGCGCAGGATCGCGGGGGTCGCTGCCAACTGGTCGAGGCAGTCTAATTCCAATTCTTGCGTCATGCGATTGATTCTACGATGTTCTCTCCGCCGTCTATATGCAGCGGAGTGCCAGCGAGCCAATAGGCTGGTGGCCGACTGCGTTGATTTCTGGAATGTATTGAGTCACGGACTCGGCTGATGCGCCAGCAACTTCGGGTAATTCTTCCCGATCCATCCCTCAACTTTGGCGCGCAAGGTCGACGCGAGTTCATACATCTCAGTTGCTTCTTTGTCTGAGACGGACCCGGCAACGTCGTAGCTGCTGAAGTTTCGCTTCTTGCGAAAGCTGTCGAAGGTGTCGATCATCTTGCGTTCGAGAGCCAGCGTAAACTCCAGCGATTGGATTACGCGATGGTGGTGACTCTCACGACTAGCTCGGTAGCCAGCCGCCGCCAAGGCTGCAGTCGCCGCCTGGAGGGCGGCACTGTACGCGATGGCAAAGCGCCAGTCGGCGGGCAAGTTCCTGGTCTGGCAGGCCGCGAGGTCACGATCGGAGATGGCGAATAGATTGGCTATTTCATGGCTGCTGGTTGCGTGCTGAACCAGCCAGTTATTTCGTAACCAGCTTTGCAAGCTCGTCTTCACCGCCTAATACAAATACCTTCTTGCGTGCCATTACGCTACGCAGAAAGTGATTCTTGGCAGCTAATTTCGAGCGGAATTCGGAAATGGGAAAGACGGTTGGGTTGATCTCCCGGCGGAGCGTCTTTTGGGCTGGGCTAAGCGCGGTGACTATATCGCCGAAAAATGCTTTTCCGATCACCATCAGGTCCACATCGCTGTTTGCCTGCTCCCGGTGACTAGCGACCGAGCCGTATACGAATGCAGCCTCGATCTCAGGCCCCAGGGTGGCGAGCGCCGCGCGGATGGCGTCGTGGACACCCACGGTCTTGGTGATCAGCCGCTTGATTTCAGGGAAAATCGGGCTTTTCTTGTTCGCCCGATAGAGCACTTGATTGCCCTGGACGCGGCGCACGATGAGTCCCATGTTCGTCAGTTGCTTGATTTCGCGCTGCAAGGCGCCATGGCCAGCGCCCACGGTGCGGATGAGTTGCCTCAGGTAGAAAGATTCGTCGGTGTGGCCGAAGAGCAACGCGAGTAGGACGCTGCGGGTGCGGCCGAACAGGGCGCTGTCGGGCGTGGACGATATTGTACTCATTATGAGTACGATTGTACCCTATAGGGGCCCGCTCAATCAACACCGCTGTGCCGGGTGCCCCAAGTCTCGCTGTTTTTGCGAGACCCTTCGGCTCCGCTCAGGGCAGGCTGTGGGAGCCGGCGAACCCGTTCCTGAATCTTCAGAAACAAATCACAATAAACCTCGTTCCTGAAGAAGGGTCGGCGTCGGTAACAACTGAACGTCAGAAAGTGTAAGTCACTACCGCCATAAAATCGGTGTAGGCCCTCGGTCATGAATAAAGAGTAGAAAAATCAGAGAAGGCCTGTCTGTGACAAGTGAACTTCGAACCCAGAATCGTTCAGGGTGGTTTAGGTTGCCCGAGGTCCGGGTGCCCCAGGTCTCGCCGTTTTTGCGAGACCTGGGAGCCGCCGCCACCACGCTTCCCCTGCGACCCAACCCAAGCTTGCCTGCCTGTACCGCGGTCGACAAAATCGGTGTAGCCCCTCGGTCATGAATAGAGAGTAGAAAAATCAGAGAAGGCCTGTCCATGACCAGTGAACTTCGAGCCGGCCCTCCCAGGTCTCGCAAACCCAGCCAGACCTGGGGCACCCGGTAAAACTAGGTCAAGGGGCCCACTCTAGTCGCAAAGAACGCGACTAGAATGGGCCACCCGCCCCTCGCCAAAAACAGCAGGGATCAGGGCACCCGGCGCACGGACCGAATCGTCTCAACGCTAAGCTGCAATTCGTGATATGTTCGCCTAGAGGTGGGGGAGATTATGACTGGAGCTATCGAGACCGTGACTGTATTGAAAGCCGTGTTGCCGTCACTCGTGCAGGGCGGCGTTAAACTAGTTGATTTCGGAAAGACACGCAGAGAGCTTGCGGCGACCCAAAGGGAACTTTCGCAGAAAGAGAAGAAACTCGATGCGACTGCCCAGGAACTCATTGCGAGCACCAAAGTCGTCCTCGATACAACTGAGGAACTAGTTGAGGCTCGGACGAGACTGACCGACCTTGAATTCGAGTTCGACGAGTACCGGGATCGGTCGGAACTCGTATTCTGGGGTGGTGGGGCGGTGATTGTCGTTCTTCTTCTTGTCATCGTGTTCATGTCGGTGAGGCACGGCTAAAGAAATCGGCCCGGTGCTGTGTGCCCCAGGTTGAGGAACATCCGAGCGGACCCGCCTTCTATCCTTGTTGCCGGGTGCTTGACTGGGCCACCCGCCCAGAGAGGAATCTGTGGCTATTCGGAATGAAGATTGGGACGCCATACATAGAGCGATTGATGCTAGCATCGCCGCCGCCGTGAGTAGGCTGCGCCCGAGCGGGTGGAGAAAAGCTCTAAACTTACTGCGCGAGTGGGGCGTGCTCGGAGTCAACGTTACGATAATCGTCGCCCTCCTGGCCCTAGCGGCGACAGAGTTCCATCAAGCTACGGCGCGTATTCAGAAGGAGACGACATTTGAAACAAAGACAGGAGATCGACTTGACGCAATCGAAAAAAGGCTAACCGACATAGAGGCTAGCATCTTTGGCCTACGGACCTCGCAAGCCTCACAAAACCCCGCGGATCCTCGAAGTATCGCGGAAATTAAGAACGTGCTCGCGTCGGCTAGGCGAGCCAAAATTACGATTAATGAAACGGTTCTCGAAGATGCAGGTACGAAGTTTATCCAAGCTGCCAGCCGTACTCCGCAAGCGTGGGATGCAGCGTTAGCATTCTTGAACTATCACTCATTCCAGATAACTATGCCGGTGGTCAATGCTGGATTTGTTCATACTCACTATGACATAACGGCTGTTGATGGCCATGTTCCATCAACCGAGCACCTAGGCAAAGTTCCGATTGCCGACGCAGCAAAGCTAGAACACATCGATAAGCCCAATAATGCAGGTTACGAGTTTGGAGATCAATGGGTGCTTGTAGCCAACGGCAGCGTTAGTATCGATGGGATGCGTATGAAAAACGTGATCCTCGCGAATGTGGAGGTTTACTACGACGGCGGCCCATTAGTTCTTGATAATGTCTATTTCGTAAACTGCACTTTTCACATGGTCGTACACCCGCGCAGCCAAAGCTTGGCTATAGCATTCTTGGGGTCGGCCACATCAGTTACTACCAACCTCACCTCGTGAGGATTTTAGGTGGCAGCTTCGCTCTTGGGGTTGGGCATTGTCTTGGCCGGTGTCCCAGGAATGCTGGCGCGGGCGCCCACTCCGTCCTCGCTACCCGGTCCACCGCTCGTCTGGGATCGCGACGTTCGTGTTTTTCGCAGCCAGTGCCGCATCCTCCTCATCCCCAGCCGCATCTAAAACTTGACAACGATTCACTCAAGTCTTAGGATGGGGTCGTTCGTAATCATACATCTACTGATTACACAGGACTTATCTAGTTTAGGAGGAGCCAGTTATGGCCAAGATTATAGGAATTGACTTGGGAACCACCAACTCTTGCGTCGCCGTGATGGAAGGCGGCGAGCCGAAGGTGATCCCCAATGAAGAAGGTGGGCGGACTACCCCGTCGGTCGTTGGGTTTACCAAGACCGGGGAGCGGTTGGTCGGGCAGGTGGCCAAGCGGCAGGCCATCACCAATCCGGAGAATACGGTTTATTCGATCAAGCGGTTTATGGGACGCCGCTTCGACGAAGTACAGGAAGAAATCAAGATGGTGCCGTACAAGGTGGTGCAGTCGGGCGACCATGTTGCGGTGCTGGCGCAGGGGAAGGAATATACGCCTCCGCAGGTTTCCGCCATGATTCTGCAGAAACTGAAGAAGGCGGCGGAAGACTATCTGGGCGAGAAAGTGAACGACGCGGTGATCACCGTGCCGGCGTACTTCAACGACGCCCAGCGGCAGGCTACGAAAGATGCGGGCAAGATTGCCGGGCTGGATGTGAAGCGCATTATCAACGAGCCGACGGCGGCGGCGCTGGCGTACGGTCTCGATAAGAAAAAGGATGAGACCATCGCGGTTTATGACTTCGGCGGCGGGACGTTTGATATCTCGGTGCTCGAAGTTGGCGAAGGCGTGATTGAGGTTAAGGCCACCAACGGTGACACGCACCTGGGCGGCGACAACCTCGATCAGCGCATCGTCGATTGGCTGATTGACGAGTTTAAGAAGGACGAAGGTCTCGACCTGCGTGGCAAGGGAAATGAAATGGCTTTGCAGCGTCTGCGTGACGCGGCCGAGCGGGCGAAGATCGAGCTCTCTACGACCATGGAGACGGAGATCAATCTGCCGTTCATTACGGCGGATGCCGGCGGTCCGAAGCATCTGGTCAAGAAGTTAACTCGGGCGAAGCTCGAATCGATGGTGGAAGACATTATCCAGCGTTCGGTTGGCCCGTGCAAACAGTGCATGAAAGATGCGGGCGTGGATAACAGCAAGATCAATGAAGTTGTGCTGGTCGGCGGGCAGACGCGTATGCCTCGCATTCAGGCTCTGGTGAAAGAGCTGTTTGGCAAAGAGCCGCACAAGGGCGTGAACCCGGATGAAGTGGTCGCAGTCGGCGCAGCCATTCAGGGCGGCGTGCTCGGCGGTGAAGTCAAGGATCTGCTCTTGCTCGACGTGACTCCGCTGACCCTGGCGATTGAAACCCTGGGCGGCGTGGCGACGCCGATGATTCCGCGCAACACGACGATTCCGACCCGCAAGACGGAAACGTTCTCGACTGCGGCCGATAGCCAGACTTCGGTCGAAGTTCATGTGTTGCAGGGCGAGCGTCCGATGGCGGCGCAGAACCGCACTCTGGGCAAGTTCCACCTGACCGGGTTGCCCCCGGCTCCGCGTGGCGTGCCGCAGATCGAGGTGACTTTCGACATCGACGCCAACGGCATCCTGAACGTGACCGCGAAGGATATGGCCACGGGCAAGGATCAGAAGATCACGATTACGTCGTCTTCCGGTCTAAGCAAAGAGGAAGTCGAGCGCATGGCCAAGGAAGCCGACGCGCATTCGGCCGAAGATAAAGCCCAGCGCGAAGCGATCGACGCCAAAAACCAGCTCGACTCGATGGTCTACGGCGTGGAGAAGATGCTGCGCGAGCAGGGCGACAAAATCTCCGGCTCAGAACGCGGCGACGTCGAGAACGCAATCGCCGACGCAAAGAAAGCGCTTGAAAGCGGCGACAAAGCAACCATGGACAAAGCCCGCGAGACGCTGACCCAAGCCTCGCACAAACTGGCTGAGCATATGTACAAGGCGGCTCAGCCTCCGCAAGGCACGCCAGGAGCCGGTCCGGGCGCTGGAGCGGGAGCAGACCCATCGTCGAACGGCCACGCCAAGAAGGACGAAGGCGTCATCGATGCGGAGTACGTAGACGTAGAGGACAAGAAGTAAGAGGAACTAAAGGAGCCTAGCCACGGATTGGCGCGGATCATCACGGATATCTGTGAGAATCCGGAAGATCCGTGGCTTGTTTTTTCGAAGCTTTTTTCGCACGAGGGGGAGATTGAAATTGCAATTTGAAGTGAACGGGCAAACATATTTCTTGAATTTCGCGGAAGACGAAGGCCGCTGGTACGTCTTCGCCCAGACGTTAACCGGGGTGAATCGCATTCCGGTCTACGTGGATGCGCCGAAGTACGAGCGCATCGGCGTGCTGGAAGCAGGAAGGCACAAGATCCAGAACTGAGCCGGGTTAGGACGCACGAATAACGATGGCTACAGCCGCAAAGAAAGACTATTACGACATCCTCGGGGTGAAGAAATCCGCCTCGGCTGAGGATATTCGCAAGGCTTTTCGCAAACTTGCGCGCAAGTACCATCCTGACGTCAATCCCGGAGACAAGGCTGCCGAGGAGAAGTTCAAGGCGCTGTCCGAGGCCAACGATGTCCTTAGCGATCCCAAGAAGCGAAAGATTTACGACCAGCTTGGGTTCTATTCCGACAACATCGATCCTGCGACGGCCGACGCGTACGCGCGCGCGGGCGGTGGGACTGGAGGCGGCGGAGCCACCGGTTTCGAGGGAGGATTCCCAGGCGGACAACCGCAGGGCGCGGGAGGTCAAGGCGCAAACTTTGACTTTGGCGGCTTCGATTTCTCTGATCTGTTCGAAGGCGGCGGGCGCGGGCGCAAGTCCAGCAGCGGCGGTGCCGGCGGGTTCAAAGATATCTTCTCCGGCATGTTCGGAGGCCGCGGCGGCGCGGCGCACGAAGGCCCTGAGCCGGGATCGGATCTGGAATATCAGGTCAACGTTCCTTTCTGGACAGCGATCCGTGGTGGCGTGATGCGCTTGAACATTACCCGGCGCGACGTCTGTGGAACCTGCCACGGCAAGGGCTACATCGAATCGCAGGGCACTTGTCCCGACTGCGGCGGCACCGGCCAGGTCACGCAGACCGGCGGACGCATGAAGTTCAATACGGCGTGTTCCCGCTGCCACGGTACCGGCAAACACATAACAACTTGCGGCACCTGCCACGGCGAAGGCACGGTGGAGAAGACTGAGCCACTCGAAGTCCGTATCAAAGCCGGCACGCGCGATGGACAGCGCATTCGCATCCCTGGTAAAGGCAACGCCGGCTCGTACGGCGGACCCACCCGTGATCTCTACGTCATCATCCGCGCCGGGGACCATCCCATCTTCCACCGCGAAGGCGACGATATTCACCTCACCGTTCCGGTCAGTGTTAGTGAAGCGGCGCTCGGCGCCAAGGTGGAAGTCCCGACGATCGATGGTCGCGCCATGCTCAAGATTCCGCCCGGAACCCAGTCCGGCCAGAAGCTTCGTCTGCGCGAGAAGGGCGTTCCGTCGGCCACGAAAGAAGGCGCACGCGGAGATGAGATCGTCGAAATCAAGACCGCCGTGCCCATGCCGCGGGACGAGCGCTCGAAGGAAATCCTACGTGAGCTGGCCAAGCTGAATCCCGAAGATCCGCGCGCGGATCTCTGGAAGAACGTCTAAGGGCAAAATCTTAAAACCACAAAGGACACGAAGGTCCACGAAGGAATTTCGGTTTCTCCTTCGTGGATTTTCGTGTCCTTTGTGGTTGATGCCTTCTGCCGGATCTCGCATTACCTCCGTCGCAGCCCCTCCGAGAAAAAATTTCGTTAATTCTGATCACTTTTTTTCCACAAGGCATCTAATTTGCCGTATTCTCACGAGTGCGAACTAACTTCGCCGAAATGCCCGGGAATCGCAGTGACCCGGGAGCCGCGAAAGCAAATTCAAGGGAGACGCGGTGGTGAGAGTGAGTCGCTTGAGGAGGAAGCCATAGAAATTGGCAACAGCTAGCGCGCCGCGTCAACAATTCCAGCCACCCGCAATTGTCCCCCGCCGGAAGAAATCCGTTCGCCTCACCTTGTGGCCCTTGGTCGCCGCCACCTTTTTTATGGTGTCGGGCGGCACCTATGGCACAGAGGACATCGTCCGCGGCGCGGGTTACGGGAAAGCCATCCTGATTCTTCTGTTGACTCCGATTCTCTGGAGCCTCCCCACCGCTTTCATGATCGGCGAACTCTCAAGCGCGCTGCCCTGCGAGGGCGGCTACTACGCATGGGTGCGCCGCGCCATGGGCAACTTCTGGGGATTCCAGGAAGCGTGGCTCTCGCTGGTGGCGTCGATTTTCGACATGGCGATCTACCCGACATTGTTCGTCCTCTATCTCACGCGCTTGTTCCCCTGGTTTGCCGTGGGATATCGCGGTTGGATGGTCGGATTGGGGGTCGTGGTCGTCTGCGCGCTGCTGAATGTCGCGGGCGTGCGCGTGGTCTCGACGACCTCGCTTTGGTTTCTGATCACGCTGTCAGCGCCGTTCATTCTGATCGTCGCCATCGCGCCGTTCAAAATTGGAGCACTGGCCCATGCCGTGACCAAGCCCACTACTTCATCCGTAGACATTCTTACCGGCTTGCTCATCTGCATGTGGAACTACATGGGCTGGGACAACGCTTCGACCATCGCTACCGAAGTCGAACGCCCGCAGCGGACATATCCTCGTGCCATGCTGGCTGCGGTTGTGATCGTGGCCTTGAGCTATATCGTGCCCGTCGCTGCCATGTGGATGACCGGCCTTTCTTCCAGCGCATGGGAGACTGGATTCTGGGCTGACATTGCTGGCCTGCTGGGTGGCCCACTGTTGCGTGTCGGGCTTGCGCTCGGCGGCATGATCAGCGGCTTCGGCATGTTCAACGCCCTCGTCATGAGCTACTCTCGCTTGCCGCTGGCGATGGCTCAGGACGGAATGTTGCCTCGGGTGTTTGGGAAACTTCACCCTCGCTCGCGGGCTCCCTGGGTGGCGATTGTGGTTTGCGCCGTGGGCTGGGCATTGTGCCTGGGCTTGGGCTTCGAGCGATTGGTGACCATTGACATTCTTCTTTACGGCGCCAGCCTGTCGCTGGAGTTCATTGCACTGATCGTTTTGCGGGTGCGCGAACCTGAACTGCATCGCCCGTTCCGGGTTCCCGGCGGGATGTTTGGAGCTGTCGCTGTCGGCATCGCTCCCATGCTGCTGCTTGGGTTTTCCGTGGTGCGCAGCGAGACCGAGCAGGTTCTGGGGATGAGTTCCTTCGCGTTCGGAATGCTGCTTATTGCCGCAGGCGTCGTCGCCTACTTACTCAATCACGCCCTCAAGCCTGAGGGATGGGCCCCGGCTCCGGAAAAACCGGAAGCGGTCGCTTAAGAAACCTGGCCAGTATTTTGCGCGGATTACCGAGGATCAAGCACGAGTACGCCCGTGTTGGCAACGCCCGCCCCGCAGAATGCGAAGGAACGGGGCACCCCGATAACCCCTCCACGCAGAGATTGCGAATTCGATCGGCGCGCCTTCCTATGCGAGGGTTCTTGAGGTCGACCGAGCGAACAGACCTATCCACGCGGCCCAGACCAGAGTCACGAAGACGCCGACCGGAATGCATAGATCCTTCGTTGGGAGTCTCTGGCTTTGCCAGGGACTCCGCTGCCTCAGGATGACAGCGAGGGGTTTTGATGTAAATTAGAGGCGATGACCAAGCGGAAATCCAAGGGCGCCTACATGATCAGTGCGGTGGCCGAGATGTATGGCATCCATCCGCAGACACTGCGGCTGTACGAGCGGGAGGGATTGCTGAAGCCTTCGCGCACCGAGGGGAACACGCGGCTCTACACCGACGAGGATTTGCAGCGGTTGGAATTCATTTTGTCGCTGGCGCGGGATCTGGGAGTGAACATCAGCGGCATGGCGATCATTCTGCAGATGCGCGAGCGCATGGAAGAAATGCAGCGTCAGATTCAGGATTTTGTGAAGTATATCCAGGAAGAAGTACTGGCGCGGGCCAACGCGGCCACCGATCCCTCCCGCGGCGCGATCGTGGCGGTTCGGCGGTCAATTGTTGCCTCGCCGCAGCCGCTGGTTCGAAAGAAGTAATTCGATTACAGTTGTCCGTCGCGACCTTCCGTCGCAGCTTGCCCATCGCAGCCTTTCCCCCAACTGCTTGTCATTCCGAGCGTAGCGAGGAATCTGCTGTTATCAGGTCGTAAGAGAAAGCAGATTCCTCGCGTCAAAGGGCGGCGCTCGGAATGACAATGGTGGGGATGAAGTGGCATGAAGCAGCACGGCCACCGGAACGACTTCCCGGTGGCCTTCTGTTTGCTCGTCTCTGGCTTTGAAACTAGGCGGCGACGCTCATTCCGACTCCGGTCACGTGCATTCTGGGATCGCGTCCGAAGGTGAAGAGATTGCCGGACGCGGGAGGATACGCCTTCACGTAGACGCTCGCCCCCACGTTGAGGGTGTAATCATTGGCCGCGCCCGCCGGAGCCGCAACCACCTGGCCGAGACAGAGTACCCAGGAACCGTCGCCGAGGGGAGCTGGCCAGCTCGTAGCCAGGCTTTGGTCGGTATCGATGACCGCGCGGGGCAAGGTGCTGTTCGGCGACGTGGCTGTGCTCATCACCAACGGGGATTGCAGATTTCCCGCTCCCGGAGCCAGAGCCTGGCTGGTGCCTCGGCCGAAGACTGCGGTACAGCGCATCTGGTAATTGGACGCGTTGGCGTCCAGACTGAATACCCTCAGCATCAGATAATCGCCGGGATTCAGATTCAGATCGTTGGCATCGGTTTGCGGACTTCCCCATAGACCCGAGCTCAGCGGCTGACTCATGACCTGAAAATATGGTTGCAACCCCGGGGGTGAGGCACTCGCGGTGAACCATGCGCTCGAGATGTTGCCGATGGTCGGACTCGGCGGAAGCGACGAGGGGTAGGGCTCAAAGCTGCCCACGTTCACGTTGGAGCCAGTCAACGAGAACATCAAGTTGTACAGGTAAACCGACATAGTCTTCTCCTTAATTGAACGAAGTGGATTTCAGGGCCCGACAAAAGCAGCGAATCGCACAGTATTCCGGGCTTGCGCGAAAGTCAAGGGCGGTCGATGCGATTGCTAGTGGACGGGTTTGGTGTCTGCGGCGCTCAGGATGGTCAGGTGGTAGCGCGGGTCGGCGCGGAGCGACACGAACTCAGGCTCGTTCTTGACGTCATTCAAATCCTGCCCAGCTTTGACCGCGGCCAGAAGGGCGGCGAGCGCCTGGTCGCGCTTGCCGCAAAGCTCGTATACCAGCGCCGAAGTGTAAAGATCAGAAGGATTGGTGTCGTGTGCGGCCTCGACCGCCTTGAGTTCCTGCAGAGCTCCGGCTTTGTCGCCGTTCTTGGCAAGATACGCGGCCAAGTCCGCTCTCAGCTCGATCTGATTCGGGTTCCGGGCAATCTCTTCCCGGGCCAACTGGATGGCGTGGTCATACGCTGGTTTTGCCTTGTCTTGCTTGGTGGTTGACCAACGATAGGCATCGCCCAGATTTCCCCAATTGTCGTAATTGTTGGCACCCAGATCGACCGCCTTCTCAAACGCGGGCACGGCCAAGTCATACTTGCCCTGGTAGAACAAGATGGTTCCCAGATTCGTGTACACATCCGGGGCAGGCTTGATTTCGAGCGCATGTTGCAGCGCCGCGACTGCGTCGTCGTCGCGACCCAGGGAATGGTAGACCGCTCCCAGATTTCGTAACGCTGGCACGTTGTCGGGCTCGAGTTTTAAAGCAGTTTCCCAGGCGGACGCGGCTTGCTTGAAGCGGCCGGCTTGATAGGCGTCCAGACCCATGGCCAGATAAGTCTTCCAGTCGTTGGGATCGAGTTGCAGGGCACGCTGCAATTCCTCCGAAGCTTGAGCCGCCTTGCCGGTTTTTTCGTAGAGAAGGCCGAGATTGCGATGAGGGGCCGCACTCTTCGGATCGAGATCAACCGCCTTGCGAAACTCCTTTTCTGCTGCGGCGGACTCGCCGGCGCTCATCTCGGCCATGCCCAGCGACACATGTCCGGCGGCAAGGTACCCATCCAGGCTGACCGCTTTGTTCGCGTATTCCGAGGCTAGCTTTATCCAGTGCGGATCGGGATTGTCGGTGTTCTTATTTACGTATGCGTCGGCGAGCGCCGCGTAGCTGGCCGCGGACTGCGGATCCAGTTGGACTGCCCGCTCGAGAAGTTTGATGGCAGCATCGACCTTTCCGTCACGATCGGAGTGGTCGAGGTCCGCGCGGGCGCGCCGATAGAGTGCGTAGGCGTTGTCGTCCCCCGGCCCTTGCGCAGTTATCAATTGGGCAGCCTTTGGCTTTTTCAGCCAACGCCAACTGCCGATCCCGGCCACCACCAATAACCCAAGCAAGCCAGCGGCGATCCATACTTGTCGCTTGGAGAATCGTCCTGACAAAGCACGCGGCGACCGAGCCATATCAATCGTCGCATCGCTGGGATGCCAGGTGAGCGGGCCGTCCACCAGGCCGACAGCTCCGCGCCGCAATTCGGCGGCGACCTCGGCCATGGTCTGAATGCGCTTCTCGATTTTTTTCTCGAGCATCCGCGAAATCAACGACACTAGAGGCTTGGGGACATCGGGCCGCATCTGAGTCAGATCTCGCGGAGGGCTGAAATGAAGATTGTGCAGCAATGCGATCGAGTTCGGTCCCATGAAAGGCAAGTGGCCGCTCAGCATTTCGAACATTACGATGCCGAACGAGAAAATATCGGACCGCGCATCCACCCGATCCCCCCGCGCCTGCTCCGGAGACATATAAGCTACGGTGCCGGTGACAGCTCCGGGCTGGGTCAGAGTGAACTGGTTGGTTGCCTCCGCGTCCGTGATCTCGGTGTCGGAACTTGCCAGGTTCGGATTGAACTTGGCCAAACCGAAATCAAGCACTTTGACCAGTCCGTCCTCGGTGACCATGATGTTGCCCGGCTTGAGATCGCGATGTACGATGCCGGCGGCGTGCGCCTTGGTAAGCGCGTCGGCGATCTGAATGCTGTAGCGGATAGCTTCGCTTAATTCGAGCTTGCGATTCTTAAGCACGGACGACAGGGTCGCGCCGCGCACGTACTCCATGACGATAAAGTCGGTGTCGCCCTCGGAGTTGACTTCATAAATGGTGATGATGTTGGGATGATTCAGAGCCGACGCTGCCATGGCCTCGCGCTGAAAGCGGCCGCGGGCGGTCGCGCTCAGCGGGCGATCGGTGGGCAGCACTTTGATGGCAACGTCGCGGTCGAGGCGGATATCGTGGGCACGGTAAACCACGCCCATTCCGCCTGCTCCAAGATCCGCGAGAACGTCGTAGTGCGACAGCCTTCGGCCAATCAAGGTTTTGTGCCTCGATGATACGCCTAGCGGGATTTTACACTCAAGGCACTTCGGACGATCAGCGTGTTAATGTGAGTCGGACGTCTTCATGAAAGCCGCAACGCAGCGATCGACGGCCTTGGCTATACTTCGCCAGTTGTGTCCCCGATGCCGGTCGGCGAGAATTTTTCGGACATCCATCTTTACCGGATTTCCACGGATGCAGGAACAGTGCCCGCATTGTGGCCTAAAGTTTGAGCGCGAACAGGGTTACTTTCTGGGAGCGATGTACATCAGCTACGGCCTGGCTTTGATCACGATTGTTGCGCTTGGCTTGTTGCTGTGGGCGGCCACACCTTGGTCGCTACAAAAAATAACCCTGTGGGCCATTTTGCTATTCTTACCGCTGGCGCCCACGCTGACACTCTTCTCGCGTGTGCTTTGGATTTATTTGGATCGGACGATTGACCCCGAGTAGATTCGCGGCCCTACGGCTCATAGACTGCGCTTCCTAACCCGGCTTTGCGGGCGGATTCCTGCATGTCTTCGAGTTTGTGTTTTTGCTCATCCAGTTGTTTCTGCATGCGTTCGACTTGTTCCTGCTTCGCAATCTGGCGTTCGTTGTACTGGACGCAGTTGGCCACACAATTCGGCCCGGCAAAACGAATCGACGAATTCAGCTTGTCGATCTGACCCTGCAGGGACGTGATCGAACTCCTCTGCGCTTCAATTTTCGACTTCCACTGTTCGCCGGCATGGGTGTCATTGGAAGCTGGCGGCGCGGGGCCGGCATCGTGTTCGTCGGTGACTGCAGTGGTCGATCCAGACTCCTCACGCTCGGGGATGTCTTCGTTCGTAACTACTTTGCGTTCCGCGTGCGCGTCCTTGGACTGCTTCTGGCGCTGCTCGCGGGCCACGTCCCCAAGTGACTGCCCGTGGCTGGATGCGACCACAAACAGGATGACTCCCACCACTGCAACAATTTTGTGTGCCTGACGCATAGAAACATTCCTCGATTTCAAGTCGGAAGCCTTACCCCTGATGCTATCGCCGGAGCCACCGCGTTACGACGTTACGGTCGTTCCGGGACCTATGGCTTGCCAACACTTGCCGAAGAGTTGGAAGAAATCGGCAACCGCGCTACCTCTCAGAGTGGTACCATCCCTCCGATAACCATGATCCGAAAATCCATGAAAAGAACACTTTTCTTTGCCGTCCTGCCTATCTGTCTCTTGCTGTGCGCCCTCATGGCTCAATCCCAGAGTCAGCCAACCCACACGACTGTGCTGCACGCCGCGCGTCTCCTCGACGTCGAAAACGGACGGATCCTAAAGCCTGGCGAGGTCCTCGTGCAAGGGGAACGGATCGCCGAAGTCGGTACCAAGGTGGCCCATCCCGCCGGCGCGCAAGTCATCGACCTGGGCGACACGACGCTGATGCCTGGATTGATCGATGCCCACGTGCATCTGTTTCTGCATCCCGGCGCGGAAGACTTGCAGACCGTCGAAGAGTCCGTGCCCCAACGGACGATCCTCGCCATTCTCGCGGCCCGGGCCGACCTGATGGCGGGCTTTACCGCCGAGCGTGACATGGGCACCGAAGGCGCCGGTTCCGCCGACACTGCAGTGCGCAACGCAATTGATCAGGGACTCATTCCGGGGCCACGCCTGCGCATCAGCGGAAACGCGGTGGACATTCTCGGCGGACACGAGGACGCCAATCGTTTCAATCCCGCGCAACACGTGCTCTCGAATGCCACGTATGCGAATAACTCCGCTGAACTCGTGACCGTGATTCGGGAGCAACTCAAGGAGGGAGCCGATTTCATCAAGATCTATGAGACCGGCCCGGACACAGGTCGCGATGGCCATCTTTCCACTATCTACCAGTACAGCGAAGCCGAACTCAAGACCGCCGTCGACGAAGCTGCCCGCTCCGGCAAGCCAGTTGCAGTTCACGCGACGGGCGAACCGGGCACACTCTACGCGGCACAGGCGGGTGTGGTCTCGATCGATCATGCCAACCAACTGGGCGACGAGACCATGCGGATCATGCGAGAAAAACAAATCTTTGCAGTGCCGACGTTTACGATTTTCGAATACTTCTCGGAACACGGCGCATCGCCAGAACAGAGAGCTCACGATCGCCAAATCCTGGAGTTGCGTGCGACTGAGTTTCGTAAACAGCTTGCCGCGGCTGTACCCATGGCAGTTGGATCAGACGTGGGACCGTTTCCTCACGGCACGCAAGCGCGTGAACTTGAGCTGATGGTGAAATACGGCATGACTCCGCTGGCGGCGCTGCAAGCCGATCTGCTGAACGGAGCCAAATTGCTGGGCTGGCAAGGGCAGATCGGAGAACTGAAACCGGGCTACCTGGCCGACGTCATCGCTGTCCCGGGCGACCCATCGCAGGACATCGCTGTGCTGCAGAAAGTTAGTTTCGTGATGAAGGGCGGCACAACCTATCGCAAGTAGCGCGTTAGCGACTGCCCGACCGGCCTCCAGCACGTTTGGACCGTGTGCTCTGCCCCCGTGTATGCACTGCTTTCATAGCCGAACGGTGACGGGCGGCCGGGCCACGCTTCTTCGCACTGGCACGCGCCTGCTTGGACAGTGACGTACGCGATGCCGCGCTGTGACCTTCCCTCTTCAGCGCAGCGCGGACCGCGCGAGAACGCCTGGCGGATGTCTTGGTGCGCGGGCGACTCTGACCCTTTCGATAGTCTCGGCTCGCCTGTTTCCTGGTCTTCGCCGATGCCTTACCTTTGCGCGGCGCCTGCAGCTTCACTCCTGCGCGTCGCGCTTTTGAAAGGCCGATGGCAATGGCTTGTTTAGTTGAACTCGCACCGTGCTTTCCTTCGCGGATGTGGTCCATCTCCTCGCGCACGAATTCTCCGGCTTGCGTGCTGGGTGATTTTCCCTCCCGTGCATCTTCATGAGCCCGTTCGATAGTCTCTTCATCAGGCATAACGACCTCCTGATCTCAGCGTAATCTGGGGCTGAGACCGAAGAAATCGAATAAATTCTGTAATCTCGCAGACCGGTTCCTGTAGCCGAAGAAGACAGCAGATTTCTCGCTTCGCTCGGAATGACAATCTGTTGAAAGTTTTTGGATGCGCAGCAGTATTAGTTTCACGCAGCCTTCGACTCATCGCATAGTTGCTGATAGTGGTCGCGGCCGCGCTCGTAACCGCGGGTGAACGGCTCCTCTACTTCAACTCCAGGATACCGGCGCTCGAGATCCTCAATGTTAGCTGACATCTCGGCCATCACTTGATCGTATTCTTTACAGCGCGTGCGAGCGTGCAGCGCAGCTTCAAAGCCAAGTCGATAGAACTTCTCATCCTGCCCAAAGCTTCTTCCAAGCGCAGTGTAGTGCTCGCGCTCGGCATCTCGCAGCCCGATCCACCATTTTTCTCGCGCTGAATCGACGGCTTCCGCGCCTTCTGCCTTCAGCAATTCGCGCAAGAGCGAGGCCTTGGCATCATCGTCAGCGGAGGCAATCACGACGCTGCGCCCTTTGCGCAGTGCATCTTCGTAAACAAACAGTTCGTCCTCCGGCACTCCGTCGGTCATCGAATTTTCCAACTTACCGCCGGCAGCAGCGCCGATGCTAGCGCCAGCCGCAGCCAGAATTGCTTCTCCCAACAATCCCAACGCCGTGATCGGTCCGACGCCAGGAATGATTGCCGCTATGAAAAGCGAAGCTCCCGAGAGCCCGGCCGAAGCTCCAACCACAGCACCAATCGCCTTCCCCATGCCGGGCTGTTCCGCAGCCACAGCGGGAACGGACTGCAAGCCCTTCTCAACATTTCCCGGAGTCAACAGCGTAACCCGATCCACGGGCAGACCGGCAGACTTAATCTCCTCAACGGCATGCTCAGCGTCCGATCGTGAACTGAATACTCCACTCACAGCCTTCATGGTGTGCCAACCTTCCTTTGGTTAGGTTGCTCCCTCGCGGTTTCCCCCTATTTCATAACACGACTTCGAACAAAATCCCAATCTTCGGACAACAAAGACAGAATGCCATCGCCCCCACTCCATCCCCCGGCATCAAACCCTGCCGAGGTGGCTCATGATTCGCAAACTCAAAACCGGGCAATACCGCTTGTACTCTCGCAAGAAGGATGCCAAAACCGGCCGACGGCGCAATCTTGGCACGTTCGGTACCAAGAAAGCCGCAGAAGCCCACGAGCGGGCGGTTCAATACTTCAAACATCACTAAGCTAACGTTGCATTTGATGCGCAGGAGTATCAAAGAGTTGACGACGAATGTGATGCAGGACGAAATGCCTTGCAGGCGATTGACGGAGTGCAAAACATCGCGATACCTATACCTAAGTGCCATTCTCGAAGTAACTTGTCGTCCGACGACTAAATTGTCGTTCCCACAATTGAATTGTCATTCCCGACGCTTAAATTGTCATTCCGAGCGAAGTGAGGAATCTGCTGTCGCTCGAGTCACGAGAATGCCGATTCCTCCTCCCATGCCCTGCTGCCACGCATCAAACTCTCCGAGGAAAAGATTCTATGACCGGAAAAAAGAAATGGGTAGCCCGTGTGAAAACGGATTCTACCCATCCCCCTCCGGGATTATTCACCAAAGGCGCAGAAACAATCGCCAGGACACTCGCTTCAAAGAAAGTTTCCCACGAGGCCCGAGCTCGGGCCTGCGAATGCTTACCTACTTCATAAATCGTGCTGGACGCGGGCTTAGCGCCAGACGGAGGGCCGAACTCGAAAAAGCGAAATCTCTGCTCTCCGGAAAAATAGGCGGTAAAAGAAAAGCTAAGTCCATAAGAACTAAAGGGTCAGGGCGAAGACAAAAGAAAATCGTAAATATCCGGTAACAGCTGTATTGCGCCCTTAGGAACTAGAGCCGACAATTTTGGTGAGATCAGCAAATAAAGACTTGGAGGACCCTCATGCGAAATCCACTGCTACTCGTACTTTCGATGCTGCTGCTCGGCGTGTGCTGGGCGGCCGCTCAGAACTACCCCAGTCAATCGAACTCGACACAAACCACACCGACAAGCGCAGGCACGGAAACCACCGTTCAGGGCTGCCTGAGCAGCTCCAACGGGAATTACGTCCTGATCGACAAGAACGGTAAGACCTTTCAGTTGACCGGAGACAGTGCCACGCTCAGCGAGCACATCGGTCACGAAGTTAAAGTCACCGGCACCACAACCACGGCGTCAAGCGGGACAGGTGGTGCAATGGGACAAACCAGCGCTTCCGACCAGGCAATTGCGGTCACGTCCGTGAAACACATTTCAAAGAGTTGCAAGACTAGCGGCATGTCCCATTAAATCCTGCGGGCCCAGCCCACGCGGCCGGGCCCGATTTTTCCCGGCCATTCAAGAAACTACTGATTCACCCGCAACAGCATGAACGTGCCGCTGTCCAGTTTCACATTGCCCTTTTCTGAGCTTATGACTGAGCCATGCGTCGCGTTCGCCCCCGTTGATAAGTTCAGATGCGAAAGCCCGACCACCCCTTGGGTGTTTCCGTTGATCGGTTGACGCGAGTTCGCACCGCTCTGAGCCGTATCCGCCTCGTCTCGGGCCGTAGAAGACCCCGGCGATGGCGGGGGCGCCGCTCCAACTCCCATCCCTGCGGATCGCGCGGCGTTGTTCCCGGACATGGCTCCGCCCGAACCGGGGGTCGACTGACCGACGCCTTCGCCACTCGCATTGCCGTTGTTTGGGTTCGAACTTGGCGGGGCGATAATTGCCTGGATCGACATCGCCAAAGGCACGCTGTCTCCAGTCTTGGTGACCGCGTGATCAAAGGCGATACCTACTTGCGATTCTTTCTGCTCCTTGTTGCGCGCCTCCGCTTCAGTGACGCGTCCGATCACCTTTGTGTTCTTGGGCACAATCACCTCGCCATTCGCCGCCTTCAGATCCTGCGTCACCTTGGCTTCAACTTCGTCACCGATCTTCAACTTCTTGGCGTCGATGCTTTTTGTCAGCTCCACGGGGATCACGCTTCCCGGAGCGATCCGCAGAGCGTTGGTCGGAGCTGCGCTCGATGGAGCAGATTGGGTCGCGGGAATCTGCGGGCCGTTCAAAGGCGCAGTAGCGGTTGGTGGCGCGGTTCCTTCCTGGCCGAGAGCCGCCCCACACAGCATGGTTGCTAGGAATACAGTCGTCCAAAGTGTTTTCATAGAAATGTCTCCTCCTCGCGGGCTCTAGTGGAATGAAAGCGCACTCTCTCTTTAGATTACGAGATGTGGCTTCGGGGTGGCCCGAAATACTCCACATCGTCGTCTCAGGCTCCAGGACAGCTTCTTGATTGCGATGAAAAAAGGCAGGCCGAGAAGAAGCCACGTAGTACGTGGCAGCCGACGCCAATGCGCCTTGGACGCTAAACGTAGTCGGTGCGCCTGAGCGTTCGAGAATTCAGGCGGCTAGCGCGAATCCGCCGTGAATCTCAAGGCAAGTCTTCAATGCCCGAAGAGCGTAAAGCGCATCGTCCAGTGCTTCTTCTTCCTGAACATTGTCTCCCGCAGCTTTAAACAACTGTCTCGCCCGTTCCAGGATTGCGCGCTCCGCGACCGCAATGCGCGCGGGCATCTTGTCGTCCCTCGCTTCCATCAAAGCCGCGACGTATAACTCTCTCCATGCCCAACTTCGAGAGGACAAACTTGCAGAAGTGGCCATTCTCTTCCTCCGACACATGTGGCCGAAAACAGAACCAAAGGATAACTTCAATATCAGGATTTACCGTAGCGGTCTATCACTTGCAATACAGACAATCCTGTAGGATTGGCGCGTTATTTCCACACCGACGGGGTTTTCCACAACGGGGATCAACTGACGCGCGACACGGGTTCTAATGCCGATCAGAACACTTTCTCTTTTAACATCTGCAGCAAATACGCCCCATAGCGATTGTTCTTCATCGACGATGCCGTAGCCTCAATCTGCTCCGCGCCGATGTATCCCAATCGGTACGCAATCTCCTCCGGACACGCGACCATTAGCCCCTGGCGAGTCTCGATGGTCTGAATAAATAACGACGCCTCCAGCATCGACTCATGTGTTCCTGTATCGAGCCACGCCATGCCTCGACCCATCACAACAACATCCAGCTGTTTTTGTTTCATGTATTGCTTATTGACGTCCGTGATCTCCAGTTCGCCACGGGCAGAGGGCTTCAGCGCCTTTGCAATCTCGACCACCTGGCTGTCATAAAAATAAAGCCCGGTGACGGCATAGCGCGATTTCGGCGCCTTCGGCTTTTCCTCCAGGCTCAGCGCTTTCCCTTCGGAGTCGAACTCAACCACTCCATAACGCTCCGGATCCTGCACCGGGTACGCGAATACCCGCGCGCCCACCGTCTTCTTCCCTGCTTCCTGCACACACTTCACCAGATCGTGTCCGTAAAAAATGTTGTCGCCGAGAACCAGGGCGCAACAGGACTTTCCGATGAACTCCTTTCCCACCAGGAACGCCTGTGCGATACCCTCCGGCCGCGGCTGCACCACGTATTCAAAGTTCAAACCGAAGCGCGATCCATCGCCCAGAAACTGCTGGAACCGCGGCACGTCCTCCGGCGTCGAGATCAGCAAAATGTCCCGGATTCCCGCCAACATCAGCGTGGAAAGGGGGTAGTAAATCATGGGCTTGTCGTAAATCGGCAGCAGGCTCTTGCAAACCGCATGGGTCACGGGATAAAGCCGCGTGCCCGATCCGCCCGCCAAAATGATGCCCTTGTAGTGAGAACCGCTCGTGGATTTGTGAGTGGGCATTGAAATCAATTTGTCATTTCGAACGTAACCAGATTGTCCGCTCGCGGACAATCTGGCGGAGTCGAGAAACCTGCTTTTCCGCTTTGCGTCGACCGAGCAGAAACATCACACCGAATACTGCGTCGAAATCCATTCCCGATAGTGTCCGCTCGTCACTTCCCGAATCCACGCCTCATTCGCCAGATACCACTCAACCGTCTTGCGGATCCCGCTTTCAAACGTCTCCTTCGGCCGCCAGTTCAGCTCGCGCTCGATCTTGCGCGTATCCATGGCATAACGCCGATCGTGCCCGGGTCGATCCTGTACATACGTAATCAGCTTGCTGTGCGGCACAACCGGATCAGACGGCCGCAGTTCATCCAGTATCGCGCAGATCGTGTGCACGATCTCAAGGTTCGGCTTCTCGTTTCGCCCTCCCACATTGTAGGTCTCGCCGATCTTTCCACGAGCTAGCACGGTTCGAATGGCATCACAGTGATCCGCCACATACAACCAGTCGCGTACATTCTGTCCATCGCCATAAACCGGAATCGCCTTGCCATTCATCGCATTCAGAATCGTCAGAGGAATCAGCTTCTCAGGAAACTGATACGGCCCGTAATTGTTCGAGCAGTTAGTAGTCAGCACGGGCATAAAATAAGTGTGATGATAAGCCCGGACCAAGTGGTCAGAGGCCGCCTTGGTCGCCGAGTACGGGCTGTTCGGAGAATAAGGAGTCGTCTCCGAAAACGCCGCATCCTTCGGACCAAGTGATCCGTAGACTTCATCGGTTGAAACATGAAGGAAGCGAAAACTTCCCTTCTCTTCGTGCCCAAGTTCCGTCCAATAAGCGCGTACTTCCTCAAGCAAACTGAAAGTGCCGTTCACATTGGTGCGCACGAAATCATCAGGCCCATGAATCGAGCGGTCCACATGACTCTCCGCCGCAAAGTGCACAATCGCTCGCGGACGGCAACGCAGCAAGAGATCGCTGACCAGCTTTCGATCACCAATATCTCCATGTATGAAGCTGTAGCGCGAATCCGCAGAAATCGTAGCCAGGTTGCCGAGATTCCCCGCATAGGTAAGCTTGTCCAGGTTCACCACCGGAGCAGCCTCGGCCGCGAGCCATTGCAAGATGAAATTCGAGCCGATAAACCCGGCTCCCCCGGTGATCAGCACAGGTTGGATGGGCAATTAAGAATCCTGGCGTCCGGCTCCACGTTGGCACACCTCATGCTGTCATCCTGAGCGGAGCGAAGGATCTATGTATTTGCTCGCGGCGCCAACAAGCACGAGCCGCATAAACGACAGGTGCGATCTGCGTCGCGCATCGAACTACCCGGCAACCTCTTCCAGCAACTTCTGATCGATATCGAAGTTCGAGTGCACGTTCTGCACGTCGTCGTGCTCTTCGAACGCCTCCATCAGCCGGATCATGGTGTTGGCCGCCGGGCCTTCCAGCTTAATGTAGTTCTGCGGAATCATGGTCACGCTTGAAGATGTCGGCTCGATCCCCGCTTTCTTCACCGCTTCCAGAACCGCCTCGTAAGCCGAGGGCGCGCACAGCACTTCCCAGTTTTCGCCGTCGTCACGCAAATCTTCGGCGCCGGCATCAAGCACCACAGCCATCAGATCGTCTTCTTTAACCGCTGACTTCGGAATTACAATATCGCCTTTCTTATGGAACATGTAAGACACCGCCCCGGCGTCCGCCATGTTGCCGCCGTTCTTGCCAAAGACATGGCGAATTTCACTGACCGTGCGATTGCGATTGTCGGTGTTGATGTCGAGCAAAATCGCCACCCCGCCCGGCCCGTAGCCTTCGAGTGAGAACTCTTCATAAGTTGCGCCCGGCAGCTCGCCCGTGCCCCGCTGGATCGCCCGCTTGATATTGTCCTGGGGCATGTTCTCGGCCTTGGCGGCGAGAATTGCGCCACGCAACCGCGGATTGGTATCAGGATCTCCGCCGCCATTCTTGGCGGCAATCGAAATTTCCTTGATCAGACGGGTAAAAATCTTGCCGCGCTTGGCATCCAGCGCGCCCTTCTTGTGCTTGATTGTGGCCCATTTAGAGTGCCCGGACATGGCTATACCTCGTGTTCAATAAACTTGAATTAAGCTGATTCCGTTGATTTTATCTGTAAAAGACGCGCCCGTAGAGGAGATCACAGATTTACCCTCGGGATTGCCTCGAAACCAACCGCAGGCGACCTAAAAGTATAGCACGGAGATGCCCCGATCCATCGCAACGGAACCAGCCGCCTCCGATCCTGCAATCTCACCAGCCATCACGCCCACCGGGGATTGGACCGCCCGGTCTGACACGGAGCAAATAAAGTGACAGCGTGAGCGCCGGCGCAATGGTTCGACATCGTGCAGACATTCCTGCTATCAGCTATATGATGTACCTACCCAAGCGCTCTCTGCCGCTTTGAACCGGCCCCGTCCGGTGACAGCCTGTGCACAGGTGGAAAAGGCGGCATCCCGATGCAAGACAAAACAGAACGATGGCTGGAATTGTGCGCTCGAGCGGCGACCGAGCAAGACCCCGATAAGCTCATGGCATTGGTCAAGGAGATAACCGAACTCCTTGAAGCAAAGAAACGTCGACTGGAAGCTCTTCGACAGAAGGCGGCCCCAGTGCCGGAGTGACTCCCAAAACGATTGTCATTCCGAGCCAAGCGAGGAATCTGCTTTCCCGTGAACCACCCATTCGACGGCGAACGGATTCCCTCTCTAACCAAATCCCCAGGTTCCCGGCCCGTTTTTTGGGTGGTAACCTGGAAGCCGCGTCGGTATGTGCCAGCCCAGGGTTAGCGTCAAAGGCCGACGCAAACCTTGGGCACCCCTCGCCAGGCGTCCGCGCTGGCTCTATCAGCTGGCTTTCTTGCGACTTTCTTTCTCCTTGGTCATCACTGCGACCCCTGCGGGCTGCGGATGCGCACTCGGCATTTGTGCTGCGGTCTGAGTCAGCCAGGTTTCGAAACGAGTCTGGCCGAGTCGTGCGTTATTGTCCGGAACCAGCGTTTTCTCGCTAAGTTTAGCTCCAGCATATCGTGCGTTTGGATCGGCGATGACTTCGCGGGGATCTTTGAGCGAAGCCAAGCGCCGCCGGACCAGTTCATCCACGCGAAACTGTTCCGGGCCTCCAATTTCGATGATGCCGTTTACCGGCTGGCCTACTGCGACCCTGCCCACGCCACTCGCGACATCGTCGGCGGCCATCGGCTGGAAAAGCACATGCGGCAAATGCACCTTGTCGCCGACCATGGAAATGTCGGCAAGGCCTTTGAGGAACTCGAAGAACTGCGTCGCACGCACGATGGAATAAGGGATGGAAGATTCTCTGATCAGTTTCTCCTGAGCGATCTTCGCGCGGAAGTAGCCGCTTTCGGACAGCCGGTCGGTTCCCACAACCGATAACGCAACGTGATGCCCTACCCGTGCGGCTGCTTCAGAGGTGAGGAGATTACGAGTGGATGTTTCGAAGAACTTCAGCACCGCTGCGTCCTCCCAGTCGGGAGAGTTTGATACGTCAACAACTGCCGAGGCACCTTTCAGCACTTCGGCCAGTCCCTCCCCCGTGATGGTATTGACCCCGGTGTTGGGCGCTGCCGCTACTGCTTCGTGTCCGTCCTCGCGAAGCTGGTTGACGAGTTTTGATCCAATGAGTCCAGTACCGCCGATCACTACGATTTTCATAATTTGTCTCCTATTCTTGACCAAGCCATTTTCGATGCCATCGAATTGTTGCGCCCGCTAAAGACAGAACTGCTCGCGGGTCTGTAACATGATCGATGATTGTTAGATACTCCCAAAGCGATTGTCATGACACTCCCAAAGCGATTGTCATTCCGAGCAAAGCGAGGAATCTGCTTTTTCCTCGAACCACCCATTCGACGGGGGAAACGGTTTCTCTGCTCTGGCTTGCCCCGAATCAGCGGATGGAAGTGGTCGTACTCAGCCAGTGCGAAGCTGCGCTCGATTGATCGCAACCGTTTGCCCACATTAATTCTTCTGGGTGTGTGCCAACGCTAGACTAAAAGCCGTCGGAAAATCAATACGGTCGATACTGTATTTGCCGTGGTTTCAGACCATGAATCGAGGTTGCCGTCCCGTCTCCCCATATCTCCGTCCCCGATTTTGTCCTTAATCTCCAGCGGGCGGCTTTCCCAAGAAAAATCTTGTCAAGCCCCCTGGAGCAGCCGATTCACTGGAAGTCGCTGATTCGACACACAAAATAAATCTGAAAAGCATGTCATGTTTACCTTCCAGATTTGTTATTCTGGAAATAGAGACAAAGTTTGGCGCAAGCTTCCGGAGCTTGCGCCTTTTCTCTTTCCGCCGAGCCTTCTTCAGGGACATCTTTCAGCACCCATGCGCAAAGACAGGGGCATTCCCCGCAGACGCATTCCCGCGTCTGAGGAGATCCCTGTCCAGAAGATGTACCGGCAACTGGGGCTGCTAAGCCGGCGGCACGGCGACCTTGGTGAAGTTGCCTTTCTGCACAAAGCGACGGAGCTGGGATTTATGGTGGCCCAGCCGTATGGCACCATGCATCCTTTTGACTTCATTGTGCAGGGAGGGCGGGCCTTGTGGAGGGTGCAGGTAAAAACCGCCTCGCATATGAGGGACGGCTTGTATGCCGTGAACATTTATCGCAGCGAGGGCAAGCGACTGCGGCCGTACCGCGCGTCGGAGGTTGATTTCGTGGCGGTCTACATTATCCCGGACGATTGCTGGTTCATTCTGCCGGTGCGTGAGGTGTCAGATCGACGGATGCTGATGTTTCGCCCCAAGGTGTCCGCCCGGCGCGACATCTATGCCCACTATCGGGAAGCTTGGCAGCTGCTGCGCGAGCCCGACGGGCTGGTGTTCGGTTGAAGTTGGGTAGGGCGGACATTCCTGTCGGCCGGATTTGCGGTTGAGGGCGAAAACCTGGGGACCAATCTTTATGGCAAAACTTGGGTGATCGCAGCAAGACGTTTGGGTCAGTATTCGAGATCACACCGTAACTTTATATTTTTCGGCCGCCCGCTCGGAGTTCGGGAATTCGTCCCCGGGCGGGCCTCGCTACCTGGTTAAGCGCAGCAGCCACCGGTAGATTGCGATTGCTGATGAAATATCCCGATTACACGCAAGACCCAATCGCAGAGGGGCGGACAGACGGCGCAAACTTTGTAATGGTGTGGTTTATGACAATTAGTTTTTCCTGCGTTACGTTTTTCTGTTGGGCAATTTGCCGCGACAAGCTTTGACAATGTGTGGGTTGATTCGTGGTTTCTGCTGTTGTATATTTCCGCTGTTTGCCAGTCCCCTCGCCGGCAGAACCGCCTTGCCAGCATCCCCCAGATCGGCGAACGAGAGAAGTCTCACTACGTTCCGGAATTCTGGAGGTCTCGATGCAACGCCCGACTCGTGTCATTTTCTTGCCCGTAATCGCTTTGTGCCTGGTCGCCCCGTTCTTCAAAGCGTCGGCGCAGACCTACACCTATAAGGATCTCTACAATTTCAACTGTTCGACTGACGCCTGTGGCCTGCAGCAGCCGATCCCCCTGACCCAAGGGCGGGACGGCAATCTATACGGGATGAGCTACGCCGGCGGGACCAGCAATGGTGGCACGGCCTGGAGAATCGGACCGACCGGATCCTATGCCACGCTCTACAACTTCCCTACCGGAAGCTTAACAATAACGCTATCAACGGCTTGGCTCTCGCGCTCGACGGGAACTTTTATGGAACGACGGTATTTCTAGATACAAACAACGAAGGCGGCATTTTCAAACTCACTCCTGCGGGAGTGCTGACCCACATCTACAGCTTTGGGTCCGGCCTGGACGGAGGAATCGATGGCGAACCACTGACTCTGGGGCCGGACGGAAATCTGTACGGCCACGACTGGTACAACTGTTACTTCTTCAAAATCACAGTCAAAACGGGAATGTTCTCCAATGTGTCCCAAACTTGTCCGAACCCCAACACTTCCTATTACGGGTTAAAACTCGGGGTGGACGGAAAACTCTACGGAATCGTGCCTATTGGTGGCGCCAACAATGACGGTGAGGTGTACAACGTAACCACGGCGGGGAAGATCACGGTCATCCACAGCTTCAACGGCACCGACGGTAAAGTTCCGGTCGGAAACCTGGTGCAGGCCACGGACGGCAACTTTTACGGTGTGACCCAACAGACCTCCTCAAGCACGTCTACCGGGGAGATCTTCAAAATAACTCCTACCGGTAAGCTCACTGTGTTGCATGCGTTCAACACCGACGGTTCGGAAGGCACCAACATCCAAACCGGCCTGGTGGCTGCGAGCGACGGCAATCTGTACGGCGTCACCACAGGCGGAGGCGCCAACAACGATGGCGTGCTTTTCCGGGTCACCCGCACCGGCACTTTCACGAAATTGCGGGACTTCAACTGTTTGACAGATCCCTGCGACAACTGGGTGCCGCTGGCCCAGCGCACCGATGGAGCTCTCTACGGAGCGGGAACAGGCGGATCTTCCGGCGGCAACGGGGGTGTCTATCGAGTGAGTAGTCCCAGCTTCCCTCCGTTCATCATCGTACAGAACTACTCGGCCAAGTCCGGGCAGACGGTCGACATTCTTGGCACCGGGTTCACCGGCGCGACCACGGTCGACTTCGATGGCATTGCGGCCACCAGCTTCAAAGTGATCAGCGGCAACTTCATTACCGCCGTCGTTTCCCCCGCTTCCGAAACAGGCCTGGTTACGGTGACCACGCCAAGTGGCAAGGTGAGCACGCAGACCAGTTTCAAAGTCCGGCCCGCAGTTAACTCGTTTAATCCGACGTCCGGTTCGGTCGGCACACCGGTAACGATTGTGGGAACGGGCTTCACCGGGGCATCGAAGGTTACATTCGGCGGTGTTAAAGCTACAACGTTCACCGTGAAATCGGCCACAAAGATCACGACCACCGTTCCCACGGGGGCCATAACTGGCCCCATCGCTGTCACCACAATCGGGGGTACCGGAAGCAAGGGGACATTCACGGTGAACTGAGCGTCTGGCCGGTTAGCGATTGGCGAAAAATTGCGCTTACGCCAACTACGTGGCATTTTGTTTTGCCCTACTTCTTGTTCAACGTTCCATCCTGCGGCACTATAAGGGGCAGCTCCTCGTCGATACAGATACGGGAAGTACCAGCGCCTCCCCGCCGAGTCCATCGTCTATCTCACGCTGAATCACGCTGAATATTGATACTTATCCGCACTACCGGGTGACCGGTGGGGGATCGTCGTTAACTAGGATCGGTCGGCAAATCGAACAGCTACACGATTCTCCGTCTTGTGGCTTTTGCGATGACTGTTGAAATATGATCTATCGCCACTTGAGGCCATAGCGCTCGTTTAGAACTGGCGGTGAGCCCGAGCGCACGGCAGGATGCATATTCCATCCCGCTGTATTCTTACCCACTCAAAGCCAGAAAGCGGCTTGAATGGGCCACCCGGCCTAAATGCCACCCTCCACCGGCAGCTTCTGCTTCTTGTGCCAGGCTTTGTAGGCATACAACACCGCCAGCAGCGGGGGGCCAGCAGCACACCCCAGAATGGAATCACGATGCCCAGCACGATCGGCGTAAGGATGGAAGCCCACATCGGCACTCTCGCCACGCGCTTCATGATGTAAGGCTGCAACAGAAATCCATCCACCACCGCGATCACGGCGTACAGCATTAGGACGTAGAGCGGATGTTCCCAATCTCCAAAGCGCAACGCGGCGGCGAGAACGGGGCCGATCAATCCCAGCACCGGCCCCAGGTGCGGGACCACCTGCAAGGTTGCCGCGAGCAGCGCCCATAGCGGAGCCCACGGCACCCTAAGAACATAAAGCCCGATCAGCCACAACAGGCCGACGGCAATCGAATCCTGGATCTGCGCGATGATCCAGTTTTTGAGCGCGTCCCCGGTGATGCGAAAATGTTCGCCCAGATTCATGTGTTATCTCGGCCGTTTCGTGTTGATTCGAGCGGCTGCATTGCCATGTTAAACTCAGAATACAGCCTACTCAGCGAGGATTTCGCATGAAATTCGGCGTCATTATCTTTCCCGGATCGAACTGCGATCACGACGCGTACTGGACCATCCAGCATGTGGCAAAGCAGCCAGCCACGTTTCTGTGGCACGAGTCGCATGACCTCGAAAACTGCGACGCCATCATCGTTCCCGGTGGCTTCGCCTATGGCGACTACTTGCGCACTGGCGCCATCGCCAAGTTTTCACCCGTGATGGAATCGGTGCGGAAGTTCGCCGACAATGACGGCCTGGTGCTGGGCATCTGCAACGGCTTTCAGATTCTGTGCGAATCTGGATTGCTCCCCGGAGCCCTGATGCGCAACGTAGGCCTGAAGTATGTCTGCAAGCCGGTCCAGGTAAGAGTGGAAAACGCCGATACTCCGTTCACCCACGCCTGCCGGCAAGGAGAAGTCCTAACCATCCCCATCGGTCACATGGAGGGCAACTATTTCTGCGATGAAGCCACTCTAGCCGAACTGCAGCGTGACAATCGAATTGTGTTCCGCTATTCCGGCCCTGAGGGTGAGATCACAAGAGATGCCAATCCCAACGGTTCGCTGGACAATATCGCAGGCATCTGCAGCGCCGGCCGAAATGTGCTCGGCATGATGCCGCACCCGGAGCGTTCGAGCGAACCGGAACTTGGCGGCACCGATGGCTTCAAGATCTTTGAGTCTCTGGTCGGCGCAATGGCGGAAAAGTAGCCCAGGCAGTAAATCGAACTGGTTTTCCTCAAGATTCGATTGCGAGCGTTCAATTTCCACTTCCCTTCCCCATTTTTTTTTGCTAGGTTGAAGTCCCCTTTCGCTTACCGGACTGCCCGGTCCCAGCAGTAGTGTGTTGATTCGCCGGGAGGAGTCCGATGACAGCACGAGAGATGATCGACAGTCTCTCCGGTACCCTGTTGTGCGATGAGCGCATTCTCAGCGTGCCCGAGAGAGAACTGCTTGCCAATTTGCTGCAACGTACACGGGCGCAGGTGGACGCCTCGGAAAATGCCGTCGCCGAGGCCATCACTCGCACCGTTGGAGAAATCATCGCCGAACGAGCCCTCGGAGTTTTGGGGGAGAGCATGACGCGACAACTGCTCCAGCAGCAGTTGGGTTCGCTTTCGAATTTAAACCGCACTCGACCCGTGATCCGCGTCGGAACGCCGCCGACGAGTCCACCGCCGCCTTCGCCTGGAACGCGCCCCCCGGGCACCAGTCCACCACCGATTAGCCTGGGCTCGCCACCGACCTCGCCGCCGAGCCCGCCGCCCGACCCGTCCCGCCCACCGGGCACGAGTCCGCCGCCGATCAGTGCTGGCTCTCCGCCGATTAGTCCGCCCGGGCCGGCTCCTTCGGACCCGGGACGCCCGCCTGGCACAAGCCCGCCACCGATCTCATTCGCGACCACGACCTTGCGACCGAACACTGGCGGAGTCGCTGTCCTCGAAGCCGACGATTATTTGCCCGCAGAGTGCATAGTTCTCGACGAGTTCCTGACCTCGATTGAGTTGAACAGACTGAGGCAGTACGTGCTCGAACAGGAAATGCGCTTTGACACCAGTGAAGTGCTTTCGCCCGGCGTTACCGGAGGAGCCGTTGACTACGAGCACCGCCGGTCGCGTGTGCTCATGGATCTGGGTGGGAATGAAAGGATGATTACCGATCGCCTTTTAAACTTCCTGCCTCGAGTTCTGCAGAGATGGGGGCGTGATCCCTTCCCGATCTCCCGCGTCGAAACTCAGACCACCGCCAGCAACCACGGCGACTTCTTCCGCTGCCACAGTGACAATGGAGCGGAAGCAGTCGCGGCCCGCGAGATCACCTTCGTATATTTCTTCCATCGTGAGCCAAAGCAGTTCAGCGGGGGCGAGCTGCGCATCTACGACTCGCGACGGGAAAACGACAACTACGTCCCCACCGCGAATTACCGCACCATCGTGCCTGAGCAGAACCAGTTGGTCCTGTTCGCCAGTGGGCTCTCGCACGAGATCACCCCGGTCGAATGTCTGTCACGGGCGTTCGCGGATAGCCGCTTCACGGTGAATGGATGGATTCACAGATAAAAGACGAAGCTTGGCTGGCATGGATCGAGCAGCTCGCAGTTCCACCTGCGGGCAAGGATCGGGAAAACGAGCTTCCCCGATCGCTCTTCCACTGCCGCCTGGACGATCAGCCGGACCATCTGGTGCCAGCACGCCCCCTCCGGCCAGAGTACTGGGAGGGTCTGACTGATCGTCCGTTTTTCTTGAATCCCACTTGTATTTTCACCCGCGACGACGAAGTGTCTGGCGCAGCTCCAACCGAGGGGTTCGCTGCGGACGAAATGGTTTGGATCAGAGATCCGGGGAGCGAAGCTCTGCAGCCTTTCTGGCTGGGTCTCGAACTCAGCGCGATGCTCTCCGGCGCACAACCGGGGGATCCCGCGCCCACGGCGCTTTCGGCGCGAGCGCGGCGAGTTTTGATTGCGGCGAACGTTCTGGTTCCGGACGACTATGACTTTCGACGGCGGCAGCGGTGGGCTGAGATTGTTTCGCTCACAGGGCCGAAGTTTCAGGAGATGGAATATGCGCCCGTGGGCCGATTGCTTCATCCTTTTCACATCTCAGCGCTCCGGCGCTATTACTGTCATCAGTTGCGCACCGGAAAACTTCGCCTGGGAGACAGCCAGAGCCCGCGGCGCTATGTCTCCTACAACGATCCGGTGGCCCGCTTCTTTCATCAACAACTAACTTCTGCCGTGTCCGCATTCGCCGGTGAGAGGGTAAAGCCTTCTTATGTTTATCTGGCTTCGTACCAAGAGGGGGCCACCCTTCCGACACACACCGACCGCGAGCAGTGCGAGTTCAGTGTGACCTTGTGTCTCGACTATGCACCAGAGCCTCGCTGTGCAACTCCGTGGCCGCTTCTCTTGCACAAGAAGTCGGGGAAGGTTACGGTCTTTCAGGCTATCGGCGATGCCCTGCTCTATCGCGGCTGCCAGGTTCCCCACTCGCGTGAGGCTTTGCCTGCGGGGCATACGTCTACTTCGATCTTCTTCCACTACGTGCGGGAAGACTTCGCGGGCAGCCTGGACTAGCTGGGACTGACCGTCAGTGCGAAGGAGTGCGCGCGAGATCCTTCGGCCCGGGCGGGCCTCAGGATGACTTCATCACTGAATCGGGGCCAAATCCGCCCGGACGGGCGAGGCGCCCGTCCCACGCGAGCTTCGCGGGAACTTCGCGGGGGTGTGCGGAGTCTATAAGTGCAGGGTAGAGCGGGGTTTTTGTTCGGGCTCGGCGAGGGCTGGATGGGTCAAATTTTGGCGGGGGATTGCGGCCGAAAAGCTCCTATAATGGAGGTTGCGCCATGAGCGCTATGGCGGGAGCAACCACTGTGGGTGATTTAGCGGGAGCAATCGGCGTCCGGACTCAGGAAGCTGCGATTGTGGCTGAACTGAAGGCTGGATCAGAGGAAGCGTACAACTGGCTTATCGGGGAATTCCACCAGCCGATCTACAGTCTGGTCTATCGCATGGTGGCCGACTCGGCCGACGCCGCTGACACGACCCAGGACGTGTTCCTGAAAGTTTTCCGCGGAATCAAGCAGTTCCATGGGGAGTCCAGTTTGAAGACCTGGATTTACCGCATTGCGGTGCATGAGGCTTCAAACCGGCGGCGCTGGTGGTTCCGGCATAAGGCGAAGGAAACGTCGATTGAGCCGGCGGAAGGGTTCACGGAATCAGGCGTGGCGTTGGCCATCAAGGATTCGTTGGTGGACGGCAGTGATTCGCCTTTCGATCGCGTGGCGCACGAGGAAGTTCGGGCCCGCGTTGAAGCGGAATTGCGGAAGGTCTCAGAACCTTACCGCAGCACGCTCATTCTTCGCGACCTCGAAGGAATGTCGTATGAGGAGATTGCCGAGGTCACGCAGGTTTCGCTGGGAACGGTGAAATCGCGACTGACCCGGGGCCGAGATGCGCTCCGGCGCCGGTTGACGGCATATGTGCAGGAGGCGGGAGAGGAACTGGGTTTGCAGACTGACGAACTGGAAGCGAAGTCGCGTCCTCAGTGCAATCGGCGGGAGTTCGAGGTGGCGTCATGAACTGCAGCGAAGCTAAATCGATGTTCTCGCCGTATCTGGATGGCGCGGTGACGGGGATCGAGATGCTTGCGCTCAGCCGGCATCTTGACACATGCGCCCATTGTCAACGGGAGTATGTTTCGCTTCGCCGGACGCAGCAGTTGCTTACCAGCGTGGAACGACGCAAAGCGCCGGCGGACCTGTCGCTCAAGCTGCGACTGGCGATTTCGCGCGAGGCGGCGCAATCACGTCGTCCATACTTCCATGGTCTTCGGATTCGACTGGAGAATGCCGTGCAGGGATTGATGGTTCCGGCCACGGCGGGATTGGCAACGGCCGTTGTGATTTTCGGGTTTCTGATGGGGTTCTTTGCTCTGCCGTTGCAGGCAGGCAATCCGGATGTTCCGTTAATGATGAACACCGCACCGCAGTTGCAGCAGTCAGCGTTTGGGACGCCTCTGGATTCGATCTCGGAAGATTCGCTGGTGATTGAAGCGTATGTCGATTCGAACGGCCGGGTACAGGACTATCGGGTGTTGTCGAGTCCGGATGCAAAAGGGTTGCCGCCCCAAGTCAAGAACATGCTCATCTTCACCACCTTCCGTCCAGCAACTTCCATGGGGCAGCCGACATCCGGGCGGGCGGTTTTGTCGTTCTCGAAGATCAGTGTGAAGGGATAAGAGCTGTCAGCTATCCGGTGACGTCGTGATGGCCTTTGGCCGAGTGCTGATGGCCGAGAACTGTTCCTCCGTTGACCCTCTGCGCGGAACCTCATAAACTTACTTAGTAACCCGCACATTTTACTGTTCTGCCAGGAGGGTTCCTGAAGCATCGGTTTCGAAGTTCGCTGTTTGTGGCCTTGCTTGGGCTGGCGGCACACGTGTGGGCAGCGGATGCTTCGCCGAGAGTGGCGTTGGATGACAACGAAGCGCTATTTACGGTTCTGACTGCGATCAACTATTGTGGCTACGATGTGGGACTGGGGACTTCCGATCCCTTGCGATCCCAGATTCGGGCCGAGGTGGCGAAGGCCATTGATGCGTCCCCTGAGGCGAAAGAGTCCGGGCAGGTTCTGTGCCAGTTCTATACGGAGCATCAGCAGGCGGAACCGGCGCGGACGCTGGCGCAGTACGTGTCGTTGGCGCTGAATCTCAGTCCTCCACCCGCACTCACGCTGAAAGTGAAAGAGGCCGATCTTCCGCCGGATGCCAGCTACGTATCCGGGTTAGTGCCGATTATTCAGAAGTTCTATGAGCAAGCCGGGCTGCACGCGATCTGGATGCGTCATCACCCCGCCTACACAGCGCTGACCGAGCGCTACCACGAGCCGTTGTCGAAAGCGCTGTTCGATACTGAGGTTTATCTCAAATTGCCGTCGGCGGCCTACCTGGGGCGAACATTTACGGTTTTTCTCGAACCCATGGGAACGCCTGGGGAGGCGAATGCGCGTAATTACGGAAGCGATTATTACGTAGTCATTTCTCCGGGCACAGGAGCCGAATCGGGACTCAAGATGGAGCAGATCCGGCACACTTATCTGCATTATCTGCTGGACCCGCTGGCGCTGAAATATCCCGCAGCGATGGAGCGCTTGAAGCCGTTGCTGGCAAGCGTGAAGGGCTCTCCCATGGACGAAAGCTTCAGGAATGATGTTTCGCTTCTAGCGACAGAGTGCCTAATCCGGGCGATCGAGGCGCGAACCACTTGGACCAGCAAAACGCCAGAAGCCCAGACGCAGCAACTGGTACAGCAATCGGTGGAACAGGGCTTCATTCTTACGCCTTATTTTTATGATGCGCTGGCACAGTTTGAGAAGAGTCCGCTTGGGCTGAAGACTGCGTACCCAGATTTGATGAACAACATCAATGTAAGCAAGGAACAAAAGAATGCGGCACAGGTAAAGTTTGCCAGCACGGCGGATGAGGAATTGTTGCATCTCTCGCGGCACAGGCAGGGGAAGCTGTTGTTGACCGCGCAGCAACATCTGGCGAGCGGAGATCCCGAAGGCGCAAAGAAGCTGGCGCAGCAGGCGCTGGATGAAAAAAGCGAGGACCCTGGGAGGGCGCTGTTTATTCTGGCGCAGGTAGCAACGATGAATCGGGATATCCAGGGGGCGCGCGGCTACTTCGAACAGGCGATCGGGGTTGCGAAGGAACCGTCGGTGGTGGCGTGGTCTCATATTTACCTGGGAAGAATCTGCGATCTGCAGGAAGATCGGGAGGCCGCGCTTGTCCAGTACCGGGCGGCGCTAAGCGCCGGCGAATCGCTGCCGGAGGCTAAAGCCGCAGCCGAGCGCGGCATTGCGCAGCCTTATGAACCGCCGAGCCATCCGCAGTAACATGCAGTGACGTGACACTACCGGCGACCTGCCGACCAGGAAGCCAGAGTCTCAAACTAAGGAGAAAGCATGAAGCGAGCAGCCATGGTATTGGGGATGCTGGCGCTGGCGGCATTGGCCGTTGCCCAGCAGCAGCAGGCGCCAACACAACAGAAGCAACCCGCAGGAGCGAGCGGAACTCAGCAAGGCGCGGCCGCGACGACGCCACCCCCAGGCAAGCGACCCCCGCAAGCCAAGACGCAGCCGGAGTTCGATGCTTATAACGCGGCGATCGCAAATCAGAAGGATCCAGCGGCCATGGAAAAGGCGGCGGATGACTTCGCGACCAAGTTTCCTGACAGCGAATTGCGCGGCCTGCTGTTCAAGGCAGCCATGCGCGGCTATCAGAGTGCGAATAACGGCGACAAGATGCTGGCGACAGCGCAGAAATTACTGAAAGTCGATCCGGATGATCCGGAGGCGCTCATCGCTTCGGCTGAAGTGATCGCGGAGCACACGCGGGATACTGATCTCGATAAGGACCAGCGCTTTGCCCAAGCCACCAAAGACGCACAGCGCGCTTTGGAGACGATCGATACTGACGTTCCGATCCCTGCAAATACACCTCAAGCTCAGATTGATGCGTACAAGGGCTTGTTGCGGTCCAGTGCGTATTCGATCCTGGGAACCATTGAGTATGACCAGGAAAAATACGCCGACGCGCAGAGTTATTTTCAGAAGTCCATCGATGCCTATCCCTCCCAGCCTGATCCGGTGGTCGTGCTGCGTCTGGCGTTGGCTCTTGATAAGCAGGGAAAGTACCAGGACGCGCTCAAAGAAGCCAACCAGGCGGTTGAATTGACTCAGGAGGGAACGGCTGCAGGAACCACGGCGCGTCATGAGCGTGACCGATTGATGCAGTTGACGGGCAGCACGATCCCGGCCGCAAGCAGTCCTGCTCCTGCGGCCAAACCGCCGGCCAGCACCGCTCCGAAAGCAACTTCACCGACTACCCCCCATTAGGACAAGGTGAGACATGAAGCAAGCATGTGGAACGCATCCTCCTAATTCAACCGGGTCATGAAACCGCGGGACAATTCGGAGTTGGAGCAAGCTCTGGAGCATCAATTCTCCCGGCCGGAGTTGCTGGAGCAGGCGCTTACGCATAGCTCACACGCTCGCGAACTCGAATCCATTCAGGGTCAGACGGCAACGCGAGTGGGAGACAACGAGCAGCTCGAGTTTCTGGGCGACGCCGTCTTGGGACTGATCACGACGGAGGAGCTATTTCATCGCTTTCCGCATTTTCGAGAAGGCGAACTATCCAAACTGCGGGCCCACCTGGTCAGCGAAAAGCATCTGATAAAGGTGGCGCGGCAATTGGAGCTCGGACATTACTTGCGACTCGGCCGGGGCGAGGAGAAAAGCGGGGGCCGCAACAAGACGGCTCTGCTGGTGGACGCCCTGGAAGCCGTGCTGGGCGCGATGTATGTAGACAGCGGGCTGGAGACGGTCCGGCGGGTTGTGTTGCGGAATATCATAGCTCCCGAGGTCGAACACCTGGCGCGAAACGGCAGCAGTTTGCCGCTTACCGACTACAAGTCAGCTCTGCAGGAAAAGCTGCAGGCTACCGGACGTTCCCAGGCATCTTATGTATTAGTAAAAGAGCTGGGGCCCGAGCACAGTAAAACGTTCACGGTCGAAGTCCGATTGCAGCCGGTCGGTAATCACGGTGAAACTGAGTTCGTGGGCCGGGCGGAGGGCTCCACCAAGAAGAATGCGGAGCAGGGCGCAGCGCATCAGGTGCTCGAGCATCTGGCATCGCTCCCAGTGGACTTGGGAGGGAAAGTGCCCGGCAAAGGACGCCCCTAGCTGGAACGCGATGGGGAAAACGCCACACTCGGATTGGTTGATTTCGCTGCAGTCGCTGCTGACCACGGTGGTGATCGCCATCTTTGTCGTTACGTTTATTATCCAGGCTTTTCAGATTCCCTCCGAGTCCATGGAAAAAACTCTGCTGATCGGCGATTACTTGCTGGTGGACAAATTGTGCTATGGCGGCGGCAGATTCCTAGATCGCGTCTTGCCCTACCGTGCCGTGCATCGCGGGGATATCGTGGTTTTTCATTATCCGGTTCATCCCAGTGAACACTTCGTAAAACGCGTGGTGGGCGTTCCTGGGGATCGCTTGCGCCTGATTAATCGAGAAGTTTATGTGAATGGCGTCCGACTCCGAGAACCCTATGTGCAGCATCTTTCATCCAACCACGACATGTTTCGGGATGAGTTTCCGCGGTTGGACATTTCAGCTCCGGGCATGGAGGGAGCATGGTGGTTGCAGATGAGGAAACTCGTCGAGGACGGCGAACTAATTATCCCGGAAGGGGACTATTTCGTGCTCGGCGATAATCGAGACGACAGCGACGACAGCCGCTACTGGGGCTTCGTGCCACGCGAAAACATTGTCGGACGTCCGCTGCTAATCTATTGGTCGGTGAAGAGCGTCGACGATGACTTGCCGGTTTCTTTAACACCGGGTGATAAACTTTACCACTTCGCCTACGCGGTGAGTCATTTGTTTCAGGTCACGCGCTGGGATCGGACATTTCGAGTAGTCAACTAAGGCGGACATCGCCTATCAAAGGGACAAAGCTTGGTGACCAAGAAAGAAAGCATACAAACGGAAAAACCGCGCGAAACCACAGTCGAGTTTCTTGCCTCTTTGGCAGCGGTGCTGGTAACCGGCCTTTTCATCATTACCTTCATCGTGCAAGCCTTCGAGATTCCTTCGAGCTCAATGGAGAACACGCTGCTTATCGGAGACCACGTATTTGTGAACCGCGAGCAATTTGCGCCGCGGACCCGGTGGGTCGGTCCCATTCTTCCCTATCGGCAAATACGGCACGGGGACATTGTGGTGTTCCTCTCGCCGGCGGAGCCCGGCCTTTACGTAGTCAAACGGATCATCGGTATCCCTGGAGATCGCATTCATTTGCGCGACGGCGTGGTCTACCGAAACGGGGAAAAACTGGATGAGCCCTTCGTGATCCATGAAACCGGAGAGGAGAACGTGAATCTTTACCGCGACAATTTCCCCGCGGTTGCTCCGTCCGAGTTGAACAACGTGACTCCGGATTGGGAATTAGCGTTGCCGCAGCACATCGAGGGTGATGATTTGGTGGTTCCCCCCAACAGTTATTTTGGGATGGGCGACAACCGCGACGTCAGTCTCGACAGCCGGTATTGGGGTTTTATTCCGCAGGAGAATGTGATTGGACGGCCGATGTTTATCTACTGGTCGTTTGAGACGCCGCCGGGGCAGTATTTACAAAGAGAGTTCAGCCAGCGAATCGGCTTCCTGGCGCACGTCGTGCTGCATTTTTTTGATGAGACTCGCTGGCGGCGAACGTTCAGGGTAATTCAGTGAGATGGTTGCGATCCAGGCGCGGGCGAATTCTCGCGTCGTGCCTTGCCCTGCTGCTGGCGCTCTTTCTGATACGGCCGGGGGCGAATCGACTCCGGAACCGAATTGTCAATTCCATAAGCCTTGCGTTGGGCCGGCCGGTGGAGGTTGCGGAAGTGCGACTGCGACTGCTCCCCCAGCCAGGATTCGATCTCGAAAACTTCGTAATCCACGACGATCCTGCCTTCAGTGCAGAGCCCATGCTTCGGGCTCAAGAAGTAACGGCGTCTTTGCGCGTGGTTTCGCTTCTGCGTGGGCGCTTGGAGATTGCGCGGCTGAATCTGATGGAGCCCAGCCTTAACCTGGCGCGCAACGCGGAAGGACATTGGAATCTCGAGAATCTCATCGAACGGACGGCTCAAATAGCAGTTGCTCCGACCGGCAAGGCAAAGACCGAGCGGCGTCCAGGCTTTCCTTACATTGAGGGCAATCACGGGCGGATCAATTTCAAATTCGGCGCGGAGAAAAAGCCGTACGCACTGACCGAGGCAGATTTCGCCTTGTGGCAAGACTCGGAAAATGCCTGGGGCGTGCGCCTGGAAGCGCAGCCGGTGCGAACGGATTTCAATCTTACCGACACCGGTTTGGTCAGTGTGAATGGGGTGTGGTCGAGAGCGGCAACCCTGCGCGATACGCCTCTGCAGTTCAATCTGACATGGGAACGCGCGCAACTCGGGCAAGTCACCAAGCTCACGTACGGTAATGACAAGGGCTGGCGCGGCGGACTCGAGGTTTCCGCTAATCTTAGTGGCACGCCCGCGAATCTTACAATTGCAACCGCGGCCTCGGTGCAGGATTTCCGCCGCTATGACATTCTCGGTGGAGGGAATCTACAACTGGGCACTCAATGCAGCGGTCATTACAGTTCGCTGAATCACGTGCTCTCCGAAATTGCCTGCAGCGCCCCGGTCGGCGATGGCACAATCAGCGTCACCGGGGATGTGAATGGTCCGTTCTCATGCCACAATTACGATCTCACTTTGAACGCTCGGGATCTGCCGATTCAGTCCCTGATTGCATTCGCGCGCCACGCCAAACAGGGTATGCCCGATGATTTGATCGCGACTGGTCGTCTGAATGGGAATGTGAAGTTCAAGCGCGATGGCGTAGCGCCGGCGACTAACGTGGAATTGGAAGGCCGGGGTGCGACTTCGGATTTCGAGGTCGGATCGAAGCTCAACAGAACCGAATTGACGCCGGGCGTGGTTCCGTTTGTAATGTCTTCTGCGATAGGTCCGAAGTCACGAGAGGCCCCGCGAGGGAGCGCTGTTTCGGCCGATGCGCACCTTGAGCTTGGTCCTTTCAATCTCGGCTTGGCCAAACCGGGACTTGTAGTGGTTCGGGGCTGGGCCTCGCGCTCGGGATACAGCTTCGAGGTCCAGGGTGACGCCCAAGTGCAGCGCCTGCTGCAAGCGGCGCGGATGATGGGGATTGCCGCTCCCCAGCCGGCCGCCGAAGGCTTGGCCAAAGTCGACTTGCAGATCGCTGGCGGCTGGTCAGGATTCGCGGCCCCGAGAATCATGGGAAAAGCTCAACTGCATTCGATTCGTGCAGAAGTTCGTGGGTTGAACGCGCCGGTAGAGATCAATTCCGCGAACCTTGTTCTGACGTCAGACCAAGTCAATGTACAGAACGTGACGGCTTCGATCGCAGACACTTCGTGGCGGGGCTCGCTGGCAATTCCGCGACAGTGCACCGTGCCTGACCCTTGCCCCGTGCGGTTTGATCTGCACGCTGACGAGATCAACACGGATCAACTGAATCTGCTGATCAATCCTCACGTTCGCAAGCAGCCCTGGTATCGCTTTCTTTCTTCGCCGGCAACCGGAGGCGTTCCCTACCTGCTCACGGTACACGCCGTGGGCAAGCTCGCGGCCAACCGAGTGGTGGTTCATAAGCTTAGTGCGAGCCGCGTGTCGGCAAATGTGGAATTGAACAAGGGGAAGCTGCGGCTTGCCGATCTGCGTGGCGATGTCCTTGGCGGCAAGCATGTCGGCGAGTGTGAAGCCGACTTCACCACAAAGCCTCCGCAATACAGCGGAAGTGGAACGCTTGAGCGGATCGTCCTAAACGAGCTTTCCACGCTCATGAATGATGATTGGATTACAGGCACGGCCACGGCGATCTATCGGGTGAAAACGTCGGGTTTGCAGGCGGCTGAATTATTTGGTTCTGCCACCAGCACTTTGACGATTGACGCACGTGACGGGGTGCTGCGGCACGTTGTTTTGGGTGAGGGCGCTGCGCCGCTACAAATGCATCGCTTGGCCACCCACCTCTTGCTGAAAGACGGCAAGTTTGAAGTTCAGGAAGGCAAACTGGATGGTTCAGGGGGCATTTACCAGGTAAGTGGAACGGCGACTCTGACTCGTGTGCTGAATCTGACGCTAGCGCGCGAAGGCGGCCAGAGCTTTGACATTACGGGCACGCTGACCGATCCGCACGTATCGCCCATCCTAACTCCGGAGACGCGAGCCGCCCTCAAACGCGAGAAGTCTCAAGCCGAGCCCAATCAGGCTCCAGATCGCTAGCGCCAGCCATTCGTACCCGGTGAAGTGCCCTGGAATAATGGGCAAAATCTTCATCAGGATCATCAGAGCTCCCACCGTCACGCCCACTATGGCAATAAAACGCTCGAGCGGCGCTGGATTCATCCGATAATAGGCCGCACAAGCTGCCAGCCATCCGATCGCGGACGCCACTGAGCCGACTTCGGAAATAGGCACGAGAATGGCGTCTCCCAGAAACATGCATGCTCCGGTGGCGAGCCCGATGCAAAGCACCGCCACCGAAGGCGTCTGATTGAGGGCGTGCACGCGGCCCAAGCGCTGATCGACTAGCCCGCGCCGCCCCACCGCGAACATAAGCCGACTCGCGGCCACGAAATTTCCGTTGAACACTTTGAAGAGCGAAAGCATCGCGGCGGTGAGGATGACGCTTACAATCCAACGTGAACCCACGGCGCGCTCAAAGGCTACCGCTGTCATGAATTTTTCATGGGTGAGTTGCTTCCATGGGGCGACGTAGCCAACGGCCGCAATCACGATAGTGTAGAAAAGAATGCCGACGACAATCGCCATCCAAATGGCCTTGAAGAAACCCCGGGCGCGGAATTCCGGGCTAGCTTCTTCCGCACCCTTCACGACTGATTCAAACCCCGTCATAAAATAGGGCACGATCTGCATCACCAGGATCACGGATACGAACGGACCGTGCGTAAACAGCGGCGGGAAGTTTCGTAGTGAGCCTTTGCTGACTCCGAAGCCGACAAACAGAACGAATAACGCCAGCGTGCCGAAGGCCGTCCAGTTCTGGAAGGTGGCGCTCAACCGGATGCCGCGATAATTAAGTAGAGTGAGCAGCCCAGTCAGGCCGAGGCCAATGACAAGGTGCGGGAAGTAGACTGGCCGGCCGGCGATGCGGTAAAGCTCCATCGAATCGAACGCGGGGAAGATATAGCCCGCGATCCTGCCGACTGCGACCGCTTCCCACGGACAGACAATGAAATAGGCCAGGATCATGATCCAGCCGGTGGCAAAGCTAACTGATTGTGGAAAGACTTTGGCGGTGTACGCGACTTCGCCAGCTGCATCCGGCATCGCGGCGACGAGTCGGCCATAGACGTAGCCGATGGGCAGCAGGAGCGCGCCGCCAATTGCAAAACCAAGAGCTGCGCCCAGCACGCCGCCGCGCAGAAGCCAGTCATCCATGACGACCAGCCATCCCACGCCCACCATCGTCCCCCAGCCCAGGGCGAAGTAATCCACCACGCGGAGTTTGCGGGCCAGAGTGATCACGCGGCGCGAATTATAAAGCATCGCGACTAAACGGGGGGTAAATCGCAGGCGCTTAAACACGCGATCTGGCCGGATTTCCGGCATCACATGTTAGTATCAAAGCCAACGCCCGATGACCCTGCAACACGTCGACAAACTGTTTCAGTATATCGTTTTCTTGTTTGCGATCAGCGTCCACGAGTCGGCGCACGCCTGGATGGCGAACCGGCGTGGCGATCCGACCGCACGCATGCTGGGCCGGATCACGCTGAATCCTATCAAACACATTGATCCGATCGGAACTGTGCTGCTGCCGCTTGTCGCTCTGTTCTACAACGTGCCAATGCTGGGTTGGGCCAAACCCACGCCAGTGGACCCACGTAACTTCAAGAATTCAGTTCTTGATGACATCTTGACTTCGGTAGCGGGACCGACCAGTAATTTTCTCCTTGCAACGGTCGCCTTGATTTTCCTAGCACTCATAAAACTGTCATCCCCTCTCGGGCAGCAGTTTGTCTTTGGCATCTTGAATGGGTGGATCTCCCCAGATGCGAATTCGGTTCTTCTTCCAGCGTGCCTGCTCTTGTATCAATTGATGTTTATTAATGTTTTGTTGGGAGTTTTCAATCTCATTCCGGTACCGCCTCTCGACGGCAGCCATGTTTTGCGTCACTTTCTTTCGCCTAATGTGCTCCGCGTCTACGACACGCTCGGAATGTTTGCCCTGATGGCGCTTGTGTTTCTGGGTGGGGGCCTTTTGGGCAGGTTGATCTTTCCTGTGGTCGGGGTTTTTAACTATATCCTCTTGAGAATCTGATGGCTTCTGGATCGAACCAACGTAAACGCGTGCTGAGCGGGATGCGGTCTACCGGCAAATTGCATTTGGGCAACTATGTCGGTGCGCTGCAGAACTGGGTGGGCATGCAGGATCAGTACGAGTGTTTTTTCTTCGTGGCGGACTGGCATGCGCTTACGACGGACTACGCCGACACCTCGCGAGTGAAAGAAAACTCAATCGAAGTGCTGCTTGACTGGCTGGCGGCGGGACTTGATCCGGAGCGCTGCACCATGTTCATCCAATCGCACGTGCCGCAGCATGCCGAGTTGCATCTCCTATTTTCGATGATTACCCCCTTGGGCTGGCTGGAGCGAGTGCCGACTTACAAGGAGCAGTTGGCAAACATTACCGAGAAAGATCTGACGACGTATGGTTTTCTCGGGTATCCGGTGCTGCAGGCGGCCGACATTCTTATGTACAAAGGCGATTTCGTGCCAGTGGGGGCGGACCAGGTTGCGCATGTGGAGTTGACTCGCGAGATCGCGCGGCGGTTCAACGGGTTCTACAGCTGCGACGGGAGATCGGTGTTTCCTGAGCCTCAGCCTTTATTGACGCCCACTCCGAAACTTCCCGGCACCGATGGCCGCAAGATGTCGAAGTCGTATGGGAACACGATTATGCTCACCGACCCCGAGCCAGTTGTGCGGCAGAAGCTGAAGACCATGGTGACGGATCCCGCGCGTGTGCGCCGGACCGATCCCGGTAATCCAGACCTTTGCCCGGTTGGCGACTTGCACAAGATATTTAGCAATCGCGAGACCATGACGAAAGTGAATGAAGGTTGCCGCTCGGCGGGGATCGGGTGCATCGAGTGCAAAGGCTGGGCGGCGGATGCGCTGGTTAACATCTTGAATCCCATGCAGGAGCGGCGGAAGAAATATGAAGACAATCCGCGACTGGCGTGGGATATTCTTGAAGCTGGTTCGGCGCAGGCGAGGAAGGTTGCCGACTCTACGATGGCCGAGGCGCGCGAGGCAATGGGGATGTCGCTTGAATTCGAGGTACCACGGGCTCCTCAGGCGACGAAGTAGATGGCGAGCAGAAGAGGACAATGAGCAATGAAGTAAAGGCAGCTTTCGATGGTACGGCAGCGCTGGATCTTGGACCCACGCTGGTGCCGCCTGTTGCCTCTCGCGATCGGAAGCAGTCGCGTAACGAGGAAAGCGACTTCCCTTTTGCGGTTACGGTGGGCGATGTCTACGAAGGCCCCCTCGACTTACTCCTCCATTTGATTCGCAAGCAAGACATCGATATTTACGATATTCCGATCGGCAGAATCACAGCGCAGTATCTGGCGTATGTGGAAAAGCTGCGTGAGTTGGATGTGAATGTCGCGGCGGACTTCATTTACATGGCGGCGGTTCTGATCCACATCAAGTCGAAGATGCTGCTGCCTCACGATCCTGCCGCGGCTTCCGAGGCTCAAGATGACCCGCGCGCCGAGCTCGTGAACCGGTTGATTGAGCATGAGAAATTCAAGTCGGCAGCGCAGATGCTGATGCAGAAACAGCAAATCGAAGACGCGGTGTGGTCGAACCCGGCGCTGAAAGAATTTCGGGATGCGGAAGGCACCGAACCCGAGATCGCGGCCGACGTTATCGATCTGGTGAAAACTTTTCAACAGATCCTCGATCGAGCCCGCAACCGGCCGATGATTCAGGTGGACGAAGAAACGGTCACCGTTGGACAGATGATCGAGTATCTGCGGCGGCGCCTGGCGCTCGAAGACCGGCCAATCCGGCTGAAGCACATGTTGCGCAATGTTGAGTCGCGTCAGGCGCTGGTCTGCATGTTTCTGGCGCTGCTGGAGATGGTGCGACTGCAAGCCATCCAGCTGCGGCAAGATCGCTTGTTTGGCGAAATACTGCTACGCAAGCATGTGGGATTTGAGGCGGTCATGGCGGAGCAGGCGGCGGTGCGCGATGACTGGAGGTAGGAGTACAAGCTGGTTGGAAGAAACCCATGAGTCTTAAAGCGAAACTCGAAGCCATCATTTACGCCGCGGAAACGCCAGTCACTCTGGATCAACTGATCGAGCTCGTGAAGGAATCCGTCATCAGCGAAGGCGCTGGCGACGGCACGGAAGTCAAGTCGCGCGTGCGTCTGGCACTGGAGGAACTGGTCGCAGATTCGTATTCTCCAGATCGGGGCGTCGAAATTCGCCAGGTTGCCGGTGGATATCGGATGTCGACAAAACCCGAGCATCACGATGTAGTGCGCGCTTTTGCCAAGAGCCTGAAGCCACCAATCCGCTTGTCTCTTCCCGCGCTCGAGACGCTGGCGGTAATCGCGTACAAGCAGCCTGTGACCGTGCCCGAGATCAGTGAGATTCGCGGAGTCGATTCGAACGGTGTGATTGCGACTTTGCTTGACCGCAAACTGATCACGACGGCGGGCCGCAAGGCGGTGATCGGGAGGCCGATTCTTTACAAGACCACAAAGGAATTCCTGATGCGCTTCGGGCTGAAGGATGTCGGCGAACTGCCCAGCATGGAGGAGTTCGAGAAGTTGGTTGCGGAATCGTTCCAGAGCGATTTGTTGCCAACGGAGAGTGAACAGGCAACTCAAACTGTCGGCAGCGAGAGCACTCAAGATTCCGAACCGACTGAAGCTCACGACGATTCCGAGCTGGCTATGGCAGAAAAGCGTGCGGGCGAGAGCGATCCCGCCGCTTGATGCAGCCACTCACCCAACAACCCCGCTCACTCCCGATTGCGAAGTGTTATGCCCACTGAGCGCCTACAGAAAATTATCGCCGCCGCCGGAATCGCCTCCCGCCGCGAAGCTGAAGCACTGATTACCGGGGGACTGGTTTCGGTAAACGGGCAAACGGTCACGGAACTGGGCAGCAAGGCCGACCCGGAGCACGATCACATCCGCGTAAACGGAAAGTTGCTCCACGGGCCGGAGCGGCACGTCTACCTGCTGATGAACAAGCCCAAAGGGTACGTCACCACGCTGCGTGATCCCGAACGCCGGCCCACGGTCATGGACCTCCTCCAGGGCGCTGGAGCGCGAGTTTACCCGGTGGGACGACTCGATTATGCGAGTGAAGGCCTGCTGTTGCTCACCAACGACGGCGAGTTCGCCAATCGTCTGATGAAAGCTGCGTCCCATGTACCCAAAACTTATATGGTGAAAGTTGCAGGCAGCCCATCAGGCGAGGGCCTGTCCCGGCTGCGCGAAGGCATTTTCATTCCGTCGGATCGTGGAAGAAGAGTAAAGACGGCTACTGCCAAGATCCGCGTGATTCGAGAGTCTGCGAATCCCTGGTACGAAGTTACGCTGATTGAAGGCAAGAATCGCCAGATCCGGCGCATGTTCGAAGAGATCGGACACCATGTGGAAAAGATCAAACGCGTGCGTTACGGTCCGCTCGAATTGGACGTGCATCCGGGGAAGTTTCGCAAGCTTACGATCGAGGAAGTGGCCAAGCTAAAGTCTCTCGCCAAGTAGACCTCTGCCTTCGCAGAGAACGCGGACAGTGGTGTCCGCACCACACGAAGCTGGCCTGCAGATGACACTTTACCCACGACATGTAAAGATTAGGTAGCCCAAAGATGAGTGACTTCAGCCTGTGTGTGCCCGATCACGTACGAAACCTCGCCGGGTACACGCCGGGCAAGTCGCTGCGCCAAGCGCAACGGGAGAGCCATGTGAACTGCATCAAAATGGCCTCAAACGAGAACCCCTTCGGACCTTCGCCGAAAGCAGTGCTGGCGATGCAAGCCGCGCTCGCCCAGAGTAATTTCTACCCCGACAACGACGCATCCGAGCTCCGCCAGAAGCTGGCGGAGCTCCATAAGGTTCAACCGGAGCAAATTGTTCCCACGGCTGGTTCGACGGCGTTGCTGGGCATTATTGCGCGCACGTTGCTACGGCCGGGCCTCAACGCGATCACCAGCGAACGTTCATTTATTGTCTATCCCATTGCGACGCAGGCAGCGGGCGGACGGTTGATCCAGGTTTCAACGCGAGAGGATGGGTTCGATCTGAACGCCATAGCCCAGGCGATCGATCCGCATACCCGCATCATCTACATTTCGAATCCCAACAATCCGACTGGCACGCTAGTCCCCGCGCAGGAACTCGACCGCTTTCTGGACAAAGTACCGGAGCACGTGATTGTCATACTCGATGAGGCTTATTACGATTTCGCACAACATTTTGCGGCGAGGCGTAATGTAGATTATTCGCATGCCCTCGATTATGTGAACCGGGGCCGCAAGGTCGTGGTGCTTCGCACATTTTCAAAAGCGCATGGGCTGGCGGGAGTCCGGGTGGGCTACGGGATTGGCCCCGCCGAGTTGATGTCCTATTTTGCCCGAATGCGCACTACGTTCTCTGTTTCTGCGGTAGCGCAGGCAGCGGCACTGGCCGCCCTTGACGATGAATCTCACACCCGGAAAACGCTTGATAATAACGCAGACCAAGCAGAACGGCTCGCCACCCGTCTTATCGAATTGAATTATCGCCCGGTGCCAACCTGGGCAAACTTTCTTTATTGCGAATTGGGCGATGATGCGACTGCTGTTGCCAAGCGACTGCAAGCCGAGGGTGTGATTGTACGACCGTTAGGACCCTGGGGCTCGCCAACAGCGATCAGAATTACGGTCGGCACTCCAGAACAGAATGACACATTCCTGAGGGCTTTCAAGAAGGTAATGGAACGAGAAACCGCCCGGTAGAGACGTGGCTTGCAACCTCTCGGGCTTGCGGCAAATCGGGGTTGAGCGCAAAAAAAAGAAAGGTAGCGAGCTACGATTCTACGACCTGACTATTTCTGGCACTTGGGACAGTAGTGGCTGCTGCGGCCGGCGATGACGATACGCTTCACCGCAGTCCGGCAAACCAGACACGGTTCTCCCTCGCGTCCGTAGACCCGGTGCTGCAGTTGAAAGAATCCTTCCTCCCCGTCGGCATCCACGTAGTCCGAGACGGAAGAACCGCCGAGCGCAATGGCTTCTTTGAGCACTTCCTGCACAGCGGCGTAAAGCAGAACCAACTCCTTGCGAGTTAGGAAGGCGGCTTTGCGGCGAGGCCGGATGCCGGCACGGAACAGCGATTCATCGGCGTAAATGTTGCCCACCCCGCTCAGCAGCCGCTGGTTTAACAACGCACTTTTGATCGGCGTTTTGCGGCCACGGAAAAGGTCGATGAAGCGATCCAGTTCGACTTCCAAGGGTTCGGAGCCGGCGGCGTTAAATCCATGCGTAACGCTCAGGCGTCCAAAGCGACGCGGGTCCACGAACCTCAGTTCTCGGCCCGAGGCCAACCTCGCAACGGCGTGCGTGTGCTTGTCGGTTGCTTGTTCGGGCTTGCAGACCAGCATCCGTCCGGTCATGCCGAGATGCACGATCCATTGAGCGGTGGTCGGGGCAGTCCAGGGCACTTTTGAGGATTTCCGGCTAGGCTTTCGTGGGACGGGCGAGGAAGCCCGTCCTCCATCATTTTCGAGATCGAATACGATGTGCTTCCCTACCCGGCGCACCGCAGCAATACGCCTGTCTTCGAGAGCCGCAACAATCTCGGATGCCGGAGATTTCAGCGGCTCAGGCTTGGAGCCAAGCCACACCGACTCGATGACATCGCCGGTGACCCGACTCGCCAAGCCCCGAGCTATGGTCTCAACTTCGGGCAGTTCTGGCATGAAATTAGTTTACAGGGGTCCGGGTGCAGCCTGCAGGCTTCTCGAATTGCCATCTTTCCCCCGGCAGGGTTATCATTACAGGTACACCTCTGCTCCGCTTATACCCTTTGTAATTCAGCGACTCGTCGGTGCACCGCGGGTAACGAGTGTGTGCGACCCTGCAACGCGGCTGGGGTGGCCGCGCCATTCATGTTCCAAGGAGTTTGCATTGAAGAAGGGTAAGGCTGCGGTCATCGTCGGCGCCCAATGGGGCGACGAGGGCAAGGGCAAGATTGTCGATGTGCTCTCCGAAGAGTTCTCTGTCGTGGCGCGTTATGCGGGCGGGCATAACGCGGGCCACACCGTCATCATCAATGGCAAGAAGTTCGTTTTGCAGCTGGTGCCGTGCGGCGTTCTGCGCGCCGGCTGCCGCAGTGTGATTGGGAACGGGGTGGTGCTCGATCCTGTGGCATTCCTTAAGGAGGTTGCGGCTCTGCGCGAGACCGGAGTGAATGTCGACGGCAGCCTGTTCGTCAGCAACCGGGCGCACGTGATTTTGCCCTATCATCGGATGATCGAGCTGGCATCGGAGAATGCGCCGGGACGGGTCAAGATCGGCACGACTTCCCGCGGCATCGGTCCTGCGTATGAAGACAAGATGGGGCGCCGCGGTCTGCGCGTTGCCGATCTGCTGGATTTGAAACTGCTAAAGACGCACATTCAAAATGCCTGCCACGAGAAGAATATGATCGCGCATGCGCTGTTCAACTCGGAACCGCTCGACGCCGACAAAATGTACGAGGAATATGCCACCGCGTCGGCAAAAGTTGCGCCGTTTGTGTGCGATACCGCCGCATTGTTGAACAGAGCGCTGGCGCGCGGCGAGTCGGTGGTGTTCGAGGGCGCGCAGGGCACGATGCTCGACATCGACCATGGTACGTATCCATTTGTGACTTCTTCGAGCGCCACTTCAGGCGGTGCCGTCACTGGTTCCGGCGTCGCTCCCACGGCGATTGACTCGGTGATCGGCGTTACCAAAGCCTATTGCACACGGGTTGGCGGTGGGCCATTCCCCACCGAGGCGCTCGACGCAAACGGAGACATGCTGCGCAAACGGGGCAACGAATTTGGCGCCGTGACCGGGCGTCCGCGTCGCTGCGGCTGGCTTGATTTGCCACTCTTGCGTTACGCTGGCATGATTAATGGAATCTCCTGGCTTGTCGTGACGAAGCTGGATGTGCTGGATGAGCTGGCGGAGATTCCGGTGTGCGTGGGTTATAAAATCAACGGCAAGGAAACCGAAGAGGCACCGGCGCAGGACAGCGGCTACGGGCAGATCGAGTGCATTTATCGAAAAATGCCAGGCTGGCGCAGTTCGACCCAGGGGATTACGAAACTCGAGAAACTGCCGAAGGCGGCGCGCGAGTATCTGGCTTTTGTCGAGAAGGAAAGCGGCGCGCGCGTCGGCATGGTTTCCACCGGGCCAGGGCGCGAGGAGACAATATTCCTCGATGAGTTTGCGGCAAAGCTTCAAGAATTGACGGGATCAAAAACCAGGGCGCAGGCAAGAAACTAAGAACGGAGCTAAAAGATGGTCGTTCTGGCTGTGACGTGGATGGCGAAGGCCGGTCGTGAGGCCGACGTTGTTGGTGTGTTTTCAAAGCTGACCGAGGAGTCCCGCAAGGAACCCGGCTGCATGGTGTACCAGGTGCACCGGCATAAGACCGAGCCACGGCGGTTTTTTATTTACGAGCAATACAAAGATGATGCTGCGCTCGAAGCGCACCGCGCCGCCCCTCACTTTTTGCAGTATGCCAAGAAGGAACTGCCGAAGTTCGGCGATCGGGTGGAAGGCCACTTGTACGAACCGCTAGGATGAGACGGCGTGGCGGTCGTGGTTTCGTCGTTTATTCACGAGCTTGACGCGTGGAATTACTGCGAGGCGCGTCACTTTGCCTTGTCGGCTACTAACGTTCCGGCTGAAGCGTAACTCTCCCGCGGGACTTCGTTGAATACCACCACAACAGCTTCGCGTTGAGCCTTGGCTTCTTCCACCATCACATCGGTGATGCGTTGCGCCAGCTTGCGTTTCTGATCGACGGTGCGGCCGGTCAACATCGTGATTTGGACTAGAGGCATAAAGTCAATTTTCCTGGAAATATCACTTACTTCTTAATTCGCCAGTTCGTATCCGGCGAAGAAATAGCTCAACTCGAAGCGGGCGGTGTCGTCGGCATCCGAGCCGTGGATCGCATTGTGCTCGATATCGCTCGCCCACTTCTTGCGAATTGTGCCTTCCTCGGCACTGGCGGGATTCGTGGCACCCATGAGCTTGCGTAAGTCGGCGATGGCATTTTCCTTTTCGAGCGCCAACACAACGATCGGCCCACTCGACATGAAATCGGTCAATGAGCGGAAAAATGGGCGACTGGCGTGTACAGCATAAAACTGTTCGGCTTGATGTTTAGAGATCTCAAGCATCTTCATGGCCAGGATGCGGAAGCCGTTCTTCTCAAACTGCTCGATGATGTCGCCAACGGCATTCTTGGCAACTGCGTCGGGTTTGATGATGGTAAAAGTGCGTTGCAGGGTCTTCATAGTTTGGTAGTTTGTCCTTGGTCGTTGTCTTTAGCTTTCTAAGCTTTCGCCGCCACACCTATGGCCGCCACAACTGTCTCGCCGATTTCAGCCGGCGATTTGGCGACGCGAATTCCGGCAGCTTCCATTGCCTTGATCTTCTCGGCGGCAGTTCCCTTCCCGCCGGAAATGATCGCTCCCGCATGGCCCATGCGGCGCCCGGGAGGTGCAGTTTGGCCCGCGATGAATCCGACCACCGGCTTCTTCATCCGAGACTTCACATATTCCGCCGCGGCTTCCTCGGCATTGCCGCCGATTTCGCCGATCATCACTACGACTTCGGTCTGAGGATCCTTGTTGAACAATTCGAGCGCATCGAGGAAGTTGGTGCCGATGATTGGATCGCCGCCGATGCCAATCGCCGTCGACTGCCCAATTCCCCGGGTTGTGAGTTGATAAACCGCTTCGTACGTCAACGTTCCAGAGCGCGAAACGATTCCCACCGAGCCTTCGAGGTGAATCCGTGCCGGCATGATTCCGATCTTGCACTTGCCCGGGGAAATGATTCCCGGGCAATTAGGTCCGATCAACCGGGAACGGCGGTTTTGCAGGTATTCCCACGCTCGCACCATATCCAATGTCGGAATGCCTTCCGTGATGCAGACGATGAGTTCAACCTCAGCGTCAGCAGCTTCCATAATCGCGTCGGCCGCAAATGGCGGAGGCACGAAAATCATTGAGGCATCGGCCCCGGTCTTATCAACCGCTTCCTGAACGGTATTGAAGATCGGCCAGCCCTCGTGAGTTGTGCCACCTTTGCCCGGCGTCACGCCACCGACGATCTTGGTTCCGTACTCCGCACAGGCTTTGGCGTGGAATGTGCCTTCCCGGCCAGTCAGTCCCTGCACGATCACTCGCGTCGATTTATCTACCAGAATGCTCATAAAATTATTCTTTCGTAGAGACGCAGCTTGCTAGTCTCCAACCTCGTGGTGCAGCCAGACGCAGCTAGCTGCGCTCGACAGCCGTCAGTCACGCCGCCGCTGCTGCAGCTACGACTCTCTCCGCCGCGTCCTTCATAGTTTCTGCGACGATAAAGTTCAACCCCGACTGCTTGAGAATCTCCCGGCCAGCTTCGACGTTCGTCCCTTCGAGCCGTAGCACGATCGGCAACTGAATATGAGTCTTCTGCGCTGCCTCCACGACCCCCGTGGCCAATGTGTCGACGCGAAGGATTCCGCCGAAAATATTAATCAGCACCGCCTTCACGTTCTTGTCGCTGAGCAGAATCTCAAAAGCATGAGTAACCTGCTCGGCGTTGGCGCCTCCGCCTACATCAAGGAAATTCGCCGGCATCCCACCGGCATACTTGATGATGTCCATTGTCGCCATGGCAAGGCCAGCGCCGTTCACCATGCAGCCTACGTTTCCATCGAGCTTGATGTAATTCAGACTATACTTCGAAGCCTCGACTTCGAGCGGATCTTCCTCGGTGATGTCGCGCAGTTCGCGGAGATCAGGATGCCGGAACAAGGCATTGTCGTCAAAATTCATCTTGGCATCCAGCGCAAATAGTCGGCCATCGGTGCAACTGATGAACGGGTTGATCTCCATCAGGGAAGAGTCCGTCTCCTGAAACGCCCGGAAAAATCCGGTCATCAAACGCACGGCTTCATTGATCTGCGTAGGCTTCAGGCCGAGCTTGAATGCGATCTTGCGCGCCTGGAACGCCTCCAGACCCATTCCCGGCTCGACATACTCTTTGAGGATGGCATCAGGATTCTCTGCCGCGACCTGCTCGATTTCCATGCCCCCAGCGGCAGACGCCATGAAGACCGGCCTCGCCTCGACCCGGTCGATCACAATTCCAAGATAGAGTTCTTTCTCGATGGGCAATGTTTCTTCGATGAGCAAGCGCCGCACCACCCGACCTTCGGCTCCGGTCTGGTGCGTGACCAGCGTCATCCCCAGGATCTTCGAGGCTAGCTCGGCGGCTTCGGCCACCGACTTCGCGATCTTCACCCCGCCGCCCTTGCCGCGGCCTCCGGCGTGGATCTGCGCCTTGACCACAACTCCGCTGGAGCCCGCATCGAACAGCTTTTTCGCGACAGCTTCAGCTTGCTCGCGGGTTTCAGCCATCTCGCCGCGTGGCACCGCGACTCCATACTTCTTCAGGATTGCCTTAGCCTGATACTCATGAATTTTCATAACAATTCCAGATTCACTATGATTTTGGGGCAGGACGCGCTTGCGCTTAGAACCGCGGGCGGCAAACACTTGATTCTATAGAAGGGTGTTCCGTAGGGCAAACGAGACACGACAAAATTCGACAGTAATGGGTCGTTTCGGGACTGGACGCGATCAGACCTTGTCAGTGCTACTCTTTGATTGGCGCTAACGTAATCCGCCCATGATCATCGACGTCCTTCATCGCATTGTGAATCATCGCCAGTCGCTCAGCCGCGAAGAAGCGCGGGCAGTCATGTCCCAAGTGCTGACCGGAAAATATAGCGACGCGCAAATTGCAGCTTTGCTGGTTGCGCTGCACATGAAGGGAGAGACGGTCGAGGAAATCGTTGGATTCGCTGAGGCGATCCGCGCAGCCGCGGTTCCACTGGCCTTGCACCCGAATCATACGGTCGATGTCAGCGGCACGGGGCGCGACGCCCTGGTCGATACCTGCGGCACCGGTGGTGACGCCAGCGGAACATTCAATATTTCGACGGCTACCGCGCTCGTGGTCGCAGGCGCGGGCGTGCGCGTAGCCAAGCACGGCAATCGCAGCGTAACTTCAAAGTGCGGCTCGGCCGACGTGATGGAAGCTCTGGGCGTTAACATCAATCTGGACCCCGCTCGGCTTGCCGCCTGCCTGGAAGAAGTCGGGATCGCATTTCTTTATGCTCCCGCCATGCATTCGGCGATGAAGCATGTCCAATCTGCCCGCCGCGAGCTGCATTTGCGTACGGTTTTCAATCTGCTTGGGCCGCTGACCAACCCGGCCCGGGCTTCGGCCCAGGTCGTCGGAGTCTATTCGGCCGCGCTAGTGGACACGTTGGCGGAAGCGCTCAGCATGTTGGGATTGCATAGGGCTTTGGTGGTGCATGGAATGGACGGGCTCGACGAAATCACCATCGGCGGTCCAACTCGGATTGCCGAAGTGCGTGAGGGAACGGTCCGCACTTACGAAGTTACGCCGGAAGAATTTGGCATGGCCCGCGCCAGTCTCGAAGAACTTTCTGGCGGAGAGGCCGCCGCGAATGCGGACATTATTCGAGAGATTCTCGCCGGCAAGAAATCGCCTCGCCGAGATGTGGTTTTGCTGAACGCCGCTGCGGCCCTGGTCGCGGCAGGCAGAGCGGATCGCTTGGCAGACGCTCTCCCGCTGGCGGCAACGTCAATCGACTCGGGCGCCGCCGCCGAAAGGCTAAAAGAGCTGGCACGGTTTACCAATGTCAGCCAATGATTGATGAGAGAACGCGTATCCGACTTACGGCACCTGCATTCACGCCGCCTGCTTTTTCAGACGCTCAATCTGAGCCAGATGATTCGCGCCGTGAGTTCCGATCCTCTCCACGTATTCCGCCACCGTGACGTCGTGCTTGAGCTCAGGGTGGTACGCGGACTTCTTCAGATCCCCCGGCTTCAGCCGGCGAAACAATCCCAAATTGTGATGCCGGTTCAATCCGTAGAGCGCAACCAGTTCGGGTGCAGGCGTATCCATGTAGCCGAGATTTCGAGCCCACGCGTCCTGATCCATCGGCGCAATCACCGGTTTCTCGTCGGCGATCATTTGCCGGAAGCGGTGCGCGTACACGATCTCAATGTCTGCGAGATGCCCCAGAACCTCGAGGATGCACCATTTGTCCGGCGACGGTTTGTAGCGCAGGGTTTTATCGGGCAGCCCCGAAACTGCCGCCGCAATGTGCCTGGGACTTGCTTCCGCTGCGTCGAGATGTTTCTTCACTTCAGCTTCTGTCATTAGGACCTCAGATTGTTTAATTGAATGATCTTGCAATTCAGTAATTTAAAACTTCCGAGACCTTAATTACAAAATTGGCTCGATTACACAATTCCCCAATTTCTAGTTGATCTGCACTTTCTGCATCCACTGCGCCACTTGGACGTTCCAGCGCAGATCCTGGATGATCGTCTCGCGCAGCTGTGAAGAGGATGCGGGCTCGCCGTGCACCAGGTAGGTTGCGAGCGGTTTCTTGCGGAACGTGCGCAACCACTGCAACAACTCTGGTGTATCAGCGTGATCGCTAAATTGCTCGAGCGCCGCCACATGCGCCCGGATCGGCACGATGTCGCCGAAGATCTTCACTTCACGTGCTCCACTCTTGATGGTGAATCCGCGCGTCCCGGGCGCCTGGAACCCGATGAACAAGACCGTGTTTTTCGAATCGGGAAGTCTTTGCTCGAGGTGGTGCAAGATGCGTCCACCCGTCACCATACCACTGGACGAAATAATGATTGACGGACTTTTCACCTGATTAATGGCTTTCGACTGTTCCGCCGTCGAGGCGAAGGTGAAGCCCGGCCACTCGAGCGGTGACCCGTGCGTAGAAATCAGGCGCCGCGTGTCCTCGCTATACTCTTCCGTGTGCTTCATGAAAATTTCTACCGCCTTGATCGCCATGGGACTGTCGCAATAAACCGGGATCGATGGAAGTTGCCCCGATTGCATCAGCTCTTTCAACATGAAGAGAAATTTCTGGGTTCGCTCCACCGCAAATGCAGGCACGATGACGCTACCGCCGCGTTCAACAGTCCGGCGAATCAGCGAGGCTAACTCCGGGCGCGGATCTGCCGTCGGATGCTGGCGGTTGCCATAAGTCGATTCCATAATCAAAATGTCGGCCGTCTCGCCCTCGGTAGGGCCCGAACGCACAACTTTGCCCGGCGCCGTGTCCCGGTCTCGGACGCGTCCGATGTCGCCCGTGAACAGCAGCCGGCGAGTCTGACCGTTAGTGACCAGCGTAAGTTCAACCATCGACGAGCCCAGAATGTGCGCCGCCCGTACAAAGCGAAACGAAGCTCCGGGGCAAAGTTGTTGGACATTCCCAAACGGTACCGCACGAAAATACTGGAGGGACGCTTCCGCTTCCGCCAGCGTGTATAGCGGCAGGGCGGGATCATGTTTTGATTTCTTGTGCTTGTTATAAAACGCCGCGTCTTCTTCCTGCAGGTGGCCGGAGTCCGGCAGCAGAATTCCGCATAAATCGATCGTCGCCGGCGTGGCGTAGATCGGTCCGCGGAAGCCTCCCTTCACCAGGCGGGGAATCCATCCGGAATGGTCGATGTGCGCGTGGGTCAGGACCACGGCGTCAATCTGCCGAGCGGGGATCGGCATCTCCTGCCAGTTGCGGTCGCGCCACTCTTTCGGCCCCTGGAACATGCCGCAATCTATGAGCGCTTGGAAGCCCCTGCCTGCACTAGAGCCAGGAACTGTCTTAATCAAATGCTTGGATCCCGTCACAGTTCCGGCAGCTCCAAGAAATTGGATGTAGGCCAAGGACCCCTCCTTCGTCGGCATTCTCAACTTCGATTGCTTATCGACAATTGGAAATCACTTCGCGGCATCCGGCGGGACTCTGAAGACATTATTGCTCAAGTCGCTTTCCGGCACGCTGCCATCATTCACCACGACTTCCAATGGTAAAGTAGCTACGTCAACCCGAACCGCTGCCTTGGCTTTCGCGCGCACTTCCAGGCGCCGAGTGATTTCGCCGTCTTCCGAGCGCAGGATTACTGGCACCTCTGCTCCAGCGTCTCCAAGATTCTCGATCGTCACGGTCACGATAGAGCCCCCGTCCACCTTAGGACGCGGATATACGGACTCAACGTGAAAGTCGGGTAAGCCCCGGTCACGATACACCCAGTCATCGAAGAACCATTCCAGGTCGCGATGGGTTTGCGCTTCGATGAGATGCTGCAAGTAAGCAGCTTCTTTATCCTGATCCTGATGATATGCCGCCAGCGCTTTCTTCAGTGCCGCGTCGCCGACCATGTCGCGCAGCATCCACCATACATACATCGCTTTGCTGCGACAGAACTCCTCGATGCTCGTATTGATCAGGGATTCATTGGCCGCGTTTTGAGAATGAGCCGCAACGATCGCTTTCTCGGCGTTGACCATTGCAGTCCAATTTTGGCCCATGAATTCCAGCGCGGCCGGGCGTCCGCTCTGCTGCTCACGTTCAAGCGCCTGGGCAAAGTGCGCCAGGCCTTCATAGATCCACGGACGCGGGGAGAAAAAAACTGCATGAGTCAATTGGTGCACTGCAGCCAATTGGTAAACGGTTGAATTGGTCGTGTTCAGCGTCGTCAGCAGCATGCTCCCCGCGTCGAAAGGAGCAGCTTCCGGATCGGCTAGCTCTACGGTTTCTGCTTTGCGCCCGGGCGCACCAAACCATTCGGTCACGAGCGGGGCGGCCAACTCCGCTGCCAGCGCATAGTTTTCAGCCCCAGACTTGTGCCCAGGCAAGCATGAGATATTCAAGCTCGGCCGCTCAAGCGTGTCGTAGGCGCCGATCGCAAAGAGAGGTACGACCGTACCCAGCGGTTCGAACGAGCAATCAGTATGCACTGAGTATGCCCTGCCCATTCGCTCGTAAGCGAGCGCGCCGCCCTTGCCGTTGCAGAACAATTTCGGAGGTTCCGCGGAACTCGCTCCGGAATCAGTCAACTTGATCTTTAGCTGCGCCTCCGCTTCCCGCGCCTTCCAGCGTCCCAATGCTTCGAATACGGTGTTCCCTTCCGACAAGTCCGCTGACTCGGTCGCCACCGGATACCATGCGACGTATCCAATTCCGCGCACGGCAGTGTACGATTTGCCGATCTGGTCCCAGTCCGTGTGCTTGGCTTTCTCTTCGGGCACGCCAATTCGTTTGAGGCGCGTGACATCGAGCGGAAGCACGCCCTCATATCCGATCTCCAGCTCTATCGTGCCTTTCGGTGCGACTTCGTGTGGCAAGGTGACGATCGCTTCCGACAGCGCACCGGTGTGATCAACGTCGGAAGAGTATTCGTGAGTGACAAACTCCAGGGATTCCCCTCCAAATCGAATTGAACTCCAATCCAAAGTCGAGGAGATCTGCAGCGCAATATTTTTCTGCGAAGCAGTTGAGTCGTTGCGCAGCGTAACCTTGCCACGCACGCCCAAACGCTGTTGTTCAGGTTCAACGCGCACATCCAGATCGTAGTTGGTGAAAGTGAATGCCTCGCGATCAAGGGCAAGGCTCGGAGGAACCAAACAAAAGAGAATACACAACACACGGAGAACGTTCATGCCGACTTTTTTCTCCGCTGCCTTACGATTTCGTACAGCATCACGCCCGCCGCGACAGAGACATTCAGCGACGGCACTTTCCCCAGCATAGGGATCGAAACCAGAAAATCACATTTCCTGGCCACGAGGTCGTGAAGACCCTTGCCTTCCGCCCCTAACACAATGGCGCAGTCCATCTTGTAATCGAGCGAGTCGTAGGATTGCTCGCCACGTTCGTCCAGGCCGACCATCCACAGATTCTGCGCCTTCAATTCCTCCAGCGTTCGGGCAATGTTAGTGACCTTCGCGATGGGCAGGTGCTCGCTGGCTCCGGCGGAAGCCTTGGTTACGGTCGCGGTCACTCCCGCCGCCCGGCGCTCGGGAATCACTACTCCGTCTGCACCGGCGGCATCCGCAGTGCGGAGAATCGCGCCGAGATTGTGCGGGTCCTCCACTCCATCAAGAACGACAATGAGTGAATGCCGGCCGCGCTTGGCGGCGACGACGTCTTTTAGATCGTTGTACTGCTTCGCTGACGTAACGGCGACCACGCCCTGATGAGCATTGTTGCCGGCCATGCGATCGAGTTCGTCGCGCGGCACAAAGCGCACCGCAACCCCTTGCCGCCGGCATTCGTCGACGACATGTTTCAGCCGCAGGTCGTGACGTTCTTTCGCGACTCCCACCCACGCAAAAGTGCGTCCACGCGCCTTCAGCGCTTCGGTCACGGCATTGATGCCATAGATGTAATTCATGTTCCCGTAGTTTACTTCAGCGGGCAACGACCGTCGTTGGGGAGGTGAAGCCGTTCGCGAATGGCCGAGCGATCCCATCGGTCCGCGGAAGCCACACTGCCCCGTCAATCCCAGCCTGCCGCTATAATTGAAGTTTAGCGCGCGACTCTACAACATCTATGATTCAAACCCTGTTTGGCAGCCTGGACGAAGAGCAAAAGCCGGGCCTCTTTGACCGCATGAAAGAGGCGGTGACGCGCACCCGCGAAAACCTGAGCCAGCGTATTGAAGAAGTCGTTTCTTTTGGCAAGGAAATCGACCGCACCACCCTGGACGACCTGGAAGCCACGCTCATCGGCGCCGACCTGGGCAACACGACGACGCGGGAAGTCCTGGACAAGCTTCGAGACAAGGCTGATCGAAAGCAGATCAGGGATAGCGAAGAACTGAAACGGCTATTGAAAGACGAGCTGCTCAACATCCTGAACGCCGCCAATACCCGCCCTGTCCAGAAAGTTGACGGTACGCCCGAAGTCATTCTCGTCGTCGGGGTCAACGGCACGGGAAAGACGACGACCATTGGTAAGCTGTCGCAAGTTTTTCGTTCGCAGGGTAAAACCGTTCTGCTGTGCGCGGCCGATACGTTCCGGGCTGCTGCCATCGAACAACTTGAGATTTGGGGAGAGCGTACCGGGACCGAAGTCATCCGAACCAAAGCTGGCGGGGATCCGGCAGCCGTGCTGTACGACGCTCTGCATGCCGCATCTGCGCGCCACAGCGATTACGTGATCGTTGACACCGCTGGGCGTCTGCATACCAAGACCAATCTCATGGCGGAGCTAGAGAAGATGCGACGCACCGCCCAACGAATCATTCCTGGTGCTCCTCACGAAACATTGCTGGTGATGGACGCCACTACCGGCCAGAACGGTTTGCAACAGGCGCGCCAGTTCACGGATGCCGCCGGCGTAACCGGGATTGTCCTGACCAAACTCGACGGAACCGCAAAGGGCGGAGTGGTGGTTGCCATTTCGCGAGAGCTAGGTCTACCGGTGCGCTACGTCGGAGTCGGCGAGAAAGCCGGGGACCTACTGCCGTTCAACGCAAAAGATTTTGTGGATTCACTGTTCGCTTGATTCACTTCCGCGGAACGTAGAATCTGGAGTTGTTAATGAGCGAGTCAAAAGGTCAAAGGAGTGCGTTCCAGGTCTTGACGGACTTCTGGCGTCGCCTTCGCCGCAGGCCAAAACCGCCGCTGGATCCGTTTGCGGACCGACTGGTTCCAGTCCGGCGTGGCCCAAAGGGCCGCAGCGGCGCGGCAGTCGCCGAACCCGAGGACGACTCGTATGGATCGTTTCTACCGCGGAAGCCCTAGGCAAACATGCTTCCCTGTCTCCGTGGTGAAATAATGCTCCTGCCGTGACCACAGCCCACGACACTGACGAATCTTATCTCGGCCGCGTCCTCGACCTGGCCCGGCAAGGTATTGGTTTGACGTCGCCCAACCCATGCGTTGGCGCAGTTATCGTGGATGCTAAGGGCATGGTCATCGGCACGGGCAGCCACACTTACGACGGCGTAAAACACGCAGAAATCCTCGCCCTCGAACAAGCCGGAGAAAAAGCTCGAGGCGCGACTCTCTATGTCAACCTGGAACCCTGCTCTCACCGGGGTCGAACGGGACCCTGTGCTGACGCGCTGATTGCCGCCGGAATCTCTCGCGTTGCAGCCTGCATGCAGGACCCGAATCCGCTGGTCAGCGGCCAGGGATTTGCCAAGCTTCGTGGTGCCGGGATCAGCGTCGCCACTGGCTTACTTGAAGAACAAGCGAAAGCACTGAACGAGTCTTTCGCCAAATACATTCGCCACCGTACTCCACTGCTCACGCTAAAAGCTGCCATGACGCTCGACGGAAAAATTGCAGCGCCTCCAAACCGAGCGCCGAATGCTGGTGCGCGGGCGGCAGAAAACGCGACTCGTGTCGCCTGGATCACCGGTGAATCCGCGCGCACTCATGTGCAGGAACTCCGTCATCAGCATGACGCCATTCTCGTCGGTGTTGGTACCGTGGTCGCTGACGACCCACTTCTCACCGACCGCAGCGGCCGACCACGCCGTCGTACGCTATTACGTGTGATCCTCGACTCACACCTGCGTCTACCGCTGGACTCCCGCGTAGTCCAGACCGCCCAAGGCGACGTTCTTGTGCTCTGCTCTTTCGCCGAAGAGAAAAAGGAGAAAGACCTACGGAAGCTTGGCATTCGCGTGCAGCAGTTGCCCACAGCCACTTCGGAGGGCCATCCTGAAATGGCTGCCGCTCTCCGCTGCCTCGGCGAGATGGAAATCACCAGCCTGATGATCGAAGGTGGCGCCATGGTCAACGCGGCGGCGCTCGCTTCGGGAATAGTAGACAAGGTCTTTCTCTATTACGCACCTAGAATTCTCGCCGGCGTGACATCCATTCCGTTCGCCGCTGGCGCCGGATTCGCGAGCATTACCGAGGCACCCTACGTAAAGTCGATACGCGTGCACCGCTTTGGAGAAGACTTCGCAGTCGAGGGATACTTGAAGGATCCTTATGCAGATTGACGGACGCATTTCGCCACAGAGATACAGAGATACAGAAATACAGAGACGAAACGAGAATTCAATTTATTTCTCATATGATTCCCCGATCTTGCCCTCTCTGTGTCTCTGTATCTTTGTGTTGAAGTGAAGGAGCTCCCATGTTCACCGGCATCATCGAAGAAGTCGGAAGCGTCACCCATATCGGCCACCAAAACGACAATCGGCGTCTCACCGTCTCGGCTTCGCAGCTGGTCAAGGAACTGAAGAAGGGCGACAGCATCGCGGTCAGCGGCGTCTGCCTTACCGCCGTCGAAATCACGGCCAATTCCTTTGGTGCAGACCTGGCTGAGGAAACCTGGAATCGCACTTCTTTCTCTCGCATCAAGCCCGGCGCGCTGGTCAATCTGGAACTCCCCATGCGCGCCGATGGTCGCTTTGGCGGACACATCGTCCAAGGTCACGTGGATGGCACCGGCAAGTTCGTCGCACTCGACGAAATCCCCGACGCCGACAATTATTGGCTGCGCATCGAGATCCCGCCAGACCTGGCGCGCTATGTCATCTTCAAAGGCTCACTTTCGATCGAAGGCATCAGCCTCACAGTCGCGAAGGTCGAAGGCACCCACGTGACAGTCGCCATTATTCCGCACACCACGGAGATGACTAATCTGAAGTCGCTGAGGCCCGGCGATCCAGTAAACCTCGAAGTGGACATGATCGCAAAGTACGTTGAGAAGATGATGCGAGGGGACACGGCCGATTCCATTACGATTGAACGATTGGTGGGGGAAGGGTTTTAGGAAATCGCATAGCCCGTAGCCCTCTACGCTTCCAGAGTCATCTTGTCCAGTTCCAGGAACTCTTGCACGATCGGTTCTTCACATTTCTCCATGTCTTGATAGGTACCGAAGAAAAGCACTTTGGCTTCGTGGAGAAATACAATCCGGTTTGCCAGTTTTTCCGCCAGGCGCATGTCATGGGTCACGACGACGCTGGTCAGATGCAACTGCGTTTTAAGCCGCTTGATCAAATCGCCCAGCAGCTGCGCCATCAGGGGATCGACCATGGTCGTCGGTTCATCATAAAGAACGCACTCTGGCTGCGCGGCCAAGGCTCGCGCGATCGCCACCGACCGCTTCATCCCAGTGGACAAATCCGAGGGGAGCAAGTCGCGCATCTCTTTCACTCCCACCATCTCCAACAACCCATCGACGATCTGGTAGATCTGATCCTCCTTGAGATCGCGACGTTCACGCAGCGGGAATGCCACATTCTCACCCACAGTCAACGAGTCAAACAGCGCACCGTTTTGAAATACCATTGTGACCTTCTTGCGGATGCGCTGCAGGTCCGGCTCGGAATAGTCCGTGATGTCTTCTCTGGCCACGATCACCCGGCCAGAGTCCGGCTTGAGGAAACCCATAATATTCTGCAGCGTGACCGATTTGCCCACGCCACTGCGTCCAAGGATGCACACCGTCTCTCCCGCCATGACGTCAAAGCTGACGTGATCGAGCACGCGGTTCTCGCCAAAGGACTTGGAAACGTCCTTAAACTCAATATACGGTCCGAGCTGCTCGTTACTGGCCATGTCCGGTTCAGTCCCCTGAAAATGCTAAGTCACAATCAAATCGCATGAGGACGAGCATGACGACCCGCCCAGCCGAGCATAACTCGGCAGAAGAGCCCGCTTCAGATCCCGAGCACGGATCGCTCTCCCTTCGCTTTCTCGAACTCCTCAGGCGTGTTCAAATTCCGGAACGTCTCTACCGAGAAACCCGCCCGTTCCAACTCTTTCTCCTCAATTATGCAAGCTTCAATTCCAGCGAACAGCGGATCAATCTTGTTCTTCCCTTCCCTCAATGACCTCTCCGCTACCTCTCGAAATCCACGCCGATAGGCCGCGCAAAGCGGCTGAAACCCTCCACCCGCGCGCGGAACCGTAACCATAGCATGTGATTCCTGCGCCCGCAAAAGCAGATATTCCAGAAGCTCCGGCCCGACAAAGGGCATATCGACCGCGAGCATCAAGTTTAACTCTGTCGTCGAATTCAAGAGCGCTGCATGAATTCCGCCCAACGGTCCCCGGCCACCATACACGTCCTCAACCACCTGGCCAAAGCTTGCAAATTTCCCGGCGTCTCCAACAATGCGCACTTCTGCCGCGACCGCGCAGGCCACGTTCAATGCCCGTGCGAGAAGAGTTTCGTCCCCGAACCGTAGAAAAGCCTTCTCGCTTCCCATACGAGAGCTTTTGCCGCCCCCCAGAATGAACGCGGTGACGCCGAATTCCTTGCCATCCTTCACGCGCTGATCATACACTCCACCGCCGTCCGTCATGACCCGAACAGAGCCTCACAGAAGCACTAACGTGATTCCTTTATTACCGCGCCCGACATCGCTGTCCAGCACCAACTCCGGAACTCTTGCAAACAGCAACTTGCTTCGCTCGTCGAAACTGGACCAACTTTCTCCATTGACGAACGCCGCGATCTCACCTTTCTCTTTTCGCTGGCGCAGGAAGCCACGAATGGCAAATCGCAGTACTCCGCCCGCACCGGACGAACCGTAGCCATGAATCACCTTCAACGCCGCGATGCCGTCCTTTCGCGCGCGTGTTAGCACCGATTCGAGCTTCTGGTAAGCCTGATCACGAGTCGGGAATCCCTCTTCCAGATTGACGATCCGCACTCTTCCAGACATAACGCCTTTCCTGGTTCGGTGCCACGCATTACTTTACCCGCAAACCCGGCACCAAAGCGGTCAGCCTCAAAGGGCATTCACGCTTTGAGAGCATATAGAAGCAGCGCCTTGTGAATGACACGAAAGTAACCTACACAAAATTAAGCCGCCGTTAGATGATGGGTCTTCCGGCGGTCTCGCCCGGAAAGACGATCATGCCTCAGAAGTTAATGGACGTTCTTATGTTAGGCCGTTGCTCCCACGAGTTTTCCTGGCCCCGGCGGGCTGCCGACGGCCAGTTCTACCAGGTTTGCCTCCTTTGCGCGGTCGAATACAGCTATGACTGGACAACCATGCGACGTACCGAGCGCGTGGATCGCAGCCAGTCCGGAGCTGAGGCGGACGGCACGAATGCGCGCCGCAGTCGAACCCGCGCCCGCAAGCCTACGTGGGTTCCTCGCGCGCGGCGCCTCAAACTCGACACGCCCGTGCGTTACCGAGTGAAAAATCTCGGAAGCTGGTATGAGGGCACGATCGCCAATCTGAGCCAGTCCGGAGTTCTTCTGCAGGGTCCGCAACGCTTTCCAGACAACACGTTGGTCGAGATGGTATTCGAGATGCCGGAAGAGATCTCGGGCCAGAAAAATAGCACGGTCCTTTGCCAGGGGCGGATTACGCGGACGAAAGATGTGCAAGAAAAAACGGAGAATGCGAAACTCGCGGCCAGCATCCTCGATTACAAATTTCTGCACCAGAGTTAGCTCGTTCTTCTGTAATCGTCCTGCTTGTCGTCCAACTTTTCTGGAAGAATGAACTCTTTGCCGCAGCTTTGCACCCTTTGGTGACGGAAAGGCTTCCGGCGAGATTTTTCAACAGGACTCGGCCAATTCACGCATCTAAACTAATTTACTTACATCACCGGGGGTTGATCTTATGCAGGCGAGGCTTTCTCTTTACCTCATCGTTTTGCTCGCGATATTCGCAATTACTGTCGGCTGCTCCAAGGCTCCGACCGATGCTCAGATTGCCACCGATATCCAGAATAAGCTGAACACTGATTCCGGTCTCCAGGGCAAGCAGCTCGCGGTGCAAGCCGCCAATGGAAGCGTGACCCTCTCCGGCCAGGTGGATAATGACGCGCAGCGCGATGCAGCCGCCCGTTACGCGTCCAGTGAACCGGGTGTGAAGCAGGTCGTGAACAACTTACAGGTTGCACCTCCGCCGGCGCCGGTCGAAGCTCAAGCTCCGCCGCCGGAGCAACCTAAACCGACTCCCGCCCCGAAGCGTCACCACAAAGTATCTAAAGACGAGGACGACTCTTCGAAGGCTCCGGCCCAGGTTGCACAAGCTGCCCCGCCGCCGGCTCCTGCACCCGCGCCGGCCGCTCCTGCACCACCACCGCCACCCCCACCGCCGCAGAAGGTCACCATCCCCTCCGGCACAACCTTCGCCGTGAGGTTGGTAGACGCGGTTGACTCGGAAACCGCAACTCAGGGTCAGACCTTCCACGCCACGTTGAATTCGCCGTTTGCTGTGGATGGCGACACGGTGATTCCTGCCGGCCACAACGTTGAAGGCCACGTCGTCACCGTGCAGAGTGCTGGCAAGTTTGCCGGCCAATCTCTGCTGGTACTTCAGCTGGATCGCATTTCGGCGAATGGGAAGTTCTACAACATTCAAACCGATCAATATAAGAAGCAGGGTAGTTCGCGCGGCACGAACACGGTCGAGAAGGTAGGAGCCGGCGCGGGTATTGGAGCCATCATCGGTGCCATCGCGGGTGGCGGCAAAGGAGCCGCCATTGGCGCCGCAGCGGGCGGCGGCTTAGGAGCCGGCGCGCAAGCCGTCACCCACAGTCAGCAAATCAAATTGCCCTCGGAAACCGTGCTGAACTTCACCCTGCAAGCGCCTTTGACCGTGATTCCGACCACCCAGGGACCAGACGCAGGACGCCCGACCCTCACCACGCAACAGTAGGTCAGGACCGCCAATTAATGATGAGGCGCGGAAATATCCGCGGCTTTTCTTTCTTCGGTCTCATTGGATATTCACCGCCTTGCATATTCGAATTGCGCGACTGCGTCCTATGCTGCTAAATTGATCGCCTACAGTAAGTTGTTTTTTGGACGGGCGAACTTTGCACATACCGCTCCGTCTTTTCGCCGGCTCGCCTGTTTCCCATGACGCCGACCGACATTCCGCATTCGAAGAGTGGCCCGCACTGGAGTCATTGGACCCTCCGTTACGCCGCGTCGGCACTGGCGATGGGCGTCGCTTTATGCGTCTGGTTTCTGTGGCCGGTAATGCGTGAGAATCCGTTCGCCATCTTCATCGCCGCGGTGATTGTGAGCGCGCGGTTTCTAGGCTTTGCACCAGCGTTGCTTTGCACGGCCACATCCTGCCTCGCAATCGATTATTTCGTCCTGGAGCCACGTTTCAGTTTTGCCATCTCCGCCAATGATTATGGCCGCCTGTTCGTATTTATTGCTGTTTCGGTTCTTGCCGCCGGTCTCGCCCGCCAGCGCTCCCGCGCGCAGACGCGCGCCGAGCAGATCCAGCGGCAGATGGCCGCCATGATCGAGTCCTCCGATGATGGCATCCTTACCGGCGATGTCAATGGAATCATCACCAGCTGGAATCGCGGTGCGGAACGTCTCTATGGATACTCTGCTGCCGAGGCGATCGGTATGTCGGTTAATGTGCTGGGACCGCCGGAGCGTCCCGAGGAAGTTCCCGGGATCACAACGAAAGTGATGCGGGGCGAGTCAATCCAGCACCACACGTCCGAACGCATTCGCAAAGACGGCGCACGCATCGCGGTGGATATTTCGCTTTCGCCGATTCGCAACCAACGCGGAGAGGTGATCGGTGCGTCCAGCATTGCGCATGACATTAGTTCGCAGCGGCGGTCCGAGGAAGCCCTGCGTCGCAACGAAAAGCTCGCCACCGCCGGACGCCTTGCCGCCGCCGTCGCGCATGAGATCAATAATCCTCTCGAAGCGGTTCTCAATTTAATCTACCTCGCCCGCCACCGGCCTGATAGCCAGGATCAATACCTGGAGATGGCGGAGCGGGAGGTTCTGCGAGTCGCTGCCGTTGCTCAACAGATGCTGGGGTTCGTTCGCGAAAGTTCGTCGGCCTCACCCCTGAATGTAGCGGCGACCCTCGACGACGTTCTGAAACTCTACTTGCGCCAATTGAACGCAAAGCGCATCCAGGTCGAGAAACAGTATAACCGGGGAGTCGAAATCCGCGGCTTTGCTGGCGAGCTCCGCCAACTGTTCTCCAACCTGATTCTCAACGCCCTCGATGCCCTGGAAATCGGAGGCCGGCTAACTCTGCACGTAGCCCACGGCCGTGAGTGGTCTAATGGGGGCGGAACCGGCGCCCACAGGACTGGAGCACGCGTCACCATCGCAGATAGCGGCAGCGGAATCGAGCCCACTGACCTGACGCATATCTTCGAGCCTTTCTATTCCACCAAGGGCGACTCCGGGACAGGCTTGGGGCTCTGGCTCTCGCACGGCATTGTGCAGAAGCATGAGGGATCGATCCGTGTCCGTAGCCGCACCACCGCGGGCTCCAGCGGCACCGTGTTTTCCATTTTTCTGCCAGACAGCGTCGGGAGAGTTCCAGACGCCCAGAGCGCAACAAATTCGACCGAATGGAGTCGAGGTCAGGCGCTCTGATCGCTGCATGTGCTGATAGAAATCCTGCGCTCTAACCGGAGAAGAGCATCGGCATGAATCAAAATTGTTTGTATTCCTTGGGCGCAGCAATAGTCCTGACTTTCGTTGTGCTTATGCAGGCAGCGGTCGCCCAGAGCCCGAGCCCCACCCGGTCCAGCGACAAGGACCTCGATGCTCTGATGAACAACTTAAACGACGAAGCGAAAGCTTTTCGCCCGCGCTTCGATTCGGCAATTAAGAAGAGCTCAATTCGCAAAACCAGCCAGGCCAGAGATGCTCAAAACTTGGCCACAAGTTTTCAGCAGCAGACGACTGCGTTGTTGAACGAGTTCCAGAAGACCAAGAAGGGTGACTTCGTTCCCGGTGTGTTGAGCACTGCCGATCAGATCGAAAAATTCATTAACGATCTCAAGCTGGATCCGCTGGCCCTTGGTTGGGACAGGATTCGAGCCGATCTCAATCACGTGTCGAGCGCTTTCGGTATCGGCGTGGCCGGCGGCGACGGCCAGAACACAATTCCGTGTATCAATGCGGTAAGTGCGGAACGCGCCAAGAAACTGGTCGACGAGTGTATCCAGGTTTCGCCGGCCACTCATCCGCCTTGCAATAGCCAGAACTCATGCGAGTTGATCATCGATGAGATCAAACGAAGTTGCGCGTTGCTGGGCCCGAGCAAGCCCAGTTTCTGCGCCAACTATAAATAGGCGAACTCGCTGCACCTTCGTGTCAATTCCGGCGTGAATGCTGTGGTAAGTTGCCACCGTCGCCATTCGTCCGCCGGAGGTCTTCATGCGACGTACTACGGTTCTGCTTGCCTTCTCTATAGTGCTTGTGTGCTCTCCGCTCTATTCGCGGAGCTCGTGCAGCGACATGCGTCTGGGTCGAGGCGCGAGCCTTAACGGCTTCATTCCCTTTCCCGCTGACAACGCATGGAACCAGGACATGTCGAACGCCTCTGTCGACCCCAACTCGGACGCCATTATCAATTTCATCGGCACCAACACGCCCATGCATCCGGATTTTGGCGCAGGCCTGTACGGCGGATCAACCATCGGCATTCCCTATGTCATTGTGAGCGGGTCTCCTTTCGCGAACATCCACTTCACCGCTTATGGCAGTGAGAGCGATCCCGGCCCCATGCCCGTTCCCCACAACGCTCCGATTGAAGGCTATCCTCACCCGGGCAACGGCGACCGCCACGTGCTGGTGCTCGACCGCGATAATTGCTGGCTGTACGAACTCTATTACTCGTTCCCGCGGTCCGATGGAAGTTGGAACGCGGCGTCGGCCTCAGTATGGGATCTGCTCAACGACGAACAGCGTCCCTATACCTGGACTTCCGCAGATGCCGCAGGCTTGCCTGTATTTCCCGGTTTAGCTCGTTACGACGAAGTCGCAACCGGACAAATCCAGCACGCTTTGCGGTTCACTTTGCAGTACAGCCGGCAGGCATTCACGCCGCCGGCGTCGCATTGGGCGCCGAACTCGACCAACTCTTTGGCTGCGCCCATGGGCATGCGGCTGCGCCTCAAAGCCAGCTACGACATCTCCTTGTTCCCGCCGCAAGCCAAAGTGATCCTCGCGGCCCTGAAACAATATGGGATGATCATGGCTGACAATGGCAGCTCGATGTACGTGACCGGCGACCCGGACAATCGCTGGAGCAACGACGATCTCGGAAGTTTGAAGCAGGTGCCAGCGTCGGCGTTTGAAGTCGTGCTGATGGACCCCGTCTACACGCCAAACAATCTTTCCCAAGGCAAGGCGCCAGCGATCACGAGCTTTACCGCAACGCCTCTCGTCAGTCATGCGGGACAACCGGTAGTTCTGAACTGGACCGCGACGGGAGCCTCGTATTTCGTTGTCTCGCCGCAAGTGGGCGCGGTGCGCGGCAACACCGTGACGGTTCATCCCACAGTGACGAGCACCTATATCCTCGACGCAACCAATCAATACAACCGCTCGAAGAAGAAGGTGACGGTCACGATCCAGTAGTCCAGTCGTCTGTACCTAGAAGCCCTAGTTGCACATTTTATGGTGCAGAGTTTGCTTCAAAAAAACTCTCAATTTTGCCTAAAATCTAGAAAACAAAGAGCCGGAATTTTTCTTGCCTCCTAGATCTATGGTTCTTAAGGTAGTTACAGGCAAAATCTTGGAAACATTGGAGTTACCAGCTCTTTCTCAGCCGAACACTTGGACAGGTTGTCAAAGATCTTTGATTATCTTATAGATAATCAATTATGGTTCTATATTATCGTAGACAATGCAGGGAGGTCAATAGAAAAGCGGAGTGGCCGCGAGCCTCAGTTCCAAATTGGAATTTAGTGCTTGCACTTTCTGGTATCGAGTGGCATGAAGGGGCCAGACATGCACCCGGAAAAAGACGCGACGAGTCACTGCAGCTTGGCATACTCTGCTTTGGCTTCTTTCAGGATGGGGATGTCCGGGTCGGCGTCTTTCCAAGTGGTGAAGAAATCATTGTAAGCTTTGCGGCTCTTCCCACGGTCCCCTTGCTCGGCATAGGCCCGTGCAACACCGAGTTGCGCAAGGGGAGCATAGATGTGCCACCAACCAGATCCGCGATGGCCCAGGAGTTCCTCCAACTGCGCCGCAGCCTTGTCGGGCTCTCCTTTACTCAGATACGCTTGCGCAAGTTGATAGTTAGTGTCCAGGGTGCCGTGATATTGAAGGGTTGGATCGAGCAGGTCCACGGCCTTCTCGGCGTTCCCTCGCACACGCTCGATGTTCGAGCGCATGATAGGCAGGTAGACCTTCTGCTGCACTGTGTCCTCGGGAAACAACTTATCGAGTTTCGCCGTCAAGAGCTCGGCGTCCGCCACATCGCCCGCATATGCGAATGCCTCGGCACAACGCCAGAGCCCTGAAGCGCTATCCAGATTTAACTCTTTCGCTCGCCGACAGAGGCTCGAGGCCAGTGAATAGTTTCCGGCGAAGGCCTCAAGTTGGCCATGCAAGGCAAGGTCGTCGGCAGCGCCTTCCGCCTGCTTCGCACGCATGTCCTGATCAACCGAGTCCTGGCTCATGGAACGGACTTTCTGGAGATTGCCCCGCAAGAATGCAAGCTGTAGCTGTAGTTCGAGCCAGCGAGCGTCATCCGGAGGCATTTCGTGAGCAAGCCGATCCATGGTGGCGGTGTCATTCTCGAAAAAGGCGATCCGGTAACGCATTTCTCTCTGAAATGGGGCCAGGGACGCCTTCTGCCCCCATTGATCCAGCAGTTTCTTTGCTTCGTCAAGACGGTCCAGGACCAACAGGGCCTGCGCAGCATTGGAATTGTATTGCGCCGAAGGAACCGGAGAATGTGCCAGCGCCCAGTTGAATTGCTGAAGAGCATCCTCCTTCTTGCCGCTCATCGCATAGGCGATCCCCAACCGATTGGCAGCAACCACGCTGCGTGGATAGGCTTGCTGGTACAAGAGGAGTACAGGGATTTCTTTTTCCAGATTGCCGGTGACGTATGAATGATAAAAGACGGTGATCTGAAAATTTTCTTCCTGCGTGGTGCGGCCATCCTTCAGGCTGAAGGCCTTGGCAAAATTCTTCCGGGCGACTTCCCCGTCACCAATACTGAAGTAGGCATGTCCGAGCATGGCATAGGCGTAACAGAACTGCGGATCGATTTCGACTGCCCTTTCGAAATAGGGAATCGACTCACGGGTCTTTCCAATTCGAAACTGGGCTTGCCCTGCTCGGTAGGCTTGTAAAGCATCGAGTGAGTTGGTGGTCGCAAGATCAAGCGGGGCATCGTATTTTTCGAGAGAGCCCAGGCTTTCGCCCAATTGGTTTCTTAGCCCCGAAGCCGCTTTGCCCAACGCAGCGATCACCTTGTCCTTGGATTCTGCTTCCTCCTGCCGGCGTGCGATGGATTTTTGATTCTGCGCGTCGATCGCATCCAAGGTGATCAGATATCTGCTACCGAAAGCAGCAATCTCGGGCACCACGACAGCTTTGAACCCATGACGCTTGCAGATTTCGATTCCCAGTTGCTGCGTCACCCGCTCATTGGGATCATGACGCATCATCCCCATGGCGGCGCGAACACTGGCTTCCGGAAAGATGCTCAAAAAAGGTGATTCGGTGAGCTTGATTTCGAGGGCTTTATCGAGAGAGTTGTCGAATACGGGATCGCCGGTAGAGTTAACGAAGTTCGTCACGAGGATGACGTCGGTCCCAGTGAGCACGGCCCTGGCCAAAACGACGCGCCACGCAACGAGGGCCGCAATGATAAGTAAGGCGACGGCGCCAGCTGCGAAATAGCGCCGTTTGTACCGGGCATGCGTCCGGTTAAGAAAGGAGCTGCGGTGGCCCCTGCGGGCAGGACACTATTTTCGACCGGGGCGATGAAGCGGTAGCCGCGACGTGGAATTGTCTCGATAAAAATAGGTTTGTCGGCATCATCCCCCAACGCAGCCCGCAGGCGCTTTACCGCCGCGTTTACGCTGTGTTCGAACTCGACAAAGGTTCCGTCCGGCCAGAGCTGCTGCTGAATTTGCTCTCGCGTGACCAACTGGCCGGGTTCTTGCAGCAAGAGTTCCAGAAGTTGCAGCGGCTGCCCTTTGCAGACGAGTGCTCGTCCCGTTCCTGGAGAGCGTTCCAGTTTGCAAATCCAGTTCGAAGTCGCCGAAGCGCGTTAGCAGTGTTTGATCAGGCGCGGACTCGGGTGCTGTGGCCACGTTCGACTCGTTAGCTAAAGTCACTCCGCGATGAAGGCCGACAACTCCTATCCAGCAGGAGGCGAGTATTCTACACCGCAACCGTGCCATTCGAGCACAATCCTAAGGCCCCTAGAATCATTAACCTACCTTGTGTCACCCAGATTTCAGACAAATGTCAGATGACTTGTATTGCAAGCCACCGCTCCGAGGTGCAGAATCCGCGCCAAGTGGGGACTCGCCGAACAGGAGGATTCGATCGTGGCAAACGATAACCAAACGGACCAGGAACCGATTGGCTTCAGGCACAGCAGGCTTGCCTCAATGTCGGTAAGAGGCTACTGACCAATGCTGAATGGCAAGGAGCCGAGGATGAGGGCTTCCGCTGCGGACGTTGAGCAAAACCAGAACAGGGGGCAAGGTCGATGAAACACTTATCGCACGCTTTATGGCTGCTGTCGGCGCTCCTTGTACTCTGTGGGTGCGGAGGAGGAGGAGGAGGAGGAGGAGGAAAAACTTCAGGTGCACTTTCAAGTCCACCTTTAGATCCACCGGCCCAGGGTCTCAACGCGGCAGGCAACTGGCAGTTCAGCGCTACGTCCACAGTGGGTAAACCACCGACGACGATTGCCGGCAGTATCGCCCAATCCGGCGTTTCGGTAAGCGGCGCGGTGCACCTTGACGGCTCGAATTGTTTTGATCACATGTCCACCATTGGCCTAACCGGCAGGGTGAATGGCAGCGACATATCCCTCACTTCCACCTCGTCTGATGGACAGGTCATCACTTTCACGGGCACTATCGGCGACGCCGTCAACGGGACCGACAGCGCGTTCAACGGGACGTATACCATCAAGGGCGGTTGTGCAAATGGAGACCAGGGAAGCGTCACCGGTATCAGAGTACCTTTCATCGGTAACACGTGGAATGGCACCTTTACAACCTCCAAACAAGAAACATTCGACGCGACGGGCAGCGAGGCTCAGTCCAGTACACCAAGCACCGCGGGCAGCTTCGGAATCAACGGAACAGCTACCTTCGGCACGTCCTGCTTTAGTTCGGGAACGATCACACCGGGAACATTTCCCTCGGCCAGCTTTATCATCGGCACCTCCGTGGCTCTTGGGATTGTGACCGACAACGGCACTATCACGTTCTTGGGAACGTTGAACCCCGACGGAAGTGAGATTCGAGGGGCATATTCCATCGTGGGTGGCACTTGCGATGATACTGGCACAGCAGTGCTGACTGTTTCGAGCCCATGGGACTATTGAGACCGGGCGCGCTCCCGCGAAACAGGGATTGAGCCGAAAATGGCAGCCAAATTCCGGGCTAAGATCGATGAACGCAAGCAAAAAGATGAGGAGAGCACCATGGTTCCTAAAATGTGTGGCATCGCTTCAATGATTGTTCTTGCCCCCTTTGCCTTCAGTTCCGCTGCCTGGGCGACTTGTTCAAACAAGTCTCTGAGTGGCACCTACGGGTTTCTGCACGGCACCACAGATAGCAATGGCACCCCTGACAGCGCCGCCGTGAGCCAGGTCACGTTTGACTCAACCACAGGCACGTTTACCGGAGAGACCACAGCATCCCATGACGGCGTGATTATCACCGAGTCTCTCACCGGAACATACGCAGTCGCCTCGAACTGCACCGGCACGGGTAAACCCACGGGAGGCAGCCCCTTCTCCTTTGTGGTTACGTCAACAGGGTTTCTGGCCGCTCACCTTTTTTGGGGAGGGATTCGCCGTGAAGCAGGGCTCCCCGACCTGCACCAATGCCGGAGTTGAGGGTAGTTTTGGGTTTGAAGCAACCGGCGTCTTCGTCGCAGGCGCGCCGTTCACAGGACCGGTGGTTTTCATCGGCGAGTTGAAGTTAACGGTAAACTCTTCTGGAGATGGAGCGATAAACGGACACATAGCGGCCAGCGAGGACGGCACGTTTCTAACCTTCGCAGAGGAGCCCGTGACCGGTTCTTACAGGGTCGGCGCGGACTGCAGGGGCAGGGCTACCATAAAGCCGAAGGGGCTCTCCGAAATGCACTTCAGCCTCGTGGTTGTGGACGGCGGGAAGGAAATGCTAGCCGTTGAGACGGACGCGGGCACGGTTGTCAGCGGTACTCTGCAGCGTTAGTCCCGATCCGATTGGGATTGTCCCGAATCGCAACCAAAACACCAATGCCGCCCGATGTGTGGGCGGCTCTTCTTCATCACGCCGAAAGCGATCTGAATGTAACTTCCGCAATCAGTCGATTGCATGTTTTGAGAATTGGCCGACCCGCGTCCGGGGTCGATGAGTGCTGCTAATTCGCGGACAGGCGGGCGTTTCTCCGTTCTGCGCGCAATAAAATGGGCGAACGGCCCGGCTGGAACATGCTTCCTCTGTTTTCTTTTTAAGGGGCGCGAGTAAGCTGGCTTTGTGTCCACCTATCTTTGGCGCTACTACGACACCGACAAGGGCAACCCTCGGAGCGAGTTCAGAAAGAGAGCCTGCCTTCGCGTAGAATTCGGGTACCGCGCGCGAGATCCTTCACCGGCTTACGCCGGGTTTCAGGATGACGGCTTTTTCTTCTGCTCATGACGAATAGTTCTGGGAAGTAATTCGGGGACCGGTCCCCGGTTTTGTTTTTGCACTCTTCAATTATGCGGCTTGGGGAGCCTCGTAGAGTCCGATCTGCTTGAGCATTCCTAACTGGTCCCAGTTGTCCCATCCCTCGACGATCTGTTGGTTTGCGATGCGAGCAATGGTGATTCCCGTGACTTGCACGCGTTTGCGAGTGGCGGGCATTCCCAGATGATCTCCGAGATGGGTCATGGTGCCCGACCAGCGCAGCACGACCTTGTCGTCCGTACCAAACACATCTTCAACTACGATGTTCATGTCGGGAAACGCGCCACGGATGCGTTGGGCAAATGCTGCGAACTCAGCGGGTCCACGAAGTTTGGCCCCACCCTCAAGTTCGCCGACTGCCACCGCATTGGGAGCCAGAAGCTCGTGGATCGTTTGGAGCTTACCCTCGTTCCAAACTTCCTGGAACCAACGGCGCATCAACTTCACATTTTCTTCGACTAACATAGAAGGTCACTCCTGTGTGGAAGGGCAGGCCATTATCCGTCCGGCTCGAGTCGGAGTCAATGGGCTGCCTGCGCGTAGAGTTTAGGTACTGCGCGCCAGATCCTTCCCCGGTTTGCGCCGGTTCAGGATGACGGTTTTTTTTGCTGAAGGCCGGTTCGCGATGACGACTTTTTGGGCAGCGGGTTCCAGGATGAAGGATTTTTCTTACGGTGATTAAGAATGGTTCTGTGGCGTCAAGTGGACTCGCGGATGCGGTGCAGGCTTTCGCCGGTCTTCAACTCATAGACCATATAGAGAACGATGGCCACGTTGATCAGGAACACCGAGATGTGGAAGAGGCCGGGGCGGTGAATCAGTTTGTAGATTTCGAAGGGCAAATATATAGTGCCGGAAACCAGTGCGATCCATTCCGCCCACGCTTTGGCGTACCAGAGGCCGTAGGCCTCGACGAAACGCAAAACTGAATAGGCGACGGCGACGGCCGCAACCGCCCACACTTTGGCTTCGGTCAGGGAGTCGGCCCAGTCGAGGAAGACTTGCGCAAAATGATGATCGGGGCTGATGTGCAGGATTTTGAGCAAGCTATCGGCGATGTCCCACGGATCTTCCCGATGCACGAGCAGAACGACGCCGCAGGCAGCCAAGCCAACCGCCAATCCCTTTAATAGTTCGAACGTGGCCACCGTCCGAAGGACCTGCAGGCTGCCCCGGTGCTTTCCTTTCGCCATTGCGACTTCGGTATGCACGATAGAACTCATTACAACATTATCTCCCTGGCTGCAAACTCAATTGTTGCGCGGGGGTAAAAATTCGGTCCCGAATCAGCAACGTACTCACTAGCGAGGTCAGGCCAGAGGCAGCAAAAATCATGGCCAGCACCACGAATTGGTAGATGGCAGCATACACGGGCCGAGCGCCGGAAAGCAGCATTCCTGCCATCAAGCCAGGAATCCAAACGATGCCCAGTGAGCGGATGGAATCGATGGCCGGAATCAGGCTGGCTTCAAACGATGCCTGCACGTACGGCGAAACGCTGTTCTTCGCCTCGGCTCCGAGGGCCAGCGCGGTTTCAATTTCGCCGACGTGAGCCAGCACGTCTGCCCTGAATCGGTTAAGCGCCAGACTGTTCGTGTTCATGGCATTGGCAATGAGCATGCTCCCGACCGGAACCAGCGACGTAATGGCAGTGTCAATCACGCCAAACCAAGTCATCAAAGCTACCACCGAACCGGCTCCGAAGGCTATCGACCAGGCTGAAACTAGAAATGCGCCGGGCATGCCCTTGGCGCGACGGGCCGAGGTCGCGCCAGCGGCCACGATCATGGCGGCGAGGAGGAATCCGCTGGTCCAGCGCGGTTCGCGCAGCAATAGCAAGAGGATGGACCCGACGGCAACGATTTGAATAAGCCCTCGGACCATGGCAATGAGCGTTTCGCGCTCCAGATGGATGCCGCGTTTGCGGGCCAGCAGCACGACCAGCATGGCCGCCGTCGCTGCGATGAGTGCTTGCGCTAATCCGAGATAGAGCTGATTGCTGGTGAAGAATTTAAGCATGAAGCACCTCGTTGGTTGGGCCACTGCGCACGATGCGCCCGTTTTCGATCACCAATGCCCGCCCCGCTAGACGCGCAGCTTGCGCGGTTTCATGCGTAACCAGAATGCATGTCAGTCCTTGATCGCGCACCACGTTTTCGAGGGACGATTCAACCTCCCGCTTGGACGTCTCATCGAGCGCTGAGGTAGGTTCGTCGAGCAGCAAGACCAGCGGCGAGTTGGCCAGCGTGCGGGCGACGGAGACGCGCTGCGCCTCGCCGCCGGAGAGATTGGCGACGTTGCGGCGGGCATAACCTTTCAGGCCGACTCGAGTCAGGAGTTGCTCGATAAAGTCGCGGGTTAACGTCTCTCCGCGCTGCGAAGGGCCGAATTGCAGATTTTCTTCGACCGTCCCGGGAAATAGATAGGGACGTTGCGTAACCATGCCCAGTTTCCTTCGCAGTTCGCGGGGCTGGGTTTGCCGGTAATCGATTCCTTCGACGTAGACCGTCCCGCTGGTGGGCTCGTCCAGGCGGTTGAGCAGCCGGAGCAAGGAACTCTTTCCCGAGCCGCTGGGGCCGACGATGGCGAGAACTTCGCCGGTTCGCACTTCGAAGGTAGCGTCCTCAACCAAAACCTTGTCCTTGACGACGCGGCCTAAATGCTCGGTTCGCACGATCGGGTCAGAAGTTGGCGTCACGGAGATATTGCGCTCTCAGCTTGCTTCGGTTCGCTCGGCGAACGCATCGTCAGAATACCTGTCGAGGTGCATCAGAGTAACGGCGGTCTTGGGGTTCTTCGACTCCGTGAGCCGCTTTGCGGCTCACTCCGCTCAGAATGACATTGCTACTTCATTATCCTTGAGCACGGACGGCGGCGCGCAACTCGTCGACAATCTCGTGGGCCGCTTTTCGTGCCGCTTCCTGTCGGTTGACGTCAAATGAAATGGCCCCGACGCGCGCGTGGCCGCCACCACCGTAGCGCTCACAGATCTTCGCCAGGTTCACGACCGGGTCCGATGGCGCCCACGGATTCGATCCCACTGAGACCTTCACCCGGAAACTGCTTTTGCTGAGGCCCACGCTGTAGATCGATTCGGGATGTAGATAGTACGGAACGAATTTGTTATAGCCCTCGAGTTCGTGATCGGTGACATCGAAGAAAAGCGTGCCATCTTTCGATTCCGTGCGCTCGTTGAGAATCGCGATCGATCGCTGATGACGTTCCAGAAGCGGCGGCAAGAGCGATGCGACGAAAGGCTCTTCGATGATCTCGGCAAGAGGCCGGCCTGCGAGAAGCGGAATCAGGCGAGGAACAAAATCGTGGGTCTGATTCGATTCGATTACCATGGTGAGCTTTATGGCCGGAGCCTGCATTTCGACGGCGGTGCGTGCGTCGGGATACATGGCGCCATCCACGATATCGGTCCAGTGAACGAGATCGGCTACCGGTTTCGGATCGAAGCCGAAGCGTTGCTCGGCGATAGTCGCGATAAAGCTGGTACAGGACTTGAAGTCAGGATCATAGAATTTGCGATTGCTCTGATCCTGCTCGAAGTGCGCAGCATCCGCGGGCGATAAGAACGCGCTCTCGTGATGATCGAACCACCAGGTGATTTTGGGAGAGCTGGAATACTTGAAGTCGACGATGGCGTTTTCATCGCCGTCGAAATTATTTTCATCGAACAAAGCTCCGGCGCGGTGCAGCAAGCCGGAGTACACGAACTGCACGTCATTGCGAATCCGTTCGCGGTAGAAACGGGAGAAGAGCGCTGCCGATGAAGCCCCGTCAAAGCATTTGTCGTGATAGAACACCCGAACTCTCAAACGTGTCTCCCCTTCCGGCCAGAATCAGACAGACTACCCGAAACCAGGCCGAATCGAAAGCAAATAGGAATGCCATCGCGCGGCGGGAGCTGTCAAGGAGGAAGCCGGGTTGGCGGTGGTCAGAGTTGAAATGGTGCGCGCGAGATCCTTCGCCCCGCTGGAAGGCGCGGTGCTCAGGATGACGTCTTTCAGGAGTATGTGAATGAGAGGCGTGGGCTCACGATTACGTCTTTCCGAAACGCCCGGACGTATGTCACGACAGGCTTCGCGTCGATTCCCGAACGGCTAGCTCCGGCGCCACCTTCCTATGCACTGCGGGAACTTCTCGCTTTTCCTGCACGGCGTTGATTCCGTCAACCACAATGCTGACTGCCATCGTGCCCATCACTTCCATGGGCTGACGAATGGTGGTCAATGAAGGCGAATACAAACTGGAAGCGGCAACGTCATCGAAACCAATGACGGAGCAATGCTCCGGGACGCGCAGGCCGGATTTTGCCAGCGCACGGATCGCGCCGAATGCGGTCATATCGTCGAAGGCCATCAACGCAGTAAACGGACGCCTGTGTTTGAGCAAATCCTCGGTGAGCTTATAACCCGCTTCAAAACTGGAAATCGGATCGCGAGATTCGGGCAGATCGACAATCAGCCGGGAATCGAGTTCCAGGCCACTGGACTTGGCGAAGGTTCGAATCCCTTTCCAGCGCGGAGCACTGTCCGCCAGAGTCTTGGGGCCGCGGATGAATGCGATCTTGCGATGCCCCAGCGAATGCAGATGTTCCAGCGCGGCGTGAGCGCCGAGTTCGTTGTCGACAATAACCGAACTAATCGAATCGGTTCGCAATTCCCGTCCGATCATCGCCGTTGGAATGCTGCTCTTTTCGAGATCCGCCAGAACGTCGATATCCACGAACAGCCAGTTGGCCAGCACGATCAGCGCTTCCACCCGCCGGTCGAGCAACATCTCGAGATAACGCTCGAAGCGGCTACGCTCGTTGTGCACATCGGTGAGAATTGGAAGGTACGAAGATTGATACAGAGTGTTCTCGATGCCGCGCAGCACAAGGGTGCAATACGGGTCGGTCATGTCGAAGACCATGACGCCGACGGTGTGACTGCGCTTGCTGCGCAACGAACGGGCGAACAGGTTGGGGCGATAACCCAGCTTTTTGGCCGCTTGCTCGATCCGCTTTTTGGTGACGTCTGGAATGTAGCGCGCCAGGGGCGCGTCGTTTAGGACGATAGAGACCGTGGTTGACGAAAAACCACTCTCCTTGGCCACGTCCCGAATCGTGACGGTTTCAACTTTCATTGCGAGTTTGTCATCCTTGGCGCGCATTGCCGTGAATCAGCGTGGCTTGAATTCATGCTGCTGCTGGCGGACACTACAGCAGAGAGTGAAACTAGTGTCAAGCTCGAATATGCGATTTTTGCTGGTTTTCGTGCTGTTTGCGTCGCGGCAAACGGCCTACACACTGGCGATGCAGCAGGCTGAAACGGAGAAAGCGCATGCCGCGGCCGCTGCGCAAACCACCGATCCTCAACAGGTTTTTCAGCAAGGTGAGGCGGCCTTGAAGAGCGGCGATCTGGACGACGCGGAACATGCTTTTCGAGCTGTCCTTACGATTGATCCCCAGGCCGCTGGCGCCTACGCGAACCTGGGCGTGATCTACATGCGTCGCAAACAGTGGTCGAGCGCTTTCGGGATGTTGCGCAAGGCGGAACAACTTGCGCCGCAGATTGCAGGCGTGCGGCTTAACATCGGACTGGTCTATTATCGCCAGAACGATTTTCGAGACGCGATTCCTCCATTCGAATCAGTCGTGCGCGATGTGCCGGACTCGTTCCAGGCACGCTATTTGCTAGGGCTGTGCTATTTTTTCGTCGAGCGTTACGGTGATGCGGCAACCACGCTCGAACCGCTCTGGGCGCAGGCTTCCGGGCAATTGAACTATCTGTACGTGCTTGGCATCGCGGCCAATAAGGCCGGACGAACGGATCTCGAGCAACGATCCTTGAGCCATCTGGTAGAGATCGGACAAAACTCTCCGGAGTTTCATCTTCTGATGGGCAAAGCTCATCTGAACCGCGAGGAATACGACGAAGCCATCACCGAGCTCGAACTCGCGGCCAAAGGAGATCCCAATCTTCCCTTCGTCCACTTCAATCTTGGAATGGCTTACCTCAAAAAACAGGATTTGGAGCGGGCCAAGGCAGAATTCCTGAAAGACATCGCCCTCGAGCCCGATGTCCCTTACGACTACGACCAACTGGGAGAAATCGATTACCTTCAGCAGCAGGACCAGCAAGCCGAAAAGATGTTTCGCGAGGCCCTCCGTCTCGATCCTCAACTGGCCAGCTCTCATTTTCAACTTGCCCGCGTGTACCAGCGCGAGAGCCGGTTCGCGGATGCGCTGGCCGAAGTTGACACAGCTCTGAAGCTCGACCCTGACAGTCCGGGCATTCACTACCTGCGGGGACAAGTGCTGCAGCATCTGGGACAGACTCAGGAGGCAAAGATTGAGATGCAGACCTTCACGCAACTTTCGAACGCGGCCCGCGAAAAGCGGCATCAGGAGCTCGAATCAGGGCCGATGCCAAACCCCGAGCTTACGCAGGAGCCGCGGTAGCCGACGGTGCAGACCTCTTTTGTTATCGTGGTACATGACTCCGATCACTTGCGGCGCACTTCTGTTTGACCTCGATGGTGTGCTGGTTGATTCCACGCCCGCAGTCACTCGTGTTTGGTCCCGATGGGCTGTCGCGCACGGTTTTGATCCCAACGATGTTGTGCGCAAGGCGCACGGACGCCCCAGCATCGAGACCATACGCGATTATTTGCCCGATTCGGATTATGAAGCCGAGAACTCGGTAGTGGAACGCGGCGAGATTGCGGATTTGGAGGGCGTGGTATTTCTGCCGGGAGCGCGTGAACTTCTGATCGCTCTTCCTCCCGATCGCTGGGCCATCGTTACCTCGTGCACGCGCAATCTCGCAGCCGCCCGTTTGCGTGCAGCCGGCCTGCCCAGCCCCAAACGAATCGTTACCTGCGACGACATTAAAAACGGAAAACCGAATCCCGAGCCCTACCTGAAAGGCGCGGCGCTGCTCGGAATTCCAGCCAAGGACTGCGTCGTGGTCGAAGATGCTCCCGCCGGCATCCGCGCAGGCAAGGCCGCCGGCGCTCGTGTCATCGCCTGCAGAACCACAGCGCCCGAGTCAGAACTCAAGCGCGCGGGCGCCGACTGGATTGTGGACGACTGCAAATCAATTTCTGTAGACCACAAAAACGCGCGGGCCGGATTGCAGCTTTTCCTGGACGACGATCGCTCGATCTCAACCAAACCAACCTCATGAACTCCGCCTGCATCGTAGGATGGTGAAAATAATTCTCTCGTTTGTTGTCGTTTCGCTTCTTCTGGCAGCCGCGTGCACTTCCCAAAAGCCCAGCCCTGATGAAGTCAGAGAGAAGACCGGGCAAGCCACGTCCGACATCAAGCGCGACGCACAGGCATTGGCTCAAGGCGTAAAGGAAGGATGGAATCGCGACCAGCCTCTCGATGTGAACAAGGCCACCAAAGAGCAATTGCTCAGCTTGCCGGGGATGAATGGCGAGAGCGCAGATCGCATAATCGCCGGACGGCCTTACAGCAGCTCCTCCGAACTGGTAAGCCGGCGCGCCATCTCGCAACAGGAATACGACACTATCAGGGACAAAGTAACCGCGAAAGATTAAGCAGCCACAGAGCGCGAGTTTGAATGCTCAATGAGCCATCACCGCCTTGCCCTTCTTCGGCTTGCGCATCAGGAAAATCAGCGGCAACATCACAATGAACATCAGCGCCAGAAAGCGAAACGTGTCGTTGTAAGCCAGCATGGCGGCCTGCTGCTGCACCATCCCCCATACCGCACCATAAGCCTGCCGGGTTGCCGTGGCCGCGTCCTTACCCTGCAACATAAAAAGTGCCCGCATGCCATTAATGGTCTGCTGCGCCATCGGATTCGCCGGGTTGACGTGCTTGTCCAGAATGTTGATGTGCATTTGCGCCTTGCGGACCTGCATGGTCTCCACCATCGAAATACCGATGCTGGCGCCGATATTGCGCATCAGGTTGAACAGGCTGGTGGCATTGCCCATCCTTTCTTTGGGGATGGGATCATTCGTCACCGTAGTCAAAGGCACAAAAATCAGGCCCAGTCCGGCGCCTTGCACCATGAGCGGGAACCAGAAATTCCACGACGCCACGCCCAGGCTAAACGTCGAAATCCGGTACATCGCAAAAGCGGTTGCGAGGAAACCCGCAGCCAGCAGCTTCCGAGCATCTACCTTGCCTGTGAGATAACCCACCAGCGGCATGAAGAGAAATGAGGCCATTCCGCGCGGCAAATTCGTAACGCCCGCATGCGTCGCGGTGTAGCCCAACAATTCCTGCATCAGGAGCGGCAGCAGGACCGTGCTGCCATAGAGTACGAATCCGACGACCGTCATGATGAACGTTCCAATCGCGTAGGAACGGTAGCGAAAGACACCGAGATCGATAATCGGATGTTCCGCCTTCAATTCGCGAATGAGCAGTCCGCCCAATCCGACCGCCGCGAGCACCGCTAAGGTAACGATGAACTGAGAGCTGAACCAATCATCTTCCTGACCCTTATCGAGCATGATCTGGAGCGAGCCGATCCCCAGCACCAGCAGGCCAATCCCCCAATAGTCGATGCCCTTCGATTCCTTACGCAAATAATGCGGATCAAAAATAAACGCCTGGGTGAGGAATATCGCCAGCACGCCGATCGGAACATTAATGTAGAAAACCCAGCGCCAACTGTAGTTGTCGGTAAGCCATCCGCCGGCGACAGGGCCCAGCATCGGAGCGACCACAATTCCAAGCGCCCAGAATGCCATCGCCTGGCCGCGCTTCTCCGGAGGAAAGGATTCCAGCAGGATCGCCTGCGACAAAGGCTGCAAGCCGCCGCCGCAAGCCCCTTGAATCACGCGAAAGAAAATCAGAAACGGCAGCGATGGCGCCAGCCCGCAAAAAAAAGATGCGGTGGTGAAACCGGTGACGGAGAGCATCAGCAGGCGTTTGCGCCCGAACTTGGTCGCGAGCCATCCCGTCATCGGCAAAATTATGGCGTTCGCCACAAGATACGAGGTGAGCGTCCAGGTGGCTTCGTCGGTGCTGGCCGAAAGGTTACCGGCAATGTGCGGCAGTGAAACGTTGACTACTGTCGTATCCAGCACCTCCATGAAGGTGCTGGACATAACTGCAATGGCGATCAGCCAGGGATTAATCTCTCTGGAAACTGAACTGTCGGGCATCAGTCTCGCGCCGAAAAATAATTAGACTCGATCATAGGTGCGTGGAACTCGATTCTCTCACAGCCAAGCTAGCGGTTATGCTAGCTCTTCGAGATCTTCGTGCATGGCCAGACCTGAATCAGGAAAACCGCAGTTGAATTCGAAGACCGTCGCGACCACCGCCGGCGCCAACTGGAAGTTCGCACTGCGCGCGCTTCGCCACCGGAATTATCGTCTGTTCTTCACCGGCCAGACCGTCTCCCTGATTGGCACTTGGATGACACAGGTGGCTACGAGTTGGCTGGTCTACCGACTAACCGGCTCGGCCTGGCTTCTGGGCATCGTGGGCTTCGCCTCCCGGATACCAACCTTCGTCCTGGGACCGTTCGCCGGAGTCTGGGTCGACCGATGGAATCGCCACCGCACTCTGGTCGTCACTCAGATTCTTTCCATGCTGCAGTCTTTTGCGCTGGCATGGCTGGCCCTGGCCGGAATCATCACCATCCGCGAAATCATCTGGCTGGGCCTGGCTCAGGGCGTCATCAACGCCTTCGACATGCCCGCCCGCCAGGCATTCGTCATTCAGATGGTCGAGGATCGCGCTGACCTCGGCAACGCCATCGCGCTGAATTCTTCTATGGTGAACCTGGCCCGCCTTCTTGGCCCGTCGATCGCCGGAGTAATTATCGCGGCGGTGGGTGAAGGTTATTGCTTCCTGATCGATGGCTTTAGCTATCTCGCGGTCATCGCTTCTCTGCTTGCCATGAGAATCGCCGCGGTCGAGCCGAGGACCGCCGAAAAAGCGATCTGGCACGAATTAAAGGAGGGTTGGAACTACGTCACCAGTTTCGTACCCATCCGTTCGATTCTTATGCTCTTGGCCCTGATCAGCCTGGTGGGGATGCAGTACACAGTGCTGATGCCAATTTTTGCCGGACAAGTGCTTCACGGAGGCGCACACACCTTGGGTTTCCTGATGGGTGCGTCGGGCGTGGGAGCCATCGCTGGCGGGATGTTCCTGGCAACCAGAAAAAGCGTACTCGGACTGGGCCGCCTTGTGCCGTTGGCGTCGGCTACCTTCGGAGCCGGCCTGATCTCCTTAGGCCTTTCGCGCTATCTCTGGCTCTCGCTGGCCCTGATGCTTTTCATTGGCGGAGCGATGATGACCCAAATGGCGGCTAGCAACACAATTCTGCAGACCATCGTCGAGGACGACAAACGCGGCCGGGTGATGAGCTTCTATTCCATGGCCTTCCTTGGAATGGCGCCATTCGGAAGCCTGCTGGCGGGCGCCCTGGCTCATCAAATCGGCGCGCCGCGGACCGTTATGATCAGCGGCACCATCTGCATTGCCGGCGCCGCCTGGTTTGCCTCGCGGCTGGGCGCAATCCGGGAGCATGTCCACCCAATTTACAGAACGCTTGGCATCATCCCTGAAATCGCTACCGGCATCCAGACCGCCAGTGCACTGCAAACCCCGCCGGAAGAGTAGAAGATTTTCCTCGTTGATGTAAAGGATTGCACATGGCCGGGATCTCCCCGCCGTGTAAAGCGGCGCCAGCCTTGGGCGCGACAGCTATCCCCACTCCGCAAGCCTGCCTAAGAATCACCAAAACCCGCGATTTAGCAATGCTCTATGTCGTTGCCTGGTCTGGCCGGTTCAGAACCCCGCAACCATCTACATCCCGGAACCCGCGGCAAGCATCTTGCATCAAATATTCAGATTTGTTGAGACCCAGTTACGGAAGACAGCTACACGTGCGACCGCCGACTCGTATCAGAGAGCGAAATCGTAGGGCGATGAACACGGTGTTGTCTGTCTGGCTTGCACTCTTCCTCGCGATACCGACCGCCGCGAGCGCCCAGTCGGCATTACTCTCAGAAGCGGATTCAATCCATCGCAGCCGAGACACTTCACAAGCGACCGATCTGCCAAAACCAGCCATGGTGGCCGACTCCGCCACCCCCAAAGTAATCGTCATTGGATTTGTGGGAGGCTTTGCCAGACGCGACGACCTCAAGCATCCCGAGGTGCAGTTCGCCGCGCACCTTCGTGATCGCTACCCATCGCTGGTCCACGCCGAAGTGTTTTCAAATCACCAGGGGCAAGATGCCCTCCGTCAGGTTGTTGGTCTGCTCGACGCCGATCATGACGGCTCGCTCACGCCTGCCGAAAAAGAGCAGGCGAAAATCATCCTTTACGGACACAGTTGGGGCGCTTCGGAGACGGTTGCATTTGCCAAGGAACTCGGGCAGAAAGGGATTCCAGTGCTGCTCACCGTCCAGCTGGACAGCATCAAGAAACCCGGCCAACGGGATTCCACAATTCCTCCTAACGTAGCCAGCGCCGTCAATTTCTACCAGCCCGGAGGTCTGCTGCATGGACGCCGGGAAATCTGGGCGGCGGACCCTGCGAGTACCAGAATCATTGGAAATTTTCGCATGACCTACAAGAACCACCCCATCAATTGCGACAACTATCCCTGGCTTGCCCGGACCTTCAACAAACCTCATCACGAAATCGAGAACGACCCCCGCGTATGGAGCCAGGTCGCATCCCTGATCGATTCCGAACTCTGGGACAAGCAATCAGTAGCAGCGACGTCTCTCTCCAACCCGCCAGCCGCCCCAACCGCCGTCATCGCACCCCGACCGCTCTCATCCCGAGCGCAGTAGCGGATTCGCAAAGCGGGGAAACTGGGGACAGGAACATGTGAAAAAATTGATTTTCCGGAAGAGACAAATTGCTGCGCGGAAAAACTTTACGATTAAACGCCCTACACGCGATCTTTGGTGATCGGCTATACATTTTCGATCAGCCAAACAAGTCCACAAAATCGGCAGAATCAATTTTTTCACATGTTCCTGTCCCCGGTTTTATTGTCACGCGTTTCTCCATTTTTGCAGCCGTTTGAATTGCGTCTATTTGTTAGCGCCAGACCTCAAATAAGGTTCCGCATCCGCCCTGACATGCCTGCCCGGTGCCGCCGTTCTGGGTGCTGCTGTAAATAGTGCCAGCCTTGTCGAAAATCAAGCGTGCGGCGGGAAATTCGGCGTCCGGCGGACCCATGAAGCTGTAGAGAAGGCCGAAGCCCCACTTGTCCCCACGTACCTTCGGGGGCTTCAGCTGGAAAAACGTGCCGCCGAAGTAGAGCCCTTCGGCATTAGTAGTGCCGTAAATGTTTCCAGATGCGTCAAACGCTATCGGACCTGACGGATCCCTTCCGTCCTTGCCTCCCTGGAAGTTGTATAACACGGTCTCGGTCCATCGGCCGCCCTCGTCAGCCAATCGGAACGCGACGCCGAATCCGTTCCCGGCCCCGCCGCCTCCGGCCGTGCCGTAAAGCGCGCCCTTGGCGTCGAAGATCAGGCCCCCGTTTGGTCCAGCTCCATCATTTCCGTCCTTAAAGCGGTGCAGAATAGTCTCTCTCCAGGTACCGCCCTTCGTTGTTGGCTGGTTTAACCTGAACGCAGTTCCGCAGCCCGCACTGTCGTTCGTGTTGCAGGTTGAGCTGCCGCCACCGTAATGCGTGGTGCCATAGATCGCACCCTTGCTGTCTAAGACCAGACCGCCGTTTGGACTGGCACCGTCGGTCCCGCCGGCGAAGCGGTGCAGCACTTTCTCCGTCCAGGCGCCGCCCTTCTTCTTGGGCGGACTCAGCTCGAACAGCGTTCCGCAGAAACCGTAGATCGTATTACACGTAGTCCCTTTGCCCCCTCCGAATAACGTCGCTCCGTACAGATTGCCCGCCGTGTCAAACACCAGATCGCCGGAGGGAAAGTCTCCGTCGTTCCCTCCTTGAAAACTGTAAAGTACTGTCTCCGTCCACGGTCCGCCCTTTTGCTTTGGCGGAGAGAGCTTATACACGGTGCCGCAACCCATCAAGCCTCCCAACACCCTGCAATTCCCCGTCCCGCCATAGGCCGTTGTGCCGTAGAGATTCCCGGTACTGTCGATCACCACACCGCCTACAGGAGTTGCGCCGTCGTTGCTGGTGTTGCCTTTGAACACGTACAGCACGGTTTCCCTCCAGCGACCGCCTTGCTTGAGCGGTGGGGCAAGCTGAAACACCGTACCGCATTGCGCCACCGAATGGCAGGTAGAGGAACCGCCGTTGGTGGTTGCCCCATAGAGGCTGCCTGCTGGGTCAAACACCACTCCGCCGGCTGGGGTCGCCCCATCGGGGACACCTCGGAAACTGTACAGCACCTTCTCCTTCCAAGAGGCGGACGCGACCGACGCCAATGCTAGGACGACCACGAACGCCAGCGATAGACGGATTATCAAGCGGGGACAGCTCTTGCGATTCACAACACACTCCCAACCATCGGAATTTCCTGCGTGGCCAGGACAAGGCAGGCACAGCGCGGGTTTCCGCGATAGTACCGCCAATCGCCGGCGGCGTCCATAATCTTTAGCTGCTCTCCTTGGCATCCTTACCCGTAGAGTCTTTTGACTATTGGACCTTGTGCCAGGGGGTGGTACCACCCACGCATTCCCAGGGGGGAAACTGGGGACGGGGAAACTGGGGACACTTCGGTCGAAAATCCTTTCTTGAATCTGGACAGCTTGGCTCAGCACCTCGGCGCAGGTATTTACGACGGGCAGCGTTTCATCGAAGGGGTAACAGAAAGTTCGGACCCACCATTTCCATCAAAAACACCATTCAGAACTAGGCCGGTTGGTTGCGACGGGGTCGGCTCTTTCTTGTTGACTCCACGCTTTGAAATGGATAATCTAGAATCAATTCTGTTATCTCGAAGATAATAGACGATCTTTGAAAATCTGGCTCGACGAATACGGTCCTTCGGCTGCATCCGCAATTCCAAAAAGGAATTCTGCATCCCTGGGCGACCCCCCTAACTCCCGTGTTCTCTAGATTTTGCGCGTAACTCCCGTAAACTCAAAGATCTAGCGCATAGTCAAAATTTAAGTTGTCTGTTTTCTAGATTTTGCAGACCAAGGGGGGAGGGGGGGGACCTGTTACCAAACAGTAAACTCAGTCCCAAAATGGAAAACTCGCCGCCGAAATCCCGTGCTATCATCCGCGCAATCTCACAAGTTAGGTAAGACCCGACTGGCCGACCAGAGATGCTAAAGCCGACGAAGTCCGGTGAGAAAACGTCCTTTGTTTCTTCCACTCTGAGTTCGATTTCGATCTTCAGCCTGGGAGCTCTGACGTCAATTGCGCTCCTGACCTCTTCCGCCTTGGCCGACGAAGTCCGTAATCCACTTTCCGGAGACCCCAAAGCCGCAAAAGCCGGCGAGTTTGAGTTCCGCATCAACTGCGCGTTCTGTCACGGCCTTGGCGCACACGGAGGCGGCCGCGGCCCCGATCTGACCCGCGCCCACAAGCGTCACGGAGACTCCGACGCCGAAATGTTCCAGAACATCAGCCAGGGAATCCCCGGCACGGTCATGCCCGCCAACGGAACCAACGGCCAAGGCGTCGGCATGACCGACGATGAAATCTGGCAGATTATCGCGTACTTGCGAAGCGTACAGGTTCAGTCGCCGGCAAAGCCCATCGGCAACGCGACTCATGGCAAGGAGCTCTTTTATGGCGACGCCAATTGTTCGTCGTGCCACATGGTTGAAGGCAAGGGAGGACGCCTCGGACCGGATTTGACCACAGTCGGCACCGCGCGAACTGTGGATTCACTCGTCGAGTCCGTTCGCACTCCCAGCAAGCGCTTGGCTTGGGGGCTGACCGAGTCGACCAAAGAGTTTGCGCAGGAATATGAGACCGTCACGGTCGTGACCAACGATGGGCAGGAGATCAAGGGCGTCACGCTGAACGAGGATCAATTCAGCCTGCAAATGATGGACACGGCCGAGCAGATCCATCTGTTCGAAAAAGACAAACTGCGTTCAATCCAGAAAAGCCGCAATTCGCTGATGCCGATCTATAACTCCACCATCTTAAGCGACCGCGACCTCGACGACGTCGTCGCTTACCTGCTTAGCGTGGGTGCGAAATGAGCTTGTCGATATGAAGAAGCTACTTGGCGTTTGCCTGCTGTTGTCGATTTTTGCGGTGGTCGAGGCCAACGCTCAGGTTACATTCGAGCGACTGCTCAATGCTTCCCGGGAACCGCAGAACTGGTTGACTTACTCCGGCGATTACGCAGGCCAAAGGTTCAGCGCGCTCGATCAAGTGAACACATCGAACGCAAGCTCATTGATCGCGAAATGGGTTTACCAGACCGCCGCGACGGGAAAGTTCGAAACTACGCCGCTGGTCGTCGACGATATCTTGTACGCCACCGGCCAGGACGATCGCGCGTTTGCTCTCGATGCCCGCACCGGAAGGCCAATCTGGTTGTTCCAGCATCCACTGCCCTCCGACATTCGACCGTGCTGTGGACGGGTGAATCGCGGGCTCGCGATTTTGGGCGATAAAGTTTTTCTGGGCACGCTCGATGCTCATGTCATCGCTCTAGACACGAAAACCGGAAACCTGATCTGGGATGTTGCGGCCGTCGACTACAAACAAGGCTACAGCTTTACTCTCGCCCCGCTTACTGTAAAGAATCTGGTGATTCTCGGCGTGTCAGGCGGCGAGTACGGAATCCGCGGATTCATTGATGCCTACGATGCGGACACTGGGCAGCGAAAGTGGCGCTTTTACACGGTTCCAGGACCCGGTGAGGCGGGTCATGAAACCTGGGAAGGCGATTCGTGGAAAATTGGCGGTGCGCCCGCATGGAACACCGGTGTGTATGATGCGAACACCAACCAGCTGTTTTGGCCGACCGGCAATCCATCGCCGTCGAATCGTGGCGAAGGACGCGCTGGCGACAATCTTTACAGCAACTCGCTGCTCGCTCTCGACGCTGACACCGGAAAACTGAACTGGTACTTCCAATTCACCAAGCATGACGAGCACGACTGGGACGCAACCCAGGTGCCGATCATGATCGATTCCGGCGACAAGCACCTGATCGCGCAGGCCAACCGCAACGGCTTCTTCTACGTTCTTGATCGCGCAACGGGCAAGCTGCTCTCCGCGAATGCCTACGGCAAGATCACTTGGAGTGACCGCAAAGATGCGGAAGGCCGTCCGGTTGCGAACCAACAAAGCTCCCCTACGCCTGAGGGGCGAACCGTTTGTCCGGGAGCTTTAGGCGCCACGAACTGGATGGCCCCGAGCTACGATTCGCACACAAGTCTTTTTTACGCGACCGCGCGGGAGGAGTGCGACATCTTCAGCACCGCCCCCCAGCCTTACGACGTGGGCCACGCTTATTACGGCAGCGCCTACTTTCCCTCCGACAAGGCAGAGCCATACTCGGGCGCGCTTCGCGCCATCGATCCCGCGAGTGGCCAGGTCAAATGGGAATTCCGTCACCTCTCGCCTACGTGGTCGGGCGTGCTTTCGACTGCCGGTGGACTCCTCTTCACAGGCGATGCGGAAGGAAATTTCATTGCGCTGGATGCGGCATCTGGCAAACCTCTGTGGCATTTTCAAATGGGTGGAGCAGTCTATGCCTCACCAATGGCCTTCGCTGTCGACGGGAAGCAATACATCGCTATTGCGGCTGGCAGCTCGCTGTATGCCTTCGGATTGCCTTGATTACTTAGCCGCGGCAAGCGCCAGAGTAGATCCGCAGAATGATTCGGATCTGCTCCTGAATCATATCTTCTGTGCGAACTTCAGTACGTCCAGAGCGGATCGCGTCGTACTGTTGAGGCAGAAACTGGCTCACTAACATCAGAGGTGGAGGCGAAGAATCAAGGTTGGCACGAAGCTGCGCCAGTTCTTGCTGAACTGCAGCATCGCCCCAATAGTAGCGACACCGATCGCTGTAGCTGTAGACGCGAGCGATCCGCATTTCGTCTTCAGTTCCGCGGTAATAAGAGCGCCAATAAACCAGATCGCGCAACATGGCAGCTTCGAGTGCTTCCCGGACCTGCGAAATGCGAACTCCTCTCCGATGCGCCAACAATTCCCGCTCGATTGCGCTCAACGCGAAGACCGCCTCGCGGAAGGCAAATGTCAGCCACGGTCCAACTTTCAAGATGGCGAAATGATCTTCCACCATCTCGGCAAGAGCCACGGGTTTCTGGTAATCGGTCGAGTGCGCCTCGTAAACTAGGGAAGGATGCTTCGGCAATGCAGACGACAGCGCCTTGGCCTTCTGCCGGTCGTAATCAAAGATCAAGCTTTCGCCGAACTCTACGCCCGGCTGGACCACCATCCCAATCACTCTCTCCCACGCATTAATCACGTTCTGCTCGGCGAAGGCAGCACGAAAGGTTTCCAGTGTGCGCGGAATCTGATCCGCGGATGACACTGCGGGAGGCGACCCCGCGACCGATTCTCCGCCGGGAGCCGGAACCTCGGTGCCAATGACGTAAAGCAGAGGCGAGGAGCCTGGCGGCAAATCCTGAAATGCAGTCTCCGCGGCACGACACAGGATGGCCGCTCTTTGCGCGACAGTACGTTCGTCCGGCCCGCTGTAGGGGTCATCGGCGCACGCCATGCTGGCGTCGAGATGAATCTTGTTGTATCCGGCGAGAACGCAGGCGCGAACAAGTTCGCAAGCGTTTTGCATCGCCGTTGCTGAGGGCTGCTCCCGCCACGGGTATGGGCCCAGGTGATCGCCGCCCAGCAGCACTCGATCTGGCGGAAGTCCAGCCTGTTGCGCCGCCGAGTGAACAAATGCGGCGAATTGAGACGGGGTTAGTCCGGTATAACCGCCCAGTTGGTTCACCTGGCTTGATGTGGATTCGACGTGCAGAACGGATTCATCGTCCACAGCCTGCTGAACGGCTGCAACGATGACGCTGGGATGAGCGGAACAAACCGCGTACACGCCCCCTTTCTCGCCGTTTCGATTGCGACGGGTGATCTCCTGCAATCGTTCACTTGCGCCTTTGGGCTCGGGTTCCACGGTTGGGCTATTGGGGCTCGGCTTCCAGCAATAGGTGTTTATCGAACTCAGCGGAAATCGTCGCTTTCGGGCCATGAACGCTGCCGAAGTCTTTGTTGTTTACGTAATCCACGATGTGGTAGGTGCGGTCCTGCAAGCCACGCAGTTCGATCGCTCCGTTCCAGTGGCGGGCGAAAAACGCGTAGTACATTTCTCCACCTTTGCGGATAACGTGCGCCTCGGGCCGATCAAATCCGATGTCGTAAAGCTCCCCAAGATACTCGCCTCGCGACAGCATTTTTTCTTTGTAGATCTGCAACCACTTCTCGAATAGTTTCTCGCGTTGCGGGGTCAGGTCCGATGTGCTGTGCTTCTTGACCAGATCCGGAAGCACGAACTGCGTACCCACGACTCCGCCGACGCCCACGGTCGAAGCGAAATCATTCGCTCCGTCACTCAATTCGACGTGGTCGCCAAAATAGGGCACATCGTCGCCCATGAGCGCTTTTAGCGTCTTGCCCTTGGATCGGATCTGAAACGAACTTTCCGGATCAGAGGCTACCGACATGTTGAAATGCGGCATCGTGAAAAAAGAATACGCCGTCCCGCAAGGGCAGAACTCGACGAGGGCATCGGGCTTCACGCTGCGAGCCGTTTCGTAAATCTCACGGAAGAAATCGGGCAGCGCTTCAACTGAGTCTTCCGGACTCTTGTGATGGTGCGCCGGATTGTAGCAAGGCGGGACGCCATTCATGTGCTGGCCATCCAATTTGAGGCCATCAAACCCCCACTCGCCGAGGATCTTTCGAACTAGGGCTTTGTGGTATTCGACCACCGCGTGATCGGCCGGACACATATAAAACGAGTTCCACCAGGAGATTTTTCTCTTGGATCCATCCTGATTCAGCAAGAGAAAGTCGGGATGCTCTTTGAGCAAGTACGAATCGGCGACGGCGCTCAGCGGCGACCACCAAAGCTGCGCTTTGAATCCTTCTTGGTGGATGTGATCGACGAGCGCTCTCATGTCGGCATCGCCGTGCGGAAACTTCTTGGGGTCCACGTCCCAATCGCCGTAGTTGTTTTGCCAGCCATCGTCCAAAGTGACCCAGGAAAAGCCCATCTTCTTGACGGTCGGCAGCGTATCGTACACCTGCTTGAGTTTCACGGAACGACCGTAGCCCCAAGCACACCAGATCGCGCCAAACGCGCTGTCGGGCGCGGAAGCCATTTGAAATCCTTGCCGCACCATCAGGCGGCGATATTCCGTCAGAGTGCGAAAATAGTCTCCCTGATGCACGGAAACAAACGTGCGGAGAGTATGGAAGCTCTCTCCGGGCTGCAGCGTTCGCTCGCGCTTCGAGCGGACGGCCACGCGAGCGTGACGAGCATCAGGCATGGCAACGGGAAGCGATATGAGGCGCGGTCCGGGTTCGACATGACCTACCGCGAGACCAAGGTCTTTGCGCCAAACGTCGATGATGGGAGTGCCTCCGCCGTAGTCACTGGCGTTCATGCCGAGATAGTTTTCCTGCTGGAATCCGGGGCGCAGTGGAAGCACCCAATTCGGTCGCTTCTCATACGACCCACTTTGATAGGACCAGAATGCCGGCGTTTGTGAGGCGGCGAGTGAGGTTAGCGAATACTGCTGGTTAGCCCAGCCCTGAATCGTCAGCGGGGCGGTGCCTTCGTTCGAATACTCAACGTCAAAGATGGCGAACGAAGGGTAGTCGGAATATATGGTAACGGAGACGCTCTTGCGCAGATCTCCAGACTTGCCAGTCAGCGACAGACGATCTCCGGCGCCAAATTCGTCAGATGTGGCTTCCCGACGGCCCGAAGTCAGAGCGAAGTCGCTCCACGTGCGGCCAACGCCGGTAATGGTTTCCGATGCGGAAAACGGCGTCAGGGGCTTTGGGCTTGGGCCGAACAAAGCAACTACACGGCTGTGCAGATTGCGGTCGAATTCGATGAGCAAGACTGAGCTTTGGATCTGAAGCTCAGGCGAACCATTGCCGGCTTCCGCTGGGGTAGCCTTTTCGTCGGATGTATGCCGCCCCGAGTCCCAGCCGGACAACGCAACACTGAGCACAGCGCACCAGGTAAGAGCTATGACCCTCTTGCACTTCATCATCGCAGCGTACCATCGATCGCGTTGACTCGGACTCTCATAGCTCACAGTTTCGCAATGTCCAGGTGGTTCCGGAAAAACGCTGGACAAATGTCCAGATTGCGATATATTGCGATCAATTACTTTTACTTTCGTTCGCTTGGTGTTGTCAAGAAAGAACAATCTCTGGGAGCCGAATCCGATGTCGATTACAGTGCATGTACGCTGTTGTTTCTTGCTGTTGAGCTTTTCAATATGGTCAGTTGGACAGACCGTCACTCCGCAGCAAGACCAGTCCCAAACGCAGATTGGCTATAAGTCCGCCTCCGATGCTGACCAGAAAAAGACCCTTCTACTGAAAGATTTTCAGCCTGTTCCCATGTTGCACGCTCCCGTGCACAATGTGGATCGGGCCAAATATTACGTGATCGACGTGCATAACCACGTCAACGATGCCATGCGAATCGATGATCATATGCCGCCTCAGCGCGTGCTGGAAATCATGGACCAAACCAACGTGCGGACCGTGGTGATTCTGACCGGCATGTGGGGCGACAAATTGCAGCAGGTCATCGACGAGATGGTCAAACCCTACCCTGGACGCTTCATGGTGTTTGCGCAAATCGACTGGAGCAAGATCGACGATGCACACTTCAGCCAGGAGATGGTGGCACAACTCGACGATGCGGTGGCGCGAGGCGCTCGCGGGCTAAAACAGTTAAAGGACCTTGGCTTAGGCGTGCGCGACAAGTCGGGGAAACTGGTCGCGGTGGATGATCCGCGCCTCGATCCCATCTGGGAGGAATGCGGGCGGCTCGGTATTCCGGTATCCATCCACTCTACCGATCCCGAAGCGTTCTTTCATCCCGTGGACAAGGCCAATGAACGGTATGAAGAGTTGATCGAGCACCCTGACTGGAGTTTCTACGGTCCGCAGTTCCCCAGCAAGGAATCGATTCTGGCGGCGCGTGATCGCATGTTTGCCAAGCATCCGCACACCACGTTTATCGCACTGCACGTGGCGAACTGGCCGGAGAACCTGGACTACGTTTCGCATCTGCTCGATACGCTTTCTAATGTGATGGTGGAATTCGGGGCGCGCGAAGCTGAACTCGGACGCCAACCTCGGCGGGCGCGCGAATTCTTCATCAAGTATCAAGACCGCATCATGTTTGGCACCGATAACGGCATGGACGAGGCCATGTATCGCAACCACTTTCGTTGGCTCGAAACTGCGGACGAATACTTTGACTACTGGGGATATCCGGGAGAAGGACGCTGGAAAATTTATGGCATGGACCTTTCAGACGCCGTGCTGGAAAAGGTCTATCACAAGAACGCGGAGCGCGTCTTCGGACAGTTCAGGGGACTTCAAGCTGGAACGAAATAGCTAGACCAGCGTCACCTGGGTTCCCGTTTTCTTCAGTGCTGCGAGGTCGGCTTTGGGAATGCCTCGGTCGGTGATCAGGTAGTGCACGGCAGAAAGCGGGGCAATTGAAGACAGGCTGCGCCGGCCGAACTTGCTGGAGTCGCACACCGCGACCGCAACCCGGGCGACGTCCATCATTGCGCGGTTGACTTTAGCTTCGAGCAAGTTCGGCGTGCTCAGGCCATAGTGCACATCAAAGCCATCCACGCCTAGAAAAAGAATGTCCGCATTCAATCGCCGCAGTGTCTCTTCTGCGATGGGTCCTACCAGCGAGAAAGAATTCTTTCTCAGGGTGCCACCGATCAGGATCACTTCCAGCGCAGAGCCAGAAAGCTCCGCCGCGATATTCACCGCATTGGTAATAATGGTGAGGTTCTGGAACTCGCGCAGCGCTCGCGCAATCGCGGTAGTGGTAGTTCCGGAATCAAGAATGACCACCTGGCCCTCCCTCACCATGTGGGCCGCCGCCGCGGCGATTTGCAGTTTTTCCTTGCGGTGCAGCTTTTCTTTTTCCCGCAAAGTGGGGTCTTCGAGCGCACTCCCCCGCGCCGGCAGGGCGCCGCCGTGGGTGCGGTGGATGCGGCCATGCGCCTGGAGCATGTCCAGATCTTTTCGAATCGTGACCTGGGAGGTGCGAAAATACTTCGCCAATGCGCCGACCAGCACACGGCCGTCGCGATTCAAGATCTCCACGATCAGTCTGCGTCGTTCTTCGTTCAGCACAGGCTCACTCACGGTCTCCGTATTTTACACTTGACAGGGCGAGCAAACGAAAGTAAAAGTTCCTAAACGCAAGCATTCGAAAGTTTGCGTAGGTTGTTGCCGGAGGCCCCTCCATGCCAGTCGTGGGTTTTGATTCTGTGCCGGTTCGCCTTCACCTGGTTTCCACGGTTTGCATACTTCTTCTGTTCCAGCCATTGCTACTCGGACAAGCCAGCTATCAAGCCCAGATTCGCGGAGTTGTAACCGACAGTAGCGGCGCCGTTCTACCGAATGCTACGGTGACCATCACCGAGATCGGCACCAACGTTTCGCAGACCGCCAAGACCGACAGTTCCGGCGATTACATTCTGCGCGCGCTACGGCCTTCCACTTACTTGGTGAAAGCGACCGCGCCCGGCTTTCAGCCTATGGAGCAAAAGGGGGTGGTGCTGGCGGTCGGTCAGGAGACGAGCCTGCACTTCACGCTGCATCCCGCCAGCACATCCACAACAGTGCAAGTGACGGAGGCGGCGCCACTCATGGACACAGAAAGTTCGGCTCTGGGGACCGATGTTACCAACGAGTACGTGAAAGAAATTCCGCTGCTGAACCGGAATTTCTTCGGCCTGGTCTTTCTGAATGCCGGAGTGAGCGAAGCGGCGGGGTCGGGAACGGCCGACAACTATCCCGCCGGCACAAATTTCGTTTCCAACGGCCAGCGCAATGCCACAGCGGAGATTCGCATGGATGGAGCGCTGATCAGCGCCCCGGAGCAGGGGGAAGGAGGGAACACGAACGTTTATTACGAACCTTCGGTGGAAGCGGTGCAGGAATTCAAAGTCCAGAGCAATAGCTTCTCCGCGGAGTTCGGCAGCAACGGCGGCACAGTCGTCAACATGGCATTAAAAAGCGGAACCAACGCTTTTCACGGCAGCGCCTGGTGGTTTGGACAGCAGGGCTTCCTCGATGCCAACGACTTCTTCAGCAACCAGGCTGGTCTTCCGCGGCCAGACCACTCCCGCAATCAGTACGGATTCTCCCTTGGCGGGCCGATCCGAAAGAACAAGACTTTCTTTTTCATCGATATGGAGCGCGTTCTCGAAACTGATCCGGTGAATATCGTTGCCACGGTGCCCACCCAGGCGGAACGTAACGGAGACTTCTCGCAAGCTCTCATCACCGATCCGGACAGCGGGGACATCGTTCCCAATCTGATATTCAATCCTCATCAGGTCGACGGCAATGGTATCCGTCCTGCCTTTCCCGGCAACAAAATCGCAAAGGCGATGTGGGATCCGATCGGCGAGCAGATCCTGAATCTGTACCCCCTTCCCAATCAGGCGGGTGGTCCGGACGGGACGAACAACTTCCGCACCAACACCAACCAGTTTACGAGAGCCCTGCAGTTCGACGCCAAACTTGACCATCAATTTTCCGAGAACATCCACATGGCCGCGCGCTTCAGCCACGCCCATTCTTCCCAAGCGACTCCCACGATCTTTGGCGATAGCGAATTCAATGACGGGATCAACGGGACCACGAGTGTGGAAAATGGCAGCCTGCAGTATGACCAGACGATCCGACCGACTCTGCTGCTCACCGCGCGCTTTGCCATCGACTACGTTCATGAGCCTACCTTCAACACCTACCCTCCCGCGACCTCGGTAGGATTCCCGTCGCAACTGGACAACGCGAACGCAGGTATTACACGCATGCCGGCGATTCTCACCGATTCGCCGTGGACATCCATCTACGATCAGTGCTGCGTAGACACCAAGTTTGCCCACACGTTGTACTCGTACTCTGCTGCCCTGAATTGGGTACACGGCAAACACAACTTCAAATTCGGCGGTGAACAGCGCCTCTTCTACAACAACTTCCAGCAGCCCCCTTATCCGACCGGCTACTTTCATTTCTCGCAGGACGTTACCGAGCAGGAAGTCGGGGCATTCAATCCGGATCAGGGGAACCCATTCGCCGACATTTTGGTCGGATACGGCGACTATGGCGGCATCGCGATTTATCCGGCGGTTGAGGATAAGTCGAAAGAAACCGGTTTTTATGCGCAGGACGATTGGAGAGTTACACCCAAGCTGACGCTGAATCTCGGTTTGCGCTATGAGTGGAGCACCCCTTACACCGAGCGCAACAACCTGCTTCAGTTCAGCAACTTCACCGGAAACAGCGGCGTTACCGTCGCTGGCCTTCCGCTGATTTCAGGACCGCTGCCAGGAACCACCATATTCCCAACTCCCGGCAATCGTCATGTTCCCGTGGATCGAAATAACTGGGCGCCGCGCTTGGGCTTTGCTTATCAATTAGATCCGAACACCGTAATTCGTGGCGGTGCGGGTATTTACTACGGAATGAACGTTGCCACGAACTACCAGTATCCCGGCACCGCCTTCCGCAAGGATGGTCAGGCATATTTCACCCAGGACAACTTCCAAACCCAGTACGCAACTTTGGAAAATCCCTTTCCCGCAGGACTGCCAGCACCCCAAGGTGCCAAGTATGGCGCGTTGGCCGATTGGGGCTTCGCCAACCAGAACGACCTGGGCACCACTCAAGCGCAAAACGCTGACATCTATCAATGGAGCCTTGGCGTGCAACGGATGTTGCCAGGACAGATCGTGGTCTCGGCCGATTACTCCGCGAATCACAGCACGCACTTGCCGTGGGGCGGAGCCGGCGGGGTCTGCGGTTGCGGAGTCTCCACGAGCGATCGTAACTTCATCCCCTCATCCATTCGCCAGCAATACAACACCCAGGATCTCTACAATCAGCTTCACAACACGGTGAACAATCCCTTTCAACCGATGTTCAGCGGTCCGAATGCAACCTTCAACGAGCCCGATTCTTTGTACAACAACGACCAAATCCCGCTCATCAACCTGTTACGTCCCTACCCGCAGTTCGACGGCAATTTTGAAGGGCTTCCGTTGCTCGAGGCGGAATCCTTTTACAACGCACTCCAGATACGCTTCCAGAAACGGGCGAGCCACTACATCAGCTTCGAAGGCGGATACACGTTTTCGAAGGCCACCGATGATTCTTCCTCGGGCCGCAACGCATGGGTAGGTTCTCTCGCTTCCGACAATCCCCAGGAATTGGACAATCTGAAAGCAGAGCATTCCATCAGCGCCAATGACGCTACCAACCGCCTGGCTCTGGCATTTGTCGCGAACTTGCCCGTCGGAAAGGGACGATGGATCGGGAGCGATATGAACAGCGTACTCGATGGTTTTGTCGGAGGGTGGAATTTCTCCGCCATTCTGACCCTGCAGTCAGGACAACCAATCGACATCGGCATGTCGCAACCGACCCTCGATGACGGCAATCAACGGCCCAACGTCACTTGTAATCCAAACAGCGGCATCAGTGCCCACCAGTCTGCGCTGACCGGTGCAAGCACATTCAATTCGAACTGTTTTGCCGATCCCGGCTATGAGCAGCCGGGAGACGCCCCACGGTATTTTTCGAATCTCAGAACTGACGGGATCCACAACATCGATGTCTCACTGGAGAAGACTTTCACCATCAAGGAAGGCATGACTCTGGAACTACGCGGTGAGTTCTTCAACTTCTTCAACACCCCGCGTTTCGCCCCGCCCGATACTCTGTATGGCGATTCGACGTTTGGGCAGATTACATCGACTCTTATGGGCAGCACACCTCGCCACGGACAACTCGGAGTGCGTTTTGAATTCTAGGAAATGTGGACGCGGGCGTCCTCGCCCGTGCGGCACCGGCGTGAAATTCGTGACTGATCAGTGTTTTCGCCAGAAAGTTCCCTTCGAATGAAGAAAAGCTTATGCAGTGCGATGGTTGTTCTGGTTTTGCTGGCTTCGACTTTGCGGGCCACCCCGGATTCTGCGGAACAGGCTTGGCCCAACCAGAATTGGACGAACTATGTGCGTATCGGCGCCTATGGCTTGCAGAGCAACAATGCGGATCAGATTGTAAAAAGCGCTCAGGAAGACGGTGTGTTCGGCATCGAAGTGGACAACGACATCCCCGGCCGCTATGAGAGCTTCGTAAATCCCGAAGCAAAGCTGCAGGCAATTCGTGCCGTAGCAGAGAAGGCACACGCCGTGGGCAACCGTGCATTCGTATACATCGCGGGAACAGAGTGCATCACGGCCAACGCCGATAAAACTCCTCACACCCTCGCCAAAGATCATCCAGACTGGCTGCAGCGGAAAATTACGGGAGAGCCCGCAATCTTTGGAGGCGGTACAGCCTTCTGGATTGCGAAGGGCGATGAAGACGTATGGGTCACTCCGTACGCCCCAGCGTGGCGCAAGATCTACATGGAGCGGGTGAAGCAGATTGCGGCCACGGGCATCGACGGAATCTATGTAGACATACCATACTGGATGACGCATTTCGACGGTTGGGAAGATACCTGGGCGAGCTTTGATGACTACACTGTAGCCGCATTTCAAAAGCAAACTGGATTGGATGCGAAGAAAGACCTGAAACTGGGGGACTTTTCCGATCCAAATTTTCGCGAGTGGGTTGAATTCAGGATCCAAACTTTCACCGACTTTATGCAGGAAATTGACCGAACCGCGAAGTCAGTGAATCCCGAGATCAAAACGATCCCCGAGATTTATCCCGGCATCGAGGAAGAATCTGTCCGCGTAGGTGCAGATGTTTACAGCCTCTATCCGGTCGTCGATGCTGTCGCCCATGAATACGAATTCGGCAGCGGGGATCACATGGCCTCCTCCAGAACGCCGCTAGCCTGGTTCAGTTATCAGGTGGGAATGCACTCCTTCCGAGCCTTCGCGCAGGGAAAAGCAACCTGGATCCTGAACTACTCATGGGACGGCGACAAGAAAGTGGACCGGCGGGAAGCGATGATGAATCTCACCGCCTCAGAAATTATGGCAGGAGCGAATTTCTGGGACGCCCCCGGACATTCGATGGCCGGATCAAACGACCCACCGACTCGAAGGAAAATATTTTCTTGGATCAAAGCCCACGAAAAAACGTTCTACGCATCCCGGACGCCAATTACCCCAGTCGGCGTTTACTTCTCTCCCGAGACGCGCAATTTCTTCGCCAGGGATTTTATTGCTTCCTATCGCGGGATTCTCATTCTGTTCCTGCAAAAGCACCTGGAGTTTCAGATCGTCACTCCCCGCACGCTGTCTGCTTTTCAGGGAAAGACGCTGATTCTCCCTGATGTGCGGCTCATGAGCGAGAGCGAAAAGTCTTTATTGCGCACATACGCAGCGGGAGACAACCTTCTGCTGATTACGGGAGAAGATGCTACCGGCATCGGAAACGGAGCGAACGTGCTCCGCTTTAGCAAATGTCCCGGCAAGGACTACACGGCGGCACTGGAAAAAGATTTCGAAGGCACAACGCCTGATCAAGAGCATGAATTTCTGGAAAGCCTGAGAACCCAACCCGCGGTCCGAGTGCTTGCTTCGGCTCAGCTTGCAACTTCGGTCGCCCGAGTTAACGGGAATGTTCACGTGTTTCTTGCAAACTTTGCCGGGTTGCGCGGAGGAGTGAATCCAATTCAGACTCCACAGACCGGCGTACAAGTCGCCATATCCGGTGCGACGAAGGGGCACGGATTCTTTCTTCCGTTTCTCGGCGACGTGCAACCGCTGGAAGGAACTGTCAACGCCAATGGTGTTACCTACACTTTGCCCACGATCGAGAAGGGCGCAGTGTTTTGGTACGAGCCGTGATGCTGAACCATTCCCAAATGGCAATGCCGTGAATCTGTTCGATCGATCGAGGAGTAATTGAAAGTGAATGCCCTTGCTGAATTGTTGAACCTGCCGGAGAGCGAGAAGAAAACTCGCGGGCTGGTCCATACCCCCGCAGAAATCGCCCAGCAGCCCGAGACCTGGCAGTCCACATTCGGCCTCTTCAACAAAAGACGGACCGAGATCAGAGAATTCCTTGCCAGCGCCGGTTTAGCGGTAGATCCGCGCCTCAGGCCAGCGGTTTTCCTCGTCGGCGCCGGAACCTCGGACTACATCGGGCAGTCTGTCGCGCTTTTGTTCCGCAAGACCTGGCTGTGTGAGGTATCCGCTATTCCAAGTACCGACCTGCTGACTCACATGGACGAGCTCTGCACTCAGGATAAGAAGTATTTGTGGATTTCGTTTTCCCGGTCGGGCGACAGTCCCGAAGGCGTCGCGGTGTTGGAGAGAGCTTGCAAGCGCCGCCCGGACATTCACCATCTCGTGATTACCTGCAACGCGAACGGGCGAATGATTCGCGCCTGCGCCGGCAATCCCCAGGTCCTGAGCATTTGTTTGGACGACGCCATCAATGATCGGGGATTGGCCATGACGAGTTCCTTTTCTAACATGGTGGTTTTCGGCCAGTGCCTGGCTCACGCCAACCATCCGGAGAGATACGATCAAGTCCTGCGACAACTGATTGGTGCCGGAACGAGCTTTCTGCCCGTCGCTGCCGACTGTGCCGCGGCGCTGGCGAAAGGGCCCTATTCCAAAGCTTGCTTTGTTGGCTCCGGCCCGTTGCGGGCTGTGGCCAAGGAATCCGCCCTCAAATCGCTCGAGCTGACCGCAGGCAAAGTTCTCACCATGTCTGAGTCGGCTTTAGGGCTTCGGCACGGCCCCATGGCCGCCTTGGACGACGACACTCTGTTTGTGTGCTTTCTTTCGGGCAACAAGCGCGTTCAGGAATACGAACGGAACTTACTGGAGGAGATTGGAGAAAAGCGTCTGGTCACAACCCGGGTCGTAATCGCCGGGAGCGCAACGCAGGGGCTAAACTCTCTGGCGGAACAAATTCTCTCGCCTGCCGGAGCCTTCACCGTCGCCGATGATTATCGTGCACCAGTGGACGTTATGTTCGGACAGGTTCTTGGTCTGTTTCTTTCACTGCGCTCGAACCTGCGGCCCGATTGCCCGAGTCCAAACGGCGCCATCAGCCGTGTGGTACAAAATGTGAGTATCCATTCTTGACCGAAGCTCCATTAGCTCAAGAGTTGTGCGAGGAACGTCTGAATGATTGAAGTCTGTGTTGTCGGCGAGATCAATCTCGACCTCATCCTTTACGGATTGCCCAAAGACCTGGTGCTGGACCGCGAGCACCTCGCTAGCAATATGGCTCTCTCCTTGGGTAGTTCGTCGGCGATCTTCGCGCACAACCTGTGCACCCTTGGCACTCAAGTCGGCTTCATATCGAAGACCGGCGGCGATCCTCTGGGGAAGATCGCCACGGAACGCTTGTCCGCGGCGGGAGTCGATATCAGCCGCATGAAGCAGGGTGTTGGAAAGACATCCACTGGACTTACCGTCGTGCTGCCTCAGCCCCAGCATCGCTATATGCTGACCTATCCCGGAACCATGTTTGAGATGCAGTACTCCGACATCGACCTCGGTTATCTCCGCAGCGCTCGTCACTTTCATCTTTCGTCCTTCTTCCTGCACCGTGCTCTCCGTCCCCGAATCCTGGAACTATTTCGGCAGGCGAAAGAAGCCGGTCTCACGACTTCGCTCGACACCAACGATGATCCCGAAAATAGGTGGGCCGAAGATCTGCTCGAAGTCCTGAAATACGTCGATGTATTTCTGCCCAACGATCGCGAGGCCAAGAAGATCGCACGCACCGACGATCTTTCGCAGGCGCTCAATGTCTTGGCTGGACTTGCGAAGGTCGTAGTCGTGAAACGCGGCTCCGCCGCCGCTATTTGTCGCAAGGGCGATGAGCAGTGGAGCCAGACGCCGCCAAGCGTCAAAATGGTCGATGACATCGGCGCGGGAGACACGTTTGATGCGGGATTCATCCACTTGTACTTGCTCGGTGCGAAACTGGAGGATTGCCTCGCCTTTGCCAGCATTGGCGCAGCTTATTCAGTGACAAAAGAAGGCGGAACGGAGGCGTTTCGCGATCGCAGCGGGCTGTTCAGTTTTATTCGCCAGCAGTGGAATTTAATGGGAAGAGGAGCATTACCCGTGAAAGGCTAGTTGCTGCGCTTCATCCCGTGCAGATTCTCAGAGCATCTCTCAATCGCCGTCGCTCTTGCGAAATTTATCGGCGACCGACTCCGGAAGACTTTGTTCCAAGCGGCGCGAGAGCCACGCTTGCAGTTCCGAGCTCAGGTCCGGAGAAATTGAAGTGAACCGCAATCCGAGGCAGGCATCCTTGCGCCAGCAAATCATCGCGTCTACCGCGAATGGGGTCCGGTCGCCGGGAAGGCTGAACTGCACCTGCACTTTGCTCTCGGGATCGAGCGCGGCTGCAGTTGCAATCGCGATTCCGCCCTCGCTGATGTTCACGGCCTTGCCATGAATTTCTGGCAGCGGCGGCCGGCAAATCGTCGCCGGAATCTCTATCGGACAGCGGAAGTAGCGGCGGCGCTCGCGCACGATCAGACCGTAAGCAACCTTCAGGCTTCGGTCAATCGAAGAAAGGGAAAGCGGTCTCCTCAGCACGAAGTTGCAGCCTGACTTGAACGCGGCAGCGGTTTCCGCGTCGCTGTTGCTGATGGTGAATATCACCGCGGTCCGGTTCCACGACGAGAGTCGTATTCTTTCCACAACCTCGTTGATTTGGCCTCCGAGTTGAAGGTCCACAATTACGGCGTCGAACTTGTGCTGGTTCAACATCACCAGGGCATTGGGAATCTCCGCGCATAACTCTGGGATCATGGCGAGTTGCTGCAGCGATTCGCTGAGTTGCTTGATGGTCGCCGCATCGTTGCATACAAGCAGCACACCGCCGATGGACGGCGAAGGCGCGGGCGCGGCTGCATTCGCATTGCTCATGCCAATGAACCTCCACGCCACGGCGTGTGGCGCGCGGAAGTCACTAAGGTCGTCGACGAACGCTTTTCCGGTCGAGTTCTGGGGTCGAGGTTGGGCATCTGCCTTACTGCTTTAATCAGAGATACGGAAGTGCTCTCTGACATTTTCTCTGATTTTTCGGGGAATGCCGCATCTTGATTTCGCGGCTTGATTACTTTCGCTTGTCCCAAATCGGGACAGTTTACTTTTTAGTACTGGGTACCCCCCTCCCCCCTTGGTCCGCAAAGTCTAGAAACGAAAGGGTTAAATTTATGACTATGTCGTAGATCTTTGAGTTTACGGGAGTTACGCGCAAAATCTAGAGAACATTGGAGTTAGGCTAGAGAGTCCCGTCTGGTGTTTCCCGTTCCGGGAGGCAGCACGGAAAGCTCAAGCATCAGATTTTCAAAGATCGCTCATTATCTTCTAGATAACGATATATTAATTAGGTTATCCGCATTGTGGCGGAGAGTCAACAGGAAAACGCGGATACCGGCTTCCGTCTCCGGGGAGCGCCTTCAATGTGGGAATTCCTTTCGGCAGCGGGGTGTGAGTCTGAGAAATTGGGGTCCTTCGACTCCGTGATTGCTTCGCTGCGCGAATCAGTCACTACGCTCAGGATGACAGATTGTTCTCATGGCCTTCGCTGCGCGACGCATACTGATCTCGTGGCCCCGCTGGCGAGGCAATCACTAGGCTCAAGATGACAGTGCTCGGATGAACAGGCTGCTCCGGGACTTCACCTTGCGATTAGGGAGCCGGGGCGGGATGCACCAGTTCCATATCAATGGTGATTGACACGTCATCGCCAACCGAGGTGCTGGCGCCGTTCACTCCGAAGTCTTTGCGGTTGACTGTGGTTGTGGCCGAAGCTCCCATGTGCTGGTTGCCGTGCGGATCTTTGATCGCTGCGCTGGGGCCATCGACATCGAGTGTGACTTCCTTGGTCACGCCGTGCATGGTGAGGTCGCCTGTGACCTTCAGCTTCCCAGTTCCCGCTACTTCTACCCGCTTGGATTTGAAGGTAAGCGTGGGATATTTGGCCGCGTCGAAGAAGTTGGGACTGCGCAAGTCGTTGTCCCGCTTTTCTACTCGCGTGTCTACCGAAGTAGCATCGATGGTGGCCTCGATTGTCGTCTTGGCCGGATTGGCAGGATCGTATTGAACCGAACCGCTGACTTTGGTGAACGAACCTCGGACGGTCGAGATTCCCAGGTGGCGAACCGAGAATTGCGCCGCGGTGTGGGGCGGATCGATGTTCCAGGTTTGAACATCAGAGGTCTGCGTCTGGGCAGCTGCAGAAAGCGTAAGCATCAATGCCAACACGACAATGAGAATTGAGACACGCATGCAATTTATTCTCCTCGGGATTAGATACAGGTAAGACGAATTACGGTTCGAGATCGAACGCGCCTTTCAGCTTGAGGTCGCGCGACGAACCTCCAACCAGCACTTCGAACTTGCCGGGCGCTGCGACCCAGTCTTTTTTGGCAATGCTGTAGAAGGCCAGGGCGCTCCGGTCAAGGGTAAAACGGACGGGCTTTGCCTCGCCGGGTGCAAGCTCGACCCGGCTAAAACCTTTCAGTTCCCGGAGGGGGCGGTCCACGATCGAGTGTTCGTCATGCACATAGAGTTCGACGACTTCTGCGCCGGGGCGCGTTCCGCTGTTGCGGACCAAAAGGCTCACTTCTACCGGATTGCCCGACGACATCTTGTTCGGCGAAATCTTCAGGTCGCTGTAATCGAACTTGGTATAGGAAAGACCATAGCCGAAGGGAAAGAGCGGATCGACCTTGTGCTTGTCGAAATATCTGTAGCCGACGTAAATGCCTTCGGCGTAATCGACCTGCAGATTTTCCCCGGGATAGTGTCCGTAGGCGGGCGAATCCTTCCACTCTTTCACGAAGGAAACCGGAATTTTTCCTGAGGGATTCGCATTGCCAAACAGAATATCTGCGATGGCGTTGCCGCCTTCCTGTCCGCCATACCACAAGTCCAAAATGCCCTCGACCTGCCCAATCCATTTCGACATAATTACCGGACCACCTGCGTTGATCACGACGATGGTGTTCTTGTTGACTTTTGCCACGGCCTCGATGAGTTCATCCTGGCCACTGGGCAAATCGAGCGACTTGATATCAAAATCCTCGGACTCGAGTTTCGCCGATCTGCCGACAACGATGACAGCGGCGTCCGCCTTGGAGGCAACGCTAACGGCTTCATTTCTCAGTTGTTCTTGCGCCTCGGGTGTGTCCTTGCTGGGATCCTCGCCCTCCATGGAAACGCCCAACGCATAGGTGACTTGCACGCGGTTGCCGGCTAGATCCTGAATTCCTTTCAACGGGCTTACCGAATATTTGGGAGTGACCAGCGAACTGCCGCCACCACCGGTTCTGGCTACCGCAGCGCTTGGCCCAAGGACAGCGAGGGAGTGGATTTTCGCCGGATCGATTGGCAGCAAATCGCCGTCGTTTTTAAGGAGCACAATGCTCTCGGTGGAAGCTTTGCGCGCCAGAGCCCGCTGAGCCGGGGTATCGATTTCTCCGGTTGCGACGTGTGGCTTATCGAATTGCCCGCTGACGAACATGATGCGGAGCATGCGGCCGACGTTGTCATCGATGGTTGCGGGAGAAATGTTGCCCGAAGAAACTTCCGGAAGCACTTTCTCAGGAACTAGCCAGCCCCCGCCGTTGCCCGCAGCTACCGACTGCGGTTTTACCAGCCATTCTTTCATCGGCGGGCCGCCGGGCATCTCCAGGTCCATGCCAGCGTTGACCGTATCGACGGTGCTGTAGGTGCTGCCCCAGTCGGAGACGACGAAGCCTTTGAAGTTCCATTGTTTTTGCAGAACATCCTTCAAGATCGCAGGGTTTTCGGCACAGTAAACTCCATTGAGTTTGTTGTAGGCCGACATCAGGGACCAGACGCCGCCTTCATTGACCGCCGCTCTGAATGCCGGAAAATAGATTTCGTGTAACGCGCGCTCGTCAACCACCGCATTGATGCGATGCCGTTCGAACTCCTGGTTGTTGGCGGCAAAGTGTTTGACGGTCGCGATCACGCCCTCGCTCTGAACTCCCTCGATGTAAGCCACCGCCAGGCGTGCGGCGAGATAAGGATCTTCACCGTAGCCCTCGAAGTTTCTTCCCCAGAGCGGAGTGCGGTTAATGTTCACGGTTGGCCCGAGAATCATGTCGCGGCCCAGAGCTTTGACTTCCTGTCCGATCGCTTGCCCTTCGCTTTTCACGAGATCCGTGTCCCAGGTCGCGGCCATAGCTACGCCGGCGGGGAAGGCCGTTGCAGGGACTTGTTTCTTGGAAACTTCCGGTCCAGTCTCGGCGGAGGGTCCGGCCCATGATCTTATGCCGAGAGGACCATCGGCCATTTTGATCGAAGGAATGCCAAGCCGCTGGTTGGGGACGGTCTGCATCCAGTTGGCGCCGCTCAGCATGGCGACTTTTTCCTGCAACGTCATGCGACCGAGCAGATCCTGGACCCGCTGGTCCACGGGCACGGCAGGGTTCTTGTAAGGCGCGTCAGAACTGGTTGGGTTCTGGCCGACGCAGATTAAGGCCACGACGAGAATCGAGAGCAAATAAGGGAGACGCTTCATGGTTGTACCTTAGGTTATACGTTTATAGAGTTTTGCCAAAGCCTGTCGGTAATTCGTTCTGGTTGATCGCAGCTCACTGCCTGATCCGCGGGTTCGCCACCGAATACAGCAAGTCGGTCAAGAAGTTCACGGCAATGTAGGTTAGGCCAATCGCCAGGATGCATCCCTGGACGAGGTAGTAATCGCGGTTGCCGATGGCCTGAATCGTGAGACGGCCGATTCCCGGCCAAGAAAAGATAGTTTCCGTAACAATCGCCCCGGCTAGCAGAGCACCAAACTGCAATCCCAGCACCGTGATTATTGGGATCATGGCATTGCGCAAGGCATGGCGATAGACCACCACGTGCTCCGGCAAACCTTTGGCGCGGGCGGTGCGGATGTAGTCCTGGCCCAGTTCTTCGAGCATGGATGTGCGGACCATGCGGGTGAGGATGGCCGCGAGGGCTCCTCCCATGGTGATGGCTGGGAGAACCAGATGCGCGGGCGATCCGGCGCCGGAGACCGGCAGCAGTCCCAGCTTGATGGCGAAAAACAAGATCAGAATGGGGCCGAGGGCGAAGTTTGGGAAGGATAGTCCGAAGAGGCTGACGACGCTGAGCAGGCGGTCGTCCCAGCGGTTGCGCCGTTGGGCGGAGTGGACACCGGCTGGAATCGAGAGCAGGATGGCTACCAACAACGCTGCGAGGGTCAGTTGCAGCGTGTACGGGTAACGCTGAGCAATGAGCGTAGCGACGTTTTGATTGAAACGCAGCGAGGGGCCGAGATCGCCGTGCAGCACGCCTTTCCAGTAATGAAGGTATTGCTGGCCGAGCGGGACGTCGAGGCCGTAGGCGTGGCGGGTGGCTTCGACGTCCGCGGCTGGGGCGCCTTCTCCGAGCATTTGCATTACGGGGTCGCCGGGGACGAGGTGGATTAGAAGGAACACTAGCGAGACCACCAGCCAGACTACCGGGAGCGTGTACAGCACGCGATGGGTGAGGTAGCGGAGCATTCAGTCGTTGGTTGTTGCTTGCTCGTCGTTGGGCTTTTTATTACGCAACGCTTCGCTTCAGGTCGTGCACTTCAATGCCGATGTGAGCCAGGTGATGCATCATGTGGTCGAGATAATCTTCGAAGACGAACTTGAGAGTCAGCGGCTTGGAGTCGGCGATGGTGCAGGTGCGCAACCAGGCGGAATCGGGAACGGCTTCGGCGGCGACAAGGAGTTGCAAATTGAGGGCTCGCCAGAGTTCGATCAGTTCCTGCCAGTTTCGCTTCTGATATCGATGAAGCTCGACCCAGGCGTCGCCGTCGTAGCCCGGCATCCTGGGCCCGTCTTCGAGTTGAGTGCGGACAATTCTTTGATGGTTGTTGGCGGCGGAGTCTAAGAGGTGTCCGAGCTCTTCTTTGGGCGACCATTTCGAGGATGATAGTTTGAGTTCCACCTGGGACGACGAAAGTTTGCTCAGCCGCGATGGAACTTCGTTAATCAAGGTACGCAGTTGTTTTATGCTTTGCATTCTGGATTTCCTTCGCTAGTCTCCGGCCTTGCCGACGGCGGCCGCTTCGAGTTTTTCGATTTGTACCTTGGCGATGCGGTGACCTTCCATTTGTTCCACGGTGAAGCGGTGGCCTTCGTAGTCGAAGGCATCGCCGACGCGGGGAATCCTCTGCAGGCGGGCGAGCACAAATCCTGCCAGGGTTTCGAAGCCGCCATCACGAGGCAGTGAGAGCTGATACTGCGATTCGAGATCGCGAATCCCGAATGAACCTTCGAGCACGAGAGCGATCTTGCCAGGGAGAACGGGCTGCTCCGGCGGGGGAACGTCGAATTCGTCCTCAATCTCCCCGACCAACTGTTCGAGGATGTCCTCGACCGTAATCACACCAGCCGTTGAGCCAAATTCGTCGACCACAACCGCCAGGTGGCGTTTGCGATCTTTGAATTCTTCGAGCATTTCGGTGAGCACTTTGGTTTCGGGCACGACCAGGACGTCGTGCATAATCTGGCTGACTTTCATTGCCGAGGCTCGGGCAGCGAGGGGCTGAGTCAGGCGGAGCCGCGCCCATCGCATCAGATCCTTGGAGTAGAGAACTCCGATGATGTGCTCGGGCCCGCGTTGCGGGTCATAGACGGGAATACGGGAATGCTGCTCTTCGACCACGCGCGCTAACGCTTCGTCGAGTGAGAGGTCTCCGGGGAGGGAGAAAATGTCGGGCCGAGGGACCATCACTTCGCGCACCGTGATGCTCTCGAGTTCCAGGGCGTGATGGATCATTTCTTCCTGGAAGGGAGGGATTTGGCCGAACTGGCGGCTGGCGGTGACGATGAGCTTGAGTTCGTCGGGAGAATGTATGGGTCCCTGCCGGACTTTGCGCGAACCGAACATGCGTAATACAAAGCCAGCCGCGGCGCTCATTCCGAAAATAAAGGGGCGGGTCAGGGTGAGGAAAACTTCCATGGGGGCGGCGACGGCCAGCGCGACTTGCTCTCCGCGTTGCAGTGCCAGGGATTTCGGAACCAGTTCGCCGAGGATTACGTGCAGGCAGGTGATGAGGACGAAAGCAATGCCAATGGCAATTCCGTGGGCGTAGATGTTGGCGTGTGGAATCTGGCCGAGAACCTCCTCGACCATGTGGGCGAGGAGCGGTTCGCCAACCCAACCGAGGGTCAGGCTTACGACCGTGATCCCTAGCTGAACCCCGTTGACTACCTCATCGAGATTACGGTGCAGCTTTTGGACAATGCGGGCGCCGATGCGGCGGGCTTCGATCAACTGCTGAATGCGGGTTTCGCGGATGCTTACCAGGGCGAATTCGGCCGCGGCAAAGAACGCGTTGGCTGCGACCAGGAGCAGGATCAAAAACACCCGGATCAGCACAAAGGCGATCATGGATGGGTAATTCTAACATTTCAAAGGCGGTATCGCATTCCCAGAGAGGCGACGGCGATGTAGAATGGGTTGTAGCTCTGGAAAACCTCGAATTGTGGTTTGCCTCTGGAACTCCACATCTTTCCGGAAGATTCTCTGCTTCCATTTCTGAGGTTTCCCGGTCTAATGCAGCGGGCGTAACGGTATCCGAGGAACAAAACCCGAACAACCTTCGTAGTAACCAATAGCAGGCTGAAGAACGTTAGGAGGCGGACGTGAACGGCAACAGCAATGGCAAGAAGAAGCGGCGCAAGCGGATCATAATTATCGGCATCATTGTGGCAGTTTTGTTGGTGTTTGCGGGAGCACTGTTCGCCTTCACCCGAGGTGGAACGAAGATTGATCCCTCGAAGTTGGCGAAAGTCGAAAAAGGCGATTTGGCTAAGAGCGTGGTGGCCACGGGCAAGGTCACTCCCATCACCAAGGTCGAGGTTAAGTCGAAAGCCAGCGGCATCGTGAAGAAGCTCCTGGTGGAGTACGGTGACACGGTAAAAAAGGGTCAGCTTCTGGCGCAGTTGGACAAGATCGAGATCGAAGCACAGGTGGAGCAGTCTCGTGCGGCATTGCAAGCGGCCCAGGCCAATTTGGCCAGCTCACAGGCTGATTATGAGCGAGCCAAAGTGGACGCGGAGGGTCCGGATGTTCCTTTGCTGAAACGGGCTTATGACCGCGCGGTTGAGATGGAAAAAGACGGCGTTGTCTCCGATTCCGCGCTGGACGATGCACAGAAAAACTACCAGATGGCCCAGAACAAACAGAACGTCTCCAAAGCGCAAGTGACGGTTTTGAAAGCGAAGATCGCGCAGTCGCAGGCCGAGATGGCGCGGGATCAGGCGAACCTGAAGCAACTGGAAGAGCAGCTTAGCTACACGGATATTGTTTCGCCGATCGACGGCATCGTTCTCTCGCGCGACGTTGAAATGGGCGACGCGGTGAGCTCCATTCTTGTGCTGGGTTCTTCGGCCACTTTGGTCATGACCTTGGGCGATACCAGCGAAGTCTATGTAAAGGGCAAGGTGGATGAGAGCGATATCGGGAAGGTTTACCTGGGACAGCCGGCGCGGATTAAGGTGGAATCCTTCAAAGATAAGACCTTCAATGGAAAGGTTACCAAGATCTCGCCGATGGGCGTGGAGAAAGACAATGTAACCACTTTCGAGGTGCGCGTCTCCATTAATAACCCGGGCGGAGAGTTGAAGGCGGAGATGACGGCTAACGCGGAAATCATTCTGGAAGAGCACAAGAATGTGCTGCAAATTCCGGAAGGCGCGATTATCTACGACAAGGACAAGAAGGCATCGGTCGAGATTCCTGATCCTAAGGCCAAGGATGGAAAGAAGAAGCTCGCGGTTAACATTGGCATCTCAAATGGCGCCAAGACTGAGCTGCTTAGCGGAATGAAAGAAGGCGATCAGGTCGTTTTGCAGTAGGAACTGTCGGCCGGAACGTGCATAGATCCTTCGTCGGCGGTCCTTCGCGTTGCGAAGGACCGCACTTCCTCAGGATGACACCGGATTTTTTCTCCATGAACTTGTACCAATCTGAATCCTAAAGTTGTATCCTCCTCTCCAGCATTCAATGGAGCTCCCCCGATCCATGAATCTCCTGGAGATCACTCGCCAGACGCTGGCGACATTTAAGGCACACAAAATGCGGATTTTCCTGACGATGTTTGGCATCGTTTGGGGAATCGCTTCGGTCATTCTGCTGGTTGGATTGGGCCGGGGATTCAGCGTGGATCAGAAAAAGCGGATGGAGGCGCTGGGCAAAGACCTGGTCATCATCTGGGGTGGACGGACTAGCTCCCAGGTGGGAGGTTTGGCGGCGGGGCGCGAAATCACTTTGACGGTTGACGACGCCATCCTGATTCGCGATGAATGTTATATGGTGAAGAATGTGAGTCCGGAGCTGAGGCGCTCGGTTCCGGAGGTAAGCCAGTTCAACTCGGCGAACCGTGAAGTCGTAGGGGTGTGGCCCGCTTTCCAGACTTTTCGCTCCCTGGAACTCGGTAAAGGTCGGCTGATGACGGAGGAAGACGAATCCGAGGGTCGTCGCGTCGTGATCTTGGGCGATGCGGCTCGTAAACAGCTGTTCAGCGGCAAACCTGCCTTGGGAGCCAACCTCGAGATCAAGGGAGTTCCATACACGGTGATCGGACTCCTCGAAAAGAAGACTCAAAACTCCAACTACAGCGGGCCTGATAATGATTTTCTGTTCGCGCCCTATTCAGCCGTGGCTCGAGATTTCCCTCGGCCGGAAAAGAAGGGTGTGGTGCGCGGCTTTGTAGACGACATCGTCTTCGAAGTCAGCAATCCTGACGAACACGAAGAAACCGTCCAGCAAGTACGGCGATCGCTAGGCCGAGTTCACCATTTCGACGAGAAAGACAAGGACGCTCTTTTCATCTGGGACACGATGGATGGAGCCAAGCTGGTCGAGAACATCTTCAGCGTGATTACGATCTTCTTCGGTTGTGTCGCCATTATTACCCTATGCCTGGGTGGGATCGGGGTGATGAATATCATGCTGGTCTCGGTGACGGAACGGACGCGAGAGATTGGGGTCCGCAAGGCGCTAGGAGCCACCCGCAGAGACATACTGCGGCAGTTTTTTGCTGAGTCCGCGATTTTAACCGTGGTCAGCGGTGTTTTGGGGTTGACCGCCGGCGTAGGCCTATGTGCGGCAATGTCGGCGATTCCGCTGCCTGACTTTGTTCCTCACCCAATCGTTTCTGGCGCGTCTATCGTAGCGTCGGTGCTAACGCTCTCCGTGATTACGCTTACGGCGGGCATGTATCCGGCGCAACGGGCAGCCGAGATGGCACCTGTAGACTCGTTGCGCTACGAATGATAGCGATTCGGGGAGGAGTGCCATTTAGATCGAACTTATGTCGATCGAATCCGTATATATCAAGTGTGGATCGATCGGCGACTCGATCTCTCGCAGTACTGGCTCAGGCGACGCACACGGTCAATTGAAAGGTGAAAAGAGGGACTATGAAGATCAAAGGAAGTTCGCTGATTCTCGCGAGTCTGATGATCGCGGCTCTGGCTTGCCTGCAGCCCACACCCGCCGCGGCTTCGTCGGAGGGATCATTCCAGCGGACGCTGCAGGTGACCGGCCCGGTGAATCTCGACCTGAGCACCGGATCAGGAAGTGTGAATGTGCGTACGGGAAGTTCGTCCGAGGTGCAAATCACGGGTCACATCAAGGTTACAAATTGGTTCGGAGGCGGCGCCGACGAACGCATAAAGCGCATCGAGGCCAACCCTCCGATCCAGCAGAGTGGCAATGACATTCGTATTGGCCACATTGATGACGTAGAACCGCTACGCAGCATTTCCATCAGCTACGATCTTGTCGTCCCCGCAGACACGCAGTTGCATTCCCACACCGGCTCGGGGAGTCAGAGCGTAGAAGGCCTTCGGAAACAAATCGAGATCGAGTCGGGATCGGGAAGTCTGAAAGTTTCAGACATTGGGGATACGGTTCGCGCAGATTCTGGCTCGGGAGGAATTGAGATCGATCGGGTCAAAGGGGACGTGCGCACGAAGGCAGGCAGCGGATCAATTCGGGCGACGGATATCGCGGGCGGATTTGAGGGGCGCACGGGCAGTGGCCACATTACTCTGGAGCAGACGGCATCCGGATCAGTGCACGCAGATACCGGATCCGGCGGCATCGAGCTGCGCGGTGTTCGTGGTTCGCTCGAAGCCGAAGCGGGAAGTGGCACTATCACCGCGGAAGGCGAACCCACGGGTGCATGGACGGTGCATTCGGGTTCCGGCAACATCCATCTCAAGTTGGCATCTGATGCGGGCTTCGATCTTGATGCTCACACCAGTTCGGGCTCCATCACAGTGAGCCAACCGGTTACTGTGCAAGGAACCATGGGCCGCAAGGAGTTGCGTGGAAAAGTCCATGGCGGCGGGGTTCCGGTGGAGGTGGAAACGGGCTCAGGGAATATTGAGATTCAATAGAACGCCTACGAACCTGCCGCGGGCTTTCAATTTCCAATTGACAATTGGAGATCAGCCAATTTAACTGGCTGCGTGTTCCTCAAAGAACTGATCTGCCAAAGCTGGCAAGCGCTGATGCGCCACCGGCTTCGCTCAGCGCTCACCATGCTGGGCATTGTGTGGGGACTAGTGTCGGTCGTGATCCTCTTGGCCTATGGGCAAGGTTTGGGCGGCAGTGTTCTGCACGCTTTCCTGAATATGGGCGACAACGTGATCGTCATTTACCCGGGGCAGACTAGCATGCAGGCGGGTGGGGAGCGGGCCGGCAAGAAAATCAAGTTTGAGTACGAAGACGTGCAGGCTATCCGCGAGGAAGTGCCCATCGTGCGCGCGGTCAGCGGCGAGGTCAACCGCAACCTTCCCTTCAAATACGCCACTCGAGTGGTGTCGCTCAAGGTGCGTGGGGTGGATCTGCCGTACGGGCAGATGCGCAAGCTCGACATAGAAGACGGTCGCTACTTTAGCGACCGCGATTTCGCGGAACACAACCGGGTGGTGATCCTCGGCCATATCGCGGACAAAAGAGTTTTCCAGGGCGCGCCCTCTATAGGTCAATCGGTGAGCATCGGGGGGCTGGATTTTGAAGTGATCGGACTCTTGCGAAACAAGATTCAGGATTCCTCTTACAACGGCCCAGACAATAACGACGGCTTCGTTCCCTTCGACACGTATCGGGATCTCAAGAATATCCGCAATCCGGATCTGATTGTGATCCAACCCACCGCGCCGGAACTCAATAAGAAGGCATTGGCGGCGACGCGCGAAGTCATTGCGCGGCGTCATCACTTCGATCCGAGAGACGAAAAGGCAACGCCGGTGTGGGACACGATCGAAGACCGGACGATGCTAGATGGGTTCTCTTTCGGCTTGCAGGCCGTGCTCGGACTGATTGGCGCGGTTACATTGGGAGTCGGCGGCGTCGGTGTGATGAACATCATGTTGGTTTCAGTCACGGAGCGCACCCGTGAGATCGGGCTTCGCAAAGCGCTGGGGGCGCGAAAATGGCAGGTGCTGACGCAGTTTCTGCTGGAGGCGCTGGTGCTGACGTTTTCCGGCGGCCTGATCGGCATTGGCGTTGCCGTTCTTCTGACTTGGGTGATTCCACCCATGCCCCTGTACAGTCAACTCTACGAAACAGCCAATCACGAGGGCGATATTTTCCTGCACGCCTCGTTCGTCGTGATCGCGGTTTCTTTTACGATCCTGGCACTGGTGGGCGTGATTTCGGGATTCTTTCCTGCGCTCAAAGCTTCGCGTTTGGATCCAGTCGAAGCGCTGCGCTACGAGTAAGGTCCATCACTCCGCGGCAGGTGTGCCAATTACCTCCGTGTCTTGACGCCACTGTTGGCGGCAGGTTACTTTCGAGTTTTCCCGGCAGAATCCCGTAGGGGCAAGGAAGAACATTGGCGAACCGTCCGCTCATCACTCTAACCACCGACTTTGGACTCAACGACCATTTCGTCGGGACGATCAAGGGCGTCATTCTGGACATAGTTCCTGAAGCCGAAATCGTGGACATTTGCCACGCGGTACAAGCCTTCGATGTGCTCGATGGCGCCCTGGCGATCGCCCAGTCGTACTCGTATTTCCCTAACGGGACGGTTCACCTTGTAGTTGTGGATCCCGGGGTCGGCACGGAACGGCGCCCCATTCTCTTGTCCACCGGACGTTACTACTTTGTGGCGCCCGACAACGGCGTACTCTCGCTCGTCTACAGCCAAGCGGAGCGTGTGCAAGTACGTCACATCGTTGCGGACCATTACTACCGGCAGCCTTTGAGCACCACGTTCCATGCGCGCGACATTTTTGCACCTGTGGTTGCGTACCTTGCCAAGGGCGTTGAACCCGCGAAATTTGGCGAGGAGATCACGGATTACATACGCTTCAACGCGCCCAAGCCGAAGCCGGTCGATGCGCGGACACTACGGGGTGTCATCCTCAGGGTCGACCGTTTCGGAAATATGGTTACGAATTTCACGCCACAGGACGTTCCGGCGTTATTCCAGGCAGATCCGCCGAGATTCAAGATTCTGGTAGCCAAGCGTGAGATCACCGAGATTCACACGAATTATGCCGAGGGCGCTCCCAATGAACTCTTCGGGATCCTGGGGAGCATGGGTTATTTGGAGATTTCGGCCAATCGCGCGGCTGCCGCGCAAATCATCGGCGCCGGCAAGGGCAGCGAAGTGAATATCGTCCTCGAAAGCGCCGAAGCGGCAAGGAACGGGCACTAGACTAGGAATTCTTCGGTTTGGGGTGAACGTAGCGATCCATTTCCGCCGTCCATTTCAGAAACCGCCACAGATTCTTGCGCTCCCGCCAGGTGAACTCCCAGAATTCGAGAATTCCAATCTGCTGCATCTTCACGCCACAGTAAGTTTCGATTCGCCACAGCAGGTAGGGACTGCGCCATGGACTCAGATGATGGCCTTTGGTAGCGTTCCACAGGAATCGAAGCATGTAGCGCATGGATTTATCTTAGCCGATCTCTCTCGAAACGTTCCCCGACGAGACTCCGCCGCGTCCCACCAGCCATGCGCCGATGAGCGTCATTAAGGAAATGGCTCCTATCAGAATTACCGCAGCGAGGAACAGGGGAGCGGTGTAGTACTCCGGCCGACGCATAAATAGCGCCAGGGATACGGGAAAAGTCAGCAGAGCGACTCCGTTTACCACCAACAGTCGCCTGGCCCAGGTCTGATTGCGATTATGTACGGCAGCCGCGAGCCATGTCGTGTAACCCAGGGGCAACAAGAGAATACCAAACAACACGTGATCCAAGAGCGTCGCCCCACGGCTCGCTGGTACACAACAGATGAAGGTTCTCCCAACAAAGGCGGAATATACGGGGTTGCTGCCAAATGGACTAAACCCAGAATGACGAATAGCAGTCCAACGGCCCGCAGAAATCCAGCCGCAATTTCTTGTGAGCGCATTTTCGCTTCCCCACAATACCGAAAACTATACTCTTCTTATCGCGCAAGTGTTCGACTACTGGATGGCGCTTCGTCGTAACGCAATTGCCGCATGCTAGAATCCCTTTTCTGCCAGAGGATTCCCGCTTTATGGCCGACGAAGAAGCACGCAGGAAAGCCGAAGACCACTACTATGCCGCACTGGACCTGGTCTCTGAAGGCGAGCACGAGCGTGCTGTGTCGGAATATGAGAAGTCTCTGGAAGCAGATCCGACTTTCACGGAAGCCATGCACGGCCTGGCCCGGGCTTTACAGGATCTCGTCCGGCTGGATGAAGCGATCACGGTGGCCAAGCGCATCGCGGAAATCGATCCGGAGGACGTGCTCGCCTATACCAGCCTGTCGGTTCTTTACCAGAAGAAAGGCATGATCCCTGAAGCGGAAGCGGAGGGCGCTAAGGCGAGGGTGTTGGGGTGGAAACAGCAGTTGAAAGAAAAGAAATCCTAGCTATCAGCTTTCAGCTGTGAGCCTTCAGCGAACCCTCTTGATTGATGACCGAAGCTGTGCAGGTGGTTTCGTTGAGCTGACGGCGGAAAGCTGACAGCTAGAGTTCGTACTTCTTCATCAGATGACGGAATGACCGGTAGGAAATCTTCAGCAGGTCGGCGGCGCGGGTCTGGACACCATTCGACTGGGTCAGTGCGGTCAGCAGAAGCGACTTCTCGATATCGGCTACGTACTTCTCCATGTCCATGCCATCGGGTAGAGTTCCAAGACTGGCGGGAGTTCCAATGCCCGGAGAACCCACGCCGGCGGCTGCGGCACGGGCCTTGGCTTTTTCCGCCGGCAGATCTACGCGCAGCTCTTCTCCGGTCTCCAGTGCGACGGCGCGCTCGATCGTATTTTCCAGCTGGCGCACGTTGCCTGGCCATTCATAGCCCCCCAACGCTTCGAGCGATTGCGGGTTCACTCTTTGAATGCTTTTGCCTGCTCCCGGCGCATACTTCTTGAGAAAGTGATTGACCAGGAATGGAATGTCTTCGCGACGCTCGCGCAGAGGCGGCACGGAAACCGGAATCACGCTAAGCCGGTAATACAGGTCTTCGCGAAACGTATTGTCCGCAACCTGTTTGTCGAGATCACGGTTGGTGGCGGCGATCACGCGCACATCAATGGGAATTTCGTTCGTTCCTCCGACGGGGCGCACCGAGCGCTCCTGCAACACCCGCAGCAGTTTGACCTGCATGGTCAGGCTCATCTCGCTGATTTCGTCGAGAAAAATGGTGCCCTGATCGGCGACTTCAAACAAGCCGCGTTTGTTCTGATTCGCTCCGGTAAATGCGCCTTTCACATAACCGAAGAGTTCGCTCTCCAACAGGGTTTCGGGGAAAGCGCCACAATTAATGGAAACAAACGGCTCGGCGGCGCGCGGAGAGCACACGTGCAGGGCACGGGCCACAAGTTCCTTGCCGGTTCCGCTCTCGCCGTAAATCAGGACCGTGCTTTGCGTCGAGGCGACGGTGCGGATGGTCTGCTTCAACTTCTCCATCGCGGGACTTACGCCGATGATGTTGTCCAGCGAGTTGCGGGTGGCGGCGTCGCGTTTGAAGGCAAAATTCTGGCGGCTGAGCGCTACTTTTTCGAGCGCCCGATTGATTGCCAGTTTAATTTCATCGACCAGGCCGGGAGACTTGCGGATGTAGTCCGTGGCGCCGCCGGCTTTCACCGCCTGGACTGCAGCCTCGTAGTCGTCGACCGCCGTGATCAGAATCACCGCTGAGTCGGGAGAGATCTGGTGAGCGTGGCGCAGCACTTCGATGCCATCGATCTTCGGCATCTTGATGTCGGTCACGATGACATCGTACAGGGCGCCGTCCAGTTTTCTCTTCGCGGCCTCGCCCGAATTCGCTGTCTCGACTTTGTGGCCTTCGCGGCGCAGGGCGATGTCCAGCATCTCGCAGATGGAGCGCTCATCATCGCAAACCAGAATGTTACCCATGGGCGCCTCCTGCCTTGGCCGCCACGACGATTGTGCTGTCGAGCAGCGCTCCGGAGGCTTGATCTGCAGAGCCGGGTTGTGAAACGGGAAGAGTCTCTCCAGCCGCGTAGCGCCGCAGGCGAAGCACAAACACGCTACCTTGCCCCAGCTTGGAGCGCGCCCAAACCTTGCCTTCATGAGCCTGGACGATCTGATAGACGATGGCCAGGCCGAGCCCCGTGCCACCTTCGAATTGGGACTGGAAGGGCTCGAACACTTTCTCGATGAGCTGCTGGCTCATTCCGGGGCCGGTATCGGCGAAATTGATTTGCCAGTCTTGTTCGCTTGGTTCGACAGAAACGGTAATCGTGCCTCCAGCAGACATGGCGCGAACGGCGTTTTCGCAGAAATTCCAGAACACCTGCTTGAGTTTGTCACCGTCGGCCGAGACCCAGGCCTCTTTCATGCCATATTTTCGATCGACCCGGATGCCGGGATTCTGTGCCGCGAGTCGATGTTCCAGCAGGGTGAGAGTGTCTTCGAGAAGCGGCAGCAAGTCAACTTTGGCGAATCTGTATTGGCGGCCGCGAGAGTAAGCCAGGAAATCGGTAATGATCGTGTTCAGCCGCTCCGACTCCCGGGTAACAATCTGCAGCAGGTGCCGATGTTCCTCGCCCAGGTCGGGGATTTCCGAAAGCATGCTAACGGACCCCGCAATCGAGGTCAGGGGATTACGAATCTCGTGCGCAATAGCAGCCGCGAGGCGCCCCACTGCCGCGAGGCGGTCCTGCATGCGAACCTCGCGTTCCAGGCGGCGGATTTCCGTCAAATCATCGAAGGTGTAGACGAAACCGAGCGTGCCCCGCTCCGGCACCGCCAGCGAGGAAACCAGCACCCGGAAAGTTTTTCGGTAGCCGTTAGGCGCAACCCACCGGACTTCTCCGTGAGCCGGTTCAGAGTCAACGTTGGGTAAAGGATCCAGAAAAAGCTGGTTCACCGGCTGGTCCAGCAGATCGTCTTCCGAGCGATCTAAGAGTTTCTGCGCTGCAGTGTTGGCGAGTGTAATGTGGCCGTCCAGCCCAGTGGTGATCAGTCCTCCGGTGATGGATTGGATAATGTTCTCGTGCAAGGCCTGCAGATTTTCCAGCGCACCGCTGGTGTGCTTCAGCTTCACGTCCACCTGTCGCAGCTTATTTGCCAGCAGGCCCGCAAGGTACGAGACCGCGAGATAACCGAACAGGTTGACGAAAATAATGGCTTGCAGCGCTTTCAGTTCCGGATGAGTTGTCGAATACGAAGGAATAATTGCAAAGTACGTGAGCTCCAGGACCGTTCCATAGAGAATGAATGCCAGCGCGGCCGTTAGATACGCCCACACCCGCGGCAAGAGAATGCAGGCTACGATGATGACCAGCGGGTAAAGGAAATTGAGGGAACTGTCGACTCCTCCGGTCGCGTAGACGACCAGGCTCACGAGAGCCAGGTCAGTGAGTACCTGCAACACCGCCTGAATGCGGTACTCCTGCCAAAAAGACAATAGCAATACGTAGAAAATTGAGATGGCGTACCACAGCAGGATGGCGTTAACAAACAGCCTAAGCGGCAAAGGAGTGGGAGTGAGCTGCGAGATGGCCAGCTCGATTCCCAATAGGAGGGTCAGGATAAGGATGCGAACCTTGACCAGCCAGGCCAGCCACAGCCGCTCATCGAACATGGATTGCATGCCTGATCCCAATTTCCGTGCCCTTGCTCGGGAAATGCGGTCGCGCAACTCCAATTTCCTTGGCAGAAGGACCTACTCCACCGGCGGAGGCTGGCTGGTTTGTCATTCTCAAGCCTGCCCCCGCCCTGATTTTTCGCGTTTAGCCAGACATTTTGGCGATCAGCGAGAACAGCGGCATATACAGCGAAACAACGATCCCGCCCACCGCAAAACCGAGGAAGCCGATCAAGACTGGCTCCAACATCGCCAGCATGTCCTTAGTCGCTGCATCAACTTCGTCTTCGTAGAAATCGGCGACCTTTTGCAGCATGGCATCCATAGCGCCGGTGGCTTCGCCCACTCCGATCATCTGGGTCACCATGTTGGGAAAGACTCCGGACTCGCGCAGTGGATCAACAATGGTGCGGCCCTCTTCAATGGCCTTGCGCACCTTCATCAACGCTTCTTCCAGAACTGCGTTCCCCGAGGTTCGGGCCGTGATGCTCAGTCCCTCAAGAATGGGCACGCCCGAGGTGATCAGGGTACCCAGCGTTCGGGTAAAGCGGGCAACCGCGATCTTACGCAGCAGCATGCCGATAATCGGCATTTTTAGCAGTCCGTAATCCAGGTAGTAGCGGCCTTTGGGATTCTTGCGGATCTGCCTGACACCAAAAACCATGGCCGCGATGCCGACGATAAAGAACCACCAGAACTGACCTACGAATCCGCTCAATCCCACCACTACGCGGGTCGGCAAGGGCAGAGCCACTCCCAATCCCGCGAAGAGGTTGGCGAAGATCGGGACCACCCACTTTAGCAGTGCGGCCACGATGAGGACTGCCATGCTGATGACCGAGACGGGGTAAATCAAAGCGGACTTCACCGCCCCGCGTAGCTTCACGGCCTTTTCGACGTACTGCGCCAGGCGTTGCAGGATGATGTCGAGAATACCGCCAGTTTCACCGGCCTCAATCATGTTGGTAGAGAGATCGTCGAAGATCTTGGGGTATTGCCGCATGGCGTTGGCCAGAGTCGAGCCGCCTTCCACCGTGGTTCGCACCCCGGTCAGCGTCTTCTGGAATGCCTGGTTCTCCTGGTTTGCAGCCAGGATTTCCAGACACTGCACCAACGGCAGACCGGCATCGATCATGACCGAGAACTGACGGAAGAAGATGGCGATCTCCTTGGTCTTGACCTTGCCAGAGCCGAAGGTCGGCATGGCAAACTCTTTGCCTTTTTCGCGTATGGCACCGGCGTTGATGCGCTCCTTGCGCAACTGAGCCGCCAACGCTTGCTTGTTGGCTGCAACTCTTTCGCCGCTGACTTTCTCTCCGTTTTCGCTCTTCCCAGAAAATGTAAAGACTGGCATGGTTGACTTCTCCTTGCTTCCCTATCGTTTGCTCCGGAGCGCCAGTTCGTTCGCGCGCCGGATTTCATACCGCGTACTCGGTTCGTCTAAAATCTTCTAGCGCTTCCCCGTGGCCACACCCTTCGCTGCAGTACCGGATTGATTCCGGTTCAAGAGTCCCGCGCCTCGATTGATCATCTCCTGCAGTTCGTCCACGTTGCTGGAGCGAGCCATGGCGACTTCGAGCGTGATTTGCTTCTGGAAGTAAAGTGTCGCCAAGGCCTGATTGAATGTCTGCATACCAAACTTGTCCTGACCCGATTGCATCGAAGAGTAGATCTGGTGGATTTTGTCTTCGCGAATCAGGTTGCGCACGGCTGCATTGGGCACCAGGATTTCCATACCCATGGCCCGGCCCTTGCCGTCAGCGCTCGGCAGCAAGCTTTGGCACATGATGCCTTCCAGCACCAGCGACAACTGCGCCCGGATTTGGGGCTGCTGGTGCGCCGGGAAGACATCGATAATACGGTTAATGGTGGAAGATGCAGAGTTGGTGTGCAGAGTGCCAAATGTAAGGTGACCCGTTTCGGCGATACGCAGCGCCGATTCAATCGTCTCGAGGTCGCGCATTTCGCCGATCAGCACCACGTCGGGGTCTTCACGAAGTGCGGCGCGTAGTGCGTCGGAAAAGCTTTTGGTGTCGGCATGCAATTCGCGCTGGTTGACCACGCAATTCTTGTTCATGTGCACGAATTCAATCGGATCCTCGATGGTGAGAATGTGATCGTGCCGCTCAGTATTGATCTTGTCGATCATGGCGGCGAGCGTCGTGGATTTTCCGGATCCCGTCGGGCCCGTAACCAGCACCAGACCGCGAGGCTTATCGCACATCTTGCTCACGACGGTTGGAAGTCCCAACTGGTTGAAAGACTTGATTTCGAAGGGAATCAGACGAAAAACGGCTGAGGTTGCGCCCCGCTGGTTGAACACGTTGGCGCGGAAACGAGCCAGACCTTTCAATCCGAAAGAGAAATCGAGTTCCAGATTCTCTTCGAAACGATGCTTCTGCGAATCGGTCATGACGCTGTAAGCCAGTTGTTTGGTTTCAGCCGGCGTCATCTGGGGCAAGTCCAGCGGCACCAGGTGCCCGTGTACGCGGATCTGCGGTGGCGAATTCGTAGTGAGGTGAAGATCGCTTCCCGACATCTCCAGCATTCGTTTCAGCAGATCACTTAATGAGAGCGACATCTTTTATTTCCCTTTCTTTCTCTTGGCGAACTTTAGTGAATCGTCTCGCGAGCGACTTCCTCGAGCGTGGTCATCCCGGCCGCAACCTTGATCAGTCCGCTGCGTCGCAGGGTAATCATTCCGCGCTCGATTGCTTTCTTCTTCAACTCCACAGCGGAAGCTCCGACCAGAACCAGTTCCTTGATTTCGTCATCCACTTCCATGACTTCGTACAAACCGCAGCGGCCTTTGTATCCAGTGCTGTTGCAGACGCCACAGCCTTTGCCTTTTTGAATCTTTACTGTCTTGGCTTCTTCCGGGCTGTATCCTTCCTCGATCAGAGTTTGATGGGGCACCTCGACGACCTCTGCGCACTCCTTGCAGATGCGCCGGACCAGTCGCTGCGCGCAGATCAAGTGGACCGAGGTTGCCACCAGGAACGGTTCAATACCCATGTTCATGAGTCGTGTAATGGTTTCCGGGGCGCCGTTGGTGTGCAGAGTGGAGAGAACAAGGTGGCCGGTGAGAGCAGCTTTAATCGCGATTTCGGCCGTTTCAAAGTCTCGAATTTCGCCGACCAGAATGATGTTGGGGTCCTGCCGCAGAAAGGCGCGCAGAGCAGTGGCGAAGTTTAGTCCGATCTGCTCCTTCATCTGTACCTGGTTGACGCCAGCCAACTGAAATTCGACCGGATCTTCAGCAGTCATAATGTTCGTATCCGGTTTGTTCAATTGGGAAATCGAGGAGTACAGAGTGTTGGTCTTGCCCGATCCGGTTGGTCCCGTGACCAACACCATGCCGTAAGGCTTAAGAATGGCTTTCTCAAACTTGACCAGCGACTCCGGCTCGAATCCCAGCTTGGTCATATCCAGGCGGAGATTTTCTTTGTCGAGCAAGCGGGCCACGATTTTTTCTCCCCACAGGGTGGGCAGCGTGCTGACGCGGAAGTCCAACTGCCTCTTGCGGCCGCCAATGTTCATTTTCAGCATAATGCGGCCATCTTGCGGTAAGCGCTTCTCGCTGATATCGAGCTTCGACATGATTTTTACGCGCGAAATTATGGCATCTTTCAACTTGAGCGGCGGGGTCATGATGCTCTGCAGGACGCCATCAATACGGAAGCGAACCCGGAACTCCCTTTCGTAGGGCTCCATGTGAATGTCGCTGGCACCCCGTTTGACGGCATCGGTCAAAACGAGGTTCACAAGTTTGACAATCGGAGCTTCATCGGCGGCTCTTTCCAAATCCGCCAATCCCATTTCGGCTTGATCAGCCTGCAATTCGACGTCGGATTCGTCCATCTCTGACATCGACAGCATTACCTGCTCAAGATCTTCTTCCTTCGTATTGCCGTATGCCTTATCGATTCCCTCGAGAATCGAGCTTTCCGACGCAACCACCGGCTCGATATTGAAACCGGTCATGAACTTGATATCGTCCATGGCGAACACGTTGGTCGGGTCCACCATCGCGATCGTCAGCGAAGCGCCAACGCGGCTGAGCGGCAGGATCTGATAGCGCTTGGCGGTTTCAAACGGAATGAGCTTGACTACTGCGGGATCAATTTCAAAATAGGAAAGGTTGATGGCGGGAACGCCGTACTGCCGGGAGAGGAAGTTGGTGACGTCTTCATCAGTCAGGAATCCCAACTTCACCAGGGCCGCGCCCAGGCGGACGTTGGTTTCCTTCTGAGCCTTCGTTGCTTGTTCCAACTGCTCTGGGGTTATGACCTTCTCTTTGACAAGAAGGTCACCCAGCCGTTGAGACATACCTCGATCTCCTATCTGAGCGGCAGAGGGATGACGTCGACTTCGCTTTGCTCGCGCGACTTCGCTGCCTGTTAGGGGGAAAGTTGCAACTCATCGCGTTGACACAAATTGTCACAGCAGATGCGTTACTTCACCAGTAACTTTGGTACTTGTACTGTGCGACGGGAATCGCCTATCGCCTTTGCACTTCGTGAAATGCCCGTCAGTTGTGCTTTTGCTGGGCCAAAGGGGTCCGAGGGACATGGACTTCGGTAAGCCTGAGCGTCATACGGCTAAACCGCACCCCTGCCTGAGAGGTCTCTAACGTTGGTGGTTTTCGAGTTGGTGGGATGCGTCGCATGCGAAAACACTCTCGAGTCCCAGGATCCGGGGCTGGTTGAATCCGCAGTCCTCCAAAGGGGCGCGTCCGCTTATAATGGCCCGGACGGGCCAGCGAGATTCCTTGATGAGAGTTTTGCTGGCTGCTGACGGACTTGACTGCTCCCAATCCAACTCGACCGGATCGCAAATCTTCCAACCGAAAGAAGGTCATCATTATCTCGTTGGCAGTGGGCATGGCCTTGCTTTTTGGGGCTCTGCTTTCACTGACTTCGTTTGACCTGCCTTTGAATCCGGGAACCAATCAGGAACTGCTGTTTTTTGCTTCTCTCTCCGCGTTGATTTTTCTGCTTTTCGTGGCTCTCACGTTTGTCCTAGCTCGAAACCTTCTGAAACTCTTTGCGGAAAGAAGACTGGGCGTTCTGGGCTCGAAATTCCGCACCCGACTGGTCGTGGGTAGTCTTCTACTTTCGTTTCTTCCGGTCATCGGCATGTTCTTCTTCGCCTATGTGCTGATGAACCGATCGATCGATAAATGGTTTTCCAGCCCGGTGGAGGAAGTGCGACGTGATACAGCCACGATGGCGTCGCTACTTTCCAACTACGCCATGCAAAACACGCGAGCTGAAGCTGAGGCCATAGCGGCTTCACCCGAAATGCAACGGGCTTTCGCGAGTGGTAACTTTTCCGCTATGGCGAGCGAGTTGGGACGCCACGAACCTACCTTGCAGGGCGGCTTCGCTTTGGCAATCGTTAACGGAGATGCACAAGCTAGTTTTGGGGCGCCTGCTCCCTGGCCGGTGTTGAAAGCGAAGATCCCGATGGAACACGCGAAGTCGGCCCCTACTCCTTTTACCTGGGAACAAAACGAGTACATTCTCGGCAGTGCGCTGGGCGGCAATGACGGCCTGATCTTGGTAGGCATGCCCTTGCCTAAAAAGTTCTCCGAAACCGTGAAACAGGTTGAGGCAAGCCAGCAGCGTTATCTCGATCTGGCTCGCCAACGAAGATTAGTTCGGCGGACCTACATGGAAGTGCTGCTTTTGCTCACCGTGGTGGTGCTTTTCGCCACTACTTGGTTCGCATTGTTTCTTTCCAAGCTGGTGACCCGCCCGGTGGTCGCGCTGGCGGAAGCCACGCAAGAAATTTCTCGCGGACGGCTCGACTACCGCGTCGAAGTCCGCGCCGCGGACGAAATCGGAGATTTGGTGCATTCGTTTAACCGCATGGCTGAGGAACTGGAATCGAGCCGTCGCCAGATTGAGGCGTCCAGCCGTGAGCTAGGGGCAGCCAACGTCGCGCTGGAGCAGAGACGTCGCCATATCGAAACCATACTGGAAAGCATCCCGAACGGCGTTCTTTCGCTCAACGCGGGCCGGTTCGTCACGCATGCAAATCACGGATTGCTGCGCTTGTTCCACCCCTTAGGTGCGGAATCTGGAGTGCCCAGTGTTTTGATCGGCGCGCCACTGCGCGATGTTTTTGCTCCCGAGGTCCTCGAGGATCTTGAGCCTTTGCTACGCCGCGCAGATCGCATGGGCACGACCACCACGCAGATGGAAATGGTGGTGCAGCGAGCCGCGCTGAACGTCGCGGTTACGGTCGCTACGCTAAAGCACGAAGGGCAAGGATTAGGATACGTTCTGGTGTTCGAAGACCTCTCTGAGTTGCTGAAGGCCCAGAGGCAGGCTGCATGGCGTGAGGTGGCGCGGCGCGTGGCTCATGAAATCAAGAATCCGCTAACCCCGATTGCGCTCTCCGCAGAGCGCATTCGCCGCCACTTGGAGCGTGCCACACCTCGCGAAGCTGCCTCCCTGGAAGTACTTCATAGCTGCGCGGAGACCATTGCCGGAGCCGTGGAAACGGTCCGTACGTTGGTAGACGAATTTTCCACTCTGGCACGCTTCCCCACGGCGCGCCCGCAATCCTCCAATATCAACACCATTGTGGAAAACACGTTGGCCATGTTCAACGGCCGGTTGGACAACATCCGCGTCCACACCTTTCTTGCGCCCGAGTTGCCCAACGTGATGGCAGACCCCGATGCCATCAAACGAGCCTTAGCCAATTTGCTGGACAACGCGGCGGAAGCCATGCAGGACGCTCTCTTCCGAGAGATTCAGATTTCCACCGCCCTGGCGGCCAGCCGCGATGTGGTTGAGATTACTGTGGCTGATACAGGCCATGGCGTCACCAGAGAACTGAAGGAGCGCCTGTTCCTGCCGTACTTCTCCACCAAGAAACGGGGCACTGGCCTGGGGCTTGCCATCGTGAACCGCATCATCGAAGATCATCACGGCTCCATTCGCGTAGAAGAGAACCAGCCCGTAGGCGCCCGCTTCGTGGTCGAACTGCCAATCGTAGCGGAGGCTGTCGCCGAGCCCTCCATCAATCAGCATGCATAACATTCTCATCGTTGATGATGAACCCACGATCCGCCAATCTCTCAAAGGGGTGCTGGAAGATGAAGGTTTTAAAGCTTCAACAGCGGAGAGCGGCGAAGCCAGCCTGGAGATCATTAACAAACATGCGTTTGATGTAGTTCTACTCGACGTGTGGTTGCCGGGAATCGACGGCCTGGAAACCTTGGAGAGAATTCGCGAAAAAGAAAACGCTCCCGAGGTCATCATGATTTCTGGACACGGCACCATTGAGACCGCGGTTCGCGCCACCAAGCTTGGCGCTTACGACTTTCTTGAGAAGCCACTCTCCATCGATAAAACCCTGATCCTCATCAAGAACGCGATCGATGCCAAGCGACTGCGCGAGGAAAACCGGGAACTCAAGAAGCAGCTGATCCCGAAAAGCGTGATCGTGGGCGACAGTATTCCCATGAAGGCGCTGCGCCAGCAAATTCAGATTATGGCTCCCACCAACGGCCGAGTCCTCATTTATGGGGAGTCAGGAACCGGAAAGGAACTGGTGGCCCACGCGATCCACGCTCAAGGACTGCGCAAGGAGGAGATGTTTGTCGAGGTGAACTGCGCTGCGATTCCCGAGGATCTGATCGAGAGTGAACTTTTCGGTCATCGGAAGGGCTCGTTCCCTGGAGCCACCGGAGATAAAGAAGGAACATTCCAGAAAGCTCATGGAGGCACACTTTTTCTCGATGAGATCGGCGACATGAGCCTCAAGACACAATCCAAGGTGTTGCGGACGCTCGACGAGCAAAAGTTTATCCCGGTCGGAAGCGATGAGTCGATTACTGTCGACGCCCGAGTGATTGCCTCGACGAACAAAGATTTGGAAGAGGAAATCTCCCGAGGAAACTTTCGCGAGGATTTGTTTTACCGCCTTAACGTAATCCCTTTTTCGGTGCCGCCTCTGCGCGAGCGTAAAGAGGACGTTCCACTGCTGGCACGTCATTTCCTGAAAGAATTTTCTGCCACCTATGGCCGCCGACTTCGCGAGATCACCGACGACGCTATCGATACCCTGATGCGCTACTCCTGGCCGGGCAATGTAAGGGAGTTGCGAAATGTGATCGAGCGGATCGTGATCATGAACCCGACGACGATCCGATTCGAACGCAAGCACCTGCCGCCGCTGGTCCATCGTGACGGGACGCGCCGCGCTGCCGGCAGCGAGTTCTCGAGTCTGCACCAGGCACGGGCCGCCTACGAACGCGACTATATCCTGAAAAAACTGGATGAGAATCACGGCAACGTTACCCGCACGGCGGAAGCGCTGGGCCTGGAGCGCAGCCACCTTTATCGCAAGATGAAGACATTGGGGATTGCAGCCAAAGAATAGGGGTCCGGTAAGGCTTACCGCTTGATCATGTGGATTTCAGTGCCGTTGTTCAGAAACTTCACCTGGTCCATCAGCTGAGTGATCAGATAGACGCCGCGACCGTGGCCGGAAAAGAGATTCTCGCCAACCACCGGGCTGGGGATTGTAGCGGGATCGAAACCATCTCCCGGATCGCGCACCACAATCAGCAGGCTCCGGTTTTCGTCGCAGGCCACGTCACATTCAACGATTTTTGAAGCATCCGACTTAGCCCCGTGCACTACGGCATTGGCCAGGGCTTCGGAGAGTGCAAGTTCGATCGCCGATTCATTTCCATTCGCACAGTCTTTTGCCCGGATGCATTCCATGATTCGCTGCACCACCGCATCCACGGCCGCTTTATCGGCAGCCAGCGTGACCTGGAGCTTGAAAAGTAACTTGTCGGCCAGGAAATCAAAAGTCGGTTCGGAATTGGTGGACATCAATGAGGATCGTTCCCGATAATTATTTGCAGCATCGACCTCTGCGATTCTACAGACGAAGAGCCAGTCCGGCAAACGCGAAAAGCAGTCATAGGAAACCGGGGTAACAGCCCTTTAAGCCTTCTCGACATGCGTTAACAACTCCAGTTGCCGGCGCCAGTCCAGCTCTTCAACAAACGCGTGCGACTCCCGCCAGTCCGGGCTTACTTTCACGAAAAGCTCCAAAAACACGCGAGTGCCGACCATCTTTTCAATCTGCAAGCGCGCGGCCGTTCCGATCTTCTTTAACATCCGGCCCTGTTTGCCGATCAGGATTCGCTTCTGCCCTTCCCGTTCGCAATAGATCGCGGCTGCGATTCGCGTGAGTTTCGCACCTTCCTGGAACTGTTCAACTAACACTGTGGTCGCGTACGGAACCTCTTCGCTGGTCTCGAGCAATACCTGTTCGCGGATAATCTCGGCGACCATAAATCGCGCGGGTTGGTCGGTCAGTTGGTCTTCAGGAAAGTATCGAGGCCCGTCGGGCAGCGTGTTGATCACGGCGTGTAGCAAGAGGTCCAGCCCTTCTGGTTTGCGCGCCGAGATTGGAATGATTTCCTTGAACGCGTGAAGCTTCTGGTATCCATCGATGATCGGCAGCAGCTTGTCTTTTTGACTTCGCAGCAAATCGATCTTGTTTAAGAGCAAGAAAACGGGCGTCCCGGATTTCTTTGCGATGTCTAGCACGGCTTCATCAGCCTTATCAAATTTCCGGGTTACGTCGACAATCAACAAAAGCAGGTCGCAACCTTCCAGCGCTTCGCGCACCTCGGACATCATCTTGCGGCCGAGTGAAGTGTCCGGTTTGTGCACGCCGGGCGTATCGATGAGCACAACCTGCCCGCCTGCTCTTTTCTTTTGTTTGGGAACCTGGACGATTCCGAGAATGCGGTTACGGGTGGTCTGCGGCTTGGGGCTGACGATGGCAAGTTTCTGGCCCACCAGAGCATTCAACAACGTGGACTTGCCGGCATTAGGGCGGCCGAGAATGCAAACGAATCCAGAGTGAAAGGACATAAGAGTAAGCTATTGGCATCCGTCAAATTAAGCGCATCTGTTTCGGCTGCACCACCGAGATTCGAACCCGCTCAACGCGCCGCTCGGTTGATTCCAACACCTCGAAGCGCAAGCCGTCTTCTTCTATTACCTCACCTTTTTGCGGAATCCGGCCTGCCAATTCACTGACCAGTCCCGCCACTGTGGCCGACTCTTTGCCTTCAGGACGCGTCCCCAGCAACTCATCCAAGCGGTCGACATCCATGTTTCCGGGCACGATGTAGGAGTGATCGCTCTCGCGAACGACTTCGGCTTTCTCGTGCTCATCGTCGATCTCGCCGACAATTTCTTCGACCAGATCCTCGATGGTGACCAGTCCCGCCACACCGCCATACTCGTCAACCACGATGGCCATGCGGATATTGTTCTTCCGCATCTCGCGCAGGAGCTCACTTCCCAACTTGCTTTCCGGTACGAAATACACATCTTTGCGCATCAACGTGTCCACCGTCCGAGTGTGGGCCTCGGTGTCCGGCACCTGCAGCACATCTTGCGCGTAAACGATCCCTTTGATGTTGTGAATGGTCCCTTCGAAAACCGGAACCCTCGAAAACGGTTTCGTTCGTAACAGCTCGATGAACTGTTCGACCGTAGTATTGGTCGAAACTGCGACGATCTCCGGACGTGGCTTCATTGCCTCTCGTACGGTCTTCTCGCCAAATTCCACGACGGACTGAATCATGTCACGGTTGCTTTCATCCAGAATGCCCTCTTCCTGACCGGCTTCGATCAGCGCATCTACAGCTTCCGCCTGAGTTTCCGGCTGTTCATCCGAATGCCCTTTGGTGAGAGCTGCTACCGATTGCAGGAAGCCCAACACCAGGGTGACTGGCAAAACCAAATAAATGAGGATTCGCAAAAAAGGTGTCCAGCGGATCAGCCACTGACCCTTTGTACGAGAGAAGAAAACGAAAGGCAGAAACTGGTTACAAACAATGACGATCAGAACCAGGGTCAACGTGGCCTGGAGAATCTCGTAGACGCTCCAAGCCCGGTCACGGAACACGGTAAAGCCGACCAGCATGGCAATCGCCGCCGTCGTCATCTGGGTGAGCACCGCCATCGAGAGCGCTGCCCGGGCGCGGCTCACGTGCAGCCGTGGCTCTACGTCGTGTTCGAAGGCATCGATATTGTCCTGGAATTCGCGTGAGAGGAACTTGCCAATCTCGGTATAAAGGCGCTCGACATAGGACACCAGGGTTAACAGCCCTAGCATCATCAGCAACACGATGGCGAGCACAAAGTTCATCTTGATGCTCGATAATCCGAACCGGCACGTTTGGCAATCGGCGTTCGCAACTGCGTACCCTTCGGCGAGTTCCTGCTCTTTCTCGTCTGCCCTTCCCCACGCGCTGGCCGTTCCCTTCTCTCGATCAGGCCAACCGGCAGTCCGAGGGACTTCCGCAAAAGCACTTCCTTGCAAGCCATTTCCCCATGGTCGATTTCATGATCGTAGCCGGCAAGGTGAAGCAGGGCGTGCAAAGTAAGAATTCTGATTTCGTCCGCCGCCGAGTGCCCCAGCCGACGTGCGTTACGCGCCGCAATCCCCGCCGAAATGGCAATGTCCCCGGCAAATCCCTTCATTAATCCGGGCAGGGCAGGAAACGATAACACATCCGTCGGCTTATTCTTTCCCCGGAAACGATGGTTCAGTCCTCGCAACTCCCGATCGGAGGTCACGAGCACACTCACAACCCCTCGTAGTCCGGCCGCGCGTTGCGCCCGGGTCACAAACCTTGCCAGTACCGGCTCCGTCAAGCCAGCTACTCGTTCCTGAATGATTACCAAACTTTCTCCGTCCGAAGGCCACCCAAATAAACAGGAGGGCCATAAATCTCGGCCCTCCCCGCCAATCGTACCTGTTTATTCCTTCGCGTCTGCTTCCGCAGGCAGCGTAATATTCTTCGGCAAAGACACGCCCACCACACCTTTGGCCTTGCCGTTCGTACCTTTCGGTTCGAGCAGCGACATTTGCTGTTCCGCCAGTTTCGTCTTGTGCTCATCGTAAGCTCGAATGATGCGCTGCACCAGATGATGCCGCACGACATCGCCTTCATCGAAGTGGATGAATGTCAATCCGTCGACGCCCCTAAGGATGTCCACGGCTTCGAGCAATCCACTTCGGCGAGCGTTGGGCAAGTCGATTTGGGTAACGTCCCCGGTGATCACCGCCTTGGAATTGAAGCCAAGACGGGTGACGAACATCTTCATCTGCTCCGAGGTCGTGTTCTGGGCTTCATCCAGAATCACGAACGAGTCGTTCAACGTGCGCCCGCGCATGAACGCGATAGGCGCGATCTCGATGACATTCTTCTCCAGATAGCGGTCTACCTTTTCGGGGTCAAGCATGTCGTAAAGCGCGTCGTACAGCGGCCGCAAGTAAGGGTCGATCTTGTCCTGCAGCGTACCGGGAAGAAATCCCAGGCGCTCACCTGCTTCGACCGCCGGACGCGCCAGAATAATACGGTTCACCCTTTTCGCCAACAACGCCGAGATCGCCATTGCCACGGCAAGGTACGTTTTGCCCGTGCCCGCGGGGCCAATCCCGAAAACCATGTCGTGGCTCTCGATGGCTTCGACGTATCGTTTCTGATTGAGGCTCTTGGGCTGTACCGTGCGCCGACCGAACGAGCGTTGCCGTCCGGCTTCCGCCAGCCCGCGCAGGGTAGCTTTCGGGTCCGCTATCAGCACCCGCAGCATGCTGTTCAAGTCGCCGTTGTTGAAGGCGTGTCCGGAGCGCTGCAGATGGTGGTAGTCGGCAAAGACTTGCTCGGCTCGAGCAACATCGCGGGCTGCCCCTTCCAATTCAATTGAGTCGGATCGAAGGTCGATATCGATGTTCAGACCGTCTTCCAACACATGCAGGTTTTCATCCCTGGTACCAAACAGGGTTTCAATGTGCGGAGTCGTCTCAATGCTCTTCTTCATGCAGTCTTGGCGCATCCCTCCGTTCGCCGGGCTCTTGATGGCGCAAGTCCGGTAATCAGATGCCGTCGCCGTGATTCGGGCACACCCGTGCCGGTCTTAGCGACAACAAAATTCTTCTCTGTGCAGGTGGAACCAGCCGGAATGCTCGCTCCCGAGGTGCAAGCAACTACCATTAAGTGTAAGGTTACGCCGGGGGTCGGATAGGAGTCAATGGTGGTTGGAATTTCGCAGCGCTGGCCGCAGGAGACGGTCTTTCGACCGGTCCGGCAAGTCGAACGCTTCTGATCTTATCCATTTGACCGACAGCAACTTAGTCTCGTAGAATAGCAGTTCGTACCCACTCGAACTCTCCGTGCCAGTAACCAAGAGAGAAAAATCAGAGAACGAAGGTAAAGGGACTACATGGCAAATCATTTTTCGGCGCTGAAGCGCGCCCGTCAGACTGAGAAACGCACGGCTCGCAACTGCGCCAATACTTCCCGCCTGCGCACCACGCTGCGTGACTTGCGCGAACTGCTTGCCCAAGGCGACAAGGAGGGAACGGAGCAGATTTTCCGGCAAACGGTGTCCGCCCTCGACAAGGCAGTCCAGAAAGGTGTCCTTCACGAGAACACGGCTTCGCGCTACAAGTCTCGCCTGAACGCGCGCCTGAACGCGAAGAAGTAGCAAGCAGAGGTGGCGCCCAGGCAGAAGCTAGGAGCCACAATCTAGAAGGTTTCTTTAAACGAAAACACCGGATCAATATCCACCGGAACATTGGCCGCCAACTTCAACGAAAGCTGCAATTCCGCTGGCGTCGCCCCGTATTTTTTGAACCAATTCTCGGCCCTCGCGCGGTCACCGGTCGCCTCAATCTCCAATAACTCTTTCGCTAAATCGTCCAGGGCTCCCGACATGCGCCCATAATCGATCGCGTATCGGCCAGAAGCTTCACGCGTGATTGCGCCCCGCTCGGAGAGGCAGTTGAACTCCATCATTTCCGCTTGTCCGTGAGCCTCGGCGACGCCGAAGCGTACCGTGCGAAAGATTCCCGCCACATACGACGCGTAGTATTCTTCTAGCTTGTTCTTCGGCAGGACGTCGTGGTCGATCAACCACTTCAAACCATACAATCCAACCACGTCCGCTTTGGCTTCTTCGAGACCGCTGAAAATCGGACCAACGGATTCTCGAATATCCACTTTGCCGGCAGCAGTCCGCGAGAACGCCGGCCCCAGCCCGTGAGCGATCTCGTGCATGATTGTCACCTGCATATAACCGTCGCTTGACGCCTTCAATGCTTGGGCTGGCAACATTACCCGCTGTGCTACCGGAAGAACCACATAATTCACGCGCGCATCCATGAAATTCTTGAAAAACAGCTTCTTGCTGCCCCTCTGTTCATGTACCCGCGGATCGTTCGGAAGATTGTCGGCAACGGCCTGATAACCATGGTTCAGGTCGCCGGCACGGAACGGAGTGTCCATAACTTCCATCGGAGTTTCGAGACCGCGCTTGGAAGGCCGATCCTCCGGCGCGAGCGGCAGCGCGTCCTGAATGTCAGCAACACACTTCTGAAACATTTCGAGCTTGCGGCTCTCCTCAACGGCCCGAACCATCACCGCAGCGCCATAAGTAGCCTTGACGCCCAGCAGATCGTCATCGTACGTCTCATCGGGAGCGAAGGCCACATCGAACTTGGGATTTTTCAAATCAAGCCAGGCCAGATTACTCTTGAGATAATCATCGCTGAGAAGCGCGTCGGCCCGCAGTTGCAGGAAGGTCGCAAAAGCCGGGTCGTCGCTCAAACTGGCCGCCTCGCGCAGGTCTTTCGCCGCCGGCTCAAGAAACGAACGGTACGCGATGTGATATGGGAGACCTTCCAGTTGATCGCCATGCCAGCGCACCACGGTAAACGAACTGTATATCTCGTCCTTCTTTTCGGGATGCGCTTTCAGATACTGCTCGACCTGCTCGCGAGTCAAGTTCTGGGGATAGAATCCGCGTCCGGGTGACATCGGAGTCGTGCCAACGAAAGGTTTGTTATCGTCGAGCAGATCAAAGCGGGACGCGTTGATCCAGAGGTAGCGCCGCAGCATTTCATCCTTCGGATTCTTGCTACCGGCGAGCGACTCATACAGCGTCAAGCCGTCAGGATCGCTCTGCTGCCAGTAGATTTGTTCGAGATAACGCGAAGCGTCAACCAGTTTCTCAACCATCTTCACTTCACGAGCGGTCAAACCCGCCGAGTGAAATGGCATTTCTACTCGGTGGAACTTCGCAAGCCGTTGGTCCAGATCGGGAACGACCTGCATCCCCGCAGAGTCTGCGCCTTTAGCAGCAGAACCAGTCATCGGCTTATTGCTCTTCTGTGCTGTGATGGTAATAGAAAGGATAAGGATAAAGATAGAAACCAGTAGTGAACACCAAGCAGCCCTGTTGATGAACATGGATGCTGTATTTTAACAGAGCATTTCGCAGTTAATCGATTTACATCTCGCGAATCAACACTGACATCAATATGATGTTGCGTTATGAATCAGGGTTCCAATTCGATTGACCCGCAGACGTTGCTCATCGATGCCGATGACACGCTTTGGGAGAACAACATTTATTTTGAGCGCGCCATCGCCAATTTCATTTCGTTTTTGAATCATCACGAGTATTCGCCCGAGCAAGTGCGGGAAGTCCTGAATGATGTTGAGCGTGAATGCATTGTCAGCCACGGTTACGGGCTGCACAGCTTCAGTCACGCGCTGGTCCAGACCTTCGAGCGCCTGGCGGTCGAGCCGCTCACTCCCGCGCTGCACGAGACGATCAGCGGATTCGCTCACACCATCGCGGAGCATCCAGTTGAGATCCTGCACGGCGTTCCAGAAACTCTTCAATACTTATGCGAACGCCATCATTTGATTCTCGTGACCAAAGGCGCCATCACCGAGCAGTCCGGCAAAGTCGAACGGTCGGGCCTTAAGGATTATTTTGCGGCTGTAGAGATTGTTGCGGAGAAGGATGTGTCCACGTATCGAACGATCGTCTCGAAGTACGCCCTGGCTGGCGATTCCACGTGGATGGTGGGAAACAGCCCAAAATCTGACATAAATCCCGCGTTGGCGGCGGGAATCAACGCGGTGTTCGTCCCCCACGGCTGCACTTGGATTCTTGAACACGAAGAAGTCGCGGAGGCGCAACCGCCCAGTCGACTACTAATCGTTGAAGCCTTTGCAAGACTGAAGGAACACTTCTGAGTCACAATCTCGCCAGACACTTACTCCATCCTCACTCGTTCAAGAGATTCCAACTGCTATCATCCCGGGCGAAGCGAGGGAACTGCAGTCCTTTTCCATCCGAGCCTGCTACTTGCCGGCAGGAACTGCACAGAACTTATCGAAAGCCTTCTTGAGCTCCGCCGCAATGTCGGCGGCCTCCCGATGTTCAATGTCACTTCGTTGCATCATGTGAATCAGGTTCCCATCGCGCAGCAACGCGATTGAGGGTGACGACGGAGGATACCCCGTAAAGTAACTGCGAGCCCGATCAGTCGCAACTGTGTCCTGTCCGGCAAAGACCGAGAACACTTTCTCAGGCCGTACTGCATTCTGCAGCGCAATCCGAACCGCAGGCCGCATACGCCCAGCCGCGCAACCGCAAATCGAATTCACTATTACCATCGCCGTACCAGGCTGGTTGACGATAGCGCGATCGACTTCCTCGGCGGTCCGCAGTTCCTGAACTCCCATGCGGGTCAATTCTTCACGCATCGGAATCACCATGATCTCTGGGTACATTTTTTCTCCTTAAAAGGTTTCTAATAGCCTAACAGAAGTCCTCAGTTCGAGGACCGTCGCGCCCAAGTACGCCCAAACGAACGTAATACAGCGGCATAAGCGCTCTTTTCCTTCGTATATAGTGGAAGGTAAATCGCCCATGGTCGTCACCGAAAACGTTCCGCTGGCTCCGCTCACCACGCTGAAGGTAGGAGGGCCAGCCCGCTATTTCGTGGAAGCAACCACGATTGCTGAAGTGTCCGAAGCCGTCGGATTCTCGCAATTGCGAAGTCTTCCGCTGTTCGTTCTTGGCGGCGGCAGCAACCTGGTCATCGCCGACGCTGGCTGGCCGGGTCTCGTCCTCAAGGTCGGAATCACCGGAATCAATCATCGGCACGGTCACGATCAAGTGGTTTTCGATGCCGGCGCAGGCGAAGATTGGGACAAATTCGTTGGCATCGTTGTTGCCCACAACATTGCCGGCCTGGAATGCCTGAGTGGTATCCCCGGATTGGTCGGGGCCACGCCAGTTCAAAATGTTGGGGCCTACGGGCAGGAGGTCGCAGCTACGATCGAGTCGGTGCTTGCGCTGGACCTGCGGGATGGACAACTGCACGAACTCTGTAACGAAGCTTGCGGCTTCAGTTATCGCACCAGCATCTTTAACACCACCGAGCGCAACCGATACATTATTTTGCAGGTGAGCTATGTGTTGAAGCATGGCGGCGATGCGTTTATTGCCTATGCTGACCTCAAGAAATATTTTGCCGGATGGAGTGAAAAGCCGACTTTAGCCGACGTTCGCGATGCCGTCCGAAAGATAAGAGCTGGGAAGGGGATGCTCATCACATCCGGCGACGATGACTGTCGCAGCGCCGGCTCTTTCTTCAAGAATCCAATCCTCTCTGCGGGCGAATATGAACAGCTTACGGCACGAGCCGCTGCCAAGAATTTGCAGGTCCCTAGCTATCCAGCGCTGGATGCGCAGCAAAAGGTTTCAGCCGCGTGGCTGGTCGAGCACTCCGGATTCGGTCGTGGATACGGGAACGGGTCCGTCGGCATTTCGCGAAAGCATGCGCTGGCCATCGTGAATCGCGGCAACGCAACGGCCGCAGACATTGTCGCTTTCAAAGAAGACATTCAGGATCGCGTCAAAGAAATCTGGGGCATCGCCTTGGAACCGGAGCCAGTGTTCGTGGGATTTTGAATTGTAGGCGCGAGCGTCCTCGCTGTTTCCCTCGCCTCGTATTTCCCTCGCGAAGACATCGGCGACTGCCACCCCAGATCGCAACCCTTTTTGGTATTCCCCTACGTTGGGGGGGAGCGTTCCGGCCCCGGCGGCAGCCGCCTCGATTCACTTATCGGCAATTTTTGCCGCTTCTTTAAAGATTCGTACGAACATCTGTCGCGTCAGCTTTCCGGTTTGGGTGTTCTGGTTCGACGGATGGTAGGAGGCAAGCAGCGTCTTTCCATCCGGCAGTTTATATCTGGAACCGTGCTGAAAAATGTAGTCTTTCCGGCTAGTGAGTTGACAGCGTCGCTTGAGGTAATTCAGATAGGCATCAAATCCGATCTTACCCAACGCAACCACAACTTTCACATTTTTGAGGCCGTCCACTTCACGATCCAGATACGGTGCGCAGTTCGCCAGTTCTTGCGGAAGGGGTTTGTTGTCCGGCGGAGCACAGCGCACCGCGGCAGTGATATAGAGATCTTTCAGCTCCAGTCCGTCATGGAGATCGGTAGCGTTCGACTGGTTGGCGAATCCTGTCTCGTACAAAACTGGGAACATGAATTTGCCCGACGCATCTCCGGTGAATGGTCGTCCTGTGCGATTGGAGCCATGCGCGCCCGGAGCCAGTCCGAGGACCAGAACGCGCGCTTCGGCATCACCGAAACCAGGCACCGGCTTTCCCCAGTACTCGCATTCGCGATAAGCGCGGCGCTTTTCGCGAGCAATCGTTTCGCGATACTCCACCAGTCGCGGACAGCGGATGCAGGCAATGACTTCGGCGTTGAGTTGATGGAGCCAGTCGTGCTTCATCCGGGGGGCGCTCATGATTACCACTCTACAATGGGCCGATGCAAATGAACGGGCCAACACTCTGGTCCGGCGCCGTTTGACGTTGACGCTTCCGAGCACCCACGGAATGCTTGCAGCAGGCTGCGTTTGATCTTGGGTTGTGGGCCGCTCGCCCAGAGTTAAGAGTTTGTAACTCGTCAAGCGGTTCGTTGTCGATAGTTCTGAGGATTGGGGTTTGCAGCATGCGTCTTGAAACGAAAAGGGGCGGATTCGACACTATCGAACATAGTTCTTGACTTGCGGGCGGAACCTTGCAATAACTATGCAGTCCCATTGGACGAGTTTGGGGGTGTAGTTCCATTGGCAGAAGTCAGACTGCAAGAGGGCGAATCCCTCGAGAATGCACTGCGCCGCTTCAAACGCAAGGTGCAACAGGAAGACATCATTAAGGAGGTCAAGCGCCACTCCTTTTATCTGAAGCCCGGCGAAAAAAAGCGCGTGAAGGAAGCATTGGCGCGCAAGCGCAGCCGGAAAAAAGCTCGAAAAGAGCAGGATTAATCGAAATCGGGCCGCTCTCCCCGTTGGAGCGGCCCCTTCCCTTTTATCAACGCGTTCCCCGGTCTGGGATATGCGTAATCACGGGGATCTCCGCAGGTTGTTGCAATCAGCAGTAATCCATGTCCGGTCAAGGGCGTGGCGGGCCGAATCCAGGGGTAGTTCAACTGAGGGGGATGAGTCAAAATCCTGCGCACTCGTGCGCCAGGTGAGATTTTCTCGCGTGGCGAATGAGTGGGGCGGGAATGGGCCGAAGGAGCATCCTCAATGGAATTCCAAGACAAGATGTTGAAGTGCATTGACTGCGGCGCGGATTTCGTCTTCACGTCCGGGGAGCAGTTGTTTTTCCACGACAAGCAATTCAGGAACGAACCCAAGCGATGCAAGAGCTGCAAGGCGAAACGAGTTGCGGTTCTGGGGGCGGCAAACAATGCGCATCACGGTTCGTCGCGAACCGAGACCCGGGCCGTGTGTTCGCAGTGCGGCAAGGAGACCACGGTGCCGTTTCGCCCGACGCAGGGCCGTCCCGTCCTCTGCCGCGAGTGCTTCCAACAGAGGAGGCCAGCGGCTTCGGCTTGATTTGCGGCGTATTCCGGGCGACCGGGAAATCTAGAAAGTGTCAGCGGCGGCCGACTTCTTGTCAGGCTAACTGCTCTTTTTCTTGCCTCACGATTCACTGCAGTGGCGTGTCTGCCAAGGGGTACCGCGGAAAAGGTTCTCCGTTCCCTGCAGTACATCTTGCAAAACGAGCAGCGCCTCGATTTGCCGTAACAGCTCCTCGGTGCCCACACAATGTGTACGGCCTCGGAAGCGGAATCGCCCACGGCGCTCCGCCGCAGCTAAGTATAGACACGACTCGTGGTCAATGAATACGGCATTTGAATCTTGAACTATGTCTTGTCACGATCCATGACAACTTTCATCGGGAAGAATCCTGCTCCTGCATTCAATCTTCCGCCTGAAAGGCAGGCGGGATGCCCGTTTCAACACGGGTCAGGTCATCAAACATCGAAAGAGCACAACCTTGCGCTCATACTGCAAATACTTTCACCTTTCTCAACAAATCTTTCTCTTGATGGAACTTCACCGCAATTTCGCTTGACATTCCTTGTGATCACGATAGGATACGGGCTCCGCGGGCTCGGGTGCCTTTCGGATATTCTGGATGGAAACGGCCCGACATCGTTAAATGTTAAAAACTCAGGAGGAATCTAGTGAAAAAGATGCTTTTCGCAGCGGCGCTTATCGCAGCGCTGATTCCATTGGCGGCGGCGCAGGACAGCCGTTTGCCTCAGGCCAGTTTGGATCGTGAAGTAGACGTCCGTGTTCCAGCCCGTGCGGCGGTTCTCGGCAACCCCCCTCGACAGGTTGAGGATCCGGCACCACCGAGCTATTGCAAGCCCTGCTTGTTCTACGCTGGCGATTTTGATTCCAATGCCAGTGACGCCAACGGTCTCGCCAATGAATTCGATCTGATCGTCAGCAGTGGCGCGGCTGTCTATGCTCCTTTCAAGGTTCCCACGGGCAAAACTTGGACTGTGACAGGCCTGTTCACCGACAACTTCGCGTCGGCGGCTACTCTTGATCCCAAGACTGCCCCTTATGAAGTTCGCAAGGGCATTCCTACTGCGGGCGGCAAAGGTGGCAAGCTGGTTTGCCATGGCAAGGTGAAGGCGACGAATACCGACACCCATTTGAACGATTTCGGCTTTGAAGTTTATGCTACCAAGGTAGCCGTCAAAGGCTGCAGCCTGCCCGGCGGCGTAAAGTATTGGGAGTCCGTAATCCCGTACTGCAACAACGCTAACGACAGCACCTGTCAAAACAGCTATCGTGCCTTTGAGACCAACGACGATGGCGCGATGAAGCACAAATTCGGTCCGGTCGAGCCGATTAACAACTCGTTCTTCAACTCTGTTTTCTTCGGCGCGGTCTGGGCTCCCAGCTCAGGCTTCCAGTCCAGCTCACGCTTCTCCGATGGCGTGATTGGAACCGCGAAGTAAGACAGTCACTTTGACGGGTCCGGTTAAGGCAGATGACTTGTACGAGACCGGAACTTGATTTTCGGGAGAAGCGTGAGAGCTCTTCGGGCTCTCGGGTTTCTCCCGTTTTCTTGTGTCACACGAGTATCGATCCCGTCCTCTCCTTCGGCTAACGTCTTTAGCCGATCACGGTTTGAAGATCAAACAAGAAAGAGCAGTAAAAATACGTGTGCTAGGATTACGATTTGCCTTTAGGGATACTTGGAGGATTGATTAAGATGCAGTTTCGTTTTTCCGCTTTGATTTTGCTTTCTTCGATAGGCTATGTGGACCCACTCGCGGTTGCCCAGCAAACACAGTCGAATGCCCCCGCAGTCACCAGCAGCACTGCGGCCGCTGAGACATCAGAGTCCCAGGTAGCGCCTGATGCCCCGGTCATCACGATCCATGGCCTTTGCGGAAATGTCATTCTTCCAGGCAGTAGCCCAGACGCGTCCGGTTCCTACGCCGAGTCCAGTGCTTCCGATGTCTCAACAACCCCAAACCCCAACTGTGAAACCACGATCACCCGCCAGCAGTTTGAGAATATGGTCAGAGGCATCAGTCCAAGAAGTGACCCTCGATTGGGCGCCAGTTTTGCCAGGGACTATCCCGAGACCCTGGTGTTTGCCCGCAAGGCCATCGAAACTGGTCTCGACAAAGATCCAGCTACTCAGGCGCTGCTGCAGTACAAATACCAGCAGGCGCTGTACTCAATTTTCAAAGCGCATGTGAAACTGAAGGCAAACCAAGAGTCCGACGCGGAACTCGAAAAGTTTTACAACGCAAACCGCGAAAGGTACGAACAGTTCGGGCTACTGCGCATCCATGTCCCCGACGTAAAAGAGCATCAGCCGGCGCCGGGATCGCACGTTCAGCCGAAAGTTGATGTCGCGGCCGACCAAGCTGCCATGAAGGCCCTCGCGATCAAGATTCGCGCCGAAGCGGTGGCCGGAGGCGACTTCGACCAACTGCAGGCGAAGGCGTACAAGCTGGCAGGAGAGACTGATGATCCTCCCGATACCGATATGGGTGACCAATGGACCCGCGACACCTTTCCCGCTGAATACCTGTCGGTGGTGCTGGCGTTGAAGCCGGGGCAGGTCTCGGAACCGATCCATAATGCAAGCGGCTGGCACATAATCAAAATGGTTTCCCGAAAAACCATTCCGTGGAGCGAGGCTCGAGATTCTACCCTTCAATTGATCGTGGCAGATGAAGCAAATTCAACCAGGAAGGCCATTAAGACCGAGCTCAATGATGAGTATTTCGTGTCCGCCGGCTCGCCGGAGGCTAAGGCTCCGTTGAAATAAGTTGGGGAAACGGCCTCGGCACTTAGCAACTCGCCGCCACACGAGGTCATAGGTGCGAGGCCCCAAGACCACCAGCCTGGCGGAATTTCGTGTAACTCCGCGTTTGGCCTGTCGAATGAATCAAACCAGGACGAAGTTTACAGTTATCTCCTGCTTGTTGCTGACGGTTGCCACGTTGGCGACCTACAGCCGGGTCAGGAGCAATCCGTTTACCGCCTTCGACGACCAAACCTACATCACCCGAAACCTGCACGTGCAATCGGGCGTAACGTGGAAGACTGTGACTTGGGCTCTGACTTCCACCGAGCAGTCCAACTGGCATCCCCTGACCTGGCTGTCCCACGCCTTGGATTGCCAACTCTATGGGTTGAATCCCGCTGGGCACCATTTCACCAGCGTGTTCATCCACACGCTCAACGTGCTGCTGCTATTTCTACTCCTGCTCAGGGCAACGGGCTCCCTGGGACGAAGCTTTTTGGTGGCAGCGCTGTTCGCACTCCATCCTTTGAACGTTGAATCTGTTGCTTGGATTGCGGAGCGCAAGAACGTCCTCAGCACGCTATTTTTCCTGTCCGCACTCGGCGCCTATGGCTGGTACGCTGCGAAACCCGGCATCAAGCGTTATGTAGTCGTGGCTGTATTGTTCGCCTTGGGCTTGGCCGCAAAGCCCATGGTCATAACCCTGCCGTTTGTGCTTTTGCTGCTGGACGTCTGGCCGCTGCAAAGAGTTCGGGGTTGGGGACGTACAACTTCGTCTCCTACCAGGGGCGGCAAGAACCGAAAGCAGGAAAAGAAAGTCGACGTCTTTCCGTCTTGGTTGGGCTTATCCCAACTACCCGCGTCGCGTCTGTTCGTCGAGAAACTTCCTCTGCTGCTCTTCTCCGCGGGCAGCGCCGTCATCACGGTGATCGCGCAGCGTACGGTCGCCATGCGCTCTCTCACCCAGATTCCGCTCGAAGACCGCCTGGAGAATGCCGTCTATTCCTATGCCTTGTATATCTGGAAGGCGATGTGGCCGACGCGGCTCGCGCTCTATTATCCGCATCCCACCAACACTCTGAGCGTGTGGCAACTTGGGTTGGCGGTATTGTTCCTGTTGAGCGTGAGCGCCGTGGTGTGGAACCAGCGCTCCGCCCGGCCCTACTTCGTTACGGGATGGCTTTGGTACCTGGGCACTCTGGTACCTGTGATCGGAATCGTGCAGGTCGGCGATCAGGCGTTGGCCGACCGCTATGCGTATATCCCGTTGATTGGAATCTTCGTCATGATCGTTTGGGGTATCGCGGACTGGGCCGACCAGCGACATTTGAAGTTTGGATTGCGCGCCGCCTCCTCTGCTCTGATCCTCGCTGCTCTCTCGTTCCTCACCTGGCGTCAGATTGGTTACTGGAGAAGCGACTACGATCTTTGGACGCACACCCTGGAAATCACGAACGTGAATTATCTAGCGGAAGCCAACCTGGCGGGTGCTCTGCGCAAGACGGGCCGCGCCCAAGAGGCATTGCCCCACTACCAGGCTGCAGAAAAATTGAACCCGGGCCAGCCCGCCCGGCACATTAATCTCGCTGCCGATCTGGCAGAGGCCGGAGACTTGCAAGGCGCGATCGCGGAATATCAGACTGCCGCTGACCTGACCAACCAGCCGCGCACTCTGGCCCGCGTCTATGAAAGCATTGCAGCCCTGAGCGCCGCGCTCGGGGATTACGGCAGGGTGCGCGAAAGTTATAAGCAAGCGTGGCTAGCGGATCCACAGCACCGCTCGGACATGATCCAAGCCTTAACAGAAGACACCACGACTCGGCCAACGCCTGGTGGATTTTATTCTCTGGGATGCCTTTTGGAGCAGGCGGGAAAGTTTCCCGATGCTCGCGATGCTTACGCGCAGGCCCTCAAGCTTGACCCCAACCTCCCAGAAGCACGGCAAGCCCTCGATGCCATTGATCGAGGAAATAAGCCTGACGTGTCTTCTCAATAAATGCGCCACTCGGCTGCGGATGAAGCTTCTGGCCGAACCGGTTACGATAGAATCTAGACGAGCGAGGGTGTACTGCGCTCGCGACACTCCGGACATACAGCAAGAGGAATCGTGACCAGTTTTCACATCGAGAATTTTGGATGCCGGGCTACCCAGGCCGACGGTGCGGCCATCGCGCAGCAGTTCAGGGAGCGTGGCATAACGCGGGCCGACAGCCCCACGCAGTCAGAAATCGTTGTGTTGAATACGTGCACTGTTACGGCTTCCGCTGACCGCGATGCGCGGGCAGCGATACGACGTATTCGCCGCGAAAATCCTGGCTGCCAAATCATTGTGACCGGATGCTACGCGCAGCGCGCGCCAGAAGAAGTTGCGTCCCTTCCGGGAGTCAACCGCGTCATCGGCAATTCCCACAAACATCGTTTGGCGGAAATCGTGGTTGCATCTCGCCGTGAAGACGCCGCCCCGAACTCAGGCTTTGTCCCTCTAACAAGCCTTACACTCCAGCCGCAAACCGAGATTTTTGCCTCTGACATCTTTGCTCACACCGAATTGCTGGCTGCGCCGGTCTTCGAGGTTGCCGGAGCCGGAACTAATGTCGATCGCACGCGTCCGAACCTCAAAGTGCAGGACGGCTGCGACAACCGCTGCTCCTTCTGCGTGATTCCGTACGTGCGCGGACAAAGTCGATCTTTGCCGCTGCAGAAAATCCTGGACGAAGTGAATGCGCTGATTAAATCGGGCCATCGCGAAGTGGTGATCTCGGGAATTAATCTGGGGCGCTGGGGGAGGGATTTCGATCGGCCCTTGCGATTCGAAAACGTGGTTCATGCGATTCTGGGCCGGACCAATCTGGAAAAGCTGCGTATCTCTTCCGTTGAGCCGATGGACTGGAGCGATGAACTGATTGCCACGATGGCCAACTCTCCGCGGATCGCCAAACATGCGCATGTTCCGATGCAATCGGGAAGTGACCGCGTGCTGCGGGCCATGCACCGCAAGTATCGTCCGTGGCATTACCGGGGAAAGCTTCAAAACATCCGCGCGGCGATGCCCACGGCGGCAATCGGCGCCGATGTAATGGTTGGCTTTCCAGGCGAAACAGAAACTGACTTTGAGGAGACCCGCTCGCTGATCGAAGAGCTACCCCTTACTTATTTGCATGTCTTCACTTACTCTCCGCGTCCCGGAACTCCATCTACGGGCATGCGAGATCAAGTCCCCGTGCGAGTCGCTCGCGAACGCAATCGGATTTTGCGCGACTTGGCGGCCACCAAAAAACTGGCTTTCATGCAGGCCTTTGTGGGAAGCACCTTGGAAGCGATCACGCTGAATGTCTTTGACGGCGAATGGACTGAAGCGGTAACCGATAATTATCTGAAGTTGCGCCTGAAGGGGTCACATCCAGCAAATCGGTGGGTCAAAGCACCAGTCGAACAAGTCAAGGATGGGGCGTTGATAGCGGTGAATGCGTAAGGTCGCCTTCGCTGGTTCGGCGCTGTCTGCCAGCAAAATCTCGCCGTCGTGCTACTCTTTTTGATTGGCCCCCGTATAACCCTGATGGCTGCGCCGCATCATAACTATTTTGGAGCACTAGTCATGAGACTCAAATTCACCTTCTGGCCTGCGACCGTCGCAGGCATCGCAATGTTCGCTCTCTTCGTTCTGGCACCAGTTGCCGCTCGCGCTCAGGGACCGACTAAATCTGACACCCATGGCATCGCGGTCGGCAACATGGACCCTTCGGTTAAACCGGGTGATGATTTTTACGAATACGCCAACGGAGCATGGATCAAACGCACCGAAATCCCGCCCGACCGTGGACGAATTGGCATATTCACCACGCTCGACGACTTGAGCAATAAACGGACCCTTGGGCTGATTGAGGAAGCAGTCAAGGAGAATGCGCCCGCTGGTTCCAACAACCGCAAGGTTGCCGACCTTTACGCTTCGTACATGGATGAAGCTGGAATCGAAGCCAAGGGCCTCGATCCATTGCGCCCCCACCTCGAAGCGATCGCCACCATTCACGACAAGCGCGATCTGGCTCGAGCCTTAGGCGAAAGCCTTCGAGCGGACGTCGACGCGCTCAACAACACCAACTTTCATACTGCAAATCTTTTTGGGCTGTGGGTTGCCCCTGGCTTCAACGACTCTGATCACTACGCTGCCTACCTGCTGCAAGGCGGACTGCAACTGCCAGATCGCCAGTATTACCTCTCCGACAGCGATCGCATGCGCGACATTCGCGCCAAGTATCAGGTACATGTCTCCACCATGCTCACGCTTGCCGGATTCTCGGACTGCGACGTTCGCGCCCAGCGCATCATTGAACTGGAGCACGCCATCGCGGAAAAGCACCTGAGCCTGACGGAAAATGAGGACATCCAGAAAGCCAACAATCCGTGGAAGCGGTCCGACTTCGCTACCAAGGCCCCCGGCTTGGACTGGGCAGAATACTTTCGCGGCGCCGGTTTAAACAATCAAGCCAGCTTCATCGTATGGCAACCCAGCGCCTTCATCGCAGAGTCCGCACTCGTAGCCTCCACACCGCTCGACACCTGGAAAGACTGGCTGGCGTTCCACATGATTGAAGCCTATGCCGCGGTGCTGCCGAAAGCATTCGCCGAGGAGCGCTTTGCCTTCGTTGGTAAGACGCTCTCGGGCACGCCGCAACAGCGTCCGCGCTGGCAGCGCGGGGTTGCACTCGTCAACGTCCTGCTGGGAGATGCCGTCGGAAAGATCTACGCTCAGCGTTACTTCTCGCCCGAAGCGAAAGCCCAGGTCGAAGGCATGGTGGCGAATATCATTGCATCTTTCCGCAAACGGATTGAAGCGCTCTCCTGGATGGATCCCGCGACCAAGGCTGAGGCTCAAGCCAAGCTGACCACCCTCTACGTGGGAATCGGTTATCCCGAGACCTGGCGCGACTACTCCGCTTACGAAGTGAAAGCCGATGACATCTTTGGCAATATCTGGCGTGGTGGCCTGTTTGCTTACCATCGCGACGTCAACCGCCTCGGCTCGTCAGTGAATCGCAAAGAGTGGTCCATGCATCCGCAGACCGTCAATGCTGTCAACCTGCCACTGCAAAACGCGCTTAGTTTCCCGGCGGCAATTCTGCAACCACCGTTCTTCGATCCGCTTGCTCCCGCCGCGGTGAACTACGGCGCGATCGGCTCGGTTATCGGACACGAAATCAGCCATACCTTTGACACCGAGGGCAGCGCCTTTGACTCGAAAGGCCGAGTCCGCGATTGGTGGACACCTGCGGACCTCGCCCATTTCAAAGCAGCCACTGCCCGACTCGCCGCCCAATACGACGCCTACAAGCCTTTCCCCGACATTTCGGTGAATGGCAAGCAGACCCTCGCCGAGAACATCGCCGACAACGCTGGAATCTCCGCCGCCTACGACGGACATCGTGCCGCCCTGGGAGGCAAGCCTGCCCCTGTCCAGGACGGATTCTCTGGCGATCAGCAGTTTTTCATTGCCTTTGGCCAGAACTGGGGATCGAAGCAGCGTGAGGCCGCGCTCCGGCAGCAGGTAATGACGGATCCTCACTCCCCCGCTGAGTACCGGGCCGATATGGTCCGCAACGCCGACGCATGGTACCCGGCGTTCAATGTGCAACCGGGAGAAAAGCTTTATCTTGCTCCGCCCGACCGGGTGCAGATCTGGTAGGAAATCGCCGCAATCTTCTCGAACTCGGCGGTGGGCTTATTGCAGTTTCGCGTACTCTGCTTTGGCTTGCTTCAGAATAGCGATGTCGTGATCTGCATCCTTCCAGAGTGCAAGGAAATCTTCATAGGCCGCGCGTGCCTTGGCACGGGCGGCTTCGCTGTCTGCGCCGTGCGAAGATTGTGCTTCGAGTGCATACGCTCGGCATAGACCGAGACGCGCGAACGCTCCGAATACGGAGTTTCCCACAAGATTCCGGTGGTCGATGAACTTCTGAAATTCTGCCGCGGCTTCCGGACCCTGGCGCATGGCAAGGTAAGCCCGACCGCGGATGTAAGCGGGGAGCAACGGAACGTGCTCACCCATTTCGTACGCGGCGGCGGGCTGGAGGAACTCGATGGCTTTCGCGGGATGGTTTCGGCTAATTTCTATGGTCGCGCGAATGGATGGAAGCCAGAAGGCATGGAGCATGGTGTCGGAAGGATAGGTAAGGGCCAGTTGATCTACGATTTCCTCGGCCTGCTTCGAATCTCCGATCCAGGCCTGGGTGAGCGCTGCCATGCTCTGCAGAAACTCAAACGAAGCGTAACCCACAGCGGTGGCCGTCTGCTGGCGGGCGGGCTGGCTGTTGCCCGCAGCGGCTTCTCGCAAGGCGGAGTGGATTTGCCGTCGCGCCGCACTTTCTTTCTGGTCACTGCGGATGGCAGACTCGGCGGCACGGTTTGCGAGATCGCGCGCTTTTGCAAACCGGCCATAAAATGCCTCGGTCTCCGACTGGGCAAAGAGGATCTCGTCGCGACCTTCCTGTTTCCCCGATGTCCAGTCCACTTGGCGAGCCATTTCTGCGGTATCACCTTCAAGAAAGGCGAGCCCATAGCGTTCGCTGTGCAGACCGGCGTCATCAAGCTTATGAGATATTGCTTGTTGGTAGGTCGCCTTCGCATCTTCCAGCCGGTTCACTACGGCATAGTTCAGCATCAGGTCTGTGTAGCAGAACCCCGAGCCGGTTTCGACGGCCACGCACTGGATACCCTCCGGGAGAGCTTCGTCATACCGTCCCAGCATTTCACGGGTGAAAAACAAGCATATGTGAGGCGTCACGTCTCGCGGATAGGTCTCTTCCCACAATTTGCAGTTCCGAAGTGCTTTCTCGCGCTCGCCGGTCACAAACTGATAATAAAAAGTGGTCAGCGCAAAATTCTCTCGTTCGGTAACCCGGCTCCGTAAACCGTACGCTTTCTGCGCATTCTCCCTTCCCAGACCATCTTCTCCGAGGAACTGATACGACTGGCTAAGCGTTCCGTATGCAAGGGCGAAATTGGGATCGAGCGCGATGGCATGATTCAGCAGTGGAATGGCATCCGCAGCGCCTTTCTGTTTGCGAATGTTCACTGCCGTGCTGTAGGCCTTCAGAGCATCGAGAGAGGACGTCGTGGCCTGTTCCAGAGGCGCGTCGAATTTCTGAATGGTGTTGAGCGATTCGCCCAGCCTCTGCCGGAACCGGGTGCTCGCCTCACCTAGGGCCTTCAAAACATCTTCCTTGCGCGCTGCCTCGATCTGTTCTTGGGCAAAGACCTCACCGGTCTGGCAATTGATCGCCCGCAGACCGATCACGTATTGGGCCCCCAGGTTTGCGATCGACCCCGCAAGCACTGCTTTGCTTCCCGTTCGCTGGCAAATCTCGAGAGCGGTTTCTCCGGTCACTTTCTCGTCCGCGGGACGGCCCATGAGCCTCAAGGTTTCGCTGACTTTGTGATCCGGCAAGATGTTCAAGAACGGAGATTGTCCCAAGCTGATCGAAAGCGCCTGCTTCAGAGTATCGTCGAAGGCGACATCTCCGGTTTTGTTCGAGAAATCCGCGAGAAAAACCGTATCGGTTTCACCCAAAGCATAAGTTGGACCCGGAAAGTAGAAGCGAAGGACTACGGCCAGCCCTGCCAAGAGTGCAACGGCAATTGCGATCCCTGCCCAGATCCTCTGGCGGTTTGTCTTCTGCTGCAGGCTTCCCTCCGGCGGAGAGTCTGCCGCCACTGTGGACGCCTCCGGCGACTCGTCCCTAAAACCAGCAGAATCCACCGCTATAACTGGAGCTATAAAGCGGTACCCACGCCGAGGAACGGTCTCAAGAAATCGAGGATTGTCAGCAGAGTCTCCCAATGCCGTACGCAACTTTCGCACTGCCGTGTTCAACCCATCGTCGAACTCGACGAATGTGTCTTCGGACCAAAGCTTCTGACGAATTTCGTCCCTGGGGACTAGCTCGCCGGGACGCTCAAGCAAAAGCGCCAGTATCTGAAACGGTTGCTCTTGCAGCTTGATGCGAAGTCCTCCCTTGGTGAGCACGCCCTCACGGAGATCGACCTCAAAGGTCCCAAAACGGACGACCCGTATCTCCGGTTTCAACTGCGGCATGCGAGAGCACTCCCCAGAATGGGCAACGATTTTAGCACGTAACAGTTCAGAAACTCGACTAACCGCTTTTCTTACAGCGCGTTAAGAGGTTAGCGCGGATTCGGAAACAGTTTCGTTGCCTTTTCCTCCGCGCTCACTCAAATTGCCTCCGTCAGACCGGAAAACCGGCCAGTTCAATTCACAAGGAGAGCCACCATGAAAAGCACCGCACGAAACAACCAGCAGAAGCACATGAACCGTTTGTCCACCTGGGCCCTGTTCTCGGCCCTGATGATCACTTCTGCTCTGGCAACGGCACAAGCACCCGCCGCCAGCGCAGCCGTACCTCCCATGGTCAATTTCAGCGGCACTCTGACCGACCTCCACAACAAACCGCAGGCCGCAATAGTCGGCGTTACTTTCTCGTTGTACAAGGATTCGCAAGGCGGCGCCCCCCTATGGGTCGAGACGCAGAATGTGCGACCAGACAAGGGCGGGCACTACAAGGTGATGCTCGGGTCTACCACAAGCCAGGGATTGCCACCGGCCCTGTTTGCCTCCGGTGAAGCTCGCTGGCTCGGCGTACATGTTCAAGGACAAGAGGACCAGCCACGCGTTCTGCTGCTGAGCGTGCCGTATGCGTTGAAGGCCTTGGACGCAGAAACCCTCGGCGGCAAGCCTGCCTCCGCCTTCCTCACTGGTGCCTCTTCCAATTCCAACTCCTTGAATCCCGCCACCATTACCGGATCGGGTAAAAAGGATTTCATCCCCATGTGGTTGAATGCCAGCAAGCTGGGAAACTCGAAGTTGTTCCAGAGCGCTTCTGGGGAGATTGGGATTGGCACCACCACTCCTGGATCCTTGCTCGATGTGAGTGGCGATGGAAATTTTTCCGGAACCCTCGATGCCGCAGCCGCCGATATTAACGGCAACATCGGCGCCAGCGGCGGCATCAGCGTAGCTCAGAACATTGCTGCCGGCGGGGGCGTCTTTGCTCTCCAAGGCGTTTTTGGAAACAGCGCTACCTCAGAAAACGCTGTCGTGGGAGTCAATGATGGCGCCGGCTTTTCCGCCACCGCAGGCGTGAACCACGACTCCGCGGACTTATCCTATGGAGTCTCTGGACAAAGCCTCAGCAAAATTGGCGTCGGCGTTCTCGGTTACGGCTCGACCTTCAGCAATTTGTACAAAAGCATTGTCGGACGTCAGTCCTTCGGCGTAATCGGTGATGCTGCCAACGTCAGCGGCGTAGTTCCCATTGGCGTCTATGGTGTGGCCGACGCAGGAGTTGGCACCGTCGGCGAAAACAGCAGCACCATTGAACCCGCAGGCTTGTTTCGAAACTTCGACACCACCGCGGGTGACCTGGCTTTTGAAGCCCTCGGCAGCACCGGTCACTGCACTATTAACACCAGCGGACATCTTGCTTGCACCGGTAGCGCCGGAGCTGTGGTTCGCCTTACCGACAATCGCTGGGTCGGACTTTACGCGGTGCAGTCGCCCGAGAACTGGTTCGAGGACTTTGGCTCAGGCCAACTTTCCAGCGGCAAGTCGACAATCAAGTTGGATTCCACTTTCGTGGAAACCGTCAACAGCGCCATGGATTATCACGTCTTCCTCACGCCCAACGGAGACTCCCACGGACTCTACGTCGCCAAGAAAACCGCCACCTCGTTCGAAGTCAGAGAACAAGGCGGCGGCAGTTCGAGCGTCTCATTTGACTATCGCATCGTCGCCCGCCGGAAAGGCTACGAGAACGTTCGCATGGAGGATGTGACCGAACGCCAGCAACAGATCGCGGCTTCCGCCCAGCGAATGACCCCGCGGAAAAACAACGCGGATGTGGGACCTCCCGCGGTGGCCAGCAACCTGCGCACTCCGGCGCTCTCGCTGCACAAAGCCTCTCGCTGAACGCCACTGTCTAGCCCGTCCGAGAGAACCGCGGCCGTGCGGTTCTCTCGGAACGCTCATGTAAACCCGGGACGGCCCGTCTCCGCAGCCGAGCAAACCTCAGCAGGCTTAAGATCAAAGCACGAGCCGTGGTCACAATCCGGCATGTTATAATTCTCCATCTTGGTTGCTGCTATAGCCGACGGAGGATTGTATCGATAAACGTTTTATCCGCACAAACGACCGTATTCGAGCGCGTGAAATTCGAGTGATTGGGGACGAAGGCGAACAGATCGGCGTGATGCCCCCTTACGAAGCGCTCAAGATGGCCCGCGAGAAAAACCTGGACCTGGTTGAGATTTCACCCACTGCAAACCCTCCCGTGTGCCGCATTATGGACTACGGGAAATTTCTCTACCAGCAGGAGAAAAAAGAACGTGAGGCCAAGAAGCATCAGAAGACGATCACGGTCAAGGAAGTCAAGTTTCGCATTAATGTGGACGACCATGACTACGAGACCAAGAAGAACCACGTGCTGCGCTTCCTGGATGAAGGCGACAAGGTCAAGGCGACAATTTTTTTCCGCGGACGCGAAATGACTCGTACCAACCTGGGCCGCCAGATTCTTGAGCGTCTAATCAAAGACGTAGAAGGACAAAGCATTGTAGAGTTCCGTCCTCGCCAGGAAGGAAATACGCTGCACGCGATCCTGGCGCCCAAGAAGGACACGGGACAAAAGCCACATGCCCAGGCGCCAGCGCAGAAGATCGCGGGTCAAGCATAGAGAAAACGACTACTCAGTAGTTAGCATTCGGTCCTTAAGGATTTCTTGCTGAGCTAACCGCTGAGTGCTGATTTTTGAGGACATATGCCAAAACTGAAAACACATAAAGGCGCCGCCAAGCGCTTCAAGAAAACTGCAACTGGGAAGGTGAAACGCGGGCATTCGCATTTGCGCCATATGCTGACCTCGAAGTCTCACAAGCGCAAAAAGAAACTGGGCCACGCCGTGCTGGTCAGCGACGCGGACACTCCCAAGATCAAGCGGATGATTCCTTACTAGCGTAAGCTGGTGTGGCGGGCGGTAGCCCGCGTTTTGTGGGCTGCGAATCCCAGTGATTCCGCGGCTCCCGGCGTGTGAAGAGGTGATCAGGACTGCTTCAGTCTCCTACCTCCAGCCGCCGCAAACTTGAAGTAAAAAAGGAGCAGATCAATGCCTCGTGTAAAACGTGGAACCAAACGGCGTGCCAAGCGCAAAAAAATATTAGACCGCGCCAGCGGTTACTTCCTCACAAAATCCAAGCTGTACCGGTCGGCCAAAGAAGCCGTTGAACGCGGCCTGAAGTTTGCCTACAGTGGGCGCAAACAGCGCAAGCGGCAATTCCGCTCGCTGTGGATCGTGCGCATCGGCGCCGCCGCCAAACTGAACGGGATGAGTTACAACACGTTCATCCATGGTCTCAAGAAGGCTGGTGTCGAACTGGACCGCAAAATTCTCGCAGATCTGGCGGTGAAAGACACGGCCGCGTTTAAGAGCCTCGCCGAGCAGGCGAAGGGCGCTCTCGGCGGGGCCGCGTAGTCGCTTAACCCAGCATTCAACGCTTAGCCATTTCAGATTCTGTACTTCTTAAAGGTCATCCTGAGCGGAGTGGCTGCGGCGCGAAGCGCGGCAGTCACGGAGTCGAAGGACCCGGAGATGCCCGGAACGACCGGGACGTGGCTTGGTATTCGCACTACGCCGGCCGGACTGGGAGAACTACCTGAATCGTTGCCGGTGGGACTAGCTTGGTTGGGGTCCTTCGACTGCGTTTGCCGGCGCGAAGCGCCGGTAACTTCGCTCTGGAGGACAGAGTCTTAATATGAGTCCGAAGAAAAAATCGGCGTACGCGGTTCCCAAGTTGAAGGATTTTTCGGCGGCGACCGTGGACAAAGAGGTCGCGAAACTGCGTGCTGCCATTGAAGAGGAGTCCAAGGCGGTCAGGACCGAAGACGAGTGGAAAGTATTTCGCGACCGGTGGATCGCACGCAAGAACGGCATACTTACTCAAGTCAATGATCTTTGGCTGAAGGCAGCTCCAAAAGAGGCGAAGCGAGACGTCGGGCAGCGAGTAAACACGATCATCATTCCACAAGTCGAGACGATCGTAAAGGACACGCACGACAGCTGGAAGAACCTCGCGATCTTCAAGAAGGCTCGCGCCGAAGGTGTTGACGCTCAGATTGATGAGGCGCGGCTCGCGCTTGAACTATCCCAGCATCTCGATATCACTCTCCCCGGCACTCGCCGTCCTCTTGGGGCGGAGCATCCTGTTATCAAAACGATGAATGAGATTGTCGGGGTGTTTCGCGATCTTGGGTACTCGGTGGAGGAAGGTCCGGAGATTGAGACGGACTATTACAATTTCGAGGCGCTGAATTTTCCTCCCAATCATCCGGCGCGGGATACGCAGGATACGCTGTTCATTGCCAATCAGGATTCAAAACCGCTGCGGGAGCGGTTGCTGCTGCGCACACACACTTCGCCGGTACAGATTCGCACCATGGAAAAAATGAAGCCTCCGGTGCGCGTGGTTTGTCCCGGGAAAGTCCATCGCAACGATGCGCCGGACGCTACGCACTCTCCGATTTTTCATCAGGTCGAGGGTCTGGCGGTGGATACGAATATTACGTTTTGCGATTTGAAGGGGACGCTCGATCACGCCATGAAGGCGCTGTTTGGATCGAGCGTGAAAACGCGGTTTTACCCGTCGTTCTTCCCTTTCACCGAGCCCAGCGCAGATGTGCAGATCAGTTGCATTTTTTGTGGCGGGCGTGGATATCGCGATGGCGGTCCGTGCCGGAACTGCAAGGCTAGCGGCTGGATTGAGTTGCTGGGTTGCGGCATGGTGGACCCGAATGTTTATGGGTTTGTCGATTACGATCCAAAGAAAGTCAGCGGCTTCGCTTTCGGCATGGGCGTCGAGCGGATCGCGATTCTGAAGTATGGGGTCGATGATATTCAGTTGTTCTTCAACGGGGATGTGCGTTTTTTAGAGCAGTTCGGATAGGAAGTCAACAGCCTTAGCCACAAAGGTCACGAAGGTACACAAAGGCAAACGCAGAATCTTTCGCGGGCGAGGGCGCCTGCGCCACACGAACAGGCGATGAAAATTTCTCCTCAATGGGTGCGCGAGTTCGTTGATCTCGAGGTTAACTACCATCAACTCGCCGACGATTTGACGCTGGCGGGAATTGCGGTCGAGTCGGTCAGTGGTGAGGGCGATGACGCGATCTTCGAGATGGACATTACGACGAATCGTCCTGACGCGATGAATCATTATGGTGTTGCCAGGGAGTGCTCAGCAATTTATGACGTGCCGCTGAAATCGAGTGACCCTAAATTCCCTGCTCCAGCCCCGACTACCGGCGACGCTAGGTCTCCATTTTCCATTGACATTCAGGATGAGCAAGGGTGTGCGCGGTTCACTGCCCGCATCCTTCGCAATGTAACCATCAAGCCCTCGCCCGAGAAGATCACCCGGCGGCTCGCCCTGCTGGATCAGCGGCCAATCAACAATGCTGTGGACGCGACCAACTACACACTCTGGGAAATGGGCAAACCGACGCATGTGTTCGATCTGGATTTGCTCGAAGGCGGGAAGATCGTGGTGCGGCGGGCGCGCGATGGCGAGGTGCTCAAGACTCTGGATGGAGTCGAGCGCAAGCTGACTTCCGAAGACCTCGTGGTGGCCGACGCCAGGAAGCCAGTTGGACTGGCGGGCACGATGGGCGGCTTCGAGACCATGATTACCGAGAAGACGCGCAATATTCTGATCGAGTCAGCCTGGTGGGATCCGGTAACTGTTCGCAAGATGTCGCGGCGGCATGGGCTGCACACGGATGCTTCGCATCGTTTTGAGCGGGGCGCGGATTATGAGTCGACGGTTCCGTCCTGCGATGGGGTGGCGGAACTGATTTTGCAGTCTGGCGGTGGTGAATTGGTTGGAGGGGTGGTTGACGTTGTGGCGCGGCCGCTCGACCAGGCTCCGTTGGCGTTGCGCCTATCCGAGGTGAGGCGCATCCTCGGCGAGAAACTGGAGTCTGCGGAGATCCTGCGGGTCTTGCGACGGCTCGGATTCGAATTGATTCCGGAACCGGGGGAAGACCTTGAATTCACCGTGCAGGTTCCGAGCTGGCGGCTCGATGTGGAACGCGAAATCGACGTGATCGAAGAAATCGCGCGGCTGCACGGATACGACAAGTTTGCCAATACACTGCCCGCATATGTGGGCGCAGTCGTCGAATTGCCGGATGCAGAGAAAGAAAAGAAACTGCGGACTTCCCTTCTCGCCTTGGGCTATGACGAGGCGATTTCAGTGACGTTTATCTCGCATCAGGACGCCGAACAATTCTCCTCGGTGCCAGTGCTAGAGCTGGCGAATCCGCTCAGTGAGGAAGCTTCGGTAATGCGTACCTCCATGGTGCCGGGCATGCTAAACATGCTGGCCCACAATCTGAACCGGGGCAGCGACAACGTTCGTTTGTTCGAGGCGGGGAATGTGTTCGAGGCGGTGGGCGAGAAGACGGCGGAATTCAAGCGTATCTGCATGGGTGCGACGGGGAGTGCTTTGACTGCCAGTGTCCATCAGCCGGCGCGGCCTTTGTCATTCTTTGATCTCAAGGGTGATGTAGAAACCTTGCTGCACGTCTTTCAGCACAACCTGATCGAGTTCAAGGCCGATGCCGCGGATTATTACCACCCGGGGCGTTCAGCTTGCGCGCTGATGGACGGCGAGTTCGTGGCGCAATTCGGGCAGATCCATCCCGAGATTGCAGCCGGCCGTAAGCTCAAGCAGGACATTTTTGTCGCGGAGATCCATGCGGATCGCCTTTTCAAGCGCCGACTGCGTTCGGTGCGGTATGGAGCATTGCCACGCTATCCTGCGGTAGAGCGCGATTTTTCTTTTATCTTCGACGATTCAATCGAATTCGCGACGATCGAGAAGACGGTAGCCGGGCTGGGCTTGAGCGAGCTGCGAAATTTCGGTCCAGTTGAGATTTTCCGTGGCGGTTCCATTCCAGCGGGTAGGTATTCTTTGCTGCTTCGGGCTACGTTTCAGTCTGGCGAGCGGACTTTGCGCGAGGATGAAGTTGGGCGGTGGTCTGGAGAGATCATCAAAGTTCTCGAGGGTTTGGGCGGGACACTGCGGGCTTCGTAGCCAGTCGAGGATAGCCTTGGGCGGGCTGCGACGCAACGTCTCACATCAGTCTTGGTTGAAATTCCCTTTTACATTTCTCTGGTTGCCGCCGTGCTGGGTCCTTCGACTCCGCCGTTGCATTCGCTTTGCGAATGCAGCGGTTCTGCTCAGGATGACAGCTTGTGGGATAGACTGCCGAGCTTTGCTCGTTCCCGCGTGTGCTTAATCTATCCTCGTTTCCCCCTGTGCTACTCTTAGCGAGTTATGGCTGATGTGGTCATCCAACCGAAGCATTTTCTCAGCGACAAAGTTGAGCACTTTACAGAGTCCGTCATTCGCGAGATGACGCGGCAGGCCATGCTGCATGGTGCGGTGAATCTGGCGCAAGGCTTTCCCGATTTTCCTGCTCCGGCGGAGATCAAACGCGCAGCGCAAGAAGCGATTTCCGCAGATGTGAATCAGTACGCGATCACCTGGGGCGCGAAGAGTCTGCGCAATGCAATTGCGCGGCAGATGCAGGAATGGCAAGGAATCGCGGTCGATCCTGAGAAGCAAATCACGATCTGTTGCGGCTCGACCGAGGCGATGATTTCAACCTTGCTGGCGGTGTGCAATAAGGGCGACGAAGTGGTGATTTTCGAGCCGTTTTACGAGAATTACGGGCCTGACTCGGTGCTGTCAGGGGCGAAGCCGGTATTCGTTAAGCTGCATCCTCCCACAAATCAGGATGGCGAATGGACGTTTGATGAGCGCGAGTTACGCGCGGCATTTCATCATCAGACTAAAGCAATCATTCTCAATACGCCGAATAATCCCACCGGCAAAGTATTTACCCGTGCTGAACTGGAATTGATTCGCGATCTCTGCGTCGAATTCAACGTTCTCGCCATTACCGATGAGATTTACGAACACATTCTTTATGACGGCACGCAACACATTTCGATGGCGAGCCTCGAAGGCATGAGCGAGCGGACGGTCACGATCAACGGCTTGTCGAAGAGCTACAGCGTGACTGGATGGCGGGTGGGGTGGGCAGTCGGCCCTCCGGCGATCACGAATGCGATTCGCAAGGTCCATGATTTTCTTACCGTCGGTGCTCCAGCGCCGCTGCAGGAAGCGGGGGCGGCGGCTCTTGGGCTGCCGCGGGTTTACTACGAAAATCTCGCCAACGAGTACAAGGCGCGGCGTGATCGGCTCGTGCCCGCGCTCACCGACGCTGGATTCCGGTGCTTTCGTCCGCGTGGGGCTTACTATGTGATGACCGACATCAGTGCGTTTGGGTTCGCCGACGATGTCGCGTTCACGAAGTATCTAGTGAAAGAAATTGGGGTGGCGGCGGTTCCGGGTTCGAGTTTCTACAACGATTCGCGGGATGGAGCGAAGCAGGTGCGGTTTGCGTTCTGCAAACGCGATGCGACGTTGGATGAAGCTGGGAAGAAGTTGCAGAGATTGAAGAAGCCATGAAGTTGATTGGGGGGCTTTCGAATCACGATGCGCGAACGCTGTGACGGAGTTTCCGAGAGAATCAGAATAAACTCGAGTTACGAATACCGTGATCTAATCCGACAGCTTGTCGAACTGACGCAGCGGAATACTTTCAGGCTGATCAGGGGGACCTGTTCTCTGGAACAAGTTCTAAGCTCTTCGACTGGCCGGGTGACACAATCCAGCATCTTTTCGAATGTGCACAGTGTTCGAGAAGGTTTCAGTTAGGAGTTGAGTCCTGGCATGGGTTTGGTGGGAGCTGGGAAATGATCATTTCCGACCCATTTTCCTCAAAGTCGAATTGAACCGTGAGGAGCAGTTGCCCAAGCCGATATCTCTCGGCGTATCTCTTTGAATCCATCCACAGGGTTGGTGCGGTATACTGCGTTAAAGATCCAAGAATTTTTCGGGGAAGAAGTGCAATCATGGCTGTGAGAATGGCGGAAGAAGTATCGGCGCAGGTTCCTTCTGACGATTTTCAATCGCTCGAGCAGAAGGTCTATCGCACAATTGAGATGTACAAGACGGCTCGTGAGGCACGAGCGGCGGCGGAGCGGGATGCGCAGCGACTGCGCGAACAACTGGAAGAACGCGAGGAAGAAGCCGAAGGCCTTCGCCGCGAAATGGTCCAGTTGCGGCGGGAACGCGAAGAGATTCGCGGCCGGGTGGAGAAAATGCTGCAGCAGATCGACACCCTTGCAGAAGAGCAGGCCGCAAGCTGAAGAGCGCGACGGATCGGGGTTCAATGCCACGGTCAACAGGAGCGGAATAAGTTATGGCAAGCGCGACCAAGCCGCCGGCTACGAAAGGCGCTGATGACCACAGCGTGCGCGTCGAAATCTTCGATCAGGCCTACAACCTTCGCGGGTCGGATGCAGACTACATCATCAAGTTGGCCGAGTACGTGGATGCCAAAATGCGAGCGGTGGCGGAGCAAACGCACACCGTTGACACGGCGCGATTGGCGGTGCTCGCTGCTCTGAACATCGCGGACGAATATCACTTATTGAAGCGGAACCAGGATATTGGCGCGGTTGACTATTTGAAGCGAGCGCATCACTTGGCCGACGCACTCGATGAAGTGCTCGAGGAAAAGCGGCGAGTCGGTTAGTCTCCTTGAGCGTTCGCCTTCGCTCCGGACAGCCGAGGACGGCCGTCCCCTACGTGATTTTCACAGGTCTATTCTCACCTCTTACCAAAGTTGCTGGCAAACCGAGTGCCAACTATTTGTGCACTGCCTCTTGCGAATTGATCGGGATTTGCCTACGATGCGGAATGAAAGCCGACCTGCGAAGTTGGTGATGGTGGTAACCGATTTTTGAACCAACACCGAATGAACGGGGGCCTGACTCGTACAATTAGATCCGGTGTGCGATGCTCCGCCATGCGGAGATGCCTAAAGGGTCGCGGCGGGTTCCCATCGTCTACCGACGGGTTCATTCTCGGCCTACCACACGGCTAGGTGGGTCGGCTTGCTTCTTCTGCTCGTGGTTCTTTCCCTGCTACACTAGCGGCTACTAATCCTGAGCGGCTTGCATCTAACTGACAGTGTTCCCACGACTCTTTCATATTGGCAACTTCAGTTTGCCCACCTACGGGCTCCTGGTCTCGTTGGGCGTGCTGATCGGGTTATGGATCAGCGTACGCAATTCTGAGAAGCAGGGGATCGATGGAGATGACGCCTGGAATCTTGGCATTCTGGTGGTGCTGTGCGGAATTCTGGGGGCGAAAATTCTCTACATCGTGAACGACTGGACTTACTACAGCGCTCATCCGGGAGAGATTTTCAGTTTTGCCACTTTGCAGGCGGGAGGAGTTTTTTCCGGGGGACTGATCGGCGCGTTTGCTGCAGCGGCCTGGTACATACGGAAACATCGGATGCCGGCGCTGTCGACTTGTGACGCGTTTGCGCCTGGCCTGGCATTTGGACATGCTCTGGGACGTGTCGGTTGCTTCGCCGCGGGCTGCTGCTATGGCAAACCGACAAGTCACTTCTGGGGCGTAACTTTCACCAATCCGATTGCGCAGGCTTGGGTGGGAACACCTCTGGGAGTTCGGCTCGAGCCGACCCAACTTTTTGAATCGGCAGTTGAACTTGCGAATTTTTTTATTCTGATGTGGCTGCTGAAGCGGAAGAAGTTCGATGGGCAAGTGATTGCGACTTACTTTTTCCTTTATGGCGTGGCACGCTATTTTCTCGAATTCCTGCGCGATGATCCCGGTCGGGGATCGGTGTTCGGCGGAATCATGACCGGAACACAATTGATATCGATTGGATTGGTAGTGGCGGGCGGGCTGATTTGGTGGCTACGTCCTGGATTCAAAGCTGTTCCGGCGCCCGCGGCGCGGTAGTCTACTGAGTTTCGATTGCGATACCATGAGCTTTCGTTCCCGACTCTTCAGCAAGTTTGGTGTTCTTTCCGTCTGCACGCTTGCCGGATTAGTTCTTGCCCTTGTGATTGGTGCATGGTTGCTCCCCGACGCTGGAAATGGGGGAGGCCTTCTATTGTTTGGGCTGATGTTCTTTTTGGGTGGCACAGGGGCCTTGATCGGTCTAGCCCTTGCGGCGTACCGTGGGTTGGGAACGCGTACTCGATCGGGGCTGGAATCCGATTCGTCGGATCGAAATCGTTGATGCCTTAAGACCTAACGATTATCAAACCCGCCCCTGTAATCCCGAATTTTCCTTTTCGAGATATCCTTGTTCCGCTCTAGCTATGTCCGAACAATTTCCCATTTCGATTTCGGTGAGTATCGAGCACGCGGGCAAGCGCTTGGACCAGTTTCTTGCGACACAGTTCGCGGACTGCAGCAGTCGCGCGCGGGTTCAGCAGCTCATTGCGCGAAACCAAGTACTAGTCAACGAACTTATCAGTAAAGCTTCGCTTCGGTTACGCGGTGGTGAGCGCATTACCGTGCTTGGGTCAGTGAAATCGCCGCCGTTGCGGGCGATGGCTGAGGAAATTCCCCTGGACATCGTCTACGAGGACGATGATTTAGCGGTGGTGAATAAGGCAGCGGGGATGATGGTACACGCTGGGGCGGGGGCGACCGAGGACGAACGCAATCGTGGCACCCTGGTGAATGCCCTACTGCACCGCTTTGGGCAACTCTCGGGTGTGGGTGGAGATTTGCGGCCCGGGATTGTGCACCGGCTCGACAAGGCCACTAGTGGACTGATTGTTGTGGCGAAAAACGACGAGGCACATCGAAAGCTGGCCGCGCAGTTCGCACGGCGGGTGGTCAAAAAAACTTATATCGCTCTGGTGCACGGTTGGATGAAGCAGGATCGAGGCACGATCCGCAGCAGCATCAGCCGCGACCAGGTGCGGCGGACGCGAATGACAACCAAGAGCTCCGGCGGACGCGAAGCGATCACCCACTACACCGTACAGAAGCGAATTGATTCAAAGTACGGAAAGTTCACTTTGCTGGAAGTACGCATCGATACCGGACGAACTCACCAGATTCGGGTGCATCTGTCTTCGCTCCGGCATCCCGTTGTTGGAGATACGCTATACGGGGCGCCGCGCGAGATGATCGCGAAGAACGAAGCTGGTATTTCTCTGCCCCGAAATTTCTTGCACGCAGCCACGTTGCAGTTGCAGCATCCCCGGAGTGATGAGGCGCTGTCGCTTGCGCGTCCTCTGCCGGAGGAATTGCAGGAGTTTTTGGGGTGGCTCGGGGTGAACTGAAACCTTGGAGAGCTTCGCTCAAGCAGCCGGACGAGGCCGTCCGAGGTTGCGTGTGCGTCGCCATGGGTCGATGCTTTTCCGCGAATTTCGTTTACAATCGACTACCTTTACTAAAACGTTTTAAGGAGCACCTCTTGAAGACGCGGATGGCAGTGGTCGCATTGCTGGTTGAACGTTTTTTTCTATTAGGGATCTGCGTAGCACAGACCATCCAGGTAGACATGACGCCCGCCCACTCGACGAACCATTTTGTGCCCAACGAGACGCTGGGTGCGGGGGTGGATCGAATTCCGGCAGTGGCGATCGACCATGATCTGCTTCAGCCTACCCTTGAGAAGGTGTTCGCTTCAGGCTGGCAGCCGGTGACCTATCGCCAGAATACTGAACTCGCGATGGAGGCATGGCACTGGAATCCGAATGGAACCTGGAGCGATCCCGGCGGCAAAGGCTACTTCACCGGCTCGGCCGTCCCGACGGACCCGATTCGCTACTCCTACGGATACTCGCTGCCTCACCGCGGGACCACTCGCAACGATGGCACCGGAAACGCAGGGTTCTCGCGACTCACGGATGGCGATCCACTCACTTACTGGAAGAGCAGCCCGTATCTCACGCAGCGTTTCACCGGCGAGAGCGATACCCTGCATCCTCAGTGGGTGATTCTTGATCTTGCGCAGAATCAAATGGTCGACAGCATTCGAATCGCATGGGCCAACCCGTATGCGACGAAGTACGTTGTGCAGTATTGGACGGGAGACGATCCGATCAAAGCTCAAACCAGAGGCGTGTGGGAGACATTCCCGTATGGCGTGATTACTAACGGCAAAGGCGGCACCGAAACAATCCGGCTTTCTGACAGCCCCGGCCCCATTCATTTCGTTCGCATCTTGATGACGGAGTCGTCGAACACATGCGATTCTCACCAGTCGTCTGATCCGAAACTCGCCGACCCCAGAAACTGCGTGGGCTACGCGATCGATGAACTTTACCTCGGAACGACAACGGCGGACGGCGCCTTTCACGACATTCTCCGGCATACGCCCGATCAGGAACAGACCGCCACGTATTGTTCGTCGGTAGATCCGTGGCACGAGCCTTCTGATCTACTATCGACCAAGCAGGCGCAAGTAGGATTCGACTTGTTCTATACCAGTGGGGTCACGCGAGGGTTACCGGCAATGATACCGGTGGCCCTGCTTTACGACACACCGGAGAACGCCGCGGCGGAAATCCAATATCTGAAGAAGCGCGGGTACCCGATCTCGTACGTCGAAATGGGCGAAGAATCCGACGGGCAATTCATGGTTCCGGAGGATTACGGAGCACTGTATCTGGAGTGGGCCACGGTGCTCCATCGCATCGATCCGGCGTTGAAGCTGGGCGGACCGTCATTCCAGGGCGTGAATAAGGATATTGAAGTCTGGCCCGATGCTAACGGTAGAGTCTCGTGGCTGGGGCGCTTTTTAGACTACATGAAACAACATGGGCGAATGAACGATCTCGCGTTCTTTTCGTTCGAACACTATCCTTATGATCCTTGCAAGACGCCGTGGGGCACTCTTTACGACGAACCCGAACTGGTGAGCCACATCATGCAGGTCTGGCGGGAAGACGGCGTGCCCGCGAGCCTTCCAGTTTTCATCACTGAGTCGAATCTTTCTTCCTCAGCGAGTGAAACTTATATGGACATCTTCGCGGGGGTTTGGCTGGCAGACTACATCGGATCTTTCTTGAATGCGGGCGGGAACGGAGTTTACTACTTCCATTATTTGCCATTGCAGATGGAGCATGGCTGCAATGATTCTCCGGGAACGTTCGGCATGTTCACGGTCGACATCAACTATCAGATTCAGCAGCCTCTCTCGCAGTTTTTTGTGTCGCAATTGATCAATCTCGATTGGGTGCAGCCGGGGATGGGAGAGCATCAAGTGTTTCCCGCCAAGAGCGACATTGATGACGGTGCGGGTCATACACTGATCACGGCTTACGCGGTGAAGCGACCGGACGGGCAATGGTCGGTCATGGCGGTAAATCGGGATCAGCAGAATGCACACCGGGTGCGGATCTCGTTTCGGGATCAAACATCTCAGGGGACGAACACTTTCTCCGGTCCGGTTGAGATCTCAACCTTCGGAAATAACCAGTATCAATGGCATCCCGCAGAGACTCGATTTATGGCGCACGCGGAACATGCCGGGGAGCAGTCGGTGGTGGCGAACACCAAAGGCTGGGCAGATCCTGATGGACCGATTATGCACTCCAAGCAGTCTGCGGGGAAAGATGCATGGTACGATCTGCCGGCGGCATCGGTCGTCGTGATTCGCGGCAAAGTCGGAGAAAAATAGAAGTGATATCGTAGGGTGTAGGTGACTGTACGTTGGTGCGCGACGCGGCTGCAGGTTGTAGGCCCGATTTGCAGATATAATTAAAAGTATCGCGATGAAGTTTCGCATTTTCATTTTATTTTTTGGGTTTCTGCTTCTGGGCAGTATGAGAATGCTCAGGCTGGGCGCTCAAGCGCAGGATGCAGGACCAGCAAGCCTGCCTTCCGCCCCTTCCGCCTCCCAACAGCAGAGCCGCTCGCAGAAGCCGGCGCCTCCGGCTCAGCAACAGACTGCTCCGACAGCTCAGCAGCCTTCAGATCCAGCCGCGCCTGATCCGGTTCAACATTCGAACGACGCTGGACAGAATCAGCCGCCAAAGACGGGGGCTGCATCACCCTCCGGTTCCCTGCTGGGCGATGGGCCATCCGACGATGACTCTCTGACCACCATTCGCCACACCGTGAACGAAGTGAACGTGGTGTTCACGGTTACCGATAAGCATGGACATTACGTACGAGATTTGAAGAAAGACAACTTCAAGGTGCTGGATGACAATAAGCCGGCGGCGGAGATCCGCAGCTTTCGTGCGGAAGCAAATCTGCCTCTCGAAGTCGGCCTGCTCGTCGACGCCAGCAACTCGGTGCGCGACCGTTTCAAGTTCGAGCAGGAGGCGGCCACCGAGTTCCTGAATCAAACCATCCGGCCAAAATATGACGAAGCTTTCGTGATCGGTTTCGATGTAACTCCAGAGGTAACCCAGGATTTTACCGACAGCACGGAAAAGCTCTCGATCGGTGTGCGCTCATTGCGTCCCGGCGGCGGCACCGCGATGTACGACGCGCTCTACTTTGCCTGCCGGGACAAATTGCTAAAGGCTCAGCACAACGGCCCAGTACGGCGGGCGATCATCCTGCTGAGCGACGGCGACGACAACCAAAGCCACGTGACGAGGGAGGAAGCCATCGAGATGGCACAGAGGGCTGACGTGATTGTTTACACCATCAGCACCAATCTGAGCGGAGCGGGCCATCACGGAGACAAGGTGCTGGAACGCATCGCCGACGCGACCGGCGGACGCGCCTACGTTCCCTTCCAGATCAATGAAGTAGCCAATGCATTCGCCGCCATTCAGGAAGAACTCCGCAGCCAGTATGCGATCGCATATAAGCCGGCTGACTTCATCGCCGATGGCCGCTATCGCACCGTAGACATCCAGCCCGTGGGTCAGAAGGGCCTGCGCGTACGCAGCCGCCACGGCTATTACGCCCCCTCCCAATAGGTCATCGCATGTCGGGATACTCCGGCACTCCCTTGCCCAAGAAACTCGGTATCAAAGAGCAGTTCCGTGTTGCCCTGCTCGATTTACCCGCCGACGTGAAGACCGAACTTAAGGATGCACTCGCGGCTTGTCATAACGTTAAGAATGGGCCAATTGATTTCTCGATCGTGTTTGTAAGAAATGCTGGTGAACTGAGGCAACAGTTTTCACGGCTCTCGAAACGACTCGCGCCTTCGGGGATGCTGTGGGTAAGCTGGCCGAAGAAGACCTCGGGCGTGGCCTCCGACCTTGATGAAAATGAGGTGCGAAGGATTGGCTTGGAGGCGGGCCTGGTAGACGTGAAAGTCTGCGCGGTGAATGAAACCTGGTCGGGGTTGAAGTTCGTAATTAGGCTGAAGGACCGGGCCAAGAGCTGATTTGGTCTTTCTTCGTGGTTCCCGGTGCAATACGGTCGCCGGTTGTTTGCATCGCCGACGTCGTGGTTAATCGCGCCTCGGAATCGCGTAGTAACCCGCGCGAGATTGGATCTTGTAGTCCCTGTTGGTGGCGTGGATTTCCACTTTTCGGAAGGTGCCGTCCAAGGCGGCATTGGTTGGCGTATACCCGATGTTGTACTGACTGCGCAGTTCGGCGGCAATCTGGTCAAAGCCCTCTTTTAGCTTTTCATATTTGTTTCCGACGTCGATGACCCGGCCTCCGGTTTCCTGGGTCATCTTCTTCATCTCACCTTCGCCAGAGTAGCCGCCGAAACCCCCGTAAAAGCCACGGTCCGCACAGAGCAATACATAAACAATACTGTCCGACTTCTGAGCCGCCTCGATGGCATCCTTGATCTTGAGTTGGCTGCCTTCATCCTGTCCGTCCGTAAGCAGGATCATTGCCTTGCGTCCCACTTGCTGGGCCAACTCGTCATGCGAGGCCAAATATACGGCGTCGTAAAGCAAAGTCCCGCGGGGAGCCCCGACGGTCGGAACTGTGCCTCCGCCCAGACCCGGTATGCCCGTGCCGCTTCCGCCCGCGGTGTTTATGCGGGCACTGTTAAGAGCTGCTTTCAGTAAGTGCACGGAGCTAGTGAAGTCCTGCAACAATTCAACGTTCACGTCAAAATCGATGACAAAGGCCAAGTCCTTGTCGCGCAGGATTTGACTAAGAAACTCCCCACCCACCTGCTTTTCCATATCCAGCACGCGGGCCTGGCTGCCACTGGAATCGATCAGTATGCCGAGCGTGAGCGGGAGATTCGACTCCGCGGCAAAGTACTTGATGGTCTGCGGTTTGCCGTCTTCAAGCACCTGAAAATCGTTCTTGGTCAGATTGGGGATCAATGCTCCTCTCTTGTCCTTGACATTGAAAAAGAGCTGGACAACATTCACGTTGACCTTCAGGGTTGCCGCCGACTGATCCTGGTCCTGATCCTGATGGTTCTGGTCGGATCTGTTGTCGGATGAAGGAGCTGATTGCTGGGCGTTGGCAGCGGAAAGGCCGGCGAACAAAAACACGAGCAGCAAGGCGCGCAAGACCGGAAGGTTGCAGGCTTTAGGCATGAAAGTATTCTCTCGGTATTTTTGTTAGTCTATCCTTTAAACGTTAGATGCACCAAATCGGGAGTCTTGGCATCCGAATTAAAACAAGAAGTTTGCCGTGAGGCGGAGAGGGTTTTCCCCGTGCTTCAAATGATGGCTAAGCGGTGGACAGTGTTGGGTGCGTTATCTCTGTTGTTCTCCCTCGCCTCATGGGCTCCGGCTCAACAGCAAGGTCAGCAGGACATTCCCGACGCGCCCTCAGCCAGCCGTCCTCCTCAACCGTACCCTAGCGCGCCGCCGCCCGAAGCGGAAAGCCAACCGCCGAGCCAGCCTACGATACCGGAGCCTCAGCCCTCGGGAAACGAAGCGCCGCCCTCGTCCGCCAACCCGGGTCCGTCAGCGGGCGAGAACCCTACCCCACCTCCGCATCCGCTTGACGTCAAAACTGTTCCGGCAACTACCGCGACGCCCGATGCGGGAAGCGCGCAAGACGAGCTCTACAAACTGTCGGTGAACGTCAACGAAGTCATTGTGCCCGTCCGGGTAACGGACGACTCGGGACGGCTGGTCAACGGACTGTTGCCGAAAGATTTCTCCGTCTATGAGGACGGGAACAAGCGCGTCCTGAACTTCTTTACCAGCGATCCCCTGGCCATCTCGGCAGCAGTGATTTTTGATCTGGGTATGCCGGATGTCAATGTGCAGAAAATCAATCAGACCTTTGGAGCGCTGGAGGGGGCGTTCAGCCAGTTCGACGAAGTCGCGATTTACAGCTATAGCACGACGGTGGGAAGGTTGGCCGACTTCGGCGCCGTAGGCAAGAGATTGGATGCCGTGCTAAACCAGATGAAGACCTACCACGGCGAGAATAATGGCGTTCCCGTGCTGGGCGGGCCTTTGGGCCCACAGGGTCCGACAATCAATAACATTCCGGTCGATCGCAGTGCGCCCCCAGCGATTTCGCCCCCGAAACAGGCTCGCGTGCTCAACGACGCCATCTTGGCTGCGGCCATGGATCTGGGGGGGCGGCAAAAAGGGCGCCGCAAAATCATATTCGTCATCAGCGATGGCCGCGAATACCGAAGCAATGCCAGCTACGGCGACGTGATGAAGGTGCTCCTTTCGAATGGAATTATGGTGTACGGCATCGGAGTCGGAGGATCGGCGATTCCGGGTTATAAGCAACTGGAAAAGTTGAAGATCCCGGGGCAAGCGTATGGCAATATCCTGCCCAGGTATGCGAACGCAACTGGAGGCGAGATCCTTAGCGAGTATTCCAAGGACGCCATTGAAAACGCGTATCAGCGCGCCATTGGCGACGCTCGCAATCAGTACACCCTGGGCTACGCCAGCGCCGCGACTCCCAGCAGCACGTACCGGGAAATCGAGGTTAAGGTCGGGCGTCCAGGCTGCAAAAGCTCCGATTTGCGTCCCTGCGTCCTTGTGTACGCCAAAGCCGGGTATTATCCTTTGCCGATCAGCCGCTGAGCTTCCTGGTTCCCAGTTCGTTTAAACCCAGGAGGTCCCCTAGTAACCAGGGTAACCTGCCGGTGATGCCTAGCTGTGTGGTATAAAACCAGCAGTACCAAGCCAAAACCACAAGTGGGGGCGTTCGGGGCTTTTGGGCGCTTGCCGCATGTCTTGAGGGAAGTCTTTGAGTTTCATTAACTTTGCAGCCCGCGAGATCAATTGCAAGATCGTGTACTACGGCGCCGGGCTGGGCGGTAAAACGACGAATCTTCAGTACATCTTCCAGAAAACAGCGGAGCAGCAGAAGGGGAAGATGATTTCTCTGGCTACGGAGACGGATCGAACACTGTTTTTTGATTTTCTGCCTCTGGACCTGGGCTCAGTCCGCGGTTTCAAGACCCGAATCCACCTCTACACCGTTCCCGGACAGGTTTTCTATGATGCCAGCCGCAAGCTGATCCTGCGCGGAGTGGATGGCATTGTCTTTGTCGCCGATTCGCAGCAGGAGCGCATGGACGCGAACATCGAGGCGCTCGACAACCTGATGGACAACCTCAAAGAACATGGTTATGACTTCAAAAAGATCCCTTACGTGCTGCAGCTGAATAAGCGCGATCTGCCCAATATCTTGCCGGTGGATGCCCTTGCCAAGGAACTGCGTCGCAAAGACGAGCCCGTGATGGAAGCGATTGCCTTTCAAGGAAACGGTGTTTTTGAAACACTGAAGGAGATCGCTCGGCAGGTGCTGCTCGAGTTGAAGCAGGGGGGATAGGGACACAGTTTCATCCCGGCGCATGGCATTCCGTTGGAATGCTTCTACAAACCGCCCAGGTTAAGCAAAGAAAAAAGCGCCGCGGGTTAGCGGCGCCCTTTTCTTGTCCGGACGTACAGCAAAAACTATTTTGTATCAGCGGTTGGCGTGGCTCCGAATTCGCGGCGCCCAATCGTGCGTGCGGTGCGGGCTGCCATGGGAGGCATTCCGGCGGCTGCGCCGTAGCGCTCCATCAGCATGGGCACCATGGCCCCTTCCGCTTCTTTCACAAACGTCAGAGCACCTTCCGAAGCCATATCCACGCGGATGAAGTCTCCCAGCCTGACTTGGCCGGTAGCCACCAGGTTCGCCAAGGGAAATACGAGGTGACGTTCAATTGCCCGTTTCAAATGCCGCGCTCCGTACTTAGGGTCCGTGCCCTCGTGCAGCAGAAAACTCTTCACCTTGGGAGTGCAGTTGAACACAAACTGGTTTGCGGCTGAAGCCATCAGAATGCGCTGCTGCACCATGCCCAGTTCAATGTCGAGAATTTGCTCGAGATGTTCCGGCCGAAGAGTCTTGAAGACCACCACTTTGTCGATCCGGTTCATGAACTCCGGCGTGAATTTGCGTCGGGCGGCTTCGACTGCGGTGCGATCGATTTTGTCGTCCAGACTGGAGTCCACGAGCTTTGGCTTGTGGGTAAAGCCCATGCCGCCGTCAACCAGATTGCTCATTTCGCTGGTCCCCAGGTTCGAGGTCAGGATAATGATGCATTGCGAGAGATCGACACGGCGGTTGTCGCCGAGGGTCAAAGTCGCTTTATCCAGGATGCCCAGCAACAACTGCCAGAGTGCGTCGGACGCCTTTTCGATCTCGTCGAAGAGCAGGATCGACAGCTTGAGCTTTTCCGTATGCCACTGGTTCAGGGCTTCCTGGGTCAGCAGCGGATGCGTCTCGCGGTGTCCGAGATACCCCGGAGGTGAACCGATCAGCTTGGCGATCTCGTGGGAGTGCTGGAACTCGGCGCAATCAATCTTGATGCAGGCCCGCGCATCGCCAAACAGAGCCTCGGACATGGCTTCGACGACTCGGGTCTTACCAGAACCAGTCGGTCCCAGAAACAGAAGATTCCCGACTGGGCGCCCCGGAGGATTCAATCCCGCCAGAAACATCTGGTAAATCTCGACCACCTTTTCGAGCGCGGCATCCTGGCCAACAATCTTGCGGCGCAAGGTGTTATCGAAATCCCTGGCGTCATTACTGCGGCGGGTGGGATCGAGCACTGTGTTAAGGACGTTTTTCATTCCGGGCATTTCCCTTTCCTGGCTTTCCGTTGATCCTTGACGATTGCTGCACTGTGCTGCTCCGAGAGCGACAAATTCTGTCACTCTCTGGCCGGTTTGTCGATACCCATTACTTACCGCGACGTCCTTTAGTGCAAATCGCTCGCCATCCCCGGCGAAGTGCCAATAGCTTATTCCTCCGCAACTTAGATGCTCATAACCGGTTCGCGGAGGTATCCGCAGGGTCGGCAGAAATCATGGAAAGGGAAATACTTTGCGCACGCACGAAGTTCCCTTGTCGCGGGAGGGGTGAAGAATCCGCCTCAGTGGCCTTGACCAGACGTAACTAGCACTGGAAATGGGGGGCCGCTAGCATCCGGAGAAAGCACCAAATGTGTTTTCACGGAGAAAATCTTGCGCCGCTCAACTTCAGTTCTGACCATTGTTTTGTCGTGTCTCGCACTCGGATTCGTTTCATGGCGATTGGCATTTGAACTCCCGGCGGCGGCGGCGCAATCCGCGCAAAGCCCCGAACTGGTGCTGACGTCGAACCCGGTGCCCCGCGTTTCAAAACCTGGGGAGCCACCTGCCCTAACCCAAGTTGCCCCTCCGGGCAGCGCCATGTATGTGGCCAAGCGCGGCGACACGATCGCCCTGGTTGCCCATCGCTTCCTGTCGCAGACATCCTTCCTGACTTCCAGCGAACTGGCTGAGGCGATCCGCAAGGCAAACGGAGATCCGCAGGGAACGTATCTGAAGTCGGGCCAGGAATTGATTGTGCCCGGGATTTTGGCTGCGCCGATCGTCGAAAAGACCATTCCCGTACCCCGCGACTTTGAAGTGCGCGCCGTGTACTTGACCGGAGTCATGGCTGCCAGTGATCGTGGAATGCGTATCATCCGGCGCTGGAAAGAGTTAGGCGGAAATGCGGTGGTCTTCGATGTGAAGGACAGCGATGGCAGTGTGAACATTCCTTTCGATCACCCCCTAGCTGGCAGCCATCACGTTGCCATTCATGACTTGCCAAAGTTCACTCATTTCCTGCATTCCCAAGGCATGCACGCCATTGCTCGAGTGGCGATCTTTCGGGACGAGCGGTTGGTAGTTGCACATCCGGAACTGGCATTGAAGTCCCATAAAACTGGCCAGGCGTGGCGGGAAAACGGAAAACTGGTATGGACCGACCCCTCCCAGCCCAAAGTGCAGCAGTACGACATCGCCCTGGCAAAGAAGGCTGCAGAATCCGGGGTCGATGAGGTTCAGTTTGATTATGTGCGCTTCCCGGCCGAGGGAGATCAGAAGGATGCGACCTTCGTATTCCAGACCGAGCATCCGACATGGCATCGTTCCGACGTGATTGCAGACTTCCTGAAACACGCCTACGCCGAACTGCATCCCACGGGTGTGCTGCTTTCTTTGGACGTATTTGGCATCATGGCCTGGCAGCGGTCGGTCGACTTGGCGCACACTGGGCAGGATATCGTGCAGATGGCAAAGTATTGCGATGTGCTTTCGCCGATGATCTATCCTTCGCACTTCTTTGGCATGGACGGAATCGCGCATCCGGGTGACGCGCCTGAGCATTTTATCGGCGAATCCATGAAGCGATTCGAGCTCATCACCAAGGGTAGCGACGTGGTAATTCGTCCGTGGCTGCAGGCTTTCCGCTGGCGCACCAAGACCTACTCGCCGAAGTACATCGAAGTCCAGGTGCAGACGGCCAAGGACACGGGCGGAATCGGCTTCCTATTTTGGAATGCCGCCAACGACTACAGCAAGCCCTACGAAGCAATGCCCGAGATGCGGGCGGCCAAGGGGCAGTATTTCCGCGGGGATGAGGTTCCGGGCTCGGTCCAGGCTAAGCTGACGCCCTCGACGGACAAGCCGGTCGCCGACAAGTAGCATAATTTGTCACAAAGACGTACCGCGCCTGTTTCGTGGGGCTTAGACGTAGCATCCCGCGGCCCCAACTTTTCCTTCGGGTCCAGCCGAAAAACGTCCTGAACCCCCTCCTCACTGGGTTATAATTCCACGTAGTTTTTTGAGTAATTTGGTCCTGCCTCTCGCGTGTACCGTGCTGCCTGTCATGACTGCCAACAGGCGGGTCCGCCCACGGAATAGATTTTGGCATCTAACCGACGAAACTCCCCGCTGTACGCGTGAATCATATCTTTAGGAGTGCTCATGGCGATTCAGAAGACGGAAAAGATCTGGCATAACGGCAAACTCATCCCCTGGGATGACGCGCAAATTCATGTAATGTCGCACGTGGTTAATTACGGCTCGTCGGTGTTTGAGGGAATTCGATGTTACGCACCGCCGAGCGGTCCGGCGATTTTTCGTGCGCAGGAACACACACAACGGCTGCTGGATTCGGCCAAGGTGTACCGGATCGACGTCGATTTCACACGCGACGAACTGATCTCCGGAATGGTCGAGTTGGTCAAGAACAACGGGCTTTGGCCATGCTATATGCGGCCGATCATCCTGCGCGGTTATGGGGAGGCGGGGGTCAATCCGTTCAATTCACCGACCGAAGTTTACATTTGCAATTATCCGTGGGGAAAGTATCTGGGCAGCGATGCCGAGCAGGGCGTGGATGTGTGCGTCTCATCGTGGACCCGCATTGCACCCAATACCCTTCCCGCCATGGCCAAGTCCGGCGCGAATTACATGAACTCGCAGCTGATCAAAATGGAGGCGATCCTCAACGGTTACGTCGAAGGCATTGCACTCGATGCAAACGGATACGTCAGCGAGGGTTCGGGTGAGAACGTCTTTATCGTGCGCAATGGTGTTTTGCAGACCGCGCCGCTGGGCAACTCCGTGCTCCCCGGAATCACACGTGATTCGGTTCTGCAGATCGCTCGCGAACTGGGAATTCCGGTGGTTGAGCAAGGAATCCCGCGCGAATTGCTTTACATCACGGATGAAGCCTTCTTTACCGGTACGGCCGCCGAGATCACGCCGATTCGATCGGTCGACAAAATCAGCGTGGGCAAGGGCGTGACCGGGCCTGTGACCAAGGCCATTCAGAAGGAGTTTTATGGCATCGTGCACGGCGAAAAGCCCGACCGTTTCGGTTGGCTAACGCCAGTGCCGGTGGGCAGCAAGCAGCCTGTCAGTGTGTAGAAATAGATTCAAATTCATAAGCGGGGCGCTTACGAGAGCGCCCCTTCAGCTTTCCGACTCAACTAACACCCTCTCAAGGAGAAAACGATGGCAACCGCACAGCAGTCCCTTACACCCGAGATGGCAGCTGGTTTTCGGGCGGTCATGCTCGACGGCGTTACCCGGGAACTGGAAATCACGAAGAAAGTCATTGCCGCCATTCCTGATGCCAAAGCCCAGTACAAGCCCGATCCTCACGCCCGCACTGCGTGGGAGCTCGCGTGGCACCTGGCCAACAGCGATGTCCAATTCCTCGATGCAATCGCCGACCTTAAGTTCACCATGGAAACCCCGGATGAAAAAGACAAGCCCAAGACCGTGGCTGAGTTAGTCGATTGGTACGACAAGAATTTCAAGCGCGCCGCGGCGAGAGTGAGCGCCCTGACCCCAGAGCAGCTTGCCACCCCAATCGACTTCATGGGTGTATTCACTCTTCCCGCGGTTTCTTATCTCGGGTTTCTCAACAATCACAGCATCCACCACCGTGGAGCGCTCGCCACCTATCTCCGCCCCATGGGCGCGAAGTGCCCCTCGATTTACGGAGGCAGCTACGACGAACCGTGGCAGGGAGAGCGAGCGGAGTCCAGCGCCGCTTGATTATTCTTGAACCGACACGGAGCCGCCCTTTGGGGCGGCTTTTTTATTGAGGGCAAACGGTCAGGACAGCTAATTCCCGCACCACAACAACTTGGCCGGGTATTCCCTGAATGCGCGATCGGAAGTCAGAATCACCAAATCCTCGATCAAGGCTTGCGCTATGAGCATCCGGTCAAACGGGTCGGCGTGGCGGACCGGAAGATCGTAAACCTTCATCGCGTGACTGTGATTGACAAAGAGCGGGCTAAGGCCTTGCTTGGCCATGAATCGCGGAACATGTTGCACGGGCGGTCCGGGAAAATCTAACCTCCCGAGACGCATCTTGATGCTGATCTCCCAGGGCGTAACGGCTGAGAGGTAGATCTCCTCCTCGCCGCGTTCCAACACTCGGCGGCCTTCGTCGCTAATGCGCTCGGGAGAATTCAGGCTCCAGAGCCACACAACCGTGTCCAGTAAGTACCTCATTATTTTCGCTTGCGTTTACGCGGAGCAGGCTTGCCCGGAACCTCGCCATAGAATTTCGCTAGCAATTCATCCGGCAAGGGCGCATCAAAATCGTCGGCGATCCATATTTCCCCGCGCGCGAAACCCAGCGGCCGCACACTCTTTTTCTTTTCCACCGCCACCAGTCGGGCGACCGGTACTCCCGCGCGCGCGATCGTGATCTCTTCTCCCTGTGCAACCCGCTGCAGAAGCCGCGAAAGGTGAGTTTTCGCCTGATGAACATTTACTTCCGTCATTTTCTTAAACTAGACTAAGTCTGTGGACTAAGTCAATCCAGATTTCCTGGACTCGACGTCGGCTAGCACCGGTTGCGCGCGCTTGCACCGCAACGACGCGCCTAGCCACTGCCCAAACGCACATTTCCCCATTACTTAGGTCATCTTGGGTTGGATTACATTTCGGTTCATCATACGAATTGATCCTGGGGAATTATCCAAATGAATATTGATGACCTACTTCGCATCGCCATGGAGCGGCGCGCCTCCGACTTGCACTTGAAGGTCGGCAATTATCCTCACCTGCGAATTGATGGCGAACTCAGTCCGCTGACCGACCAACCCCGCATCAGCGCGGAAGACATGCTGACCATGGCCTTCAGCATGATGTCGGCCAGGCAAAAACAGAAATTCAAAGAGAGCACGGAAATCGACATGGCCTACGGCGTAGCCGGACTCGGCCGCTTCCGTGTGAACGTTTTCCAGCAGCGCGGCAACGTGGGACTGGTGCTGCGCGTGATTCCTACCAAGATCCGCGCCCTCGATGAACTATACCTGCCCAAGATCGTGGAGCAGGTTTGTGACATGCCGCGCGGCCTGATTCTTGTCACCGGCGTCACCGGCTCCGGCAAATCCACAACTCTGGCCGCCATGGTGGACCGCATTAACTCCACCCGCGCTGAGCACATCATCACGATTGAAGACCCAATCGAATTCCTGCATCGCGACAAGAAAGGCTACGTAAACCAGCGTGAGATCGAAGTGGACACGCCCACGTTCTCGGCGGCGCTGCGGGCTTCTCTCCGTCAGGATCCCGACGTCATCCTGGTCGGCGAAATGCGCGATGTTGAAACCATCGGCACCGCGCTGCACGCGGCGGAAACCGGCCACATGGTTTTCTCTACATTACACACTCTGGACGCTGTCGAAACCATCAACCGTATTATTGCCGTATTTCCTCCGCCCGAGCAGAAGCAGATTCGTCTGCAGCTCGCAGCCGTGCTCCGCGCTGTCATCAGCCAACGCCTGGTTCGACGTTGCGATGGCGACGGCCGTGTGCCTGCCGTCGAAGTCATGATTAATACCGCTTACATCCGGGAATGTATCCTCGTGCCGGAAAAAACGCGCGCGGTTCGCGACGCGATCTCCGCCGGAACTTCGCAATACGGTATGCAGACCTTCGATCAATCTCTGTGGGACTTGTTCCAGGCAGGGCTGATCAACTACGAAACCGCACTGGAGAGCGCTTCCAACGCGGACGATTTCAAGCTGCGCATGCAGGGCATCTCTTCTACCAGCGACATCTCCAAGAACGCTATGCAACAAACCGGCTTCGGTGGCCGCTGATTTATCCTCCTGAAACACTTAAGGGCGTGCTTGAGCGCGCCCTTTCTTATTTTGGAGGGGGCCAGAACCTAACTTTCGGCTGTCGCGCCAAAAGAATGTCCCGGCCCTAGTGAAGACCGATCGCAGCTACGCGGCTGCGTATTTCGAGTGACGACAATCTGGTGCGCTAAGAACGAACAGCGCATGCTCGAATCTCGAAACTTCGAAGACATGAGTCAACCCGGTGCGCGTCAGCACTTCGTTGACAAAATGCGACGGATTGACCAGCTTCAGTTGGACACTGCGACTCCGCGCCCACTGCTGCAGAGAAAGCAGCGCGGTAAGACCGCCGGCGTCCACCATTTCCACGTCCGACAAATCAATCACCACAATGCGAATGTCTTTCTCCGAAAAAACCGCGTCCCTCAGCGTGCGTACTCCCGCGCCGCGAACGATCCGCCCGACGCATCTCACAACCGCCACATCGCCCGTTTTTTCAACATCGATGGTTAACATGACTCACTTCCTCACTTATTTCGATATACGCAAATAGACGGGGTAAAGTTCCCAATGTCACCACTGCGAAGGTAAAAAGTTGTAACGTAGTGAGTCATGCAAGCTTTTCTCGCTAAAAAATGTCGTGCAAGGTAACTTGTTACTGACTATGGCTTTCCCCCGTCCGAAGAAGACCGATTCCGAGAACGAACTCTATCAGTATGCAGTTGGAGCTCTGGCGCGACGCATGCGCTCCATCGCCGAGTTGAAACGGCTGCTGCGGCCGCGAGTCGATGCCGAAACCGAGTACGGACAAACTCTGGTCGAGCTCGTCATTCGCCGGCTCAAAGATCATGGCTATCTCAACGACTCCCAATATGCGACTGCGTATTCTTCCTTCCGTCGTGACAACGAGAAATTCGGTCGTCGCCGGGTGATTACGGATCTGAAAGCAAAAGGTGTTCACAATGAAGTCATCGAGAAAGCGGTCGATACCGTCTACGACGAGGTGAGTGACGAGAAACAGGCGCGAGCATACTTGAAGCGCAAGCGCCTGGCGAAACCGAAAGACCAGAAGCAGACAGCGCGGATCTTCCGCCAGCTCACACGTGCAGGATTTGCATCAAAGACGATCTTCAGCATCCTCAAGAAATGGGATGTGGACGACGAGACACTCAGCGCCCTGGAAACGGAACTTGAGTGACGACTCATAACCGCAAATACCGGGCCAGCGATCGATCTTGCATTTTTCCCATCGTGTGCTACATACTCTCCAAGCCATTTCCATCAAATCCAACGGAGGCCATATGAAATCCAAATTGGCAGCAATTCTTGCCACTGCTGTCCTAAGTACGGGAACGTTCGTGTTCGCGCAGGATGTCGTGCATGATGTGGACAAGGCGGCGAAGGACACGGCTCACGCCACGGACAAAGCCGCAAAGGACACGGGTCACGCCACCAAGACAGCCGCGAAGGACACAGCGAAAGGCACCGAAAAGGCAGCCGACAAAACTGGAGATGCCAGCAAGACCGCAGCAACCAAGACAGGACACGCTACCAAGACAGCCGCGAAGGATACCGCTAAAGGTACAGAAAAAGCCGCTGACAAAACCGCAGACGCCGTGAAGTAAGTCTCGACAAGAGTCAGGTGCCCTTCGTGGACGGAGGGCGCCTGACCGCAGTACCAACTCCTTTGTCTAGCCAGTCAAGTCAGTCGAAGCTGCAGCGGCGGCAGCGGGAGCTCTTCAACCTCAGCTTTCCACAAATCGCCACTTTCCGTCAGATGTCCGGCTGTGAGTGTCCCTGAACTGACGATTTCCGCGGCGCTGAGTGGGTGTGACGGAAAGCGCCGCACGATAGCCGCGCCGAGTTCCGCCAAACACAGGGCGGGGCTCCTCAAGCTGTTTCGACCAGACCCTTCTTCCACGAACTCACCGTTTTTCGAAACTCGAACTTTAAACGCAGATAGCTGATCCACGAGCTTTCCAAGCGAGTCGGATGGCACTTGCAGCCGCTCTCCGATCACGAGGGCGGCATGAAGACCGAAGGATGCGACAAAGTCGCCGGGCTGAAACTTCCACTCCGGAAAAGGGCAATCAATGATCTCGAATCCCAGCGCGAGCCATTCTGTTGATTCAAGAGCAGCGGTTGCGTCGAGGCCTTCTGACGTGATCGCGTTCTTCAGGCCGAAAACAATCTCGGGTTCCACCTTGAGCGAACGGCGATTCGGAAGCGCCAGCGTGGCCGAGTTGCTGTCGCTGTGCCGCACAGTGTCTTCGTACATGTGGGCCCAAACCAACGTCTCGAGCTTAAGCACGCGCCACATCGCCTTATTGGCGTAACCCACCTTGCGGCCGACTGCTTTGTGTCCGCCGGCTTCGCGAAGCCGCTTGAGTGCTGATTCAATCTCATACGCGGCGTTGAGATCAAAACCAGGATGGGCAGAGGGAAGAACCGCCATCATCTGGCCTGTCTCATATTTGGACAACAATTCACGCGCCAGATTTTCGGTATCAATCCTCGACATAGGTTGGTTCACTTCGCCTTCCAGGGCACCGGCCCGGACCCTCGCATCTTAACACCAGCCGTTTGTCGGAAATGTTTGCCACGGCCGCACTCGACAGGCCCACAGCCTGGTTCATCGCACAAATCCGCAACTCTCCTTACAGACTCGACAGCAGGCGGCAGGGGTCCGGAGACGATATTGCGCTAGCCATTCCTTGATCGGTCGAGGTTCATCTTGAAACAGGGCAAGTTACTTTCGGCATCTAGCTTCATTACTCCATTGGCTGCAAGGATTAGCTCGTTTGGAGTGTGACACCCGCAATTTGGAGGAACGCAATGAAATCAACAACGAGGCCTTCGACACCACGTTTCGCGCAGCTTCACCTCGGTGGTAGTTTACTCTTGCGCACCTGGATGTTGTTACTTCTAGGTCTCGGCCTCCACAGCATTGCTACGGCACAGACTGCGGTTGTTCTGGTGGGATCCGGATCGAGCGTCCCGGCGCCTCTTTATACTCGGTTGGCGCAGGAGTACGGCAAGCGCAATCCCAGCATTCAAATGCGATATCTGCCTGCCGGCACCAGCGAAGGGATCAAGCAAATCTCGCATGGCGTGGGAGATTTTGGTGCGGGCGAATCTCAGCTCACGACACAGGAGCAGAAGGAAGGAAGCCTAGTCGAACTGCCGGTCGTTCTCATCGGGATCGTTCCCATCTACAACCTTGCTGACGTCCATCAGGAGCTTCGGCTTTCGGGCGAAGTGTTAGCTGACATCTTTCTCGGCGATGTGAAGACCTGGAATGCGCCGCAGATCGCGAAGCTCAATCCCGATATCACGCTGCCGAATCTTCCGATCCAGGTGGTCAATCGACCCGCGGGAAAGGGGTCCAACTACGTTTTCACAGACTTTCTCTCCAAAGTAAGTTCCAAGTTTCACAGCCAGATCGGAATCACTCCTTCGCCCAAGTGGCCGGTGGGGATTTCGGCAGAACGCAGCTCCGATATGGCCGACAAGGTGAAAAGCAGTCCTGGCTCAATCGGCTACGTCGAATATCAGTATGCAGTGAAGGGCGCAATTCCCCAAGCCGCGGTGCTGAATTCCGCCGGCAAGTTTGTTAAAGCTTCCACGGAGAGCATTACGGCGGCTTGCCAGGCAGTAGAAGCGCCGAAGTGGAATAGTTTTTCGGCCTCTCTGACCAACGCACCGGGAGCCAGTGCGTATCCCATCACCAGCTTCACCTGGATTTACCTGCGAATCAAATCAACTGATTCTGCTCGCGGAGTTGCGTTAAGCGATCTTCTGGGCTGGATGTACTCCGATGGCCAGCAGTTTGCGCTTCAGGAAGGCTACGCTGACCTGCCCCCGGCGTTGCTCGCAGCCGTGAGAAAGAGAATCAAAGACTTGCAATAATGCCGCTTGTGCACCGAGGCTGAAGCGGAATCTGGTAAGATTTCGCTTCACTTTGCATTGGAGGCATTGTGCGAGACTATCTCGTCGTCGTTTGTCTTCTTGGACTGACTTCCCTGGCTTCGGCACAAACACCCCCGGCACCCTCTAAGTCGGCAGAAAATCAGCCATTTGGTAGCATCTCTAACGATCCGGTTTTGAAGGATATGTTCCAGGCCAAAATCAAAACGGAGTGGGAAGCCATCAAGAACAAAGATAAAAAAGCCTACGGCGAACTACTCGCGGACGACTATCAGGGCGTCGAAGTCGATAATCAAGGGGAACGCACGAAGCTCCAGGCCCTCAACGAAATGGCGAACGGGAATGTTTCCAATTACACGCTCTGGGGCTTTAAACTGATTCCGTTAGGTCCGGACGCAGCTTTTGTCATCTACGAGGTTACGTTACAGTTTCCGCCGAAATCAGTGGTGCGCTTTTCAAGGGTCTATATCACCGAACTGTGGGTGAAGCGTGCAGACAAATGGCAGGAACTGCATTATCAGGAAACTCATGTCAAGTAGGTCTCTTTCTGAATCGATCGGACCAACCTTTGCAGGAAAAGGAACCAGGCGCGGGGCCAATGCTCCGGCCCAACCACCGAGAATGACCGGACACGCCCTTTCTGGGTCGCATGGCTTGGAAGATTATTACAGCTTAAAGCCATCAGAAGCCATGTTTAGTTGATGTCCGAGCTATCTTAGAAACTGTATGGCTCGGTGGCTTTACGAGCTTCTCTCGAGATTCGAGGTCTCAATCGCGCGCAACTGTAGGTTCATAAGGGGTGCCAATCCGGCAGCAACCTTGGGTGGAAGCTTGCCCGCATACACATCGGCGATTAAGCGGGCTACTAGGTCCCGGACCGCGATTGCATTGTCCACGGTCGGCAGGGGCTCCTCGCCACTTTTGACGGCAGGGTTGCTCTTGCTTCTTCCGCCGATTCGGCCCAGTTCGGAGGCCTTGTTGGGATTGGCGTGAAAGAAGCACAGCCCGTTCCTCGGTCGCGGCAGCCCGGCAAGGGTTACGGTTTTTCGTTCGACCTTGGCAACGAGAATCAGGTTTCTTGACTGTCATGTTCTCGTTTGGCTCTCTCGTATTGTAATTTCCGGGCGCGATATTCATCTAACAGGTCATCAATCCTGAGTCTTTGTCTTTCGTTCGGGAGGTCGGTGAGCCTTATTACTATCATTGGGCCATCCAGATGACGGAATCCATGAACGGGACATTTCCGGTTCATTTCCGCCTCGAACTCCTCTGGCTGGTCTGAGCGCACAATCGTAGGCCGACACTTGGCTCCGACTTTGCAGATACAGCTAGCCAACTTTTCCTGCTCCACAGTCTCAGCCAAAGTCTTCTCAACCTTCGCCAATCGTCTCCGTAATCCGGCCAGTTTTCCTCCCATATTCTCTACTCCAAATTCAAATTATAGCGAGCTCCAGCGTAATCCATCCGAAAAAATATACAAAAGTGATCTCCGCATTATCCTTTGTTTTAACAAATTAGGGGCGTGCTGTGAATCTCTCATCTCATGTTACTTTCGTAACCAACACAATTGATGTGGTTTTGGTCGCTGCCGCTGCAGGACATTACCACAGGAAACAAGACTCCGTTGGAGTTCGGTTGTTCCTTGCTGCATCGCTCGGTCGGTCGACGCCTCGGGCCATTCGGATCAATCGCTCTGCCGGGTTGGTAGCCACCCGTCCCGCCATTCGCTAGAGCAATTCAGTGCCCCCTGGCGGCAAGATTTAGTCGATTGATCATTCTGTACCTGTAGCGATCCAATTCAGGCTTTTGCTGAATCGGATTGACAATGCCAAAAGCATTTCGAGCGTAGGAGCTATTCGTCCGCGCTCAACCTTTGACAGTTGGCCTTGACTGACTCCTAGTTGAAGCGCAAGGTCCTCTTGCCGAACAGCACCTCGCAGCGCCCTGATCCTCATACCAATGGCTCTCAAGTCGGGTTTTGAACGGATGCGGTTAGACATTGCCCTTGAATTTTCCGCATATTCCTAATAGAATATTCCATTGGGAATATGGCGCCGGGTACAAGACAAGAAAGTTATTCGCTTTCTATTCGTTTTTACCTTGACTCTCCGCAAATTAGCAATTGATGACACTGGTGCCCGAGTCAAATTTAAGGAGAAATGGGAATGCGAAACGGATGTGCGATGTTCAAGTCCAATCGAAGACTTGCGAAACGATTGTGGAACAAAATCTCACCCCTAGCCTCAAACGCCTTGAAAACGCTTAGTACTGAACATAAACTCTCGATCGAGTCGGGAGATCTGTTGCTGCTCGATGGCCGCTGGTACGTAACTCACACGGGGCTGCTTGGCCTTGCTCGTCGAAAACGATGTGCGGGCATGAACGTCCAACCAGTCCAAGCATTTTGCGACCCCCAGGCACAGCGCTGGGCTTTTCAAGCAACGGTTTACAAATCAAAGGTATGCCGCGGGTTCGTCGGATATGGAGATGCCGACCCTTCCAATGTCTCTTTCCTTGTCCACGGCGCTGAAATGCGAATTGCCGAAACTCGCGCGGTAAACCGCGCTCTACGTAAAGCCTACGGAATCGGTATCTGCTCCTTCGAGGAGATCGGTTCCGTCAGCGCACCGTCCACATCCTCTTCCCAATCAAAGAAACATTCTTCGCAACCGGCCAACGGAAACTACGGCGGACGAACGGTCCGTGACCAGCTCTGCCAGATTATTCGTCAGCATCACCTCGACGCTACCCTGGTCAAGTCGTATGCAACCGACTTCTGCGGAGTGAAGAGCTTACGTGAAGCTACTCGCGAACAGGTTGAAAACTTCGTCGCTCACTTGGCCGATTGGGCCGACAAAGACCGCGATGCCCTACTGTGCCAGCTCAACAGCTACCTTGGCGAGAAAGAAGGGTGCCGCTTGAGACATCATATCCAAGGCTTGCATGAGGCCGACCAGTCTGTCGCATTTCGAGTCCGGGATGGTCTGTTCTTCGTTCGGGTCGAGCGAGCTCAGCATCGGTGGGAAGCACGAAAGCCGCTGTATCTCCTCCGCTTCTTAATCCTCGAGCCCAAAGAACTCACGGGACACTCGTTAACGGGGCGCCTCTACTGCGCGCCAAGAGCGCTGTGGAAACTCAGCTGGTTTCTCCGTGACTTCGGTTACGACACCGAGCTGCTCGGCCGGGATGAAATCGACGAAAGAAGTCTGATTGGGCTCTGCGGTGTCGTCAAGATCAGCCACACGGTCGTGAACGGCATGTCCCTGCTCAACCTCGACGGCTTCGCGCCTGCCGTCCAGTGGGAACAACTTTCGGGTACGTCACCCGCGAGCCTCGCCGTATGGGAGACGCCCAAGTGACCTACAGCTACACCCAGCTCAGCCAGTACCTCACTTGCCCCCGACGCTATCGCCACCGCTACCTTGATGGCTGGCAAGAAAAAGATACTCGAGCCGCGATGCTTTTCGGGCGCGCCTTCGAACAAGCTCTATCCGCGTACTTCTTACGGGAGGATGCTGCAGCTGTTCTATACCGTGAATGGTCCCTCTACCAAAACCAAGGCCTGCACTACTCGAAAGGCGACACGTGGGATCGGATGCTTCGACAAGGAGTTCAGCTCCTGGACCGGTTCTGTCAGGACGATCGCATTCAGATTCGTCAGCCACAACGAAACCTGCAGATCAAGTTCACCAGGCCAGTTTCGAAGAATAACGACTTCGTCGCGTACGTTGACGCGATCGGGAAGCTAGACGGTGAGGGTTGCCTGATCGAGTGGAAAACCACATCGAGTCGGTATTCGGAGAAACCGGACGGGCTGCTGGCTCTGGACCCGCAACTTGTCTGTTACTCCTGGATGACTGGCATCTCTCAAGTCGCCCAAGTGGTCTTCGTTCGCAAGCGCTTGGTTGAGATTCAATACTTACGCACCACCATCACCGATGAACAGCGTCGCGAGTTCTTCCAGTTGGCAGAAGATACGATTGGCCGGATCGAGTCCGCCCACTTCTTGCCTCACAGTGGGGTTCGCTTCCCGCAAAATCCCTGCAGCAACTGCCCGTATGTCGGGCTTTGCCTCGGGAAACAGGAGACGATCGAAACCCGTCTTGTCCGACGTCCAGGAGCAGAAAACCTTGGTTGGATTGACGAGCTTGCGTACTAGGAAGTCACCCCTGTTGCCCAAGCTTAATCGTCGACGGGCTCGGTTCGTTCTTACCAAGATCGACGAGATCCTGACTTGGGAAAAACAGAAGGAAGCGGAACGGGATACCCGGTTCGTTGAACTCGGGCGTTACTTGTGCGAAGTGCGGGCGGGGCAGTACTGGCGGGTGGAAAATGTGAAGTCCTTCGACGAATTCTTGGAAAGGCGGTTTCCGGAATCGCGACGGAAGGCGTACTACCTGATGTCGATCCATGAACATCTGCCGCCTCAGGCGAGACTGGAACTGAAGGAAGTGGGCTGGACCAAAGGACTGGAGTTGGCGAAGATCGCGAGAAGAGACAGGCACAGCTTCGATTGTGCAACCTGGTTGCATAAAGCCCGGGAGATGCCCAAGGAGCAGTTTAAGCAGGAGGTCGAGAGAGAGTTGACGGGCCGGGAGACGGAACCGTGGGAGATTGTCTACTTCAAGCTGTATAAGAGCCAGATCCCGGTGCTTGAGCAGGCGATTGAGACGGCAGCTCTGATGCTAGGCACTGACAAATCCCGCGGCTATTGCCTGGAAATGATCTGCGCAGATTTCTTGGCGGGAGCAAGTCTGGGGAATGAAAATCCTGAGGTTCTCTTGCAGTCAGCGTTGCGATTCTTCAGGTTTCTTCCCGGTGAAGAGAGGCAAATGTTTCTGCACCACGTGACCGAGAAGCCGTCGTGACTCGGGTCCGACCGAAAGGTGCACGCCTACGGCTCGATCCCGAGCTGTACGAACAGCTACGCAACCAGGTGCTACATCGCGATGGCTGGAGATGTCAGTCGTGTGGCACAAGGTCCAACCTGGAAGTCCATCACAAAGACTTCCGCAGCCAAGCCGGGAACGATTCAGCAGAAAACTTGATTACGCTCTGCAGCGCATGTCATGCCAGCGTGCATGAGTAAAAGAACTTTTTGCGTTCCTTACTAAACGAAGCATATAAGCTCGTCCGCCCGAAAGTGCGCAATACAATTAGCGCCAGCAGGACAGAACGCGCTTCTTTACTCCCCAGACCGCACGATGCCAACAGGGTTATCTTTATCGGCGTGTGCATGTCTCTGCTTTAGATAGCCACCGGAGTATCAATCTGGACATCGCCATCACCGCCGATGGCACATTTCCTTACACCCTCGAAGCGAAACTAGTCAAGATCAGCGTCTTCAGCATGCAGTCCGATGGCACCCCGACCAACCTTGGGACCACCGGTGCACTCCCCAAAAACGTCGGACTCAACGGAATTGCAGCCAACCTCGTAACATGGTTGCGGCGAATCAAGTCGCAATTCATCATTTTCTGATCTTTTTCTGATCTTTCAAAGTCGGCACAGACCGCGTTGGAGACTGAGAGGCTTGTTGGCGAAAGAGATCAACTTGAACGAGAGAGACCGCCCGAATGACATGGCAACGGCCAGCAAGACACTGATCCGTGAAATGGGAATTCGTGAACTGGTTGGCTCGGATGTGGCGAACACATCCTAGGGGAAATATGCGGAAAGGTTAGTGCATGTTTTCATGCCGCACGAATACGAACAGATGATCCGAGGGCACAAAATCACCCTACCTCAAGCAGCTCTTTCTCTACCCGACAGATTTGGGCAAACCTATGCAATAATGTTGGTATGCGATGCTGCGAGAGGAGATATTTCCATGAAGAAGATCTGGGTCATTTTGCTGCTTCTGAGCAGCTTTCTCCTGGCGCAAGATAGCAATCCCAACGCCCCGGGCAAGCAAAGCTCGAAAGCTTCCAAAGGGGAACTAACGATACAGGGGTGCGTCGGCAGATTTAGCGGCGACTACATATTGACGAAGCAGGAGCCAGCCATCACTTACGAGCTTCAAGCTACTGGCAAAATAAAGCTGCGACAATACCTCGGGCAACGGGTGGAAGTGATTGGGACGGAGGCGCCTTCGATGAGCACAAGCTCCGACGCCCTAACAAAAACCGGTTCTGCTTCCGCAGTTACGATAACCATCAGTTCGATCAAGACCATTTCGAAGGTATGCACCGTGCAGTCGGCCTCGGACAAGTAGGAAGGCCTTAGTCACATTCCGGGGGCATGGCCTCGATCTCGGATTCGGAGTCGCATGGCTTTTTCTTCTTGGCGGGCTCCAGCAGTGCTGGGCGGTTGTAGCGCAGAACCCACAATCCTTGGTTATTGGTGAGATAAATCAAGCCGTGGCCACCGTCGGGCAGAAGACTGGTAACGCCGGTGAATTCCTGCAGGGTCTTCGGATTGTGGGGATCGCTCAAATCTAGAACTCGCACCGTCTCCGTGGGATGGCTGCTGCTGGTTAGTGTGGTCGGCCTCTTCTCTGGAGCTTGCGCGATGGCAAGGTCGGGACTTAGCATTTCCACGGTCCCCGTAGTGGCTTCGTTTGACGCCGCAGTTCGTTTGAGCAGGCTGGGCCTTTCGGGCTTGGTGACATCGACGACCATATAGCCCTGCTTCGAGGCCTCCTGCACGTAGAGGTATTTCTTTCCCTTCTCATCCTGCAGCAGCATCTGATTCCCCGTCGCCTGGGGAAGCGGTAGATGCGCAATCACAGTCGCGGGGAGATCTGCCGGCTTCATGGGAGTTTGATCTTTGGCCGATGACAACACGACAGAAGCTACGAGAATCGCAAGAAGGGTAATTCCACCGGGTAGGACGGCTCTTCGAATACTCTGCATAAGTCACACCAACTTCGTTCTGAGCCTACTGCGTGAAACTATAACACAGGCGTTCACGGACCCTAATTGAACTTTTGCCTTGCCTGCGGAACCCTCGATCTTATGATGACGATCTCGGGTTCCGCGTGAATGCCCCTCTCCGCTCACTGCTGGGCGTAGACGCCGATGCAACCGTTGCTGCTCTGCGAAGTGCATATTCCACCCGCCTGCAAAGGCACAAAGGCGTGGTTGTTGCTGGAATCAACCGCGATGCTGTGCGAGTTCGAATTGGTCGTGACGTTTTGCAGCCAGGTGTTTGTACCGGCATCGATCACGCCCATGACCGGTCCATTGGGCATATCTCTCGATGCCGTGTAGTATCGGTTGTCTCCTGGGTTGTACCAGACCTCGTCCACCCCGCCGACAGTGGTGATTTCGGTGATGATCGCGCCCGTCGTGCCGTTGATGACATACAGGTTGGGCGGGAAAGCTTGCCCGTCATGGTCGCCGCACCCAACCAGGAAATTATCGCCGGGCCCCTGAACCATGCTGGTTGGCATGCAATTCTGCACGACGAAGCTGTTGACGACCACCGGCCCGTTCGGATTTCCGAGCCGGGGATCAATCTCATCGATGTTTCCGATGTTGGTGATACCGATCGAATTTCCATTTGTTTGCAGCAGGTGACCCGTGTTGGAATTCCATACGCTCCCACCCATACCCGCTGGCGCTATGGCACCGGCACAGTTGCTGCCCGGCGTTGTCTGGTTACAGAACGCTCCGGTGGTTTGGTCGACAATCGGACCATGATGGCAAGGGACAGTGTAGAGGTGGCCGAGGGGAGTAATGCCGAAGCCGGGAAGGCCCAATGGGCCATCGGCGGCCAGAGACCCGGAAACACCGCTGAAGACGTGTGGATTGGAGGGATCCGGACAGGGGAACGTTCCTCCCGCAGTGTCGACCGGAACGCCGGAATTGAGCCCAGCTCCGCCTGACGCGATACCACCCGCACCGTCATAATAGATTTGCCCAAGAATGCAGCTCGGAGGGTTAAACGACGAGCCCGCATTTCCCGGATCCAGTGTCGGCGACGGTTGGGGGAGCCCTGTGCCTGACCCTTGGAGGGGATAGGTCGTGGGATCGCCGTTGTAACCGACTGGATACGGACCGTAAGCGAGGGTTGGTTCAATCGGCAGGCAATGCTGCTGTTGCACGGTGCCGGTCTTGTTCACGACGTGCGACATGTCAATCAACGTTAAGAACGGTAATCCCGGATCGCCGTTGGTGACGGCAAGAATCTGGTGAGTGGGGTCGTAGGCCATTTCATCGGCGCGGTCATCTCCGCAATCCGCGGCAGAGCCGGCCTCTCCATTCCAGGAGGAGACGCACGGAGCGATACCGAGTGGTCCGTCGTAATCCCCAGATACCCCTGTTGCGATCATGGCGAGCACCGTGGGGGGAGTTGTGGTTAGATCAAACACCGCCACGTTAGCGTTGCCAACGGAGGTGAACAGAGTCTTGCCGTCCGGAGTTACCTCTTCACCATCTGGCCCAGACATGGGGTTCACGCCGTTGGCACGTGCGGCGCAGCACTGCGCACCAGGGAATCCCCCGAAATTGCCGTTTGGCCCGAAGCCAGAGATGAGATGGAACGTGGGTCCCGGAGGCGTGGCTGCAGACATATCACTTCGACATCCGAACCTGGTGAAATTGCCAAACACATCCACAGTGGGCGGGATAATAGGGTTGCCCGCTGCATTCTTGATGCACGGACTGGCCGCGAATCCGGCATTCGTAACTGAATTGCTGCCCTGAATCGCATCGATCGCGATATTGTTGACGGTGTCCACTACGACCACCGCCAGACCAATGCGATCCGAGACGTAGTCGCGATGCGTGGCCGAGTTGATCCAGCTGATGTCGAAGGAGTTGAAGGGACCGCCGGGCTCGCCCGTGGGGTTGTGTTCTGGCACGGTAACGTTGACGATGTCGGCGTAACCATCCGCTTTGGTCGTGCCGCACACGGGACAACCATTCACGCTGCCGCAGCCGCTCGCGATTACAAACAATGCGGTGAGAAGAACAGTAAGCAGAATTCTCGATCTCATCGAATCTCCTCCTGCAATTTTCCTTTCAGAGCAGGCTCCAACCGGCCCTGGCGCACAACCAAAACTTTCCCTATACTCCACCATCCAGACCTAAACGAACCTCAGAAGCGGAACTGCAACTCCTGCAACAAGACGAAGAAATTCTGCGGTACTTGCCCGGTAATGCTGGGCTGCTTCAGCTGATCGATGTTGACGTTGAACTGGTACTTAATCCAATAATTCATGTACCAATTGAGGCCGAATGTCCACTGGTAGGTATGAAAGTTGTATTGAGGAACGAAGCCTGGGGTGTAATAATTCAAGAAATTCGCGGCTGGCGCGTTCCCCTGAATACCGGAGAACCGCGCTCCCAATTCCCAAGCTCCCCACCCTCGTCCCGTTCCGCCCGGCGTATCAGGACCAAACAACGGGTGCTTCACGCGGGGCGTACCATTCTCGGGCCGTTTCTCGCCCGTGAGCAGGTATGTGGTCCCAAGATTCCAGGCCTTGGCCCCGACCCCGGGAAGGGTCAGGAAGGCTAAGCCGCCGACTTGCTCGGAACCCACACCATCGCGCTGTTCTTGCAACTGAACATATTCGCCGCGAAGCGCGTACCCCGATTTGATGTAGGTAAATTCACCCTCGTAGCGCTGAATGGGACCGTTGATCCTCAACTGGGGAAAGAATGAATACGTAGCGTCGGGAAGTAACCCGTTAAAGCTCTGGTCGCCGGACAGCCCCCGGGAGCGGCCGTAACTCATCGATCCACCAAAGGCAAGTTGTCTCAACCATTCATCTTTGGTCTTGCGCCAAGGATAAAACCGCACTCTACCGACAAACTCTGGCTGGTTGGTGACGTTCGGCGCAACTCCGTTCCGTCCGTTGAACATGCCCGCCCAGTACTGCATAACGCCACCGTCGATGTCTCCGTGAAATGTGAGGCCGGGACTGCGAAAGGCGGTACCCACAGACGGGTAGAGAAGCGCTTGCAACCCACGTTCGACGAAGTCCAGGTTGGTGGCGCCAATTCCGGTTTCCTGCGCGAAGGGTTCTTTGAACTGGCCTGCCTGGAACTGGAATTCGGGCCTGATCCTCACGTTCAGGTAAACATCGCGAACAATTGCCCCTGAAACTGAATTGGCGTCGGTCAAGATCGCGTAGTCGAAGTGCGAGCCGTAGTTGCCCTGGAAGCCAAAGCGGGCACGCCGAACAACGAATGTATCTGACGGTGCGCCGTCGCCCTTGTAAGCACGATAATCGGTGTCCACATAGCCGTAAGGGCTGATGCTGAACTGTCCATCCGGGCTCTTGATGAAGAAATGCTCCCCATTCCATCCCGCCGTAAGCGGAGCGTCTTTCTTGGGCGGAGCCGCAGGCTGAGCTTGATTGATAATTGCCGCTTCCATCCCCGGTTCAGGCTGAACCAGAACCGTGTTGACCAGATGGGCGCCATCGGCCGCGCCGACATTTGCGGGCTGGACAGAAGCTTCTGGCGAATCAGTCGCCGCCACTGGCTTGATTGTTGCCGAACCGCCGTCCGCGGTCTTAGCCTTGCCATCCACCAGTTGCTGAACCATCGCTTTTAATTCCTCGATGGTCTTGCGCTGCGCAGCGACCTCACCGCGCAACTCGTTGACCTCTGCCTTACTGGCGCTCCCAGAGGCCGATCCGTCGGTCTTAGCCGCAGATGCCGTGCTTTGAGCGTGGGCGAGCAAACCTGGTGCCATGAAAACGACCAGAAGCACGAAAAACGTTGTTAGCGAGCGCATGTTTTCCTCTCCGACCATGATTTGGCGACCACTCGGTCCGGGGCCCAGAGCGAACACGCAAGCGCCTCACACGCCGGCTGCCTCGAGGCCACAAATCACAAAACCGACTATCTGAAAAATTGATAACTTGTATGAAAAGCGGACCAATCCGCTGGCGCGCCTGTTTACCACACAACTAAGCCGCAAGTCAAGAAATCTTTTCTTGCCGCGGCAAGCGAGATTAACCGTAGTTACAACTTTGGGATGAGCAAGAGGTTGATCACCAGTAAACGTAATCAGTCTCCGATAATCGCCAGTCTTGTAACCTGTCCGATTGCAACCGGCCAACCTGTCAACAAGAACTGAATGCATCACGCCCTTCCAGCATCGCGGCCTAAGCAAGGCCGCAGGCTAAGTGAGAGGCATGCTTAGTTGCAGTGATCAGAATCACACTTAACAGTTCATTGCCCTACTTTCTATTGTCATTCTCGATTCTTCCCCACGAATTTTGTCGACTGCCAAAAGTATGTTCATAGTCACGTTGGTCGAGTAAAATAGATAGCTCTCCTGGAATAACCTCAAAGGGGGCCGCACGCCTTCTCGAACGGCACAAATGTCGAACAGAAGCTCAGCGCCAGGCAGCGTAATTCCGAAGGAGTTTATGTGATGGCCGTGCTTGCTGGATCCGCCTCTTCTCGTGGTATGAACGTTGCGCCCGCAGACTTGAATCCACAAAAAGATCTGCCTTCGGGGTTTTTCGATTTTCTTTTACCGCTGCACCAGCACTTCACCCCTTGGCAACAAAAGTTGGTGGCAAAACGTGCGGAGGTGTTGCGGTTATCGCATCAAGGGCAACCTCCAAACTATTTGGTGCCCTCCGCAGCCACAGCCTCCGACTGGCGGATCGATGTACCCGACTGGTGCGCCGATCAACGCAATCAAATGACCGGTCCGGCTGACGACGCGGAGCTGACCGTGAAACTGCTGAACTCCGGATCTCCTGCTGTCATGGTCGATCTGGAAGACTCCACGGCGAACACCTGGGAGCACATCATGCTCGCGATCAGGAATACCATCGCCGCCTACAAATATGAACTCAGCTACGACGACAAGAAACGCCAAAAAATGGTCACGGTACAGCGCTCGAAAACCGTGACGTGGGTGCGCCCCCGCGGACTGCACATCAGCCAAGGTGGGGTCATCAAGAACGAGATTATGTCGGCTTCGCTGTTCGATCTGGCGCTGATCTGGTACCAGATCGATCCCGCGTGGTTGCCGCACAACTTCTGCGTTTATATCCCCAAGAGTGAGTCTGCGGAGGAGGCCTTGTGGTGGCGAGAGCTTTTTCAGATTTTCGCCAAACACAAGGGCTTATCCGCGGATTACATAAAGTGCATGGCGTTGGTCGAGGCGCATCCGCTGGCCTATCAAATGGAGGAATTTCTTTTCAATCTGCGCGAGCACTGCCTGGGATTGAACCTGGGGCGGTGGGATTATATGGCCTCGCTAATCGACTTCATGTCTGAGGATCCCAAGTGGATTTTGCCCGATCGCAACACCATTCCGCATGATGTCGCCTTCTTCCAGAACTTCCGCACTCTGATGCCCGAGATTTGCCACAAGCACGGCGCCCATGCCATTGGCGGCATGACCGCACTCTATCCCAGCCGCACCGATGCAGAATTGAACGAGCGGGCACTGCGCGTACTGAAGCAAGACAAAAAGAACGAAGCTGATTGCCTGATGGATGGAGCGTGGACGGGACACCCCGATCAGAACGAGATCGCGGTGAGCCAGTTCACTTTTCCAAATCAGATTGCGCGACGGCCCAATTTGCCGAACTCTCATCCCGACCTGCGGCCGGTCCCGAAAGGTGTTGGCGAGATTACGCTCGCGGGCACGCGAGCGGCAGTCCGTACGGTGATTCGCTATCGCAACGGTGTGCTCAATGGAAAGGGCGCCAGCCTGCTTGATGGCTACATGGAGGATCTGGCCACCGATCGCATCTACCGCCTAATGATCGCGCAGCGCGTTCGCCACAAGGTGAAAGTCGCTGGTGATAACGGCAAGCCGGTCGAGCACTCTCCCGAATTGATAACCCGTAGTTTTGACGAGGAGCTGTCGAAAATTCAGCGCGATCTACCAGCGGAGATCGATTCCAAGGCAGCAGAGCGCCTTCCCGAAGCACGCCGCATCGCCGAGGCCATGATCGTTCAGGGACACCACTCGCCTGTTTAACCCTAAGAAATACAGATTCAGGCGGTGAATCGAGATTCTAATGCCTGATAAGCAAAATTTATCAAACCGATCACTAGAATAAGCTTGACGCGAGTTGCGTAATCGGTGCCCACTATCAGGTTGCATCACTCGAACGTCACATTTCGGTTGGAGATTCCAGAGACTGTCCGTTTCCGCCCGTAATAGCTAACTTTCCATGAGCAGAAAAGAGGGCCATGAGCGCCGTAGAACAACAAGCTTCCGCAATTAACTTATTTTCCACCTTGCAACCGCCTCGGCGTTTCTTGTTCGGACCAGGTCCCAGTATGGTCCACCCTCGGGTCTATGAGGCGCTTTCTAAACCGATCGTCGGACACCTGGACCCCTACTTCATCCAAGTGATGGGAGACGTTCAGCAATTGCTGAAAATGGCCTTCAGCACGAACGACGGCGCGACGCTGGTGATTTCAGGGACGGGCAGCGCGGGTATGGAAGCTGTCGTCGCCAACTTCATTGACCCTGGAACGAAATTCGCGGTTTTCGCCAACGGCTATTTCTCTGACCGACTTACGGAGATGGCAAGACGCCACGGCGCCGACGTCGTACGCTTCGAGAAGCTTTGGGGCGAGACCTTCACGGATGCAGAAGCCGTAGAATTTATTCGTCGCGAGAAGCCCAAGGTTGTGGCGTATGTCCATGCCGAGACATCAACCGGAGCGTTACAGTCAGGGAAGGCGATCTGTGCTGCCGCGCACGACGTCGGCGCACTAGCAATCGCGGACTGCGTCACCTCGCTCGGTGGAGTGCCGGTAGATTTCGACGGTACCGGAATCGACGTCGCTTACAGTTGCACGCAAAAAGGGTTGAGCTGTCCCCCGGGACTGTCTCCGATGGCGATGTCACCGCGGGCCATGGAGTGGCTACGCGCTCGAACTTCCCCACCCCGCAGCTGGTACCTTGACCTCAAGCTAATTCGCGACTATTCCACGGTCTCACACCGCTACCATCACACTGCGCCGATTTCCATGTTCTACGCCCTGCGCGAGGCGCTGTTGGTTATCGGGGAGGAAGGCATTGAGAACCGCTGGGAGCGGCATCGCCGTTGCCATCGATCTTTTGTCAACGGCATCGAAGCCATGGGCTTGCGTATGCACGTGCCCGAAGGGCACCGGATCGCGACCTTGAACACCGTGCGCGTTCCAAGCGGTGTAGACGAGGCGAAAGTGCGAAAACGCTTGTTGGACGAAGCCGACATAGAGATCGCCGGCGGCTTCGGTCCGCTAGCGGGCAAAGTCTTCCGCATTGGAGTTATGGGCCCGTTGGCCACGGAGGAGAACGTTCAGCTCTTTCTGAGAGCATTCAGCAAGGCCTTGAGCTCCGAGGGCTATTCGATCTGATTATGCAGATTTTTCGCCGCACGGGACGACAGACCTGAGAACTACACAGACATTCTTCTCGTCTCGCGAACAACGGACAAAAACTCCCTACCATACCAATGGCTCGCGCTAGAGGCAACAACGAATGAACCTTAAGTCGGTCGACACACTGCTTGATGTTTTACATTTCGCGGACAGTCACACGGCAGTGATCGTTCCCGAGCTTGGGATCCGCGTCACGTACGATTCTTTACGCCAGCAGGTGTGGGCTATGGCGAACGCGTTGGCCTCGGTTGGCATTCGCCGTGGCGATGCGGTGGCCATCGCCTTACCGAATGGGTTACCTGCGATTGTAAGTTTTCTGGCTGCATCGATCGCTGGGACCGCGGCGCCTCTGAATCCGGCCTATCCCTACGAGGAGTTTCATTTTTTCCTCGGCGACACTGGCGCTCGCATTCTGCTTTGTCCGCCCGTCGGCGCGGAATTTGTTCGTGCCGCCGCCGCCGATCGCAAGATCCCGGTCTTCTCAGTGGAGATGAACGAGCAAGGCAACGTTCATCTGGCGAATGCTCCTGCTGGAGGTTCGGCGACCGAACCCACGGCTGACGACATCGCTCTGATTCTCCACACCAGCGGAAGCACGGGGCGACCCAAGCGTGTGCCCTTACGACATTTCAATCTCGCAGTCTCATCGGCGAATATCGCAAACACATACGCACTCTCCGAAGAAGATGTTTCGCTGTGTATCATGCCGCTGTTCCACATTCATGGGTTGATTGGCTCCGTGATGGCGACTCTGCTTTCCGGAGGGACCGTAGTTGTCCCCACCAAGTTCAATGCCCTTTCTTTCTGGCGGACGGTTCGAGAACATCATGTGACCTGGTACTCGGGGGTACCGACCATGCATCAACTTCTGCTGGCCCGGGCCCATCACAAGCCGGCAGAAGCAGCCTCTCTGCGTTTCATCCGTTCGTGCAGTGCGCCCCTATCGGAGCAGCTTATCCATAAGATCGAAGACCTCTTTGGCGTGCCCTTCGTCGAAGCCTACGGGATGACGGAAGCCGCTCATCAGATGACCTCAAATCCCTTGCCTCCACGACATCGGAAGGCTGGTTCGGTTGGCGTTGGTACCGGCTTGCGTATCAGCATCATGGACAGGGACGGCAATCACCTCGGCACGAACCAAAGGGGCGAAGTCGCCATTCAGGGAGCTAATGTATTTCGCGGATATGAGAATAATCCCGAAGCGAACGCTCGCGCTTTCGTGAATGGGTGGTTTCGCACCGGCGACGAAGGATTGCTTGACGCGGACTGTTATTTACATTTGACAGGCCGAATCAAAGACATCATCATCCGCGGGGGCGAGAACATCGCGCCTCACGAAGTCGATGAGATTCTGCTCCGGCATCCAGCAGTCGCGGCCGCGGTAACATTCGGCTGCGCCCACCCTACACTGGGAGAGGAAGTGGCTGCAGCCGTGGTCTTGCATGAATCCAATGGCGCAACCGAATCAACTCTAGTCAAGCACTGCCTTGAACATTTGGTAGAGTACAAATGTCCAACGAAGATTTATCTGGTAGAAAGTATTCCGACCACCGCGACGGGAAAAATTCGCCGTCGTGCCGTCGCCGCCGCGCTGACGGATGACCAGCGTGGATAATCAATCATGAGATTCCTGGTAGCCGGGGCAGGCGCAATCGGAGCTTACCTCGGAGCCCGCATGGCAAAGGCCGGATTCGACGTTACCCTGTTCGCGCGCGGACCGCACCTTCGCGCTATGCAGGAGCACGGCGTGCAGGTGAAAAGTAACGAGGGAGATTTCGTGGCCCGGCCTGCAATCACCGGTTCTCTCGAAGAAGTAGGACCGGTGGACGTTGTGTTTCTGGGAGTGAAGGCTCACGGCTTGTCGCAACTTGCTCCTCGCTTAAAGCCTGTATTAGGGCCGGAGACAACCGTCGTCAGCACGCAGAATGGAATTCCGTGGTGGTACTTCCAGGGTTTCGGTGGCGAATGGGAAGGAATGCGTCTGGAGCGCGTAGATCCCGGTGGCGTGATCACTTCGGCCATCGAAGCGCATCGGGTGGTTGGATCTATCGTTTATTTCTCAACCGAGACCACCGCACCGGGAGTGATTCAACACATTGAGGGCAACCGTATCTCTCTGGGCGAACCGAATGGCGCGCGCTCCGATCGTTCCCGCCGAATTGCGGAGGCTCTTATCGCCTCTGGCTTGAAGAGTCCAGTCACGACCCGCATCCGACATGAGATTTGGGTCAAGGTGCTGGGCAACGCTTCTTTGAATCCCGTCAGCGTATTGACGCGCGCTACGGTAGCGCAAATGGTGCGCGATCCGGGAGTTTCTTCAGTGATCCGATCCATCATGCAGGAAGTGGAAGGAGTCTCCCGCATGTTTGGCATGGAGTTGCCGGTTTCGATCGATCAGCGAATTGCCGGCGCGGAAAAAGTTGGGGAGCACAAGACCTCTATGCTGCAGGATCTCGAGGCTGGCCGGCCCATGGAACTGGAAGCGCTGGTGGGCGCGGTCGTGGAGCTGGGTGAACGCGTGGGCCTGCCTATGGCGCAGACACGCGCCGTTTACAGCTGCGTGAAGCTGTTGGCGGAGGTTGGAACTCGGCAACACCAAGAATAAGCGGCGCTAAGAATCACTCTGGCGTACTTCGATCGACTCTCTTCATCCACCCGAGAAAAATACTTGCTAGGATCTCAATGGCGGCGGTATACTTCGTCCGTTGGCTGGTCCACTTATCGGACCACTTGGAGAACATATTGCCCGCAACCGTCAAATCCGACTTTGAAGCCGTCCGCAGAAACAAAGTCTACGAAGAAGTTGCCCAACAGATCGAACGTCTCATTCTGAAGAAACTGCGGCCCGGCGACAAATTGCCTTCGGAACGTGAGCTGGCGGAGTTGCTGAAAGTGAGTCGCAGTTCGATTCGAGATGCGATACGAGGCTTGGAACTCAGGGGTCTAGTTGAGCCACGGCAAGGGGCGGGCACGATCGTCCGCGAAGCCTCGGTCGAATCGATGCCCAACCCTTTTGCCAGCGCACTGAAGCGTCGGCAGGAAATGGTGAGCGAGCTGCTGGATTTTCGCAAGATGCTCGAACCGCCGCTGGCAGCGCGAGCAGCTACGCATGCCTCAGTCGACGAAATTTCTGAAATGGAAGAAATTCTGCAGCGCCAAGAGCAAAAGCAGGTTAGCGGAGAACCTGCTGTGGCGGAAGACGCGGAATTCCATTACAGCGTTGCTTTGGCTTCGGGCAACAGCGTTGTGCTGAAGGTACTGGACATTCTCATGGACCTGCTGCGGGACACGCGGGCCCGTACGTTGCAGGTGGAAGGGCGTCCACAAAAGTCGCTGGCCGGCCATCGGCGGATCCTGGCGGCGATCAAACGCCGAGATGCAGAAGGCGCCAAGTCGGCTATGCGGCGGCACATTGAGGACGTCGAAGAGATCGTACTTGATCACTTTTGATTGAATTGTTGCTGTGGGGCACAATTCGCGATTCGCAATCCCGTAGGAACGAGATCGCGTCACATTGAAACCTGGCCGTCCCCTGCGCCTCTAGGGAAGGGTTTAGGCTGTGGATCACATTTGTTTGGGGGAACCATCAGATTGTCTGACCTGGCAAATGACAAGAATGGCTCGGCTCTCGTGCCTCACGATGGAGGTCACGCGGAGAAGCCGAAGGTGAAGCTCATCGATGGAATCGGCCGCCCCGAGCAGACCCCGACTGAGGTCTCCCCGTCCTTTCTTGTGGCAACTCTCACACTGCGGGTTGCGGAGGCGCGCGTCGAAGATGTTGGCCACGCCATTGCGCGACTTGCGGCGTCCGATCTGCGGCGGATCGGCGCCCGAGCGGGCGACGTGCTGAAGATCACGGGCGGCGCGGTCGGTATCGCGCGCGCGGAACTTGCGGACGGAACCTACGAGGGCATGATCCAGATCGACGGTACTTGCCGCAGTAATTGCAGCGCCGGCCTGCAGGAGCAAGTGACAGTGACGCCAATCGAGCGCCAGCAGGCCGTATCGGTTCGTCTCTCGCCGTTGTGGGTAGGGGCCGCGCCCGCGACCATCGCTCCCGAACGGATGCTCGAAGATCTGGAAGGCATCCCCGTGATCGCGGGTTCTGTGGTCCGAGTTCCGACGTTCGCCAAGGCGGTAAATTTTCAAGTGGTGCGTACGATTCCATCCGGAGCGGTCGTGATCTCAAAGCGCACCGATATCCGAATTGTGGAAGGCGAGCAGACCGCCGCCCGCGCTCCAGCCGTCTCATACGAAGATATCGGCGGTTTGGAGCGAGAAGTGGCGCGAGTGCGCGAAATGGTGGAACTGCCACTGAAGCACTCGCGCATCTTTGAGAAACTAGGAATTCTTGCACCTAAGGGTGTCCTGTTATACGGTCCGCCAGGGACGGGCAAGACTCTTCTTGCGCGTGCCGTAGCGGCCGAAAGCCGCGTGCACTTCATTCACCTCAATGGCCCCGAGATCATGCGGAAGTTCTATGGCGAGAGCGAGGCCAAGCTCCGTGAGGTCTTTGAGGAAGCGGCGCGTCATGCCCCGGCGATTCTCTTCATCGACGAGATCGACGCCGTGGCCCCCAAACGTACCGAGGTAGTTGGTGAGGTTGAAAAGCGCGTAGTTGCGCAACTTCTAAGCTTGATGGACGGCTTCGTGGCGCGGGGCCAAGTTATCGTGATCGGCGCCACCAACATTCCCGAGGTCCTTGACCCCGCGCTGCGGCGTCCTGGACGCTTTGATCGCGAAATCGAGATCGGAGTACCAAACACTCAGGCACGGCTGCAAATCCTGAGGATCCACACTCGCTCCATGCCACTCGCGTCGGATGTGAACCTCAAGGAAATAGCCGAGCACTCCCACGGCTTTGTCGGCGCGGATCTCGAAGCGCTGGGACAGGAAGTCGGCATGATTGCCTTGCGCCGCTTTCTCTCGGTCGTCCCGCTCGAAGCTGACGGCCCAGCCTCTGCCGACTTAGGATCATTGCAGGTTACGCGAGAAGACTTTCTTGCTGGTCTGAAAGAAGTCGAGCCCAGCGCGACGCGCGAATTCCTGATTGAAAAAAGCTTGTCCACATTTGCATCTCTCGGTGGTCTCGCCGAGGTAAAGCGATTGCTCCGTGCCGTCATCGAGCATTCGCACATGCGCGATGAAATCTATGAGCAGGTTGGATTGGCGCCTCCCCGGGGCATCCTGCTGACCGGCCCGTCGGGTACTGGAAAGACCGCTATGGCGCGAGCGCTCTCGGGCGAAATGCAGCTCCCGCTGATTGCCATTGATGGCCCGCAGCTGTATTCAAAGTGGTTGGGTGAATCCGAGAGGGCTTTGCGCGAAGTTTTCAAGAAGGCGCGACGAACGGCGCCTTGCATCCTGTTCTTCGATACCATAGACGCGGTCGCTCCCAAATTTGGCGCCGATCAGTTCGGCAGCGACGTTTATCAAAGAATTCTCAGCCAGCTCCTGCGCGAGATTGACAACTTGCGCGATGTCAAGGGGATGATCCTTCTGGGCGCGACGAATCGTCCTGAGCGAATCGAGCCAGCGCTTTTGCGAAGCGGGCGCTTCGACTATATACTCCCGTTCGCCAAACCAGACGCGACTGAGCGCGCTGACATCATGCGGCTGTGCTGCCGACGCGTGCCGCGGGCTATGGACGTCGATTTCGATGAATTCGCCGTTCGTATGGAAGGTTTTACGGGCGCTGATATCGAAAGTCTCTGCAAGAAGGCGACGCTATCAGCAATTGCGGAATTTCAGGAAGGCACTCGGGTCGCGCCTTTCGTTGTCTTGCGCGGAGATTTTCTAGCGGTGCTTGACTCCGGTCGCGGTAGCCCCAAGCAACTAAATAAAAGCGGCGGGGATTCGTGCCCTGACGCATCGACCAAGGAATGAACGAGGTTTGATCATGAGTTACACAGAGCTCACAGTTTGGACGCGCGGCATCATCATGGACAAAGAGGGTCGCGACATTGTTAATTCCATCTCCGCCTCCGCCCGCATCGAGGGCAAGTACGCACAGGCAATGGAGAACTACGTCGACAATCCCGATCGCACTAACGCTCCCACGCGCAAATACTGTCGCATGAGCGACAGCGTTCTCGAAAACGAGCTTACGTACGAAAACGAGCATCCCAACATCGTCGTGCTGGTCGAGGGCACGATGGTCAAGGGTTGGGATTACATGCGCGGGATGCCGCCGGGCGGAACGTTAGTGATCAACACGCATTACACTCCGGATTACATGATTCGATTCGTGCCGGGTGCCGAGCGCTTGGCTCAGCTTGTTTGTGTGGATGCCGCTCATCTGGCCGACCACAAATGGCTTTACTACCGCCTGGGCGAGCTTGGCCTTGATCGCCTTTCGACCGAGGGCGCCGCCGAGCGAAACAAATCCATTGCGCCCGACATCGCCGCGCCGCTGATTGCGGCGGTCGTCAAGTCTACGGGCATCGTGAAGATGGAAACAATTGAGCCGATGATCGCGAACAAACACGCGTTCCATGCGGCACTTGAAGCGTTGCATATCATGCCGCTGAACGCAGTGGCGGTCTAGGGAAGGATTTTCATGTCGACTAAAGGCACACGCATCCCCGATTGGCTTACTGTCCCGTTCGCTGGTATCACCCCAGCGCCCTCCCAGGAAAAAGGTCAGGACCTGTTTCCCACTGGCAACTGGCGTTCGATCCGGCCGGTGTATCGGGACAAGTTACCACCCTGCAACAACGCTTGCGGAACCAACGAAAAGATTCAGGGCTACCTCGACTTGGTGAAGCGCGGCAAGTATCTGGACGCGTACGCTCTGATCAAGGAAGACATGCCCTTCCCGTCGGTCACTGGACGCGTCTGCTACCGCCCGTGCGAACAGGCGTGCAATCGCGGGAAGTACGATGAGGCGATCTCCATTCGCGCGGTTGAGCGCTTTCTCGGCGATTTGGGACAGGCGTTGGCGCAAGACGTGGTCAAAGCCGGAAAGCCTAATGGCAAGAAAGTCGCGGTGGTTGGCTCGGGCCCCGCAGGCCACAGCGCCGCCTACCAACTGGCGCGCCTTGGCTACAAAGTAACCATCCTTGAGAAATCCCCAAAGGCGGGGGGGCTGAATCGCGGCGGGATCCCAGACTGGGTGCTTCCCCAAGAGGTGCTCGATCGCGAAATCGAGCGTCTGGTCCAACTCGGGATCACCATCAAGACCAATGTCGAAGTCGGCAAGGACGTGACCTGGGACGACTTGAAAAAGAACTATGACGCCTGCGTTCTGGCCGTCGGCCTCACTGAACCCAACAGCGTTAGAGCCGAGGGCGAAAACAAAGCCGGCGTGATTTACGGTCTTCCCTTCCTTCGCGACATCGGCATGGGCACTTCCAAAGTAAAGCTCGGTGCTCGCGTCGCAGTAATAGGCGGCGGAAACACCGCTATCGACTGCGCCCGCGAAGCCTTGCGGCAAGGCGCTGTCGAAGTGACCATGATCACCGTCGAAGCCAACCCGAAAGAGATGCCAGCCGTGCCGGAAGACCTGCACGACATGCTCGAAGAGGGCGTTGAACTCATGCACGGACGCGCAGTAACCGCGGTGCTTGGCAACGGGAAGGTCGAGGCTTTGCAGTTGCATCCCGCGCGCTTCTCTGGTGCCATCAATGCCTCACCGATTACCGTCGATCGACAGGCCTCCCCCGAGCGTTTTGCCGTCGACAACGTGATTATCGCGGTAGGGCAGCATGCTTCGTTGAATTGGTTGCCGGATGAGTTCAAGACCGAGCGCGGCACCGTCAAGATCGACCGCTTCGGACGCTTGGGCGACACCAACTTCTTTGCGGCAGGCGATATCGTGCAACTGGGTTCCGGTCAGCCGCTGATGGTGGTCAACGCGGTTGGCGATGGGAAGCGTGTCGCGTTCAATCTGGACAAGGTATTGCGCGGCGACCCGTTGCAGCCGCGGACGATTCCAATCGACGTCATCGTCGATTTGAATCGCATGAACATGACCTACTTCCCACACTTCCCGCGCGTCCAGCAGACCTTGCTGCCGCCCACAAGTCGGCGTAAAACGCAGGACGAAGTGATTCAGTCGCTTTCGGAAGAGCAGGCGATCGAAGAGGCCAGCCGCTGTTTCAGTTGCGGTACCTGCAACGCCTGCGACAACTGTTATCTGGTTTGTCCTGAGCCGTGCATCGCGCGTCCAGAACGGTCGAACGGCCTTTATAAGATTCTGGTCGACTACTGCAAAGGCTGTCGCGTGTGCATCGAAGAGTGTCCAACGGGCTGCCTTGAAGGCGTGCCCGAACTCGACTTCGATACTGGCGTCGTTCGAATGGATACGGCGTTCGCGATCTCGCCGGGCCTGCACGGACGGCAGGCGGCACAGTTGAAGAGCCTTGGCGACCGGCCAGCGAAGAACATTTAGAATCGGAGTGAAATATGGCAACAGCAACTGCGAACAAAAAGAAAACGGTTCGGATCAACGGCTGCGTCGCTTCGGCCCAGGCCGCCAAATATGCCGATGTTGATGTAATCGCGGCCTACCCGATTCGTCCTTATACAGCGACGATGATGGCGCTGGCGCAAATGGTGGCGAACGGAGAACTCGACGCCGAGTATATCGTCGCCGACAGTGAGCACTCGCAATTAAGCATCGCGCACGGCGCTGCGTCGAGCGGCGCGCGTGTGTTCACGGGCAGCTCGGGCGTTGGCGTGCAGTTCGCCTACGAGCTGTATTCGCCGATCTCGGGCAGTCGTATGCCGGTGCAGATGATGATCGCCGACCGCACGCTCGACCCTCCCGGCGACTTCGGTTCAGAGCACACTGACGCGTTGTCAACCCGCGATATGGGATGGCTCATGGGTTGGTCTTGTGATGCGCAGGAAGCGTTCGATAATCACCTGATCGCCTATCGAATCGGTGAAGACCGGCGCGTGCTCCTTCCCCAAATGGTCTGCCAGGATGGTTTCTTCGTCTCTCACATCACCGGAGACGTAGAGCTGCCCGACGCTGGCCAGGTTAAGGAATTTCTGCCGCCCTACAAACATCCTTACCCGCTCGATCCGCGGCATCCGGTATCACACGGTCCCCAGATCATGCCCGAGCAAGGTCCGCCGCTTCAACTGGAGCGTGCTCGCGCCATGGAAGAGTCGATGGTGGTAATTGAGCAGGCGCACGAGGAGTTCGCGCAAATCTTCGGCCGACGATACGATCCGTGGGTCGAAGAGTTTATGACCGATGATGCCGACATGGTCTTTTTCATGCAGGGCGCCCACGCGGTAACAGCGCGCTTCGCTATTCAGCACATGCGCGAGAAGGGCCTCAAGGTTGGTCTTGCGCGGTTGCGAACTATCCGGCCCTACCCCACCGATCGCGTAAACGAGGTTCTCAGCAAGTTCAAAGTAGTCGGCGTGATCGAAACCAATATGGCTCTCGGCAGCGTGAGCAGCGGCGGCGTTCTCTATGGCGAGGTCGCCGCGGCTCTGTATGAGAGCGAAAAACGTCCGCTGGTACTCTCGTTCATGGCTGGCATGGGTGGTGAGGCGATCGTTCTGAAAGAGTTCTACTGGATGACTGAAAAAATGATGCAAGCGCAGAAACGCGGGAAGATCGAGAAGCGCACGCATTGGGTCGGATTTGAGGAGTAGCAGCGATTTGTTTATTGCGAAAAAGGGGTCCGGACTAGATAAAGTTTTGAAGCAGGGTTCTGCACTCTGCCATTGATTGAAGGAGCCGATATGCCAGCAATTGAGGTTGAACGCCAGATACTGCCGATTCTCGGAAGCCCGAATCAGGGGGCGCGTTTCTACAATCCAGAACTACCCTCGTCGGAGCCATTTGTTCCCGGCCATCGTACGTGCGCCGGCTGCGGGCCCTCCATCCAGTACCGGATGACGAGCAAGGCGTCGGGCGACAACACCATTCTGGTCGGACCGACGGGCTGCATGTATGTGGCGAATAGCTCGTATTTGTGTACGCCCTACAACGTACCGTGGGCGCACACCCAGATTGGCAGTGCAGGCAGCTTCACCGCCGGCGTCGCCGCCGCCTACGAAGCTATGATTCGCAAAGGCAAGTGGAAGGGCGCGTTTCCAAATATCATCTGCGAAGCGGGCGACGGCAGTGCATCCGACATCGGCCTCGCCTCAATTTCAGGCGCGCTCTACCGCAATCACGACTGCCTGATTATTTGCTACGACAACGAACAGTACGCCAACACCGGCATCCAGGCTTCGTCGCGCACGCCCTACGGCGGCATGACCACATTCTCCCCTCCCGGCCCGGAAGTTCCGGAAGGGAAGAAATTGTTTCCCAAGGACCTCGCCCGCATGATGGCGGCTGGCCATCCTCACTGCTATGTGGCAACCGCAAGCGTGGGCTACCCTATTGACCTGATGAACAAAGTTCGCAAGGGCCTCAACCACAAGGGGGCCGCGTACCTGATGGTTTACACGCCGTGCCAAAAGGGCTTCGTTTACGAGACCCCGCGCTCGATCGATCTTGGCCGCCTGGTGGTCGAATGTGGGCTCTACCCGATCTGGGAGTGGAATCCCGAAAAGCGGGAATATGATTACAGCTTCCGTCCACAGAACATGCGGCCTGTATCAGAGTATTTGAAATTGCAGGGACGCTTCGGTCATCTTCACGCCGAGCACATCGCCAGCTTGCAGAAGTTTGCCAACCAGCAATGGCGAATGATGGGTGTCCAGCTGCCCGAGGCGCTGATCCAGGCGGCGGATGCCAAGAACCTTACCAACATGGCGGCCGCAGTCGAAGCGGCGGCGGTGGCGGAGACTGTATGAACACCAAAACTAGTGTTCCCTTTCATCCTGTCGAGTCCGAGCCGGAAGTCGAGCCGGAGGGACAGGAAAGTTATATCGTCACTGAAGGCAAGAAGCGTGGATCCACACGCGATGTGCGGCCGGAAGCGGCGTTCAACCGCTACTACACCGTGCTGCGCGTGCACCCGGGGGACGCAATTCTTACCGACAACTGGCACACCAATGAAGTCCTGGACCACGCGCGCAAGAACTTCGAAGGACGCACGTTCGCTATGCGCACGCTGGAGGCATGGGGCGCGATGATCGAAAACGATGGCCGCGCTTACTACACAGCTGGTGGACGCGTCTGGGTTATGGATCTGGAGCCGTCGGAGGGCAAGAAGCCGCGGCTGCCTGGTGCCGCAGCCGGCAAGAATTAGGGTTCGGTTGCACCGCGTCCTCCTCATCGACGACACGCCGGAGATTGCCGAGCTGCTGACGTTTGCGTTACGCGATCATGGTTTTGAGGTAGCGTCTTCGGGTTACACCGAGAGCGTAAACGAGTTGGTTCTGGAGCAACGCGCCAAGGCGCTCGTGCTCGACTGCTCCGCCTTCGACATGAGCGAGTCATTGTTCGACTCGGTGCGGCACCACCCAGCTCACGCCCAGCTTCCTGTCATCATCATCAGTGACACACCGGAGCAGGCCGACGCGAGCCTCCGATCCCGGAAAGCCCAAAGAGTTTTGCTGGTTCCGAAACCGTTCACCGGATCGCAAGTCGCGAACGCCCTCAAGCAGTTGCTGGGCTGAGGACAAAAGACGAATATGCCGCTATGGAGCATGGACGACTGGCAGTACCTGGAACGCGAGGTCGTCACCGATCTGAAGGGAAGACAGTGGACGGTGGGCCTGATGGACGTGCTCGGTCAGGAAGGCGATCCAGACATTCCCAACAAGTTGCTGGAACTTCAGTATTCTTCCGGCCGGTATTTCACACTCATCTACTCGGATACTGGAGCGCTGCAACAGGAACGCGGCTACGCGTTATTGCCAGAGGCCGAGAACGCCTACCGGGAGCTGCTCGTGGCTGTGATCGATGGCAGTCTCGATCCCTCGCAACCAGTGTTCCGGCAGGATCTCGAAGATTGACGGACGAATATTCGCCGGTGAGCTCTAAAATTCTATCGGCCGGGATCCAGATCTCTCATCACAACCCGCAGAACCTGGCCGGCCAGCCGGGCATCACGCTCGGAAATGATCGCCTTTGCCTCACTCTCGTCGTAATCTCGATACGCGCGCGCCACTGCTGGCAGACGAGCTGCACCTCCGCGGACGAGTCCCGCTCTCTCTGCGAGGGCGAGCCGCGTTTCAAACGGCCAATCAGCAATCTTCCCTGTGGGCACACCGGACTCAAGCAGTGCAGCCAGGCCCTTGTGCTCCAGAGCGTCAGTGACGATGGCCTCCAGGATTCCACAAGAGGTGCGCATCGCCAGCTCATAGTCCGCTTGCTCGAGCGCACGCTGACTATCGATGTACGCCTGCTCGACGACTGGCCGGAGTTCGGCGTTGTGAACAAAGTCGAAGCGGTGAGGAGGCGGTGCTTGCGTTGATGCGGAGATAATCAAGTTTTCGTCGGTACCGGAGAGGGAAGCCACTGCTTGCTCGAGGACGTCGAGCAAGCGTCTGACGATATCCGCCGGCGCTGCCCCTTCAGCGGCGCGGCCGCCCGCTGAGCGCATGAGAAAGGCTTCGCTGAATGATCGGGCAAGCCAATGAGCTTTGCTCCCTCCCGACAATTGATTGATTGTTACTCCGCAATCCTCCTGCCAGCCACGAGTGGCTACAATCGCCGTTTCGTTGAAAGGATCAGCTGCCAAGGTATCGCGAAGCTGAATCCCACGGCGGATCAGGCCGTCGAGGTGGGACAGGTAAGTATCGATCTGCGCTCGCAGGCTCTCATCCATGGGGAGCTTCTCTGCACTGTCTCCGGGATGGCGGTATTTTTTGTGGGCGCATCGAGACAAAGCCCCGCCATCGCGAAAATTTACAAGCTTGACATTCCGAAGTGAGAATGATAAATTCGCTGCCGCAAAGTGGTTCGATCAGTGGACCAGTTTATCACAGTGCCCTGAACCGCACTGTTCTAGCGGGAGCTGGCGTTACAATTCTGCCCGACAACGTCGCGGCAAAATTGGCATTGGCGGTTTTGGAAAAGGCTGTTAAAGTCTAGCGCGCCCCTCACGGAGGTAGTCGAAATGGCTGCACCTTCTGACTCTTTGATTCACCCCTCGCGCATCCCCAATCGTTGGATCCAGTTAGTTGCCGCGATTATTGCGATGATGGCGATCGCGAACCTGCAATACGCCTGGACGCTGTTCACCAAACCCTTAACCTCGAATTTGCATGCAACTCTGGCGGCGGTGCAGATCGCCTTTGCTGCATTCATATTTTGTGAAACGTGGCTGGTCCCGTTCGAAGGATACCTGATTGATCGCCTCGGGCCACGCCTGGTCATCGGCATCGGCGGCCTGCTGGTGGGTGCCGGCTGGATCGGTTCCGGTTACGCCACCACCACCACCGGGCTGTATATCTGGTACGCCACTGGCGGGATTGGTGCGGGCGCTGTTTACGGCGGCTGCACCGGCAACGTGCTGAAGTGGTTTCCCGATCACCGTGGATTGTGCGCGGGGATTGTCTCCGGTGCTTATGGCATCGGCACCGCGGTGACCGTCTCCCCGATCGAGAAAATGATTAAGGCTTCCGGCTACCAGCACGCGTTCATTTTTTGGGGCATTGTGCAGGGCATTGTCGTAACTATCGCGGCTATGTTCATCGTTGCCCCACCAAAAGACTGGATGCCAAAAGCGTGGAAACCTGCCGCGAGAGTCCATCAAGCGAAGACTGACATGACCTGGTCGCAGATGCTGAGGCAACCATCTTTCTACGCCATTTACGTCATGATGACCCTGGTGGCGTTCGGTGGACTGGTTGTTACCGCGCAATTGAAAGAGATTGCTACCTTCTACAAAGTGGACAAGGTGATCGTCGCCTTTGGCATGTCAGCGGCGATTCTGGCGATCCAATTGAACCGGATCGTCAATGGCGTGACGCGGCCTCTATGGGGTTGGATCTCAGACCACATCGGCCGTGAGAATGCCATGTTCACGGCTTTTCTAATCGAGGGCATCGCCATCTGGGCATGGCTGCAGACGATCAGCCGGCCAGTGATGTTCGTCCTGTTGTCCAGCCTCGTGTTCTTTGCCTGGGGCGAGATTTTCTCGCTCTTCCCGTCCATTACAGCGGACCTCTACGGCAGAAGATGGGCCACGACTAACTACGGCATAGTTTACACAGCGAAGGGTACGGCCGCGATCTTTGCCGCTCCAGTCGCTGCTTACGTGATGCTGAAAACGGGGTCGTGGGTACCGGTGTTCTATGTCATGATTGCCTGCGACATCGTCGCGGCGTTCATGGCTTTGCTATGGCTGAAGCCACTGGCTACCCGCGTCGTCCAAGAGTCCGAACGCGCGGCTTCGGTGGGCAACGTAGGTGAGCCAATAAAAGCTCGTGGGGTGGCCTAGCAGCGAAAGAAAAAAACGGGGCTCTCCTTCTTTCCTTTTATGTCTGGCGGAGCTTGCCCGCCAGCCGCGACCGCTGCAGTGAAGACGATCAGAAAAAGGACAGCGTATTCTTGCACGTAGCCATCGTATTCCTCCTTGATCAGGGCAGCGTTGGCGAGCCATGTGGCGCCTACCACGTTGCCGAATTCTCGGGCCCCCTTCGCTATCCACGAGGTTTGTTCCTGACAAGAAGCTTATCGGCGAAACCTTAGTGAAGCCTTAGAAGTGGCGATTCATTGGCACCCGCCGTTTCGCAAACGGACCGGGTTTGGAAGCCGCGCTCAGGTTGCCCTGAGCCTGAAAGAGGTTGTCCGGAGAAGAACAATAATCGAATCCGTGAGGCGTACGAGCTGTAAATTATGTGTCTCAAGAATGGTACAAGAAGCAACCCAGCCTTGTAGTTTAGCAACCAAACCTCACGACACTGCACGCATCCGTTTCAAGTGCACAGTCGCGAAACCAATGGAAGGTTTTAAAAAAGGACGATACTCCTGAGCAACCACAGAGCACCGCGCCCTAGGAATCAACGCGGGTAAAAACACAAAAATCATCACGGTTAGCGCGACGAACTTGGGCTCTGAGGGTTTATTACTTTGGGCCCTTGGTCGCGATAGGTTGTTGTCATGGAGAACGGGAATGACTGGAATGAACTGTTGCCATGAGGAGAATGTTGAGGAAATAGATGTCGGGAGATTTGGATGTGGCACAGCAGTTTGGAGAAATCGCCTCTCAATCCACGCAACTCGCAGCAGCAAAGCATTACCGGGCAAGCGAAGGATGATCGGGCAAGAGGAAACATAAATGCGAATTGTAACTTCCATTCGTACCCTGCTGTTCGCACTTGTAGTACTCGCGATATCCGCGACTTCATTCGCGCAAGTGGGCATATCGGTCACGATCGGCCCGCCTGCGCTTCCCGTATACGAGCAGCCGCCCTGCCCCGCCGAAGGATATATTTGGACCCCTGGCTACTGGGCCTACGATTACAACGTAGGTGAGTACTATTGGGTGCCGGGCACATGGGTGCTGGCGCCGCAACCCGGATTCCTCTGGACTCCCGGCTGGTGGGGTTGGGGAGGAAGCGCGTTCATTTTTCACATCGGCTATTGGGGGCCGCGAGTTGGCTTCTATGGCGGAATTAACTACGGCTTCGGCTACTTCGGCAATGGCTACGAAGGCGGGCGATGGGATCACGATCACTTCTACTACAACCGGTCCGTGACTAACGTGAATGTCACGAATATTCACAACGTTTACAACACCACAGTGATCAACAACACCACCGTGAACCGCGTGAGCTACAACGGCGGCAATGGCGGGATCAACGCGCGTCCTACGCCTGAACAAGAAGCAGCTGAAAGGGAAAGACACATCCCGCCAGTGGCTGCTCAAACTCAGCATGAGCAACTGGCCCGCTCCAACCCAGAGTTGCGGGCGTCGGCAAACCACGGCAAGCCGCCCATCGCTGCTACTCCCAAGCCGGCGGAATTCAAGGGGCGAGATGTCGTACCTGCCAAAGAGGCAGGAGCGCCTTACAAGGCCCCAGAAACGCGAGGCAATCAGCAGGCCGTTCGTCCGGAGAATAATGTTCCGCGTCCGGGAAACAACGAGCCCGCTGGTCACGCGGAGAACAACGTTCCCCGTCCGCCTGCTCCGAGCCACGCCAAGGATCTTCAACCGCACGAGCGGCCTCCCGCTCCGAACACCGGGAACCCGAATCTGGACAAGAAATACCAGCAACAGCAGGACAAGCTATACCAGAAGCAGGAACAGGATCACCAGAAGATGGCGCAGAAACAGGAACAAGAACATCAGCGTATAGCGCAGCAAAACGCGAATGAAGCAAAGAAGCAGCAGCAGGAGCAACGGCACCAGCAGCAGACCCAGCAAATGGAGCAAAAACATACCCAGCAGCAGGAGCATCTTCAGCAAAAGCAGCAGCCGCCTACAAATCACAACGAGCCAAAGGCTCCTAAGTAGAGGCTTTGTGGGATAGAAGGTTTAGCCAGGCAACGAAGAGTGACGCGGCGCAACATTTGAGCGCCGCGTCACCCTTTCGGTTGCGGCCCCGCAAGCGCCCCGCGCAGTACGCTCAGGCTCCCCACTCTTCGAGACGTACGGCGTTTTATGTACCAGCGATGCCCTTGTTCTGCAAGATCCTGACTACGACGCGGCGATTTTCAGCCTGACCTTCTGCGGTTTGGTCGGGAGCCACTTGCTTGCTGGTCCCCATGGCTCCAGGAGCCAATACATTCGTCAGCGGAATGTTTCCTTGTTGTTCCAGAAATTCAAGCACGTGGTCCGCGCGCTCACTGCTGAGCCTTTGGTTCAGCGCTGCACTGCCCACTTTTGAGGCATAGCCCTGCACTTGAATAATGTAGGCAGTGATGCCCTTTGCCTGCTGCGCCAGCTTCAGCAACTCAGGCTGGTACTTCGATTCGACCACGGTGCTGCCGTTAGCAAAGTAGACTGTCGCCTCTCCCAGGATGTTGTAGTCCGCCAGTTCGCCGAAGCGTTTGTTATCCGCAGCAATTGCAGCTTTGTTCGCGGTAATTGCTGCAGCTTCCGCAGCAGTCTTCTGCTGTTCAGCCTGGATCTCTTGCTGCTGTCGCTGAAGCTTCTGTTTCGCAGCTTGAATTTGCTGTTCACTCTGTTGGATCTGCTGCTGGTTTGCCTGGACTTGCTGCTCGGTCGGAGTCAAGCCAGCCTGCATATCCTCGGCGGCTTTGAGGTCTGAGCCTTTGAACTTAACCGTATCCGCCACCAGTTGGTTCTGGGCATTGTACGATCCTTGCACCTGCACGGGGAGGCCCGGCACCAGAGCAGTGACACCCATCTCTTTCTTACGAGCTTTGAACAACCCCTCGACTTCGTCGACCTCAGTGGAAGGAGTGAGGACAACCACGACGTTTCCAGAATCCTGAGTCTGCAGCGTCATGGTGGCGCCGCTCCGTCCATTGATAACTCCCTGGATGTTTTGTGCCGCTGCCATCCGGATGCTCATCACGAGCGCCAGCAAATAGACCGCGCCGATAACAATAACCTTTTCGCTTCTTCTTTTGATCATGACTTTTGCTCCTTCGTTTATTGCAGCTCTGCCATCTTGTGGTCCACCCTCAATCCATTTGCCAGGGGGATGAACCATCCTCACTCCAACTAAGGCGGCGAAGCTCATCGTCAAGGATGGATCAGCTTCGATTGATCGAGTACAAAGCAATTCCGGTCCAGCGGGAACTAGCAGAAGTACGAGGACGAATCCCAAATAGTACAAGCGCGCTTTCTCGCCGCTCTGGTCCCCGAATTAGCCGGCGCTTTCAAGCACGCATGAGGCGGATGGAATGTAGCTCAGGCGCTCTTCCGCGCAGGCGCATAGCCGCACAGACCGGCTATGCCTTAGACTCTCTATTCACAGTTTGACTGGAGGTTTCCGTGGCTGGTGTTTCTAGGATCTCTCCCGCGCTCAAAAAACGCGCGGCACGAATCACCTTGCTCCTCATGGATGTGGACGGCACCATGACGGATGGCAGCGTTACCTTGCTTTCGCAAACCGATGGAACTGCCCTCGAGATCAAAACTTTTGATGCGCACGATGGCCAGGGGCTAACGCTAGCCCAGACTGCCGGCCTGCGTACAGGTTGCATTACCGGGCGCGAAAGCGCCGCACTCCTTCGCCGCGCCCGCGAAATGAAGATGGAGTTTGTCTACATGAAACAGCCGGTGAAGATGCCGGCCTATGAAGAAATCCTGCAAAAAGCGGGCGTTGCGGATTCTGCGGTTGCCTTCATTGGCGATGACCTTCCGGATATCCCCTTGATGCGCCGCGTGGGCCTGGCAGTGGCTGTCGGGGATGCCGTCCCCGAAGTAAAAAAGGCGGCGCAATACACTACGAAAGCCCTCGCCGGTCGTGGCGCGGTTCGCGAGACGGTAGAACTCATCCTGAAGGCGAAAGGCATCTGGGAAGCGATGATTGACAAGGCTCGTGCTTGACCATCAAGCAGCTTTGCCGCACCATCCTCCGTTACCTTCCAGGTTGGTAGTAGAGAGCAAGTATGAATATCGTTCCGACAACCGTAGCAATGCCGACAGTGAGAATCAACCAATGGCGAGTGCTAAGCGGAAGTTCTCTCGTGCGTCGCTTGAAAACGAATGATGATGAGTTTTGCCTCCTTCTGTAGAGGAGTAACGCTTGGCGAATCCACGAAGAGCTCATGGTTAGATTCCCGTGGTCTCGTATGTCAAGACTGCCAGGCTCAGGCGATAGTCATAACCGGCCTGTGCGTTGCTGATTTCCGCTTGCGTCTGCTGGAGCTGTGCCTGGCTCAACTCGACAATCGAACCGAGCCCCAGTTTGTAGCGAGCCTGGGCAAGACTCAGCGCTAGCTGGGCCTGCTGTAACAATTGCTGCGTAACCGCCAGTCGCTGGTAAGCAGTGTTCGCGTTTAGCCAACTGGTACGAACGTCGCGCGAGATCAGGTTGTGCATGTCGCGCAGCCGTTCTTGTACTCCTTGTGCCCTGAGATTCGCCTCACGGGCTCTCGCCGTATACTGAAAACCGTTGAAGAGAGGGATCTCGACGTTCGCGCCGACGGCGCCATACGTGTTGCTCAAGGCGCCTGGATTCGGAGCAACCGCAACGTTGCCCACAGGCGTGTCTCCGACTGCCCCGAGGGCGCGAATGCTGGGAAAGAGCAGGTCTCGCTCCGCAGTCTGGAATTTCTTGGCCGACTGGTACTGGAACTGCAGCGAAAGTATTTCCGGCCGCGCGGAAAAGGCCTGCGCAATCAGATCGTCCACATTGCCTGGTGGTGGCGCCAAGGGCCCGGTTTCCTCGACGAGTTGGAAGTCCTGCAAGCTCGAAAAACCGAGCAGCATGGAGAGCGTGGCCCGCGCCGCGTTCTCGTTGTTTTGAGCGTCCAAGAGTAGGAGCTTGGCTTGCGCCAGGTTGACGCTTGCGAAGCTGTAATCCAGTTCGGATTTCAACTTGCTCTTGAATAGCGCCTCCACCTGGTCGGCGACGGTTTGCCGTTCGCTTACCGTTTGCTGCGCCACGGTCAGAACAGCTTGCGCCTGCAGAGCATTGTAGAAAGACTTGTTGACCGCAAGGAGCACTTGCTCTTTGGTCGCCAGAGCATTTTCGTTTTCCGCTTTGGCCGCATAGTTGGCGCTCGAGACCAGATTTGTTGTGTGCCCAAAATCGGTAATTAGTTGAGTCACCATGACGCCCATGGCAGCGCGCTCGTAAATGATCGGATTATTCAGCGCACCCGCGGTGATGCGGCTGCCGGACTGCGCATCTACTCCGGTGAGATCGCCGGTCGCTGTAGGCCACAAGTTCGACTTCACCTCCCTGGTGACTTGTTGGGAAGCAAGAGCGATCAGCCGGGCGACGGAGATCTGTGGGTTGTTCTTGATCGCAAGCTCTTCGGCTTGCTTCAGCGTCAGAGACGTTGGCTTCCCGGCGGATTGAGGAAGGGACGACGCCTGTGTGGTCGCTTGCGGATACGTATTTTGCGCGGGAGCGGTTTGTGGCGCTGGGGCTGGAGGAAGATCGCCCGCGGTCTGTATGAGTGCGACTTGAGCAAGGCCAAACAGAGGCCAAGTCAATGCGAGCGCGACAATACCGCCGCCGTATTTATGTTTTCGCTTCATGGATCTGCCTTTTTTGAAGCCATTCGTCAAAATCCCTCGCCCTCGTTACACGCGCCAACCGAAGGCGAGGGTTCGTATGTTCCCGACGCAAGAGCTTCGACCATTGCAGCTTATCGATTCTGGGCGCACTCTGAACTACGATGAACGACACCCATCCTCATATCCGGATCGTTCGGCAGATCAAAGTACATGACATGTTTAGTCAAGCGCACCTTGATCGGCTGATCGGGCGTAAACTCTGACGGCAAGTAATTGAACGGCGTTTCATACCGGCCAACATAGGTTTTGCAATCGACACGCACAGAAACCTCGTAAGCGTAATACCGCGAAGTCAATGGCGCATCGGACGGATTGCTGCCCCCGATCGTGTAATCGGGGGAAAACACTTTCTGCTTCTGTACCTGGATTACGGTTCCCTGCACGTATTCGTTTTTGTTACTTCGCGTCGGAGACCCATTCAGCATGGGCACGATCACCAACGCCGCGGTGACGATATAGATATTCCTTTTCATGATCTGCTCCATGAGATCGCCTGCCGAAAGCGCAGAGCACGACTGTTGCTGATTCGAACCAGTGTTCCGCTGTCGAACCTGGTGGCTTTCTTGAGAAGCGGGCTTAGGAGAAAGGAGGAGGTCGGCTATAGAGAAAATCTTCCGAATCAAGCCGGGTAACCGGAGGAACCGGGGGCAATGCGGCTGCTGAAGCTCCCGCAGGCTGGAACAACACAAAAGTCGCCGCCGGAGCAGACCAATGCAGGCCGTCATTCAAAAGATGCTGTCGCTTGGCGTCAACCGAGTGCGGGCCTGCGATCTTTGCTGCCGCGCTACGTTGCACAACCGTGGTGTACCGGGTTGCGACGTTAATCGCGAGAGAAAGAACGGCGGCGAGAATCAGCGTTCTACGCCAAATGCCCACCCATCGCGCGCTGTCATCCCGAACCTGACCGTTAGGCACGGGGGAGCGCTGGGCACAAGTAAAATCGTGTTCGATCATTCAGCTGGCTCCCCGGGTAAAGCTTCCCCGGCTTCTTCCTTGCGTCTCCCGTAAACCAGCAGATATGCGGCGGGCACGATAAAGATGGTCAAAAGAACAGACGAGGTGAGCCCTCCAATAATCGCGCGCGCCATGGGCGTGTACTGCTCTGCTCCGGTTCCGAGTTTCAGCGCCATGGGAATCATGCCGATAATCGTCGCCAGCGAAGTCATCAAAATTGGCCGCAGGCGCACCCGGCACGCGGTCACCACTGCGTCAGCAGGTGACAACCCTTGCCGCTCCAGATTGTGCGCGAAGTCAACAATAAGAATGCTATTCGAGTCCGCGATGCCCACCAGCATGAGCACTCCCATCAGCGACATGACATTCAGCGTGCTGTGGGTGAGGGGAAGAATTATCAAGACGCCCACAAATCCCATGGGGATTGCCAGCATGATCAAAAGAGGATCGATAAATGACTTGAATTGTGCGGTCAGGATCAGAAACAACAGGACGAACGAAAGCAGGAACCCTAGCCCAAAGCTCTTGAACGACGCTTGCATGCCCTCGACCATTCCGCGTAGGTTCACTCGCACATTGGACGGAATATTCGCCTCGCCGACGATGTTCTTGATGGCGCGTGTGACGCGGCCCAGATCTTCTCCGGAGGGAGTAACGTACAGATCGATCACCCGCTGAATTTGGTGATGATCCACTTCGGTCGGCGTCTCCATGTACTTCACTTTGACGACGTTATCGAGAACTGTGACCGGTCGTGCCTGAGCCTGCACTTTCATCGGTCGGATTGGTTTGGGATCAGCCAGGTTCGCACCGCAAGTCCACGCGGACATGGGCGGATCGGTCATCGCTGCAGGTCGCAGCGATGTCCTGCGGGGCAAGACCGGGCCGCAGCCCTTGTTGGTCTTTTTGCCGTCCGATTGCGCGCGCAGCGGGATTTGCCCCAGATCGACCATGTTGTGAATCGCTGCTGGACCGTGTTCAAAGTATTGGACCGTCAGGTAATAGTCATTGCCACTTTTCCGATCCACCCAGTAGTTCGGCGCAATCATGTAATTGGAATTCAGCGCGGTGATGACATTGTCAACGACATCCTTCTGCGTGAGTCCCAATTCCGCCGCGTGTATGCGATCCACGTCAAGTCGCAAAGCCGGGTAATTCATGTCCTGCGGAATGTAGATCTCTCCGACTCCCGGTACCCTTCTTATCCGCGTCGCCAGATCCTGTGCCACACCGTAAATCTGGGGTAGATCTGGACTGCTCACCTGGATGTCAATCGGTGCGGGCATGCCCATGTTCAGGATCGCATCGACCATGGAGCCACTCGAGAAGAAGGTTCGAATGTCCGGAAACTGACTGGCCATCGCCGTCTGGACTTGATCCATGTATTCGAAACTGCTGAGCTGATGAGGTTCGTTCAAAGCCACTTGGATCGTAGCGGTATATGGTCCAGCGTTGGTGGTGTACAAAGAGGAGAAGTCCGGAACCACACCGATGTTGGAAACCACCATCTTCAGGTCTTTGGGATCCACCTTATTGCGGATTAACCGCTCCACGTTCGACACGTACTGTTCTGTATTCTCGATCCGAGTTCCGGTCGGCACTTTCAGGTTGATGGTGAATTGGCCAGCGTCGGTTTGCGGGAAGAACGCCAACCCCAGTAATGGATAGATGGTCAGGCTGGCCAGGAATACGCCACTCAAAATCGCGACCGTGAGCCCAGGTCGTTTTAGCGCCCGTCGTACCCAGTATTCATAGAAATCCAGAACCTTATTAAATCCCCGGTTAAAGCCGGCATTGAACCGGTCCCACCAGGAATGACCGGCTGCCGCGGTGGGTTCGACTTCATAATCTTTATGCTGATGCTCCGCCGCGTGGGGGACCGCCTTGAGAAACCGCGAACAGAACAACGGAATCACAGTCATAGCCACCACAAAGGAGGCCAGCAAAGATAAACAGAAAGCCAACGCCAGCGCGGAAAAGAGAAACTTCGCCACACCGTAGAGGAAAACTACAGGGAAGAAATCCACGACATCTACCAGAGTGGCCGCTAACACAGCCAGGTTCACCTCCGCCCCGCCAATTTCGGCGGCTACGACCGGCGCCGCTCCCATTTCCAGATGGCGATAGATATTCTCCAACGAGATTACGGAGTTATCGATTACTCGCGAAAACGCAAGCGCCAGACCTCCCAGAATCATGGTGTTTACCGTGCTGCCCATCATGTACAACACGACGAAAGTGGCCAGTGCCGATAGCGGGATCGACAAAAGAACCGCCGATGTAGCTCGAAAGCTCCCGAGGAAGATTAAGATCATCAAGCTGGTCAGAATCAATCCCAGCAGACCTTCGTGGAGGACAGTCTGTATGGCCTCCTTCACGTAAACGGACTGGTCGAACACAACATTTGCCACCATTTGTTTCGGAATGTCGTAGAGGTGTCCGACCAGCTTGCGGATACCGTTCACCACATCGATGGTATTGGTGGCCCCGCCCTGCTTCATGATGGGGATGTAGCAGGACCGCTGGCTATCGACCCTCACTATGTTGTATTGAATCTGATGGGAGTCCTCGGCTTTGCCCACGTCGTCGACGGATACCCACGAAGAACCGACCGTCTTGAGGGGAACTTCCCCCAACTGCTTCATGTTGTCAACCAAACTGTTCGAGTAAACGTAGTAGTCGTTGAGTCCGACCTTTACGTCTCCGGCGGGCAAAATCAGGTTGGCGTTGTTCACCGCGCCGACCACGTCCATCGGACTCAACTGCCTGGACAGCAACTTGTAGGGGTCGACATACACCATGATTTGCCGGTAATTGCCGCCGAAGGGAGGTGGAATTTCAGCTCCCGGAACCACGGCGATCTGATTTCGGATTTGAAATTGCGCATAATCGTGAAGCTGGGTTTCGTTGAGTCCTGGCCCCTTGACGGTCACTAAAGCTACCGGAAGGCTGGAGGCGTCGAACTTTAGCACTACTGGCGGTAATGTGCCCGGCGGCAGCCGCTTTAAGTCGGCTAGCGCGAGATTGGAAAGCTCGGTTACGTCCGCGTCCGCGTTGGTTCCAGGCTGAAAATAGACGCGGATGATGCTCACGCCCAGCAACGAGCGCGATTCCATGTGGTCGATGCCGCTGGCTAAAGTAAAAAAACGCTCAAGCGGGTCGGTGATGTCAGTCTCAATATCCTGTGGCGGCATCCCGGAGTAGAAGGTGGCCACCACCACCTCCGGCAGGTTGATGGGTGGAAAAAGATCAACCGGCATTCGCGCCAGACTCGTGACCCCAATGACCAGGAGTACCAGGCAGACGACGATGATGAAGTACGGATTGCGAATTGAGAAACGCGGCATCAATCCTCGACAAAAACCTGATTCGCAAATCTCTTGCGATGAAAGCGCACGCAGAACGTCACGGCGTCGCCACCGCCTTCCCCGTGCGGTACACCAGCAAATAAGCCGCCGGCACAATAAAAACGGTAAGAACCACGGAAGCGCTGAGGCCACCGATGATGGCACGTGCCAAGGGAGCGTACTGTTCGCTTCCCGTACCCAGTTTGAGGGCCATAGGCACCATGCCAATGATGGTGGCCAAGGACGTCATCAGAATCGGACGCAGGCGAACGCGACACGAGGTGATCACCGCCTCCTCTACCGATTTTCCCTGCTCCTCGAGTCGATGGGCGAATTCGACAATCAAAATGCTGTTTGAGGCTGAGATTCCCACCAGCATCAGCACTCCCATTAGAGACATCACGTTGAGGCTCGTCCCGGTAAGCGGCAGAATCAGCAATACCCCAATAAATCCCATAGGAATGGCAAGCATGATGAGAAACGGATCTTTGAACGATTTGAACTGCGCCACCAGGATGAGATAGAGAAGGACAACCGAGAGGGACAAGCCGATAGCAAAGCTTTTGAACGAGGCCTGCATGCCTTCCACCATGCCCCGCAGGTTGACGCGAACGTTCTCTGGAAGTTTCATCTGGCCGATCACGCCTCGAACCGCGTCCGCAACCTTTCCCAGGTCCTCGCCAGCTGGAGTCACGTATACGTCGGTCACGCGCTGGATCTGGTAATGATCGACCTCCGTCGGCGTCTGGACATTCTGCAGTTTCACCACGGAATCGAGCGTGGTAGCCTGTCGGAGATTCGACGCGCGAATTGGGATATTGGTCAGATCAGCGAAATTGGAGATCGCGGGGCGGCCCTTTTCGTAATACTGGACGGTGAGGTAATAATCGTTGCCAGTCTTGTAATCGACCCAATAATTGGGAGCGATCATATAATTCGAGTTGAGCGCGGTGATGACGTTATCGACGACTTCCTTCTGCGTAAGCCCGAGTTCGGCTGCATGTACCCGGTCAACGTCCAGTCGCAACGCCGGATAATTGAGATCCTGCGGGATGTAGACTTCGCCCACCCCGGGCAGTTGCCGGATGCGCCCGGCCAGTTCCTCTGCGATACCGTGGATTTGGTGAAGATCGGGACTACTGACTTGAATATCAATCGGTGCAGGCATGCCCATGTTCAGGATAGCGTCCACCATCGAGCCGCTGGAGAAGAAAGCTCGCACCTCCGGAAATTGGCTCGCGATCTCCTTCTGTACTCGATTCATGTACGCGAAACTACTCCGACGATGCGGTTGATTCAGCGCTACCTGGATGGTGGCCGTGTACGGTCCGGCGTTGGTCGTGTACAAAGACGAAAAGTCGGGCACCACGCCGATGTTCGAGACCACCATTTTGAAATCTTTCGGATCGACCACGCGGCGAATCAGGTCTTCAACCTTAGCGACGTACTGTTCGGTCACTTCGATCCGCGTGCCCGTCGGTACCTTGAAGTTGATGGTGAATTGGCCGGCGTCAGTTTGCGGGAAGAATGCCAGCCCGAGGAATGGATAGATGGCCAGGCTGACGAGAAACATACCGCTCAAGATTGCCACGGTGCGGCCCGGTCGTATCAAGGCACGCCTTACCC
>CAWIMI010000019.1:0-322533 GCA_963837015.1 uncultured Acidobacteriota bacterium | reverse complement strand
CGGCCTGCACTTTGTACTCGAATCGTCGGATTTCCTCATCCATATCGCTCAACCCGGGATTGGCCCCCACGCCGATCACGAAAGTTGTTCCGGTGCCGATGGGGTTGCCGCCAATGTCGAGGCCACGATTGAGGTTGTGAACGATATTCACCAATCCGATCGCGTCAACATCAAATACGGCGGTGGCATCGGGATAGCTGCCCATCTTCGGAGGATCGCCGGTGATGCAGATCAGGTTGCGAATACCCGTAGCCGCCGCTCCCAGAAGATCGGATTGAATACCAAGCACGTTGCGGTCCCGACAGGTGTAGTGCAGGATGGCCTCAATCCCTACCTCTTGCTGAATCAGCAAGGACAGCGCCTGGTTGCTCATGCGCGCCGAGGCACGCGGACTATCCGGGACATTGATTCCGTCGACACCCACTGACTTTACGAAACGCGCTCCTTCGATTTCCTTGCGAATGTCCGTTCCTTTTGGAGGAACGATTTCGACCATGGTCAGGAACTCACCGCTAGCCAGCTTGGCACCCAACCGGGAACGCTGCTCGATGGCTACGGCAGCAGTTGTGGAAGGTTTGGCTTCGACTGTGGCTGGAGCCGAGGCGACCTTCGCCCGCGCATCTCCTATTCGCAACGCAGACTTCATCACTCGGATATGGTCCGGAGTCGTACCACAACACCCCCCCACAATCCGTACACCCGCGGCCACAAACTTGCGGGCATAGCTGGCCATGTACTCCGGAGAGCAAAGGTAGATATTCCGGCCCTCGACGGAACGCGGCATCCCGGCGTTGGGTTGGGCTGCAAGGGGCAGAGAGGTAGCAGTTCGCATGCGCTCGACTGCGTCCAGCATTGCGACCGGACCCACACTGCAGTTGCAGCCGATGACGTCGACGCCCCACTCTTCCAGCCGCGGGGTGAAAGTTTCAGGAGTCGAACCATCGAGACAATTTCCGTCCTCGTCGATCGTGACGTGGGCGACTACCGAGATCCCAGGATTTACCTCGCGGGCGGCCAGTATGGCCTGATGAAGCTCTTCCAGATAGCCGAATGTCTCGAGCATCAGCAGGTCCACTCCACCCTCGACCAGCGCCGCGATCTGTTCGCGGAAGGCAGTGCGCGCTTCCTCAAAGGATGTTTTGCCCAGGGGTTCAATGCGGACGCCGAGCGGCCCCACGGACCCTGCTACCAAAACGTCAAAGCTTTTGGCGGCATCTCGGGCGAGCCGGGCACCCGCGAAGTTGATCTCACGCACTTGGCTCGCCATGCTGTGGCGCGCCAGTCGGAACGAATTACCACCGAAAGTATTAGTTTCAATAATCTCCGCACCCGATTGGAGATATTCGTGGTGGATGCCGCGGATTAGATCAGGTTGGGAGACATTCAGCTCGTCATAGCAACGATTGATGAAGATCCCCTTGGCATAGAGCAGGGTTCCCATCGCGCCGTCGCAGAGAACGGCGGACTGTTTGATCCGCGTCAGTAGGTCAGTGGCCATTGATTCAAGAATACAAGAGGATTTGTGCTTTTGCATATTGATGTCATCGAAGCTGGACCAAGCCCTGAAATTCTCCGAAGTCGCTCTGTTATAATCCGCTTTCTTGCATCTAAATCTCTGTCCCTCATGCTCTTCGGAGTCCCAGGTTTGAAGAGAATCTTCATCAGTATTTTTGTGCTCATAATTGTCAGTGTCAGCATTATTTCCTGCGGAAGCAGCAATAGCAGCTCCTCGACGACCACTATCCACAAACCCAGCGGCATCAAGTTCCGGGTCTTTATTTCGAATCCACTCTACCCGCAAGGAAGTGGTACCGGAACGGTGCTTAATACGCAGGTACTGAACATTGTGGACGCGACGCTGGACAAGCTTGCTCTCACTTTTTTTGTTCCGCTCACCGGCAGCAGCCTGCAGCCTTCGCTCATGACGCTTGCCCCCAATGGTAAGTACACGGCGGTTTTTAGCCCCAACGGCAACACGGTAGCGATCGTCGACAATGCGACTGAAGCCATCGCGGTTCCCGCCGGAGGCACTTCGCCGTTGCCTTCCATCCCCCTGCCCGGCTTTACCGAGAGCCTCGTCGTGAGTAATTTCGCGACCGCTGCCTACGCTGCCGTACCCACAGCCCCGATCGCCGGACAGGCTCCGGGCGCTGTGGTTGCAATGAATTTACAGACCGGGTCCGTTTCCGCAACCATTCCCGTGCCGAGCGCGCACTTTATTGTGCCCAGCCCGGACGGCAACCACATCTTAGTGTTCAGCGATAACTCGGACACGGTAACTGTAATTACGACAATTCTGATCGGAACCGCCACGGATCCCCGGAGTTACATCGCCGGCTTCGACCGGCCGGTGTGGGGCATTTTCACCAGTAACGCGACCGCTTTCATTATGAATTGCGGCGCGCAATGCGGAGGCACCGCGGCAGGTGTGAGTGTCCTTGACCTGGGCGCGTCTACCGTCAACAGCACGACGCCGGTAAGCGCGGCCACCTTCGGTTTGCTAAGTAACTCGGTCCTCTACGTAGCGGGAACGCCGCCGCCCAACCCACCTGGAACCAATACCTGCGCTGGGACCCCAACCGCGGCCACTACCTGTGGCAGGCTGACCGCAATCGATACCAACTCGATGACCGTTACCGGTTCCGCAATCATCACGGACGGTTTTCACAGTCGGATGCAGCTAAGCCAGAACGGGCAAATCTACATTGGCTCCCAAGGCTGCACCAACATCGCGACCGGCGGCGAGCTTCGTGGCTGTTTGTCCATCTTCAATACAACCAGCGGTGACGTCGTAATCCCGCCGAGTATCGGCAATGTGACCGGCCTCCAGCAGATCAGTGGCCGCAACATCGTTTATGTGATCGAGAACAATATTCTCGGCATCTATGACACCACGACCAACAAGTTGCAGGTGACCCCTTCCAACGGTAACAACAACGATGGCCAGATTGATATCGTTGGTCAGCCGTTCGATGTGAAGCTGGTGGACTGAGAGTGTTTCAGGCTGGGCTTCGATGCGAACTTGTATCAGCTACTTTGCTTCCCTCGCAACTCTGACAGCGTTGCTGGCCAGCGCACAGAACCCGGTCGGTACCACCACTGCGTTTCATAGCGACCACCAACCCATCACCATCGAGCGCTTCGATCCGAAAAGCGGAAGCCCGCATCTGGCAGTAGTGCTGGTCCACGGCGGCGCCGGACCGCAAGGGGATTGGAGAAAAAGCGGGATTCTCGAGGCGCTCACCAACGCCGGTTATTCTGTCTTCGTCCCCCATTATTTTGATGGCCCGGGGGATTGGAGTCCCTCGGACAAGCCGGACAAATTCCTGAAGTACATTCGAGTCCTGAACGATGCGACTCGGTACATCGCAGCGCAACCGGACATTCGCAATAAGGGAATCGGGGTGGTTGGCTTCTCGCTCGGAGGCTTTCTTTCCCTTGCTCTCGCGGAAGAAGAGCGCAGCCATCCTCCACCTTTGCGTTCGCCGGAAATAAAAGCTGTAGTCGAGTTTTTCGGCGGGATGCCAGGTTTTGCAGAGGAGCGCATGACCACGATGCCTCCGGTGTTAATCCTGCATGGTGAAGACGATAATGTCGTCCCGGTGAGCAGCGCCTACGAATTGGAAAATTTTCTTAAGAAGAAGGCTGTCTCGTACGAGGTGAAAATTTATCCTCATCAAGGGCATGGCTTCACCGGCGACGCTCTGGAAGATTCGAGTAAGCGTACAGTCTCGTTTTTATCCACGCATCTGCCCTAACCAATTCCGGACGCCTGAACCTTGCCTACTTCTCCGGCTCCAGCGCAAGCTGATGCGAATGCGCCTTTTCCATCGCCGGTTTCGAAAACGGCCACGTGAAATTGAATCCCTCATACCACGCTTTCCATTGGTCCATGTAATAAGGGCTAAGAAAGTTCCCCGCTTCGCCCGTCACCAGATTCAACGTGGACTGATCGAGATTCGCGAGATTAACTGTCATTCGTTCTGACGGTCCGTGGCTGCGCGACACCGCTTTTACCGTAAATTCGCTTCCCGATTGCGGCTGTACTCCCGGTCCAGTCCATCGCCGCAAGACCGGAATTTTGCGATAAATCGGGTGCTCAATCTCGACCGGATGAAAGGCCCCCCACTTCCAGGAGTTCAGATCTTGCGGCGCAACCGAACCTTGTGCCGGATTCGACGCGACCGCAGCCTCGATCGCTGCAACCAGAAGTTCGTCGAAGCTCGCATATGCTTCGGGCAGCCAGCGCTTCGGCTGATGTTCGACGACGTTCTCCAACCAAACCGTACTCATCATCCAGGTATAGCTCTTCCAGTTGAGAGCGGCTTCGATTTGCTGTGGATCCTTTGGCGACGAACCCAGTTTGGGCTCGAGCAGCAATCGGGCGAGCTCCTGCCGCGCGCGAACTGCGATTGTGGGCGCCGCCGAGTCCTCGATCATCCTGCCGTCCCACTGCCGCAGGATTTCAGCCGCTGCCTTGGACCGAACCGTTGGATTCTTGGCATGATCGACCGCATACACAAACCGCTCTGCGAAAAAACGATCCAGCTCCGAATACACATCTGTTTCGAGCGTCAGCATATCGGCCGCCGAGAACTTCTTGCCCGATTCCAGCACGCGGTAAATGCGTGCCGACCGCCAAGGAGCCTCCCATTCCGTGCTCAGGGAATATCGATATCCATCGGGAGTGATCCGGCTATTCGCGGTAGCGATAATCCCGGAACGCGGATTGAATACGCTAGGTAGCTTTTCAAACGGAACATAGCCCACCCATTCGTGCGCGTCGTCGCTGCCATTCTCTGGCAGGCTGCCATCGCCTGCCGCACGGATTGGAATCTTTCCGGTAGCCTGATAACCGATGTTGCCATCCACATCGGCATACACGACGTTTTGGCCGGGGGCATCAAGCTCTGAAAAGGCACGCCTGAACTCCTCCCAATTTCGTGCTGAATCGACTGCGAAAAAGGGAGTGCGAACGCCGTCATGCAGGGTCCAGCGCAAGGCCAGCCGTCGGGTCTCGCCAGGGACCATATCCGATACGATCGGTCCGTGGCGCGTAAGTATGACATCCACGACGCTATCCGGTTGGCCCTTCACCCGGATGACCTCTCGACGATATTCGGGTTGCTTCCATCCATCTGGCATCAGGTATTGTCCATTTGAGTTAAAGGTCTCGACGTACACGTCTTCGACTGTGGGGCCAAGGTTGGTGAAGCCCCAGGCAATCCGCTGGTTGTGCCCCACGATCACATAGGGATATCCGGGCAGCGTAACCCCCGCCACATCGAAGTCGCCACATGCCGCGGTGCTGCAGCGGAGATGAGCTTCGTACCAGAGATTCGGCATTTGATGGTGCAGGTGCATGTCGTTCGACAGAAGCGGTTTGCCCGAGACCGTGTGTGCTCCCGAGACCACCCAGTTGTTAGATCCCAGTACACCGGGCCGATCGTCAAAAAACAGGTCCCCAGGCGCGAACGAGGGAATGTCGGGCACTGGCGTCAAGTCGGTGACGGAGCTGTCCGTTCCCGAATCCTCATCGTCGTCTTCATCATCATTCTCCTCCCGATCATTCTTCTCTTGGTCGAGACTGACCCGCGATGCTGTGGGAGGCCGATCGTGCCAAGAAGAATTTACATAAAGGTCCGCGGTCAGCTCTGGCCCCAGCTTAGCCAGAATCTTCTCCCGTATAAGCGCATGACGAGGGCTGGTGCTCAGATCCTCGACCATTTGGGCACCGACCAGAGCCGAGTCTTCCGGCGACCACAGCCGCGGCGAATAGCGCAGAATGCGAAATTCTAACGGCAAGCGGTCACGATGCGACTCGACGTAAGCGTTCACGCCCTTCGCATAAGCTTCGAAGTGAGCGCGATCCTGGGCAGAAGCACTGGCAATCGTCTTTCGTGCCGCCTCCCTTAGTCCCAGGATTCTCTGTTGGCGGTCGTGTTCCAGAAAATCACGGCCAAAGACTTCCGCAAGCTCTCCCCCTGCAAATCGCCGCATCCCATCCATCTGGAACAGTCGGTCTTGTGCCGTCACGTAACCCTGGGCGAAGAAAAGATCATCGAAATCGGCAGCCTCGATAGTGGGCGCTCCCTGAGCACCGCGAACCACTGTTACAGGCGCCGAGAGTCCCGAAACCGCGAGCGTGCCGTCCAGTTGGGGTAGAGCAGAACGAGCAATAGAATAGAACCAGGCACCGGCAACGAGCAGCGCCAGCAAGATCAAACTCAGAACGAAAGCGACGATACCCAGAATCCGCAGACGCGGGCGAGGATAGACTGGAGCAGCGATGGCCATATTGGACATTCGATTCTAGGGCTTGCCCGCATCACAAGACAAACAGCAGTATCAGGAGCGCCACCCAAAGACGTCATTCTGAGCCCGGCGTAGCCGGACGAAGGATTTGGCGCGGAGTGAAACCAAACTCATTCCCGCGAAAAAGTTGGCTGGTTTCGCAAAGGCCAGTATTATTCAGAAGGCTAACAACTTCGCAGGGACGACCATGCTGCAAAAACGCATTGATGATCAGCCCAGCATCTCGCCCGAGATGGTCCGCGAAGCACAGCACATCCTGTATCAGCATCTGAAGCGTGTAGGCCTGAAGCATACGGCTCAACGCGACACGATCTTGAGGACGTTTCTCGAAACCCGCGAGCACCTTTCCTTAAACGAACTGCATCGTTTAGTGCAAAGGAAAGATGCCCGCATCGGTTTTACCACCGTGTACCGCACCTTGAAACTGTTAGCGGAATGTGGCCTCGCCAGCGAAGTTGCTTTTCACGACGGTATTGCCCGCTACGAGCACCAGTACAACCGCCGCAGCCACCATCACATGGTTTGCACCGGGTGTGGAAGTTCGGTGGAATTCTTTTCCCCCGAGGTCGACGGGCTGGAACAGGAAATTGGAAATCGCTACCATTACACAACCACCCGCCACACTTTCCAGATTTATGGAGTCTGCGAAGACTGCCGCAAGAAGGGCACTTCGCGCCGGCTGGCCTAAGAAAACATGCCCATCTCATGTCCGCAATGTCATGCCGAAATGCCCGAGAATGTCGCTTTTTGTCCCGGCTGCGGCCGTAGAATGTGGGTACCCGGTCAGACGGCAAACAAGCCCGCGGCCAGGTTGCTAGATCCACGCCCGGCCGTCGTACACGCGCCTGCCGTCGCCGCCGCGGTCGTGCCCGACGCGAGCGCGCCCGGCCAGTTCAAGGACCATTTCATTGCTGCATCCGCCTACCTTACGTTTATCCCGGCGGTCATCTTTCTGTTTATCGCACGTCTTAAGCACAACCGTTTCATCCGATTTCATTCTTTTCAATCCATATTTTTCACTGTTGCCACGATCGCAATCGCGATCGCTCTGCGAATCCTTTATTCCTTACTCACCCTCATTCCAGTCGCCGGGTATTTAGTGGCATGGCTAATGCTGACCGTGGCCGCGCTGGCCCTGGGGATTCTCTGGCTGGTGCTGATGGTAAAGGCTCTTCAAGGTCAAATCTTCCGGCTGCCGGTGATCGGAAGTCTAGCCGAAAAAGCGTAGCGTGCCGGCAGCGTTCTGCCATATGATTTCGCCATGCGATTTCGTTTGCCTTGGGGAGGCATTTCTGCTAACGTGCGCCCGTTCTGTGCATCGGGGTCGAAACCAACGCATGAGGGGGATACGCTATGGCTTTTTGCACGGTGTGTGGTACGCAAACCGCGGATAGTGCCACGGTTTGTCCGGCGTGTCGGGCTGCCGGCTCGGCTGCAAAACCTGCTGGCAGCACGACGGGCGGCCTCACGGACAACGTGGCCGGCATGCTGGCGTACGTGACCATCATTCCCGCAATCGTTTTCCTCGTAATCGAGCCCTATAACCGAAGCCGATTCGTTCGCTTCCACGCGTTTCAGTGCATCTTTTTCCATATTGCCTGGACCGCCTTGTGGATTGTGCTGAGCATCATCGCCCACATTCCTTTCCTCGGTTGGCTGACCATACTGATATGGCCGCTGGTCGGATTGGCCGGCTTCGTGATTTGGCTGATTTTGCTGCTCAAGGCTAATCAGGGTCAAATGTGGAAGTTGCCGTTCATCGGCGATCTGGCCGAGAAGCAAGCGGGCGCCTAGCCTCGAGGAATTCGAACAAAGCCCATCGAGCGTGAAGCTAACAGAGCAGGCACTTGTCTGCCCAAATCCGTTCCTTATCTCGAAACCGCATGAGAGAGCACTTCTGTGAGGCTGCATCAGAACCTCACGATCGGGAGACTCTCCAATCGATTAGCAATTCGCCCCGACCCGATTGGCACTTTTTCACTTGACATAGGAAAGGACCTACAGCAGTATTAACACGTTTTAATAGGCTGGTTTTTACGATCTCATCTCCGAGGGCCGGCCTGGTTTCGAGGATTAGGAGTTGCCTATGAAGTCCCGTCTCTTGTGGCTTTGCGTTTTCGCATTCGTGTTCTGCCTTTCGGCTGCTCTCTTCGCACAGGATACTGCTTCAATTACGGGCACGGTGACTGATTCTACGGGAGCAGCCATTTCTGGCGCTCAAGTCACTCTGACTAGCGTCGAACACGGCATCAACCGCGCTGCTACAAGCAATTCCACCGGCGACTACCTGTTCGCTGCTTTGCCGATCGGGTCGTATAACCTGACGGTCGCCGCCTCTGGCTTCAAGAAATACCAGGCGGCGGGCATTGTGGTGCGTGTGGCCCAGAAGGCCCGCGTCGATGTCACGATGCAAGTCGGTGCAGCCAGCACCGAGGTGACGGTTCAGGGAAGTAGTGTTGCCCAAGTCGAAACCCAATCGTCTGACCTGGGAGGCACGGTCACCGGCAAAGAGATCAGCCAGTTGGAATTGAACGGCCGGAATTTTACTCAGCTCATCACTCTGGTGCCCGGGGTCAGCAATCAGACTGGGCAAGATGAAGCGGGAGTCGGAGTCTCAGGCAGCGTTTCTTTCAGCGTAAACGGAGGCCGAACGGAATATAACAACTGGGAAATGGATGGCGGCGATGCCATGGACAACGGCAGCAACACGACACTCAACGTCTATCCCAGCATCGACGCTATTGCCGAATTCAAGGTGCTGACTTCCAACTACGGTGCACAATATGGCCGCAACGGCTCAGGCACCGTCGAGGTCGAGACCAAGTCCGGCACCAGCAGCTTCCACGGGGACGTGTACGAATTCGTCCGTAACGATGCCTTCAACGCGACGCCTGAGTTTCAGACCTCTCCTCCGCCTTACAAAAAGAACGACTTTGGTTTTACCATCGGAGGCCCGGTCTTTATTCCCGGGCACTACAACACGAACAAACAGAAAACGTTCTTCTTCTGGTCGGAAGAGTGGCGTCGCGAGGTCGTGCCGGCGTCGGGTTTTTTCAGCGTGACCACAGTCCCCACTTTGCCCGAGCGGGGAGGCAATTTCAGTGACGTGTGTCCGGCTGCAGGTTCGCGAGTGGATACCACCAACTTCCCCAACTGTCCAGTCAATCCTCAAGCGGGTGCCTATTTCCCCGGGAACCAGGTGCCGATCGGCGATCCGACGACGGTGAACAGTCTCCTGGCGATGATTCCTAATCCGAATTCGGGTCCGAACGCCTGGTTTGCGACGCCCTCCCTGCCCACAAACTGGCGGGAAGAACTATTCCGCGTCGACCAGAACATTACCGACAAGGTGCGCGCTACCTTTCGATACATCCACGACTCGTGGGATCAAGACTATCCCGTTCCCTTGTGGACGAGCGGAACCAGCTTTCCCACCATTCAAACCAACTTCAATGGCCCAGGCGTCAGTATGGTGGCGCGCGTCACGGCGGCGGCTTCGCCAACCTTGTTGAACGAATTTGTCGCGAGCTACACCACGGACCACATCACCACCAGTCTGATTGGCCCATGGCAGCGCCCCTCGGGATTTCCCCCGATTGGGATCTATGACAACGGCTTTGACGGCAAGGTGCCGGGTATTAGCCTCTCGGGCGGCCAATATAACTTCGCTGAAGATCCTGGCTATGTGCCGAATGGTCCCCTGAATTCCAATCCGACATTCACCTTCCGCGACAACGTCAGCAAGAGCGTCGGTGGGCACAATCTGCAGTTCGGAATCTATGTAGTGAATGCGCACAAGAATGAAATTCCGCAGCCGAGCTATGGCGTGAACGGATTCTTGAGTTTCACCCCCAATAGCACGGTTACGACCGGAAATCCATTTGCCGACTTGCTCCTTGGAAGTGTTGACACCTTCACCCAGGAACAAGCCGCACTCAAGATGCACGAGCAATACAACATTTTTGAACCTTATTTCCAGGACGATTGGCACGTCACCTCGCGCCTGACATTGAACCTGGGACTACGGATGAGCTTTTTCGGGACGTATTCGGAGAAGAATAATCTGGCATGGAATTTTGATCCGGCACGCTACGTTCCTGGCGCCAGCAGCGTGGATCCAGGCACGGGCCTGGTCATCGGCAATCCGTTCAACGGGTGGGTCGACTGTGGCGTCACGCCCGGAGTTCCCAAAGGCTGCATGTCCAATCACTGGTGGAACCCAGCACCTCGCATTGGTTTTGCGTTTGACCCGCTGGGGAACGGGAAGTGGGCAATTCGGGGCGGCTACGGTATTTTCTTCGAGCACACGAATGGCAACGAGGGCAATACGGAATCGCTCGAGCAATACAACATCAACACCCAGACCACCAGCGTTGTGAATGTGGCAGGATATGCCAATCTCAATCCCGGCCTCCTTGGAGGTGGCACGACCCCGTTATCCTTTGTGTCAATTCCGAGTAAGGCCACCTGGCCATACATGCAGCAATGGCATCTCGATGTGCAACACGACCTGGGCAAGAACACGGTTGCGAATCTCGCTTACGTTGGAAGCGGTGGAGTGCATTTGACCCGTTCGTATGAGTACAACCAGATGCACTCGGTTCCGACAAGCCAGAACCCCTACGCGCCTGGCCAACTGATCGCGGCCTCCGACTGCAGTTGGGGTCCAGGCGGCAGTCAGCCCAATGTGGTCCTTGACGCCTATGGTGTTCCCACCAACGCTGTGACTTCTTACGGAACGCCCATCCCCTACAGCCCTCCCGCCCCCGGTGGCGTCCCGTCCGGCGCTGCTGTCAACCTTTTCGTGGCTTGCGGTAACAATGCCAATCCGTTTCTGCCTTACGCGGGAATCGGAAGCATCACCCGTAAGGACCAGACTGGATCGTCAAACTACAATGCGCTGCAGGCTTCCTTGCGCCACAGTATAGGCGGTCTCCAATTGAACGCGGCGTACACTTACAGCCATTCGATTGACGATTCCTCCGACTACAACGACTCCGGTTTTGTCGATAGCTACAGCCTGAACGCTTATCGGGCGAGCTCCAACTTCGATGAGCGCCACATCATCAATATTGGCTACGTTTATGATTTGCCTTTTTTCAAGGCCAAGGGTCTCGCTAACAGGATCCTGGGAGGCTGGCAGTGGTCTGGCATTACCGACATTGAAAGCGGGACGCCGTTCACCCTTTATAACCAGGGCTGCAATCCCTGCAACAGCAGCGTGAATGGTTCGCCGACTAATATTCCGACCGACAATGCCGGAGTCTCCAACTCGTTCGCAAGTGCCGGCTCCTACCCCGATCTCGCGGGCAATCCTAGCGCTGGGATTCCGAAACTCCCGCCTGGTAATCCGCCGTTGGTCTACAATCCCGCAGCCTTTGTCGCTCCCACAGGGCTGACCTTCGGCAACGCTGGAAGAAACAATCTGCGCAACCCATGGCGAACGAATTTTGACATGGCCCTGTTGAAGCATATCGCCGTGACAGAAAGCAAGTACTTCGAATTCCGGGCGGAAGCCTTCAACGTGTTCAACCACAGAGAGTATTCATGGCTGGGCGGAGACGCTGGTTCGGCTGCGGACAACGCGAACGGATCGGGAATCACCACGGCAAACTCGGCGGGCTGCTATGGCGGGTCCAACAGCTCAGCTGGCGACGCGAGCTGCTTTGGCAGCGGGCTCCTTCAGCCTAACTCAGCTCATAACCCCCGCATCCTGCAGTTGGCAATGAAGTTCATTTTCTGAGTGAGTGTATGGTAGTTCCTCCGGCCTGGCCTCCTCATGAGGCCAGGATTTTTCTCTCAAGATAGGGTCTTCATCCGACCTGCACATGCTGGCGAGACGAACTCATGGCGGCAAACGCATTTTCCAGGTCGGCAATCAAATCGTCCGCATTCTCAATCCCCACTGAAAGCCTGATTAACTGCTCGGTCACACTCATCTTCTGCCGTTGCTCCGCTGAAATCATGGCGTGGGAGGTCAGCACCGGAATCGAAACCAGCGAATCTACCCCACCTAAGCTGGGGGCCAATGTGAAAAGACGCAGAGATTCGGTCAGCCGTCGGGCATCCTCTCCCGAGCCATCCACTTCAAAACTCAGCATACCGCCGCCGCCGCGCATTTGCTCTATCGCGACCGACCGTTGCGGATGACCGTCGAGAAACGGATAATGCACTCGCCGGACTTTCGGATGTTCAGCCAGAAACTGCGCGATGCGCAGAGCGCTCTCATTCTGCCGTTGCACCCGTACAGCGAGCGTCTTGATGCCACGCAGCAGTAGCCACGCCGCGTGTGGGTCCATCACGCCACCCAGCGTAGTGCGGGTTCCGTGAATCTTCTCAATCAGATCCTTGCGGCCAGCGATAATCCCGGCACTCAGATCGGAATGTCCGCCGAAATATTTCGTGCCCGAATGCATCACCAGATCGATGCCAAATTCCACAGGGCGCTGGTTGATCGGCGTGGCAAAGGTGCTGTCAATCATTGTGATGAGCGTACGCTTCTTCGCCAGAGCCGCGACTTTATGCAAATCGACGACCCGCACCGTGGGATTGGTTGGAGATTCGAGGTACAGCAGCTTGGTATTGGCTTGGATAGCGCGCGCATGCTGATCGTACTCAGTAGTATCGACAAGCGTGGTTTCAATGCCCAGCTTCGGAAGCCATTGAGTGAGGAATTTGGTTGCGCCGCCGTAGATGTCTCGTTGAGCCACTACGTGATCGCCGCTTTTCAGCAGGGACAGGATAGAAGTAGTGATTGCCCCCATGCCCGAAGCAAACAACAGGGCCCCATCGGAGCCTTCGAGTTCCGCAACTGCCGACTCAACCACGGTGTTCGTCGGGTTGCCGTAGCGTGTGTAAAACACGTCGGTATGAGTCGCGCGCAATTGCTGCTCGTTATCGGTGACCTCGAACGTTGAAGTCTGGTAGATGGGGGTAGCCAGTGGACCATTCTTTTTATCAAGGCTGGTCCCGCCGTGAACGGCTTCGGTTTCGGGCCGGTGCTGATGTTTCTTCATGAGAGACTCCATCGGCTGATTTCGCCGGATCGCAGGGCGTGAAGAACCCCATCAAGAGTACCGTCCACCGGCGAAGCGAGCAATAGGTATAGGATGAGGCTGCCTTTATAATTCCAACCTTATGGATACCGGTCTCAAGAATCGGGTCGCGATCGTGGCTGCATCCAGTCAGGGAATTGGTCTAGCCACAGCGGAGGCCTTCGCCTCCGAAGGTTGCCGCGTCGCGATGTGTGCACGCAACGCTCAAACGCTCCAGTCAGCCGCGGAGCGCATCAAGAAACAATACGGCGTCGAAGTGTTTGCCCAGGCTCTGAATGTAACCGATGCAGACGGAGTAAATCGCTTTGTCGAGGCGGTGGTTTCGAAATTCGGCAGCGTGGACATTTGCGTCACCAACGCGGGGGGACCACCGGCAAAAGGATTCCTTGCAGCCACCCTTGAAGAATGGCGAAACGCGGTGGATGCCAACTTTCTCAGCACCGTCTATTTTGCGCGGGCGGTGATTCCTCACATGCAGCGCCAGCACTGGGGCCGGATCATTACGATTACTTCCATCACCACTAAGCAGCCGGTGGCCGACCTGGTACTTTCGAACGCTGTGCGCGCCGCCGTCGTCGGTCTGGTTAAGAGTTTAGCCAACGAATTCGGCAAAGATGGCATACTCGTAAACAATGTCGGGCCGGGCTACACTGCGACCGATCGGCTCAAAGAATTGGCTAAGGTACGGTCAGCAGCATCGGGAAAGAGCGAAAAAGAGATCTCTGAGGGTTGGAGTGCGGACGCGCCGTTGAAACGTCTCGGCGAACCCCGCGAAGTGGCGGATGCAATTGTATGGCTGGCCTCCGAGTGCGCCTCGTATGTGACTGGACAAACCGTCCTCGTCGATGGCGGCCTCTACAAAGGCCTGTAAATATGTAAATGGAGGACGGGTTTCTGGCCGTTCCGGCCGGCGGACGCCCGGCCTCCGAACAACAGAAATTCTGGAAAGGCAAACCATGCGACCGCTGGCTTCTCGAATGGCAGTGATGACGGGTGAAGGTGCATTGTCTGTCTATGCCCGCGCCAAGGAACTGGAGCGTGAAGGCCGTTCCATCATCCATCTTGAGCTTGGTGAGCCGGACTTCCACCCTTCCGCTTCGGTAAATGAGGCGCTGAAACAAGCGTTGGACGAAGGCAAGGACCGCTATTGTGCTGTAGCTGGAGTCCTGACTCTGCGAGAAGCGATAGCGAATTATCTCCATGAAACTCGCAATCTGAAAGTTTCAGCGGATAACATCGTCATTGCACCGGGCTGCAAAATCGCCCTCTTCATGGCAATGATGGCTCTGATCGATCCTGGAGACGAAGTCTTATATCCCGATCCGGGTTTCCCCGGCTATCCCTCGATCACGCTGGGTTTGGCCGGCGTGCCTGTACCGTTTGAACTCTCCGAACGTAACCACTTCCAGCCGGACCCCAGCGAAGTTGCCGCAAAGATCACGGAGCGCACCAAGATTCTGATCACCGATTCGCCCGGCAATCCCACCGGCACGGTTTACACAGACGAAGTTCAACGGCAGCTCGCGGAACTCGCGGTGAAGCACGATCTGCTCGTGCTCTCCGATGAAATCTATGCTCGCGTCATTTACGGCGCGCAATATATCTCGATGATGAACTATCCGGGAATGGAGGAGCGCACGCTGATTATCGACGGATTCTCCAAAAGCTTTGCCATGACCGGCTGGCGGCTCGGATATACTGTCGCGCCGCCGCGCATCGTTCCCGCCCTGAACATGCTGGCGGTCAACAGTTATACCTGCGTCGCGGAGTTCACTCAGCACGCCGCCATCGAAGCCCTCAGGGATCGCGAGGGCATGACTCCTCGCATGGTTCGTGAGTTCGCCAAGCGGCGGGAGCAGCTCATCCGAGACTTGAATCAGGTTCCCGGATTCCGCTGCACAGCCCCGGAAGGCGCGTTCTATGCATGGGTCAATATTTCAGAAACCGGAATGAGCGCGGAGGAGTTGTGCCGCATTATGCTCGAAGAGGCGGGAGTCGCGGCGATTCCGGGTGCGGCGTTCGGGAAGGCCGGAACTGAATTCGTCCGCTTCTCGTTCGCATCTTCGACGGCGACGCTGCAGGGGGCGGTGCAACGGATTCTACGCGTGTCAACCGCCTGGCAACGGACCGTGGTGGCGCCTTAAACGACGACTGCAGCAGAGATTGACCATAAGGAGACTCGGTGAGGTTAGCTCATCGCTACTGCGTTGTTCTGCTCGCGATTCTTGGACTGTCGGCAATCTCTGCCAGCCAGGCACGTCCCCTGGCCGGCCCCGACGTGCAGCAGATCTACCAGCGCCTTCTTCCTCAGATCGAGAAGATCCCCATCTTCGATCATCACGCGCATCCCGGTTACTCCGACGATCAGGACATCGACGCCATGGCCGCGCCTCCCGGAGTCTACGCGCTGCGTCTGCGCGACACCAACCCCGAACTCATCGCCGCCGCCAAGGCGCTCTTCGGATATCCCTACGACGATCTCTCCCCCGACCACGCCAAGTGGCTGGTGCAGAAAAAAGCTGAACTGAAGAAGGCGAGAGGGCAAGCTTATTTTTCTGACATTCTCGATCAGTTGAACATCGAGCAAGGCGTTGCCAACCGCGTTGCCATGGCCGATTATCTTGATCCGAAAAGATTTGTCTGGGTATTCTTTGCGGATTCGTTCATGTGGCCATTCGACAATCAACGCGAGACCGCGCGCAACGCCGATAAGCAAGTGTACATACCCCTGCAGGAAAAAATGCTCCATCGCTGGATGCAGCAGCAGGGCCTCGCCAAGTTACCTAAAGATTTTGCCAGCTATCTCACGTTCGTGAGCCGCACTCTCGAGGAAAATCAGAAAAAGGGCGCCATCGCCATGAAGTTCGAGGTGGCATATTTCCGCTCCACCAAGTTCACCGATCCCTCCCGCGAAGACGCGCAGGATATTTACGATCGATTCGCCGCCGGCGGAATTCCGAGCAACAACGAGTACCGTGCCTTCCAGGATTTCATCTTCCGCTACCTGATTCGTGAAGGTGGCCGGCTGCATCTTCCGGTTCACATCCACTCGGCGGTGGGCCCCGGCGATTATTTCAATCTCACTGAAAGCAACATCATGAATCTGGAAAACATTCTGCGCGATCCGCGCTATTCGAATGTCACGTTTGTGATGATTCACGGCGGATTTCCGTACGATCGTCAAGCCATCTGGCTCGCCGCGGCGAAGAACGTTTATCTGGATTCGTCAGAAACCGAATTTCTGCTCTATCCTTCGGAGTTCAAGAAGGTGCTCAAGCTGTGGCTCGAGACCTTCCCCGAGAAAATCACCTTCGGCACCGACGCATTCCCATACAACGATGTTCTCGGAGCCGAGGAGAGCTACTGGCTGGGAGTGCAGTCATCGCGCACAGCATTGGCCGCCGCGCTGGCGGAAATGATTTCCATGGGCGAGGTCAGCGAAGTGCATGCGTTGCAGATGGCCCACGGCTACTTGCATGACAATGCGGTCGGACTTTATGCAGGAAAGGTGCACTAATGGCGAAGGTAAAGAAGAAGCGGGCAAACCCGAAGTCTGCAGAGACCCGACGGACAACACGGCCAGCCGCGACAAAAGCTGAACTCAAGCATATTCCGTGGGACTCGGTCGAACTGGAAGACCTGAATCCGCTGCTCCAGCGCCACTTCGTCGTCGGAAAAAACGTCATGTTGGCGCGTGTTCTTCTAAAGAAGGGTTGCATTGTTCCCGAGCATAGCCACCACAACGAACAGATTACTTATATTCTTGAAGGGGCATTGAAGTTTTGGATCGACGGCAAAGAGATCGTAGTGAAAGCAGGCGAAGTGTTGACGATCCCTCCGGATATGCCACACAAAGCTGAGGCGCTCGTAGATACAGTAGACTTGGACGTTTTCAATCCGCCGCGTGCTGATTGGATCAACAAGACCGATCAATATTTGCGTCGCGAGAAGTAGATCTGCCGATTAATGTTCCGCTGACATCAACCTGGATGACCGACCAAACCTCAACCCAGTTGAATTCCGCTCAACTCCGATGCATTGGCTGCGGCGTTTTGTATGCAAAAGGAGAGCAGAATTTTCGTTGCCCCGCTTGTGATGATCTGCTGGAAGTCGTTTATCCCGGTTGGAACACGAGCAATACTTCGCGACAGGATGCCGCTGGCCTTAAACTTCTCTGGCGCCAGCGGCGTACATCCAACCTTCCAGTCGACGAAAGCGGCGTCTGGCGTTTTCGTGAATTGCTCCCGGGCTTCGATGACTGGCAAAAGGTCATCACTCTCCATGAGGGGAACACTCCTTTCTATGAACTGCCGGGCTGTGCCCGCGTAGCGGGGTTGCGGCAACTCTACGCTAAGCACCAAGGAATGAATCCTACGGGATCGTTCAAGGACACAGGAATGACGGTGGCCGCATCGGTCGCGCGACGGGAGGGTTTTCGCTGGGTAGCTTGCGCCTCCACCGGCAACACGTCCGCTTCGATGGCGGCCTATGCGGCCCGCGGCGGCATGCGCAGCCTGGTGTTGATTCCGGAGGGCAAGGTCTCTTGGGGCAAGCTGTCTCAGGCGCTCGACTACGGCGCAGTAACTTGTCAGTTGAAAACGGATTTTGATGGCTGCATGCGCGTGCTGAACGAGGTCGTGCAGCGGATGCCGGTTTATCTTTTGAACTCGGTCAATCCGTATCGCCTCGAAGGCCAAAAGACTACGGCGATCGAACTGATGGAACAATTCGATTGGCAGCCGCCCGATCACGTCATCGTTCCCGGTGGGAATCTGGGAAATTCCTCGGCGTTGGGCAAAGCGTTCCTTGAGATGAAGCAGCTGGGTTTCATTTCGACGTTGCCGAAAATCTCTATCATTCAGGCGGTGGGGGCAAACCCACTGGTGCGGACGATGCGCGAGAATGGCGGCAGGGAATTAATCTCTGTACGGGCCGAAACCGCGGCCAGCGCAATTCGCATCGGCAACCCCGCATCGTGGAAAAAGGCAGTCGGCGTACTAAAGGCGACTGGTGGCACCGTCGAGCAAGTCAGCGAGGTTGAGATCGCGTTGGCTAAGGCGGAGATCGGCACCGATGGCATTGGCTGCGAACCCGCTTCTGCTGTAACTCTTGCGGGACTGGAGAAGCTGGTAAAGCAAGGTTTCGTCAAGTCAGATGAGAGCGTGGTCTTGATTCTGACGGGACATCTGTTGAAGGATCCCGAGTTCACATTGAAATTTCATCGGGGAGATCTTTTTCCTGGAACTGAGCACGAAAAAGAAGCTGATATCCTAAGGCCGCAGCAGCGTGCTCCCATCGTACTAGACGCTACCGTGGACGCTGTAATTCAAACCTTGAAGGAAGCGGACGACCGGCTCGAAACGTAGCCAGCTACGTTTCTACGGCAGGACAGACGTTGCTTGCAACGTCTTGCTTTGATCTCATGACTGATCGCACTGGAAAGAACCGGCCGAAATCACGACAATCCCTGGAGATTGTTCTTCCCGCGACTTCCGCAAATCTTGGTCCCGCTTTCGATGCTGCGGCGCTGGCTTTTTCGATGTTTCTCAAAGTTCAAGCACAGCCCGCCAATGAATTTTCGATCACGGCGAGCGGCCGCGATCGTGAAATCTGCGGTCGACTCGAAAATCATCTTATTCTGCAAACCTATCGCGAGGTACTGCAGGCTGAGAAGAAGACGGTGCAGCCATTAGCGCTGCGCGTCGACAATCAAATCCCGATCGGCAAAGGATGTGGCTCCTCGGCGGCTGCGCGACTGGCGGGTATCGCCATGGCGGTGCATTTCGGTCGGTTGCGCTGGACCGATAGCCGGATCGTATACGAGGCCGCCCAGCGCGAGCATCATCCAGATAATGCTGCTGCCTGCTGGATGGGCGGTTTGGCAGTTGCACAAATCTCTGCTGACGGTGAAGCGCAAATGGCGTGCGTTCGACCGAAGGGGAAGTGGCCGCTGCTGATCGCTGTCCCCAGCGAGAGTCTTTCCACAGAGGACGCGCGCCGCGTTCTGCCGAATCGGTATTCGCGTGCCGATGTGGTCGCTAATATCCAGAATTCGATGCTTCTACTGGCTGGGTTTCTTCAGAACCGGAAAGATCTGCTTACGTCCGCGCTAGAGGATCGTATTCACCAACCCTACCGTGCATCCCTGTGTGCTCTGCTGCCCGCGTTGCAACGGATGACTGGGACCCGCGGAATCCTGGGTTGCGCGCTAAGCGGGGCTGGACCATCAGTCCTGGTCTTTGTAGATCCGAAGGCAAGTGCCAATCAGGCCCGGATGGAGGTGCGTGACCACTTGCGAGCGCGCGGACTCAATCCGGAATTGATTCTTACGAAGATTACTGAACGAGGCGCACGACAAGGGATACGCTAGATTCCGGGTCACCACAAATTCCTATTTGTCCGTTCCGCGCGAATCCGCTTCGGTCACGATGCTGCACAAATGTTGTTGAAAGCTCAAATAGGGTTCGCGGGCGAAGCGGTCCGGATAGGACTGGACCGCTTGAAGAAAATTTTCGATTTCCCGTTGGGCATCGTTTTCGTGCTGGGTTTTTTGCTCGGGGGTGGCAGATTCGTATAACGTGGCGTGATGCTTTTTAGTCTTCACTTACATCTCCTGCTACTTGGGGCCGAGTGCTTCAGCCGCCATTTGCACGAACCGCTGCGAGGCACACCTCTACTGTTCGAGCGTGTCATTTAGCTCGCAACGTCTTCAATCGGAAGGGGAACTTGAGAGTATTTCCCATTCCTGGACATGTAAATAGCACTTTCGTGCTACAGGGAATCCCCTATGCATAGAATGGGAAGAAGACCGGGTCTCTGTCTCCCCCTTAACACTTCGTCCTGTCAGCGGCTCGCGGGAGGAACAATGCTGTTCATGCGCAGGTAAACCACCATCTGCCCGTAGTGATCGAAGCAATGGCCCACGATCAAAGTGGCCATCCCCAGCCGCGTGACCGTGTTCTCGCCGAAGGGACTCTTGATGGGAATTAGCAAATTTCCCTCGTTGATGCTACCTACAGCTTTGTGCACATACACGAAAGAGTCCTTAAGGAATTTCACCGCATCCGCCTTCGTCTTTACCGAGTCCGGACCATTCTCACCACCGAGTTCGACGGGCGGCTTCTCTTCGAGAATAGCTGCTCCGACCAGGTAATTGACCGCTGCCACGTGCTTCACCTGCTGTGTGAAGGTGCGAACACCTTTGAATTCGCCGTTTGTGGGCGCAAATGAATATTTATCCTCGGGCATTGCGTCGGCCGCGGGAACGAATTCGTTCTCCACTCCAGTCACGCTGCGATCCATCACCTGAGAGACCGTGGAAGGCCCCGCGGCCTTGGCGTTCTGCCCGCGAACGAAACCGCTGCCCGCCAGCAGAAGCACACACACCAACAGCCATTTCATCTTGCTCATGAGAAATCTCCTGATTGGAATTGTCGAATCCGGTTTCGGAAGTTAGTCCCGCACCACCGACGGCGCGTGCTCCAGCTCTTGCGACGTCAGGGGATAGCGTCGCACACTTAGAAGCCCCATCACAAGAGCGATTGCTGAACACAAGAATGTAGTTGGAATTCCAACACGGCTGGCCAGTCCACCCCACAGCGCGCTGCCGATTGCCATCCCTCCTTGCAAAACCAAAAGATATAGGGAGAGTGCCCGGGCTCGCAGGAACGGAGGCGACATGGTTTGTGCGGCGACGTTGAGACAGGCCAGAATTCCAATCCACGCCGTTCCGCTAACGAACAATACCAGTTGGAGCCAGCCGAATGGCTGCAGCCGTCCCGCAGCGAAGGTCATTGCGGCGAACACCAGTATTGCGATTGTGACCACCCGGTCCACCGAGAGGGTACTCCGCAGCCGAGGCAAAACGGCAGCCCCGGCCAGCGCCCCCAACCCGAAGGACCCGAGCAGCAGGCCGTAGCCGGTGGCGCCATGGGGACGAGCAACGATCGGGAGAAGGGCGAGCAGGGAACTCGCTGCCAGACTGAAAGCCCCAGTGCGGATCAGCACACAACGCACCACCGACGCATCACGTCCATAACGCAGGCCGGTGAGGATGGCATCGGTTACCCGTCCTGTTTCCACATTTTCAAAGTGTGGACGCTTCCAGCGATAAAGAAAAAAGATGACCCCGAAGAACGAAGCAGCGTTCAACAGGAAGGCCACGCCTGAGCCCGCGATGGAGATTACGATCCCACCAAGTGCGGGACCAACAGCGCGAGCCACGTTGAATCCGACCGAGTTCAAAGCCACGGCTGGCGCGTGTTGGCTGGGAGAAACAATCTCCGGCGTGATTGCCTGCCAGGCCGGATCGTTCATTACGGCTCCCAGGCCGAGCACGAATGTGAACAAAAGCAGAATCCACGGCGTGACAGTTCCAAGCAAAGTAAAAATGCCGAGCAATGCAGCCGCCCCGACCATCCAGCCTTGAGTGATGAGCAGAAATCGCCGCCGATCCACCATGTCCGCTAGCGCGCCCGCCGGCAGAATGACGAGAAAAACTGGAAGGGTTGTCGCCGCCTGCACCAAGCCCACCATCAAGGGAGACATGGTTAGCTGCGTCATCAGCCATCCCGCGCCCACATTCTGCATCCAGGTTCCGGTGTAGGAGATCACCGCTGCCACCCAAAGGGAACGGAACAGTGGCTCACCCAACGGCGCCCATGCAGAACCGTTCATTGTTCTCGGCAGGCTCGTTGGCATAGGTGTCTTCAAGGCTTCGGCCATGGTCAGTTGTCCGCGGCCTTTTCCATCGGCAATTGCTCGCCGAATGGCCATTCCCTGCGACGCCATGCTCGCAACAGATAGATCGTCACACCGCTAATCAGTATGAGCGCCGCATAGCGAATTTGGGTGAGTGAGTTCGTGCGCGAAACAAGTACGAACAGAAACCCGACCGAGGCTGCTAGAGCGGGCAGCGGGTAAAGCCACATGCGGAACGGCCGCGACAGATCGGGACGGCGGACCCGCAACACAATCAGACCAATCGCCTGCACCAGGAACTGCAAGGTAATGCGAATCACGACCAGTCCGGCGATGACATCGGCCAACGACAGAAAGCAAAACAAGGCAGCAACGGTGGCCAGAGCGAGCAACGACACGTAAGGAAAGCGCCCCTCCATGTGTACGCGCGCGAACGCTTTGAAATAGTTTCCGTCGAGAGCCGCCGCGTAAGGAACCCGCGAGTATCCGAGCATCAGAGAAAAAACCGAGGCGAATGCCGTCCACATAACCAATCCCGTCGCGAGATTCGCAGCCCATGCCCCGTAAATCTTCTGCATGAAAATCGAAACAACATACAAGCCACGATTGTCTTGACCTCCGTGAATCTCCTGCCACGGCACCACGCCAAGGATGCTGATGTTCATTACCACGTATAGACATCCCACCAAAAAAATGGATAGCAAGATCGCGTGCGGGATGGTTTTCTCTGGCTCTTTTACCTCATCGCCCAAAAAAGCGACGTTGTAATATCCCCAATAATCATAAGTGGCCACGAGCATGGCTGAACCAAGACCGAGGAAGAAATTGCGCGATAACGTAAACGCCCCAGGCGGAAAGCTGAAAGCTCGGGAAGCATCGAAGTGGCTGAGGCCAGCAAAAATGATCCAGAACATGGTTCCGATCACGCCGGCCAGCAGTAGCTTCGAGATCCACGCGATGCTCGTGACTTTCCGATACAAGAGCACCGTCGCGAGAGCAACCATGGCGATTGCGACAAACGTCGCTCCTGAAACCAGCCAGTGCAACTGCAGCCTTCCCAGCAGAGGCAGAGGTACGCTCCAGTGGCGAGCGGTATATTGCGTTTCCAGTCCCGGCCAGAAGTAGGATGCGTAGCCTGCGAGGCCGATTGAACCCGACGCGATTGAGAGCGGTGCGCTGAAAGAAAGCTGCCAGACAAAGAGAAACGAGATCAGCCGGCCCAGCTGATTCGGTCCATAAATCTCGCGCAAATAACCATACGAGCCACCTGACTGCGGCATGGCCGCGCTCAGTTCTGCCCACACCAGGCCATCGCACATGGCAAAGATCGCACCCAGGATCCAGCCGAGCATGGCTTGTGGTCCACCCATTGCGCTGACTATTAATGGGATGGTGATGAACGGTCCTACGCCGATCATGTCAATCATGTTGAGCGCAGTGGCGCTCCCCAGCCCAACCCCGCGAATCAATCGCGGAGGAGTCTGACCGGTCTGGAAAGAAATCTGCATTCGGATGCGAACCGAGAACAATGAAGGGAGCTAGGCGCAGATCATGAATGGCCGCCGTTGTCGTGCCCTGCACTCAACAAGTTCACATACAACCGGATCGCCCCCGGAACTCCCGCCGGAAGCTGCCGGAAGAACGCATACCCCGCATAAATATATGTTCCCTTGCCATACTGCGCGCGCAACAGGCCGCCCTTCTGCGGAGATTCGCCGGGATCGTGAGACGCGAGCAGCGGCTTGAAACTTTTGTCCCATTGTTCCATGAAATACAACCCACGTTCCTGCACCCATCCGTCGAAATCGTGCTCGGTAATCTGGTTGGGATAGTGAAAGACTCCATCCTCCGGCGCGAGAATCTCTACCGGTGCTTCCTCGACCGAGACACGTGCCCGGCTCAGTTGCGCAGGAAAAGGCGTGAATGATCCTTTGTTGAAATCAGCGACTCCGGTTTCATACTGTCCGACAAGCGTGCCACCGGTGTAGACAAAATCCATCAACTTCTTGTTGTTGGCTGCGAGATCCTTCTGCGTATCGTAAGCACGAATTCCTAGGACAATCGTCTGATATTGGCTTAGATCCTCGCTGGCGAGTTTGTCGGCTGGAATCAGGGTAACCTTCATTCCGAGTTGTGTGAGCACCGTCGGAATATCGTCGCCCGCACCCATGATGTAACCCACTTTCAAATTCTTTGGCACTTTCACGTCGACGATGCTGATGCGCTGCAGCGCAGGCTGATAATAGTAGACGCTGTCGAGATCCTGCCGCGTAACCAGACTGTAACCCTCGCTGTAGCTCACTACACCCGATTCGAAAATCGCACCGATTTTCGCTCGCCCTTCCTTCAGGCTGACGGGAATGATTTTGAACTCGACCTCCTGTTTCTCGCCCCGCTTCTGGAACTCCATCGCCAGTTTCTCAGGCTCGACCCTCCAGCCAGCTGGCACCTCCAGATGAAGGCTCCCCTTGGTAGCGACAGACAAATTCGTCGAGACGCCAACTTTCACCCGACTTTCCCCACCATCATTGGTTGGAATCACCTGCTGCCCAGGCTCCAGCATGATGGAGAACGCCGGAACAACCGCGAGCGTTCGCCTGTGCTCCGCACCCTTGTCATCTACGAACGACACGACCACCGGAGACTTGATCTCCGTCTCCGGTCCGTCCGACCCTCCCACCTTGTGCGTTCCACCAAAGAGAGTCAGGTCGTGCGCGGCGTGATGAGTGTGGTACTGGACTGCGGCATGAAATGGTGGTGGCGGAAAAGGCAGAGTAACATATTGTTCGTCGTCAATCGTATTGACGCTTTCGGTTTCCGGATCGGCGCGATGCCAGTAGGGGCGCGTGTAGATGCGGGCATCAGCGGCGTCAACGGGAATCTGCACGACGAAGTTTGCGAACTGATCCGCACCGGGCGCGACCACGAGAACGCCTTCCTCATCCACCCGCTTGGCCCATCCTTGCAGCGGAGTATCGAGTTGAACTCGGTCCATGACGAGCTTGTACTTCGAGCCATTGTGGAATTTCAATCTCACCAGGAATTTCTGGCCTGGAGACACAACGGTCAACGCTTCGGGCTCCTTCGGCAATCCAGCGCTCTGTGGTGGAGCCACCGTCGCTTCCAACGAGATCTGCATCGCCAGGTTGAGAGCCGTTTGCAGTTGCTCCTGTTTCTCTCGAAGCCGTCCCAGCAAGTCGTCCTTTAGCACCGGGCTGACATCACTGCTTTGCGCGCGACTGGTTGCCGAGTCCAAGTCGCGCAGAGCGACAAGAAGCGGTCCGGCAGCATCGCTCGGTTCCTTTTCGCTCCGTTGGGTTGCATCCTGTACGCGATTTGCAATCTCTGTCAGCTCTAGCTGCAACCACGGGACCTTCGATTCTTCTGTTCCCAAGCGCGAAGCAAGCCCCGGCAGACTTGTATCAATCCCGTCAAAGAAATCCTGCTCGCGACCATCCTTATCCGTCGTCGCAGGTAGAACTGAATCCTCCAGCTTGTAGAACGTGTAGCGAGGGCCAGCGTCTATCGAAAAGGCTCCCACACCCTGGGAACGCTGATGCCGCAATCCCTCGAGAGCGAATTGGGCGTACGACATTCCCAGGCTTGGACTCGGCTCTCCCGTGTTAAGCCTGACGGTGTAATTCTCCGCCGGACAGGTCTGAGCCCCAAATCCGCAAACGTTCCCGATGTAGAATTTTTTCGCCTGCCAGGGCAGGAGACCTTCCTTGATCTGCTCCGGAAATCGATTCGGATCGGCTGCCGCGCGAAAAGCTTCCCGCGCGAGAATCGAAGAGGCCTGGTGATGACCGTGACCGTCACGGTCGGTGCCAGAAAAGCGCGCAACCAGGACATCAGGCCGGAAAGTGCGAATTACTCGCACCATGTCTCCCAAAGGGATATCGTGACCCTGCCATTTCTGAAAGGTCTCAGCGGCATTTTTGGAAAACCCAAAATCCGCCACTCGCGTGAAGCGCTGCTCCACGCCGTAATAACGATCCGCCCCTAGTAGTTCGAGAGTCCGCAGCACGCCCAGCACATCGAATAGGTTGCTGCCCACCTTATTCTGCCCGCCTTCGCCACGATTCAGGGTCAACAGTAAGACGGTCGCACCTTTTCCGCGAGATTCGAGGGTCAGCACGCCGCCGTCTTCATCGTCGGGATGCGCCACGGTCTGCATCAACCGCCCGGTTGTCTTCAGCCGCAGCAGCATCTCCTGTAAACCGGCCGTGCCCGTATCCTGCGGCAAGGGATCTACATATCGGGGATCCGTTGGGCCTGCTGCTTGTGGCGCGGCCTGCCAAATTGCGGCGAGCGTCAGAAACAGAATCGGAAGAAGCAAAAGGAGAAATTGCAGAGAGCCAGTCCGAACGCGTTGGAGCCGGACCCCACGATCATTTTCGATCGTAGATAGAGGATTGTTTTTCTCGCGGACGGGAGCCAATATTTTTACCGAAATGCCGTCTTAATCATCGACTGATTGCGACAGGAAAAGGTAGCTGCAACCCACTGACAATCCTACCTCATTGCGTTTGCGGGTTGCTAACGGCTTCCTGGCATTGGTGGGCGGCGGTCAGCACTTCATCAAATTCCTTGCTGGTACGAAGCTTCGCCAGCAACGGGTCGGAGAGCAAAGCCGAATAGGAGCAATAGTTCTGCTCCACCGCAGCCTTGATCATGTGAAGAGCAATCTCGGGCTTCCCGCAGTACGCCATAATCGTTCCTTCGTAATACCAGCGCTCAGGGTCAGGCTCTGCCAGCACGGAAGCTTCCGCCTCCGCTGTAATTTTGTCCAACTCGGAAGGCGGCCGCATCCCCAGGCACACTTCCAGCAGATCCCGATGATAGTGTGCTGACGGCGATACTTTCTTCACGCTCTCTCGCGCTTCCGCCACTTTCCCTTCACGCAACAGAACCAGGGGTGTCGCGAATGCGGCCCATTCCGAGCCGTCATCGAGGCGCACAAAATCCATCGCGCGTTTAGTTTGGCCCAACTCCATGAATCCCCAAGCGCAGGATCGCCACTGGTAATTTCCAGGAGAAATTTCCAGCGCTATCTCACACTCACGAGCGGATTCCTCTTGCATTCCGGCATAACGGAGAACATAAGCCAGCGTGAAGTGCGCCGCGCCACTTTCCGGACGGCTCTTGACCAGGGCTTGGGCGGCTTCGTAAGCCTTGGTCAACTCACCGCGCTCTACGCGGTTTGTGATCAATTGGCTCGCCGCAGTCAGGCGATTGGGATCAAGCGCCACTGCCCGCTCGGATGCTTGATTGGACCGCTGAAACATTTTCTCTCCGCCGTTGGAATAATCGGCATCATAGTAAGCACGAACGCCGAGTTCCTCCCAGGCAGGAGCATAGTTCGGATCGGTTTGCACAACATGCTCCAACACCGCGATCGCATCCTTGTTCGGTCCAGCATCATGGGGCAGGGCGAGGCTGTGCAGGTAGAGGTCGTAAGCCTCCTGATTCTTTGGCCGGGTGCCGGTATCGAGATAATTGCCGGCCGCACCCAAAATCGGCAACAGCCCCCGGCGGACCTGGCTGGCGAGCTTGTCCTGTAAGGCGATCAAGTCCTCGCTGGAGGCAGTGAAATTCGTCTGCCACAACATCTTGTTGCTCTTGGTTTCCGTGGCCTCCAGCGTCACCAGGAGATGGTCCCCCTGGCGCAGGAAGTGTCCGGTCAGGACGCTACCCACGTGCAGTGCGCGTCCCACCTGTTGCGGGTCAATGTCCGGACTTACATATTTTCGCGTGACTCCGGAAGGCCGAACGTCCAGTTGCCGGCTATGAGTCAGCACGTTCGAAATCTCGTCGGCCAATGCAAAACGCAGGTAATCCACACTGAAGTCGCCGTTTAGATTCTGTAGCGGCAGCACCGCAATGGCACTCTCTCCCGTGCTTGCAGTCGCGCTGCGATGTTTGAACCACCATGCTCCCACAGCCGCCAGAACGGCTATCAGCAGTCCCGACATCGCCAGCAGCAGATATTTCTGCCATGCACTGGAAGTCTCGAAAGCATTTGTGGCCACACGCAACGGCGCTTCCCGTGAGTTCGTTTGCACCGCCCCTGATTCTGTCAGCTTCTTCAGACGCTGCAGGTCCGCCTTCATCTGGGCCGCGGTCGCGTAGCGTTTGTCGCGGTCCTTCTCCATCGCTTTCCCGATGATGCCCTCGATCTGCGCCGGGAGTGCGGGGTTCAGGCTCCGCGGCGGGGCCGGCTTGTGATGCAGCATCGCATCCAGCGTGGTCACGACGTTCGCCCCTTGAAATGGCTTCTTGCCGGTGGCCATTTCGTAGAGCACCACGCCAAAAGAGAACAGATCACTCCGCGGGTCGAGTTCTTCACTCCGCGCCTGTTCCGGAGACATGTAAACTGCCGTTCCAGGAACGACTCCGATCGCTGTCAGCGAATCCTCATAAGGCGTGTCTTCATTGGCTGCCACGCCCTGATCGCGCGACAATTTCGCCAGGCCAAAGTCCAGAATCTTCACTTGCCGGGTATCGGTTAGGAACAGATTGGCAGGCTTGATGTCGCGGTGAATGATTCCCTTGGCGTGAAACGCCTCCAGTGCCTCCGCCACCTGCACCGCAATGTCGAGCAACTCCTCAAACTCCAGCGGTTTCCCGTGAATGCGCTGCTTAAGGCTCTCCCCTTCCAGCCTCTCCATGACGATGAAGGGATGGCCGCCGTTATCGTCAATTTCGTGGATGGTGCAGACGTTCGGGTGATTAAGCCGGGACGCCGCGCGAGCCTCGCGCTCAAACCGATCCAGAGACTTGCGGTCGCCGAGCAGATTGTCGGGAACGAACTTCAGGGCAACGTGGCGCCCGAGGCGCACGTCTTCCGCCTCATAGACAACGCCCATGCCTCCACCACCGATTTTTCCCAGAATGCGATAGTGGGAGACTGTCTGGCCGACCATGGAGGAAACACCGTTCGCGGTAATGTTAGGCCGCCCCGAGGCCGGGGTCAACCATTACGTGAATGCCTGAGAACCGGTAACCAAAAACGAAAAACCAAGCCCTTCGAACCCCCGGCCCACAGCTCGAAGCCGAACTATCACCCTGGATAAAACCCAGCCGACGACCCCACCCATTGCATGTTCTTGTTGTGGTCCACACCCATCATCAACCCGCGTCCCATGCGGACGATGGTCATCACCGGCTGCAGTTCGTCGAGCCAGATGTACATAATACGGATTTCCGCCTTGGTTCCCCCCAAGGGCGTTTCAATCACCGGCTCAAATTGCATCCGTTCCTGCAGAATGTACTGAGACCGCTTTGCCTTGGGAATGTTCGCCAAATCTTCTTTTGTAGGCTGAAGAATCACACCCAGCCCGGCAAACGAAAACAGAGGCTTCACCACATAGTTTTCCAGATCGCTCGGCAGCGGCTCGACGCGATCGAGAAACGATGTTTTCGGCACACACTCGTGCCGCAGGAACGGAAGGGAGAACTTGCTCATGCGGAAGTACCAATTCGGATGCCCCGCCCACTCGACATCGAGTTCATCGGTAAAGTTAAACGAAAGCTTCAATTTCTTGCGTACCAATTCGTCCACGATCGCACGGTTGTAAATTCGCCGGACAGGAACGCGCTTGCCGTCGCTTTCATAAAAGAGCTCATTGCCCCTTTTTTCGATGTCGGTGATGTCGACAGTTGCAATGCCAAGCAGCTTTTCTGTGAGCAGAAAATCCGGCAGGGTTTTCTGGTGCTTCGGTTCGATCTCCATCAGAATCACATTCTGCGGATCCTGATCCCCTAGAATCGCCCGCCGCAAGAGCTTCTTGTATCCCTCCCAGTCCAACCCACTCAATAGATAGTTCAAATTCTCATCGAGTCCGAACACTTCCATATACACCTGCGACAGCATGGCCTGATACGCGTAGAGCGAAGGGAAACCCTGCAACTCGACCAGCTTTGGCTGCAGCTTGCCGGCGGCGTCGCGCACCAATCCGAAGTCCACCTGAATGAACATCGGGTGCGGCGCTTCCCGCGGCACATTGAAGTCAGGCGGAATCGCATCGAACGAAGCTTTGCGGTATTCCAATCCACCCAACTGCTGGATCAGTTCTTTGCCATACTGCGACATCTGGTCCAGCAGCGGTTTGGGAAAGAAGCATGGCGTCTCGGAGATCTGGAACGGAACCGGGGCGCCGCAGCGTTCGTCCATCAACTTAAGAAAAGCCTGGTATTTTTCCGGCGTGAAGTTCGAGTTGAACTGCTGTCGCAGGGCAGGAATCATGATTTTTTCAAGATCGTCATCCTGAGCGGAGTAGCTGATGAGCACAGCGAATCAGCTACGGAGTCGAAGGACCCCTTCACGTTCAAACCACCGACGCTGCTGCAAGGCCTTCCCGCTACGAAGTCCGTGAAAACGCGTCAAGCCGAATTACCTGACGCCTTTTTGCCACTGAATCCGCGTTTAATCCTTCGACTCCGGCGGTCCATCCGCAAGCAGATGAACCACCGCCGCCCAGATGATAATTTCTTTATGCTTCGAGCAAGAACTTCCCATCCCGCATGATCTGCTCGTCATCCACCCAGATATCGAACTTCCTCCCGACCACATCGATATGGGTCGACGAATACCACTCCGCGCCGGTATGCGCGCCATAAGGATTGCCGAAAGCAATGTGGACCCCAGGGTATTTTTCGTCCTGCAGAATCTGCCCAATTACATCTTTCAATTCGATATTCGTGCCAATAGCAAACTCGCCCACGCGGTCGCTGTTTTCGTCGGTGTGGGTGTAGCTCCAGAAATCACTCTCGAGATCATGATTCGAAGAATGCGCCTCGACTACCCGATTCCCCTTTACCCGAATGGTTAATGGACACTCACGCAAACTGCCAAACTTCGCGCAAAGCCAATCACCGACCACGCCATCAATCACAAACGTTCCGTTGACCTCGCCCGGAGTAGTAAAAACTTCTCCCCCCGGCAGGTTTCCCCACTTGTCCGGGCTGATGATTCCGCTGGTTTTAACCCAGCGATAATTCGGATTCAAATCCGCAACCAGATCAGTCCCCGCCGCGGTCTTGGCCCGAACCTGCTTCGCCCGCCGCACCATCTCGACGACCTTCACGCTAATGCGATCTACCTTGAAAAAATCCGCGCGCATGCCCTCCAGCATGATCTGCCGGTTCACGTTCACCATGTGAGCATGACGGATCTTGCGCCGGTTCACGACGTCGGTCATCTGCATGCGCGACCGCAGTTCATTGGCCTGGGCCTGCACCGCAAAGATGCTGACCTGGCTGCTCTCGAGATCGTCAACAATCTCCCGCGGAAGATCGCCCAACGGCCGCGGTGACAGGTCCTCCAGCACCCACGCGTGATAGGGAGCGCCCACAGCTTCCAGCTCGCGCACCATGCTGGCCGCGATTTCCTTGCTGGCCTCGTCGGTGATGACCGTGACCTTCTCGCCGGGTTGCACCCGCAAACAAACTTGGACCGCGTTGCGGGCGCCGGGAGTGAGTTCAGGGTCGAAGGGAATCGTATTAAAATTGCGGTTGGCAGTACTGACAGGAACGCTCATTACCCTACTTTTCTAGCGGAAGCCGTGACCGGCGACTCAGTCAATCCCACTTCCGTCTCGTCAATGATGTAATCCACTACCTTTTTCAGATCACCGGTCTCCTCAAACACGCGCAACTGGCGGTCGGCGCCGGTTCCCATCTCCATAATCTCGTGAATGTAGTTCAACTCTTCGCGCGAATCCAGTTCGTCCACCACATCGTCCACAAAATCCAGATACTCCAGAATCAGATCGCGCGCAGAAACCTCTTGCTGTTTGCCGAAATCAACCAGCTTTCCGTCCAGACCGTAGCGCGAGGCCCGCCACTTGTTCTCCATCACCAGCGCCCGGCGGTACAGACGAAACCCCTGATTTGCCGAGTGTAGTTTATAAAGCTTCGCGACGGTTGCTTGGATGAGTGCAGCCAGCGCAATGGTTTCATCCACTCGCATCGGAATATCGCACACCCGGAATTCCAGCGTATGAAAAAATGGATGCGGCCGAATATCCCACCAGATCTTCTTCGCGTTGTCGATGCAATTGGTCTTGATTAACAGTTTGATGAAGTTCTCGTATTCCCCCCAACTGGGAAAGTAATCCGGAATGTTGGTGCGCGGAAACTTGTCGAATACCTTGCACCGGTAAGACTTCAGCCCGGTGTTCATTCCCAGCCAAAAAGGCGAGTTGGTCGAAAGCGCCAGAATGTGCGGCAGAAAATACCGCGAATGGTTCATTAACTGGATGGCAGTCTCGCGATCCTCGACTCCGATATGCACATGCAAACCAAAAATCAGGTTAGCCCGCGCCACCAGTTGCATGTCCTCAACAATGTTCTTGTAGCGCTCGTCGGGGGTAATCTCCTGCACTCGCCAATCGGCAAAAGGATGGGTCGCGGCCGAGGCCAATCTGAGACCATTTTCCCGCGCCAGTTTGATCATGTCCCGCCGCAGGGTCTTCACCTCAGCTTTAGCATCTTTAATGCCGGTACAAACCGAGGTCCCGACCTCGACTACTGCCTGGTGCATCTCCGCCTTCACCCGCTCCTGGAGGCGCATCCGGCCCTGCTCCATCATTTCAGTATGGATGTGCGAGCGCAGATCACGGGTAACCGGATCAACGCTCTGGTATTCCTCTTCAATTCCGATAGTAAAAGTAGGTCGCATGTGTACGCGAGTCGAGCATAAGTATAACAATCCGACCCGTGATTAAGCCCGATGTTTCTACCGGTTTCCTTTGTGAACCTTCGTGTCCTTAGTGGTTGACGGGTTTGATTTTGCGTTAAGCCCGAATTCGCTTCTTCGCCACAGTCTTAGCCGAAGGCACGACCACCGGCCCTTCCCCCGCCAGAAGCGCCGCCCAGCGCAACTCCCGGCCTGGGTTCTCCTCACTAAGCGCTTTCTTCACAGCCATTTCCGCCACCGCATTCACTACCCACTCAAAGTTCTCCTGACCCACTGACGTAGCTTCCGCATCGGGTGCCGGATTCATAAAATCAATCGCATAAGGAATCCCGTCCTCGACCGCAAACTCGACCGTATTCAGGTCGTACCCAAGCGCCTGGCACAACGTGAGCGCGTCCCGCTCCACGCGCTTCGAGCAATTTTGGATCAGCCGGAACCGGATTCCGCACATAGCGCTCATGGAATGGCGCCCGCGGGTCGTAATACATAATCCGCACCTTTTCCTGACCCACGACATAGCACCGGAAATATTCCATGAATTCGACGCCATGCTGCAATGTCATGCATAAATCGCCAGTCTGGTTGTAATGGTGAAAGAACTCCTCCGGCGAATGCACCTTATAAACATGCTTCCAACCTCCGCCCGAGTAGGGCTTCAGGAAAGCAGGGAAGCCGACGTACTCAAAAATTTCGTCCCAGTTCAATGGAAACATCAGGTTGCGCATGGACTGGTCGGTAGTGCCCTCGGGATGCTTGTTATGAGGCAATAGCACCGTCGGCGGAATCGCCACGCCGAGCTTGGTAGCCAGCGCGTAATTGAAAAACTTGTCATCAGCCGTCCACCAGAACGGATTGTTGACGACGATCGTCCCGTTCAGCACCGCGTTCTTCAAATAAGCCCGATAGAAAGGAATGTCCTGTGAAATCCGGTCCACGATCACCCGGTACCCGCTGGGGCCAGCCATCTTCACGCCACCAAGCTTGGCGAACTCGGCCGTTACGCCATCGACCTTCATGCTGTTGACCTTCTCCACGAAAGCCGGCGGAAAAGTATTCTCCATGCCAAACAAAATCCCAATCTTCTTCATAACCAATCTCCTGTTGCTCGCAACGTCTCAAGCCCGCACAAACAACCCGGTGTCACCACAAATCTCTGTTATCTCGCCGAGGAGCGAAACAAACTATTGGAAATCCGAGGCGCAAACACAACTACCATTGTCATTCCGAGGAGCGAAGCGAGGAGGAATCTGCTGTAGCCGGACGCCCGGAAGAAACTAACCCCTCCGTTTATAAGCCAACTAAAAATACTTCGCCGCCATCCGCTGCCACAACGGCCAATCATGCTTCGAATGATCCCCCCAGATATCCAGCCAATTGGGCACGCCCTTCTCATTCAGCATCGCCGACATCTTCACATTCTGATCCAGGCACATATCCCAATCCGCCGACCCCAGCACAATCTTCATCCGCCGCCAGTGACTCAGAAACCACTCGTCGCTCATCTTCGGCACGTAATCCGGCGGGCAATTGAAGTAACAATCGTCGTCATAATACCCATCCAGAAACTGATGAATGTCGTATGCCCCGCTCATGGGAACGCAATGCGTGACCACATCCGGATGCTTCAACGAAAAGTTCACCGCATGGTATCCGCCGAAACTGCATCCCGTGACCGCCAGCGTCGGCGTCTGATTCTTCCACCGCACAAAAGGAAGGAATTCATGCAGAATGTACCGCTCATACTGCAAGTGCCGCATCACGCGCACGCGCGGATGAACGCTCTTGTTGTACCAACTCTCGCCATCGACCGAGTCCGGACAAAACACCTGCAATTGCCCAGCTTCGAGCTTGGGCGCCAGCGTCCGGATCATTCCCGCGTCTTCGTATTCAAAAAACCTTCCTTGAGACGAAGGAAACACGACCACCGGCGGCCCGCTATGTCCGAAGACCAATGCTTCCATATCGCGATGAAGTTCATGGCTATAAGCTTTGTGGTATTCGCGGTTCATTTGTGATACAGTCCGAACGACGAAGTATCTTACCTGATTCCACAATGGTTGTGTGGTGACGGGCGCCTCGCCCTTCCGGGGTTGGCAAAACTCCGATTTATAAAAAAGAAAAAGCCCGCTTCCCGAGAAGCGGGCCACGCAAACCCAGATCAAATCCCTTAGCTGCCATTCTGACAAACGGTCAACGACTCACCCTGGAAAGTGAAGAAGCCGTTAACCGACGTACTTGCCGGCGCCCCGAAATAGGGCAACGTAACCAGATCCTGCAGGTTGTAAGTAAACCCGTTCAGCACGTATGGAAAGCCGCCGAAGTTGGCGTTGCCTTCCAGCGGATCCCCATTCTCCAGAATTCCGCAAGGCGTATTGTTCCCGTTGGTATTGACCACCAGCGGATCATCCGCCCACTCGCCCACTTCATGCGACAGCGCGGAAACATCCTGAGCAAACTCGCCCGGATGATCCACATAAGTGGCATGCGCGTAAGCCTGCGGATTACTGATGCTGCCTTCCGAACTGTGATAGCCGCCAATGCAGCACTGCCCACTCTGCGTGAGGTAAACGTCGTAGGTCAAGAAGATGGGCAGGGTATTCGGTTGAATCTGGCTGAAGCGGCTGATGATGCCCTGCAGTTGTGCGTCAAACCAATTGATATCCACCAATCCTGCCTTGAAGCCGAAAACCGTGCCCGTCGTTCCGTCGCGTGATGGCGGACTTAGCGTCTGCTCGGCCAAAACGGTCGGTCCACCCAGCAGCAGGTGGTAGTTAGAATTGCTCTGCACCGTGCCCCAGAAATTCGCGCGCTGGTAAGCATCAATGTACTGGGCTGTGCCCACGTTCACTCCGCCCTGAACGTAAGTCGTGCTCGAATTGAAAATGGGTGACCCTACCGTGTTGTTGGTGATCGTCTTCCCATTCGAAAGCACGTGCGCGGGATCATACGTAGTCTTCGATCCCCTCCGCGGCGTAATTACGACCTTAAGCGGAATGACAAAGACCTGAACCGTAGTCGCCGCATTGGTCGAAGGCGCCGTCCCCACCATATTGTAGGTATAGTTTTTTCCCTGATAAGTGAACGAACCGTTCCATGTCTGCAGCGGTGTTGCTGGCGCCGCCACGTCATAGCGGAGGTGCGGCGGCATCACCACGTAAGTCCCCTTCGGCTGTACCTTAATATCCTGAGCTGAGGCCATACTAGCCAGGCCAACGCAGCCCAACAGCATAACCCCAACCATTAATCGGACGCAGGCAAAACGTGTCTTCATAGTTTTTCTTTCTCCTTGAGAAATTGGCTCAGTGGCGGATCAACAACTCCAAGCGCTCCCAAGCGTTCCTATTCGCCCAGGGGGAACTGGACGTTATCGGAACAACCGCCCACGATTCTTGATCTGCGTGTTATGGATGTCAATGTTAATCCGCGCTCCCACCCAATCTCGATTTCAAATCAGGACACTTAGCAGATTTTAGCCCGCCCCAAATGTCCAAATTCCAGACAGAAACCGATCCCGTGCGACAAGAACCCACGTAACTCCGGACGCCCCGTCCGGAGGAACGACGACAAGTCACAACTGCCCAACATATTTCAAACCGACTAAAATCAATTCATGCGCGCGATGATCCTCGAACGTCCGCGACCTGTGGGAGAAGCCCCGCTTCACCTCAATGAACTCCGCACACCAACTCCGGGCCCGGGAGAAATCCTTGTCCGCATCCGCTGTTGCGGAATCTGCCACACCGACCTGCACACAGTCGAAGGCGATCTCCAACTGCCAAAGCTACCCCTAGTACCCGGACATCAGATTGTGGGAATTGTGGACGCCGTCGGTAGCGGCACCCAGATTTTCAAGAAAGGAGACCGCGTCGGCATTCCCTGGCTGCACTCCACCGACAACACCTGCGACTATTGCCGTAGAGGCCTGGAGAATCTCTGCGACCAGGCTCAGTTCACCGGATATCACGCCAATGGCGGCTACGCCGACTACGCAGTCGTCAACGAGAATTACGCGTATCGCATCCCGGAAGTATTCTCCGACGAAAACGCCGCCCCGCTGCTCTGCGCCGGAATCATCGGATACCGCTCCTACCGCCTGAGCGGCGTCCAGCCCGGCCAGCGCCTCGGACTCTACGGCTTCGGAGCCTCCGCCCATCTGGTCTTACAATTGGCACGCCACCAGGGGTGCGAGGTCTACGTCTTCACCCGTACTCCAATTCATCGCGAACTGGCCCAACGTCTCGGAGCCGCATGGATCGGAAGCGCCGAAGACACGCCGCCCCATGCACTCGAAGCCTCCATAATCTTCGCACCCGCCGGCACTCTCGTCCCCCAAGCCCTTCGCGCCCTGCGCAAAGCGGGCACGCTCACTCTGGCCGGAATCACCATGACCACCATTCCAGCAATGGACTACTCGCTTCTCTACCAGGAACGCGTAATCCGCAGCGTAGCCAACAGCACCCGCCAGGACGCCCGCGAATTCCTCCAACTAGCCGCCGAGGTCCCACTCCAAACCGATGTAGAAATCTTCAAACTCGAACAGGCCAACCAAGCCCTGCAAGCCTTGAAGAAGAGCGAAATCAAAGGCGCCGCCGTCCTGCGAACGTAGACGCGAGCCGCCGGACCCTCAGTCCTTCCCCGAATCAAACCGCCGCAGAAACTCCGCCGGCTGAAACTTGAAATAAGCGGGCGGCACATGAACTTCCTTGCCGCTCACCGATAACACATTGAACGATGGTCCCAGCGCCTTAGCCGCTTTATTCAGCCCGGCCGACCCAAGCCCAGGCCACTTGCCCGTATCCAAACGGCTGATCAGCGCCTCGAATGCGACCACCGTCTCCGCCGGAGTAAATTCGCAATGCCCCGCGCGATGCACAAACACCTGCCGCAAGGCCGCGCCGTCGTGCTCCTCGTCAACCACATCTTTGTAAGCGCTCTCATCTTCGACTACGACCAGCCCGTCGCCCTTGGTATGCAGGGTCAGCACGGGGATCGAAATCTGCCCATCGAAAATGATGTTGCGCTTCAAATAACTCAGCGCGGATGGCATCGCCATGATCCGCGCCGCATGATTCAAAGCCTGAAGATCCGCGTCCAGACTAAGCCCGGCCGCCGTGTACAGCGCCTGCACCTCGGCAAAGTCCACAGAATTCTGCAGCTGCTTTTTGTAGTCCACCCCGTTGTTCCACGACGGATTCCCGCCTGCCCGCCCCTCCAGTTCCGCCCGAAAATCGAAACCAAAAGGAAAGTCAATATTCGCTAACCAAAGATATTGGTTCCCCTCCTGCGTGACGTAATCCGTCGCAACCGGTTCCGGCGACAACGGATCGTACCAGCCGGGCGTATCATCCAGCGCCGCCGTCAGCGCAATCCGCGCCTGCCCTTTCGCCGTCTTCTGCGCCGCATTGAGAAGCGACTCGGCGATCCCAATATTTTTATTCGGATCGGCAATATTCACCACCTGCAATCCCGATCCCGACCCCAGCAGCACATCGAAAGCAAAAGCCGAGTCCAAAGCCTGATTCCATGTGCCCACGCCACCCCCCACCACTCCGCACATGGGCAGTGCCGTGTCAAAGCGCGTGGGATATTTCTGCACTAACCCGGCCGTGACCATGCCCCCCAGCGAGTGTCCCCACGCAATGGTTCGCGTAGGCGTCCCCACCCGCGTCTTGAAAGTGTCCAACACTTTGATCTGATCCGGCAGCGCCTGCTGCATGGCCCACCCCGTAGTCGCATACGAAGACCCGGCCAGAGCATACCCGTTCGCCAGCAGATAAGCCCCGGTAATCGGATCGCCCACATCCTCCGCCGGATTCGAGAACCCGGGAACCACATACCCGTGGCTATAGAGAACCAGCGTCCCATTCCAGTTCGAAGGAACCTGAATCAGGTAAGTCGCCCCATCCGAAAACTTTCCCGTGTAGGTCTTAACCGCCGCCGAAGCGAGTCCGATGAAAAGCAGAAACACAATCGCCGAAAACACTGTCGGCCTGAGAGATCTGCGCATGGACAACCTCCGGGGCGGGAAAGTAGGGACGAATTCGGAGCCAAACTTTATTACCGACGTGGAGGTTTGTCAACGCGAGGAAAGCTCGCGCTCTGTCCCGAATCGGGATGCGAGTTTACTGTTTGGTAATGGGTACTCCCCTCCCCCCTTTGAACCGCAAAATCTAGAGAACAAGGGAGATAGAATTTGACTATGTGCTAGATCTTTGAGTTTAGGGGAGTTACACGCAAAATCTAGAGAACATGGGAGTTAGGCGGCGGGTGACCCGGTTCGCCCGTTCCGTTTTGGATTTGCACAGCGGCGATGGATTGACATTTTGTTGTCTGTGAGAGGCTGTCTTTTCAGTCTTTTTTTTGGCCGCGCCAGGGGGACTGTATTCTTACGGCGTTTTACGGCTGCAAGCAGAGTCAACAAGAAGTGCGCTCCGCGCAGTCGGCCCGCCGCGCCGCAGATCCGCAAATGCGATCGAGCCGCCAGAGGGGCAAGATTTTTGGTGGCGCAGCCGCTTCCAGCGCTGCGATAAAGCCAAGGTGTCGATCCAGGCCTCGCAGAGAACCACCGCTCTCACCCGTTCGCTGCAGCGGTTCCTGCTTGACAGCCGGAACTCCTGGGTGTACTTTCCTGTGGCTTGTAGCGCAGGGCCGGCGCGCATGGTAGTTGGCCACGCGATCGATACGACGTTCAACGTACTCTGAGGGGGGCACGGGACATGATCCGTGCCCCTTCTCTTTTTCAGCGTACGGGTACCAGATGGCCGAAGGACGGAAAGTAACTTTGCGTTAAGGAGAATGTCCATGAACCTTCACATTCGCCAGTACTTCGTCTGCGTGTCGGTTGTGACGATGTTGTCGCTTTCGCCCCGGCTGGGCCGCGCCCAAAACATAATCACCACGGTGGCGGGTGGAGGAACGTTCGGTCGAGACCCGCATTCAGCGGATATAGCCCGTCCCGGCGGGGTGGTGAAGGACGCTCGGGGCAACGTCTACATCACGGGGACCCCAGAACAATATGTCTTCAAGATAGACGCATCCGGCAATCTCACTGTCTTCGCCGGCACCGGTTATGGGGGTATCGGCGGCGCGGGGGGACCAGCGACTAAGGCCATCCTGGATGGTCCAGCGGGCTTGGGACTCGATAAGAACGGAAATGTGTTCATCGCAGACGCCGGAGCGAACCACGTGTGGGTGGTCAACGTCTCAACCGGAATCCTGAACAACGTAGCCGGAAATACCACGGCAGCCAACGATTTTGGCGGTTACAGCGGTGACAACGGCCCCGCCGTCAACGCCCAGCTGAACGGACCGGGAGCGGTCGCCGTCGACTCAAACGGTAACGTATTCATTGCCGACACATTGAACAACGTCATCCGCATGGTCAACACTAAGGGGATTATTTCGACCTTTGCAGGCAGCGGGACTCCTTGTGCGAATTCCACCATGGCTTGCGGCGATGGCGGCCCAGCCCGTCAAGCCAACTTGAATAACCCGTCCGGTGTAGCGCTTGATGCATCCGGCAATGTTTTCATTGCCGATTTTCAGGATAATCGCATTCGGCGGGTAGATCGCAAGACCAAGATCATCACCACGGTCGCAGGAAATGGAACCCCGTGTTCTCCGCCAACAGGAACGTGCGGCGATGGGGGTCCCGCGACACAGGCTAACCTCAGCACCCCGGCCGGAGTCTTCGTGGACGCTGCCGGCAACCTGTATATTGCCGACCGGAGAGACTCGCGAATCCGCTTCGTGGATGCCAGCACGCAAATCATCACCACAGTAGCCGGTACTGGCAATTCCGGCTTCAGCGGCGACCATGGAAAAGCCACCAAGGCATTGCTGAATCGCCCCCTCGCGGTGTTCGTGGACGCTGCCGGCAACATTCTAATCGCAGACTCTTTCAATGAGCGCGTCCGAGAGGTATCCGGCGGCAAGATCAGAACAATTGCTGGCGGTGGCTCCGGAGGAGACAACCAACTGGCCACCAACGCTATTCTTGCTCTGCCCATTAACCTGGCCTTGGACTCGTCCAGCAACCAGTTTATCGTTGACTTTTCCGATCAGCGAATCCGCCGCGTGGACAGCGCTACCCAAGACATTACGACCGTCGCCGGCAACGGCATTGCAGGCTACTCCGGCGACAACGGGTTGGCTACTCAGGCTTCCCTGCGCACTCCCGAAGGGGTTGCTGTTGACTCGTCAGCGGACTTTTTTATTGCCGACACCGGTAACAATCTAGTAAGGCGGGTTGATGGCGCGACTGGGGTCATCACGACCTATGCCGGGACTCCAGGCTTGTTTTGCAGTTCTTCTACCGATCCTTGCGGCGACGGCGGACCAGCGACCAGCGCCACCTTGAATCTTCCAACCGGTGTATCGGTGGACAACACTGGCAATCTGTTTATCGTCGATGGCGGCGATAACCGGATTCGCCGCGTCGATGCCGCAACACAAATCATCACTACTGTGGCTGGCGACGGCAACATATGCTCTTCCAGCACGGATCCGTGCGGCGATGGCGGTCCAGCCACAATTGCAAATTTGAATGGCCCGGTCGGAGTTGCCGTGGATGGCTCTGGCAACGTCTTCATCGTGGATTCCGGGGACAACCGGATCCGGCGCGTCGACGTCGCAACGCAGAATATATCGACCGTCGCCCTTAACGGACTCCCCACCTTCGGTGGCGACGGCGGTCCGGCAACGAGCGCCAGCATGGAGGACCCTCTGGAGGTTGCCGTAGATCCGGCGGGAAATCTCTTCATCGGCGGCGGATACGACAATGTCGTTCGAAGGGTGGACGCAGCAACACAAACGATCACAACCGTGGCGGGGGATGCGGCGCAACCCCTCACGCTTGGCTTCAGCGGCGACGGTGGACTCGCGACTAAGGCAATAATCGGAAATATCGGGTTGGCCATCGACGGCGCAGGCGATCTTTTTATCGCCGATTTTGGCAACAATCGTATCCGGCATGTCCACCTCACACCAACCGGCATTCTGTCACCGCACAGTATCGACTTCGGGAACGTGGCTCTCGGCCAGACTAGCTTGCCAACCCCAGTTACGCTGTCGAATACCGGTGGAGATGATCTGCAGATCACGAGCATTGCCGCGAACGGCGACTTCGCGCAAGAGAATGACTGTGGGAAGCTGCTTGCGCCCGATGAGAGCTGCACCATCACGGTCACGTTTACTCCGACGAAGCTTGGGCAACGAAGTGGGAACTTGACGATTACCGATAACGGCCCGAATGGCTCACAGAAAGCGAGGCTGACTGGGACAGGAATAAGGTGACCGGGTCGGCGCGGTGGCCCGACCCATTAATACCAAAGTCTAAGTCACGCACAAATGAGGGGTGCCCCATTCTTCCGCGTTCTTAACCGATTCATTTGACGTCATCCTGAGTGGCCTACAGGCTGCGAAGGATCTCGCGCGGATTGGGCAACACCAAAGCGGAGCGGCGCAGACAGCGCTTCTAACTACGCGGACTAAATAGGCAAAATCAAGGTCGGCGGACGGGAATGGCACTACTGCGAAGCTGGTGTTGCCGACGCAATGCAGAGATCCTTCACTTCGTTCAGTATGACAGCGTTGGCGGCAGGTGGCCCACCCATTCACCCGCGATACCTAAATCACACACAAACGAGGGGTGCCCCATTCTTCTGCGTTCTTTGCGGAAGGGTGGGAGGCGAAAACGCACACCCTCGGGGAACCACTTTGCCGCCATTTCGGAAATCACTCCTCGTTCCACGTTGGGAGTAGTATAATAGTAGTATGAAGGAGAAGACATCTATCACACTTTCCGCAGACCTGCTGGCTGCCATCGACCGCATTGCCGGCTCCAAGCAGTCCCGATCCGCCTTGATCGAACAGGTGCTTCGGGAGTTCTTGCGCGAGCGTGCCCGGGCCGCGGTGCAGGCTCGCGACCTTGAACGGATCAACGCCGCCGCTCAGCGCCTGAACGCCGATGCGTCCGACGCCCTGGAATATCAAGCATCCGGCGAAGCCGAGTGAAGCGCGGCGAACTCTATCGCGTATACAAGCCCGGAGGTGATCCCAAGCATTATCGCGCCTTCGTAATTGTCAGCCGCCAGATCCTCATCGATTCCCGGTTCTCCACCGTGGTCTGCGCGCCCGTATTCAGTCAGGGGGACGGCCTGTCTACCCAGGTGCCGGTCGGGCCTGACGAGGGCCTGAAACACTCCAGTTGGATCATGTGCGACAACCTTGTGAGCCTACGCAAGACCGACCTCACCCAATTTCTCGGCTGCTTAGGCAGACCCAAACTCGCCGAATTGGATCAGGCGCTTAAAATGGCTTTGGACATCCGATAGCCAGAGAGCAGACGATCGACCGGAGGGAGACAAATCTCTCAGTCAGGGTCTTTGGAGATGGCGCTCCAGATTGACCTTCTCGCCCTTCTGTTAGATATTGTGATGGATGGATGCCGAGCAGACCATTGCCGAAATCGAGTGGCTAGAGCGTGTCTACGCGGTACCGGACATCCGGCCGCTGAAGGCAAGCGACATCTCAGCCGCGAACCGAAGGCACGACGAAATTCTCGCGCACAGCCCGTGGTTCCGGCTTTGGCAGCAATACGGGATTTGCTGCCGCCCTTGAGCGGGCTACAGCCGGGTACCATTCAGAAGCTGGAAGCTCGTACCAAACTCTAATCCCCTCAATCACTTACATCCGTCCAATGCACCATTTCCACCGCTAAACCCCGATTTTGCCCCTTTCATTGGGTTGCGCGTGCCATCCCGGCATTGCTTTCAATAGGATAGTCACATCAAGAAATTCAGGGAGAGGTCCATCGAGAGGCACTCTTCTTGTTGAGTAATACGCCGTAGGTTACGGAGTGAAGGTCAGACGGGGGTAGGCCTCTACAGGTTCAACCGTTTTCACAGTTTGGTTGTGAAGCTTCACCCGGGGAAAAGTGGCAGACGCCTGACTTGCCATAATCCCAAGCAGTGGAAAGCGAGAGGACATGCACAAGCCAGTAAAGTATGTGGAGAAAGCAGTGACCGTTGCCGCCAAGGGTGTGTGGGCGGTATTCGAGCGCGCCAACCGGATCAAACAGAATCCTTCCCCGAAGCCCAAGTGGTCCGACAAGCCCCTGCTCAAGTCCTATGAGAAGACCAAGCCGCCGCTGGGCTGGCCGCGCACCACGGACTCGCTTTGTCCGAAGTGTGTGCCGGAAATCCGCCAGCAGATTCTTGATGGCCAGCTGCCCGTGGAAATCCTGTCCAACGAAAAAGTCGGCGAGATCAAGGCTCAGATCATCGAGCGCGATGGCAAGATCTTGATGATCAAGGATTGCGAGAAACATGGTCACTTCGAAGATGTGATGTCGATTGACACCGACTTCTCGCGCCACCTTGAAGAAGTGTTCCCCGGCCGCGACATCGTCGCGCACAATGACGAAAAGCTCCACCACCATGGCTCGAGCACGGTGAAGTACGGACGCGGCTCGGTGCTCACCATTGACCTCACCAACCGTTGCAACATGATGTGCGATCCCTGCTTCATGGACGCGAATCAGGTCGGCTTCGTCCACGAGTTGAGCTGGGAAGACATCAAGACCATGCTCGACAATGCGATCACCATCAAGCCGCGGCGCCAGATGTCAGTGCAGTTCTCGGGCGGCGAACCAACGCTTTCGCCGTACTTCCTGGATGCCGTCCGCTACGCCCGCAAAGTCGGATACAACAGCGTGCAAGCCGCAACCAACGGAATCGAATTCGCCAAGAGTCTGGAGTTTGCGCAGCAAGCCGCCGAAGCTGGCATGCGCTACGCGTATTTGCAATTCGACGGAATCGGCAACGCGGCGAACGCCCACCGCAAAGTCGGCAACCTGTTCGACGTGAAGTTGAAGGCGATCGAGAACCTGCACAAAGCCGGAGTAGAAATCGTCCCGGTAGTAACCATCGTAAATGGCATCAACAACGAGCAGGTAGGAAGAATCATCAAGTTTGCTCTGGATAACCCCAAGCGAATCGGCTTTTTGTCCTTCCAGCCGGTAAGCTTCACCGGCCGTGACGAAGCCGTAACCGATGACCGGCGCGAAGCCCAGCGCTATACGCTCTCGCATCTAGCCCACGACGTAAAAAACCAAACCGGCCTGGGCGAACCCAGCCGCGACTGGTTCCCAATCTCCTTCATGGGAACCTTCTCCGACTGGGCCGACCTGATGCACGTAGACGACCCCAAGAACAACTGGGGACAATTGTCCTGTGGCTGCCATCCGAATTGTGGGACGGGGATGGCTGTGATGATCGATAAGGAGACCAAAGAGGCGGTTCCGGTTACCGCGTTTCTGAAGGGCGATCAACTGGCTCGAGATATTCAGAAGGTTAACGATGCTGCGCGGGGGAAGTTTCTTACGATTGTGGGGATGGCTTTGTGTTTGATGAAGAACTACGATCCGTTCCAGTCGCCTACCCATTTTAAGTTGATGGATCTTTTGAAGAAGTTTGATAAGAACTTCAATGCTACCGGGAAGAATTATGGGAAGGTTGGTCCGGACCGGACGATTGACGACGTGATGAAGCGACGGCAGGACCGGTGGAATTTCCTGTTTATCGCGGGGATGTGGTTTCAGGATCTGTTCAATTACGATTTCCGGCGGACGGAGCAGTGCATTATTCCTTATGCCACGCAGGAAGGTGAGATTTCCTTCTGCGCTTACAACACTGGGGTGGGATGGCGGAACATCATCGAGAAGATGCACATGACCGCGACCCTTACCAAGTGGTATGAGGAGCATGGACGGCATGAAATCTTTGCGGGCGGAAAGAACGTGAAGATGGAATCCACCGAGCACTCTTTGCTGCTTAAGGATGAGTTGGTGACGAACGAAGAGCAGCGCGATCTGGACAAGCTGGGTATTGCGAAGAACTCTGGGGAAGAAAAGAAGCGCGCGCGCGATGCGAAGCAGGCGGCTGCGCGGGGTCCGCAGAAGGACGATGCGGCTTACAATGCACGCATGGCGGCACTGTATCGCGAAGTCGTGTTGCAGGAGAAGCCGGTTGTCGCGGAGAACGGGTTTATTCCTTTGGGGGCTTTGACGGCGTCGAAGCCTAAGCCGGAGGTTGGTGAGCCGGTTTTGGGGGATTAGGTTCTCGAACAGTTTGGATTACAGAAGGCCGCTGAGGTTCGGCGGCCTTTTTCGTTTGGGCGCCGTATTTCCCACGTCTCGAAAAGCGCGAGACGTGGGGCACCCGCCGCGCTGCGGAAAAATGTTGTGTCGCAGGACAAACATCGAATCCCAGCGGCTGAAGCCGGGCCCGTTTTCAGGACTGATGTATGCCTGAAGGCATACCCTGATACGAATCAAGAGTCTTCTCCTCGCTCTATACGACACGAAGGTTAACAAAAGGAGACGCCGGTGTCGCGGTTAAGATATGGGGATGGCTATCACGCTTGAGCAGGTGGCGGAGGCGCGGCGGAACATTGCAGCCGTGGCGCTGCGGACGCCTTTGGTGCGGTGTAATGCGGAGAGTCCGGCGGAGGTGTATTTGAAGCTGGAGAACCTGCAGCCGATCGGGTCGTTCAAGATTCGGGGCGCGGCGAATGTGATGGCGCGGACTCCGCGGGAGCAGTTGGAGCGGGGAGTGCTGACGGCGTCGGCGGGCAACATGGCGCAGGGGGTTGCGTTCTGTGCGCGGCGGATGGGGGTGCGGGCGACGATTGTGGCTCCGGAGACGGCTCCGGCTACAAAGGTTAGTGCGGTCGAGCGGATGGGCGGGCGAGTGATCAAGGTTCCGTTTGCCGATTGGTGGCGGACGTTTGAGACTCGGTCGTATCCGGGAGTGGAAGCGACTTTCATTCATGCGTTCGATGATCCGGATGTGATGGCGGGCAATGGCACGATCGCTCTGGAGTTGCTCGAGGATTTGGCGGATTTGGATGCGGTGGTGATTCCGTGGGGTGGGGGAGGGTTGTCGTGCGGCATTGCGGCGGTGTTGCGGGAGCGAGCGCCGCGAGTGCGGATCTATGCGGCGGAGATCGAGACCGGGGCGCCGTTGGCGGCCTCGTGGGCTGCGGGCGAGCCGCGAAGCGTGGAGTACAAGACTTCGTTTGTGGACGGGATTGCCAGCAAGATGGTGTTTCCGAATATGTTTGAACGAGCGCGGCGGCTGCTGGATGGGTCGCTGGTTGTGACTTTGGCAGAGGCGGCGCAGGCCATGAAACTGATCGCGGAGAGGAATCGGGTGATTGTCGAGGGGGCTGCGGCTTGCGCAATCGCGGCGGCTTTGTCGGGACGAGCGGGTTCGGGAAAGGTTGTGGCGATCGTGTCCGGGGGGAATATTGACCTGGATAAGTTCGCTCAAATTGTGGGCTCCGCGTCAGTGGCGTGAGGATTTAGAGGTGCTTCGATGCTTCGATACACAATTTGTGCCTTGCTTATCGCGGTAGGACTCGCGACGTCCACGTCAGCGTTACAGACGACTGAAGCAGCAGGCTGTGATGGATTGCTGTTATTTGGATCGAAAGACTCGCTGAACACTGCAGAACTGCAGGTTGCGAACAAAGATTTGAAAGTGCAGGTGAGTGCGGAGGGCTTGGTGTTGCACTTGCGACTGGAGCCTGATTCCGGATGGAAGAGACTGACGAGCGATGACTCATCGGCCGGCACTGAATTGCAGCGGGTGGGCTGGATCCGTGTTTTCACCTGCGACACGGGAAGGTTGCTGCAATCGCTGGAGGCAGAAAGCTCGGCAGATCCAGAGAGGTTTGTCAGGTTCTTCGAGGTGAAGGACGTGAACTTTGACGGATATCTTGACATTGGAGTGTTGCGGGAATTCGGCGCGAAGTGGGGCAGTCAAACCTGGTGGATGTGGGATGCGACATCGGGCAAGTTTGTTTCGAATGAGTTCACGAAAGACCTGGAGCAAGTGAAGTCGAATGGGCTGGTTTTGGATGCGGCGCGGCACAACATTAATACGGGGCACATGACTGATTCCACCGGATGCGGTGCGACCAAGGACGTCTCTCACGTGGAGCAAGGGCCGCACCTGGTTCTAATCCATCGGGAGGAAATCAGCATTGACCCGGAGGGTTGCACCTTGACGATGCTGGACCGGGTCGACGGCAGTATGCAGCGGAGCGGGGTGCGGCAATTCCCCAGCCTGGTTGGATCACATCCCTAATCGATTTCAGAAAACAAATCAGCGAGGAGGAGGAGATAAGGTCGTGAGAGGCAGGTATCTATTTGCCGTGATCAGCATTGTTACGGTTGTGTTAGGAATGTTCGCGTTGCCGGCGCAGGCGCAGCAACGACAAGTGCCTCCGCAGGCGGTGGAGCGCATTCAGAAGGAAGTACGGCACGAACTGGTGATGCTGCCGTACTTGACCGTATTTGACAACCTGGGATACAAGGTCGATGGCTACAACGTCACTTTGGTAGGGCAGGTCACCAAGCCGGCTTTGAAGTCGGATGCCGAGGGGGCGGTGAAGCGGATTGAAGGCGTGGAGAAGGTCGACAACCAGATCGAGGTTTTACCACTTTCGCCGATGGACGACCGGCTTCGGCAGAGTTTGTACCGGTCGATCTATGGATACCCGCCGCTGCAGCGCTACGGGATGCCGGTGGTAAAGCCGATTCGACTTATCGTGAAGAATGGCCACGTGACGCTGGAAGGAGTGGTGGACAGTGTGGCAGACAGGAATCTGGTGATTCTCCGGGCGAATACCACACCGGGGATATTCTCGGTTAAGAGCAATTTGGTGGTTTCGAAATGAGGTTAGTGCCGGGGCATCTTGTGAGAGTTCCTTTTTCGGTGCGGGCGGAGGGATCGGGGTCCTTCGACTTCGCCTCTGCTTCGCTTCGCGATGCAGAGGCTGCGCTCAGGATGACCGGTTGGATGGATCTAAGAGTGCTTCTAAAGCTTCGTCCTTTTGTCGCTATTGTTTACAATAGGGAGTTTGCCGACAATGATGACGGATGCTTGCGCTCTTAGGGGCTGCATGGCCGTCTGTGGCTGCGATCGAATGTAAGAACGGCGCTCGCAGCGGCTAAGCCGGACCTATTTTCAGTGGCTTACGGTATGCCTGAAGGCATACCCTGATACGAACCTAGAGATCTTCCACGGCCTGTTAGAACCGTACCCTCCCAGTCAGGGGACGGAGCGAGGTTTAGCCAGGGTTTTCCGAAGCAACGAGGGCGAGCCAGAATTTGAAACGGTTGAATCATAATCCGGGTGAGGGCGGGGCTGCTGCGCGAGTTTATTGGCGGGTGGAGGGCAGTCTGCTGGAGTTGACGACCGTGCGCCCGATCGGATTCTTCACCTGGAATGGGCAGACGTTTATCGAACGCTGGATGCGGCGGGGCTTGGTTCTGGTGATGGCGGTGCTGCGTCCGTTTTTGTATGCCACGAACCGGGTGTTCGCGACGCGGGTGGTCCATACGGTGCTGCGCGGGATCAGCCGTGATCGATTGGATCTTTTGGGCGATGAGTATTTCCAGTACAAGTTGAAGCCACAGCTGAAGCCAGCGGGAGTGCAAGGGCTTAAACGATTGATCGATTCTGGGGTTGAGGTGGTGCTGGTCAGCCAGGGACTGGATCACGTGATGGGGCCGCTGGCGCGGCATCTGGGGGCGAAATGGTTGATTGCGAATCGGCTCGAGTTCCGCGATGGCATGGCCACTGGAAGGTTGTTGGATCCGGTGATTCGTCCGCGTGGCGTGTTTGCGAGGATCACGGGGGCGGGGCCGGACGGAACGCGGACTCCGGATCAATTGGTTCGGGATCTCGGTCTGACTGATTTGGCCTTGCAGTCGGCGGTAATTCCAGCGACGCGGGAAGTGCCGGTGCTGGAACGTCCGATCGTTCACTTTGGGGGGGCACCGCAGGCCGAGCCGCTTTCGGTGCGAGCGGCGCTGGCAGGGAAGCATGTCATGCTCATCGGCGTGACCGGGTTCATCGGGAAGGTTTGGCTGGTCAACCTGTTGATGGATCTGCCGGAGATCGGGCGGATTTATTTGCTGATCCGGCGGCAGAAGTCGAATCCGGCGCAGGGCCGGTTCGAAAAGTTGGTGGAGGAGTCTCCGGTCTTCGATCCGTTGTACAAACGTTACGGTGCGGGGCTCGCGCGGTTTTTGCGAGAGCGCGTGGAGGTCGTGGAAGGCGACGTGTCGCAGCCGGAGCTTGGCTTGGCGCCGCATGTGTCGGAGCTCTTGCGAAAGAATCTCGATCTCATCGTCAACAGTTCGGGCCTGACTGACTTCAATCCTGATCTGCGGGATGCGCTGCTGACCAACGTAGATGCGGCGGTGAGCGTCGTTGGGTTTGTTCGCAAGTCGGATCATGCAGGTTTATTGCATCTTTCCACGTGCTACGTGGCGGGAGCGCGGGATGGGCGAGTGAGCGAAACGCTACGACCGAATTACACGCCGGCGGGTCTGGCGACTTTCGATGCGGATGCCGAGTGGCGGTCGTTGCACGAGTTGGTGGGGCGGGCGGCGGAGAAGGCCGACAGCGCCGAAGTTACCGAAGAACTGCGGCAGCAGGCGAGGCAAAAGGAGCATGCGTCGAAAGACTTGAAAGGCGCGGCGCTGGAAAATCAGATTCGCAAGAACCGAGTGCGCTGGCTGCGAAGTTATTTGACCGAAGCCGGGAAGAAACGCGGGAACGAATTGGGCTGGCCGAATACCTACACGCTGACCAAGAGTCTGGCGGAGTCGTTGATTCACAAGTACGGCGCGGGCCTGCCGATCGCGATGGTGCGTCCATCGATTGTCGAAACCTCGGTGGAGAAGCCTTTCCTGGGGTGGAATGAAGGCATCAACACATCGGCGGCGCTCTCGTATTTGCTGGGGACATATTTTCGCCAGTTGCCGTCGAACGAACGCAAGCGCCTCGATGTGATTCCGGTGGACGCTGTGTGCCGCGGCATGACGCTGATTGCGGCTGCCATCGTCGAGCGGCGGAATGCGGAGATTTATCAGCTGGCCACGTCGGTTACAAATCCGTGTGATATGCGGCGGTCAATTGAACTGACGTCGTTGGCGCATCGCAAACATTACCGGGCCTTGGAAGGTCTGGAGAGCTGGCTGCGGTTGCGCTTCGACGCGATTCCGGTTTCGAAGCAGCGCTATGAGCGCATGTCGGCGCCGGCGCAGAAGGCGATCATCAAGTCTATTCAGCGGATTATGTCGCCGCTTCCGTTGCGAAAGACGCCGCTGGCGCGGGCGGAACGCAGTCTGGAAAAAGTGGAAAAGCTGATCGAATTGTTCGAGCCGTTTATTCTTCTGAACGAGCATGACTTCGTGGCGGAGAATGTTGAGAAACTCGCGTCTGCGCTGGTGCCGGAAGAGAAGGCTGATTTCGGCTACGACACGCGGGGCATCGATTGGTGGGAGTATTGGATCAACATTCACATTCCGGCGCTGCGGCGATGGACGTATCCGCTAATTGAAGGGCGTCCTCTGGAGGCGCGGCCGTCAAGGAGTTTTCAGCTGGCCGAGGCCGAGAGTAACGGCGAGACTATTAAAACCGGCACCAATGGAGCAACGTGGCGATATTCCTGACCGGGTCTACCGGGTACATCGGCGGACACGTCGCCGCCAATCTCCTGGAGCAGCATGGAGCTTCGCTGAATGTGTTGGTGCGGGCGCGCGATCCGCACGATGCGGAGGTGCGGCTGTGGCAGGCGTTGCAATTGCATCTCGACTTCCCGCGCTTCTACGAGTATTTACAGACACGGATCCGGATCTTTCGCGGGGATCTGACCGGGCCGCAATTCGGGCTTAGCCGGGATGACTACGATCGCTTGATCCACACTACCGATTCGGTGATTCATTGTGCGGCGTCTTTGAATCGGAAGTCGGAGAAGAGCTGTCTGAATGTGAACCTGCGGGGAACGTTAGAAGTCCTACAGCTTGCCATGCGGGTGCACCACTATCACGGCCTGCGCCGGTTTAGCCACGTGAGCACCGTGGCTGTGGCGGGGAAGCGCAAGAATGAAGTGGTCACAGAGAATAAGTCGATTGATTGGGAGCGCTCGGATTACGATCCGTATGCGCGCACCAAGAAGTTTTGCGAGCATATGATCCGGCAGCTTTTGCCGGAAGTGCCGATTACGATCTTTCGGCCAAGCATCGTGCTCGGCGACAGCCGCCGCGCGGAGACCACGCAATTCGACATGGTCAAAGCTTTTGTTTTTCTGGCAGGTTTGCCGGTGCTTCCGTTTCGCCCGAATGACAAGATTGACATTGTGAACGTGGACTTTGTGGCGGATGCGATTGCCACGTTGCACCAGAAAGATCGTCCGCAGCACGATATCTATCATCTTTCTTCAGGAACAGAGTCGCAGACTTTTCGTGAATTGACGAATGCGCTGGCCAGCGCGCAACAGAAACGCGGACCCATGTTTGTGCCGGTGCTGGAGGCGCCCTTTTCCGGGACCGTGAATACTTTGGCGAATCGCAAGGGCGCGGTTGCTCATGGGGCGTCGCTGATGAAAGTCTTCATGCCTTACCTGGTTTGGAATACAGTGTTCGACAATACGCGGGTTACCTCTGAGCTCGGCCGCAGGCCTGTGCCATTTTCGCAGTACAGCTATCCGTTGTTGAAGTTCAGCCGGGAGGGCAACTTCTCCTACCGGTATCAGGACTGGCCTGCCACAGTCGGAGGTTCCGCGGCATGATGGACTTGGTGCTCGAAGCCTGGGTCAGCGCCCTGATTGAAAAATCGAAAGCTGGATGGATGCTGGGCAAAGGTAAGCCGTGGCAGCCGGGCGAGAAGCTGAAGCTGTTATTTGCGGGTTACAACGGCACGCGCAACATGGGTTCCGACGTGCGCGTGGAGGAGATGCTGCGCCAACTTCGTCACATCCTCGGCGCTGAGCGGGTTGCGTTTAGCGTGATGACGCAGGTCCCCAAATTCTCACACGGATATTTCCAGAGCACAGCGCAGGTGCATCTGCCGGATATCTTTCCTCCTTTCTTGTCGGATGAAGTGCCGAAGCATCACGGCGTGGTGGCTTGTGAAGGTTCGATGTTCAAGAGCAAGTTCGCCAACGCGCTGACCACGATGATGATTGGATCGTTGGGCATTGCGGCGGCGCAGAACAAGCTTTCGGTGGGCTATGGTGCCGAAGCTGGGCACATGGATGCGACGGTGGCCAAAATGTGCGCGCGCTACTGCCAAAACTCGCTGGTGATCACGCGCAACGAGGAATCGCGCGCAATCCTGCGGGAGCTGGGAGTGCCCAATGAACTGGGTACGGATACGGCTTGGACGTTTGAGCCGCATCCCGCGGACTACGGTAAGAAAGCGCTCCGCGAAGTTGGATGGGATGGAAGTACGCCGGCGCTCGTGGTGTGTCCGATTAATCCTTTTGAGTGGCCGGTGAAGGCATCGGTGGCAAAGTTCGCGTTGCACGGACTAGCGGGAGCATATAAAGATAGCCATTACCGCTCGGTGTATTTCCACAATTCAGGACCGGAGGCCGATCGCGCGTATGAGCATTATCTGACGGCGATCGCGCATGCGGTGGATGCATTTCGGAAGCAGCGGAAAGTGTTCGTGATTCTGGCGGCGACGGAGCGACTGGATGTGCGTCCGGCGACGCGAATTTCAGAAAAGCTCGGCGGCGTGCCCGTTTTCGGTTCTGAAGACTACAACATGTATGAATTGGTGAGCGTTCTCCGGGCTTGCCACATGATGGCATCGTCGCGTTATCACGGGATTGTGACCAGTATGCCGGCGCTGGTGCCGTCGGCGGGGATCACGATGGACGAACGCATTCGCAATCTTATGCGCGAGCGTGGTCATGAGGATCTGCTGATGAATGTGGATGACGCCGACTTGGAATCGAAGCTGTTTGCGGCTTTGCTGAAGTTGGATCAGGATGGCGAGCGGATCGCCGACGGGATCGGGCGAACGGTGGTGCGGAATTTGAAAGTGATGGCGCGCATGGGCGTGTACTTTGAGGAAGAGGTGCAGCGGCGTTATCCGGAGTTTCCCGCGCGTAAGGGGGAGTGGGGTTGGGAAGATTATTTGCCGCCGATGAGTGAGGGGTTGTGTGGGTTGGCTGAGGCTTATAGCTGAGGCGCTTTGCACCACAGAGACACTGAGGGAAGCTTTCGATTGAGTTTTCTCGAGGACATATTGGCGAAGCTTGAAGGAGTTAGAGATACGAGTGTCCTCTGGGAGCTTCATGACCAGGAAGAAACTGGCAAAGTGAGTTGGGGGGTAACTGGGCCCGGATTGTTAAAGCAGATCGCTCAAGCCCGATTGCTTCTTGCGACCAAGGATCTGCAGCACGGCGACCGCATTGCTCTACTGGCACACAACAGCACCGAGTGGGTGGCAATGGATCTGGCCATCATGGCCGAAGGGCTGATCGTTGTCCCGCTTTATGCGCGGCAGGCGCCGTTGGAGCTTGTGGCCATGATGAAGGACTGCTCCCCGGCGCTGATCTGTTGCGGTGATGCGGAGTTGCGAAATGGGATTGTGGAGAATTGGCCGGATGCGCCGCCGCAGGTGCTCTTTGAGGATGTGTTTACGGGCAGGGATGTCGAAGAAGGGAAGGAAAATCCCCACCCTTCGCAAAGAACGCGAAGGATGGGGCACCCGGGAGGAGAGCAGCTTGCTGACTCCGATCCCGTAACCATTATTTATACGTCGGGCACGTCGGGTGAGGCGAAAGGAGTTGTGCTTACGGCGGGAAATGTCAGGCACATGCTGGAGTGTACTTCTGGGCGGCTCGACGGGTTAATGCAGGGCAGAGCGGGACAGGATCGGGTGTTCCATTATCTTCCGTTTTGCTTCGCCGGGTCCTGGATCATGCTGCTGACCTGTCTATTGCGCGGCAGCCGGCTCACGCTTAACACGAACTTGAGCAAGATAGCGGGTGACATGCGCGCCGTTGCTCCCGATTACTTTCTCAACGTTCCGGCGCTTCTTGAACGGATGCGCAAAGCCGTCGACGAACAGCTTTGGAAGACGGGTGGTGTGGCACTAGGCATTTACAGCCGCGCCAAAAGCGCGTGGGTGCGCAAGCGAGAGCGGCGAGGAAAGTGGGCGGATTCCATGTGGCTAGGGTTGGCTAATGCGGTGGTGTTTCCGACCATCCGTAAGAAGATGATTGGTTCTCATCTGGAAGCACTCATCTGCGGTTCGGCGCAACTGAGCCTGGAGACGCAACTGTACTTTCTGATGCTGGGGATTCCCGTGCTGCAGGTTTATGGCTTGACCGAAACCACCGCCATCTGCACGATGGACGATCCACAACGCGTCGAGCCCGGGCGTGTTGGACCGGCAATCCGCGGGATTGAAATGAAGCTCGCGGAGAACGACGAGATTGTGGTTCGCGGCCCGAATGTATTTCCCGGATATTGGAATCGTCCGCAGGAGACTGCAAAAGCCTTGCGCGATGGCTGGTTTCATACCGGCGATCAGGGCGAGGTGGATGCGACGGGGAATTGGAAGATCATCGGGCGCATCAAAAATTTGATCATTCTGGGCTCGGGTCACAACATTGCGCCAGAGCCGATTGAAGATGAGTTGCTGAGGAACATGCCAGGAGCACAGCAGGTTGTGCTGGCGGGCAATGGGCGAGGATTTCTGTCGGCGGTCGTAACCGGGGACGTGATGCGGGAACAAGTGCAGGCTACGTTGGACGCGGTGAATTCGGGCTTACCGCATTACAAGCAGGTGCGTGCTTTTCATATTTATTCGGAGCCGTTCTCGATTGATAACGGTTTGTTGACGGCGAATGGAAAGTTGAAGCGGGATTTGATTGCGGCGCGCCTGAAGGAAGAGATCGAAGAAATGTATGGCGTGAAGCAGGCCTCGTAGCTCGGTCGTGCCAGAGGCGTTAACCACAGAGGACACAAAGATACGCAAAGGAAACCCTGTTGGGCATGGAATCTTTCCACGGTCGGGCGCTTTCGTTCGAGTTGCGGGACGGCGTGGTCGAGCTGGCATTGCATCGCGAGCCCTGCAATGAGATCGGCTCGCTTACGTTGGACGAGCTCGAGAAGTTTGCCGCGATCCTAAAGAGTTTCGAGGAGCGCGCTCACGCGCTCATCGTTTATAGCGAGCTCAAGGCTGGGTTTTGTGCCGGAGCTGATTTGCGCGAGTTGTATCGTCGTTCTCACGAGATGGAGCAGGAGGATGCGGCCAAGGGCGTTCGTGATTACCTGGAGCGCATTCACCGGGTTCTGAATACGATCGACGGTTCGTCGTTGACCACGATCGCTGCAGTGCATGGAGTGACTTTCGGTGGTGGCTTTGAGCTGGTGCTGGTATGCGATTTGATCATCGCTGACAAGATGGCGAGATTTTGTTTTCCCGAGCTTAGGCTGGGATTGATCCCCGGCTTTGGAGGGATTCCGCGCCTGAAGCGAGATCTGGGGAACGCGCTGGTTCGCGATCTGCTGCTTACGGGACGAAGTTTCAACGCGACCAAGATGCAACAAGTGGGATTGGTCAGCCAAGTGGTTGCGGAAGGCGAGGCACTGCGGGTGGCGCGGACGACCGCGGCTCAGCTCCGCAAGTTTGATCGGCGCACGGCGATCGCCGCGAAGAAATTTATCAAGCCGATTCCGTATGATGAACTGAGAGCGGAAATCGATATTTTCTGCGAGCTGTTTACCCAGCCCGCGGTCGAGGCTGGTCTGAGAAAGTTCGCGGCAAGCGAGGACGCGCTGCCGTATTTGCCCTGATCATTTTGGTCAGGCCAAGTACATAGGTCCTTCCCTTTGCTCAGGATGACAATCTCAACAAAGGAGGTAGGATAATGGCGATGGCTAAACAAACGCTTGAAGAGGTATTGAACCTAGCGTCGGCGCATTTCAAGGTGCCGCGAGAGAAACTTACCCCCGACGATGACTTCTTCAAGACGCTCGGGATCGACAGCTTGCAGGCTCTCGATCTGTTGACCAGGCTTGAGAATCACTTTCACATTGAGCTACCGGATTACGAATTGCAGGGAGTATCGGATTTTCGCACACTCGCCGACCGAATCCAGACTCGGTTGTGATTCGCGGATGCTTTTCATGGGTCTCTGTGCCTCTGTGGTGAAATAAAGTCCTAATGCTCAATCTCGACCAATACAGCTGTCTGGGCGCTGCTCTACGGGATGCTTTGGATCGCTGGCCAAACGAAGTCTGCCTCATCGAGGCGGACCGGGATCGAGAGAAGATTCGGCTTACCTACTCCGATTTCAAGGACGTCGCTCTGCCTCTGGCCCGTGCGCTGGAGGATGCGGAATTCAATGCCGGTCATCGTGCCGCGATTATTATGACGAATCAGTCGAAGTGGCTGATTTCAGCTTACGCGGTTTTTTATCGCGGCGGGGTGTTGGTGCCGCTTGATTACAAGCTGACGGCGGCTGAACACTTGCAGTTGTTGGACCACTCCAAAGCCAAGTTCCTGATTGTTGAGTACTATCTGTGGCGCGCAATCACGCAGTCGCCTGAGTTCAAGAACCATAAGCTCAAAAAGGTGCTGGTCACGGAAGCGCATCTGGGAGCCGATCTCGCCGGTGCCTATCGATGGGAAGATTTCCGCCGCAAAGGTAATCCTGATTTTGTTTTGCGACAGCGGACAGACGTGGCTTGCATTGTCTATTCGTCCGGTACGGGTGGACGGCCGAAGGGATGCGTCCTCACCCACGAGAATTATCTGGAGCAGTGCAAGTCGCTGACGGCGTGGTATCCGTTCTGGCCGGGGGTGCGCTACCTCAGTATTCTGCCAACCAACCACGCGATTGATTTTATGGTTGGCTTCATCGGTCCGTTCGTCTGCGGCGCGTGTGTGGTGCATCTGCGGACGCTGCGTCCAGAGTTTGTGCGTGATGCCTTCGTCCGCTACCAGATCACCTATGTCGCGCTGGTTCCGATGATTTTGAAGAACCTGGAACGCGGGCTGCGCGGAAAGTTTGACGAGTTATCCCCGGTCAAGCGATTTTTCCTCAACCGGATGATCGGGATCAATCGCCGGCTCACCAAGAAACAGCCCAATGTGAAGTTAAGCCGCCGGCTGTTACCGGGTGTCCACAGCGCGTTCGGCGGGGAATTGCTGGCGTTCATTACTGGCGGCGCCTTCGTCGAATCAGCAACGTTGCAGTTTTTCTATGATCTGGGGATACCGATTGCAAACGGATACGGCCTCACGGAGGCTTGCACCGTGCTCACGGTCAACGACCTGAAACCATTTCGCTCAAATACGGTGGGGAAATCCCTGCCGGGAGTGGAACTACGGATCTTGAACCCGGATGCCGAAGGAATTGGTGAAGTTGCGGCGCACACGAAGACGGCGATGTCCCATTATCTGGATGATCCGGAATTGACCGCCCAAACGATCGTTGACGGCTGGCTGCTGACGGGAGACTTAGGTCGATTCGATGGCGATGCGCACTTGCAGCTTTTCGGGCGCAAGAAGAACATGATCGTCACCGAGGGCGGCAAGAATATATATCCGGAAGACATTGAGAATATTTTTGACGGCTTGCCGGTGAAAGAAAGCTGCATTTTCGCCGCGAACTATCTATGGCCGGCAAAGACTCTGGGACGTGAGATGCTGGTTCTCCTTCTTCGCTTAGAACAAAACCAGGAGTGCACTGATGTGTTGAAAGAGGAGATCGTCGCGCGTAATCGACGTTTGCCTGACTTCAAACGGGTTGGCGGATACCTACTTTGCAAAAAGGATTTTCCTCGCACCGCGTCCATGAAAATCAAGCGTAACGAACTGGCTGAAGAGATTCGAAAATTTCTGGGCCGGGCGGCCGTGGTCGAACTGTGAGCAACACCGAGACGTTCCTTGCCGTGGTAAATCCGGCTGCGGGCGGGGGACGCTGTCGAAAGCTGGTTCCCGGGGCGCTGGGTCGCTTGCGTGCCGGCGGAATCAGGCTGGATGTCGTCGAAACCTTGACTCCTGGAGATGGCATACGCCTGGCGCGTGAAGCCTATGCCCGGGGTTATCGAAAATTTATTGCTGTCGGCGGTGACGGCACGTCGTATGAGATCGTCAACGGGCTTTTTCCAACTGAGGAATCCGATCAACCCGCCACGCTGGCTTTTCTTCCACTGGGCACGGGAAATTCATTCCTGCGCGAATTCACCGATCGTGGAGTGGACCACGCCGTCGAGGCGTTGCTCGCGGGGCGATCTCAGCCCTCTGATGTTTTGCGATTGCGCCACACGGAAGGGGTGCTGCACTACATCAATCTGCTCTCGATGGGATTTGCCGCGGACGTTGCGACCTTGCGGGCCCGGCGTTTCAGCGGGTGGGGAGAACTAGGCTATCAATCGTCTATTTTTATTTCCTTAGCTCGCTTTCGGCGTCGGCCATTCCCCTTGCGCGTCGATGGCGAAGCGGAAATCGACCGCCGCCCGTGCTTGTTTTTGACTTTTAACAACAGCAAATTCACCGGCGGAACAATGATGATCGCGCCTAAGGCTCACACGAATGATGGGCTCATCGAATATGTGCGCTGGGGGCCGATCGGACGATTGGGTCTGATCCGCAACCTGCCCACGCTGTATGACGGCACGCATATTCAGCATCCCCTGGCCGAACGGCGGGAGGCGAACCGGATCGACTTTTATCTGGACGACCCGGTGGACGTAATGATCGACGGCGAAGTGCTGACTTTGCAATGCCAGACGCTGGACGTCCTGCCATCCGCGTTGAACGTCGTGGTATAAGAATTTATCCCTATGTCACAAGAGCGCAGAAAAAGACAACAGAAACGGGAAGGGCAGACTCAGCCAGGTTCGGGACGGTCCCGTTACATCGTGATCGCTGTTGTGATCGTAATCGCGTTTGCGGCCGCATACTATTTTGGATGGCACAGACGAAACAGTCGTCTGGACGCCTTTGCCAAGTGCCTTACGACCAAGCAGGCCAAAATGTACGGCGCTTATTGGTGCTCGCATTGCGAGGAGCAGAAGGAGAAGTTTGGCTCATCGTTTCAGTTCGCTCCCTACATTGAGTGCGGGATCAAAGGCTCGAAGGGTATCGAACCGGTTTGCAACGAAGCCGGGATCAAGCGATTCCCCACCTGGATCTTCGCCGATGGCACTCGGGTCGAGGGCGAGCACGAATTGGACTTCCTGAGCGAGGCGACTGGATGCAGTCTGCCATGACCTCAGCTTCGCGTCGCCTGCTTCAGGTGATTGCTATTCTCGCGTTGGCTGGGATGGTCGTCTCCTCGGTCTCCCTTTATCACCACTATGGGACTTCGCAGACGACTTACTGCGATTTCGGGGCGAGTTTCAATTGCGATATCGTTAACCGCAGCATTTACTCGACTGTGTTCGGCGTGCCGGATGCGCTGATCGGCATTCTCGGTTACGGCGTGCTTTTTTACTTAGCGACATTTTGTCGGACGAAAACTGAGACTCCGTTGGTGCTTCTGATCGCTTCGACGGCGGGCCTAGGGTTTGCTCTCTATCTCACATACATCGAGAAATTCGTGCTGGCGACGTGGTGCATTTTGTGTCTCTCATCGCTGACTTTAATTTTTCTCATTACCGTGCTCTCATCATTTCTGGCCGCGGGTGCCTTGCGCCGGGATTGAAGAGACTCTTGCCGGCACGGGCGTCGACGCCTGCGTCCTACATCGGATGATGGAAGAAGCCAGTCAAGCCCCAGCAGCGCCACCGAACGAATCCGTCACCGGAGATCTTCGGCTGCATGAACTTCACAGCCGTATATTTCGCAACACGCGAATGCTGCGGATCTGGCTGCCTCCAAGATATGACGCACCGGGCAATGAAACGCGTCATTACCCCGTTTTTTACCTGAACGATGGCCAAAATCTGTTTGACCGCGCGACCGCCTTCGCCGGCGTCGAATGGCAAGTGGACGAAACTGCCGACCGCCTGATTCGCCAGGAAATGATTCCGCCGCTGATCGTCGTTGGGATCGACAATACCCAGGGCGACCGCATCAAGGAGTACCTACCATACCGTTCGCTTCATCCGCCGATTCTGCGGCCGCAAGGGAAGCGCTATCCTGAGTTCCTGATGAGCGAAGTCATGCCGTTTGTGTACGAGCGATACCGAATTGCTCGGGGTCCTGAAAATACCGGGTTGGGAGGGTCTTCGCTAGGTGCGCTCATTTCGCTTTACGCGGTTACGGAGCACCCAGGAGTATTCGGTCGCCTGCTGCTGGAAAGTCCGTCGCTGTTTGTCTCCAATCGAAGGATCCTGAAGCATAGCCGCCTTTGCCGGCTGTGGCCCGAGAAAGCGTTTTTGGCCATAGGGACTCGAGAAGCGGGCCGTGAGGACAAAGATAAGCAGCTCGTGGAAGACGTCCGCGAACTCGAACGGACCCTGCGCCGCGCGGGCTTGGATGAAAGTCGGTTGCTGGTGAAAATCGACGAGGGCGCAACGCACAGCGAAGGCGAGTGGGCAAAGCGTTTCCCTGAGGCGCTGAACTTTCTGTTTGCGAAGCGGGATGAATGAGACGATACCATCGGCACCCACCGCATGAGCGTAATCGTTCGCAAAACACCACTCTTCCGGCGCCATCAGCGCGGTGAGCGCAATCGAGAGTGATTACGCGGCTCAAAGCCATAAAGCGCGCACTGGCCCTGATCAGAGGCGCGCCTCTGCTGCTTCTCTTCGACATTGGTGCTTACTTCGAAGCACCCGGTGCAACGGTTCCCTCCGAACTGGGGCTTCCGCGACTATTCATGGACAAGTATGGAGAGAGTCTTGGCGGTGACTCGTCGGCCTCGAGCAGCCACACACTTCGATGCTTGAAATATTGTAGCAATTCCTGGTTATCCCGGTAATCCATCTCGCGCGCCCAGACTATCTTCGAGGCGTCGATATTAGCGAGATTGTAAACCCACTCAACATCGAAATTATGGTTTGCTCTATATCGGACAAGAACCAGATGTTCTCCCGGTGAGTGCTCCAGGGTGTTGATAATGCTTGCCCGGGCAAGATTGCCACGAGGCCAGGGCTGTTCAATTTGGACGTGAGCCAGCACTGCGCTGGATCGCAGGACGATCAACGCGACACCTATGAGCGGTATGGCTCGCAGAAGTGAAATACCCACCGGTTTTCCGCGCCATTGCCAAAATCGCATGTGACGCATGCATTGCACCAGAATCAGGTACACAAGCCCGGTCGCAGGGGCGAAATAGTGCGGGAATGTCCAGATTTCGGCCGCTAGTCCGAGAAGAAATGCGCAGCCCGCAAGGAACGGAAAGCGCATTTTGCGATCCCGCACGACCCATGGGATCGCTAATAGTGGAATGGTCAGAGCCGGGCCCAGGAAGACCATCCAAAACAGTCGAAACTTCGCGAACCCATGGCGAAGGAAGCCCCAAGCAGTGCGTCCCGCTTGGTAATATCGAAATTCATTCTCGTAAAAAGCACGCATGACGGCGTGACGGTACAAAGGCTCAGGGCGTGGGCTTTGCCATATAAAATAGCGTGCCGGCGCGTACACTTGTCGATTTACTAAAAGGGGCATCTGCAAAGGGCTTCCCGTAACACGATAGTTGTAATAGCCGGTTGCCACTGCACCGATTGCGAGGATCGCCGCAATCGGGAGCACTGCGTTCTTGAGTGGAGTCGTCGGCCGCAACTGGTTTGGCCAGAGCAGCCATCTCAGCATAGCCACGGCGACAGTCAGGCTGAGAAGTAAGCCTTCGTAAGGGCGGCTGTTAGCGAGAATGACTAGTCCCAATCCCATGACGATCGCATGCCGCATATGGGAATGACGTTTCAGCCGCGGCCACGCACCGAGTACAAGCGCGCCGCCGAGAGCTGCTATTGAGGCGCCCGAAAAGTAAGTGTTCATCCAGTAACTGAGGATGCCCAACCGCAGCAGCACCAGCATGCCTCCAAGCAAAGCCCAACCGGGAGGCAGCCACCCTTGCAGCATCCAGCACAGTGCGGAGCACATAGCAGCCGTCACGAGGCAGTGCCCGATCCATGGATGTCCGAGACGTTCCCCGAATGCCAACGCAAGACCTTCGGCCGGGGGGTACATTGACATATAGGTTGGGTGCTGGAGGATGTGAAAGGACTCGAAGTGAACCCACATCGGATGGGGGGGGTTGGTCAAGCGACCTTGTGCGAAAGTATCGCCCGCCAGCAAATAGCTGAATTCGTCCTGGACGATTGGTTTCGGAATGCCCAGGACAGGCATCAACGCTACCCGGAGGCAAACCGCGAGCAGACCCACACTGGCGACGGATAAAGTTTCTCTTCGTGCCAGCTTGGCAAACCAGCGTTCGATGGCCAGGAAACGCGGTGCAGTATTCGACTGGGGCCGGAAAAAAATCATCGCAACTGCGGCGACGACGATAACTGATTCCATTAGCGCTAGAGAGTTATTTGCCAACCGCAGCTGCCAGACAAGCGGGAGCGCCGTATGCGCGGCGGCCAATGCATGAATTGCGAGCTGAAAATGCATCTGCAATACGAGAGAGACTACCTAATTCTATCGCTTTCTGCGCGATTACAAGCCATTTTGCTTCGCCGAAGGTAATCGTTTATGCTCTCGCAACGTGACTGCGCACCCTTCCCAGATGGACCAAGCCAGGAGTCCTCGCTTATTGAATTCGAAACTTTGGCTTGGTTTCGTGATTGTTGTGGGTACGGCCCTAAGGCTCTTTCGGCTGGGAACAAAGAGTTACTGGCTCGACGAAGCAACCAGTGTCGTATTGGCGCGCGTGGATAGGCACGTCTTCGTCGGTGCACTCATCCACCGTCAGGCCAATATGGCTCTGTATTACCTGCTTCTGCGCGGGTGGATCCTGCTGGGTAGCAGCGAGTTTGTCATCCGCAGTCTTTCAGTGCTTGCCGGTGTGGCTGCGATTCCCGCGATTTATCTACTCGGCGCACATCTTTTTGGACCGAAAGCGGGCAGAATATCTGCCCTTTTGCTGTCCGTTCATGCCTTTCATATCAGATACTCGCAGGAGGCTCGCGCCTACAGTCTGCTCGTGCTGCTGGTTATACTGTCTTCTTTCTTTTTGTTACGAAGCTTGGAACAGCCCTCGCGCAAAAACTGGGTCGGGTACATTCTGCTGAGCACTCTGATGGTCTACGCGCAAGTGTTCGGTGGCTGGATGCTAGTAGCGCAGTGGATATCGTTGCTCTGGCTGCGGCCCCAAGTTCGTTGGAAACAATTCCTCGTCACCGTTGCGACGATTTGTTTGCTGATCTCTCCGTTGGCCAGTTGCCTGCTTTTTGCTTCGGACCGGTCACAGCTTCACTGGCTGACAAAGGCGACGATATATGACCTGTACAAGTTTGCCCTCGACCTGACGGGGGGTGGCGGCCCACTGCTTTTGCTGACCTATGCGACCTTGGCCTTGGGTGTCGTGACCTCCAGCATCGGCCGGTTGAGATCCCATTCGTCCTCAAAAGGGATTTGGAAGTACTGGTTCCTGCTGACTTGGCTGGTTCTGCCCGTCGCATTAGTTCTCGCTATTTCTCTCTGCTGGCCCGTATTTGAGCCCCGTTTCTTAATCTTTTGCGTTCCTCCGGTGGTGCTTCTGGCTGCTGATGCTCTGACCCGAGTTCGGTCGAAAGTTCTCTTTGGCACTGCTTTGACGATTTTGCTTGGGTTGTCGTTGAATGGCGCGTACTCCTATTATCGCGGACGCGCGGAAGCCGAACACACCGACAACTGGAGAGACGCGACGCATTACATCTTGTCACAGGCACGAGCGGACGACGCCGTTCTCTTTAGTTATAGTGAGGAGAGACTTGCCTTCGACGAGTATCAGAGGCAGTTTCACATGAACTGTTCTCGAATCAATGAATTTCCCGACGAGACGGATTTGGAATTACTGACCCTACGTCCGTCAAGGCCCAGTGCAGCGTTACTAAGTAACATTGTCGTCGGGTACGAGCGCGTTTGGGTGGTCTCCGCCTTTCAGCCCAACCTTGCCAGTCGTCGGTCAGAGGCGCCATTGGCAGCTAAGTTCGGTGAACATTCTGAGCGAAAGTTTGGCTTCGTCCACACGGACTTGTACGCGAATAAAATTTTGCCTGCCCCGCACGAGGGGACTTCCGCTAAGTAAAAGTCGAAATGAAGAAAACGATAAGAATTCTGATTTGGCTTAGCGTTGCCGTTCTCGGCGCCCTCGCGCTGGCTACGATTGCGCTGCGTCGCGGCGAGCAGATCAACGCGATGTGGCTAGTGGTTGCTGCAGTTTGTTCTTACGCGTTGGGGTACCGCTTCTACAGCAAGTTTGTTGCCGCTATGGTGCTTGCTATCGATAAGCAGCGAGCAACCCCTGCCGAGCGCCTGGACGATGGCCGCGACTTCGTTCCCACCAACAAGTGGGTTGTGTTCGGACATCATTTTGCTGCCATCGCCGGGCCAGGGCCGCTGGTTGGTCCGGTACTTGCCGCACAGTTTGGATATCTTCCTGGGACGCTTTGGATATTGGCCGGCGCGGTGTTTGGCGGCTGTGTGCAGGACTTCGTCATCCTATTGTTCTCGGTGCGGCGGGATGGAAAATCACTGACCGAAATGGCGCGCGAGGAGATCGGCATCGTCGGCGGGTTTGTAGCCTATGTCGCGGTGATCAGCATCATCGTGGTTCTGCTGGGATCCGGTTCACTCATCGTGGTGAATGCTCTGAAGGCTAGTCCCTGGGGCGTGTTTACCATTGCCATGACAATGCCCATCGCACTTTTGATGGGCGTGTACCTGCGCCGCTTGCGTCCGGGAAAAGTGCTGGAGGTTTCGCTTCTTGGATTCATTCTGGTGATGCTCGCGGTTTGGGGCGGGCAATGGGTGTCGCAGAATCCGGCGCTGGCTCCTTGGTTTACTCTGACCGCGCCCACGCTGGCCGTTGTCATCATCATTTATGGGTTCGCCGCCTCCGCCTTGCCTGTGTGGCTCTTGCTGGCGCCGCGCGACTACTTGAGCACGTTCGTAAAACTGGGAACGATCGGATTGCTGGCGCTGGGAATCATTGTGCTGCGTCCTATGCTGCTCATGCCGCCCCTGACACGATTTATCGACGGGTCCGGGCCAGTGTTCGCAGGCAGCGTCTTTCCGTTCGCCTTCATCACCATCGCATGTGGTGCCATCAGCGGATTTCATTCTCTGATCTCGAGCGGAACCACTCCAAAGCTCATTCGGCGGGAAACCGAAACGCGCATGGTCGGCTATGGCGCGATGATGGCCGAGTCGATGGTAGCGGTGATGGCGACCATCGCTGCCTGCGTGCTTCAGCCGGGAACTTATTTTGCGATCAACAGCCCGGCAGGAGTCGTAGGAACGTCGCCTGAAGCCGCCGCCGCAACCATCAGCGGTTGGGGATTCCCGGTTACGGCCGCCGGGATGCATGCGCTGGCTCAGGCCGTGGGCGAGCAGACCCTGTTCAATCGTACGGGGGGCGCACCTGCTTTTGCCGTTGGGATGGCCCACATTTTCTCCGGCAGTTTGGGCGGACAGGCGGTGATGGCGATTTGGTATCACTTCGCCATCATGTTTGAGGCGTTGTTTATTCTTACCGTTCTCGACGCCGGTACGCGCGTGGGCCGTTTCATGGTGCAGGATGCGCTCAGTCACATTTGGAAGCCGCTCGGCCGCACCAGTTGGTATCCTTCGATTCTCGTCACCAGCGCTTTGATCGTAGCGGCTTGGGGAACGTTCTTATGGCAAGGCGTGAAAGACCCCCTCGGCGGAATCAATTCGCTATGGCCGCTGTTCGGCATATGTAACCAACTGTTGGCGACGGTGGCACTGTGCGTGGCGACGACCATCATCATCAAGATGGGTAAAGCGCGCTATTCATCCGTGACGTTAGTCCCGCTAACCTGGCTGGTTGCGGTGACGTTCACGGCGTCATGGCACAAAGTATTCGATCCCAATCCGCGGATTGGATTTCTGGCGCACGCGCGGCAACTTTCTTCCGCAGTGCCAAGCCACGAAGTCTCACGGCTGATCTTGAACGACCGACTGGATGCCGCTGTGGCGGGACTATTGGTCTGTATGGTTGCCCTTATTTTGTTGGAGTCAATCTCCGTGTGGTTGAGTGTGCTTTCTGGCAGGATGCAGGCGAGAGTCAAGGAAGCGCCATTTGTGCTCACGCGTTTTGCCGCGGAGGAACAGGGATGAGGCGATTACGCCAAATGGCCGCCACAGTTATCGCGATTCTTCGCGAGATTTTCGACGAATCTGCCTACACTCGCTTTCTTGCCCGGCGCGAAGTAAGTTCTTCTCCGAACGCCTACGCAGCTTTCCTGCGCGAGCAGGAGCGAATCAAGGCTCGCCGACCAAAGTGCTGCTAGTTTTGACGCTGCAGCGCATTCTCGAATAGTCTGTACATCTTTCGTGATTCAACCCGCATGAGCGAACCAGCCATCCTCGTCCAGGAACTACGCAGAGCCTACGGGCCAGTAGAGGCCGTGCGCGGCCTGGATTTTGAAATTCAGCTCGGGGAAGTCTTCGGCCTGCTGGGCCCCAATGGCGCGGGCAAGACCACTACCGTTGAAATTCTGGAAGGCTTGCGTCCGCGAAGCGGAGGACAGGTCTCCGTCCTGGGTTTCGATCCGGAGAAGCAGAAACAGCAACTCAAAGATCGTATCGGCGTCTGCCTTCAGGCCACGAATCTTCCGGACAAGATTCGCGTCCGTGAAGCCCTGCACGTGTTCTCGTCGTTTTACACTCGCAACGTCGACGCCAACGAAATATTGAAGCGCCTGCAACTCGAGGATAAGCGGGATGCTTTTTACAGCACGCTCTCAGGCGGCCAGAAGCAGCGCTTGGCTCTGGCTCTCGCACTGGTGAACGATCCCGCTCTGCTTTTTCTGGATGAGCCCACGACCGGTCTCGATCCCCAGGTTCGTGCCGAGATTCATGGGCTGCTCGAGCAACTACGCGACGAAAAGCGCACCATTCTGCTGACCACACATTACATCGAGGAGGCGGAGCGTCTTTGCGACCGAGTCGCCATCGTCGACCAAGGCCGCATCATCGCCATGGACACGCCGCGCAAGCTGCAACAGCAGAGCCGGGCGGCTTCGACCATCGTCGTGACTTGCGACAAGGCGATCCCGCTACAGCGCCCGGTATGGGCGGAGGCGATCGAGAGCAGCGTCGACTCGACTGGCTATACGCTGACGGTGATTTCACGGCGTCCCGCAACCACGCTGGTGGACTTGATCAAGTGGATCGAGCAGAGCGGTCTTGAGTTGGTGGATGTCCATCTCAAGAAACCCACGCTGGAGGATGTGTTTATCGAGTTGACGGGCAAGCGCCTGCGCGACTGAATGCTCTGACCGAAAATGAAAAGTTATATCGCCCTCATCCAACTGGACCTCAAGCTCGCGCTACGGCAGAAGTCTGTCCTGTTTTTCAATTACATGTTCCCGCTGATTTTCTTCGTGGTCTTCGCGCAAGCCATGCACGGAGATCGCGGCACCGCCTTGACCCAGATTGTCACCATGGTGATCATCATCGGTGTGCTCGGCAACGGGTTATTCGGTGCGGGCATGCGCGCAGTGCAGGAGCGCGAATCCAATGTGCTTCGCCGCTACAAGGTCACCCCGATTACTCCGGCGCCGATTCTCGTCGCCGCCACCGTCGTCGGTTGGATTCTCTTCATGCCCCTGATGCTGTTTATGTTTTGCGTGGCGCACTTCGGATATGGCATGCCGTGGCCAGACAGGCTTGGCTCGATTCTTCTGTTTGCGACGCTGGGCATCCTGGCCTTCCGCGCCATCGGAATGATTCTCGCGGCTGTCGCGAATTCCATGCAGGAAAGCCAAATTCTGGTTCAGTTGGTCTACTTGCCAATGCTGTTTCTGAGCGGCGCAACATTTCCCACGTCGATGTTTCCTTCCTGGCTGCTGATCGTGACGCAATTCCTGCCAGCCACGTACCTGGTATCGGGTCTCGAAGGAATGATGCTGCGGCAGGAAAGCCTGATGGCGAACGCCTTTCCGGCCGCCGCGCTCTTGATCACCGTCTTCGTGGGACTCTTCATTTCGCACAAGCTCTTTCGCTGGGAGAAAGAGGAGAAAATTCGCGGCACTGCCAAGCTCTGGGTGGGCGCCGTAATGTTGCCTTTCTTTGTGCTCGGAGTGTGGCAGGCTCATACCTGGCAGAACGTGGCCAAGACCAGGATGCTGAACCGCGAACTGGCAAGGGGTGAGACCTACCTGATTCGCGGGGAGCGCATTTTCATTGGTGACGGAGAGGTCATCGAATCGGGCTCGATCCTGATTCGCGGCGGGAAAATCGCCGCCGTTTATGAAGGGGAAGGCCCGGACCCGAAAACGGTGAAGGCCACGCCGATCGAAGCCGCGGGCAAGACCGCCCTGCCGGGACTGATTGACGTTCACGTGCATCTCGTTGCGCCGGGTGGCTTCTACGAGGACATGAGCCAGTACAATCCCGAAGCCCACATGCTGCGCAATCTCGCGGCTTATCTCTACAGCGGCGTCACCACGGTCAGAAGCGTGGGCGACCCATTGGACATTGTTCTGAAAGTCCGCTCCTCCGTGAACAACGGTGAAAGGATCGGAACTGAGCTCTTCACTTGTGGACCACTCTTTACCGCCCACGGCGGCCACGGGACTGAATATTTCAAAGACATGCCGCCAAAGATCCGCGAGCAGGCGGAGGCGCAGTTCACGCGCATTCCAGCCTCTGCCGAGGAAGGCCGCCGTCAGGTCGATGAACTCAAGCATTCGGGTGTCGATTGCATTAAGGCGATACTCGAGGCCGGCGGCGGCTCCCACGTCTTCAATCGTCTCGACAGCGCGATCTTCCAGGCCGTTGCTCAGGAAGCTCATGCGCAGTCACTGCCGCTCGCGGTACACACCGGCGATGTTCGCGATGTGACCGATGTGGTTTCCGCCGATGCAAATTCCATCGAGCACGGCTCCTTTCGCGAGGCGATTCCCGACGCCTTGTTCCAACAAATGGTGAGCAAGAAGATTTCCTACGATCCCACGCTCAGCGTGGCAGAAGCGTTCCGGGACTTTGCCGCTGGCAATACGGATCTGTTGAAGCGCTCGCTGGTGCAACAAGTAGGGCCTACGGATCTGATCGAGAGTACCGAGAAGGCGATGGCGTCCAAAGAAACCGAGCCAATACGCGAACGCATCGCGCAGTTTCCCATCAACCTCGACGTGGGAACGCAGAATCTGCTGCGGGCGTACAAAGACGGTGTTACCCTCGTGACCGGCAGCGACGCCGGCAATTTCCTGGTTCTGCACGGACCGACGGTGCAACACGAACTTGCGCTGTGGGTGCGGGCCGGCATTCCTCCGACGGTTGCGCTTCAGGCCGCGACCTACAACGCCGCACGTCTGCTGCGTGCGGAAAATCATATCGGATCAATTCGCGTAGGCAACGACGCCGATCTCCTGCTGGTCGACGGCAATCCGCTTGAAGACATCACCTCGATCGAGCGCATCTCTATTGTTATTTTCAAGGGCGAGCAACTTGATCGCTCCGATCTGTTCAATCAGGAGTGAAACAGGTTGAACTCGCAGGAGTAAACAACCTTCCCCACGCCAGATGCTAGACTCTGTTTGATGCGGGTTCTCGGCATTGATTGCGGCACCGAGTACACGGGCTACGGCGTCGTCGAACTCTGTCACGACGGCAAGCTGACCTGTCTCTCCTGCGGCGCGGTCAAACTTTCTCCTCGCGAACCCATGCCCGCGCGCTTGTCGACCATCTTCGACAGCCTGGCGGCGATCATCGGCGAACACCACCCGGATCGGGTTGCCATCGAAGACGTCTTTTATGCTCTGAATGTGAAGTCGGCGCTGAAGCTCGGACAAGTGCGCGGAGTCGCGATGCTCGCCGCTTCGTCAGCCGGCCTCGAGGTCGCCGAGTATTCGCCGCTCTCCATCAAATCCGCTGTAGTCGGCTACGGCAGGGCTGAGAAGCAGCAAGTCCAGCACATGGTTACGCGGCTGCTGAACCTGGCCGAGATTCCCGAGCCCCCAGATGCCGCTGACGCCCTCGCCATTGCCATCTGCCACTTGCACACCACAGCCACACTCGAGCGCCAACAGGCATGAAGGGATTACGCGCATCAAACTAATTTTGGCATAATCCTATCTACATGTTCTCCAGCAAGTTTCGATCCTCAGTCCTCGTCTGCCACCGGTGCTCGTTCTCGCTTGTATGCCTTGTGATCTGCTGCATGTCTTTTCTGGCGGCCGCGAACGCCCAGCAGGTGGCCGTCCCCACGGTCACCTTCACTTGCGATTTCCCCGGCTCCGATTCCGATCACTACGTCATCTCGCTCTCCGAGGATGGCAGCGCTATCTACGACTCGAACAGCAAGCTCAACGACTCCGCCGACAGTCAGCCCTTCCATTCAGTTTTCACCGTATCCCAGGCCTCGCGCGCCCACGTTTTCGACCTCGCCAAACGCGCGCATTATTTCGAAGGGGAGCTTAATTCCAAAAACAAAAACCTGGCTTCCACCGGGGTCAAAACGCTGACCTACAAAGACGCGCAGAAGAACACCCACGCCACCTACAACTATTCGCCCATCCCCGCGGTTCAGGAGCTGACCGAGTTCTTTCAGTCACTGTCCACGACTTTGGAGTTCGGCCACCGGCTCGATTACTACCTGCGCTACCAGAAACTGGCTCTGGACCAGGAACTGAAACAGATGGAAGAAATGTCGAACAGCGGCGGGCTTCAGGAGATCTCAGCGGTCGCTCCCATCTTGCAAAAGATCCTCGACGATCCATCCGTAATCAAGGTAACCCGAGCCCGGGCTCAACGCCTGCTGCAAGTTGCGGCGACCAAGGGTAAGTAACTGGTGGCAAACGAATAAATGTGACGCTCCAGGCAACAAAAAGACCTTGAACCGTGTTCTAATAATGCAGGAAGGGCCGTTCCGGGGGTTGTCCATGTCCAAAATGAGCATCAAGCTGCTGATTACCACCGCGGTAGCGTCTTTTCTGCTGTTGATGGTTCCTTCCCTGAGCATTCCCGCCTTGGCCGACTCCCAAGTCCGCATGGTGCGCCTGAGCGAAGTTCAGGGCGACGTGCAAGTCGACCGCAACACCGGGAAGTATGAGAAGGCGTTCCTGAATTTGCCCATCACGCAGGGAGTCAAAGTACAGACCGGCAAAGACGGTCGCGCCGAAGTGGAGTTCGAAGACGGAAGCACTCTCCGACTCACTCCCGACACCGTGATCGAGTTTCCTCAGCTTTCGCTGCGTGACTCGGGGACAAAAGTCTCGACCGTGTTTCTGCAGGAGGGCACGGCCTACGTCAACTTTGTCGGTGCGAAGGATGCTGAACTCAACCTGACCTTTGCCCACGAAAAAGTCTCGCTGGCCCATGCCGCTCATCTTCGCCTTGAAATGAATGACACGACAGCGGAACTAGCCGTCTTCAGCGGCGATGTGCAAGTCCAGGGCGACTCGGGAACGGTTGCCGTCAGCAAGAACCACACTGCGACGTTCGACCTGACAGCTGACGATCACTCTACGATAGCCAAGAATCTGGAACCGGATCCCTTTGACGCCTGGGATAAGCAGCAGAATCAATATCACCAGCAATACGCCAGCAACTCCTACAGCAGCTACTCGCCGTATGCGTACGGCACCACCGATCTGAATTACTACGGCAGCTTTTCCAACGTTCCGGGCTACGGCCAGCTGTGGCGGCCTTACTTCGCGGGCGCCGGATGGGATCCGTTCATGAACGGCGCCTGGGCCTTCGCTCCCGGCTTCGGTTATAGCTGGGTATCCGGGTATCCGTGGGGCTGGACTCCGTATCACTACGGTTCCTGGGTTTACCTGCCGACCTATGGCTGGGGATGGCAACCCGGTGGATCGTGGGCGGGATGGAGTGCGCCAAGGATCGTCCGGCCACCTACGAACTTCGCCGCGCCGCAGCCTCCGGCCAGTTCCAGCCAGGGAATTGTTCCTTTGAACCGTGGGCCGGTGCCGACCTTGCTCGGAAGATCATCCAACCGGGTGGAGATTGCCCAGAACTCGGCTGGACTCGGAGTTCCGCGCGGGGGCATCAAGAACCTTGGCGAGCTATCGAGTACCGCCCAGCAGCACGGCTTCGCGACGGCGAGAGTTCACACTGCGCCGGTTGGAGTTCCATCGTGGAATGGCGGATTTTATTCTACGTCGCCCTCCGGAGGGTTCCACGGCGGCGGTGCCTCCACTGCGTCGGTTGGACATTCGAGCGCGGGCCACACCGGTGGCGGTCGTCATTAAGCTAACTTGGTGTCAATATTTGCGAGGCGGCCCTCGGGTCGCCTCTTTTGTTGGAATGAATCGATCGTGCTGTGCGATCCTCGCCCAGATGCCGGAATGAAAACCGCGTGATAAGCTTTCTGTCCGTCCCCCGGTAAAACGGAACGCGGAGGAAAGCCAGCATGCGATGGTTCGTAATACGGATTGCTCTTCTCGGTTCGCTATCATTTTCTGGACTCATTCAGTTTGGTTACGCCCAAGCCGCGCCCGCGCAAGACTCCAGCAAATCGGTTGAGCTTGATCACTTCGATCCCAAGAAGGTCGACTCGTCAGTCGATCCTTGCACCGACTTCTACCAGTACGCGTGCAACCGCTGGATCGCGGACAATCCTGTGCCCCCCGACGAGATTTTCTGGGATTCGTTCGGCAAGCTTCAGTTGTGGAACGAGACCTTCCTCCACCAGACCGTGATCGAAGTGGCAGCCAAGCCAGCGAGCGAGCGCACGCCCGTCGAGCAGAAAGTCGGCTATTACTGGTCGGCCTGCACCAATCAGAAACAGAGAAATGCGACCGCGCTGCCCACCTTGCAGCCTCAACTGGACAGGATCGCAGCCATGTCCAACAAGGGTCAGATCGTTGAGGTCGTGGCCGATATACATCGTTCGATGCCCGGTGCCTGGAATCCCGCAGACCCCGAGACCTATGCGCCTTTATTCGGCTTTGGAGCACAGCCTGACTTCCACGACACGACCCACGTCATCGCACAGTTCGACCAAGGCGGCATGATGTTACCCGGCCGCGAGTTCTACTTGAAAGATGACGCGAAGTCGGTCGAGATCCGAAACAAATACGTCGCGCACATTGCCCGCATGCTCGAACTTTCTGGCGTACCGCCGGCCCAGGCAAAAGCGGACGCCGCGGTCGTGCTCCAAATGGAAACGGCAATGGCGAAGTCGGCGATGGAGATCGTCAAACGCCGTGATCCCAAGAACCTCGACAACGAAATGAGTTTGGACGCAGTTCAGAAGCTGGCTCCGTCGTTTGACTTCAACCGCTATCTGCAACTGGTGCATGCTTCGGCGACGCCGACGTACATCGTGACCTCGCCGAATTTCTTTCGTGGGATGGAGCAACTGATTCAAAGCGAGCCCCTCGATCATTGGAAGGCCTATTTCCGATGGCAAGTGCTGAACGGCCTGGCAGGGGCCATGAGCGAGGATTTCGTAAACGAGGACTTTACGTTTGTTGCTCAGACCTTGTTCGGTGCAAAGGAGATTCAGCCGTTGTGGCGCAGATGCATTCAGTCGGAAGACCGCGACATCGGACAAGCGCTGGGGCAGGCCTATGTCGCGCGTGCGTTTCCGCCCGAGAGCAAACAGCGCGTGCAGGATATGGTGAATGCGCTCAAAGTCGCGCTAAACCAGGAAATCGATTCCATAGACTGGATGAGTCCGCAAACCAAGAAACAGGCTCGCGTGAAGCTGGCCGCGCAGATTGACAAGATCGGCTATCCCGACCATTGGCGCGACTACTCGGCTCTGGAAATTCAGGCTGACAATCATCTGGCCAACGTGCAGCGTTCCGCCACGTTTGAGTTCGATCGCCAGATGCACAAAATCGGCAAACGGCTGGACCGCACCGAGTGGGGAATGACTCCGCCCACGGTGAACGCTTACGAGGATGCACAGACCAACACGATCAACTTTCCGGCAGGGATTCTGCAGCCGCCGTTCTTCGATCCCGCTAAAGATGACTCCGTCAACTACGCTGCCGCCGGAGCAGTCATTGGGCACGAGACCATCCACGGGTACGACGACCAAGGGCGCAAGTTCGACGAGAATGGCAATCTGCGCGACTGGTGGACGGCTGACGATACCAAGGCCTACGACAAACGCGGCGACTGCATCGCCGATGAGTACACCGAGTTCGTCCCCGAAGCCGGGGTGCAGCAGAACGGCCGCTTGACGCAAGGCGAAAACACGGCCGACAACGGCGGAATCCATCTGGCATTATCCGCGCTGGATACAGATCTCAAAGGGAAGGGCCAGAGCCTCGATACCAAGGGAGACGATGGCCTGACCGCGCTGCAACGATTCTTCCTATCGTATGCTCACATCTGGTGCGGCAACTTGCGCCCAGAAATGATGCGGACCATTCTGCTCATGAACCCGCATCCGCTGGACAAATACCGGGTCAACAATGTCGTCTCCAACATGCCGGAGTTCGCCAAGGCCTTCGGCTGCCACAAAGGGCAGGCCATGGTGCGGGAGAACGCCTGCCGGGTGTGGTAACTCGATCACTTCTTCGCGTTCGCGGCTTCGTCCTTCAGGTAGTTGGCGCTCAACGTTCCTTTCTTTTTGGCCAACTCGATGAGCGTGGGATAAAACTGCACGAAGGTTGTGTCCACCGCGGCATGCTGCTCGTGGCAAGAGTAACAGGACGCTTCCTTGGGCACCTGTTTCGATGGGCTGTCAGTCTCAAATCCGAAGAACGCCCATTTGCCGGGGAAGCGCGATTCATCTTTAACGTGCACCTCGCGGCCCATCGTGTCCGAAGTTTGGTAATGACCGCTCTTGTTAATCGAGGCCTTGCTTCCTGCCACCCGAACCTCGAGCACCAACATGGTCTTGTCGGGCCAGGTTCCGGTGTGAAGGAATGCTTTATACGCATCCGGGTTCACGAAAACGTTGTCGAACATGGAGTGGTCCATCCCCATGGCGTTTGGGCTGTAGCTCATGTCGACGCCGGAGGTCAGATAGATCCACTCACGATAGTTGGCCGGAAACAGGAGACGGCCGTCCGACGTGTAAGTCGGTGTCTGTGTGGATGACGTTGGTTCATTGCCCTGCGAAGAGGTCTTCGAGTCGTACTGGGCAGGGAATAGGAAAGCCAGGCAGAGCAAAAGCAAAGCGCGCATGTTTGCGTCCTCCGTCCACGCTATAGACGATCAATCGAACCCACGGTTAGCCGCTACCTATGGAATACCAATAGGAAAACTTCGAATCACTAAAAAACTATCGGCCTTACGCCTTCGACCCTACGTAATGTTCTCGGCTTCGCAGTAAATCGCGTATACTAAATGCAGCCCTTAACTACGAAGAATATCGCAACCAGCCCTGCGCCTTCGCGATTGAGAAGACTCAAAAGCCGGGTGCGGCAGGAGATAACTATGTCGTTAATCAATGGAGACAAGTCCCGAGCGCACCGTGAGCGGAAGCAGAACATTCAGCGCCGGTTACGGACTCAAGCACTACTCCAGGCCGAGGCTGGCAAAACAAAACCCGCGGGCGCGCCCAAGAAGGTGAAAGCCGCCATTCGTCCCGAACCGGTCACGTCCTAGCTTCATAACGGTCCGGAGGTAGAGCGATTCTTGGATGGATCGCCCCCGCAAAATCATCCCTGGAGGTGGGTATGGCTGGTCGAAGTCGTTCAAGCTTTAACAAACGCCAGAAGGAGCGTTCGCGACAGGATAAGCAGCGCGAGAAACTGGAAAAAAGACAGCAGCGAAAATTGGAAAAACAGTCGGGCGTCCCCGGTGCGAACGACGATTTCGGGCACAACGATTTCAGCCTGGCTGGAGATTACGAGGACCCGGAAGAAGTGGCCCACTCCAACTCAAGCGTCGAAGATTAAGTCTACGCCACTTAGGCCCGGACTCCCCCGTCCGGGCGGGCGAACAAAGCTCAGGCTTCGCATTCCATGAGAGGTTTTCACTGCTTTCCCAGGAACGCGTGTTTTGCCTGCTTGCCCGACGCTTGCCATAGCTTGAAAATCTCGAACACAATCACCGTCGAGTAGCTGACTGCAATCCAGAGGCAGACTTCCTCGATCGGCAGGCCCGCCCACGCCCCGATAAATAAGCCGGTCATTTGCGTTGGCTGGAAGCCCCACCAATGATAGGGCACGGCCAGAGTGGCCTCCCAGAGCAAGCTCACCAGCACGATGATGAACAGCGTCAGGCTGAAGGCGCGCCAGTTGATGAACGGCCGGGCGGTCGGAAAGAAGCTCATGGCGGGAACGAAGGCGCCCAGCACCAGGAAGGTGAAGTAACTGGGAAAGCCTTCTGGAACCGGCGAGAACATTTTCTTGTAGACCACGGCGGCCACGATCAGGGCTACCCCGACGATTGCGGACGTCGGATGGAACTGGAACAGGCGGAAAATTTTCTTCGACGCGCTCGCGTAGTCGGGTACGTTGTAGGCCGCGAGCCAGAATTCGTCTAGCCAGAGATAAATCAGCAGCACACATAGAAAGCCGGTGAAGTAGAAGATGTATTCCTCAACCGGAACTGGGTGGCCCAAGGCTGGCGCTTTGATGCCCAGCGTCGCGCCGGAGTTGGGGAAGATGAAGAACCAGCGGGCAAAGAAGAAATCCAGCCCGAAACCCAAGGGCACGAGAATGGCAATGGTCCGCCAGAAAGCCTGGCGCGGAATCTCCACGCCTTCCGCGGGCAGAAACCAGAAGCCGATCACCACGATCGGAATGATGAACAGCAGCAGGCTCCAGGTGTAGCCGTACGGGGTTGGGTTGGGGGCCGAGATTTGCAGCGCCGCCGGAGAGTGTACCGAGTACAAAGTGAGCGCCGCTGGCACGGCGACCATTGCAAACATCGCGACCACGATCCAGGCGCTCAGACGCGGGCCGGGATCTCGTCCGTGCAAGCGCGGGCACATGCGAGTAGCCGCTACTCCGTATAGAACATCAGAAGAACACCCAGAACGATCATTAACGTGGGCCAGAGTTTCGCGAACAGGGCGCGCCATCGGGTCCTGACTTCTGACAAACCCTTCGTCAAGCCAATACCGAAGCCAGTTGCGGCGTAGCTGAGATGCTGCGCCTGAATGTGCGCCATAATTGCCATATGGTTCTCGCCCCTCATTCCCGAATGGTGAGAATGGAAGAGCAACAAAAGAGAACCTGCCACCGCAAGCACCGGAAAAACCCAAGCCGCCCATACCGCCGTGAGACGCCCCCGCGCTCTCGCCAGTTCGATCAGGCCGACGCCAAGAAGCAAGACGGCAAAGAGCTTGTGCTGAATAACCTCAGGGTTCGTTATGGTTCCCTGGATCCATGGCTTTGGGCCAAAAGGCCAGAGTTCGGTATCGCTGTACACCAGAATGAATAAACCGGAAAGCAAAAAACAGACGGGCCAAGCGTAGCGCACAGCCGGAAACCTCTTCTTCAAAGAGTCTTGAGCCAGCATAAACACGCCACCCAGAGCCACGAAGAAGCCAATGAGGTGGTGATTGCCCTCGCTCTCCCGTTTCCAACTCAGCAACTCGGCTTGTGTTGGTCCTTCGGCTGGCATGGGCATAGACATAGACATGCCGGAGTGTTGGTCTTGTGAGTGCTGCTCCTGAGACCATGCTGGCAGAGGAGCAAGAAGCACGAGAAGAGTCAGCGAAAGTATGAGGGCTCGAGCGCTCTCGATCAATGGATTTTCCTCAGATGATTTCTTGTTGCATTGCTCCAAATCAATCTTCCCCTCTAAAAAATGTTTAGGCAGCAGGATTATTCATGCCGCATGCTCTCCACCGGATCCAACCTCGAGGCAAACGCAGCTGGAGCCGTTCCAAAAAGAATGCCCACTGAGCAAGAGACCACAATCGCCACAACAACAGAAAGGGCTGAAATGGGGATGCGATATTCGGTAAATATGCGCACCGACACCGGCAATGCCAGTCCAAAGACTACACCAGTAGAGCCTCCAATAAGAGAGATTAATGTCGCTTCTGACAAGAATTGAAAACGGATATCGCGATTGGTCGCGCCGATCGCTTTGAGTATGCCGATCTCGCTAATCCGTGAACTTACGGTCGCCAACATTATATTCATGATTCCTATGCCACTCACGAGGAGTGTCACTGCAGCAATAAGCAGCAACACATAGGTTAGTGCATTCGCGGTCCGCTCCGCCATTGCCACCACCTCGGTAAGATTCTGCACGAAATAAGCCGACTCAGGCCGATGGCGGGACCGGATGACTTTTTGGATTTGTCTGGTAACAGGGATCACGATGGACGGCTCGGCAGCCGAGAAATAGAGTTGTCGCACCTCGGGCGAATCCGTGAAATATCGAGTAACAGTGTACGGAATCACCATGGTGTCGTTGGTCACTTCTGATCGCCCAAAGGTGTTCACCCGCTCTCTGAAAGTTCCAATAATCGTGAACGGTAAACCGCTCAGTTTCACAACCTTTCCTACCGCGTTATCAGCCGATCCGTAGAGTTGCTTGGCGAGTTGTTGCGTGATCACGCCAACTTTGTTGCTTGACCGCTCGTCTTGCCCATCGAAAAATCTTCCTGTGACTACTACCAAATTCCGCACCGCAATGTATTCGGGGAATACACCCAGGACCTGGAGAGTCCGTTCCTGGCCAAGGCCAACCGGGATCTGGTCGGTAAGGGGAACCACCGGAGACGCAGTTGCTACACTCGGGACTTGCCGCAATACAGCGTGCAGGTCATCAATCGTCAAGAAATCGTGGCCATGGTCTCCGCCTTGGTATTCGACCACGATCATGTTCACGCCAATGCCTTGAATCTGTTCCAAAACGTACTTCTTTCCTGTCATGGCGATCGTGACCACCAGAATAAGCGAAGCCGTTCCAACGACCATGCCTAATGCGGTGAGAGCAAACCTCACTTTGTCGCTGCAGAACGTGTCGTAGGCGAAACTGATGATCTCGCCATGGACCATCTTCGGTGGATGTCGCGCCCCAACGGTGTTAGTGGTAGCCATGTTAATCAGGCTCGTCGCATGCTCACTGGCGCACGACTTGGCAAGCTTCGGGGCCAGAAGAACATCAAGTCGGACAAGACCTCCTCCGAGATCCGATGGTCTCAGCTGCGATTCTGGGAATCTTACGTCCGTGAAAATGGCAAGTCAATGAACGCTTAGTAGAGAGCCTTCCTCCGACACTGAAAAAAGGCCCTACATAGTCTGCCAGCCAGAGGGCGCCGAAGATATCCAAGGAGCATTACCGCCATTCCAAGTGAGAGTGACGGGTAAACGTGGATTAATCCAAGGTAAGGTTTGCCGACTATCCGTCCAAAAGCGGACCCCGATGCCGGTGGTGGTGGCTGAGTGGCTGAGCCACAGCCTGATCTTGCAGCCGATCGCCATCATCGAAGTCCGGTAAAAGATTTCGGTTGACACTGCTCCCGAACGTTTTATAATCATTCTTATCCGATAATCATGCGCCTTACTCATGAGCAGTTCCGTGAGCTGGCCGCGAAGCACGGTTTGGCGGTCACGCACCAGCGTCAGGTAGTCTATGAGGCCGTCGTCGCTTCCCACGGCCACTATTCTCCGGAGGACATTTATGCCGCAGTCCGACGTCGCGTTCCATCCATTTCTCTCGCCACGATCTACAACAATCTGCGCCTTTTCATCGAGTGTGGGTTGCTGCGAGAGGTCACTCCTCATGGACCCACGTTGCGCGTGGACGGCAATCTCACACCTCATCACCACCTGGTTTGCTCACGCTGCAAATCGGTGCAGGACATCGAAGGAGAATTCATCGATTTCAAACAGCTATCCCGGCAACTGCCGGACGGTTTTGATCTGACGCAGCCGTTGGTCGAGGTCTTTGGCCTCTGCCGCCGCTGTAGCGCCAAGAAGTAATTGTTTTAACGCAGTATCAAGTCAAGATTCGAAGGAGGAAATCATATGGAAAATACACTCGCAACTTCATCGGGGAGCGTTGTCCCCGAAACTAAAGAAAAAAGCACCTTAGCCGAATCGAAATGCCCAGTAGCGCACGGCGCTCGCAAGTCCCACACGAATGTTGATTGGTGGCCGAATCAGGTGAACCTGAACATCCTCCACCAGCATTCCCCAAAGTCCGATCCGATGGGTAAGGAGTTCAATTACGCGCAAGAGTTCAAGACGCTCGACCTGAATGCCGTGATCAAGGACCTGCGTGCCTTGATGACGGATTCGCAGACGTGGTGGCCGGCCGACTTTGGACACTATGGGCCGCTCTTCATTCGTATGGCGTGGCACAGTGCGGGTACGTACCGCATCGGCGACGGTCGCGGCGGGGCCGGATCCGGGCAGCAGCGCTTCGCTCCGCTCAATAGCTGGCCGGACAACGTAAACCTCGACAAGGCACGCCGGTTGCTCTGGCCGATCAAGCAGAAGTATGGCCGGAAAATCTCCTGGGCCGACCTCATGATTCTCGCAGGCAATGTCGCCCTCGAGTCGATGGGCTTTGAAACGTTTGGTTTTGGCGGCGGGCGTGCGGACGTATGGGAGCCCGAAGAGGAAATTTATTGGGGACCTGAGGGCACGTGGCTGGCGGACGAGCGCTACAGCGGCGATCGTGATCTTCAGAATCCGCTCGGTGCCGTGCAAATGGGGCTGATCTATGTGAATCCGGAAGGGCCCAATGGAAAGCCGGATCCGATTGCCGCGGCACGGGATATCCGGGAGACTTTCGCCCGCATGGCGATGAATGACGAAGAAACAGTTGCGCTCATTGCCGGCGGTCACACCTTCGGCAAGACCCACGGCGCTGCTGTTCCCGCTCAATATGTCGGTAACGAACCAGAAGGTGCCGACATCGAGGATCAAGGCTTAGGTTGGAAGAACAAATTTGGCAAGGGTTGCGGTGCTGATACCATCGGCAGCGGCCTGGAAGTCACTTGGACGACGACGCCGACGAAGTGGAGCAACAACTTCTTCACCAACCTGTTCAGCTACGAATGGGAACTGACGAAGAGTCCGGCCGGCGCACATCAGTGGACACCAAAAAATGGCGGAGGCAACGGTACGGTGCCGGATGCACACGATCCTTCAAAGCGTCACGCGCCATCCATGCTGACCACGGACCTTGCGTTGCGGTTCGACCCTGCTTACGAAAAAATTTCACGGCGCTTCTACGAGCATCCGGATCAGTTCGCAGACGCGTTTGCGCGGGCGTGGTTCAAGCTCACGCACCGCGACATGGGGCCGATCTCGCGCTACCTCGGCCCGCTCGTTCCGAAGGAAACGCTGGTCTGGCAAGATCCTGTTCCCGCAGTGAATCATAAATTGATCGGCGAGAAGGACATTGCTGCTCTCAAGGCGAAAATCCTCAAGTCTGGACTGTCGATCTCCCAACTGGTCACCACTGCCTGGGCATCGGCGGCGTCCTTCCGTGGTTCCGACAAACGCGGTGGAGCAAACGGCGCGCGCATCCGCCTCACGCCCCAAAAGGATTGGGAAGTGAATCAGCCCGCCGAACTGTCGAAGGTTCTGCAGAAGCTGGAGACGATCCAAAAGGAGTTCAACAGCGCCCAGACCAATGGCAGCAAGGGAAAAAAGATCTCGCTGGCGGACCTGATCGTTCTGGGCGGCGACGCAGCCATCGAGGAAGCTGCGAAAAAGGCCGGGCATGAGGTGAAGATTCCTTTCTCTCCGGGGCGTACGGACTCGTCGCAGGAGCAGACCGACGTGCATTCATTCGCCGTAATGGAGCCCGTCGCTGACGGGTTCCGCAACTATCTCCGAAGCGGTCAGATCCTCTCGGCTGAGGAGTTCCTGGTGGATCGGGCGCAGTTGCTGACACTGACTGCCCCCGAGATGACCGTACTCATCGGTGGCCTGCGCGCCCTGAATGCGAACTTCGGGCGGGCCAAACACGGCGTCTTCACCAAGCGGCCGGAGACGCTGACGAATGATTTCTTCGTCAACCTGCTCGACATGAATACGAAGTGGGAGCCCTCGACGTCCGAAGGCGTGTATGAAGGGCGTGATCGCGCTACCGGCAAAGCCAAGTGGACCGCCACGCGCGTGGATCTTGTTTTCGGATCGAACTCGCAGCTCCGGGCACTCGCCGAGGTCTATGCGTCTGACGACTCGAAAGAGGCGTTTGTGAAGGACTTCGCCGCGGCGTGGAACAAGGTAATGAACCTTGATCGCTACGACCTTGCCTGAGCTCGGCGAGAACGTTCGGCGAAAAAGAAAGCTGTCAATTTCGTGCGGCTGCTGTTGTTTAGATCGGCTAAAGGGAAGGCGTCGCTTTCCTGGCTCGCGGGGGCGCATCACGCGCCCCCATGCTGTTCTTGCCAAGGCGGAACAGTTTCATACGGACCGAGTTTGTCGCCCGGCACAATTCCACCGGACCTTCGACTCGCATGGTGTTTCGACGTTGTCAGGGATCACTTGTTGCTGCCGAGTAGCTTGGCTCGCGTGGCAGCCTGTTGAGCTTCCGTCTTCTTCCTCAAGCCGGAGTAAGCTTTCGCCAGCAGATCGAAGACTTGGGCGTTCTTCGGGTGTGATTTTGATAAGGCTTCCAGCGATCGCGCCGCCTCCGCGAAGTTACCTTTGGTGATTTGCGCATCAGCCAACCCGAGTTGCGCTTCCACACTGTCCGGCTGGAGCAGCAACGCTGCTTCGAACTGATCTTCGGCGGCGGTTGGGTCCTGCAGGCCTAAGTACACGTGGCCGAGCAGTAAGCGAGCATCGTACTGTGCGGGCACGCGCTTCAGGCTGGCTTCGAGGGCGTCGCGAGCGCCGCCAAGATCATGGGTCTTTTCTAGCGCCTGCCCTTCATGAAACAGGGCTGTCGCGTCATCGGGGCGGACTTCTACGGCTCGCTTTAAATGGTTGGCGGCCTGAACATAGTCTCCTGCCTGTAACTCCAACTCACCCAGTTGGCGCAGGGCCGTGGGTGACTTGGGGTCGAGCGCGAGTGCCTTTTCAAGAGTTTTGCGAGCATCTGCGGAGCGATTGTCTTCCGCAGCGACCATGGCAGCATGCAGGAGGTTCTGCTCTTCGATTTTGTCTTTTGGGTCAGGCAGAGAGGTCGTGTTCGGAGTTGCGGTTGGGGACCCTTGGAGTTGAGCCTCTTTGGTCCTTACTTCTGCCAGCATGGCCCGCAATTTTTGCACATGGACGTTCTGAGGTTTGTATTTATTGGTCATCTCGGCGGGATCGAGGGGCAAATCGTAAAGCTCGGGACGTGGCGCCTCGATGAACTTGAACCCTTCGCTTCGCACTGACCGCAAAGGAGACCAGCCGAACCGTAGGGGATAATCGGTTTCTCCATAGGCAGGACGAAGGGCTTGAGTCTTGCCCACGAAATAGGGCTCCAACGACTCTCCGTCTTTGTGTTGCGCGGCAGGAGCGCCCGCGAATTCCAGCAGCGTCGGCATAATGTCCAAGGTCCGCACCTGTGCGGTGATGACGGTGTCGGCATTGGCTCCTCCGGGCAGTTTCAGGATCAAGGGCACGTGGGTAGTTGAGTCGTACAGGAAGATGCCGTGCGTGTCTTCGTGATGCTCTCCCAAGCCTTCGCCGTGATCACCGACCACGACGATCACCGAATTGCCGTACTTGCCGGTTCTTCTGAGATATGAGATGAAGTGCGCCAACGCGGAGTCTGCATAGGCGATTTCGCCATCGTACAAATGGTCTTTGTACATTTGTGAATAGGGCGCCGGCGGTTCGTATGGATCATGAGGGTCGTAGAGGTGAACCCACACGAAGTGTGGGCCGGCAGGATGCCTGCTCAACCAATTCTCCGCGTGTTCCACGACGTCCATGCCGCGGCGTTCGAGGCGTCCCCAGCGCGACTTGGTCGAAGCATGTTCCGGAAAGTTATCGTAAAAATCGAACCCTCGATCGAATCCCGGAGCCAGGCTCTCGCTGTCGAGGATCACGGCGCCGATGAAAGCCGCAGTGTGATAACCCTGTGGTTTCAGTAGTTCGGCTACGGTTGGATGGTCCGCCGACAACGGAACTCCGAAATCGGTCACACCGTGCGAGCCCGGCAGGAGTCCGGTGAGGATGCTGGCATGGGATGTATTGGTGATCGGGCTGGGCGTAAAAGCCTGGGTGAACCGTAGCCCCTCCGTGGCTAAAGCGTCCAAGGCGGGTGTTGCCACATCTGTATACCCGTAGCAGTGAACGTGATCGGCACGAAGAGTGTCGATGGTTACGAGGAAGATATCTGGAGGCGGCGTCTGGGTAGGCGCGGATGACGCCGCGGTAGAGAGAATGATCAATATACTGAGCGCGCGAAGAACCTTCACCGGTTTCATCAGGCTAGCACAAATGATGCTGTTCTTTGTGGCGCGGACGGGGGGCGCTCAGTTGCTTGTCGGAGTTGCCTTAGCTCGTTCTCGGGTGGCGTCCTGGCCTCGTCCGAGGTGCTCGTATACTTGAGCCAGCAGGGAATGCACGGCGGGGAATGCCGGCAAGCGTTCTGAAGCGACCTCCAGATGAATGGCGGAAGTTTTGAAATCGCCGGTCTTCATCAGGCTGAGACCCATCGCATAGTGGGCAAACGCGGAATCGGGCTGCAGTTCGATGGCTTTGTGCAAGTATGCGATGGCTTCTGCAAATTGGCCCTGTTGAACGAATGCAAAGCCCATTCCATACTGCGCAAGATAGAGCGAAGGTTGCGTCGTCAGGACCTGCCGGAGCGGCGGGATTGCCTTTTCGGGCTTGCCATCGTCCAACTCAAGCATTGCCGCGAGCGTCTTGTTGATGGCCGCGATGACTTGCTTAGGATCGGTTCCCTCGGTTGCGGCGTTTACGCCCGCGTTATCCTTCTGCAGGCCAACGTATCCCAAGGAAGCCAGCTTCTGAATCTCGCTCGGTGTTAGCTCTGAGCCAGTTGATTTGCCGGATTCGTTGGCGAGGCGGCCATCGAAGGCTTGGAGTTGTGAGGCAATGGTATCGAGCGTGGCCTTCGAACTCTGCACCAGGTTGTGGGTTGCGTTCGCATCAACCGACAGATCATACAGTTCCGGCTTTGGCGCGCGGATGTAGAGATATTTTCCTGCCCGCCAGGATTCGAGCAGGCTACATCCGAAGCCCTGCTGGGGAAGGTCGCTGCGGGAATAGGCCGCTTGGTCGTTCTGAGAGGTTGATTCGGCAATGCGCATCAGCGATTGCCCCTGCATCTGCGCGGGAACAGGGACGCCGGCTACGGTTAATACGGTTGGCGCAATGTCCAGAAGGCGGGCGCGATTCTTGATCTGTTTTCCAGCCGTCTGGTTTCTCGGCAATTTCAGGACCAGCGGTACGTGTATGGTTTCGTCATAAAGGAAAATGCCGTGCGTGTCCTCGCCGTGGGCGCCGAGACTTTCCCCTTCTGACGAGGCGATCACGATGAAAGCGTCGTCATAAAGCGACTGGCTGCGCAGAAAGCCGGCCAGTTTCCCGAGCGCGGCATCGGCAGCGGCGACTGCATGATCGTAGGATGTAGTGTAAGGAGCGTGGGCGTCTTGCAGATCCATCCAAAGAAAGAAAGGGCGCTGCTTGTTCGCGGCCAGCCAATTCGTGGCGCGCGCGACAACTTCGTTTCCGTGGCGCTCCACGGACTGGAAGCGGCCTACACCACGCTGTGGCCGGTGGAAGGCGGCATCATATTCATCGAAGCCGCGATCATACCCTTGGAAGGGGCCGTTTTGTGGATCGAGCAGAATGGATCCCACGAATGCAGCGGTGCGGTAGCCGCTGGAATGAAGAAGGTCTGGCAGGTATGGCAGCGACGATGCCAGGGGAACCGCGAATTCGCTTGCCCGGTGGGTTTGGGGATAAGTGCCTGTAAGAATAGTAGCGTCAGATGCCACCGTGGTGGGTGCTTGCGCATAGGCCTGAGCAAAGACAATTCCCCGGTGGGCAATCGCGTCCAGATTGGGCGTCAGGCCGCTATGTGCGCCCAAGAAGCCCATCCGGTCAGTGCGAGTCGAGTCGAGAGTAATAAGGACGATGTTTGGCTTGGATGCGGCAGGGGAGTCGACCGGGAAAACAACCAAGGTTAGAATGCCAAGAAGTACCCACGAGGCCAAACGCCGCAACATGGTTAGAAGTCTAACAACGTTCCGAGGACGTGTCACAAAGCGGAACGAGGATCTTTGAGGATTGAATCTCTGAGGAAAATATCCCGGGCGCTAAGCTGTTCGCTGCTTTTAATTGCAGCGGCGATGACGCCTTCGTGCCAGTCCGCCCCAGCGGATTCAGATCGTGATCACCGGCTGATTATTCTTGGGATCGACGGAATGGACCCCCAGCTTCTGCATCGATTCATGGGCGAGGGGAAGATGCCGAACTTCGCGAAACTGGAGGCCCGCGGAGATTTTCGGCCGCTTAAAACGAGTATTCCGCCGCAGAGTCCGGTGGCATGGTCGAATCTTATTACGGGCATGAACGCAGGCGGCCATGGGATCTTCGATTTTATTCACCGCGACCCGAAAACTTTGGGGCTTTATTTTTCGGCTTCGCGGGTCGAGGGGCCGAAACATGCCATTCACCTTGGGAGTTGGGAGATTCCTTTGGGCGGCGGCAGCGCCGAACAACTGCGAAAGGGCGTGGCGTTCTGGCAAATTCTCGATCAGCATGGCATTCCAAACACAATCTTTCGGATTCCTTCGAATTTTCCTCCTGTAGCGGCCAAGGGGAAAACGCTTTCCGGCATGGGCACTCCCGATCTGCGGGGAACGTACGGGACATTTTCTTTTTATACCGATGATCCTGCGGCTGTAGCCGGAGCGGTTGAAGGGGGCCAAATCATCCCGGTGCAGGTTGAGAACTCACGCGTAACGGCCAACCTAATTGGACCCGACAATTCGTTTCGAAAGGGCTCTCCATCTAGTGTGGAATCATTCTCCGTTGCGGTTGACCCGCTGGAGTCTGTGGCCACGGTGGCGGTGCAGGGTAGGGAATTCGTGCTGCGCGAGGGAGAGTGGAGCGATTGGATCCCAGTTGAGTTCCGGCTGGTTCCTTTCTTCGCAAACGTAAAAGGCATGAGCCGTTTCTATTTCAAGCAGGCGCACCCACGATTTCAGCTGTATGTATCGCCGATCAACATCGATCCCGCGGCGCCCGCGCTGCCGATTTCTACGCCATCAGGTTATTCGCGCTTTCTTACGGACGAAGCAGGAGAGTTTCATACTCAGGGAATCGCGGAAGACACAAAAGCTCTTTCGGATGGCGTTCTCGACGACACGGAGTATCTGGAGCAGGCGCGAACTGTTCTGGCTGAGCATCGCCGCATTTTTGACGCTGAGTTTCCCAAGTTCGACAAGGGAGTGTTCTTTTTTTACTTCTCCAGCCTTGACCTCAATTCGCACATGTTCTGGCGGTTAATGGATCCCAAACATCCTGAATACGACGCAACGCTGGCAGCGCGGAACGGTTCGGCAATCGAGGACTTTTACGAGCAGATGGATCAGGTGTTGGGGGAAGTGCTACCGCGACTGGATGACCACACTATGCTGCTTGTGCTCTCCGACCACGGATTTGCCCCGTACTATCGCTCTTTCAACCTGAATACGTGGTTGCTGGACAACGGATACATCAAACTGAAAAATGATTCGAGCCGCAATTCGAGCGAGCCGTTTGCGAATGTTGATTGGAGCCAGACACGCGCGTACGGTCTGGGACTGAACGGGCTTTACATCAACTTGCGGGGACGCGAGAGCAATGGAATCGTCGAGCCGGGTACTGCAGCCGACAGTCTAATGGTGGAGATTCGGACAAGACTGCTCGCAGTGCAAGATCCAAAAACGAAGGAGTTCGTCATCACCCGCGTTGACCTCGCCAGTCAGGCGTATCAAGGGCCATATGCAAGGGCAGGGCCGGATTTGATCGTCGGCTATAACCGCGGCTACCGGGCCGGTTGGCAAACGATTTTGGGTGCCTTTCCGCCGGAGGAAATCGAAGACAACACCAATCCGTGGAGCGGCGATCATTGCATGGACTACACGCTTGTACCGGGAGTTTTGCTTAGCAATCGGAAAATTGCAGCTACAGCGCCCGCTTTGACGGACATTGCGCCTACGATTTTGGCGGAGTTTGGAATCGCCAAGGCAAAGGGTATGATTGGAGAATCCGTGTTTCAATCCGTCGGCGCGGGCCGTTGACGTTGTTTGACCATGTCAGGAGATCGATGTTCGGCTCTCACAAAGTGAAGCTAGAAGGGGAATTGCTGGATAAAGTGAAACAGTGCGCGGAAGCGTGCGGCTACGCGTCGGTCGACGAGTTTGTGGTGCACGCTCTCGAAAAGGAAGTGAACAAGGTGCTGCCTCCCAGCGAAGGCGGATCCACGTCGAAGGAAATCGTGAAGAAGCGACTCCAGGGACTTGGGTATATCGACTAGCGCGGCCTCGCCGCTTTCGTGCCTATGGGCTCTCTTGGAGTCAACTTTCCAGCCGCAATCGTTTTCGGAATTTCAATTGTCATCGGTCTGGTGATGGTGGTCGTGTTTCGCTACACCTCGGACCAGAGGGCAATCCATGCGGCCAAAGATCAACTCAAGGCCCACCTGCTGGCGCTCAGGCTTTTTCAGGATCAGATTCCGGTTGTCTTGAGATCGTATGGGCGCATTGTGCTGGCGACCGGGCGGTATCTCCGGCTGGCATTTAAGCCTTTGTTTTTCGTGATTCTGCCTCTGATCTTTTTGATTGCGCAACTTGATCGCTATTTGGGCTCGATGCCAGCGGAAGTGGGGCACCCATTCTTGATAAAGGTGCGGATGGACGAGCCGAACGCGCTGAATGGCACATCGCTCCTACTGCCGGATGGACTGGCGAGTACGGCTCCGGCCGTGCACGTGCCTTCGGCCGGGGAGATTGCGTGGAGAGTTGTTGCCGACAAGCCAGCAGAGTACATCGTCAGTGTTCGAGCCGCTGATCAGACTTTTTCGAAGCGGGTAGTGGCCGGAAGCGGCTTGTCACGCTTGTCGCCCGCCCGCCTTCGGGGAAAATTCTGGGAGCGTATTTTTATGTCTGGAGAACCTGCCCTGCCCCCGAAGGGTCCTATCGAGGCAATTGACGTGCAGTATCCTGAAAGAGACATCGCTTTTGCCGGGTTCGAATGGAACTGGATATGGCTGTTCTTTATTTTGTCACTGGCTGCGGGTTTTTTGTTCAAGAGTATCCTTGGGATTGAAATATGAAGTGGAGCGAGACAGGTTTCCCGATCGAGCGCAGGCGGGTTCTCGCGTGTCTCGGGGTTCTGGGGATCGTATTGCTCCACCCCTTACGTAGCCATGCGTACGCGGGGCCGGGCGCTGGCTTTGCGGTTCTTTCATCTTTCTGGACGCTTTTCGTTGCTTTTTTCTATTCCGTGTACGCTTTTTTTGCCTGGCCTTTCAGGCAGTTATTTCGGCTGTTCAGGCGACGCAAGGCCTACGGGAAAGCGCAGATCAAGCGTGCCATCATTCTGGGCTTCGACGGCATGGATCCCGAACTGACGGAGCGATTCATTGCCGAAGGGAAGCTGCCGAATCTCGCGAAGTTACGCGACCAAGGCAGCTTTAGACAGTTACAGACTACTTTTCCGCCCATTTCTCCGGTGGCGTGGTCAACCTTCATGACTGGCGTGAATCCGGGCAAACACAACATCTACGATTTTCTTGCCCGCGATCTCAGCAACTATCTTCCATACCTATCATCAGCGGAGATCAAAGGACCGAAGCGCAGTTGGAAGATTGGCAAGTATGTCATCCCGCTCGGACGTCCCAGAATTAAAGGCATGCGTCGCGGAACGCCGTTCTGGCATTGGCTAGGTGAGGCTGGCATTTTCTGTTCGGTGATTCGCGTGCCGGTGACTTTTCCGCCCGAAAAATTCCCCGGAGTTCTGCTTTCCGGAATGTGTGTCCCTGATCTCAAAGGAAGCCAGGGAACTTTTTGTTTGTGCACAACTCGCTGGCGAGGAGAGAAGTTTCGCGAAGGTGGGGTTCGGGTTCCGATCGTGCGGAAGGGCTCATCGTACAAGTCCTACGTCCCTGGCCCTGAGGATCCGCTCAAAGGTGGTTCTGGCGACGAACTACGTGTGAAGTTTGAGATCCGTCCTGACGGCAGCAATCAAGCCCATTTCACAGTTGACTCGCAGACCTTCATGTTGAAGGTTGGCGCCTACTCGGAGTGGGTTCCGGTGAAGTTCAGAGCTGGTGTTGGATTCAGCGCACATGGAATCTGCCGTTTTTATCTCAAGGAGCTATCTCCCGAGCTCGAAGTGTACGTGACGCCCGTGAACATCGATCCCGGCAAGCCCGATCTGCCGATTTCTCACCCGGTGACGTATTCCATCTACCTGGCAAAGCTGTTTGGCCCCTATGCGACCCTGGGACTGGCGGAAGACACGTGGGCCTTGAACGAAGAAGTACTGGACGATGACGCTTTCCTCGCGCAATGTTATGCCAATCACGAGGATCGGGAGCGCATGTTGTTCGACGCTTTAGAAAAAACGCAGCAGGGCCTATGCGCCTGCGTGTTCGACACGACAGACCGCGTGCAACACATGTTCTGGCGTTATCTCGAAGAGGACCATCCCGCCGCGCGCGATGTGCCTCGCGATCGGCGTCCCAGCGTGATCCAGGATCTTTACTCTCGCATGGACGAACTGATTGGCCGCGTCATGAAGCAGATTGACGACAAGACTCTGCTGATGGTCGTCTCCGACCACGGTTTCAAGTCGTTCGCTCGGTGCGTCAATCTGAATGCTTGGCTGCACCAGAACGAATATCTTGTGCTGAAGCCGGGAAAGACCGAGAGCGGCGACTGGTTCGACGACGTGGACTGGAGTCGTACGCGGGCTTACACCATGGGCCTGAATGGACTGTACGTGAACCTCAAAGGCCGGGAACGCGAGGGCATCGTTGAACCAGGGGCCGACGCCGAAGCTCTGAAAGCAGAGCTGCGGCAAAAACTTGACAGGCTTGTAGACCCCGCATCTGGACGCATTGGCATTACTGGCGTTTTCGATTGCGATTCCGTATACGCCGGTCCGTACTTGGATAACGCACCTGATTTGATTGTCGGTTACGGCGACGGGTTCCGCGCCTCCTGGGATTCAGTGATGGGCAAGGTCACCAGCCATGTCTTTGAGGACAACCTGAAGGCGTGGAGTGGCGACCATTGTATCGACCCGCGACTGGTTCCCGGCGTTCTGTTCTGCAACCGCAAAATCAGCGATGAGAAGCCCGCCATTGTCGACGTCGCTCCCACGGTTCTGAAACTATTTGGCTTGGCGCTTCCCGGGCACCTTGACGGGAAGCCGTGGAGCGTTGCGCCATCCGCAGCGCCGTAACTATTACTATGGTCGAACCGTGATCACTATCGTCTCGGGCCTGCCGCGCTCCGGTACGTCGTTGATGATGCAGATGCTCGCTGCCGGCGGGATGCCTTTGCTCACCGATCTGGAACGCAAGCCAGACATTGACAATCCTCGTGGATATTGCGAATGGGAGCCCATTAAGCTCCTGCCCAAGGAACCGAATCGTATTGACGAAGCCGACGGAAAAGCGGTGAAAGTTATTTCTCAGCTTCTTCTTTCGCTTCCCGAGGGCAGAAATTACAAGCTGATTTTCATGGAGCGACCTCTTCCCGAAGTGCTCGCCTCGCAGGACGAAATGCTCAAGCGCCGCGGATCACTCGAGAGAGTCGATACCGCACTGCTGACTTCCGCCTTTCGCGATCACATGAGAGAAGTCGTCGACTGGCTCGAGCACAGGACTGACATCCCGGTTTGCCGTGTGGGGTACCGAAAAGTGCTGAGTGACCCATTGGGCTTGGCGGAAACGGTTCGCGATTTTCTGGAAATTGAGTTGAAGGTGGAAGCGATGACGCTTGCCGTGGATTCTTCGCTATACCGCAACCGGTGTTCTTAGCTCAAGGTCCACCGATGGCTTTAAGCCGCTGTGCCTCGGCTAATTCGCGGCGCGCATTTTCTTCGTCTCCCAACACCGTGTACACATTGCCAAGAAATTTGTGTGCATCCGACGATTGCGGGTCCAGCTTGACAGCTCTCTGCAGAAGCGGCTCAGCCTCCTTTGGACGGTTTTGGATGGCAAGGAGGCGCCCCAACAACAGATTCGCTCTGTAATTATCGGGGTTGAGGTCCAGGGCAGCCAGGTATTGCTTCATAGCGTCGCCGATGCGGTCGATTTCCTCGTAAGCAGAGCCCAGGTAGAAGTGCATCTCGTCCGAATCCGGGTCCTGCGCCACGGCAGCTTCCAATTGTTTCGCCGATCCCGCATTGTCGCCCATTTCCCCTAGCGCCGCTCCCAGTTCGTAGTGCGCTTCCGCCGACTCCGGCGTGAGCTCTACCGCCTTCTGCAGCCAGGGCACCGCCTTGTCGTACTCTCCCAGACTGTTCCAGGCGCGACCCAGTTGCAAATTGGCCAGGGCCACTTTCGGGTCCGCTTTTAGTATTTGCTCGAAAAGTGGTATCGCTTCACGGGAGTTTCCTTCATCCGCCTCCAGCAATCCCTTGTGCAGCAAATTGGCAATCTCGACCTTGTCCTTCGGGTCAGGTCCTCTTTCCTTCTCGTCGCTCTCGAGTTTGTTCGAACCCGAGCTCACGTACCCCAACGCTTGAAGTTGTTCAGCCTGGCGCGGAGTGAGGGCAGCTTCCGTCTGCCCGGCCCGGCTCGTTTTGCGCCGGAATTCATCGAGCTGCGAGGCCATTGTGTCCGTCACGCTAGGGGCGCTCTTCGATAGGTTGTGCGCAGCCTCGGGATCCTTGGGCTGATCGTAAAGTTCGGGTTGCGGAGCATCGACGTACAGGTACTTTCCCGCCCTCCAGGCGCGCAATGAACTCCAGCCGAAGGCGCGATACGGATAGTCCGTCTCGGAATATTCCGCACGATCCTGCGCGGACGAGCCTGATTTTGACTTCATCAGTTCCAGCAGGGACTGCCCCTGCATGGCGGTCGGCGCCGCAATTCCTACCTCCTGCAGAATCGTCGGCGCTATGTCTACCAGGCCAACGCGACTCTCGATCATCTGGTGAGCCGATGCCGTGGTGGGCGGTTTAATCAGTAACGGCACATGGATGGTCTCGTCGTAAAGAAATAGACCGTGACTCCATTCCCCGTGTTCCCCAAAGGCTTCGCCATGATCTGCGACAACCACAATCAGACTTTGATCGTACAGGCCGCCCGACCGGAGCGTCGTCAACAGCTTGCCGACAGCAGAGTCCACATAGGCAATTTCGCCATCATAAGGCGAAGCGGCGTATTTGGCTTTGAACGGCGGCGGGGGGTCATACGGATCATGCGGATCATAAAAATGCAGCCAAAGAAAAAAAGGAGCCTGCGGATGCTGGTTGAGCCATGCCAATGCGGAGTCCGCAACCGCCATTCCTCGTCGCTCGACGCTCTGGTAACGATCTGCACCTTGACTGCGAATGCGGAACGGCGCATCGTAGGTCCCAAAGCCACGATCGAACCCGGGCGCGGCTGCGCTCCTTGGATCCAGCACCTGCGATCCGACAAACGCCGCCGTGCGATACCCGTGCTGACGCAAAATGTCGGGCAAATACGGCAAGTCCTTTCCAAGAGGCGACCCCAAATCGGTTACATGATTGAACTGAGGGTAGGTGCCCGTCAGAATGGTTGCGTGCGAAGGTGTTGTGAGCGGGACCTGCGAATAAGCACGGAAAAAAACCGCAGCTTGTTGGGCCAGGGAGTCAAGATTCGGCGTTAGACCACGCTTGGAGCCGAGAAATCCCATGCGGTCGGCTCGCGTCGTATCGAGGGTGATGAGGATAATGTTGACCGGTTTGGCAAAACTCGAGAGCGAACTACTTGCTAAGACAAAAAGACACAGAAGCCGTCGACACAAAAACATCCAAGTCCCGCCTTCCATCTTTTACACCGCCAGAAGGCAATTTTACACCGGCTGAATTGTGCTTCGCCGTTTAGCCCAGATGGTAATTTGTTTCGGATTCCTCACCATGACGAGGAGGAACAGAGTCGACTGTTACCAGCGGGGCAGCGTACGAACGCGCGCAAAAAGAAGCTGTAGAGAGAAAGCGTGAAACGACAAGCTAAGGGGTAAGTTCACTACGAAGACGCTTGGAAAGCTTCTCCACCTGTTTCAGCTTGTCGATGAGATCCTTTGGGAGCATGCCCTTCCCCACACTGTCGACCCCGGAATGGATCAACTGAGACAGAATCACCAGTTCATCTGCGTCGCCTTTAAGTTTTTCGAAGTCCACGGCGGGTTGCTGGTGAATCGGAGGCGGCACGGTTCTATCGAACTCGTTCTGGACCTTGTCAGCTCGTTGCTGTCCCGTTGGCCCATAGAATTGTGCCCAGGACAATGACGCCGAAAGCAAGAGAGTGAACACGAGGAATGAGATTCTCATCGCGGAACCTCCAACAGGCGATTGGCCGTATCCTAGCACGATCCATTGCTGGTGCAGCCCCGTTTTTTGTGCCTCTGCACGATCCGCAGCGGCCGTTTGTTGCCACGTGTAAAATGCTAACCATGGCGTTCAACGGACAAGCAGGTCCTGCTGTTCCTCGAAAAGCAAAGATCACCCCTCCTGAAGAAACTTCGCAGGAGGCGGCGTACCTGAAGTTGTTGGGCGAAAAACAGAAGCCGGTCAGCATAAAGCTGGCCGACGGCGAAGTTGTCCACGGCTGGATCGAATATTACGACAAGAATATGGTCCGGCTTACGCGGGAGGACGGACCCAATCTCTTCATCTTTAAACACGAAATCATGTACATATCAGAGGACGGCGCGAGGCACAGGTGACTTGGCTTGGAACGACATCCAAGCAGGAACGCTCACATTGAATGACTTCTTCCTCGAATAACCTCGACTTCCTTCCGGCCATGGCGGAGATCGCGCGCGAAGCCGGTGCGCTGCTGATGGAATACTTCCGCCGGAATGTCAAAGTGGAATACAAAGGTGAGGCCGATCTGGTTACGGTGGCCGATCGCAAGTCGGAAGCGCTAATCCGCGAACGGATCGGAAAGCACTGGCCGACCCACGACATCCTCGGCGAAGAAGGTGGCCTGCACGACACTGGCAGTGAATATCGCTGGTATGTCGATCCTTTGGATGGAACCACGAACTTCGCGCACGGCTACCCGGTTTTTTGTGTGTCGATGGCATTGGACCACAAGGGGAATCGGATCGCCGGAGTCATCTACGATCCCACGCGGGATGAGCTGTTCGCGGCCGAGCGGGGAGCCGGTGCTTACCTGAATCAAGAGCGAATTCATGTTTCGGGAACGGCGAACTTGGCCGAGTGTTTGCTAGCCACGGGATTTCCCAGCCACAAGCGGCACAAGAATCCAAATATCTTTTTCTACCACCAGATTACGCTGCGCACGCACGGTGTCAGGCGTGCTGGCTCGGCCGCGCTTGACCTGTGCTGCGTGGCTTGCGGACGTTTTGATGGCTTCTGGGAATTCAACCTCAATTCGTGGGATACGGCGGCGGGCGTTCTAATTGTGGAAGAAGCAGGAGGACGCGTAACTGACTTCAGGGGAGGACCATTTCAGCTGGAGAGTCGCGAAATCGTGGCCTCGAATGGGCTGGTTCATCCGGCGATGCTCAACGAGTTCGATCAGATTTTTAATGGACGTGATTTGGAGCCGCTGCCCGAGGTGCATGAATTCAGAAGATAGTCGTGGGGAAGATCTATCGAGAAGCTGTCTATGAATCAGAAATGGCGCTTAGGAATAGTGCTGGCGATTGTGGCGCCGCTGTTTTCCGGCGGGGTTGTAGCGAACAAGAACCCGTCATCACCTGTGCCCGATGCAGCGTACGTGCAATCGTTCGACAGGTGGAAAGCTGAACTAGTCGACGACCTCAAGAATAACTGGTTATCCCTAGCCGGCTTGTTCTGGCTGAAGCCGGGTGAGAACACCTTCGGGAGCGATCTGGGTAATGCTGTCGTATTTCCCAAGGGACCAGCGCACGCGGGCGTATTTGAATTACAGGGAACGGATGTGACGGTTAAGTTTTCTCCGGACACGCACGCCACCATCGACGGCAAGCCGGTCACGATGGCCAAGCTGCAGCCCGATATTTCAGGCAATCCGGCGGTCGTAGAATTGGGAAGTCTGCGCATAAAAGCGATTGTGAGAGGTCAGCGGATTGGTATCCGGCTTAAAGACCTCGACAGCGAGGAAGCCAAGAATTATCGCGGACCGGTCTTCTTCCCGCTCGACCTGTCCTACCGGGTAACCGCAACCTGGGTTCCTTCGGATGGAAAGAGAACAGTTGACGTGCCCAACGTTCTGGGTGATACCACACCCACTCCTGTTGCGGGCACAGTTGTGTTCAAGATCAACGGACAGGAAGTGCGGTTGACAGATTTAGGAGGCAATCCTTCGAAAGGGCTCTCTTTCGTTTTCAACGATCTGACCAGTAAGACCGACACCTACCCGGGAGGCCGCTTTCTAGAAACCGACCCTGTGGTCAATGGGACCGTAGTCATGGACTTTAACCGGGCTTACAATCCACCCTGTGCAGTAACGCCTTACGCCACGTGTCCGCTTGCTCCTAAGGAGAATCGTCTGGCGGTCGCGATTCCGGCGGGGGAGAAATACGACCGAACGCACGGCCACCACTAGTCGCGGCGTGAAGACAAGAGTTTCCCGAGTTACAATAGAAGTAATGTTGCTCATTACTTTTGTTGCAAGGTTTCAATTTTGATCAGCTCCCTACTGGAACGCAAAATCGACAAACGACCGTATAAAGTTCGTCTGCAGGGCCGTATTCTTTTTCTGACTGAGGATCCCGAACTGATCAAGCGTCAGCTCGCAGGAGAAGACTTGCCCTGGGACACAAAGAACCCGGCCAACAATCCCAGCCTGCGCGACGACATCTCCACCGACGAAATCACTCCGGCGCACTACTGCTTTTATTTTGACGAGACTCTAGGCGAAATTCCATATCTCGGCCTCAAGTGCGGGAACGCGTTTCCGATCGGGCGTTCCGACGTGAAGAACGGGGGCTTTGTCTGCGCCGTCAGCGGCAAACGAAGAGGCAAAGGTTCGAGCCGGGAGCAGTCTCCCTACGCCGAGATGTGCGCGGGCATTCGCGTCGTCGTCGCAGAGAACATCGAGCGTATTTACAAGCAGAACTGCCAGAATCTCGGGTTGCTGACTTCGACCAATTTCTCACTAGTTGACAAGATACGCGCCGGTCAGGAGATCGCTCTCGACGAATTCACCGCCGGAGAAGATGACATCACCCGGCAAGTGATCGAATATGGCGGTTTGTTTCCCTTTAACGTAGCTCGAATGCAAAAGAAAGTGTTTCTTCCTGCTATCAAGACGGAAAAACGGCCGATGACCTTGGCTGAGAAGATCTTCGCGCGGCACATGGTCGACGAGAACGGCGAAGTTGGCGTGTCCAGCGTGAAGCCGGATGATACGGGATTCGCACGTGCTGATCTTCGTTTCAGCCACGAATATGTCACTCCCATGGCCGCAATTTTCTTCGAGCGCTACGTGGGCAAAGACGCCAAAGTGAACGATCCATCAAGCATTCTGTTTTTCCGTGATCACCTCACGTTTCTCGACGAAGTGATCTCGGAAGAGAAAAAGAAGCTCGGGCTGCTGGATCTTGCAACTCAGCTCAAATTGAAGCAGCAGGACTTCGCCGCGAAGCAGGGAATCCGGTTGCACGGCGAATTAAAGGATCGCAAGGGTTCGGAAGGAATCTGCCATTCGATTGTGTTGGAAAGCTATGCCTTGCCGGGAGAATTGAATATTGGCTCCGACTCGCACACGCCCCACGTGGGGGCAATCGGATGCGTGGCTTTCGGAATCGGAACAACCGATGTCTTCAACTCTTGGATTACGAAGGATGTTCGAGTGAAGGTGCCGGAGTCAGTGAAGGTCGTGATTCGCGGCAAAAAGAATCCCAATGTAACGGCGAAGGATTTCATCCTGAAGATTCTCAGCCTGGACTACGTTCGCAGTGGCAAAGCACTGGCCAAGGTAATGGAATATGCCGGCCAGGCTATCGAGGAGTTAAGCGTCGACGAACGCGCGACCATGACCAATATGGCAGCGGAGATTGGTGGCTTCACGGGGATCGTGGCGCCGGACGACAAGGCGATGGATTTTCTGGTAGAACGCCGCGGAATGGAACGCAATAAAGCCAAGGCGATGATTGAAGGACTTTACAGTGATGCTAGCGCGCAATATGCGCAGGTAATTGAGCTCGACGCCGCCGAGATTACGCCGATGGTGGCCACCCCGGGTGATCCAGGAAACGGCAAGTACATTCGCGACCTGAACACGCCCGTACCGGTAGAACTTGCTTATGGCGGGACCTGCACTGCTGGCAAGAACGAAGACATGGATATGTATGCGCTCGTTCTCGCCGAGGCCCTCAAGAATGGCAAACGCGTAGCGGATTCAGTGCAGTTCTACATACAATTTGGATCGCAGGATACGCGCGATTACTGCATACGCAAGGGCTATCTCGAAGTTTTCCAAAAGGCTGGAGCGCATGTGATCGAACCCAGTTGCGGGGCGTGCATTAATGCGGGGCCGGGAGTAACAACGCGGCCGGAGCAGGTGGTGATCAGCGCGCAGAACCGGAATTTTCCAGGCCGTAGCGGCCCAGGACAGATGTATCTGGCGAGTCCGCTGACCGTGGCGGCGAGTGCGGTGGCGGGGCATATCGTTGAATACAAACCAAGCCCGGAGAGGGAGTTAGTGGGCGCGTAGTATATAAGACTCGCGGACCATGTTCGATGACGAATGCTGTACCGGGGGCGGCATTCTTGCTAGAATTGGCGGTTCCGTTAAGATCCGCATATCTCAGGGAGACACAGACTTTATGGCCTACGTAATTGCAGAACCGTGCATCGGCACCAAGGACACCGCCTGCGTGGACGCTTGCCCGGTGGATTGTATTCATCCCAAGAAGGATTCGCCCGCGTACGCGGAAGAGGAAATGCTGTACATCGACCCTGTTGAGTGTATCGATTGCGGCGCATGTGTGCCCGTCTGCCCGGTGTCCGCGATTTTTGCATTGGATGACTTGCCGGAGAAGTGGAAAGCGTTCACTGAGCGGAACGCCAAGTATTTCGGTCGATAAAGTAAGTTCCCCATTTTGGGCCAGGCGCGCCTTTTCTTGATTATGGACGCGCGCCTTTCCTCCTCCCTTGTAGCCCCGGGTAAAATTAATGTTTTCGGATATTCGCTTGAGGTCGCAAAGTGCGATCTCAAGCCCACGTCGGATAGAGCCTGCCGATTATGTTCCGCCGGTGTCGACCCGTTGAAGGACTGTCGCTTTCCATCTCACCACTACTCCATTACAATCAAGGATTACCTGCTGAGCTTCCATGGCGCTGAAAGAGTCGGAAGCGATTGTTTTGCGGACGTACCCGTTGCGCGAGGCCGACCTGCTGGTCACGCTATTTACCCGCTCGGAAGGGAAAGTGCGCGGCGTGGCCCGCTCGGCAATGAAATCTAGGCGACGGTTTGGCGGAGCGCTGGAGCCACTGACGTACGTCCGGGCTTACTACGAGGATCGCGAACGGCAGGAGTTGGCGCGGTTGGATTCCTGCGATGTCCTGGAATCGCCTCTCGCACACGAAGTGAGTTACCCAAGAGCCGTCGCTTTGGCTCATGTGGCCGAGTTACTTTATGAATTGCTGCCGGATCGCGAAAGCAACGATGACGTATTCCGGCTTGCGCTCGCGGTGCTGGCTGGTTTACGCGGAACCGAAGTATGGATACCCATCACTTATTTCGAGCTGTGGATGACACGGCTGATGGGTTATTTGCCTGAGCTTTCCGAGTGCGTTGTCTGCGGGCGGATGCTGAATGGAAGTCGGGCATTCTTTCACGCATTGAGCGACGGGTTGATGTGTGCCGATGATAAGCGGCTGGCCTCATCCGAGATTTCTGCGGAATCCCGCGCGCTGGCGGCGCGAATGTTGCGATCTCCTGTTGAGAGTCTTACGGCGACGCCAGGATGCAAGACACAGGCCGCCGACCTGCGCAAGTTTCTAGTGCAGGCTCTGCAACGGCACATGGAGAAAAGACTCGTGACAGCGGCGATGCTGGAGAAAATCGGCAATTAGGTTCACATATTAGAGATTCTCGCGAGTACCGGCAGGTATGCAACTGCTAAACGCTCAATAACCATACTGTGACTCATACCAATTTCAATCCGTTAACGTTTCAGGAGCTGATTCTGCGACTCCAGAGTTTCTGGGCCGAGCGTGGATGCGTGCTGCAACAGCCGTACGACATTGAGGTGGGCGCGGGAACCATGGCGCCAGAGACGTTTCTACGGGTACTGGGTTCGAGTCCGTACAAAGTGGCGTATCTGCAGCCTTCCCGCCGTCCAGCCGATGGGCGGTATGGAGAGAATCCAAATCGCCTCTACAAGCACACTCAATTGCAGGTGATTCTCAAGCCGCCGCCAGAGGACGTGCAGGAGGTGTATCTGGAATCGCTAGGCGCGATGGGCATTGATCTGCACCAGCACGATATCAAGTTCGAAGAAGACAATTGGGAAGCGCCGACGCTCAGCGCATGGGGTGTTGGCTGGCAGGTCATGCTGAACGGGCTGGAGATTACACAGTTCACATACTTCCAGCAATGCGGCGGAGTGGATCTCGATCCGATTTCAGCGGAGCTGACCTATGGCTTGGAGCGCATCGCGGCATTCCTTCAGGATGTGGATTCGATTTACGACATCGTGTGGGCGCGTGATCCTGCAACAGGACAAGTCACGACCTACGGCGACGTGCGCCTGGCGGAGGAGCAGCAGTTTTCCGTTTACAACTTCGAACTGGCCGATGTTGAAAAATCATGGAAACATTTCGAGCTATATGAAGCTGAATGCAAGACGCTCTTGGATCAATACGCTGCGCTCAGTGATGAGAAGATCTCTGGTGATGGAAGGCGGCGGAACAAGCGGCGTTTCCCGATTCTCGCGGCTTACGATCTTTGTCTGAGATGTTCACACCTGTTCAACATTCTGGATGCACGCGGGGCTATTTCCGTGACCGAGCGGGTGAGTGTCATCGCGCGAGTGCGTGCGCTCGCCGTGGGGATAGCCAAGGTGCATGTGGACCAGCAGCGAAGTGACGGATCGGAAAATTTGGAAGAAGAACCTGCAATCAGGCAAGCGATGAAAAAAAAGGAACCGGTGACGGCAGTTTCATAGACAGGTCGGCTGATCAGCCGACGAGCTATTGGTAGGCCGTAAATGCCAGACTTTCTACTTGAGATCGGTTGCGAAGAGATCCCGGCACGGATGATCGACGCTGCTTCGTTCGAGTTGCGTGAGCGAGTGCACAAATTGCTGGAACGAGAGCGCCTTTTTGGTAATGAAGCGATCGCGAGTTTCGACTCTCCACGCCGCCTTGCGGTGCTCGCAGCGGGAATTCGAGCAGCCCAACCGGATATAACAGAGCAAATCACCGGACCTTCCTCAAACGTGGCTTTCAAGAACGGACAGCCCACACCTGCAGCCCACGCGTTCGCCCGCAAAGCAGGTGTGGATGTTTCTCAATTGGAGAAGGTGACAACTGCCAAGGGCGAATACCTCGCCGCGAAGATCACAAGAAAAGGCAGGACGGTGACAGAAGTCTTGTCCGAACTACTTCCCAGAGAAATCAACTCAATTTATTGGCCGAAGAATATGTACTGGCGCAAGCCCGCCGAAAAGTTCGTCCGGCCGATACGTTGGCTTGTGGTTTTGCTTGATAGGGAAGTCATTCCGCTGGAATTGGACGGCGTTCGTGCCGGGAATCAATCGCGAGGTCACAGAATTCTGGCCAACGGCCCGATTCAGATTCCGAACGCAGGTTCCGGCTATGTTGATGCCTTGCGCGCCGCAAGAGTCCTGGGTCGCGGTGAGCGTGAGCAGCAGATTCGTAAAGCACTCGACGTCGCTACTCGTACAGTGCCCGGCGCGCGTTGGCGCGAAGACAAGAGCCTCTTGGGTACTGTCGTCAACCTGACCGAGTTTCCTTCGGTGGTGCTAGGAAGTTTCGACCGCGAATTCTTGGAGTTGCCCGAGGAAGTGCTGGTGACGGTGATGCGCGATCACCAGAAGTATTTCGCGGTCGAGGACGCGAGCGGCAAACTGCTCCCACATTTTCTGGCAGTCCTGAACACTGATGGCGACCCGCGGGGAATCATTCGCCACGGGCACGAACGCGTGCTTCGAGCCCGCTTCAATGATGCACGTTTCTTCTGGCAGACCGATCAAAAGCACTCCCTGCGCGAGCGAACCGCGTGGCTCAAGCACGTCACATTTCAGAAAGACTTGGGCAGCTATCACGAAAAGACCATGCGAGTACAGCGGCTGTGCAGTTGGCTTTGTGAGACTATTCGCCAGAGAGGAATCCAAGTTCGTCCTGGGATCGTGCACAAGGCGGCGTCCCTGGCGAAGACCGACCTTACCACTGAGTTGGTGAAAGAATTTACCGAACTGCAGGGCATTATTGGCGGGTTGTACGCTAGGGCGCAGCAACTGGACCCCGACCTGCCGGAACCGACTCGTCAGGCGATCGCACAGGCGATCTACGATCAATACAAGCCAGAGTCGATGGAGGACTCCGTTCCGCGCTCGATCGAGGGCGCGGTCCTGTCCGTCGCCGACAAAGCGGACAGCATTGCTGGAATGTTTGCGCTCGGGCTCCAGCCCACAGGATCGAAGGATCCGTTTGCGCTCCGGCGGCAGGCCAACGGGATCGTGAAGACGATTGCTGAGAAAAAGTTGCCGCTCAGCGTGAAGCAATTATTTTCTGATGCCCACGAAGTCTATCGTGGATCGCCGGCAGAACGAAAGTTTTCAGCTGAGATTGATTACACGAGTGCTATTCAGACGTTCTTCCACGAGCGTTTGGAGTTTTACCTTCGCGACGCGCTCGGCTTTGCCTACGACGTTGTGAAGGCCGTTCTGGCAGTGGACTGCGATGACGTTGTGGGTGCTGTCTCGCGTGCTTACGCGGTCAAAGAGATTCGAGAACACCCGGATTTTCAATCTATCGCAATTGCGTGCAAGCGAATCCGCAACATCCTCCGACAAGCGAGCGAGAAAGACGTGCGGCCAGCGGATTCGTTCGAGTTCCTTTCCACTGAGGCAGAAGAGGCAAAGCTGCTCAAAGCTAAAGTCGAGCAAATGGCGTCTACGGTCCAAAAGAATACACGAGAAAAAGACTATGTACGCGCTCTGCTGATGCTCTCAACTCTCAGGGAGCCAGTGGACCGGTTCTTCGATAAAGTAATGGTCATGGTCGACGACGAACGGATTCGGGCGAACCGCCTGGCACTCTTGCAAACCTTATTAAAGGAGTTCTCCAATATTGCCGATTTCTCAGAGGTCGTGACTGAAGGCAAGGACTCCAAGGAATCTCCGAAAGGCTAAAGGACTCATTTATGGCGACACAAACTCTCCCCGAAGCAGAAATAGCGATAACCAGCAAGAAACCAACCATCCAATACGTCTACTTCTTCGGCGCCGGCAAGGCCGACGGCAATGGCAAGATGAAAGACGAACTCGGCGGAAAGGGCGCCGGTTTAGCCGAAATGACCAACGCGGGCTTGCCCGTGCCTCCGGGCTTCACGATTCAGACAGAAGCTTGCCGCGAATACATGCGGCACGGAGGCGTTTCAAAAGAGGTTGACCGTGAGATGGAAGAGGCGCTGTCCAATCTTGAGCGATTGCAAGGTCAGAAACTCGGCAAAGGCGAGAACCCGCTGCTGGTAAGTGTTCGCTCGGGCGCGAAATTTTCCATGCCGGGCATGATGGACACGATTCTTAATCTCGGCTTGAACGATCAGAGTGTGGAGGCGCTGGCCAAAAGCAAGAACAATCCACGGTTCGCCTACGACTCTTATCGCCGCCTAATTCAAATGTTTGGCAACGTGGTGCTGGACATCAAGAAGCCGGCGTTTGACGAAATCTTCGAGGCTAAGAAGAGGCAGAGAAAAGCCAAGTTCGACACAGAACTCGATGCTAAGGCGCTGAGTGAAGTCATTAGGGAATATAAGCGGCTCGTCAAGAAGCTAACTAAACGGGATTTTCCGCAGGAACCGCACCAGCAGTTGACGATGGCGCGTGATGCCGTCTTCCGCTCCTGGCAGAACGATCGCGCCAAGCACTATCGGCGCATTAATGACATTCCCGATGATCTGGGTACAGCTGTAAATGTGCAAATCATGGTCTACGGCAACTTGGGCGAGACTAGCGGTACGGGCGTCGGTTTCACTCGCAATCCTGCCACTGGCGACAAAGAGTTCTACGGCGAGTTTCTGATGAATGCACAAGGCGAAGACGTAGTGTCTGGTGTTCGCACGCCAGTACCCCTTGTAGGTCTCGAGAAGATCATGCCCGACGTGTACAATGAGCTTCGCGACATCACCAGTCGCATGGAGAAGCACTATCGCGACGTACAAGACTTCGAGTTTACTATCGAGGACGGCAAGCTCTGGATGCTGCAAACACGCAACGGCAAGCGCACCGGGCTGGCCGCCGTGCGCATTGCGATGCAGATGGTCGAAGAAGGCTTGATCACGAAAGACCAAGCCATCTTCCGTGTCGAACCCGACCGCGTGGTCGACTTCTTGGTGCCGCGACTTGATGAAAAAGACGTAAAGCTTGGAGACGTCCTGACCACCAAGGGTCTGCCGGCGTCGCCCGGAGCTGCGGTCGGTCAAATCGTTTTCACGGCGGACGAAGCCGTCGAAAAGGCTGGGCACGGAGCCGCGAAGAATTCGGTCATTCTTGTTCGCGCTGAAACCACTCCGGAGGACATTCATGGCATGGAAGTGGCAGCAGGCATCTTGACCTCGCAAGGAGGCATGACTAGCCACGCTGCTGTCGTGACTCGCGGTATGGGGAAATGCTGCGTGGCGGGAGCAGGCGAGATTTTCGTCGATGAGAAAGCACGCGAGATGCGGGCACGGGGCCAGGTCTTCAAGGCGGGCGATTGGATCACTCTGGACGGCACCTCTGGGCGTGTATTGAAGGGGAAGAAAAAGTTGCTTCCACCCGATCCCGAGAACTTAGCAATGCTCGAACAATTCATGGCTTGGGCGGAGCCATTCCGGAAAATCGGAGTGCGGGCTAACGCCGACATCCCGAGAGATGCCGAAAAAGCGCGCGAGTTCGGTGCTCAGGGAATCGGCCTGTGCCGCACGGAGCACATGTTTTTTGGTGAAAAGAAGCTGCCTCACATGCGGGCAATGATCTTGGCCCGCGAGGAAAAATTCGTACCGGCTGCTCTCTCCCAGCGCAACTCGGAATTGGGTGCTAATGTTCGCCTCAATCAATTAGATTCTAGTGACCGTACTGGTGTACTCGACCGTGCTAAACAATTGGCCCGCCGCGCTGCGCTCAAGAAACTTTTGCCACTGCAACGCGCGGATTTCGCCGGCCTGTTTCGCGCCATGGACGGCCTCCCAGTCACCATCCGCCTCCTGGATCCGCCGCTACACGAGTTCCTGCCGAAGCGCGAAGAACTGATGGTCGAGATCGCAGTGCTCGAGGCTACGAAGCCGAAATCTTCGAAACTGAAAGAGTTGAGAACTCTGCTTCGCCGGGTCGAAGAACTGCATGAGTTCAACCCCATGCTCGGACATCGTGGCTGCCGACTGGGCATCACCTATCCTGAAATTACGGAGATGCAAGCCCGCGCCATTTTCGAAGCGGCGGTTGCGGTCGAAAAGGAAGGAATCAAGACGCATGCGGAGGTCATGATTCCGCTCATTGCTACGGTGAAGGAAATGGAGAACCAGGCAGCGATCGTACGGCGCGTAGCAGAGGAGGTGTTCCGCGAGAAAGGCAAGAAGGTGCACTATCTCGTTGGAACCATGATCGAGTTGCCGCGGGCGGCGCTGCTCGCGGGCGAGATCGCCAAGGAGGCCGAGTTCTTCAGCTTCGGCACCAATGACCTCACCCAGACCACATTCGGTTTCTCGCGCGACGACGTAAACAAAGTGCTGCCGACCTATCTCGCGGAGGGCATTCTCAAGCAAGATCCCTTCGCAGTGATTGATCAAGAAGGCGTCGGGGAACTGGTGAAGATCGGAATCGAGCGCGGACGCAAAACTCGACCCGGCCTTGAAGTCGGAATCTGCGGAGAGCACGGCGGCGACCCGTCCTCGGTCGAATTCTGCCACAAAGTGGGCATGGATTACGTCGCCTGTTCGCCATTTCGCGTCCTGACCGCACGTCTTGCCGCCGCTCAAGCCGGAGCCAGCGACAAGTTGAAGGTCGAAGCAGGAAGGACGAAATAAGCGGGCCGTAGCACTGAGCGCCAGACCGAGGGCGCTGACCACCATTTGCCGACGCCGGCAGTGTGTTACTGCACTCTCTGCAGGCGGGCGATCAATTTCTGAGCGAAGTTCTCCTCGGATTCTGACCACAACAATCGCCCGCTCGCGCCGGAACTTTTCTCCGCCTTGTTGGTGAAATCGACGAGCTTCTGTACGTTGGCGCGAACCCGGGTTTCAGCTTCGCTGGTAAATTGCACTTCGTCCTGAAGAAAAGGAGAATCGATCCCGAAGTCTACCTCCAAATGGCCTTCATGCTGGTAAAGCCCATCTTCAAACTGCACGCTGTGGACCAGGAACTTTACCAGGGACGGTTGTAGAACCCAATCCTGCTTGTCGGGCGAAAAGACCCAAAGCTCCCAGAAGGCTTCGAAGACATAGGCATAATCTTCGTGAAGCAAGTCAGCAGCGGGTACCACCGCTTCCTCAGGAGGAACGCCCGGTCTGAATCGCTGTTCGAAAATCGTGGGCTCATTCCATGAAACAGGATGCATGGCTACGTAGCTTATGCCTGGCTGAGCCGCAGAAAATGGAAACTGCCGCATCACCGCTAATGCGCGCGGCAACATCTCGTCCAATTCAAAACTCGGAAACCACAGGCTGAGAAAAAGGGCATCGGCCACAACTCAGTCCTCCGTATTGATTCGATTCTAGAACATCCTGAAAGTCGTCAGAGCCGTCGGAGCGGATTTGAAAGCGGCGGTTTTTGTCGGCAACTTTGACCGCCACAACTCATGAGATCCAAGGCGACCGGCATGTTCGTCGAGCTCGTCGGCCACAGCTATTTGCAGGAATCGTCCGATCACCCCTGTCGCCTTTTTCCACGGCGCGTTTCAAATGTCGATGGGTGATCGTGTGCAGGCCGGCTCTATCAAACAGAAATCGTTTTTGACACCGCGTAGATGCGCTGCTACGATCAAAGATCAGCCGTCGGACTCCCGCCTTCACGGTCCCCGTCGTCTAGCCTGGCCTAGGACATCGCCCTTTCACGGCGGTAACACGGGTTCAAATCCCGTCGGGGACGCCAACAAGACTTTCGTCCTGTAGGTAGTTCGCAAACAGTTGAAGGATCTTGGAGTTGCGCGGTTTAAAGTAGGTCATTTGTTGCGAATACCAGATACCCGCTGGAAAGAACGCTCTCACCATCTCTTGGCGCTGCTCCGCGCTGCTGTGCTTCCATGTCTCAGCGAGATTGATGACCTGCAACTTCGCTTGCTGCATCATGTCCTGCATCGTGGAACGTTCAGAATCCAATGCCGTTATCGCGGCCTCGATTTGGAAAATCTCTTCGGCAATGCCCCGTTTCAGCGTCGTGAAATCTTCTTCAGTGAGTTCTCCATCGAGCCGTGCGCGAATCGCTTTCTGGTTCAAAGTGCGTTGCTCTGCTAGTCGCTTCGAAAGCGTCTCCGCGTCCTTAGCAATGCGCCCTTTGCGACTCTCCCATTCTCTGGCAGCAACCTCTGGCAGTTGCGCGAGCAAGTCCGCATCAGGCTGGATTCGTTCCAAAATAGAAACAAATTGACCTTCTATCACCTCGCGGCTCACGCCTACCGCACGGCATTCTTTGTTCCAACACCAGTATCTCGCGTACCTTTCCTTGCGGCCCTTGACCCAGCCTGCCGTCAACGGCTTGTCACATTTCTCACAACGCACTATGCCACGTAGTGGGAAGTCTTCGTTCAGCGTTTTGTGTGGGCTGCTCTTCCCGTTCAGCCGTTCCTGCACGGATTGAAACAAGGCATCGGAAATCAGCGGCTCATGTGCTCCTTTTACCCGGTCGTCGCCGCTCACCAACCAACCGACGTATATCGGGTTTTGCAGCATCCGTGCGAAGGACTGCTTTGCAACTTCATTCCCGCGCCGCGTACGCAGGCCCAACGCGGTCGTGAGCGACATTGTGGCAGCCATGCTGGAGCCTGATGCGACTAATTCAAACGCCTTTTTCACAAGCGGTGCACGATCAGGATCACGCACGAGAGCCTTCTCGGCATTCATGTACCCAATCGGCGCGGCCCGCAGGTATCGCCCAGCCTCGAATCCCGCACGCATACGATACCTGATCCGTTCACTCAGGCTGTCCGAGAAAAACTGGTTCATCGCCCCGATCATATTTGCGCTGAGTCGGCCTGCGGCTGTCGCGTCCAAAATCGGCTCATCGACTGACACTAGTGCGATGCCGAGACGTTGCAGTTCTGCAATTGTTGTGCCCTGATCTACGACGTTGCGGGCGAGTCGAGATAAATCGGCCACGACGACATGCGTGACCTTGCCGTGATTCTTACGGCAGAATTTGAGCATCTCTTGAAAGGCGGGGCGATCATCGGTGCGGGCTGATTCGGTATCAATGAACTCCCGCATGATCGGGAATCCAACCCGATCACAATGCCCGCGCACCTTCGCCTGCTGATTGGGCAGGTTGTGTGATTGCTTTGCTTGCTTGTCTGTGCTGACTCTGATGTAGGCGACAGCGGCCATGCCGAATCAGCATAGAACGAGTCTGCGGGCAGGGACAAGAGTCTTTCGAGCAGAGGCTTTGGTAAGGCTTTGGTATTGGGGATAGCAGTTCTAGACGCGTTCGACGACTTCTTCACACAGATTTTTACTTCAACCAGCCTTTGCTGATTGCCAGAATCCTCGGGACAGTTGTGGCCCACTGCGGACACACAACCTGCGCCTTATCATCAAAGAATAGAGGCCCTTAGATTAACCGACAGTCAGCCAGCACAGCTGGAAAAGGCGTGCCCGTTCAGCGGGTGCGAGAGCGGCAACGCCTTTGGTCGCTCACAGATCTAGGTTGCGAGCCACTTGGCATACGCCCGGATGTCCGCATGATGCGGTCATGCCACCTCTGCTCACCGAAGCTGGCAGCTTCAACATAGAGGCCCACCGAGACTGGACTCCGAGCAGCAACTTATACCTCCAATCACATCACTGGGTGACAGAGCGCACTGACAAGACGCCCAAGACGTGTCTCTAGTTGTGTTGAAAGACAATCTACAGAAGCCAAAACCGTCGCAAGCGGGGACGGAAAGGCTCGGGTTTCTAAGTTAGTTCGAGAAGACTCTGAGCGGGCTTAGAGACAGCCGAGTTCGCCGCATTAGTTTAGGGAGCGTCACAAGGCCATCGTCTATGCAAAACAAAACATATTTACACGCGGTTTTCTATGGTTTGATCTCCGCAATTCTCCTGACCCTAGCGGCTAGCTTGAGCAATGCGCAAGAAGGAGAAGGGATCGCTGTGGGTGCGCTTCCTGGCGGCGGCAGAAGCAGCCGGCACAAAACTTCGAAATTGTCCGCTGTTTGTTCGTGAATGGATTCGAAGGGAGCGTTCTGAGCTCGCAAGGCGTGAGTGAAATGAATCAGCCCCGGATCCATGTGTTTAGCAGGAATGACGGAACTCAAGATCAATTTACAGAAAAGGAGAAGACAAAATGTCAGCCAAGCAGTTTGGGTCTAACCCGCTCGCAGCGGGAATCGAGGAAATTCGCAGTTCTTGGGGATGGTTTCTCACCCTTGGGATTCTGTTTATCCTTCTTGGCACGGTCTGCGTGATCGGTAACGTGAGCGCTACCTTTGCCACGGTTCTGGTCTTCGGATGGATGCTGTTGTTCAGTGGCATCTTCGCTTTGGTGCATGCCTTTCGCACTCACAGCTGGCAGGGCTTTCTGCTGTCTCTGCTCAGCGCACTGTTCCGGGGGTTCACCGGATATCTGCTGATCCGGTATCCGCTCGCCGGGGCAGCCAGTCTCACTCTGATCCTTGCTTCCTTCTTCATTGTCGGCGGTCTCTTTCGCGCCATTGGGGCAGGAATGTTGAAGTTCCCGCGGTGGGGCTGGTCGGTGTTTTCGGGAATTGTTTCGCTGGTGCTGGGGATCATGTTGCTGGCGCAAATGCCGGTTTCGAGCGTGTGGTTCATCGGCTTCGCCATTGGCGTGGATCTGATCTGCGATGGGGCCTCGCTGATCGGCTTTGCCACAGCGATCCACAGCCTGCCTCACTTCGCACTCGAAAGAGCTGCGTAAAAACCTAACCCCAATAACCTACTCGCTGGATGCGAGCATTTGAAAAGGAGAAATGTCATGGAAAAAATGCTAGTGGTAGTTTTCGACAATGAAACCAAGACGTATGAAGGATCGCGAGCGCTTTATCAACTCGATTCCGAGGGAAGCATCACGATCCATGCCGAAGCCGTCATCAGCAAGAACAATGATAGGACGATCACGGTGAAACAGGGCGAAGGTGATTTTCCTGTTCGCACGGTGAGCGGAACAGCGATCGGCAGCCTCATCGGCTTGCTGGGCGGCCCGGCTGGTCTCGCAGTCGGGGCACTTGCCGGCACGATGGCGGGAAGTTTTGCCGACTTGTTCGTGGCCGGAGTCGACTCAGATTTCCTGGCCGAAGTTTCGAACGTCCTCACCCCCGGCAAGTACGCGATCGTCGCGGATATCAGCGAAGAATGGGTAACCCCGGTGGATACCAGAATGGAAGCACTCAATGGCTTTGTCTTCCGCACGGCCAGAGAGAGCTTCGAAGAAGCCCAACGGGCCCGCGAAGTCGCCGAGCTGCGAGCCGAGATGGACCAATTGAAAGCCGAGCATGCTCGCGTAAAAGCGGAGCATAAGGCCAAACTACAAGCCAAGATCGACCAGCTCAATACTCGGTTGCAAACGAAGTTGCAGCAGGCCCGGCAACGGTCGGAGCAAATCAAGAATGAGACCGAAGCCAAGGTGCAGGCCCTGCACAAAAAAGCCGCTAAGGCTCAGGGCGAAGCCAAAGCCGCCATCGATGCGCGCGTAACTGAGATCAAGAAACAGTACGAGCAATGGGTGGAGGGGGCAAAGAGCATGGTGGCTTGAGACTGCAGGCTCGATAACGCTCGAAGGGCAACACGGGGGATCCTGGCTCGATCGGCCATGGATCTCCCGTGGCAACGGTCTTGCCAGAGGCACTGCTGACATCCAATGAGACAGTCGGAACAAGTTTTTTCCGATAAGATGTCGAGCTCAGTGAGGAGCAGACATAAAGTTGCACGTCGCGGTGAAAACTCGTGCCAGAAGAAACATCACATACTCAAGCGAACCAGCAAGGAAGCAGAGCGGGGGCCAAACCTGGGAAGTGTTCGGTCGGGACGGTTTTCTTGTTGGTTTTGGCTGCCGTCGCACTCTATTTCTGCTATGTGATAGCCAGGCCTTTCCTGACTCCCATCTTTTTAGCGCTGATGATCGCAATCGTCTTTCATCCGATCCATCTACGCATCCAAAGCCGCATCCAGCGCAGGAATCTGGCAGGTCTCACGTCTACAATTCTGGTCCTTGTCACTGTTGTTGTGCCCGCGGTAATACTGGGAGTCCTCGTTGCCCGGGAGGCCCACGCGCTGTACCTCCTATTGAGCGAGAGAAGCGCCGAACAGGGTGGTTGGAATCCCTACGCGATGCACTTCGTCGAGCGTTTGTCACGATGGGCGGGACACTACGTTGACCTCTCCGCGCTTGATGTGCGCGGAGCGTTGGTTCGTTGGCTGGAGCAGATTAGCCATTATTTGTTGTCCTGGGGAACGCATTTCCTGAGCAACATCGTTTCATTTGTTTTGGAAGCAATAATTGCATTCTTTACCCTCTTCTTTCTGTTCCGGGAAGGCGAGTCACTGAAACTGCAGCTAGCGGCGTTCTTGCCGATTAGGGCCGATCAATTCGAGCGTCTGTTCATATGCCAGGATCAGGCGGAGGATTCCTGCTCCCCGGCGCATTTCTGCCGTCTCGAAGTCTCCGGGGCCGGGCTCGGGGAGTGGCTTGCTCTGATGCTCAATCATCCACGCGATGGGTTCCAGGCGCGGGATCTTCGAAAGCAGATCATAGGCCACGCGAGGATGAGCATCATATTGTGCCTGCTCGGTCGGTGAGAGCTGTTCACCATTGAATACCGCCTCGACCGTTTCCGGGGCGAGTGTGACGCAACCCAGTTGTGACATCATGGCGGCTACCTCGTATTGCCAGGGGTTTCCAAGGTTCATTGCAGTGACGATGTGGTGGATGTAACGGCGAGCGCGCTCGGCGCGGCTGAAGGCGGCGGGATTGACCAGGCTAAGTACTTCCGTTAAAACTTGCATGCTGCCGCTCAGTGTTTTTTCCAAAAGTTGCTTTTCAGCGTTGACCAAACGGTACTGCACCAGCGCCGACGTCAGGGTTTTCGCCATCACCTCTTTGCTGCAGGGCTTGTTAAGGAAACGGAAAATGCTGCCTTCGTTGATGGCATTAATAGCCGTTTCCGTGTCGGCATTTCCCGTAAGCATGACGCGGATGGTATCGGGCGAAAGAGCCTTGATTCTGCTCAAAAGCTGAATACCGTCCATTCCGGGCATTCGCATATCAGAAACTACGACTGCGTAGGGTCCGTTCTCTGTTGCAAGTTTCAGCGCTTGGTCCCCGCCCAGAGCGGTTTCCATCGAAAACTCGCGGCCCAGACTGCGCCGATAGCCGTCCAGGATGCTATTGTCATCGTCCACTAGCAGGATCTTTTCAGCCACGGTGTTCCTCTTTTCTCCTCGACTCTTGCCGTTTTGTTTCTCATCATTCCTCTTCTGCTATTGCCCATCGGCATCGAGCTTGCTCCGCCATACCTTATCCCGTTCCGCGCAGCCGATTCTGGCCAGGAAGGCGGAGTCGATCGGGATGCCGTCCCGTAGCCGCGAGCTGTTTTGTTCGTCGTGATATGCACTGGCGACATGTACCGCAGCCAGGGGCGAAAAACTCATGCTCAAGCTTTCCGCAGGCTGGTGATGCCAAGCAACGGCTTCAACAATCGTGCCCGGCAACCCCCATACGCCGAGCAAGTAAGCCGTTACCTGGGCATGGCTGCAGCCGAGCAATTCGCGCTCTGCCGCATACAGCCCTATGTTGCCCTTCTCGCTATACTCGAGCACCTTCCCGTACTGCTCTCTCAAGGTGGAAGCCAGGATTAGCTTACCGGCATCATGTAAAAGGCCCGCAGTGAAAGACTCGTCCTGAGTGCCCCGATCGGCGTTTTCGAAAACAGCAATCTTCCTGGCACTATTGCTCACGGCCAAAGAGTGGTCCGAAATCTGCTGAACATCTTCGGCGGTCAGCAGCGGACTTTCAAATTGTTCGAAAACATGCGCCGTAAGTACCAGGGCTTGTAACGTGTCCAGACCCAGCAGCTTGACGGCGTGCGAAGCACGTGAAATCTCGCAGGGCAAGCAAAAGAAGGCCGAATTTACCAGTTTTAGAATCTTCGCGGTCATGGCCATGTCGGCTTCAATCAATTCGTCGATTTTTTGCAAGGCCGGTTCAGGACGGCGCAACTCCTGGTTCAGCTGCAGGTAAACCTGGGGCAGGCTCGGCAGGTTATCGAGTTTCGCGACCAGTTCCCGCAGGCCCGGATTTTGCAAGAGATCTTTGAGGGCAAAGGCACGGGTCAGCCGTTGCTTCAACTCTTCAGCTTCGCAAGGCTTGGAAATAAACTGATGAGCTGGATTGACGGAGCGCAGAATGGTCTCCCGGTCCGATTGACCCGATAACACCATACGCAACGTTTGCGGTGATCTTTTCTGCACTTCTTCCAGCAACTGGGCTCCGTCCATTCCCGGCATTCGCATGTCAGTAACGATGATGTCGAAAGCCTGCAGGTCCATCGCTGCCAGGGCCTCGTTACCCCCGGCCGCAAAAACCATTTCCCACTCCGAGCGCATGGGACGCAGACTGCGCTGCAACCCGCTTAGCACCATGGGCTCGTCGTCGACGAATAGAATTCGTTTGGCCATGATTACGTTTTGGTCGGTTGTGTCAGCGGCATCCGAATGTAGAAGGTGGTTCCTTTTCCCAGTTCGGAGTCGAACCATATCTTCCCGCCGTGCCGCCGCACGATGGCTGTGTGAGCCAGTGCCAATCCTTGTCCTGTCCCTTTCCCCACCGGTTTGGTGGTGAAGAACGGCTCAAACACGCGCGAGCGTACCGCCTCTGGTATCCCCGCTCCAGTGTCGGAGATCGAGATCTCAGCCCAGTCCTGGTTGCGCATAGTGGAGACCACGATTTTTCCCTTGCCCTGAGAACCATCTTCCAGGGCTTGCGCAATCGCCTGCGCGGCGTTGATCACCAGGTTGAGAATGACCTGGTTGAACTCGCCCGCGTGGCAAGGCACCAAAGGCAGATTGGGATCAAAGTGTGTTTCTACATCGGAAACGTATTTCCATTCGTTGCGCGCAACTGTGATGGTGGTCTCGATCGCCTGGTTAATGTCGATTGACCTTTTTTCTTCCGATCCCGGATGGGAAAAGTCTTTCATGGCACGAACGATCTTGGCCACGCGCTCAATGCCGTCCAGGGATTGCTCAATCGCGCGGGGAATCTCAGTCTGCAGGTACTCGAAGTCCGCTGCACCAGCCAGGTCATCGAATCGCTGCAGCGTCGGCAGCGGAATCGGTCCCTCGGTAGCTAGTTGCCGCATTTCTCGCGCAATGGCGAGGAGTTCGTTGAAGGAGGGCCATGATTCTTGTAAGAACCGCGTATTATCGCCCACGTACTGCGTGGGAGTATTGATTTCGTGTGCGATCCCAGCAGCTAATTGCCCGATCACCTCCAGTTTCTGTGCTTGTCGCAACTGTTGTCCAAGGACCTCGCGCTCGGTGACGTCTGAGCCGATAATCAGCAACTCATCGATTCTTTCCTCAGGTCCACAGATCCAGTTCAAAGTCAGACCCAGGAATCGCGTCTCGCCATCGATGACAAAAGGGAGAGCCTCGACCTGGTTGGAAAATGGTTGGCGGAGTGTGGCGTTCATCGGATATCCAGATCGGGAAGGGTCCGATTCTTCCAAGTGAATAGTCCGACACCGGTGGAGGCAAATATCGCAGCCCACACTAGGGGAATAAGTGCTTCTAGGGTACGAGGAGTTCAGTCAAGCGATGGGTGATAGAAAGAGCCACGCCATAGTTGGCGACGATGCCGAGGATCATGGTAGACAATACAAGAATAATCCAAGGCGACGTCAGGTGGCTCCGACTAGCCACACGCCACTCAAGCAGTCGCTCTAAGCGTACGCCGATCGAAGTTGATCCGCTGACCAGCCCAGTCGCAAGCGCAGGCTCGGACCACTGCTGAGAGGATCTAGAGAGTTTGATCAAAGCCGCCGCCAAGGCCAATGCTTCCCGACGATTCGTCACCGCCGAGTCATCCGCAGCCAGTTCGGCCACTTGACGCCACGCATGCTCAAGGCCGCGCATTCCGGGGAACGGGGTCGCACTTATTAAGACCTTTTTCAGATTATCCCATGCGCGCATGTGCGCTAGCTCGTGGCGGACCGCCACCTCTAGCTCGTCGTCACTGAGCACCGTCACCGCAACATCGGAGACCATCACTCTGGGTCTCCGAATACCGACAAGAATCAAGGGGGGTGCACCGTCCGAGGCCTTGGTCGTGGGAGCGATCCTACTCACTTCGCCACTATTCGCTGACAAGCGCCACCGAGATACTGCGCGGTTCGTTTTGGCCTGGGCCCATAGCATCCGAAACAGGCCAGTCCCTACGATCAGTAGAGAACAGAACCCGAGAATGAAGGTTCCGGCGTCCTCGTCGAGGGATCTCCGCTCAAGTAACCAGAATGATGGAAAAGTAAAGAACACCGTGACACACACGGAGAAGGCAAAAGGCAAAATCCGCAGTCCGAACAGCAAATGGGCCGAACTCGACGGCCTCCGGCATGGGCGCTGAACGCCCTCCCATGTCAGCACTACCAGCGAGGATACCAAGCAGTACACAACGGCGAAGAACGCAAGCGAGACAAGAACCCCTCGCGCGGCAAATGTCACTTCGGCCCTCCCTTCAACAACTGTGCGCGCTGACGTTCGACCAGAGCCTGCAACTGGTCAAGCAGTCTGGCGTCGTGCGCGCCGACTGCGTCCACGAAATACGAAAGATGCAGTAACGCGTACTCAGACTCTAGAATCTGTTTGATACTGTTGGCCGCGCTCATGCTCTGCAGTTCCTTCGGACTATACCCGGCCGAATAGCGAAACGCCCTTCCATCAGGAGTGCGGTCGAAGAATCCCTTCTTAAAAAGACGGTCCATTGTCGTCATGATCGTTGTATACGTCTGCCAGATCGTGACATCCTCTCTCACTTCATGAACGGTGGCGCTTCCCCGGCGCCACACCGCGTCGACGACTTGTCGCTCGAGCGGTCCGAGTTGGGCCCAGAGAGTAGTTTCGAAAAAGGAACGAAGCGTGTTCATTTTGTCGACGATCAACGCGTACTTGAGGCACTGGCAGAACAGCTTACTCCGATTTGGAAAAACTCGCCGAGCACCTCGTCGATACACAGAAACTTAGTCTACTCTTACCGGCGCTGTGTGACTTGGTGATGACTGCAAAATTAAACGTTCGTGAATTCCTTGAGCCGCAATCCAAAAAATTAGACCTCTGCAATAATATGAACACTCGGCAATAGCGGTTTCTTCTTGCGAATAAATCGGCTTATCCGCCGTTCGAGCACCGATATGGCTACAGGTGTTGACCACGTATAAATACGATTCGCTGGTAGTACCAGACAGCGTTTGCTATTTTCCGCTTCGATGAGGTCGCAAAGTATCGCGGAGAACCATCCCTAGCGCAGGGAGGAGTGCTCGAATGTGGCGAGGAACGAAGCCAAGTTTCCAAATCTGCAGCAAGGTTACTTTCCGTGATTCTGGCGAATTCTCAGTGGGGAAGGGAGTGAGAAGCGAATCGGCAGGCGAGAAAGTGCTTCTCCTGGCCAATCGACTGGCGATAGGCAGTGTTTTGCTTGTGTTGGTGAGTTGCGGGTTGCTGACCGCTCAGAATGTGGTGATGACGGGTTCGCTTGGCGGGCTGGTTACCGACCCGAGTGGAGCCATAGTGCCGGGCGCTTCGGTAGTGGCGCGGAACCTCGCGACCGGCGTGGAGCAAGCTGCCGAGACCAACCATACGGGACTTTACCGGTTTCCGGTCATTATGCCGGGCACCTATTCCATCACGGCAAGTCTCAAAGGTTTTCGCGATGTCCAGGCGTTGGTTCAAGTGCGTGTAGGAAACACCACTTCACAAGATATGAAGCTGCAGGTGGGAGCCAGCGCAGACACAGTCAAAGTAATCGGGACTACTCCACTGCTGCGGCCAGAAGAGTCCTCCGCCAGCACCGTGCTCGATCGGTCGTTCATGCAGGAATTGCCGCTCAACGGACGAAAATACACCGACTTTACGGTGCTCTCACCGAATACCAGCTACGACGGCGACACCGGTCTGGTAAGCATTGCTGGACAACCGGGAGGAGAAGACACGGGTTACGCCAATGGAAACGGCTCCAATGCCTTCACCGTTGACGGGGGCAACGCTAGCAACAACTACTTCGCCGACATTATAGGCCGTTACCGCATTCCGTACTTGTATGGCGAGGACGCGATCCAGGAGTTTCAGGTCTCCGTGAGCCCCTACACAGCGGTTTATGGAGGTGGAGCGGGCTTCGTGAATACTGTAACCCGGTCGGGAAGCAACGCGTTCCATGGCAGTGCGTTCTATTACAATCGCAACTCTGCCACGGGAGCCAACGACGCCATCGACAAAGCCAACGGCTTCCCTAAGCCGCTGGACGCCTTGCAGCAATTCGGCGCCGGAATGGGTGGGCCGATCCTGCGAAGCCGTTTATGGTTCTTCGTGGATTATGAGCAGCAACTGCGGAACAATCCGATTCCCGTCATCAACCCGGCGTTGGCAACCACGCCGGCGAACTTGCCTGCTTTCTTGAGTGCCAATTTTGGAATTCCGGCCGGCACCACGCTACCTCCGCCCAACGGGCCCTTGCCGCTACCGGGCGGTGACATCGCGCCTGACCCGACCAATCCGGTATACCTCCAGCAAGTCTCGAACACTGTGAACGCGCTCAACTCCAATCTCGGCACCAAAGCAAGACAGCGCAATGATTGGGTGATTACGCCACGGTTGGACTATCAGGCGAGTTCCCACGACAGCTTGTTCCTCAGTTTGAACTTGAACCGGTTCAGCTCGCCCGGAGGCGTCATCACCGACCCCACCGTGGGAAATTATGGGACGCAAACCCTGGCGAACGCCTACGTTCATACCTTCCAGGCCGGCCTGGGATGGACGCACACCTTCTCCCCAACACTGCTGAACGAATTTCACGCCGGGACTTCGCAAGACAATGAGATCTCGACCCCGACCGGGTTGGCTCCAAACATCCCGACCTTGATTCTGGATAGCCCCGCCGCTTTCATTCTAGGCAACGCTCCGTTCTCGGTGGGAAGGGTTTTTGAAAAACAGTACTCTTTTTCCGACCGGGTCGACTACGTGATTGGCAAGCACACGTTGCAATTCGGCTTCGATTTCAATCGTGCCTGGGATTCCGACAACAACGATGGTGGTGCGGACCCGAACGAGGCCGTCGACCGTGGGTCGTTCCTCGGCAGTTACGAATTTTCGAATCTGGAGGCTTTTGCGCTTGGCCAATATAACGTCTTCAGCCAATCTGCGGGAAACTCGACTTTTCATTTTGCTGTTCCTTACTATGGATTCTACGTGCAGGATACCTTTCGGGCCTTGCCGAAGTTGACCATAGAAATGGGCTTGCGCGAGGACTTCCAGGTTTACCCGCAGCCGGTGGAAAATCCGGCGTTCCCACTCACCGGACAATATCCGAACCAGTTTCAACGCCTGGCGCCGCGTCTCGGATTTTCCTGGCAGCCCGCGTCGAAGACTGTGGTGCGCGGAGGATTCGGGGACTTCTACACCAACATGAACGGGCTGAACTATCGGAACGCGGTGGTCTCGAACGGCTTGGCGTCGCAGCAGTCTTCAGCAAGTGTGAGTTACAGCGCCGGTCCGCCCAACCAGCAGGAGCCAACATTTCCAAATGTCCTCCCCGGCAATTCCCCTTTGTTCACGGCTTCTCCGGACATTTCCCTGGTTTCTCCGCGGTTTCGGGTGCCCTATATATTGCAAGCGAGTTTGCAGATTGAGCGCGAGATTTTCGAGAATACAACTCTAAGTATCGGCACCATGTGGAATCACGGGGTGCACCTTCTTTCGGGCAGCGCTTATGACGCGAACCTGAATCCGTTGCAAGGCACGACGACATACGTCACGTGTCCTCCCGGCGCAACTGCGGCGCCCTGCAGTGGGCCGTCCATCACCTTGCCGAACATGGACAACAATCTGCTGACCGAAGGCCGCATCAACCCCAACCTGGGCGAGATCAACGAACTGATCAGTCCCGCGCAAAACTATTACAACTCTCTCTTCGTGCAGTTGCAGCATCGCATGTCACAGCGATTTTCTCTGCAGCTCTCCTACACCTTCGCCAAGAGCATCATGCTGGATGGAATGGACTTCAACAATCAATTCAACTTCAGCAATACGCACGCTCCTTCGCTGTTGGATCAGCGGCACCGCATTAGTGTTGCCGGAGTCTACCGCCCCGGTCTCGAACAAATGACCAGTTCCGAGACAGGCCGCGCGCTGCTATCAGGCTGGATGCTGAGCACGGTTATGGAGTTCTCTTCCGGTCGTCCTTACGCCGGCTTGTTGAGTCCCGCATGCACCAGTTCGACCCTGTCTTTCAGCAACTGCAACGGCGCCAATGACAACCTGAACGACTCTGCCTTTAACCAGGACACCGCAAACACCGCGGGAGGCATCAACGGCGCTGGCCCTACGCCGGGAATCGGATTGAATTCTTTCTACGGCCCGTGGTTGGAAAGGATCGACGTTGGGCTGGCCCGCAGTTTTTCACTCGGGGAAGGCAAGGTACTGCAACTTGAGGCGCAATCGTTCAATTTGTTTAACCACGCCAACTACTACGTGCAGAATGGCAACGGGATCAACCAGTTGCAATACAACCCGATTGGGAGCAACTGCGGCGACGGCGCAACCCTGAAGCAGGCCTGCTACCTGGTGCCGAACTCCGGCCCGGGCAATTTTGGCACGCTGCAGGAAATTAGTCCAAACGGCCTTCCCCGCGTGCTGCAGTTTTCAGCTCGGTTCACGTTCTAGGCTCCGAACGGAAGGGCCTCAGATTCGGCAAGGAGGCCAATATGCCTGTTGAATCATGTATCCCGATCATTCCGAGCGCAAACCTGGAGAAGAGTCTGCGTTTGTGGGTTGATGGTCTCGGATTCTCGATGAGTTCAGAAATGGCAAAGACGACAAGCTGATCTTCTGCATGCTTCGGAAAGACGACCTATGTTTCATGCTGAACCAACGCGTGGGGGCTCCGGTCAAGCCGGAAGACTACGAGGGCATCCGACTCTACTGGGCGCCGAAGGATATACACGAAACCAGAGAGCGATTGAAGAGCCTTGGGTACGGTGTTTCAGAACTCGAACATCGAGACTACGGGCAGACCGAGTTTTTCCTGACCGACGACGACGGCTATTCTCATTGCTTCGGCGTCGCTAGACAAAGATAGACATCTTCACTACTTTCAGCTCATTAGAATCCAGCGCCTCTGGAACCTGAACGTCCGCGACAGGATGGACAAACACGCGAGCAGCACTTCAGAGATTCGATTTCTTCGTGAGGCGCACTGCAACATACATGCCGGGTTCTCCGACGAGCGACATCGTCCCTTACTACATTGCTAGTCAGTGGAGGTTGAATCTCAAGATCGAAATTCCCAATGACGCCACGCATTTTAGGGACGTTGGGCGGAAAGTCTGGCGGTCCGCAGCCTGACTGTGCGTTTGAGGCGTGAATAATAAACCCTCTCCCCGATGATCGGGGAGAGGGCCGTTGCAATCGGAACGTCTTTTATTCGTCACCATCATCGTCCCCGTCACCAGCCGGCGCCGGGTTGTTGAATTCGCTCGGGGGGCGAACCGTCTTCTCGCCGGGATAAGGCCGCGTAAATCCGGTGGCCTCGTACCAGTTCAAATGGTTGACGGTGTCCGGATCTTCCGCGTCCGGCTTGGTCATTTTGCCGGCGAAGATATCCTCCTTCTTCTCGAGCCAAGCCGCCCGCAGGGCCTTGATCGTACCGCTGCCCTTTGTGTTGGCTTCGTTGCCTCCAACGCCCTGGTTCAGCGGGACTTGGTTCGGCACGTGCGTCCACGGCTTGAAGTTGTCCGCGGGCGGCTTGTTGACGAAAGCCGTCCTCATCGGCGACGCAATGAGGTCGAACTGGTTCATGGGCGTCAGACCGAGGATTTGCTCGATCGTCCGAGTCATGTTGACTTGGGTGTAGTAGTAGTGTTGCGTGGATCCCCGCTGCACGGCGTATGGGCTGACGATATAGCCCGGGCTGCGGTGACCGTCGACGTGGTCGACGCCGTTCTGCGCGTCGTCTTCCTCGATGAAGATCGCCGACGTGGACCAGACTGGGCTATGACTGATGGAGTCGATAATGCGTCCAACCGCCAGGTCATTATCGGCTTGTTCGGCGTCCACCGTCGGCGGGCCGCCGGTGTGGTCGCACATTATCCACAGGATGCTCAACGCGGGCACGGTATTGGCCTTGACGTCATTATTGAAGTCCTGCACCCACAAAGCGTAGCGGAACTGGTCGGGGATGTTCAGATCGAACTGCGGGAAATTCTTGATGAGGTGGTTATACACGGCCGGGATAGAGGACTCTGCCTGAACCGTGTTCTGATAATACAGCGTGTTCTCTTTCCCCTGCAGGAAACGCTGCGCGTCTTTGAAAAACTGGGTCCAGGTTGGCTCTTGGGTCGACCCGTCCGGCTGTTTGAACGTATCGTTCTCGACGTATTCTCCGTAGAGCTTCAGCGGGAGACCGGCGGTCGTCGCTTCCGAGAACAGGAAACCCTTCTTCTGATAGGCAAGTGCATCGCCGGCGTTTCCGCCTGGATAGCTGCGCACCCAGTCAGGCGACTGGACGTCGTCGGCGTAGGGCGCCATGCCCTCGGTGATCCACTGGTGACCATCAGCCGACTGGCGGCTTGGGTCGTAGAAGTTGTCGAAGAGCGGGAAGCGCTTCACCAGTTTGTGCACATTCGGAGTGTCCAGGTGAGTCTTGCCGTCATAGCCGAACACAGCCAACCTGGGGTCGCCATTGCCGGAGGCCACGTCGCCCAGAACCTGATCGTAGGTGCGATTTTCACGGACGATCAGGAATACATGCTTGATCAGCGACGGATCGCCGATCTTGGCCGGGATTGCGACTGGCTTGGTCTTCGGGCTGCCACCGGAGGCAGACTTGATATTTTCCGTCAGATCCCAGTGGTTGTTGTAGATAACCTGCTGCGTCATCGTCTGCAACATCCCGGGAAGTGGCACGGAGACGATGCTGATCGTGCCATTGTCCTGGTGCGTGTTGTAGTCGCAGACCTCGTAGTCGCATTCGTACGAAAGACGGGTGCCGATGCCCTTGTCATTGGCAACGATCAGCGTGTTGTTGGCCTTGTTCAGCACGACCGAGCTTGGCGCATAGGCTACCGGGATCATGCCCATGACAGGATTCGTCGCGCCCTTGGCGAGGTTGACCACCGCAATCGCGTTGGCATGGTACAGCGCGACGAAGGCAACGCCTTGCTCAGCGTCAACGGCAATCGAGTTCGGCGCCGCGCCATAGGCCGGACCCTGGCCGGGCACACCGATCGGCAGCGCCAGGTTGATAGTCCGCGCTACCACGTTGGTGGCCGTGTCGATCACCGAGATAGTGTCGCTATAGGTATTGGCGACCAACAGCCACTGTCCGTAGAACGCCATCCCGGTCGGGTGCAGGCCGGTCGAGATGTTTGCGGTGACTGTCATCGTAGGCAGATCCACCACAGAAACGGTACCGGTGATCGCGGCGCCAACCACTGGGTCGGCGACGATTTCAGTGCCCGCGGACCAGATCTGGAAGTCCGCCTCCGTGGCCGCCCGGCCACCCTCGTTGCTGACGTAGGCGGTCGTCCCTTTGCTGTCGATCAGGATGCTGTGCGGCGCGTTGCCAACCCGGATCTGCTCACCCTGCTTCGCCGTGTTCAGGTCGATCTGGGCGAGCGTGTCGTTCTGGTTCAGCAGGGCGTAGGCGCTCTTGCCATCCGGTGAGATCGCGAGGCCGCCGGGATACGAAGTGCTCGGAGTATAGAACGTGCCGCAGGGTACCGCATAAGATCCCGGAGGGCTGTTCTTAAAGCAGGTGATGAAGGAATTGTTCGGCGGCACACTGACCTGTGCGTTGTCTTCCAAAAGGCCCTCTGCCGTGACGTTGGCGATGGTGACATTGCTGCTGTCCTGGCTGAACACCAGGTGCTTGCCGTCCGCCGAATAGGCTATGCCGTTATAGCTGCCTTGCGCATCCTGCCCGAACGTGGCGTAGTTCTGCAGGACATTGCCGGTGTTGGTGTCGAAGATCTCGACGGCCTGCGTCGCGCCCAGGGTGAGGACGGCCGCGGTGTGACTCCGGACATTGGGGTTCAGCGCGATGGCCTTCGCGCGGACCCGGATGCCGAGGTCGACTTGGGTGCCAGCTGGCGTGATGACCGCGCCATCGCTGACGACCCACGAGCCGTTTTTCTGCGGCCCGGTGACATAGGTCGGGAACTCCTTGGACTGAGCAGCGGCGAGCCCCGGAAGGCTCAGCCCCGCCGCCAACAGTCCGGCGAGCGGACGCAAACGGTTGATCCGAGATTTATTTCGAGTTTTTTTCGAGAGTTGTTTTGAGCCGTTTTTCGGGACATGTACCGTTCTCCTTCTTAGGATTGTTGTTCATCACGCAACTGGGATGGGCTATGAGACATCTGGGTGGAAACACGACTGGGGCTGATCTACCAGCGCCAACTTTACAGACGACCTACGACGGCTCTGTGACGATCAGGTAAATTTTTCGTTAAACAATTGCGCAGCGTTGACTGCTGATCCACCGAGAGGGATAATAAGCCGCCTTTTCGGAGGAAGACTGATGCCCTGCTCTCCCCGCCCCCGCAAACCCAGTGCTCTCTCCAGATCAATCGACCAGCGACTAACTTCGTATGCGCTGGCAGCGAGTGCAGCCGGAGTGAGTGTGCTGGCGCTGGCCGGCGCCTCCGAGGCGAAAGTTATCTATACGGAAACGCACCAAGTGACGCACACAGGCTTTCCCCTCTACATTGATCTCAACCACGACGGCATCAAGGATTTTGTACTGCGCACGATGTATTACGCGGGCACCTCGGGCTTCGAGGTAGGGCTCGACCCATCCGGATACCGCAACAACGCCGTCGCCGGGAGACGTTTTCAGTCGAGCGGCGGCTATTTTTTTTCTGCTGCCTCCGCTTTGCCCGCAGGCGCCCAAATCGGACCAGAACGCAAATTCCCCGTTCGTTTCCCATTTATGGCAGTGGAGCTGTTCAACCGTGTCCACAGCAGCCAGTATTCCGACCTGGGCCCGTGGGTCGGCAAAGGTAAGGGTGTCAGGAATCGATATTTGGGACTAAAGTTCGTCATTCACGGCAAAGTTCATTACGGCTGGGCCAGACTCAGCGTCACGCTTGGCCACCATCGGCAATACGACGATGTGAGCGGCACCCTGACTGGCTACGCCTATGAGACGATCCCGAACAAAGCCATCATCACAGGAAAGACAAAAGGCGAAGATATGATTACGGTCCAGCCCGAAACGTTGGGCGGCTTGGCGCGCGGAATGAAGTAGCTGCCATCTGAACTGTGGACAAATGACCTTCCAATGGCAAATGCTTGGCATGTGCGATCGAAACGCGCCAAAAAGCGCCTAACGCCACGTCAAGATCTTTAAGAATGGGCGGAACAAGGCCGTGCGCATTCCCCTTGAGTTTTCGGGTGAGGAGGCCATCATGCGAAAGTCCACAAGGCACGCGTTGCACCGTACCCGCGCCAACCTTCCCAAACCCAGTCCGTCATCCTGAACGGACGCAAGTCCGCGAAGGATCTCGCGCGCACAACCTAAGCGCAGGGTGCCCCATCCTTGCCGCGTCCTCTGCGGAAAGGGTGGGAGACGAAACTCTCAACCAGCAACGCCGGTCCTCGACAAGGAGCGTAAAGGTGGGCCAGCCCGATCGTCGCTGCGGAGTCGCGTTACGCAGCCGCCAAGAAAGGCTCGCCACGGCTCTCATCCCAGTTAGACGCGGTGCTTGGGGCGCTGGAGGTCTTGCCCTTCGAGACTTCGGCGGACACAAGCTACGGATTGCTGCGTACCCGTCTGGAGCAGGCGGGCACACCAATCGGCGCTAATGACTTGCTGATTGACGATTTGTTGATTGCGGCTCAGGCGCTGGCGCTGGGCTACGTGATTGTCACCGACAACGAAAGAGAATTCTCTCGGGTCAAGGGGCTGCGACTGCAAAATTGGCTGCGCTCGACCGGCGATAAAATGGAAATACCGTGAGCACGCAGAAGGACAGACGCGATCACTATCTTCCTCAAGGATACCTCCGGGGATTTATCGATCCCGCTCGTGAAAACGAAGAAAAACCTCTCTGGAAACTCGACATCGTCTCCAAGCAGTGGGCCGAGCGGAGCACCAAAGCTGTCGGATTCGTCAATGGCTTTTGTGACTACGCGGGAGAAGGGCCGGAACTTGAGAGCCTGCCTTCGGCAGACGAAACTTTCTCAGAGCTTGAAAACGAGTTCCCCATTGTTAGGGAAAAGCTCCTGTCGCTGAAAAAAAGTCCTACCGCAACTGGACGAAGCATTTGGACTTCTTGTTGCGATATATGGACATGTTACGCGCTCGGTCGCCAGTTTACTTCGACCAAAAGCAAACTGAATGGAAGGCCACTCCGACTTGGCGCGTTGAAAAGGTCGATGGCAACAAGATCACGCTCACGACAATGGAGCCGAGTCCGCCTCCTGATGCCTTTATCAAGAATCGGACGATCTTCCAGATGCGTGAGGAGATTCAGAAAAGCGGAGCCTGGTTGCGGGATTTGAATTGGGCACTCCGATATACCGAATGTGTTAGTGAACCTTTCGTCACCAGCGAAGCTCCATTGGTAGCCGAGATGCTACCAGGAGTGTCGGCGGCTGACGCAGTTCTGCACCCGGATACACTGCTTTATTTCCCGATATGCTGGCAGGTGTGTTTGTTTGGGAGCCGCCGACGGTTTGATCTTGGAACGGACAAACTCGGATCGCATGATATGACGGTTGCTCGCAGGAAGTACAGGTTATTCGCGCAGGATTTTCTGATCTCCCCCGTCAAGCTGGATGACATTACTGATTTTTGCGGAACCGGATCCCCGGAGAACAACGTCGCCGCGTCGGCGACAGGTGCGGCAGGCCAATGAAAGCTTACCCTTCGATAACCTGGGTGAACTTGACGGGTGGCCCACTCCAACTTTCGCGTTCTTTGCGAAAGCTAGAGTGGGGATGTTGGAGGCTGGCCCACTATGCGGGTTGTGAGGGACGGTGAAGATCGAGTCAGAATGGACGGAACGAACACGCGAACGAGCGACCGGAGGACTCTGTTCAGCTCTGAACCGCCCCACTCAAGCCAAAACCAGGCTTGATTGGACCACCGCCGTTGAGGATTAAAATGACGAAAGGCTGGGCCAGCCCCCTTGGGTTTGGTTGTGCCTCAGCATCCTCACAGGGTGTCGGCGGATCGCGAGAGCGATCAGAGCAAGAAGCAAGATCGAGAAGTCCTGAGGGGTACACTGGTGGGCAACAAAATGGCCGATAACTTCAAATGCCCGAGCTGTGGATCGGGAAGGACGAAGCCGCTGTCGGTCGCCGTGACCACCGGGACTCGTCGCCGGAGCACGGTCGGTATTTCGAGACGCTCGGTGTGGGGATCATCGAGCACTTACAAGTCTGACTTCGTGTCGAGCCTTCCGTCTCGTCCCTCCAACGGAGGTGCTTACGTGTGCATTTTCCTGGGTCTTTGCGGCATGGCGTTTGCGGCGTTCGTCTTCTCTCAGGTCAAGGGTGCTGAGTGGTTTGCGGCGATCATCGGCTTTGTCGGATTCTTGTTCCTGTCGGGTGGCATCGGAGCCAAGAAAGAACCGGCACAACTCGCGACCGATCAGGCGAGCTGGGACAAACGCTGGGTGTGTGCTCGGTGTGGTCATCAGTGGATTGCAGCTTAGAGGTGTGCAATGAAGTGGGAGAAACGCTTCGCGCCCGGTCAAGAGCCGGAGATTCAAATCGCTATTTCGACATCGTGCTCAGATGGCAAGTGTGAGACCTGTCCCGGCATCCTTCACAAAGACCGTCCTCCGAGTGAGTGGGTTTTCTGTGTCCACGAATGTCACTTACAGCGGAATCGCGACGCCGCCCCGTAACACCAAAAGGAAAGGCCTGGGAAATGTGGGGACAGGAAGCTCGCTGCCCCAGGTTCGCGCCCGTTCCTTGTATATTCAGGCCCGTAACACTCGTTCTTCGGGCGCTAGCCCGGGCTTCGTCATATTCCGAAGAGACAGCCCCAGATGTGGACAGCTACAGGTCGCCTTGCGCCATCAGGCCCGCACAGTTCGCGTGCTATACGTTTCACAATTCGGGAACCGTCGTCAGGTCCCATCCACTTTTCCCTTGATCTCGTTGTCTCACAGCTGATATCATATAACAACACTGGATATCTATAAGATAACCTAGTTCTTTGACAACCTTACAACGGCGCAACCCTTGGACGCTGCCAAGTGCTGAGTCCGACCAACCAGACGAAGTCGAAAACCTTCGTCCGCGCATTGCTGCTGCCCAGAATGCAAACGCAACGGCCACGCGGACACGCTAACCCCAACGTTTAGAATATTTTGCCTGTAACTACCTTAAGAACCACAGATCTACAAGGCCAAATTTTTCCCGGTCCTTTGTTTTCTGGATTTTGGGCGGAATTGAGCGATTTTTTTGAGAGAAGTTCTGGCGGGTGGGCCGACGTATTCAAGGGCCTTCCCGGAATGGGACACCGTCCCCGCGTAACTCCTATGTTATCTAGATTTTGCGTGTAAGTCCTGTAAACTCAAAGATCTAGCACATAGTCGCAAAATAAGTCGTTTGCGCTCTAGATTTTGCAACTTAAAGGGGGGAGGGGGGTACCCCGTCGTCGACCAACGCGCGCAAGGGCCCCAGCCAGGGTTCGTAGCGTCGCCAGCGCTCGACCGCGGTGCGATAGATCGGCTGCCGGGTCTGCCACTTGCTGGGAGTCTTCACCGCCCGCGGATTGGATTCGGGACGCAGGCACGCGTCGTGCCACGCCAGGCCGCAGGCCGCGATGATCCGCCGGATGACTGGTTCGGGTGCGCGGGTCAGGTCCTCGTAATCGACCTCGACGAAGCGATCCGCCGGCAGCACGCTCCGCCAATGGTCGATGAGTCGCTGGTAGCTGCGGAAATACGCGACCAGTTCGGCGCCTCCGGTCGGAAACGGCATGCTCGGATGGAAATGAGTTTGGTGGATCGACAGCGCCGTGTCGATGGCAGCGCGGCGGCAATGGATAATGGTTGCGCGCGGGAATGCCACCTGGATCAACCCCGCCCAGAGGAAGTTGAACGGCATCTTGTCGGTCACTCGCGCCGCCTGTGGCGCGATCGCGCGCAGCATCCCGAGATAATCTGCCGCCGCCTTGGCGAGAAACTGGGTCTCGTTCCCGGCCGCGCCGGAAAGCCACTCCGGCCCGCGCTGGTTCCAAAAATTCAACTCGCCGCCGGCCCCGACTTCGGGATGCATGGAGACGATCTGCTCGACCAGAGTTGTGCCGGAGCGTGGCATGCCAACGATCAGCACCGCCGTCGCATCGGAGCTGCCGACTTCGGGCGCCCGCGCGATGAATTCTGGCTTGCAGCGGGCAATCAGCCGGTCGATCATGATGGAGAACGCGGCCGAGTCGAACGACGAAGCACCGCGGCGCACGCCGTCTGCAGCGTCGAAATGCTGCATGGCCAAAGCGTATCCGCCAAGATCCTCCGCTGCCTTGCCAATCGCAAGATGAAGCCGCAGGCGTTGCCCCAATTCCAGTCCCGGTGCGGACAGGGCAGTCTGCATCTCTTGAAGCAGACCGTTGTCACCGCTCGTGACAACACGGCACCGGACCAGATCGTAGTAGCTTCCCGCCAGCAGGGGCGCGATCGCGACCGTCCGTTCGAAGCATGCGCGGGCTTCGTCGAAACGGCCGAGTTCAGAGAGCGCGCTGCCCAGCAGATCGTACGCCATGGCATTCGTCGGATCGGCCACCAGCATCTCTCGCAAAACCTGTTCAGCTTCCTGATTGCGATCTTCGATCACCAGCGCGCGCGCCATACCAAGGCGGCCGAAGCTGGTCCTACCTCCGGTCGCCGCCGCGCGCCGGAAACAACCGATCGCCTCGCCGACATGGCCCAGCGTGTAGACCAGGGCGCCGGCGCGGAACCACGCCTCGGTCAGGGATGGGAGCAGCTGAGTGGCGCGGTCGTACGCAGCGAGTGCCCCGCCGATGTTGCCCAACTTCTCCAAGGCGATTCCCAGGCGGAAATATGCATCGGTGTAGCGCGGGTTGCTGGCGACAGCCCGCTGCAATGCCGCGATCGCATCCGGCACGCGGCCGACCTCAATGCAGGCGAGGCCAAGATCGTGCTGAATGGTGGCATTCGACGGCTGCAGCAGCGCTGCATCGCGCAACGGCGCGATCGCATCGGCTGGTCGCCCGGCCCGGAGAAACTCAGTGGCCAGCGCAAGCAGAGGCGCCACCTGCTGCGGCGCGGCTGGGTTTGGAGACTGGGACATGGCGCAAACCTAATGTGGAAGCTATAGCGTGGCCATCAGAATCGCCAGAGCAATTGTCACCCCGCGCTCCGTTTTCTGTTCGTCAAGGCACTCAGACGACCGCATCTTCCCGCTCATATTCCGCTTCCCAAGCGTCAGAAGCGGATGCCCACAGTGCTGAGTCGGGAGGAAGTGGCGCGGCTTATCACTTCCGCGCGGAGCCTCATGCATCGTACCATGAAGCTCAATTCGCGCTAGTCCTCCCGTGCCACTCCGGTTCCAGGAAGCCTGCTGGCGTGTCTCCCACCGGCGAATGTGACGAGCATCACGCATTGGCGGAGCCTCTGTGTTATTAGGATTTGTCCCGACTTCGGTGCTGAGAGCAATGCTCCGCCTGTGTTCATTGGACGTGGGTGATCATGATCACTGACAGAAGGAGATCCGAAGCGCGACTATAGGAACGGAGGATCCATCCAAGTCAGGAGCGAAGCTCCGGGCTCTTACAAAGAAACCCGTCTCGACATCTTCCTCCAGGTACGGGAGGTGAGCCATGAAGAAAGTAATCATTCTGGTGGTTGCCCTCGTTCTGTGTTTTTCTTTTGCCAGCGCGATGCAGACGTTGGCACAGGACCAGCGTGACGTAACGACAATCACAGTAAGAAGCAGTGAAGTGAACAACGGTGTAGTCATTCTTGCCGCTCGGGAGGGAAAGAACTCCTTTGAGCTGCAGTGCAACAAGAATTTGCCAGGTTGCGCCGTTTTGGAACCTGGCAATTACTCGATGATCCGGCTTCCCAAGAACTATGGCGTTTACGATTGTGCCAACGTTGAAACGTATCGAACCACAAACGAGTCGAAGCTTGGCGACAAGCTTGGCCAATACTGTCTCGTGGAAGGAAAGTGACACGTAGGCAGGCACAGACTTGCATCAAGATTTTAGGACACAATGGAATCAAGAGTATGTTTAACAGCTTAGATGAACAAATCGCGAGAACCGAGGGCGAGCGCCTTTCAGCCGGTGCGCAGCTGGTTCGTCTTATGTGGATAGTTGTCCTTTCAGTAGTCGCGTTTGGAGGACTATACCTGGCAATCGTGGCCCTCGAATGACAGGTGGCAGACGCGAGCATTAAAGTATCGCAGGTCGAGGAGTTTCGTTGTTTCCCTGCGGAGGCGATCCAGGTTTTGAAGGATGAGTCAGCGTTTCTTGAAAATGGCGGTGCTCTCTCATCGAGTGCATGGAGACCTCCTTTAATCTTTTAATCTTTGAAGATTCACCAACCTGCCTCAAGGATCGGTGCAATCCTGCCCTTTGTAGTGACTGTCTACTGTTGGACTTCGTTTCAGAGGAAAGTCGTCACGAAGCTGGCACGTGCGGTAAGATTCCGCTCAATAAACTAGGTACGACGCTGCACACTTTGTACCGTGTTGACACGTACGACCAGATTCGAGAGGCAGGGATAGCTGCTGAAAACGATTAAGAGCCGAGTCTCAGGGACAGGCGGCATTAATTCCGCGAAATGCACAGCTGTCCGGAAAATTTGTGCGCTACGTCACTGCATTTACGATTGGGGACGTTTAAGCTGTGGAAGTCGACGGCTGAAAGGGCTGGTCCAAGTAAAGTTGACCAATCCGAAGTAGGCTGGGTGATTCGCTCGATGAGGCAACTCGTTGAGCCACCAAACCCGAAAAAACCAACTGCCCTGCGAGGAGCAGCTGGGGTTTGGAACCGCAAAAGCGGTAATCGCATCAGGGGCTGCGACGGTGCACGCATCTAAGCTGCTGACTCCCTCGCAAGAGTTGGCAACCAGAGCGTAACCAAGGCCGCGGCCCTTTTCTTTTCTTACTGCCCTCCGTTGCAGATGAGCAGTGAACCAAACCCGCGATTGCGAGGGCGTCTGTTGGGACGACCGCATTGCCGTCTACTCATCCAAAGGACAGGCCCGGCATCTTTCGGGACGAAGTATTTGTTCTTCCGACAGGTCAAGTTGACGTACCACGAATTTGCCTGAGCGTAGGATGTCCGGCCGCCCGGCATCGTCCAGGTAATCTCCTACGAATTCCAGGGCGCGATACTTAGTTGGTGCGAGGACGTAGATACTGTCGGTACCGTGCAGGGTAATTTCATAAGCGTTCATAAACTTCCTCCGCTTTCGTGTTGGCTCCGGTGAGGCAGTAGCGAATCTTTTCCAATAGACTCGGGAAAAGATATTGCTTGGGAAGCCAGAGGGTCACGTGCTCGCACTCCACCGGCTCGAATGCAGTCATCACGATGACGGGAAAATGCGGGTTTCGATCACGTACAGCCCGAGCCAGCTCGAGGCCACTCATACCCGGCATCCGTGAGTCCGTGACCAACAGGTCAAATTCCTCCTCTTCGAAGGCCCGCAACGCTTGGGCCGCATTCGAGGCAGGAACAGCTCTGTAACCTTCCGCACGCAAAATGTCACACGCCAAGCGGCAGAGCATTTCATTATCATCGACCACAAGAATGTTTTTCATGGTGTGCTCCTAAGCCGCAGCAGATTCCTGGCTGGCTGTAGCTGCGATTTTGGCGAAAGTCAGACCGCCGTCGGTTCTGATGCCGATCGAAACACAGTCGCCGCCCTTGACCTGGCCGGTGGCAACCAGGTTCGCCAGCCCGTAGACAATATTTTTCTCGATAACCCGCTTCAAATGCCGCGCCCCGTATTTGGGATCTGTGCCTTCCCGCAGCAGCCATTGTTTGATCTCGGAAGTGCAGCGGAATGTGAAATGGTTCTGTCCGATGGCGCCTTCAATGCGCCGCTGCACCTTCGCCAGTTCCAGTTCAAGAATGTGCTCCAGTTGGTCTGGGCGAAGTGTCTTGAACACAACAACCTTGTCCAGCCGGTTCATGAACTCAGGTGAGAACTTTTTCCGCGCTGCCTCGGTAGCAGTACGCTTGATTTTGTCGTCGAGGTTCGCATCCTCGATGGGTGCCTGGACCGCGAACCCGAGACCGCCCTCGGCAAGCCGGCTCATTTCTGACGCTCCTATGTTCGAGGTCATGAAAATGAGGCATTGAGAGAGATCCACGTGCGTGTTGTCGCCGAGCGTCAGACTGGCCTTGTCCAGGATTCCAAGCATAAGCTGCCATAAGGACTCGGACGCTTTTTCCACCTCATCGAATAGCAGCAGCGTGAGTTTGAGTTTCTCAGTGTGCCATCGGGTCAGGGCCTCCTGTGTGAGGATCGGCTGCGTATGCATGTGACCGATATAGCCGGGTGGCGAGCCGATCAACTTAGCGATTTCGTGATGTTCCTGAAATTCTGCGCAATCTACCTTGATGAAGGCGTGCGCGTTCCCGAACAGCGCTTCGGCGAGCACCTCGATTACGTAAGTCTTGCCGGAGCCGGTCGGTCCGAGGAACAATAGGTTACCAACGGGCCGGTCCGGCGGAGACATGCCAACAAGGAATATCTGGTAGAGCTCAAGAACCGCGTCCACGGCGGCGTCCTGCCCCACGATTCTAGAGCGCAAGAAAGTGTCGATTTCCCTTGTGGCCTCGCCGTGGCGTGTGGCATCGAGTGGTTGGATGGTTGTTTCTTCTATGAAGGTGGAACTGTCGGGACTGGGCCCGCTGGACATACCAAACTCTTCGCTTTGCGCTACTCGATTGTTGCATCTTTCACAGCCGAGAAACCGTGATGGTGAGCACGGTGCACAGTGACGGCTGTGTACTCTGCAATCTCGATGAGGAGATCCGTGATCTACATCACTGCCAGCTTCAGGCAATAGGGTGTAAATAAGGAATTAGACCGGGCCGTCTCCGAAAGTCAGCGCTCCACGTCTGCAATCCAAGCAGGCGCCAGCGCGGAGACGCCCGGTATTAATTAATTGAAAATTGTCGGCTGATAAGAGGTGGTTCGGGGTTCTCGGAGAGTTGCTCGCGATGCAGAGTTTGATGACGCCGAATATTTCGGCGTGTCTGGTCAACCGGTGCATATCTCTGAGCTTGCTGCGATTCCTTGCCTTCCGTTTCGGATCTCAGAGGCAATCCTCAAACCGCTTAGCTTTCAAGGCATCCCCTCTTCGCCGCTCGAAATTGATTGGCTTGCTGGTGCGGTGTCATCCATCTGCGGTATCGGATTCTAGCTCATCATGCGGGCCACCTTCGCTGAGGTGGGAGAGTGCTGGGTGTCTTGCCGCTTAGAAGAAAACTGGCTTCCGCTGCAGGTTGAGAATCTCGCAGACCACCCTCGACAAAGCCGAGAGTGATCTGGCCGAGATCTCAATTTATTTTCATTGCCGGGTCGCGTTGAATCCCAAAACTGTGCCGGCGTCGGTGTTGATGAACGCGATCTTCCTGGCTCCAGCGTAGATGAAGTTCTTTGTGTGGATGTCGTTATTCAGCGTATCCTTGAGCTCCATTGTCGCTGTGCAGTCTGCCTTTACGGTGTAGGTGCCCTTATAGGTTCTTGGTACAGCATTGCCTGCGATGCTCACCGTATCCCAACCCACCAGATTTCCTTGGCCGTCAAAAGTGATGATGCCGCTGAACCCGAATGGAGTGTATTCGCCGAAGGCCAGAGGATAGCCCTGGGGAGCGAAGTAACCGCTGGCAACGTAGAGATAGTTGGTTTTCAAAGTTGCATTAGAGCACGTTCTGTTCTCCATCCGAGCCACGTCCATCAGAACAACCAGGCCCTGGTCGGTATGCATTTGCTCGATCTGGCTTCCATCGGCGGAAACTACGAATTGGAAGGTCGATCCGCTCTGCATGGTTGCGGTCCCAATGCATGACGGAGGCTTCGCAGTTGTGTCCAGATGTAGCTCGTATTTTCCCTTATCCTTGCTTGGAATAATCAGACCGCCGATACTGAGGCTGGCTGAGGTAGAGAGTGTGCCATTGGCATGGAACAGTTCCCAGCCGCCGCCCGCGTTGGTTGTAATGCCGACTGGTTGACCCAGGTCCACGAACCCGGTGAATACGAAAGCATAACGGTGGCCCACCACGAGGTCCTTGCACTGCCGGGCGACTTGTGCCGACGCTGGAATTGTCAGTACCGCTAAAAGAAGAACAAGAAGTAAGCTCAGTTTGGATTTCAATTGACACCTCCGTTTTTGGACGAGGGCGGTGTGCGCCCTGCTAGGCGAGGTCTCGGTACACTTTGGTTTTCGGTCAGCGCAGCCGGGTCGCACTAAAGACACATTGCATCGGAGAGCAAGACCGGGATCCAATTCGAAGAGAGAAATGTGTGAATAAATACAGAATCCCGTTCGCCGATAGCCAGATGAGGCCGAACTACCTCAATGAATTCAGTACTCTTTCCGAACATACGCCGCAAGGATATGGATCACCGTTCGATGTGACTGGATCGAATTGGAGGCTGGCCGAGCCAAAGACGTGGACGTCCTCAGGTGGACAATCGAAGGCGTGAATTCGGCATCACCGTGCCGGCGAAGTACTATTTTACGGCCGGCAGATCACTCGACCAGGCGTCGGCCGTGATCAGCCACTTCGTACCTGCTCGCATCCACACGGTGAGATATTTGCCGTGGTCCTCTCTCGTTGTGCCGTCATCATGCCGCACGTTCATGCGGTATGTGCCGACGTCCCAGGCCACAGCGCCGCTCTGTTTGATGTAGGTCACGTCGAATGCCAGGCCGGTCTGGCCGTGGCTGCATGGTCCGCGCAGGTATTCTCGAATGGCGTCACGTCCGTGCACGGCTTCGTGGTGCGGCGGCAGATATACGGCGTCAGAATCGTAAACCGCTACCACTTTGTCTACATCACCCGCGTTCCAGTTGTGTGCCCAGGCATCGCCGATCTGGCGGATGGCCGAGGTCGCGTCCGCAGGGTGGGCTTTTGGCTTCGGGGCAAACTTTGGTCCTCGGCGTTGGGAGCGCGTCTTGGCAGTTGTTGTCATGGGGACCTCCTGCAAAGTCTCTTGGTTCAGATATTATCTTCGCAACCAGGTGCAGTCTGCGACATTCATCACACATGCTTGTTCATTCTGTGGCCGACGCATTCTTTCGTCGCGAATCGCGATACAATCGCAGAGAGTCATGCGAGGTGACCCCATGCCCGTATACGACTACATCTGCCACGACTGCAACAAGCCCTTCGAAACAGTTCTCACCCTGAAGGAGCATGACAAAGAAAAGCTCGCCTGCCCGCACTGCGGGAGTAAGAACGTAGAGCAGTAGGCCGCTGCGTTTTTCGCAGTGACCGGCAAGAAAAGCTAAACCTGCGAGACAGGTCCTGAAGGCAGCAACTGTTTGAATCTCCGCGGAGCGGAAACGTTGCGTGTGAGGGACATCACTGCGCGAGTCATGCAAGGCGACTAGCATCAGTGTGGCTTGGTGTTTCGCAGGCTCGTGGCCGGATGACCGAGATGGCGAGTGTCGCATCACAGCGTAGCCCGGAAGTGTCTCCGCCAGTATCGTGTCAATTCGAACCGGTCCTGCCCACCCTGTTTGGCGAAGGTTATGAGCTCTACAAGACCCGACGAATTACTTTTGTATTCTCCTTTATCGGCCACGTGGCCCTCATCGCGATACTGCTGACATCCGGCCAATTTGTCGTTAGCCATCGGCGTGAAATTAGGCGACAGGTGATTGGTGTCATCGCTGATGTCAGCCCTTATGTTCTGCCTCCTTCCAGTACCGAGGCTGGCGGCGGTGGCGGCGGCGGTGACCGCGATAAGCTAAAGGCATCGAAAGGCGCCTTGCCCAAGCTGGCGCGCGAACAGATTACCCCACCTGCAGCAGTAGTTCGCAATGAAGATCCCAAACTGGCGGTCGAGCCGACAGTGGTGGTTCCTCCGCTGCTTCAGTTGCCACAAACCGGAGCTCTCGGGGATCCACTTTCTGCGATTCTGGGGCCGCCTTCGAACGGATCTGGCTTTGGCGGCGGCATCGGTTCAGGAAGCGGCGGTGGCGTTGGCTCCGGAACCGGGCCAGGCGTGGGACCGGGACGTGGGGGTGGCATCGGAGGCGGACTCTATCACGTTGGCGGAGGTGTGAGCGCTCCGCGCCCTATATATTCTCCCGATCCCGAGTACTCTGATGAAGCCCGTAAAGCCAGATATCAGGGGACAGTCGTGTTGTGGATTATTGTCGGGCCCGATGGATCTACCCGCGACATCCGCGTTCGTCGATCGTTAGGCATGGGCCTGGATGAAAAAGCAATTGCCAGCGTTCGCACGTGGAAGTTTGAACCCGCCCGGAGAAATGGAGTTCCGGTCGCCGTGGAGGTGAACATTGAGATCACGTTTCGGCTCTATTGAGTGAGTTCGTGCCCGAAGTGTGACTCCGCTCACAGTGAGCTGTGATGCCGGGCAATGCACCGACCCAGGATGTCCGGTGAAATCGAAGCTGGGGTGAGTTGTTGTGTCTGTGCGCAAGTTCATCCGGCGGATAGTCTGTGTCCCACTGGTGTTTTGGACTATGAGCGGCCACGCAACAGCCCAGGGCACGGCACCTGCAACTTCTCAACCAGCGCAAACCGTACAACAAACCTTGGGGCGTCTAGATTTTGTGGGCTCATTCTCGTCGGCCGCTGATGTAAGAGGACCATTGCATCCGCTCCTGGATCGAACGCTCGACGTCATTGCAGGTCCCAAAGATGCTGCATTTCTCGTCAACGTGTTGAAGTCACCATCCGCCGTGACGACCGACTCGAACGACCGTGTCTTCGTTGCCGATCCAGGGGCGAAAGCTGTGCACATGTTCGACTTTATTCATTCGAAATACGGGCTTCTGGACGGAGGCAATGACCGTGTGGGTACTCCCGTCTCGCTAGCCGTGGATGGCCAAGACAATTTATATGTCGTCGACGAGCGTAGACGGATAGTGCTCGTCTACGACTCGGCAGGGCAGTTTCGCCGCTACTTGGGCAGGCTGACCGGAGGAGAATCGTACTTCGAGAGCCCGGCGGGGATCGCGATTGATAAGCCATCGGGACGCATTTACGTCTGCGATACGCATCGGCACATGATCGTCGTCATGGACGACCGCGGACGGCTCATTGGCAAGGCTGGGCAGCGCGGTGGTGGTGGCCAGCCGGGGGACTTCAGGCTACCCAGCCGTGCGGTCGTTCTTGGTGGTGAAGTGTTCGTGCTCGATGCCGGCAACACCCGCATCCAGATCTTCGATACAGAGCTCCATTTCCTTCGGGCCATTGACTTGGCCTACGCGGATCATCGCACCGGATTGGCGGTAGACAACCAGGGAAATATTTATGTCAGCGATCCAGTTCTCAATTGGATTCAGGTCTTCAGTCACGAAGGGCGGCTGCTGTACACATTCGATCCACGTAAAGCCCAGGGCGCGAACTTTAGCCACCCGTCAAGCATGTGGGTTTCTTTGGGCTCTTGCCTTTATGTGGTGGATTCTCAGAGCAATCGAGTCGGTCTGTTTCAGATCAGCGGAGAGAATGCTCGGCAGTGCCGATGACGAAGGGCTATGCTTCGTATAGCCGGCATCTGACGGGTTTATTTCAGGTAATTCGCAGTCGCGGTGGATTGAGCAGGCAGCGGTCCTATAGGTTTGTATTGGAGCTGCGCCCTGGACATCTATCTAGTCGATGGCACATACGAGTTGTTCCGCCACTACTACGCTCTGCCGTCCGCGAAGGATTTGGACGGAAGAGAGGTCGCTGCGGTCCGAGGCGTCCTCGCTTCAGTTCTGGGCATGATCAAAGGCGGTGCCACGCACATCGCGGTTGCGACCGATCACGTGATCGAATCGTTTCGCAATGAACTGTGGCCAGGTTACAAGACTCGTGAAGGCATCGAACCCGACCTGTTAGCACAATTCCCATTGCTCGAAGAGGTTCTTTCGGCGGCTGGCGTTGTGGTCTGGCCGATGGTTGAGTTTGAAGCGGACGATGCGCTTGCTTCGGCTGCAGTCGCGGCGGCTCGAGATGGGCGCGTCGAAAACGTGATTATCTGTACGCCTGACAAGGATCTCGCCCAATCTGTACGTGGCACGCGCATCGTTCAACTGAATCGTCGGACGCGCGTCACGTTAGACGAAGCCGGCGTGATCAAGAAGTTCGGCGTCTCGCCGGAGTCGATTCCCGACTATCTGGCACTGGTGGGCGATGCGGCCGATGGTTATCCGGGACTTTCAGGCTGGGGTGCGAAATCGTCTGCAGCCGTGCTCGCGAAGTTTCTCCATCTAGAGTCCATCCCTGCGGACTACCGGGAGTGGCATGTGAACGTCGCCAATGCGAGTGGCCTCGCATCTACCCTTTTCCGTGAGCGGCAGAGCGCACTACTCTTTCGCACGCTCGCCACGCTCCGAAGCGACATCCTGCTTTTCGATGACGTCGACCGGTTGCGCTGGAATGGCCCGACACCCGGCTTCGACACCCTTGCAAGTCGATTGGACGCCGCCGTTACCGAGGCCGGGGGCCCCCGGCGGTAGGGGCGCGAATGTCGCGAGAGTCAGCTCCGTCTCAGGACTGGCGTCCCGGCTTGAATCGAAAGCAATAGATGAGGCCGAAGACCAGCAACAGCGCGCCCCACCAGACGTTGGCATGCAAGTTAAACAAAACTACGCCCGGATTCTCGGGAGGATTGACCAACTGATAGATCCCCGCAGCGAGAATCAGCGCTCCGTTCACGGCCAGCGAAATGCCGATGAAAAACCAGATGGAAACCATGCCGCGAGCCTCCGCTCACCAGAAAATAATGTTTAGTCCGATGAAAACGACAGTCACCACAGCTGCCCAGAAAAGAGGTTTCTGATACAGCGGGACGTCCCCGACCGCGGGAACCTCGGTCAGCCCGTACACCAAGCCTGTCAATGCGCTGTCTGGCATCGGCTTGGTTGCGAGACTGACCCCCACGGTTACCGCGACACACACTACAAAAGACCAAAGCGCTTGATACATATCCTGGGCGAGGCCTTTGGCATGAGGCGAGAGCGCCACGTAGCGCAGAGCCGTAGGATCAACTTTCACCCAGGCCCACATGCTGACCGACGAAAGCGTCCCACAGAGCAATCCCCAGAATCCGGCTGGGCTCGTCGCCCGCTTCCACAGCATCCCCAATACGACCGTCCCGAACAACGGAGCAATGAAGAAACTGAACAGCGCCTGCACGTAATCCATGATGCTGGCGAACTGCATCACCAGATACGCCGTACCCACGCTGATCAGAACGCCAATCACTGTAGTCCAGCGTCCCATATTTACGTAATGATGGTCGCTGCCTTTGCTGTTGATCAGCGGACGGTAAATGTCATACGTCCACACCGTCGTGAACGCGCTGACGTTTCCCGCCATTCCAGACATGAAACCCGCGATCAGCGCCGTTACTCCCAGGCCGAGCAATCCAGGGCCACAATAACGCGCCAGCATGAGAGGGAGGACATCGTTGTAGCTGTGGCCTCCAGTGACCGCAGCCACCGATTCCGGAAGTAGTTTTTCCCGCAGCACAGCCAATCCCAGCAGTCCAGGCAGGATCACGATCACTGGCACGAGCATCTTGAAGCCGGCACCGATAATCGGGGCCAGCTCCGCGCTGCGAATATCTTTTGCCGCCAGGATGCGCTGTACCACAAGAAAGTCTGTCGTCCAGTAGCCCATCGAAATGATTGCGCCCAGCCCGAAGACAATGCCGGTCCAATGGATTCCCATGGGATTGCTGGCGAACGAACCCAACCCAGACCAGAGATGGACGTATTGCGCCGATGCTCTTTCGGTAATTTGTAGCTTGAGGTTGGTCCATCCTCCGGCTTCGTACAGTCCAAGAATCGGAATTAGCAGAGCTCCCGCCCAGATGAGGAAGAACTGCAGCACCTCATTAAAGATGGCCGAACGCAGACCGCCCAGGGTTACGTAAATCGCAACCGTCAGCGACGACACCCAGATGCTGAAATTGATGTCCCATCCCAGCACGATCTGCATGACCTTGGCCATGGCAAACATGTTCACGCCGCTCATGAGCACGGTCATGAATGCAAACGAAACCGCAGACAAAACGCGGGCGGGTTCGCCGAAGCGCAGCTTCAAATATCCCGGCACCGAATGGGTTCTGGAAATGTAGTAGAACGGCATCATGACCAGCGCCAGAAACAGCATCGCTGGAATGGCGCCGATCCAGTACCAATGCGTCGCCAGAATGCCGTACTGGTAGGCCGAACCCGCCCAGCCCATCAATTCGAGCGCACCCAGATTGGCCGAGAGAAAGCTCAGACCGGCGACCCACGCCGTCATCTCCCGTCCGGCCATGAAAAAGTCTTCGCCGGTATTAGCTCGCCCTCGCAAATAAAATCCAATTCCCAACACCAGCGCAAAGTAGAAAGCAACAATGACCACATCCACCGCGGACAGATGCACAAGCCTGGGTGCGACCAACATGGCCATCGTCATGATTCGTATCCCTTACGCTGCAATGTTTGAGAAGAAACTAGTCGAACTTCACCTTACGCCTAGCAGGATGTCGATCGTTAGCTGATCGAGACGTTCGTAGGGCAAACGCTTTTTGAGGATCGCGTCTTTATCGAACACATGCGTGAGCAACTGGAATGCGTTCTCCTGCGAATAGCGACCCATCTTGGGAATAGCATTCCCATTGGTTGAAAGCTCACCAAGAATTCTCTGTATTTCTGCATCGGCGTTCCAGCGAAGAGCCTTTTCTTTGAGGATGAGGTAGGTTCGCATGCAGCCACAGGCAAAATCTTTCACGCCCTCATAGTCCTCGGTCCGGTAGGCGTGCGCGTCAAAGTGGCGCGGCCCTTGGTAGCCGACGTCTTCTAGAAACTTTACCAGCCAGAAAGCTGACTTCAGATTGGACGACCCGAAGCGAAGATCCTGATCGAATCGACCGGGCATTTGATCATTCAGGTCGATGTGAAAAAGCTTGCCCGCGTCCCAGGCTTGCGCGACGGCGTGCATGAAGTTGAGTCCCGCCATTTGCTCGTGCGCGAGTTCGGGATTTACGCCGACCATTTCAGGATGATCCAGTGTGGGGATGAAGCCCAAGTAATTGCCCGTGGTAGCCATGTAAATATCGGCTCGCGGTTCGTTGGGCTTGGCTTCCAAAGCAAACTTCATGCCATAACCACGCTCAAGGTTGTATTCGCAAAGGTAATTGATCGCCTCGCGCAAATGCTTGATGGCCTCATCGGCGCGGCGGCACGCGTCGGTCTCTGCGCCTTCGCGGCCGCCCCATAAAACAAAGATCTTGGCGCCGAGTTCGGCTCCAATGTCCATGGCCCTCATCGTTTTCTGCAGAGCGTAGGCGCGCACCTCGGGATCGTTGGCAGTGAAAGCTCCGTCGCGGAAAACTGGATGGAAGAAAAGCGAGACAGTCGCCATGGGAACCACAATCCCGCTTGCGTCGCAGGCCTTTTTGAAGCAGCGAACGATGCGGTCGCGTTCGGCAGCAGTGGCGTCAATTGGCACCAGATCGTTGTCGTGCAAGTTCACGCCCCAGGCACCGACTTCCGCGAGCATCGAGACGATCTCGTTTGGCGAAATCGGCGGTCGCACAAAATCTCCAAACGGATCGCGCCCACGATTGCCGACCGTCCACAGACCAAAAGAGAATTTATGCTCAGGCCGCGGTTGGTATCTGTCAGTGTTTGTCGTCATCTGTTCTCCGTGCCGTAGAGGTTATCAACTCAGAATCGACTTCATTGCGGGATAAATGCGCCGGTACATCGCATACGACTTTTCCAACGCGCCCGAGGCTATCGGGTCCGGATCTACGTGTCCCGCAACGCGTACCACTGCACGACACGCATCATCAACCGTGGGCCATGCTTTTGCTCCAACTCCAGCGAGAATCGCGGCTCCGTATGCGGCTCCTTCTTCCGCCTCGACGATCTCAACCTGATGTCCGTACACATCAGCTTGAATTTGGCGCCACAGCGTAGATCTGGCGCCACCGCCGCCCAACCGAATGGTTCTCACCGGCACATCGATTTCATCGAAGATCGTGAGAGTGTCGCGCAAACTGAAAGCCACTCCTTCGAGAATCGCCCGAATCACATGAGCTCGCGTGTGTGATGCCGTGAGGCCAACCAGACTCCCCCGCGCTGCCGGGTCGAGGTAGGGCGTACGCTCGCCCATCAGGTAGGGCGCCCAGAGCAGGCCGTTGCATCCCGGAGGAGCTTTCGCCGCCTGGGCGGTGAGGGTTTCATAAGAATCAATCGGAAAACCATGGTCGCCGTTCGGTCCCGCTCCGAACTGATCGCGGAACCAGCGAAGCGAAAGACCTGCTGCCTGGGTCACGCCCATGACCATCCAGCGCCCTGGAACGGCATGGCAAAATGTGTGCAGCCTTCCTTTTGGATCGAGCGCTGGGCCGCTCGTCGCTGCGAGAACGACGCCCGAGGTTCCGATGGTTGCGCTCACGGTTCCGGGTAAAACCACGCCCATACCAATCGCGCCCGCAGCTTGATCGCCTGCGCCGGCCACGACCGGGGTTCCGGTTTGCAGACCGGTCGCAGCAGCGCCCTCGGCCGAGATCTTACCGCTAACTTCCGGAGACTCGTACAGATCGGGCAGGAGCGATTCGTCCATCTCAACCAGCTGCAAAATCTCCTTCGACCAGCGGCGGTGCGCTACGTCGAGCAACAGAGTGCCGGAGGCATCCGACACGTCGGTTGCCCGGTCACCCGTCAGTCGAAATCGCAGGTAGTCCTTGGGCAGCATGATCGAGCGAGCTCTGTTCCAGTTTTCCGGTTCGTTCTCTCGCACCCAGAGGCATTTCGTTAATGTAAAGTTGGTGAGAGCAGGATTACAGGTGAGTTCGATCAGACGGTCGATCCCGATTTGAGCGGTCAGTTCCTGACTCTGCCTCTCCGTCCTGACATCACACCAGATCAGGGCCGGACGGACGACACGCCCATGACCATCCAGCAGGACGGCGCCGTGCATTTGTCCAGATACGCCGACGCAGGCAATCTGATCGCCGCGCAGATAACATTTTGTCAATGCCTCGCGCACAGCCATACCGCAGGCCCGCCACCAATCGTCAGGATACTGTTCCGCCCAGCCGATTTGCGGGGACGCAAAGGACTCATGCTCCTCCGTAGCTGACGCGATCACGCGCCCCTGCTCATCGATGATGAGTGCGCGTGTGCCTCCCGTGCCGACGTCGATTCCCAGGAAATACATTCTGTCGGGTCGCTCTTGCTTGCTCCTCCGACGACAATAGATCATTGCGTCTTCGGGGCCTCAACTAAGCATCGTGTACGTTAACGGTGGTATCGTGTCATTCTTCTTGCCTGTCGGAAGGCTGAATCTGTATAAACCGCCAGCCGAAACGCCCTTTGATGCAAAGATTGCCGTGAGTGACGCTGTCGTCAAGAGGTGATGTCACGCCGACGATCTGGCCTTCCTGCTGGTGGACGGTGAGCGCACAGCCAACGCCGCAGTAAGGGCAGATGGTGTCCGTCTGGGTTTGAGAGCCTTCATCCCATGTGCCGGCCTGGCGCATGTCGTATTCGCTCTTGAACATCAGCGCGCCGGTGGGGCAAACACCGATGCAGTTGCCGCAATAGACGCAAGCTGACTCGGGTAGGGGAACGTCAAACTCTGTCGCGATGTGAGCGGAGAAACCACGGCCCGCGACAGCGATGGCGAAAGTATTTTGCGCATCCACGCCACATGCTTCCACGCATTTGTAGCATAGGACGCACTTGGAGTAATCGCGGACGTAAAGGTTGTTGTCAATTTTCACGGGCTGGGCGACGGTTGCAGCAGCAGAGCCAAAGCGCTCGGGACGGGCGCCGTAGCGCTCCATGTATTCGTGGATGGCGGGCGCCGTGGAAAGATCCACCGACGAGGCCAGAAACTCCAGCACCACCCGGCGGCTGAGGCGGACGCGCTCTGAATCCGTCTTGACCGACATGTTGGGTTCCACCTTGCGTGAGCACGCGGGAACCAGGGTCCGCGAACCTTCCAATTCGACAACGCACATGCGACAGACATTGACTGGAGTGAGGCTTTCCAGGAAGCACAGCGTTGGAGTTTCGATATCGAGTTTCTTTGCTGCGTCGAGGATGGTCGAACCCTCAGGAACCAAAACGGGCTTACCGTCGATTTTGATTTCGATAAAGAGGTGCTCGGGCTGAGACGGAGCCTGCGGCACGGGGCCGCGCGGCAAGGGAATCGTTGGCCGGGGCGCGTCGAGGTTTTCTCTCGAGCCTGTGCTCATGAAAAGAGGCTCCATCGTTGCAGAGCAGATTCCACGGCGCTGGAAGCAGTCTGGCCAAGGCCGCAGATTGAGGCGTCGCGCATCGCCTGGCCTATCTCGCGCAACAGATTGATTTCCTCGGCTGCCGAGCCCAGCGGCTCGGCGCTCACCAGTCGCTGAAGGGCGTCTTGCTGACGCACCACACCGACGCGGCAGGGAACGCATTGGCCGCAAGTTTCATGCCGGAAGAAACCGGCGATGCGCAAAAGGATGACGCGCAAATCAACCGTGTCATCAAACAGCATGACCACGCCGGAACCGAGAGTGGCTCCGATGGCGCGCGTGGCTTCAAAAGTTAGCGGCGTCTCCAACTCCTGGGGAGAAACGAAAGTTCCGGCTGCACCTCCCAGCAAAACCGCCTGCAGTATGCCGCTACCGGCCACGCCTCCAGCGATATCAATTAGTGTGCGTAGCGTGGTTCCCATAACGACTTCGTACACACCAGGCCGCGCCACATGCCCGCAAAGGCAGAAAAGCCGGGTCCCGGCGGAGTTGCCCGTGCCCAGCTTGGCATAAGCTGCACCGCCCTCGCGGATGATATAGGGAACATTGACCAGCGTTTCCACATTGTTGACGACGGTCGGCTGGTGGAAGAGGCCGGATTGTGTGGGGAAGGGCGGTTTGTTGCGTGGTTCGCCGCGATAGCCCTCAATCGAATTGAATAACGCCGTCTCCTCGCCGCAGATATAAGCGCCGGCTCCCCGCCGAATTTCAATGTCGAAGTGCAAGGCGCTGTTGAGAATGTTGTCGCCGAGAAATCGGTTTTCTTTGGCCGACTCTATGGCGACTTCCATTCGCTGCGCCGCCAGTGGATATTCTCCCCGCATGTAGATATACCCTTGCCGCGCACCGGTGATGTAAGCGGCAATCGTCATGCCTTCGAGAACGGCGAAGGGATCGCCTTCCATGAGAATGCGGTCTTTGAAAGTGCCGGGCTCGGATTCGTCAGCATTGCAGACGACGTAGTGGGCGCGAGTGCGGTCCTGTTGCAGCAGATGACGCTGCAGGAAAAGCGCTTCCCATTTCTTGGCGGTAGGAAATGCCGCTCCGCCGCGGCCCAACAATTTCGAAACAAATAGCTGGTGTAGCGTGCCTTCAGGGCCCAACTCCAAGGCTCTCCGCAGAGCTTCATAGCCGCCGAGCCTTTCATAGGCTTCCACGGTTACAGCCCCGCCTTGGCCAATACGATGAAGAAGGCGTAAAGACGAGGGTACACTCTCGTGCGCTGCCTGGGGGACGCTGGTCGGAACCTTGAGCACGTCGGCCTCGGCGGGCAGGCGACCCTGGACGGCTTCGTTTATCAAAACCTGCACGGCCTCCGCCGAAGCGGGCGACAATACTCGTTCGCGGGGTTGTTCGCCAGCCGAACTGACCAGTGCCGCGGGAGTGCGCTCGCATAAACCCAGACACTGGCTGCGAATCCAGATAGCGCTTCCGCCGGAGCAGGGGGAGCCCGCCGGACCAAGCGTGCCTTCTAATTCCGCACAGAGTTTGTCCGAGCCACGCGTGACGCACGCAATATCATCACAGACGTAAGCTACGACCCGCGGACGGGGCTGGAGCGAAAACATTCCATAGAACGACGCCACGCCATGAACTTCCGCGGGGGCAACGTCCAGGCGCAACGAGACATAGTTGATGGCGCGGGGGCTGATCCAGCCGATACGATTCTGGATCGCGTGGAGTACGGGTAGAAGCCGATGTCGCTTTCCGGAGCATTCGCCCCTCCAGCCTGATTCCGGCGGGCCCAGCTCAGTGTCAACCGCAGCGCGTTCCTCCGCAGTGGCTTGCGCGTCGGTCAGATGGAGATCCAATCAAATCCTCCTATACTTTTTCAATACGAATCGCCGTTGCCTTGAACTCTGCAGTGCCTGACTTGGGGTCGACTGCGTCAATCGTCAACTCGTTGGTCGCTATCTGATCGTGATCGTGGACTGACAGAAACGCAAGGCCCGGACGCAACCCCGAGTCAAAGCGCACTGGTGCAATGAGAGAGCCACGCCGTGAGGTCACACGGACTCTTTCACCGTCGCGCAACTGGTAGTGCTGACCGTCTTCCGGACAAATATCCAGCGCTTCATCACGCCGAAGCGGCGATGGATATTCTCGGCTCTGCACGCCGGTATTGTAATCATCAAGCCGGCGGCCGGTGGTGAGGCGGATGGGATATTGCTCGTCAAGCCGGTCCACGGGCGGTTCAAACTCAACAACGCTGAAGGGCGCCCGCGGACCAATCAGCGGGTCACTCCAAAGCCGTCCGTGAAGGAACATCTCTCCGGGGTGCGACTCGTCATAGCACGGCCACTGAATTCCGCCCATTTCTTCCAGTCGACGGTAGCTCATGCCGCCGTGCATGGGGCTTAACCTGCGCAACTCATTCCAAATCGCTTCGGGATCAGGCGTGCCCCAGTCGTGGCCGAGGCGGCGAGCCAGATCGAAAATGATCTCGAGATCGTCGCGAACGCCAACTGGAGGTGACACGGTGCGACGCACGCGCTGCACGCGACGCTCACTTGACGTCACAGTGCCTTCGCTCTCAAGAGCGCCAGCTGCTGCAGGAAGTACAACGTCAGCCAGTTCGGCAGTCCTGGTATAGAAAAGATCCTGGACCAGAAGAAATTCCAGCCCGCTTAGGCGCTTCAAAGCGCGATTCCGATCAGCCTCAGAGTCAGCGGGATTCTCGCCCAGCACGTACAGCGTCGTCAGGAAACCATGGTCCATTGCCTCAAACATATCGCTCAGGTGCCAACCGCGCTTAGGTTGAATCTTTGCACCCCAAACTTTTTCAAACTTGGCGCGAAGTTCGTCATTCTCAACATGCTGAAAGCCGGTAAGACGGTCGGGAATCGCACCCATGTCGCCGCCGCCCTGGACGTTGTTCTGTCCGCGCAGCGGATTCACGCCACTGCCGTAGCGGCCGACGTGTCCGGTCAACAGCGCGAGGTTTATGAGGGCTACAACGTTGTCCATCGCATTGTGATGCTCGGTGATGCCGAGAGTCCAGCAAAGTTGGGCGCGGGGAGCTTTAGCATAGGCATGGGCCATCCTGCGGATATCTTCGGCGGGCACGCCGGTGTCACGCTCGGCCCGCTCAAGCGTGTATTTCTCAACATGCTTTCTGTAATCGTCAAATCCGCTGGTAGCGTGGCGGATAAACCTTTCATTGACTAATCCGGCAGCAATGATTTCGCGTCCGACGGCGTTGGCGAGCGAAATATCGGAACCCACGTTCAACCCCAGCCAGAGATGCGCCCAGCGGGCCGAACTGGTGCGCCGCGGGTCCAACACGTAGAGTTCCGCGCCGTTGCGGACGCCTTTTAGCAAATGATGAAAGAAAATCGGGTGCGTTTCCCGCGCATTCGAGCCCCACAGCAGGATCACATTGGTGTCTTCTATTTCGTGATACGAGCTCGTCCCGCCGCCCGCTCCGAATACGGCCGCCAGACCGGCGACGCTAGGGGCATGTCAAGTCCGGTTGCAGCTATCAATGTTGTTGCTGCCCATGACGCTGCGAACAAATTTTTGCGCCGCGTAGTTCAGCTCGTTCGTAGTCTTGGAGCAACTGAACATGCCAAAGTTCCGCGGATCCTTTTTCTCAATGGACTTGCGAAATGCTGCGGCGACACGATCCATGGCTTCATCCCAGGTAGCGGGACGATGCGAACCATTCTCGCGCACCAAAGGTGCAGTCAGTCGGGCGGCAATTGGCCTTGGCATAATATTTCAAAAATCGATAACACGAGAATCGTAGCATTTTTTGATCGTAAGCCCGTCTTGCCGGTAGGCATAGAGCTTATCTTTGACGGATAGGTCGGTTTGACACTAGGGCGCGATTCACACCTTGCCCAAGGCGCAATGGAAAGGCATAGCGATAAGTGAAGTCCGAGCTGGAACCCGCGTTTCAGAGTCTGAGCAGGGTGAATGAGCATCCAGATAGACCATGAAGCAGCCGTGCGATGAAGCGACAATTCGCTCTGGGCCATTCGCGGTTCGGGGCAAAACTGATTCAGGGCCCTGGATTCTAGCGGCAACCGTCCTCGGTTCAAGCATGGCTTTCATTGACGGAACAGTCGCTAACGTAGCCCTGCCGGCGCTTCAATCGACCCTTCATGCAACGGCTGTAGATATGCAGTGGGTGGTCGAGTCCTATGGCTTGTTCTTGTCGGCGCTGATCCTGGTCGGCGGTGCCATCGGCGATTCTGTGGGCAGGCGCCTGATATTCCTGCTCGGGGCAGGATTGTTCGCGGTTGCATCCATTGGCTGCGGCTGTCGTCGAGTATTACCGAGTTGGTTGTCGCACGATGTGTGCAGGGAATTGGCGCTGCGGCTCTTATCCCGAGCAGCCTCGCCATTATCAGTGCGTCCTTCGACGAAGACACTCGCGGTCAAGCGATCGGAACCTGGTCGGGCTTTACCGCCATCACCACAGCTCTTGGCCCGGTGATCGGGGGATGGCTAATTGAGCGCGCTTCCTGGCACTGGGTGTTCTTTATCAACGTTCCACTGGCCGCTGCGTTGATCGTGATTTCGCTGCGGCATATCCCAGAGTCAAGAGCGCCATCGGCCGAGGGCGTCGATTGGCGAGGAGCCCTGGCTGCAACCGTCAGCCTCGCCGGATTGGTATATGGATTCATCGAATCCGCAACCCTGGGCTGGAGCCATCCGCTTATTCTTGGAAGTCTGATTGTCGGCTTTGGCTGCATGGCTCTCTTCATATTTATCGAACGGCGTGTGATCGGGCCCATGGTGCCTCTGTGGCTGTTCAACTCTCGCAGCTTCACCGGGGCGAATCTGTTAACTTTGCTGCTCTATGCAGCACTGGGAATCTTCTTTTTCCTGTTCCCGTTGAACTTGATCCAGATTCAGGGATACTCGGCAACGGCGACGGGCGCGGCATCTGTGCCGATGATCGTCCTCTTATTCTTCTTCTTCCTTTCACGCTGGTCGGGCGGACTGGTCGCGCATTACGGTCCGAGGCTTCCGTTAATCGCAGGTCCACTGATTGTGGCGGCAGGCTTCATACTGTTCGCAGTGCCGTCGGTGGGAAGTGGTTATTGGGCGACGTTTTTCCTGGCCTTCGTTGTTCTAGGCCTGGGTATGGCAGTCAGCGTTGCGCCGCTAACTACTGTGGTCATGAACTCGCTTCCTAGCGACCGAGCGGGAACAGCCTCCGGCATCAACAACGCCGTTGCCCGCGTCGCCGGAGTTCTGGCGGTAGCAATTCTGGGAAATGTTATGGTCCAGGCTTTCGGTTACAGGCTGCAGAACTCGCTTCGTGAGCTGAGTCTAATTCCAAGCGTTCTTCACGATATGCAGTTGAACCTGGTCAAACTCGGCGGTCTGGATGTGCCTCCCGGTCTGGATGCCAACGCGGCGGCGATGGTCCGAAATGATATTACCCAGGCGTTTGTATTTGGATTTCGTTTGATCATGGTGATGTGTGCCGGCCTCGCGATGGCAAGTGCTGGGGTGGCCTTGCGAATGCTTCCTTCCAGCGATACAAAATGACAAGAGCGTAAGTCAAGGTTGGGTGCACCTTGTACGAGTCTCGAGCTGTCACTTCGTATGCTAGGATTTTGTCGATCGTTGAGCTCGGTTAATCGTTTCCCAGGAGAACTTGATGAATCAGAATTATCGGTTCCACTTCGGAATTATTCTAGCTGTACTCTTTCTTGGAGTATCGACAGCGATAGGCCAGACAACATCGGGACGCGCGATTACTTCGCGCGCCTCTGAAGTTGACGGAGTCAAACTGCACTATCTCACGGCTGGCCACGGTCCCGCCGTACTTCTGATCCACGGCTACACCCAAACATCGCTGATGTGGAAACCAATCATTCCATTGTTGGCCGAGAAATTTACCGTGATTGCGCCCGACCTCCCCGGCATCGGTGATTCAGCGATTCCGAACAATGGCCTGGACATGAAGACAGCCGCAATTCGCATTCACGCGCTCGTTAAGTCGCTCGGGTTGCAAAAAGCGAGGGTCGTCGGACACGACATAGGGCTGATGGTCGCTTACGCCTATGCTGCGCAATTTCCGGCGGAGACAGAAAAGCTTGCTGTGCTGGACGCCTTTCTCCCCGGCGTCGAAGGATGGGAGCCGATCTACAACGATCCAAACACCTGGCACTTCCGCTTTCACGGCCCAACTCCGGAAGCTCTGGTCAGTGGACGCGAGCAAATCTATTTTGCATACTTCTGGAACGATCTTGCAGCAGACAGGACGAGGTCCGTCCCGGCTGCGGACCGGAAAGCTTATGTTGAGGCTTACTCCCGTCCCGGACGCATGCGCGCCGGATGGGCTTACTTTGCCGCTTGGCCGCAAACTGCCAAAGACTTTGCGGAGCTTGCTCAAAAGAAGCTGACGATTCCTGTCCTTACGATCGGCGGCGATAAATCGCTAGGTGCGGCCCTCGGCCAGCAAATGAAGCTAGTCGCTGACGACGTAACAGTGATTGTCCTGAAGGACACCGGACACTGGGTCATGGAAGAACGCCCGAAGGAGACGACCGACGCTCTGATGAAGTTCCTGTGAGGTGACTTGCACAACCGGAGATGACTTTCTGGCTACAGCGCGAGGCGTATGTACAAGTACATCGTTCGGAGTGCTCCTTTTACGTGCCGAGCGAATTTCGCTTCACACTTACGACAAATTGTTGTAGGCTTTCGTGATCGCCAGCAAGCTGAGCGGCAGGCGACGACGATCTCTGCTTTTGCTTGATTTGACTTAGAAGTCCTATAGCAGTTTGACCGGAAGAACCCAATAGCTTCCGATTGCGAAAGGATGGTCAGACGCATGCAAAACACCCGGAGAGATTTCCTGAAGGTGACCACGCTGGGAGGCACGGCGTTAACGTTGTTTGGGTTTGACCTCGCCCCCGCATACGCGCAACTTCGAGAACTCAAGATTGCGCGCGCGACGGAAACCAGATCCACCTGCCCGTATTGCTCAGTAAGCTGCGGCATCATCATTTATACGATTGGCGACAGGGCCAAGAACGTCACTCCGCAGGTTATTCACGTTGAGGGCGATCCAGATCATCCGATCAATCGCGGCACGCTATGCCCCAAGGGAGCATCGCTCGAACAGGACATCCTCAATGAGCGCCGTCTTCTTAAGCCGCAGGTCCGTCGTCCAGGATCCGATCACTGGGAAGATATTGGCTGGAACTAGGCCATCGATGAGATTGGCCACTGGGTAAAAAAGACGCGCGACAATACTTTCATCGAGAAAGACGCGCAGGGTCGGACCGTAAATCGCTGCGAAAGCCTAGCCTGGATTGCCGGTTGCACTGACACCAACGAATTTAATTATCTGGTCGTTAAGACCATGCGAGGTCTGGGGCTCACCTACATAGAAAACCAGGCCAGGGTTTGACACGGACCCACGGTCTCAAGTTTGGGACCAACTTTCGGACGCGGGGCCATGACCAATGGCTGGGTCGACATCAAGAACACCGACATGATGTTGGTCATGGGCGGGAACCCAGCCGAGAACCATCCTTGCGGGTTTAAGTGGGCGATTGAAGCCAAGCGCAACCGCAACGCAAAGTTGATTGTCGTCGATCCACGCTTCACGCGCACCGCGGCGACGTCTGATTTATTCCTTCAGATTCGCGCCGGCGCTGATATCGCGCTACTCGGTGGAATCGTCAAGTACGCAATCGAAAACAACCGGATCGCGAAGGACTACCTCGTCAACTACACCAATGCCGCGTTCATTGTGAAGGAAGGGTTCAAGCTGCCCGAAGACGGCTTGTACTCGGGCTTCGATGCTGGCACCCATACGTATGACCGGTCCACGTGGAATTACGAGGACGGCAACGATTCCGGCGGCGTTGCCCCCGCTGCTCATGCTGCAACCGCGGCCCCGGCCGCGTCCGCGGGAATGACGCTGGGAAAAGCCGCGGTAACGCCGGCTCCGTTGCCCCTGCTGCCTCCTAAGGTAGCTTACGACCTCACGCTGCAGCATCCGCGTTGCGTCTACCAGTTGCTGAAGCAACAATACTCGCGCTACACGCCGGAAATGGTGGAGCGCATTACCGGGATCCCGAAAGAGCAGATTCTGAAGGCGGCCGACATGTTTACTTCCGTCCGAACGGACGGAGACTTGAAGAAGGTCGCCACAATTATGTACGCCGTCGGCTGGACGCAACACTCCTTCGGCACGCAAATCATCCGCACCGCCGCAATCTTGCAGTTGATACTGGGCAACGTGGGACGCGCGGGCGGCGGCGTCAATGCGCTGCGTGGTCATTCCAATATTCAAGGCGCCACAGACATGGGCGGTATCTTTGATAGTTTGCCGGGCTACCTGAAAGTGCCGAATCCCACTGACGTCGACCTCGCCGCATACCTCAAGCGAACGACTCCGACCAGTTCCAAGCCCGCTCCCTGGGATTCGTTTAACTATTGGTCGAACACGCCGAAGTTCGCTGTCTCCTATTTGAAGTCGCAGTTCGGGGACGCGGCCACCAAGGAAAACGATTTCGCCTTCCACTACATGCCGAAGGTGGACCGCAACTATTCCTGGACGCAAATCTGGGACAACATGTATCGCGGGTCTGTGAAGGGATTGCTTGCCTTTGGCATGAACGGGGTGGCCATTGGGCCGGATTCGCAGAAGAATATTGAAGCTCTGAAGAAAGCCGACTTCCTCGTCGTCGGAGAAATCTACCCGGATGAGACCAGTGAATTCTGGAGATCCCCAGGAATTACACCCGATGATATGAAGACCATCAACACGACCGTCTATCGCCTGGCGTGCGCTGGCTTCGCCGAGAAAGACGGTTCCATGACCAACTCCGCGCGCTGGCTCCAGTGGAAGAACGTTGCCGTGCCGACGCCGGGTGAATGCCGTCTCGATCAGGATATTGTTTCTGACATTTTTTTGAAGATACGGGAACTTTACAAGAAAGAGGGTGGCAAGTTCCCCGATCCAATTCTGAACCTCACATGGCCTTACACCAAGCTTCAGCCATCGTTATCCGAGCTGGCAAAAGAGATCAACGGCAAGGCGCTCGCCGACCTCACCGACCCGAAGACGCAGCAGGTCATCAAGCACGGCCAGCAATTGCCGGGCTTCGCGTGGCTGAAAGACGATGGCACCACCTCCTGCGGTAATTGGATTTATTCCGGATGCTGGACCGAGGCAGGTCCGCAGCTTGCACGCCGAGGAACTGAAGATCCGTCGGGTCAAGGCATTTTCCCCAACTGGGCGTGGTCGTGGCCGGCCAATCGCCGAGTTCTTTACAACCGCGCCTCCTGCGATGTTTCGGGCAAACCTTGGGACGCTGAACGCAAGCAGGTTTGGTGGAATGAAGGCGCTCAACTCTGGGTGGGCAACGATGTCCCCGACTTCAAGGCGGACTCCCATCCCGATGAACATCTGGGTCCATTCATTATGACGCCGGAAGGAACGGCCCGGATTTTTGCGCCGCTCGGTGCTTTTGCCGATGGACCCTTCCCCGAACACTATGAGCCCATCGAGAGCCCGGTGCAGAACCTGTTTCATCCCAACCAATCCAATAATCCCGTGGTGAAGAAATTGACCACGCCTGCAGATAAGTACGCTGTGCCGGGCGACGGATTCAACGTCATTTGCACTACGTACAGGCTCACCGAACACTATCACTACTGGACTAAGAACAATCCCATGAACGTACAACTTATTCCCGAGCCGTTCATCGAGATTCCAGTGGAACTGGCGCAAGACCTCGGGATCAAGGGCAACGACAAGGTCAAAGTAACAAGCGCGCGTAGCTATTACATCGCAAGAGCATTCGTCACTAAACGGATTAAACCCATGATGATTGACGGCAAGAAGGTGTACCAAATCGGTATACCCATTCATCAGGGCTATCGCGGAATTCAGGAAGACGCCGGACGAGACGCAAGGACGATCGCCAACCGTCTAACTCCGACCGTCGTTGATCCCAACGCGTACACCCCGGAATTCAAAGGTTTTCTGGTCAAGGTTGAAAAGGCGTAAGGCCACTATATGAGCCAGGCAACTTTGCAAATAGTCAAGATTTCCGGCCATGCCGGGCCAGTGCCAGGAGCGGGCGTTGAGCGCGCGGAGCAGGTCTGCAAGCTGGTGGACACAACGACCTGCATCGGATGTAAAGCCTGTGAAGGGGCATGTCTGGAGTGGAACGGCTACACGTTTACCGAGACCGTCTTCGACAACAGCTATCAGACCATGCCGGAGACAACTTGGAATTACTGGAACCTGATCAAGTTCAACGAGCACGAACGCGAAGACGGCAGCGTTACGCTTCTGATGCGCAAAGATCAGTGTATGCACTGCGCTGATCCGGGCTGCCTGGCGGCGTGTCCGGCGGACGGCGCCATTGTGCAATACTCGAACGGCATCGTCGATTTCCAGCAGGCGAACTGCATTGGCTGTGGATATTGCGTGAGCGGCTGCCCGTTCAACATCCCAAAGTTCAATTCGGCGACAAAAAAGATGTTCAAATGCACGTTGTGTTCGGACCGGGTGGGCGTAGGGCTTGAACCTGCATGCATCAAGTCCTGCCCTACCGGTTGTCTGCACTTTGGGACGAAAGATGACATGAGGGACTTGGCGGAGACCCGGGCTAAACAACTGCGGGAGAACTACGGGATTGAGAAAGCCGGAGTTTACGATCCGCCGGGTGTCGGCGGAACCGGCGTAATTTATGTTCTGCATGACGTGACAAATCCGGAAGCATATGGAGGACTGCCCAAAGATCCTCACATCCCGGGGATCGTCCGATTCTGGAAAGGACCAGCGAAGTGGATCGGCAACCTCGCTATGCTGTTCGGCATTCTGGGCGTGACTCTCCACTACTTCCGGTACGGTCCGAAGGAAGTGCATCCCGAGACGCATGAGAACGGAGGACAGCCGTGAGTTCGCACGTCATTTCCTCGCAACGAACCACGGGCGAACCTGGAGAACGCATCCTGCGCTATACGCTGATCGAGCGTGTTCATCACTGGGTGGGCGCGCTGTTCTATGTCTATTGTTTGATCACCGGCTTGGCCTTCTGGTCCCCATACATGTTTTGGCTTGCGGCACTGGTGGGCGGCGGACCGACTGCACGGTTCTGGCATCCGTGGATTGGCCTCGCCTTCACGGCATCTATGTTTTGGATGTACAAGATGTGGCGGGGCGATATGGCCACGACCGAAGCCGACTTGCGCTGGAAGAAAGCGATCAAGCTCTACATCGAGAACGACGACCAGAACCTTCCGCCCGAAGGCCGCTTCAACTACGGCCAGAAGGTGTTTTTCTGGCTCATGTTTTATGGCGTGATCCTGCTCGTGCTTTCGGGATCCGGGTTGTGGTTTGTGGAATCCATCCCGTGGAGTTTGCACTGGCTCCGGCTTCTGTGTGTCACCGTGCATGTTGTCGCCGCTCTGGCTACCATCGGCGGCTTCATCATTCACGTCTACATGGGAACTGCCATGATCCGTGGCGGCTTTACTTCAATTATTCGCGGCGAAGTTTCGGTGGCCTGGGCGAAGACGCACCATCGTCTCTGGTACGAGCAAGTTACCGGCAAGCTGCCTCCGCGGAAATGAAGCGACCCAAGTGGGATCAGCGGATTCAACGTGCGGGTGACTTGACCCCCGCTCATCCGTTTGCGACCGAAGCTTTGCGCTTCTACAAAGGCGTTGCCACCGTCCAGAAGGAACTCTACGCCTACGTCGAGGCGGCCCACCTGGATGGCTCGCAGAAAAAAGTGTCCTGTTTGTTCGATGAAGCTCTGGATCTTTCTCTGCTCCTGCCGAAGTTCCAGAACTTCCTCTCCCGTGTAGGCGCTTTCAGTCCTCAACCCGTGGCCGAGTCTGCCGCCAGCCTAAGGACGCAGTCAGTTGCTCAATGCCGCGATCTGCTCAACGATCGTTGGAGGACGGCATCAGTTTCTCAGTCCGGGTGCAACGAAACCGAAACACTGCTGGTCTGGATCTTTCTGCAGCCCTACGCAGAGTGCTTGGCGAATCGAAACGAACAAAAGCCCTGCAATGACGCCATCGGCCTTTGCCCCTTTTGCGCAGGAAAGCCGCTGGCCGGCGTGCTGCGACCAGAAGGGGATGGGGCGAAACGATTTCTGCTATGTGCGTTTTGTGCCACTGAGTGGCCGTTTCGACGGATTCTTTGCCCGGAATGCGGCGAGGAATCTGTGGACAAGCTTGCGGTCTACACGGCAAACGACTTCATTCACGTGCGCGTCGAAGTGTGCGACAGCTGCAAGTACTACATCAAAACAATCGATCTCACGAAGAATGGTCTCGCTGTTCCCGTGGTGGACGAACTGGCGACCATCCCCCTGAATCTCTGGGCCCAGGAACACGGATACACAAAACTGAGGACCAACCTTCTCGGGATCTAACAACCCAGCGCCTATAGGTGTCCATCGCTAGGGAATGCCTGCCAGGAGTGCGCCTGTCGAGAATCGTACTTTCAGAGTCTTGATCTCATACGGTTTGGTGTGCACTGTGATGGCATCGTCGCGCACTGCGAGATCGGCAATCGGCTTCTCCATCAGATCGGTTTCTGATGCAGCCTGCATACCTGCTGGAAGGCGGAGTTTTACATCTGCCTCTCTTCCTGCCCACTCATAAAAACGTAGGACTAAGGAGTTGTCGTCTTCGGATTTCTTGATCGCGGTAAGCACTACGTTGTCCGGTTCCACTTGCACGAAAGAATGTTGGCTCGGAAGAGTTCCCTCATGCTTCTGCGACGGCATGGCGAGCAGTTTGTAGTTAAGCTCGTAGCCGCGACGCACGGTCAGCGCATCCCGCCAAGTTCCAGCATGAGGATACAGCGAGTAAGTAAATTCGTGATGACCCTCATCGGCATTCGGATCGGGCCATTCCGGCGAACGCAAAAGCGACAACCGGAGGACATTCCCCTTAACGTCGTATCCGTACTTGCTGTCGTTCAGCAGGCTGAAGCCGTGCTTGGTATCAGAGAGATCGGCCCAGCGCTGCGCCGGGACTTCGAATTTGGCTTCCTCGGCCGGGGTATTGCGAGTCGTCGGACGTTCTATCGAACCGTAGGGAATCTCAAAAGTAGCTTTGTCATTGTGTGCGCTCAACGGGAACGCCACCTTTAAAAGGATGTGTTTCTCATGCCATTCTGCCTGCATCTTTACATCAACCCGGGGCACACCAGCGTACATCGTGATGTCCTGTACAAAGGAGGAATTCTGGAAGTGCTTCTTGACGCGGATCACGGCGCGGAGGGGCCCGCTCTCAATCATTTTCACTTCGTCAGCTTTATCCAAATCCCAATGCTGTTTTTCGAAGTCAGAATCGATGTTCCAGGCGTCCCATTGCTTGGGTTTGTCGTAGAAAGCCTGCAGGAGATTTCCGCAAACGAACGTCTTTGGGCCACCTGTGTCGGACTCGGGGGGCGCAAGCGCGTCGATCTGATTTCGGACATTGACGAGGCTGGTAACGCACCCGGTTTGTGGGTCAACCGTGACCCGAATAGCATCGTTCTGCATCGTATGGCCAGACGCCTTAACGACCTGCATTAGGGGGCCATTGTAAATATCCGGAGAGTTTGCCGGCTTCGGGGTGGAACGCACAAAATAGACCCGGTAGCCGAGCGCGGGCGTATTCGCAAGGACGAGCAGGTGCGCCCGGTTAGTTGCTGAGTCGATCGCCAGCAGTTGGGATTCAGTCCGTCCGCCTGCGGCGTCGACTACGACGACCTGCTTAGTCTGGCCCGGAAGTTGTACCTCGACTTCAGCCACTTCTGTTCTCGGCCAGGAGAGAGAATTGAAAATTACCACCGGCACGCTATCACCTTGAGTGTTGATGTGGGCCAAGATCTCGTCGAGCGATCCATCTGTAAGCTCATTTGCCGAGCGGGCTACGTCTTCCAGATTTCGCTTGGCGTCGAGATAGTTCACCGCTATCCCAGATCCCGGCATAATGTCGTGGAAATGGTCGAACAGCAGATTCTTCCATGTAAGCTCAAACTGGTCCTGTGCGTACGGGCGCCCGAATAGGGAAGCCAGCGATGCGTACTTCTCCGCATCGAGAGTCAGTTCCTCATCATGGCGAATTCGCTGTTTGGTGTCCGCTTGCGATGTATAGACACCGCGGTGATATTCGAAGTAGAGCTCATCCCTCCACGTGGGGACTGTGAGAGTTGGGAGTTGTTGGTTCAGGTCAGCGAAAAATTGTTTGGCCGTGCTGAAGTCAATCTTCGGAAACACTGTGCTCGGATCACGCAGGCGATCTGCGCGATCCAGCATGGTGCGAGTCGGGCCGCCACCGTGGTCACCGATTCCATACAAGTACAACATCTCCGGGGAATTGGTCATCTTGTTCCCGTAAATGAGGGGCGCATAGACCGAGAAGTCTTTCGTGATCTGCTGGGGGTTGAAGTCATTAGCGTATTCGTGAGGAAAATACGTCAGCAGACGACTCCCATCGGGTGCCTCCCACCAGAACAAGCGGTAGGGAAACTTTGTGTAGTCCGTGGCCCAAAGCAATTTGCTGGTCACAAAATAATCGATGCCGGACTTCTTGTAGATTTGCGGAAGCTGCCAGTTGTACCCAAACGAATCCGGGTTCCAGCCGATCTTGATGTCAGCTCCAAAGTTCTTCTGAAAGTATCTTTTGCCGACAAGAATCTGGCGCACCAGCGACTCGCCGTCCGGCATGTTGAGATCGGGTTCGACCCACATGCCGCCGATGACCTCCCACCGTCCTTCTTTCACGCGCTGTTTGATCTGCTCGAACATGTCCGGATATTTTTCCTGTATCCACTCATAAGTTCGAGCCGAGGACATGGTGAACTTGAAGTCGGGATACTCGCGCATTAAATCCAATACGCTTTGAAACGTGTTACGCACTACCTCGACCGTCTCCGTCCACGGCCAGAGCCAGGCCATATCAATATGCGAGTTCCCGATAGCGCGAACCGTGAACTGCTTCAACCAAGCATTCAACGGCTGCAGTTGGCTCTGGGCCAGGCGCAGTGACGCATCAAAGCCCGCCTGATCGTTTTTATCGAGTGGCGAAAAGTCGATGGCTTTCACTGCCACGTCAAGTTGCTGCTGCCGATCCGCCCGTCCTTCCTCGTAGGCCGCAATCATCGGACGCGCGGCGAGGATTTCCATGCCCAGCATTGATGGATCGGGTCGTCCGGCAGCAGGTTCGAAGGTCAACTGTGCGTGGTGAAATTCAGTCTCGACGTCGGGAGCATCAATCCGCACGGCAATCAGAAACTTCTGCCTGGGCTGCGCATCCTCGGTTAGAAGAATCGGCTGCTGCATGTCGTCATCGCCGCGCGACACCAGCGAGCAGTTCGAAAACACCGCAATCGTGACCGGGCCTTTGTTGTTCCAATTGAAGTCGAAGCGAAAGTCCAGTTTCGCCCGAGCGCCCTGCACCGCATAGCCGTTGATCTTCTCCGGAATTACGATCGAGCGGCGCAGCACGCGAGATCCGGTCGGCCATTTGTCCCCGACTCGTACAGCTGTCCAGTCCGAGTCGTCTAAAGACGGATCCTCAGGATGCGGCACATCTACATGCTCACGCCAGTCGGGCAAGGGTAGAGTGGTCAGGGATTCCAGCCGATTCAAGGTTGCCCTGTACGTGTCGGCCGTGCTTTGGGTCTGAGACGGTTGTTGAGCAGAGAGTAAGCTAGTTGCCAGAAGTGCGAGGAGTGCACACGCGATCCATCGCTTCACCGGGAGTTCCTCCATTGGTTCTTGGGATAAGCGAATGAATAGGGTACTCGCCCCTCGCACGTCTTGCCAGCAGTTCCGTTCCTAACCGCCGGCAATCGCACCAATGATAAGCAGCGGCTCTGCGCCTGACGCGACCGCATCGGGCAGCGGAGCATCTGGCGATTGGTGGGAAAGATCTTCTTCGCAAGCGAAAAATCTCAGGAACGGCCGGCGCTGCTGGGTGGCATGATCACGGATGGTCCCGCGCAGCATCGGATAGCGAACTTCGAGCGCGTCGAGAACTGAGCGCAGCGTGACCGGGCCCTCGACCTGGAGTTCAACCTCGACGCCAACCTGCGCCAGCGTTCTCAGATGTTGCGGGAGCATGATTCGGATCATGTTGGCTTGATCATTTCAGTGTCTGCACCTCGACTGAAAGCACCGCCGGGAGGTCCCGCACAATCGGAGTCCAACTATCTCCCGCATCGGCCGATGCGTAGACCTGGCCGCCGCTAGTGCCGAAATACACGCCGCACTTGTCGAGTGAGTCGACGGCCATGGCATCGCGCAGCACGTTGACGTAGCAGTCTTTTTGCGGCAGGCCTTTGGTCAGAGCTTCCCACTCGTTTCCACCGGTGCGGCTGCGGAAGACCCGCAGCTTGCCCTCGTGCACGTAGTGTTCAGAGTCGCTTTTGATCGGGACTACGTAAATCGTCTCCGGTTCGTGCGCGTGCACGTCGATCGCGAACCCGAAGTCGGTCGGCAGGTTTCCGCTAACTTCGACCCACGAATCGCCAGCGTTATCGCTCCGCATCACGTCCCAGTGCTTCTGCATAAAGAGCACGCCCGGACGCGAAGGGTTCATCGCGATGTGATGAACGCAGTGGCCGATTTCGGCATTCGGATCAGGAATGTATTGCGAACGCAGCCCGCGATTGATCGGTTTCCAACTGATTCCGCCGTCGTCGGTGCGAAAAGCGCCCGCTGCCGAGATAGCGATCCACATCCGCTTAGGGTTCTTCGGATCCAGAATGATGGTGTGCAGGCACATGCCGCCAGCGCCCGGCTGCCAGTTGGGACCGGTGCCGTGTCCACGAAGGCCAGGGAGTTCGCGCCAGTTCTGGCCTCCGTCGGTCGACTGAAAAATGGCGGCGTCTTCCACGCCGGCGTAAACCGCGTTTGCATCAGTCAGTGACGGCTCTAAATGCCAGACCCGCTTGAACTCCCACGGATGCTGCGTGCCGTCATACCATTGATGCGTGGTGAGCGGCTTGGCCGCAGCGTCATACGCGAACTTGTTGCTTTCGCTCTTGGGAGGGCCGGGGGCAGCGGGTTGGCCGGCGGGTGTTCCCGGTTGATGCCAGTTCTTGCCGCCGTCGTCGGAGCGCTGAATGATCTGCCCGAACCAGCCGCTGGTCTGTGAGGCGTAAATTCGATTCGGGTCAACCGGCGATCCCTTCATATGGTAAATTTCCCACCCTGCAAAGTGGGGACCGCTAACGTCCCACTTGTCACGCTTACCGTCCGAACTGAGAACAAACCCGCCCTTGCGTGTGCCAACCAGTACTCGTACCTTGCTCATCGTTACTCTCCCTCGGTAGCTTCAATTCAACGAAAAAGTTCTCAAAGGTTTTAGTTTAAACCGCCCGAATTACAGCGGAACTCAACTTCGCCGAGATCGTTTGTCAGTTCGCATCGGTGGGCGCAGCCGTGCCGTCCGACCACTTTTCAACCGGAACCAGGAATACGGTTATAGGCTCGGGAGCGCCCTGAAATTGTCCACTAAGCATGACCGGGGAGCCGGGCAGATCTGCACCCCAAGTAGCACCCTGAGTGAGCGGAGTGTAAATCATCAAGTGGGACAAGTTATGCCCGTCTTCATCGGTGAGGTAGGCACGCTTCGACATCATGTAACTCATTGCTCCCGGTTCCAAAGGAGGCAGTTCTTTTCGGTCAACCGTGGTCTTGAGGTTGTCCATGATTTGTGCTTTGGAAAGCCCGGCCAGCACCCATACTGTCCGTTTGATCGTGAGCGGCAGGATGGATCGGACTGCTGGTGGATTGAAGCAAATCGGCCCACGCAGCTTTGGGTTCCAAAACTCCGGATGGTCAGACGGAGACATCCACGCTCGTTCCACTACGCACACGAAACCGTTCTTGCCGTCGACTACAGTCTCATAGCCATGTCGTCCAAGGACTAAAACCGTGGCATCGCGCGAAATAGAATCGGGAGCCGCGCTGCGGGCTAAAGCGGTCTCGGCATTGCGATCTGTGATTAGATATTGTTCAAGCGGGGCCATGTTTGGATATAAGGTCTTCGCGGCCTGCGCTTGCGCCTGCCAGAATCCGCCCAATACGACAACCAGCGCCAGGGCTTTTGATGCCATTCTCTCTGTTATCTTTGCGCTCATCGGTCACTCCTGAAAGATGGGACTTGATATGTGAGCCTGCACCAAGCACCATTGGCGCAGGCTCGATCGCTGTCAGTCCCGCTGCTCCACCAATTACGCGGCCTTTTGCAGCTGGCCACGCATTTGCTTCATGAACTCGCGCATCTTAGCGATGTGACCGGGCGAGCGCTTGTCCATCCAGACCTCAAAGCGCTGCGCAGCCTTTTCCAGATGCGCGAGGAACTGCTTGTTTGCCCATTGTTCTCGTCCTTCCGCGATCGTTGGCTTGATCCGCTCCCAGACGCCAAAGAATTCCCCGCTGGTTTCGAAGAACAAGTCCTCGTGAAGCAGGCCGTAATTCAGCAGAGCGCAGGCCTGTTCCCAATAGCTGACCACCATCATGAAATTGGTGCCGCCTTCCGTTCCGGGGGCGGTGAGTCGCATGGCGTCGTTCCAGTTGTCTGCGAAGTAGCTCTTAAAGAACCAGTCGCGCGCCTGGCGAAGCCGGGCTTCGCGACGCTGTTCAAAAACCTGCATTTGAAGTTGTGCTTGTTCGTTCGTGGGTTTTGTTTCCATGGTGTTTTCTCCTTATGTGTATTATGCATTGTCTTCTGGTGAATGCTACTGAGCTGGGGCGGCCCCGTCGTACGCTTGCTTTAAACGGCTGATGTCAATCTTTTCCATTTGAAGCATTGTCTCCATAACCCTTTTTGCTTTCGCAGGGTCTTTGTCTCCCAACATTTTGCCCAAAACGGTAGGAATAATTTGCCACGACAGGCCGTACTTGTCTTTCAGCCAGCCGCATCTTGATTTTTGTCCGCCTGCAGAAAGCTTCTGCCATAGCTCGTCAACTTCTTGCTGTGTCTCACAGTTCACGAAGAAGGATATAGCTTCTGTGAACTTAAAGAGCGGTCCGCCGTTCAATGCGAAAAAGTCTTGCCCATCGAGTTCGAAGGTTGCGGACATGACCGTCCCTTTCGGCCCCGGTCCCGCATCCCCGTAGCGGGTGACTGTTCCTACCTTTGAATTCTTGAAGATGGAAACGTAAAAATTCATCGCCTCTTCGGCTTTGTCGTCGAACCACAAGAACGGTGTGATTTTTTGCATTTCGCTTCCTTGTGTTGCGTTTAGTCGTGTTCGCTTGTGGCTGACGCTAAGGCAAGCCCGGGATCTCGACCACCGGCCGGATTTCGACGGTGCCCTTGCGTGCGCCAGGAACGCGTCCGGCGATATCGATCGCCTCGTCCAGGTTCTTGGCGTTGACCATGAAGAATCCGCCGAGTTGCTCGCGTGTCTCCGCGAACGGACCATCGGTCACCAGCCGTTTGCCATCGCGTACCTGAACCGTGGTCGCCGTCGACACAGGCTGCAGCGGGGACGTTGCCAGAAGCTGGCCATTTGCCTTGAGTGTGTGCGCGAGTTGCGTCGATTCCCCATAACACTGCTGCAGCTCAGTCTCGGTCCATGCCTTTTCGTCGGTGTAAATCAGCAATATGTATTTCATTCTTGCGCCTCCATCATTAAGTCGAACGACGGATGTCAAAATCGACAGCCCGATTCGAAAGTCCACTGTGAGGCACTTTCGGCCGTAATAGCACTGCCCTCGCATCCGCCATCACCGAATCCGCCCGTCTCAGCTTAGACGCAATCATTCCTTCTCGGCTAGCTGTGCGCGAAGACGCTGGTCCCGCTCCTTGATTTCAGGTGTAACGGCGGCGTCGAAGTCTTCCATCTCGTGCACCGGACGAATCTCGATCTCGACCCCGCCTCCGAAGGGGCTACGCTTCAGCCATGCAATCGCCTCTTCCATCGATTTCGCCTGCCAGAGCCAGAAACCGGCGATCAGTTCCTTGGTCTCAGCGAAGGGCCCATCGATGACCGTCGGAGTTGCCCGCGAGAACCTGACGCGTTTGCCCTTGGAACTTGGTTGCAACCCTTCACCAGCGAGCATTACACCCGCCTTCACCAGTTCTTCGTTGTATTTTCCCATCGCAGTCAGAATCTCATTATTAGGAAGAATGCCGGCCTCGGACTCTTTGTTGGCCTTAACGATCACCATGAACCGCATATATTTCTCCTTTTGAATCGACTTAAAGCATTTTTGCATGCCTCCATTGGTAAATCGAACGGCACCCAGCTATATCGACAGTGCAGCGAAAATAAATTTACAATCAGGCATGCCCCTCGATGCCACCGAAGCTGTGGCAGCAGTCTACCGCTCCGATTGGGGGCGAGTTGTGTCGATCCTGATTGGCCTCATTGGCGACTTCGACCTTGCCGAAGAGGCTGCCCAGGAAGCTTTTGCGGCTGCGGTGGACCAGTGGCGGATTTCCGGGGTGCCGGAGTTCCCCCGCGCATGGATTATCCAGACGGCGCGGCACAAGGCCATCGACCGTATCCGCCGCCAAGCGCGGTTGGAAGAGAAACTCGAATCCTACGCCACCTCCGGTCTGGCCCCGACCGTTGAAGAGCCAGATTACGACACCAGCGAGATTCCTGATGACCGGCTTCGGCTGATCTTCACCTGCTGTCACCCGGCGCTCGCCCCCGAGGCTCAGGTTGCGCTTACCTTGCGAACCCTTTGTGGCCTTGAGACTGATGAAATCGCCCGGGCGTTTCTCGTGCCCGGGGCGACGATGGCGCAGCGGTTGGTGCGCGCGAAACGCAAAATTCGTGATGCCGGCATTCCTTATATCGTGCCTGAGACCGGCGACATGGCTGCTCGGGTGGGGGCGGTGTTGACTGTAATCTATCTGGTCTTCAACGAGGGCTATGCTGCTACACGGGCGGGGCCGCTGGTGCGGACCGATCTTTGCTCCGAGGCAATCCGGCTGGGGCGTCTGGTGAGGTCGCTGATGACACCGCAACCCCCAGCGGAAGCGACGGCCCTCGTTGCCCTCATGCTGCTTCATGATGCGCGCCGTGACGCTCGCACTGATGAAGCCGGAGACATCGTGATTCTCGAGGAGCAGGATCGGGGCCGATGGGACCAGGGGCAGATCGCTGAAGCGCTGCCATTGGTGGAAGAGGCTTTTCGCGGTGGGCCCGGTCCTTTCGCCATACAAGCGCGGATCGCTGCTTTGCATTGTCAGGCGCCTCGGGCTCGAGATACGGACTGGCCGCAGATTGTCCGGCTATACGATCTCCTAGAACGCTTGCAGCCTTCTCCAGTTGTGACCCTGAACCGCGCGGTGGCCGTTGCGATGGCTGAAGGCCCGCAAGCGGGACTCGCCCTGATTGATGCGCTCTCCGCAAGCGATAATCTTGCCAATTATCACCTGCTGCATGCGGCGCGTGCCGATCTGTTGCGTCGCGTTGGATCTCCCCTCGAAGCAGCAGAGAACTACCGTCGGGCGCTTGATCTCGTCACTAATGATAGCGAGCGCCGATTCCTCGAACGGCGACTGCGGGAAGTCCAGTCGTCGGTGGCATAACCTAGAGTCCCTCGACCTCGACGAACTCCTCGATCTTCGCGCGTCTTTCGCTCTTGCTTATTCAGATATCGGGGAAGTCACGGCCCAAACTACAGTTATCCCTTACGGAATCGAGAGCCCAGATCGCATCCAAAAAGCCTGAGTAGGAGGCATCTTGGCGAACGGAAACGTAACTATCGATAGGCAAGCACGATCGAACAAGCTACTTCCGCTATTGCCCGGCGCGCGTAGCGACGCGGCGGGAAGGGCGGTGAATAATGTCATCCTTTTATCTCTTCCGGATGAGGAGTATAACCTGCTTCGGCCTCACTTGGAGCCAGTGGAATTGCCCCAATACTACATCCTCCACGAGCCCGGCGAGAAAGTCGCTTTCGGGTACTTTCTCAACGACGGCATGACCTCACTGGTAGCTCTGAGCGCTGATGGCAGAAGCGTTGAAGTCGGCATCGTCGGCAGAGAAGGAATGGTCGGGTTGTCTCTGACCGTGGGTTTGCAGCGGGGGATCTTCCGGGCGATTATGCAAATGCCCGGAAGCGGAGTACGAATACGGTCGGAGGCTCTTGAAGAGATCCTAATGTGCGCTTCAACGCTACGGTCGGAACTCAGCCGATTCGCACTGATGCACGGGATGCAGGTTGCACAGCTTGCGGCGTGCAACCGGCTGCATGACATTGAACAGCGCTTGGCCCGTTGGCTGCTGATGTGTCAGGATCGCGTGGATTCCCAACTGCTTCCCCTCACCCATGAATTCCTCGCACAGATGCTCGGCACAGGACGCCCCAGCGTGACTTTGGCGGCCGGGGCCCTGGAAAGCGCAGGACTGATTGAAAACTCCCGCGGTACCGTGAAGGTCTTGAACCGGAAGGCGCTGGAAGAAGCTGCCTGCGAGTGCTACGGAGTTATTCAGCACTTCAATGGAGGCCTAGGCCTGAAATAGCTTACCGGAACCTCTCCGTTCGGCGTCGAACAGACAAACTTCCTCTGCGACCACTAGCCTACGCCCACCTGTCCAAACATGTCTTGAGCTTGCGAAAGCTTGCAAGGGAGCTGTGTGGAACGTATAACTAGCCGAACAGAACGAAAAGGCATACGAACTGATTCCACGGGAAGACCGGTCCAGAACTCGATTCTTAGGTCTATACCAGACGGCGAATTTAATCTCCTTCGGCGACATCTGGAGCCTCTGGACCTGCCATCGCAGCGCATTCTGCATGAGGCGGGCGCGAAGATTGACTTCGCCTATTTTTTGAACGATGGCATGGCCTCGCTGGTGGTGCTCACCAGCGACGGCCGAAGTGTGGAAGTCGCGATCGTAGGTAAGGAAGGGATCGTAGGTACGCCGCTGGTCGCCGGGCTGAGCCGAGGACCGCACCGGGTGGTCATGCAAGTTGTCGGGAGCGGGCTTAGGGTGCGATCTGCGATTTTGATGCATACCCTCCAGTCGGCGCCGGAGCTGCGGCAGGTATGGAACCGGTACGTACTTCTCCAGGGATTGCAGGTAGCGCAGATTGCGGCCTGCAACCGGCTCCATGAAATTGAGCAGCGGCTGGCCCGCTGGCTGCTCATGTGCCAGGACCGAATCGACCGCCAAAAACTTCTGGTAACTCATGAATTCCTGGCTCAAATGCTAGGTACGGGCCGCCCCAGCGTCAGCCTGGCGGCGGGACTCTTGCAGCGGGGCGGCCTGATCGATAACGGGCGCGGCACCGTAACAATTGTTGATCGCCCGGGCTGGAAGGTGCCGCCTGCGAATGCTACCGCGTCATGAAGCGTTTTAACGGCGATCCGGCCATGCCGTAGGCGGTACCAACTGTCCGACACCGAACAGACATCGGCAGCGAAAGCCTCTATCTTCCGCGATATAACAGTCTTGGTAAGAGATACCCCCCCTGGAATGGGCTGCACGCAACTGTTTGAGGTGAATTCGGTGAACACGGATCAGCAAAACGACTGGCGGGTTCTCTATCGGGCAGCACTGCTCGAACTGGATCCTGCCAAACTACCCGAGCGAATTGAGCAGGCTTCTAAGGCTATCCTGGTGCACATAGAATCGGCGCACCCGAACTCCAATGGCGTCGAGCACCAGGCGTTGGCGGATGCGATGGCGAACCTTCGAGTATTGCGTCGTGAGCTCGTGCCTGCGAATCGTAAGGAGCCCGATGTCCCCACACCGACGGGTTAGTCCGCATCGAATCAGGTTATCTCTGAGGAATCGTTGCCTGGCCCGCAGGCACGTTCGTCTGACTCGATGGCGCGGGCAATCCCGGACCCGCTTGACCAAGGTTTGCAGGCGAGGCGTCCACATTCTGGTCGGGAATCGTTTGCCCAATCGCCTGGCCAATAGAAGATCCAGAGACGACCAGCTCTACCCGGCGGTTCTGCTGACGTCCCGACGGTGTATCGTTTGAAGCAATGGGCTGGCTCGGTCCGAAGCCTTGCGTCGTTATCGAGGACGAGATCACTCCCTGACTGACCAAGTAATTTCTCACGGCGTCTGCCCTTTGCTGAGAAAGCTGCTGGTTAAACTCGAGGCTTCCGGTGCTATCCGTGTATCCGTCGATCTCCACCCGGATATCCGGGTACGCGATCAGGATTCCGGCAACCTTCGCCAACCGTTCCCGAGCCGCAGGTTGCAAGTCCGCTTTGCCGGTGTCGAATAGGACATCAGGCATATTCACGATCAACCCTCGCGCGGTGTCCCTCGTCTCCAGAATCTGATTCAATTGCTGCAGCATGTGAGCTCGCATTTGGGCTTTGTCGGTTTCCGCCTGCTGCGCTTGCTGCGTGGCCTGCTGTTTGTCTAACTCAGCCTGCTGCCGTGCTCGTTCTGCCTGCTCCGCCTGTGCTTGAGCCTGGGTGGCAGCGGCCTGTTGCGCTTGAGCGTCGGCTTGAGCTTGCGCCGTCTGATCGGCAGCCGCTTTGCGTTCTTGCTCGACCTCCGCGTCTTGCTCACGCTTGATCGACATCACCCGCGCCTCTTCCGCGGTCTGAACTGCTTCTCGAGCAACGGTTCCGATGGGGCCATTACCTTGCTTCCGCCGGTAATAGTCTTCTGCCTGGTTCAGCAGGTCCTGTGCTTTCTGCAATTCGGAAGCTGCGTATTGACTGGCGCCGGAGTCCCTGGCAACTCGGACAGCATTCCTCGCTTCGAGCAAATCAAGCGGCGTCTTATCGCTGACTTCGTAAACCGGCGAGTTAATGGGCCGCACTTGAGAGTTGTACGCATCTCGAGAAATGAGCTCAAATTTCACGTCCACGGGCTCAACCCCGCCTTTTGTGTCGCGTCGAATCTCGTTTTGCGCCACGACTAGGTCGCTGGGTTGGGTGACCGCAAAATACGGTTCTGCGGTTACGATTAAAGCGAATGCTTGCAAATCCGATGTCGTGCGTATCGAGGCCTTGCCATCGTCCAGAATCAATTCGCCCAGATTCCGAGGCCGTCCTTGAGGAGTGATCGCCCACAAGACATAAGTAAGGTATGCCAAGCCAAAACTGTTTGCGCCGGGCAAATGCTCCACTTCGGCCTCGATTTTCACGCCGCCAGCTTTGCCTTCCACTTTGGCTTCGCCGCGCACTCCAGAAGCCAGGTTGGTTCCTCTCAAGTCTACTTTTGTCGAACCTTTGTGGTGATAATCAACAGCTTCTGTGCTGCGCGAAACTACCTTCATGCGGTATCCCGATGTCTGATCACCCGTGATTGCTGTGCTTTGTTGGCCGTATCCCGCTGCGACGAGACTCATGGATGTCAGAACTAGGCAAGACAGCAGAGGAAAAAAATTCAAACCTCTTCTAAACTTGATCACATGTACCTCCCGTAGTCTCAGCGATCAGAATTCAATTGATTCCGATCGCCGTCTTGGCCTTGCTCGGTCCATGACATCGTCCGGTGTGCGGCCTTCGAGAATTCGAATGAGCACCGCACCCAACGCCACCCCGAACAGAATGAATCCGCCCACAATGTATGAACTAACCACTCCGAGCAAAGAGAGGATCAGCAGGATCACCAAAACGGTCCAGAGCATATCCGCCTCCCCCCGGCGACCTGCGGTTCCACAATGAGCACCACGGCAAGCATGAACGATCGTCGCGCTGAACCCCATCAGTAAGATGCCTTAGGTTCAAAATATAAGTTCGGGACGCAGCGACAGTCCTGTTTCCCGCTTAACTGGCGCGAGGTAATGGTTTGTCCGTCTTCTGCCAGTCGGCGCGGGATTCTCCTGTTGAAGCGATATCCGTGGCGCCGGTGCGCCCCAGGATGTCCTTTGCCTTTTTTGTCCAGTTCGAATCGTCACAGTGAACCGAAAGCAGGATCCCGCCTTCCTTGATCCGGCCTTCGTAGCGCTTGGCCTCATATTCCGGAATGCCCATGCCGATGAGCGCTCCCGCGATGCCTCCAATCGCTCCGCCCACGCCGACGCCCGTTAAAGCGGCCACAATCGGACCCGCAGCAATAAGGGGGCCCACCCCCGGGATGGCTAGCGCCCCAATGCCCGCGAGCCACCCCAACGTGCCGCCGACTACGGCTCCGGTAGTGACTCCAGTAGCGGTTCCCTCTGGCGCTTTAGTGCTCTTTTCCACCGCGAAATCTTTCGTGCCCTGGTTCTCAGGAAACAGAACGGAGATGTCGGTATTGCGAAAGCCCTCCGCCCGCATCAGGTCAACTGCGTACTCGACATCAGCTTGAGTGCGATAAATCCCGAACGCTGCCGTATTTTTCCCGGACATAAATAGCTCCTCCGACGACTTTCTTAGATTTTGTCTTCGCTCGCGGCACTTAGGATGGCAAGGGAAGCGTTGGGGATGGCTGTCGGGGCTGAAATGAAAGAAGCGGTCTTATTCTGGCGATTTCTCGATTGCCGGCATTGTCGACGCAGTGTCGATAGCTCGATCTGTGCTACTCGCTTTCAATTTATCCAGATCCTCTTGCGTGGTTCTCCATGCTTTGGCATTCGTCTTAGTCGCCACGGGCGCAGCCGGGTTGGCGTAGAAGCTGACGATATTTCTCCGCAGTTCAGGAGATGCCTGATCGAAATTGTGTTTGGCCAGGTCGTCCAGCAGACGGGCGTAAGTTTTGTCGGCCAGAAAATATTCTCCGGCCCGAGACTCGCGGCCGGTGTCGAAATCCAGATCTGCGATTTTCAACTGTCCCGCCTTTTGCTCATGTAGCAGCGCGCCATAGTCGTCCAGCGTCTTATTGACGCTCTTGATGTACATATCTTCGGTCTGAGTAGACGGAATGTTGAAGGCCACGGCTTTGAACGGGCCCACCTTCGGAACAATCTTCAGGAAGAACGCCAGCACCCTGGTTCCAAATCCCGGCTTGCGATATCCGTTTCCCCATTCCTTCTCGTACCTGGCCCTGGAGAGGTGATAGAGGAATTCTTTTTCGTTGAAGTTGGGAGTGTCGTGCACGATCTCTTTGCGGCGCGAAAGCAGCGCCACGCGAGTCATTTCCGGAATCAATGTGCTGATGGCGCGCCGAAACGTTCCTATGGCCAAATCTTCATTGTGCAAGACGTCCTGCAGCTGGAGACCATAGGTTTCCGCAAAGGCATTCTCGAGCAGAGGCTTGCTGACGTTGAAACCAATAAAGTCGTGGTAATTGTCAGAGGTGTAACGATTTTTTGCTACTTGCACCATGTCGAAGCCGAATTCGGTGCGAATGTGTGCCTTCGGATCGTCCGCGTAGGTGACTTCTTCCCCATATTTCGCCCTCAACTTCGGAAAGGTTACCGCGACGACATGGTTGATGGTGGGGTGGCCGCTGTTGTCGGAAGCGTAGTGTGCCAGCGCGCCCAACGCGAAGGCGTACTCGTTGAGATCGGTCGAGTCCAGAATCAGCGCAGATACAAAATCACCACTGCGCACGTAATGCACCAAGTCGCTGAAATACTTGTTGCCAAACGGATAGTAGCCCATGTCCTGGATTACACTGCCACCGTAGGCGTAAGCGTGAGCTTGTTTCAGATCTTCGTCACTGGCATCGGGAAAGCGCTCGAGCAGCAAAGGTCGAAGCTGATCTTTCCATAAGAGGTCGACGATTTCTTCGTGCGTGAGTACGGAATACCCATTTCCAGTTCCAGAGCAGAGAAAGACGAATAACAAGACGACACCGACTCTGCCGAACATTTGCCGAGTTGTTCGCTTAGTCATTACGCGGTTGTATTCCTGGGATGAAAAGCGACGGCCGCTTGCCACCGATCAGAGGGCAAGCGACCCCGCAGGAAGTAGTCGTGCTTAGACCGCTGTTCTGCGCCCGCTTACAAGATTGATCACAAGAACGATCACGGCAAGCACCAGCAAAATGTGAATAAACCCTCCCAGTGTGTACGAAGTCACCAGGCCCAGTAACCACAAGACCAGCAGTATCATGAATATTGTCCAAAGCATGTCAGGCTCCTTTTTCTCTGCGTGAGAACACTCGCTCATCGCCATCACTCGTACTTAGTTTGCTTCGCCTGCAGAATATAGGTGCTTTTGGTCGTCACCGCCATCAGGTGAACGGGGTACCTAAGCGAAGTTCTTGTGGTAGCAGGTATCTTTCCTCTGCCTAAAACCAGCCTTGACGGTGAATCTTCTGGCGCTCGTCTACGGGTCTTCCTCGAATAAAGTACGGCTCGAACTCGATTGGCAGCTATGGCTGAAGGCTCTATGTTCCTACAGGGGCGAAAGGACACTATTTGGCATAGCTTGGTTGCGGTCTCGGGTCCGAATCTCGGGGCGAACAATCAATCGGCGAATGCTCATAAATCCTGTCGGTCCGAAGCCGACATGTGCAAGGAGTAACTCAAGGTGAACTTTAAAAACGGTGTAAGAACGTTTCTTCTCGTAAGCTCACTATTAGGGAGTGCCTGGGTGGTTGCCCAGGACTCGACAACTCAAAGTGCACCGGCTGACAACACCAAAGTGAATCAGCGGGACCAGAACGCAAACGAGCCCACGGCCGATCAACAAAAGGACAACAGTTCCGACCGAGACATCACGCAAGAGATCCGCAAGGCCATTGTGAAAGACAAGTCTCTGTCGACCTACGCCCATAACGTCAAGATCGTCACACAGAATGGTCAAGTCACACTGAAGGGACCGGTGCGATCAGATGACGAAAAGCGGGCGATCGAGGCCAAAGCGGCTGCTGTAGTGGGCGCTGGCAATATAAACGATCAGTTGGAAGTCAAATCCAAGAACTAACTGTCGCAATCAAGACCACAAAGGAGAGTTCAAAATGGCAGGGAAGAACACAGCAGTTTTCGGCATCTATCCCAGCTACACCACCGTAGAAATGGGAGTCGACGGCCTGAAAGCAGGGGGATTCAGCAATAGAGATATTTCTGTGCTACTCACCGAGAGCGCCGGGTCAAGGGATTTCGCGCACGAGAAAGGTACCAAGGCACCGGAGGGAGCGACGACTGGAGCCGGAACGGGAGTCGTCCTGGGCGGCGCGATGGGATGGCTTCTGGGTGTTGGTGCACTGGCGATACCGGGACTCGGGCTGTTCATTGCTGCCGGTCCGATCATGGCAACCCTTGCGGGTGCGGGCGTCGGGGGCGCAGTCGGTGGAATTGCCGGAGCTCTGATTGGAATGGGAATTCCGGAATACGAGGCCAAGCGCTACGAAGGCAGAGTAAAGGATGGTGGCATCCTGCTTTCAGTTCACTGCGACAGCTCAGAGTGGGTAAGGCGGGCGAAGCAAGTTCTCGAGCACACGGGGGCTCAGGATGTTTCGTCAACCGGCGAAGCTAGCTCCGATGACTCCACTGCTGAGCGGCACCTGCCTCGCGCAGTTTAGGCCGCAACGTAGGCTTAATAACAAAACACATAAAGGAGAAAGGTAAATGAACTCGGATCAAATGCAAGGCAAATGGAAACAGATCAAAGGGTCGGTGAAGGAGCGTTGGGGCAAGTTAACCGATGACGATATCGACGTCATCAACGGGAAGCACGATCAATTGGTAGGAAAGATTCAAGAGAAATATGGCATCGCACGAGAGGCGGCTCAAAAGCAGGTTGATGAATGGAACGCGGTCGATTCCCATGAATCCGACCTGGAACAGCGACGCAAGGCGAGTTAGAGCTGTGCGCCCGCGATCATTAAAGGGAGCCGCTTGACGGCTCCCTTTTTTTTCGCTACGCTGCGGAGCCTTCTGTTGGGTTCTGAAATTTAGTCGGTATTTGCACCTGGATGATATTGTTTTTCACGGCATACACGACCAGGTCCCGGATGGAATGGAAGCCAAGTTTCCGCATAATATTGCTGCGATGGGTCTCGGCTGTCTTTGTACTCAGGTTGAGGACGCAAGCCACTTCCTTCGAACTCTTTCCCTCGGCCAAAAGCTGAATCACCTCGCGCTCGCGTGCGGTTAACTTCGGCAATCTCGGAGGCTCGCCGCTTGACCCGTTGTGCCCCTTGTCGAGAAAGCCTGCCAGCACCATATCGTTTACTCGGGGAGTAAAGAACATACGGTTGCGCTGGAGCGCCTCGACGGCAGAAACCAGATCCCGAGCGGCGTCGGATTTAAGAACAAAGCCGCGAGCGCCCGCATCCAGAGCCTCGCGAATCACCTGATCCGAATCGGTGATCGTCAGAACGATGACCTTGCAGTGGGGATCATGTTGGGTCAACTGGCGAGTGGCCGCCAAACCATTGAGGTTGGGCATGCCGACATCCAGAATCACCACGTCGGGCTTCAATTGCGCCGCCTTTTCGATGGCTTCGCGCCCGTCCTTGGCTTCGGCGCAAATCTCCCAGCCCTCATGCGCCTGCAGCAATGCGCACAGCCCACGCCGTACAACTTCATGATCGTCAGCTATCAGGATTCGCAGTTTCATAGCTCACCTCGATAAGTTTGGCCACGCTTCAATCTTGACAAGAAACCGGCTATCCAGCCCCTGAGACCGATCCTCTCAACCTCGCGCAGAATCCCCAGAATGCGTATTCAGAACTGTAAAGGGCAAATGCTGGCTTACCGCCTCCACTGCCGCCAATAAATCACGTGAAGCGTTGGACTTTACGACGTAGCCCCGCGCGCCCGCTTCCAGCGCCTCGCGCATCATATGCGGAGAATCATGCTGCGTCACGATTAGGATTTCAGACGTCGGCGCTGTCTTACGGATTAGCCGGCACGCTTCCAGGCCGCTCATATTTGGCATGGTAATGTCCAGCACCACGACATCAGGTTTCAAACGACCCGCCTTAGCGACAGCTTCAATTCCGTCGGCCGCCTCATCGATGATTACCCACTCAGGATGCCCTCCCAGTAAGGTCCTGAGTCCATGCCGTACGACCGGGTGGTCGTCCACAACCAATATGCGAACTGTCATAAATCCGTTTCTAGATCCCGGGGAGGGTCGAGGACATCTTCAAAATATTGTGACGTTACATTTCTCCACGATTGACGGCAGCTGGGGATTCGCAATCGGAGGGCACCGGTATGGTTATTCGCACCGATGTACCGGTGCTGCTCGAGTCGATCCGAACATTTCCCCCAAGTTCTCGGGCCCGCTCATGCATGCTCATAAGCCCGACACCAGTCCCCGTTCCTGCCTCCCGGAAACGATCGAGCATCCCTTGCTCCACGCCATGGCCGTTGTCTCTTACTTCCAAAATCACCTCTCCGGGCGATCGGCGAATCAGGATGTCTGCCGCCGAAGCACCGGAATGACGATGGACGTTAGTCAATGCCTCCTGCAGCACGCGGAAAAGCGCCAGTTCAATCGCGTCGGGCAGGCGAACCGGATCATTAGGCGCATCCAAGTTCAATTGCAGGCCGCTCCTGAGACCAAAGCCCTCGACATACGATCGCGCGGCAGAAGCTATCCCCACCGCGTCCATGGTTGGAGGATGCAAGAGATAGGAAAGCGTCCGAACTTCCGCGATACATCGTTCCAGGAGTTCTTCCGACTGCGACCACAAATCTACCTTACCGGGAGAGCGCCGGAGTATGTCGATGTCAAGTTTCAGCGCAACCAAATATTGCCCAAGACTGTCGTGCAGTTCGCGAGCAATGCGGCGGCGTTCGGAATCCTGCAAACTGAGCAGGCGAGACGAAAGCTGTCGCAACGCTGCTGGCCGCTGCTCCACTAAGGATTCGAGTTCCAGTTGGCTGCGCCTGAGTTTCTCTTCGATGTGCCGGCGTTCTGCGATTTCGGTCTCTAGTGCCTTTGCCTTTTGCTGCAGGTGAGCTACGCTGCGAAGTCGTTCGTCATGACTGACCAGCGCGGTGTAACTTTCACCTGGAATTACAGCGGAATGTTCGGCACAGATCTTGAGAAGCACATCACCATGTTCTTCGCGATAAAAACTAGACATCGGGTAAGCACAGCGAAGAGAGAAGGAGTGGGTCTCGGCCAGTTCGTTCCACAGTCGTTCCAGGCTGATGGCGGCGTCGGGCTTTCCCACGGCCCACAGCAGGGAGACCATTTCTCCGAATGCGACAACCTGGCCTTGCTCGCTTCCGGCGGCAGCCCTGACTCTCGCAACGATCCCCCCTAGCAACTCGACAAAGAGGGTTGGGTCGGGCGATCCATCCAGCATGAACTTCGTCAAAGTGTCGGCTGCATCCAGGGAAACGTATCTTCCCTGTGCAGCGGCCTTGGTTGTATCCAAGCCCCAGGCGCTCAACCTTCGAGCTAGACCGTCCCGATGCTCTTTGGTCGCGATGACCACCGCGCCGTTCCCGGCGCCAAGAGCAGTACCGATAAACCTACTCAACTCATCGAGAAGGAACTCATCTTCGCCGTAGAACTGCACTACATGCGCGGAATGGCCCTGGTCGCTCGAGGGAGTGAAAGAGGCCAGCGATGCAGTGTCCAAGCTCGAGCTGTTGGCAAGTCCCAAGTTGATGATCCTCCGTTGCCGTGATGGCCGTGTTCAAAGATGAAATCGAGCAGTCTAAGGTCCCACCCGATTCTAAGCTCGCATTGCATCCACCCGATATACAGGGAACCCTGTAGGTTCACCGCGGAATGCATGCAGAAGGTGGAAACTTCCTAATCGTTTTGGGGCGCAATCAGCCGCGCGATAAGGCGCGAAACTGCGCCAACGTCACTCTGCGGCCTTCCAAATGTAGAAATTATCATTATCCGACAACGTTTCTATTCCGAGGCCTCTTGAGGCCGATGCGCGATGTACCGCTGATCGAAGGTTGGCCAGGCTAATTCCATCGACCTCCGAAAGCGGGATCTTGATCGCGGAACCGGTAGGCAGAGTTTCCAGATCCTGGAAGACTCCCTCGATAAGCTCGTGGTGTTTCCCGCGTCGACTCCTTCGCAGGTTGGCGAGAATAACGCGGTCGTAGTTCAACGCTACTTTTGGATTCTTTACAATTTCTTTAGCCATACGCTTCACATCCTCCAACAAGGCGTTAAAAATGACTTATAAGATTCTCATTAAGACTTGTCAAGCATTTTTGTCGGTTCGCATACGCAATTCTTTTATCGTATACGTTAAGTCGTCCGTGGTACTCGCGGCGTGCGTTTGCGTCGCCTGCGCTTCTTTAATTCTTGCGGATAATCTATTTCCACCCTTCGTTAGTGGTGTCTGTATGCTGAACGCAGGTTGCAACTGGAGAAGTGTAATGACAATGAACCATCCGTGGCGGGAAGTCTACCGGGCGGCTCTGCTGGAGGTTCAGTCTGAAGAACTCCGGCGGAGAATCGATGCGGCGGAAAAGGCTATCTTTCAAAGAAGCGAAGAGCTCAAACAGACGGGCTCCGCATCGGGCGAGGAACAACAGGCGATGGCGGACGCGTTGCGAGCGCTGCGTCTCCTTGCCAGCGCCGAATGCCGACCCCGGCCCTCCTTGGGGACGGATGTCCACCAGAGCGAGGTGAAGCCATGAATCAGATCTGTGGTTTGCCAACGAGAAAGTGCCGCAACTTGATCGTGTCGTCTCGGGTTAGAAGACAAGAGATGGCGGAGAATCTCGATGCGCTGTGGCAAGAGCTTTACCGGCACGCTACCATTGAAGAGGACCCACAGAAGCTATTGCAGCTAACGGCGGAAGTAGAGAAACGTAAAAGGCTGGCAGAAGCTGTCCGCCAAAGCAATCGACTTTGAAAGTCAGGGACCCGCGGGGTACGAACGATGTCACGACAAATGATGTCACCTCGCAAGAAAGCGCAGGTGGCATTCGCGTCGGCTGTGATTCTGCTGTTTCTGAGCGCAGTGGCTACCTATCTTACGATCGTGCGCCTTCTGGAAAGTGAAAAATGGGTTGTTCACAGCCATGAAGTTCAAGCTGCTCTGGGCAGTGTTGATTCAGCCGCGTTGGATGCCGGACGCGCACGCTCAGGCTATGTAATCAGCGGAGACTCCGCCTTCTTAAACAATTTTGAGGGAGCGGTTCCCGCCTTGGATCGCGTCCTCCAGCGCATGCGCGAACTGACAAGAGATAACCCACTCCAGCAGGAACTATGCACCCGCTTGGAAGAGTTGACGGCCCGCAGAGTTGCACTGTTTCGTGAGTCGATTGCGCTCAAGAAGTCCGCCCCTCAGGATCAGCAAGGGCAGGACGAAATATCCCGTCGAGGACTGCCAATTGTTTCGGAAATGACTTCCACAATGCAGCAAATGCGCGACGAGGAGCAAAGATTGTTAATCGTCCGCGCGAAGGCCTCGAAACACTTGTTCATTCTCGCGATCGTTGTTCTTATGGTGACGTTCATTCTTGCCCTTATCATGTTTTCCGTCCACTATCAGCTTCTGACGGCGGAACTCGACGCCCGACAGCAGGCAGAGCGAACGGTGACGGAGAGTGAAAAATCACTGCGCAATCTTACTGGCCGCCTGCTACAGCTACAGGACGAGGAACGGCGCAGATTTTCACGGGAACTTCACGATAGTCTGGGGCAATACCTTGCCGCCGTAAAAATGAACCTTGACATGTTCTCGAATTCCCAGCCGTCGGATAAGCTCTTGTCCGAGGCGATCCATCTTTTGGATCAATCCATTGCCGAAACCCGGACGATCTCCCATCTTCTCCATCCCCCGCTTCTAGACGAAGCCGGATTCTCATCGGCGGCGAAATGGTATCTTGACGGGTTTTCCCAGCGCAGCGGGATCGCGGTGAAGGCAGACTTGCCAGAAGACGTTGGTCGGCTGCCCAAGGCAATCGAGCTCGGGCTTTTCCGTGTGTTGCAGGAGAGTCTGACAAATATTCACCGCCATTCTGGCAGTTCAAGAGCCGAAGTTCTACTCAAGTTTTCTCCCCGCGCAGTCGTTCTCGAGGTCAGGGATTATGGGAAGGGCATCTCTCCAGAATTGCTAAGGAACTTCGAGACCAGGGGGACCAACTCCGGTGTGGGCCTGGCGGGAATGCGAGAGCGTCTCCGCGAGCTTGGTGGTCAGCTTAGCGTTCAGTCGAGAGCTCCTGGCACACTCATCTCTGTGATCATGCCTCTTCCTGAGTCCGCCAAGTCCGCCAACGCTGCTGATTGATCTTCAGTTCGGAAAATAAGTTTCCTCGCGTAGCAGGGCGTCCACGGCGTCCACGACGGCATGGATGTTGGTCTTCGCGCAAGCTCCGCGGATCCCGACTTTTCGGGCTTCGTCGCTCAGCTGTTTCGAGAGGTGTATTGTGACCATCAAGATCGGAGTCTTCAGTGAGGCGTTAAAGATGAAGCGGGCGGCTTCTAAGCCGTTCATCTCTGGCATCTGGAAATCAAGCACAATCAGATCCGGCCGCGCCCGTTGGAACGTCTCGACGGCCTCTTTGCCGTTGCTGGCCTCATCACAAACCAGCCAATCGGAATGGTGGTCCAGCAACCCGCGAAGGCACCGGCGTATCGCGGCATTGTCGTCCGCTACCAGAATCCGAACCACCGAACATTCTCCCCATACCGTCGAGGCGTGGACACGGACCAAGTTTTCCCACGCTATTTGGAGCCTATCGGTTCTCCATCGGACCAGCAATACACTCGACACCTTATTGCACAAGAAAGTTGCTGATTTGATGGTCAGATTTTGAACGACGCTCAATACTTGGTCTGGCAACACCGATCGGGGCGACGTAGCCTTTGCCTAGAAAACTTGCGCGATTCTGTTTCGGAGAGCGTAGAGAGTCAGGTCGGCGACAGAATGCAAGTCGAGCTTGCGCATGATGTTGGTGCGGTGAGTTTCAGCGGTTTTCACACTTAGGTTTAGAGCCACAGCTACTTCCTTGCTGGTTTTCCCCTCGGCAAGAAGCTGCACTACCTCGCGCTCCCGTGGTGTCAGACGATTCTTGGCGCGAGGCTCATCCTTGCGATCCTGGTTCAAGTATCCCGCAACCACAAGTTCGGTTACTTGGCTGGTAAAGCAAGTCTGTCGCCGTTGAACGGCTTCTACCGCAGTGACGAGGTCCCGGCCTGCATCGGACTTCAGGAGAAAGCCGCGGGCTCCCACACCCAGCACCTCCCGTACAACCTCCTGCGAATCGTGGACCGTGAGGATAAGGATATTCATCTCGGGACAATTGGCGAGAATCTGGCGGGCGGCTTCAATGCCGTTCAGATTCGGCATTCCGATGTCGAGCAGCACCAGGTCTGGCTTGAGTTCTCGGGCCTGCTCTACCGCTTCACGACCATCCACTGCTTCGCCGCTTACCTCCCAGCCGGGATGGCTCTCGAGCAGGGCACGGATGCCACGGCGCACGACTTCATGGTCATCGGCAATCACAATTCGAAACGTCTTCATAGTTTAGACCGGGCCGAGATGTCGAGAGACCAAGTTGCAATGCGCAAGCCAAACTCAGCACAAGACATGCCAAACGAGCATCCGACGAAACACGCTAACCTTGCGCCATTTGAGTACTTTCGAGATCGTGATCGCGTGTAATTTTGTCCAAGGAAGATTCCGTACCCGAGGAAGAAGATGACGGAACCATTGTTAGAGCGGGAGTGGAGCGTGACTCGCCTGACGCCGTTCCGCTTCGGCTGAGTCCAAACGCAGGGAAACGACAAAAACCTGGGCCGCGGTCCACTCCCGGCTGGTACTTGACCACGGTAACGGAACCGGGAGGATCCTGCTATCGGGCCTGTCGAGTAGTCCGACGTAAATAGAGAAGTAGAAAGGCCGAGTGCACAGAGTCCAGAAGGCGAACATCCCATAACTCGCGGGCGGTGCACTTGCGGGTCGCGATTTACAGGATTTACTGTATTCACAATTTCCCTCGCTTCTAGAAATATGGCTTCTGTTGGATGCAGATGGAGACGACCATGGAAGCCATAAGGCACTTATCCACGCATGGGAGCGACTGGAAAGAACTCTACAAGGCCGCTGTTTTCGAGGATGACAATGCCAAGATCCCTCAGCGTATTGCTGAGGCGGAAAGGGCCTTGGCCGCTCGGGCGCTTGAACTGTTTGGCACGACAGAGCATGAAGTTCGCGAGCAACAAGCGATGGAAAATGCCATGTATTTCTTGCGCCTGCTGCGAAAAACCGATCAATGGGTAAACAGTTTGTCGGAATCCCCCCGTAGGAGCACCTGTCTAGTTCAGCAACTTGGATAAATTAGTGTGCTCCTTTTGATTGCGAGCAAGATTTACATACCAAGCTTGACTTTGCTTTTTTGCAATGAACGACTTAGTGTTTTGGCATGCTAGTTGCTTTCAGGTAGACGACCAGGAGCCGTGGAGAATGGCTGAGAGCAATAAAACCGACTGGCGGGAACTGTGTGCGGCCGCATCCAAGGAGCCCGACCCGGAGAAATTCGCTACGCTCATCGAACGAATTATCAAAGCCTTGGACGAGGGCGCAAATGGATTCATGAACTCCGAGTCGCTCGACGAGTGTCGCCAGCCTTGAAGTTTGATTTCCGCCCCCGCTTCGACAGAATGACCGCCAGCCTAGACTTCGAATATGCGATATCCCGCTGGTGGCTGTTGTGACTGAAGCAGAGTGATGGCGACGTTATGGACAGGAATTCCGCCTGTCGTACGCCCGCTTAACCTCCCGTGGTGAGCGTGTCCATGCACGACGAGATCGGCGCCATGCCGGTCGATGACTTCTGCGAGACGAGAAGTTCCAAGAAAAGGAAAAATCTCTGGCGCTTCACCTTCCGCCGTCGCCGCTATAGGGGCGTAGTGCAGAACCACCACTCGTTTGGTCGTGCGCAACTGCGACATAGCGCGCTCCAATTTCAGTGCTTCATCGATTGACGCTCTCACAAAAGCTTTGATCTCGGGTTCGCCAAAAGCTGTCAGGGCCCCGCGCCCAAAGCCGCCCACAAAGCCTTTGGTGCCCGCAAACCCAACATCATCGCGCTCGTAGGCACTTCCATCCAACACCTTGATTCCTTCCGCCGACATCATGCGCATTAGTTCTGTTGGTTGCTCGCTCTCATAGTCGTGATTGCCGAGCACCGCCACGGTGGGAATTCGCAGACGCACCAAAGTATTGAGCAGGGGCTCCATTTCCGACGGCCGGCCATAGTTGGTCAGATCGCCAGCGACGACGAGGAGATCAGCTTCATCGCGAACTTTGTCAAACTGATCGCGCAGCGCAGTAGCGTTTTGTGGAGCAAAATGCAAATCGGCAGTTGCGGCTATCCTCATAGGCGTCTGATTTTCCCAGCTAACTGCACAGGCGGCCGGTGGCAGCTCCGATTGTCGATAGTTTCCGGGAGCGATATTCCTGCAGAATGTCTTCAAGTCCCCAATGGTTCACATCAATCGCAAACATGTTGTCATCGATCAGGCTGCCACGAAAAGTTCCTTGTCCATCAGGTTCCACAACCAACTTAAGAAGTCGTCCGAGAAGGTCCTGCCACAGAACCGCAGGCACATAGTGAGTCTGGGCCGGATAAACATATCGAAACAGAACCAGCGCCCAGAGCAGCATCTCCCAATGCTCGTCGGCCAGGTGAAGAATGCGGCCCCAGTCCAAGTTTCCCTGGGTCGCATAAATGATGTGCACAATGTCCGCCCCGTCAAATCTCTCGCGACGGGTGACAAATAGCTTGGAGACTAGCAATTCTTCTGCTGCCAACACCCGGGTTCGCACGCCGCAAACAGTCGCCGGTTGTGCGTAGCGAATCCAGGACGGATCTACGCTGATCGCTGCGTTGCTCATGCCAGTGATGAGATCCACGAAATAGTTATCCCTGTGAACCTTGGCAAGCCAGACAGGGTCGCATACTTCGCAATCGAATCCAAGTTCCGCCAAGTACCTCAGAGCAGCGAAGGAGTTCTCCGGGGTCAGAAAAATGTCCAGATCTTTGGTGGTACGGCATATGCCGGTGTGCTCGAGCAGTGCGAAAGCACCAGCGACCGCAAAAGGCATCCTGTGCTGCTCCAGGGCCACGAGTACCTCTCGAGCCAATGCTTCCTGCTTCTCCGGAAACTCAACTGGAGCGGACGAAGTCACTGGAAGACTGGTTGATCTTCTGTCAAACGGCTCGGACACCTTGTGGTCCCGCCTTTCTTCGCCGCCTCTCTCAACGGGTAGTTGGGGAAACGTGGGCAAAATAGGATCGCGGCGAAAACGAGTAACGGCCAGACCTCGTCGGCCTGGCCGCAATGTTGAACCGGAAGTTGTCTACCGTGTTTGAGTGCTCGCAGTGTTGGGCGACGTCGGTGCCTTTACCTCACCCTGTTCTCGTGCCTGTCGTGAGTATTTCCTTACGGCTGCGAGGAAAGGTTCGCTTCCCTGCGTAGGTGCAATCTTGCCTCCCAAAATGTCAGCGAAGGGAACTGGTTTGCCATAGAGGAGCGCAGTATCGTCCTTGTCCTGATTAACCACTGCGCCGCTCAAATCAATGCCGGCAAAAACACCTCGAGCGCGGGAGTAAGTTAGCACTTCTGCCCTCATCGAGATATCCGTGTCGGCAGCGGTTTGACGCCCAACGGGTCCTGCGGCAGCCGAAGCGTCCGCCCCGAGTTTAAACTTGCTCGCCAGCAAGTGCTGCATACCCTGATCATTGGTAACCACCATCACGAGATCAATCGCTTGGCCGCCAAGCTGCAAGCCCCAGCTGCCGCCCGTGATGCTGATTGGAGCAGGGGCACTCCATCCCGTGGCGGTCCTACAGGTCGCTACGCCTTTACCGTGTTCACCACCGAAACCGAAAGCAATTTTTATGACAGAAGGTACGACCGCGATGCACTTGGCGTGTTCCATGACCCCGTCGGGAATTGCCTTGTCAGGAGTGGACATAATCTCATTGAGAACCTCGGCCGACTTCGCGATGCGTTTGCTGATATCGCTTTGCTCCTTGTCGTTGTCGGCGGCCCAGCCTACGCTAGCCAGAACCAAAACCATGCTGCCGACCACCAGGAGGCATTTCGCGACTGCTGCATTTCCAACTCTCATCTCAAACCTCTTCTGTACCCAATGCGGGCACCAGGATTTTGTTCCTCCATGACTCTAGCTGCGCCGGTGACTCGCTTCCATCCTGTCCAAGCCCTAGATGACGATCAAACATGCCTTAGTGAGACGCTCTTGTCACAAGGCTGATCCCGCCAGTTGCGACATGTTCGAAGCCGGATGCATGGCTACGGATAGGTCCCAATCCTCAAACACCGTCGTTTGTTTGGTGCGTACATACTTGTCTTCGAGATCCACGGACTGCGTTTTGGGTGCGCGGGCTAACAATTCACGAATTCGCAGCTTGGCTTTATGCAATTGTGATTTCGAGTTTCCCACCGAGCAACCAAGCATCTCGGCGATTTCCTGATGCTCATAGCCCTCGACTTCGTGTAGCAGGAAAATCGTCCTGTATCCATGAGGCAACTCTTTGATCGCGGCAGCCAGCGCAACGCGATCGACGCATCCTGCAAGGCGATTGTCCCTCGCTCCGTACTCTCGACGTATCTTCGCTCCGTCGCTGCTGCTATAAGGCTCGTCCAGAGAAACCTGGCAGAGCGATTTCTTGCGGAAATGCATCAGCACTGTGTTGACAGCGATACGGTGAAGCCAAGTCGAAAACGCAGAGTCTCCCCGAAAGGTTGCGATCTTGCGGAACACCTGCAAAAACGCATCCTGGGTGAGATCTTCCGCTTCCGCGGCATTGTTGGTCATCCGCAAACATACTGAGTAGATCCGTGCTTTGTGTGCATGAAATAGGGCGGCAAACGCATCGGAGTCGCCCTGCTGCGCGCGCTGAATTGCTTCGGAATCCAGAGGAACCGTGCGCGTAGTAGCTGAGTCGCTGTTCACCGGAGTCTCCTTTCAAGTCGTGAGTCCAGATGATGTGTGACGAACATAAAGCTGAGTTTCGTCGCGTTCACAGTTCGCAGAGTAGAGTCGAAAACGAGATTGGTCCATCCAGTGCAGGCTGTAGGCTTTTCTAGATGTTGCTGTATCGCTTTGAGGCGGTTTTTCCCTCTTAATTCTTCCTCGTTAAGTTCCGTCCCTCACTTGTTCTTTACGTCATCCATATTGCGCATAATGATGCGCTCCGGTTGTCGTACTATCTCCGCTTCGACGGCCGCATGCTACAGAGATTCCTTATGTTCCGTACAGAGTCAGTGGGATTGTCCATGCGTCTTGGTCAACCTATGCTGGCCGTTATGGAATGTTCCCTCAACGTACCCACCAATCGAGCAGGGGCTGGGCGAATAGTGCTGGCTCCTGCTTCTCGCCTTTGCCATCTGCGTTCGAAGTGAGGAGAGCGCCGACCGGTTCGGCTGCGTCAAGGGCGCGTCCAATTTAAATTCGTTCACTATTTCCCAGGGAGGCTTCAAAGAATGAAAACGGACTCATTGCACAAGTTGTACTTGGAACAACTAAGAGACTTATATGACGCGGAACATCAATTGATAGAGGCATTGCCGAAGATGGCGAGGGCATCCGTCTCGTCAGAATTGCGAAACGCTTTTGAAGACCATCTGGAACAAACCAAGGAACACGCTCGCCGGATCGAGGCCATCTTTGAGGCGATGGGGCAGAAGGCAAAAGGAAAGAAGTGCAAAGCAATGGAGGGGTTAGTAAAGGAGGGTGCTGAAGTTATTAAGGAGGACATGGAAGATGGCGTGAAGGATGCCGCTCTTATCGCCGCGGCACAACGAGTTGAACATTACGAAATGGCCGGGTACGGTTGCGTGCGGACCTATGCGTCTCTGCTCGGAGACCAAAAGGCGTCGGCAATTCTTGAAAAGACTCTGCAGGAGGAGAAGGAAGCGGACGAGACTCTTGGCGGCATTGCTGAGCAAATTAATGTCGCAATTCCCCAGGGACGAACTCTGAATGCAAAGCGGGCCGCCAACACGCCAGCTCGTAGGTCGAAGTCAGCGGCCTGATGCTACAGGAATTTCATTTCGAAATTACAGCGTCACTGGGATCGTCTCCGGACCCGCCGTCGTCTAGCCTGATAGACGGCATTCAGATCACGAAACTGGAGGCACTATGCTTTATTGGGCGTTGATGTTCTTGCTGGTTGCGATCGTTGCGGCGGTCTTCGGATTCGCCGGAATTGCCGTTGCGGCGGCGGGGATAGCAAAACTGCTGTTTTTCATCTTTCTAGTTTTGTTTGTGATTATATTCGCCACGCACCTGACACGCACAGGCAGCAGCCGAATCTAGGATTCTGAAGGGCTGCTTCAGAAATCGAATTCTTAACGACCCGGGTCGTAGGATGAAATTCACCCGATCCGGGTCGCCTTTTGAGTCCGTAAAACTGAATCCTCTTGGTTAAGCGGTCTGAGCAGAGCATGCATAAGTGAACGCAACTCGGCAAATACAGAATCAGCCTTATGGGTTTCATGAGGCAACTGATTTATTCCTGAAATCAGCCCCAACGCGAGGGGTGGAAGGCAGGGGTTGGATTGTACCTTGCTCGTGAAATGCTTGCCTTCTTCCCTAAAATCAAAGAATGGAATTTGTCGCAGGGTTTCGAGTTGGGCGAAAATCGTCGCGCGGCATAGTTGCTATAACCTGGTCAAAAGTCCCACCAAATAACCAGTCTGGCCTTTCTTTCTATCTGTGTGTCCTGCCCGGATGACACGCGTTTTGTTCGGGTTAAGCTGACCTTAGGCGGGGTTTGGTTTTTTACAGCGAACCTGGCAATGTCCTACAGGAAACACCCTAGAGCGATCGCGGTATCTTTCGTGATAAGAAATCGTGCAGGGCCGAAGTTCTGCCCATATTGCTTTGCATTTTGAAATGGGATGTTCGCGGGGGATGCGCCTTGCGTTGGTTCGGGAGAGACCTTGGGGATCTCTTTCACTGCCGGAAATGCCTGCTGGCATCGCCAGCGCGATCCAGAGGAACAAGGAAGACGCTGCACAAAACGAGAATGCAAAAAGACAGCCCACTCCCCGTTCAATTGAGAGACGACATTGAGAGATGACTATGAAGCGAAGTGACCGCACCGCGGCGACCGCGACTTTAGATAGCGAAACCAACACGAGCGTAAAGAACAACGGGCATTCGAATGTGACGGGCGAACCCGCGTCGGCCGACTTCAACGCAATACTCGCGAGCCTCCAGACTATGCGTGACGGAGACTTTTCAGTGCGGCTGCCGGGTTCTTGGACGGGCCTAGCCGGAAAAATCGCTGACACATTTAACGAAATTGTCTCCGCCAATCAGCAAATGGCGCAGGAGCTAAAGCGTGTAGGGCAGGTTGTTGGCAAGGAGGGAAGAACCCGTGAGCGCACGCGATTTCACGAATCAAGGGGCGCATGGGGTGAGATGGAAACCTCGGTCAACACACTCGTCGAGGACCTGCTTCGTCCAACCACGGAAGTTACCCGTGCCATCGCTGCGGTTGCTCAGGGCAACCTAACCCAGACCGTGCGGCTGGACGTGGATGGGCGACCGCTCGAAGGAGAGTTCTTACGTTCAGCCAACATCGTCAACACCATGATTCAGCAACTCGGCGTATTCACAGCTGAGGTCACCCGCGTTGCTCGTGAAGTGGGTACTGACGGCAAGCTGGGTGGACAGGCGCAGGTGCCTGGAGTGGCTGGTACATGGAAGGACCTGACCGACTCCGTCAACTCGATGGCCAGCAACCTGACGGGGCAGGTGCGCAACATCGCCGAGGTGGCGACCGCCGTGGCCAGCGGCGATCTCTCGCGCAAAATTACGGTGGACGTGCGCGGCGAAATTCTGCAGCTCAAAGAAGCGATCAACACGATGGTGGATCAGCTCCGGTCGTTCGCTTCCGAAGTGACGCGCGTGGCCCGAGAGGTCGGCACCGATGGCAAACTGGGCGGGCAGGCGGTTGTGCCCGGTGTCGCCGGTACCTGGAAGGACCTCACCGACTCCGTCAACGCTATGGCCGGAAATCTGACGGCACAAGTGCGCAACATTGCCGAGGTCACTACCGCCGTGGCGCGCGGCGACTTGTCGCGCAAGATCACGGTGGATGTGAAAGGTGAGATTCTCGAACTCAAAGACACGATCAACACCATGGTGGATCAACTCAACGCCTTCGCCGGGGAAGTGACTCGTGTAGCCCGCGAAGTGGGCACGGAGGGCAAGTTGGGCGGGCAGGCTCAGGTGCCGGGAGTGGGCGGCACTTGGAAAGACCTCACTGACAACGTGAACTTCATGGCCAGCAATCTGACCGGCCAGGTGCGAAACATCGCCGAGGTCGCAACGGCCATCGCCAGCGGAGACCTTTCGCGGAAGATCACCGTGGATGTTCGCGGCGAGATTTTGCAGCTCAAGGAAACGTTGAACACGATGGTGGACCAACTGAACCGCTTCGCCGGTGAAGTCACGCGTGTAGCACGCGAAGTGGGTACTGAAGGTCGGTTGGGCGGTCAAGCCAACGTGCCGGGCGTGGCTGGCACCTGGAAGGACCTCACTGACTCCGTCAACTCCATGGCGGGAAACCTGACTGGCCAAGTCCGGAACATTGCTGAAGTGACCACTGCCGTGGCTCGTGGCGATTTGTCTCGCAAGATCACAGTCGACGTGAAAGGGGAAATTCTCGAGCTGAAGAACACGATCAACACGATGGTGGATCAGCTCAACGCGTTCGCCGGCGAGGTAACTCGCGTCGCGCGCGAGGTCGGCACAGAAGGCAAGCTCGGTGGTCAGGCACAGGTGCCAGGTGTGGCCGGCACGTGGAAGGATCTGACGGACAACGTGAACTTCATGGCCAGCAACCTGACCGGACAAGTGCGCAACATTGCTGAAGTGGCGACGGCTGTGGCTCGCGGTGACTTGTCGCGCAAGATCACCGTCGACGTGAAAGGCGAAATTCTCGAACTCAAGGACACCATCAACACCATGGTGGACCAGTTGCGGGCATTCGCTTCAGAAGTAACCCGAGTCGCTCGCGAAGTCGGTACCGATGGCAGGTTAGGAGGCCAAGCGCAGGTTCCGGGCGTCGCGGGAACGTGGAAAGATCTCACCGACTCGGTTAACTCGATGGCCAGCAACCTGACCGGGCAGGTGCGCAACATCGCCGAGGTTGCGACCGCCATCGCAAGCGGTAACCTTTCCAAGAAAATTACGGTCAACGTCAGTGGCGAAATCCTTCTGCTCAAGGAAACCATCAACACCATGGTGGACCAACTGAACGCGTTCGCGGGCGAGGTAACTCGCGTGGCGCGCGAAGTGGGTACGGAAGGCCGATTGGGTGGCCAGGCGAATGTGCCAGGTGTTGCCGGTACCTGGAAGGATCTCACCGACTCCGTCAACTCCATGGCTGGAAACCTCACCGGACAAGTACGCAACATCGCCGAGGTGACCACAGCTGTGGCTCGTGGCGATTTGTCGCGCAAAATCACGGTAGACGTGAAAGGTGAAATTCTCGAACTGAAAAACACGATCAACACGATGGTGGATCAATTGAATGCATTCGCGGGCGAGGTAACTCGCGTAGCCCGCGAAGTCGGCACCGACGGCAAACTCGGTGGCCAGGCGCAGGTGCCTGGAGTGGCGGGGACGTGGAAAGATCTCACGGACAACGTAAATTTCATGGCCAGCAACCTGACCGGGCAGGTCCGTAATATCGCTGAGGTAGCCACTGCGATCGCGACCGGGGACCTCTCCAAAAAGATCACCGTAGACGTGCGCGGCGAGATTCTACAACTCAAAGAAACGCTCAACACTATGGTTGAGCAGTTGCGTTCTTTCGCCGCAGAAGTAACCCGCGTGGCTCGCGAAGTCGGCAGCGAAGGCAGGCTCGGAGGACAAGCGAACGTGCCAGGTGTCGCCGGCACATGGAAGGATCTCACTGACTCCGTGAACGCGATGGCCGGCAACCTAACAGCGCAGGTACGCAACATCGCTGAAGTGACGACCGCAGTTGCCCGTGGCGATTTGTCCCGCAAGATCACGGTTGACGTGAAGGGCGAAATTCTTGAGCTGAAGAACACCATCAACACCATGGTCGACCAACTCAACGCCTTCGCTGCCGAAGTGACACGCGTGGCCCGCGAGGTGGGAACAGAAGGCAAACTTGGAGGCCAGGCGCAGGTGCCCGGTGTGGCCGGCACGTGGAAGGACCTTACGGACAACGTCAATGTCATGGCCGCCAACCTCACCGAGCAGGTGCGCGGCATCGTAAAAGTGGTGACGGCCGTCGCCGACGGCGAGCTCACTCAAAAATTAACGGTGAACGCCAAGGGCGAGGTAGCAGCGCTGGCCGAAACCATCAACAATATGACGGACACATTGGCCACTTTCGCCGACCAGGTGACGACGGTGGCGCGCGAAGTCGGAGTCGAAGGTCGTCTGGGTGGTCAGGCCAACGTGCCCGGGGCGGCCGGCACCTGGAAAGATCTTACTGGCAACGTGAATCTGCTTGCCGACAACCTTACCAACCAAGTGCGTGCGATCGCGGAAGTCGCAACCGCTGTTACCAAGGGTGACCTGACTCGATCGATTCAGGTCGAAGCGAGCGGTGAAGTTGCAGAGTTGAAAGACAACATCAACACCATGATTGACAACCTGCGGCTCACCACTGACCGCAACACCGAACAGGACTGGCTCAAGACGAATCTCGCGCGGTTCACCAGCATGCTGCAAGGCCAGCGCGATCTGGCCACAGTCGGTCGGAAACTCTTGTCAGAATTAGCGCCACTAGTGAGCGCCCAGCAAGGCGTGATCTACCAGATGGAAACCGAGGAATCGGCAGGTATGGTGCTGCTTTCGGCCTTCGCTGCCGACGAGCAGGATGGTCATCTGCGGCGCGTAAAGCTAGGAGAGGGACTCATCGGACAATGCGCCGCCGAAAAGAAGCGCATGTTAATCACCGACCTGCCGAAAAACACGGTCCCTATCCGCTCCGGCTTATTCGAGGCTGTCCCGCGAAACGTCATCGTGCTGCCCGTGCTCTTCGAGGATCACGTCAAGGCGGTCATTGAGCTAGCCTCGCTCAGCACGTTTACCGCGTCGCATCTCGCCTTCCTTGAACAGCTGACGGCCAGCATTGGCATCGTGTTGAACAGCATTGAGGCGACGATGCAGACCGAAGGCCTTTTGAAGCAATCACAGCAGCTCGCCACCGAGCTCCAGACGCAGCAGAGAGAGCTGCAGCAGACCAACGAGCAGCTAGCGCAAAAGGCACAGCAACTCGCCGAGCAGAACGTAGAAGTGGAACGCAAAAACCAGGAAATTGAGCAAGCGCGTGGAGCTTTGGAAGAGAAAGCCAAGGAACTCGCCCTGACCTCCAAGTACAAATCCGAATTCCTGGCCAATATGTCTCATGAGTTGCGGACCCCCTTGAATAGCATCCTGGTCCTTGGTCAGCAACTCACCGACAATCCTGATGGCAACCTGACACCGAAGCAAGTCGAGTTCGCGCGCACCATTCACGGCGCGGGAACCGATCTGCTGAATCTGATCAGCGACATTCTGGATCTGTCGAAGATCGAATCTGGAACTGTATCGGTAGAGGCGGAGGAAGTCTTCTTCGCCAGCCTGCTTGATATGGTCGCGCGGCCATTCCGCCACGAGGCGGAGAATCGTCGGCTTGGGTTTGAGGTGCGTTCCGATCCGCACCTTTCACGCAGCCTGGTTACCGACTCGAAGCGTCTGCAACAGGTGCTCAAGAATCTGTTATCCAACGCATTCAAGTTCACCGAGCAAGGAGGCGTGCAGCTGAGCGTATCGGTTGCGACCCGCGGCTGGAGCGATGATCATCCGATCCTCAATTCGGCAGCGTCGGTCGTCTCTTTTGAAGTATCCGATACGGGCATCGGCATTCCGTCAGAGAAGCAACGCATCATCTTTGAGGCGTTCCAGCAGGCGGACGCCGGCACCAGCCGCAAGTACGGCGGAACAGGCTTGGGGCTGGCCATCAGCCGAGAGCTGGCCAACCTGCTTGGCGGCGAGATTCAATTGCGCAGCGCCCCAGGGAAGGGAAGCACCTTCACTCTGTACTTGCCTCTGACCTATGTTGGTCCCTCCGCCGCCAGCGTCACTTCGGCCGACAGAAAAACCCGGTCGACTGCTCCGCCACTGCAGTTGTCCGCAGTGCGGGCGACGGAAGTCACGGTCGAGCACGTCCCCGACGACCGCGAAAACCTGCAGCCCGACGATGCAGTGTTGCTGATCGTCGAAGACGATCCGCACTACGCTCGGGTACTGTGCGACCTCTCTCGCGATACCGGATTCAAGGTGCTAGTCGCCATGAAGGGCGCAGAAGCTTTGGCGCTGGCTCGCGAGTTCCATCCCACTGCCGTGTCGCTCGATGTGTTCTTGCCGGACATGCTGGGCTGGACCGTACTCAACCATCTGAAGCAGGACCCGGCCACTCGACACATCCCGGTGCAGATGTTAACGCTGGACGAAGATCGGCATCACGGCCTGGCTCGCGGGGCCTTCGCCTTCGTAACCAAGCCCACCACACCCGAGGGACTGGGAGCCGCTTTAAACCGTATCAAGGAATACTCGATGCCGCGCCGCAAGCGCTTGTTGGTGGTGGAAGACAATCCAGCCGAACAGCTTAGTATTCGCGAGCTGCTGGGTTATGACGACATCGACGTCTCGGTCGCAGCCAGCGGCAACGAAGCGCTGGCCACGCTCAACGAGCAGCCGTTCGACTGCGTCGTCCTCGACTTGCGCCTACCGGATATGTCGGGTTTCGATGTTCTGGAACGACTACGCGACTCTGCATCGCTCAGCGATTTGCCGGTCGTGGTATTCACTGGAAAGGAGCTGTCCTCGGAAGAAGATGCTCGCCTACATACGCTGGCACGCAGCGTGGTTGTCAAAGGCGTCGAGTCGCCGGAACGCCTGCTTGATGAGACTGCACTTTTCCTGCATCGCGTCGTCGCCGATCTCCCTTCGGAGAAGCAGAAGATGCTCGACCGGTTGCATCGTTCGGATGACGCTCTGGTGGGAAAGAAAGTGCTAGTCGTGGATGACGACGTGCGCAACATTTTCGCACTCAGCAGTGTTCTGGAACGTCGCGGAATGACGGTGTTAACCGCCGGGACGGGACGCGAAGCGATTGCTACCCTCGAATCCACTCCTGACATGGCGATCGTATTGATGGACATCATGATGCCGGAGATGGATGGTTACGAGACCATGCAGGTAATCCGGCAGAACCCGTCCCTCCGACGTCTCCCCATCATTGCGTTGACTGCGAAAGCAATGAAAGGCGACCGCGAGAAATGTCTCGAGGCTGGTGCGTCCGAGTACCTGGCCAAGCCGGTGAATACGGAGCAGTTGCTCTCTGCACTTCGCATGTGGCTTCACCGCTAATTCGTGTGCAGCGTGGGAACAATGCCCGCTGGAGGCAGGAAGGAACAATGACTGTGGATGAAAAGGTGAACATCCTCATGGTGGATGATCAGCCGTCCAAATTGCTCAGCTACGAGGTCATACTGGCTGAACTTGGGGAGAACCTGATTAAGGCCAACTCGGGAAAGGAGGCTCTGGAGCATCTCCTCAAAACTGATATCGCCGTCGTGCTGATGGACGTAAGTATGCCGGATCTGGATGGTTTTGAGCTGGCCGATCTTATCCGCCAACATCCCCGATTCCAGAGGACAGCGATTATCTTCATTTCGGCCGTTTACCTCACTGACCTGGACCGGCTTAAAGGATATGAGCGCGGGGCGGTGGACTACATTTCCGTTCCAGTGGTACCGGAACTCCTGCGCGCCAAGGTCAGCATATTTGCGGAACTGCATCGCAAGGCCCATCAACTGGAAACGCTCAACCACGAACTGGAGCAAAGGGTCGCGGAGCGCACCGAAGAATTGGAACGAAGGGCAGAAACACTGCAACAGCTCAACAGTGAACTTGCTCGCAAGAATCAGGAACTTGACGCCATTGTGAGGACGGCTCCAGACGTCATTTTCAGTCGACAAGCGGACGGGGCGAGAGACTACATCAGCGACCGATTTTACGAGTACACAGGGGCTCTGCCTGGCTCGGCAAACGGCTTCGGCTGGCTGGACTTTGTGCATCCTGACGATCGTGAACGGAGTATGGCCCAGTGGATGAGTTGTGTCCGTTCGGGTGACAACTATGAATCTGAATATCGTATCCTCGGTCGAGATGGACAATATCGCTGGTTCCGGGCGCGCGCAGTTCCGATCCGAGATTTTGAAGGAGCGATCCTTAAATGGTATGGAATCTGTTCTGACATTCATGACAGCAAACAGCTGGAGCAGTCGATTCGAGACAGCGCGATTGAGTTAGAGAGAATGGTCGACGACAGGACGGCCGCTCTCCGGCGCCTTTCTGGCCGCCTGATCACGATGCAGGATGATGAGAGGCGCCGCATCGCACGGGAACTGCATGATGGTCTGGGTCAGGAGCTCGCCGCTGCAAAGATGATGATGGACGGCATTCTTAGCAGAAAGGGCGTCCAATCGAATCAGCGGGCGGCCATGGACGCTAGTGAGACGATTGATCGCGCGATCCAGCAAGTCCGCAACTTGTCTCATCTTTTGCATCCCCCTTTGCTCGACGAAGTCGGTCTGCTCTCAGCGCTTCGATGGTATTTGGATGGGCTAACAAAACGCAGCGGCATCGAAACCTCGCTCGATGTGCAGCCGCCGGAATTCCCCCGACTTGCGGTCGAGTTGGAGACGGCGATATTCCGCATCATTCAGGAGGCTCTAACGAATGTTTATCGACATTCAGGAGCGCAGAAAGCCTGGGTTACTCTGGCGCAAAGCGACAATCAGGTGGTCGTTAAGATTCGAGACGACGGCAAGGGGATTGAAAATCCCATCGCGGAGTTGCGGCCAGGTAGCATTGGCATCGGCATCGGAGGCATGAGCCAGCGGGCGAAGGAATTTGGCGGGGAACTGCGGCTGACCAATTCAGATCCCGGCACGCTGGTAGAGGTTGCTGTCCCTTCCCTAACTGCCGCGCCCCCAAATACTCACGCTATGGCTTGAGGAAGCCTCTTTCCCGCTCCTCGGATTTCGTTGCATTAGTCGCCGGTACCGGTGGCGGAGTGCGCTTCTGGAGAAAACTGCCGTCGAACCTTATCCCCCATTTCATGCACTCTCCCTGCTATGGCGCTTCGGGTCTCTTCTCCGCTGGCAGGAGCGAGAATCAGCCCGACACCGATGCCAACGCCGACTCCTGCTGCAAATCGCAGAAGGTTAAAGAGAACTTCATTTTCTTCGCCGCGAATCGCTCTGGACGCTCTCGCCACCCGGTCAGCTGCTGTTTGATACTTCTGTCGGGCAACATCTTGCAGGTCATCAATGCGTTCCGCGGCACGGTCGCGAGCTTTCTTGGTCGTGTGGTCAGACTGTTCCAGTAGGTATAGGCTGGTGCCGAGTAGCAGTTTCAGGAACTTATTCATACTTTGTCCTTTCCATCGAATCCAAATCTCATTCTCGTAAAGCCTAGCATTTGGATATTTCTGCTGCCATCAAGTCGATGCTGTAGGTGTTCCCCATAATTTGCTTACCCATAATTTGCTTGTCCGTAAATAGACGATCTTACGCGCTAGCATATTTGCCCAACTTGATCAGCGAACAATCGCAGATGACGTGCAACCTCGGCGGCGACGCACACAACAAAGAACTCGGCATGAAGAGGAAACACGGAGGCAGCGTGAAACAGCGAGATCGTTCGTGGCTGACCTTGCTGGCCTTTTTCGCGGCAACCACGCTGGCCTCCTCTTTGCTCTTAGCTGCTGTGCTCGCTGGCGTCACGGTTGCGATTGCCGGTGCAGAAGCTCCGCAATATGCCGACGGACCGCAGTTCGATCCGATAGTGCCGAGCCAGACGTTTTCTGGAGTCATCACTGACGCACGTTGTGGTGCCAGACATACCGATTCAGAAAAGAACGCATCAGACTGTGCCCGCCAATGCGTGCAACATGGGGCGAGCTACACCATCGTGGATGGAGACAGCAGCCTTGTCCTGGTGGGAGATCCGCATCAGTTCTCGCAATCAGCTGGCCAGCGCGTCACCCTGACAGGGATTCTCGTAGGGAACACGATCGAGGTGAACGCAGAAAGCCTTGCGCGAGAGGCAGCGCGTTAAGCCATGGCGGAGTGAATGCTCAGTCAATTGCGAACCTGTCAAACTGAGCATAAAGCGCATACGGTATTCACCCGATTGTCCCGCCCGACGATATACGGTACTTTCCCTACCAGTTCTGAATTTGCGCCCCGTGTTAGAGCGTTCTCGACGCGGGCCGGCGGTCGTGGGTTAGTGTCGGCGATGCCGACGTTCGGACCCTTACGACCGCCTTTTCTATTTATAGTGAACCGGCTGAAATGCTTACGATTACGAGCGATGTTCGGTATTATGGTTATAACGGGGCGATGTGGGATGCGCAGCGAGCACATGATGCAATTTACTTTTTCCTTTGCCCCTCTCGTTAAACGGTCAATTTAGGACCCCACCTATGGCGGAAGACGGTTTCTGGAGCAGTTGGCGGGAGCGTCTGGTCGCTCTTCGCAACGTGCCGCCGGTCCTTGGAATCGTGTGGCAATCGGGACCTCCGGTTGTGGCGGCGGGATTGATTTTCCGCGTGTTTGCTTCACTCCTGCCAATGGCGCTTCTCTGGGTCACAAAGCTCATTATCGACGGCATTGTGCGCGTAGCGTCGAGCCATCAGCCGGTGCAGCCTCGGTTCTGGTGGTTGGTTGCGGCGGAATTCGGGCTGGCCGTCTTGAGCACGATCCTTACGCGAATCATCGATTACCTGGATTCGCTTCTGGCCGACAAATATACGCGTCACGTCAGTATCCAGGTCATGAAACACGCGGCGGAACTGGATCTTTTGGCTTATGAGAACCCGGTCTTCTACGATCGTCTGGACAGAGCCAGGGTACAAGCGACCGACCGCCTGGGGATGATTCAATCGATTGGGCGCCTGGTTCAGCAGGTCGCGACGGTGGTGTCCTTATCGATTTCGATAATGCTCTTCTCCCCTTGGCTCATGCTTCTGCTTGTCGCTGGCGTGGTTCCGGCATTTCTGGGTGAGAGCCACTTTGCTTTTCTTGGATACGCCAAGAACTTCCGCCAAACACCGATCCGGCGTCAACTGGACTATCTGCGCGTACTGGGCGGCAGTAGAGAGGCGGCGAAAGAACTTAAGCTGTTTGGGCTTAGCGAATTTCTTACCGGGCGCTTTACCCGTCTTTCGGACGAAATCTACGAAGAAAATGTCGCCTTGTCCCGCCGCAGATTGATTGCTGGCTTATTCTTGTCCATCGTCGGCACCATGGGTTACTACTCGGCGTATGTATTCGTGATTTGGCGTACCCTGGCGGGAGAGCTCACCATTGGTACCCTGACATTCTTGTCCGGCGCCATCCTGCAGGCGAGCACGAATATCCAGCAGATCTTTTCGACTCTGTCTGGGATCGCGGACCAGGCGCTGTTCCTCACCGATTTGCTTGCGTTCTTTGACATGCAGCCGACGATCCGGTCCAAGCCGCATGCCCTGGCGGCTCCGAGGCTGATCGCGCGGGGATTTGAATTCCGTGACGTCTCCTTCCGGTACCCGGGCAGTCCCCGACTAATTCTCGACCGGATGAATTTCCGTCTCCAACCGGGAGAGCGGGTGGCGTTGATTGGTGAGAACGGCCAGGGAAAAACGACCGTGGTGAAGTTGATTACCCGCCTTTACGATCCGACGGAAGGACAAATCCTGCTGGATGGTGTGGACCTGCGAGAGTATAGCCTCGAAGATCTTTATCGTGAGATTGGGGTCATCTTTCAGGACTTTATGCGATATGAAATGACGGCACGTGAGAACATTGCGGTCGGCCGCGTTGAGGAAATCAACTGTCCGGAACTCCTGCGGACGGCAGCGCGGAAGAGCATGGCGGATAGTGTAATCGCCCGACTTCCCCACGGCTATGAACAAATGTTAGGCGGACGCTTCGACGGTGGCCTGGACCTGTCAGGCGGTGAGTGGCAAAAGATTGCGTTGGCTCGCGCGTACCTGCGCGACGCGCAACTTCTGATCCTCGATGAACCGACCGCCGCACTCGATGCACGGAGCGAATTCGAGGTTTTTCACCGCTTTGCCGAACTTACCACCGGGAAGATGGCGCTGTTTATTTCGCATCGATTTTCTACCGTGCGGATGGCGGATCGCATCGTAGTACTCGACAAAGGCAAGATTGCCGAAGAGGGAAGCCACGACCAGCTGGCAAGTATGGGCGGTCGGTACGCGGAAATGTTTGAAATGCAGGCCGCTAGCTATCGTTAGGAAACTTGAGAGATGCCGCAGGACCTTCATCTGAAAACGGTTAACACGGAAAGCGAACGTCGCGGCGCGAGCGAAGCAGGGTCGAACGACCAAGCCTTGCGCGCACATGCGACGCTGTTGGCGCAAAACCTCTCTTGGTTGCCCAGCGAGAGTGGGTCACAGGTGTTTTTGGGACGTTGCCGAGCGCTCTCCAAGGGCCTGAGCCCCGTCCTGAGAGGGCTTGAGGCGCCTGTGCCGGGGGCAGCTGTTTCGGAGGACTCCCGTTGGCTTTATGACAATGTCCACCTGCTCATCTCGGAGCTCGACAGTGCAAGCGAGACCTTCAAGCTGCGGCGCAAAGTCCCACATGTGCGAACTCAGAGTGGAGCGATCGCTCCGAGGATCGCGGCCTTAGCCGAAGCCTTTTTTTCAACAACCGCGTATCAATTTAGTCAAAAGACTTTCGTTTCCTACCTTGAAGCCTTCCAGCAGCAAACTGTTCTGAAGATGAAAGAGCTCTGGGCGTTAATTCCTACTCTCAAGCTGGTTTTGTTGGAACAGATCGCGCTTCGGGGTGCCAAGGTTATCGCGAATCCTGCGGGATCTTATGAGGTTGGCGTATGCCTGCGGAGTCTTCGGGATGTCAGTCACATCTTGTGGAAAGATGCGCTCGAACCACTGATTATGTTCGACGCGATTTTGCGTCAAGATCCGGCGGGCGCCTATCCCCGGATGGACTTTGAGAGTCGCGATGCATATCGAAACGCGCTTGTAGACATTGCCGACCGCGCCGATTTCACCGAGATGGAGGTTGCTGCAGAGGCGCTTGCGCTCGCACGGGAGGCCCACCAACGAAGGGAGAAAGATCCGCGTGTAGCACTACGGTGTTCGCACGTCGGATACTACCTTCTTTCAGAGGGAACCACTTTACTGCACCAGAGGGTAGGTTTCGCACCCTCCGTGTACCAGAGGGTGTCGTCCGCTCTTCGGCGGTACCCCGACGAGTTTTACCTATCCATCATGCTGCTGTTCACTTTCGCCATGATGTCGGCGATTGTTTTGCTTCTGATTGCCCCCCAGGTTGCGCCCGGCCTCATTTTGTTCTCGATGCTCGCGCTGTTTCTACCCTGTTCGCAAGCTGCTGTACAGCTGACCAACTATTTGATTACATCCTTGCTGGAGCCGCAGATTCTTCCGAAGCTAGACTTGTCTGACGGCGTTCCTGACGATTGCGTCACCTTCGTGGCCGTTCCCAGTCTGCTTCTGAATGAAGGCCAGGTTCGCAAGCTGGTGGATGATGTCGAAGTACGATTCCTCGGCAACCACAACCACAATGTGCATTTTGCGCTCCTGACCGACCTGCCTGATTCGCGCTCCGAGCCTCGGGAAGACGATCCACTGGTGGATTTGTGTGCGGAGTTAATCAGTGGATTAAACGAGAAGTATGCCGGCCGTGGGATGGGATCGTTCCTTGTTTTCCATCGACACCGCATCTACAACCCCCGAGAAGAAGTTTGGATGGGTTGGGAACGCAAGCGCGGAAAGCTGATGGATTTGAACCGACTGCTGCGCAATGAGTATGACAGCTTCCCAGTTAAAGTAGGAGATCTTTCAATCCTGCCGAAAGTTCGTTTCGTAATTACGCTCGACTCGGATACCGAATTGCCGCGAGGATCGGCGCACCGGATGGTTGGGGCGTTGGCCCATCCGTTAAACCAGGCAATTATCGACACGGAAAAGAACATTGTTGTTGCCGGTTATGGCATTTTGCAGCCGCGGGTCGGGGTGAGCGTTCAAAGCACTGCACGCTCGCGGCTGGCGAACATCTATTCGGGAGAGACAGGATTCGACATTTATACCCGCGCGATCTCTGACGTTTATCAGGATCTGTACGGTGAGGGTATTTTCGCGGGGAAGGGAATTTACGAAGTTGACACGGTGCGTCAGGTGCTTGATCGCCGGTTCCCGCGGAATGCATTGCTCAGCCACGACCTGATCGAAGGTGCGTATGCGCGGGCAGGCTTGGCGAGCGACATTGAAGTCATTGAAAGCTACCCCTCCCACTACTCGGCGTACAATCGCCGCAAGCATCGCTGGTTGCGCGGTGACTGGCAGATTGCGGGATGGCTTCTTCCCCAAGTCCCGGATGAGTCTGGACGGCGAGTTCACAATCCGATCTCGATCACTACCCAATGGAAGATTCTGGATAATCTCCGCCGCAGCCTGGTGGAACCCGCCACCTTATTATTGCTTGTGTTGGGGTGGATCGTTCTGCCTGGAGCTCCTGTGTATTGGACGCTCGCAACTCTCGCAATTTTGGTTGTGCCTGCATGGGGCCAGTTCGTTTTTGAACTGGTTCGCGCCGCGGTTCAGCATAAGCCCACGGTTGCTCGCGAAGCAGTAGATGGACTTTTTGCGGCCAACGTTAATGTGTTCTTGAGCGTGACGTTCCTTGCGCACCAGATGTTGATTTCGCTGGATGCCGTCGTCCGAACCCTGGTGCGACGTACCTTTACCAGGCAGCGCCTGCTGCAATGGGAAACAGCAGCTGAAGCGGAGATTGGTGGATACAGGCGTACGCCACTCGATAGCTATCTGGATTGGACGCCAGCGCTCGCTCTCGGGCTTGGTCTTCTGGTGTGGCTCGTACGCCCCAGCGCCCTTCCTGCGGCCCTTCCGATCCTGCTGCTCTGGTCGTGTAGCAAATTGTTGTCCAGTTGGCTGAACCGCCCGCCTCGTGCCCTGCGCAGCGCGGTGCCCGAAAAGGATGAATTACTGCTCCGCGACTCGGCCCTTCGAATTTGGAGATACTTCGCTGAATTCTGCACCGAAGAACACAATTGGCTCATACCGGACAATGTGCAGGAAGAACCTCCTGCCATTGCCGCACGCATCTCGCCTACTAACCTGGGGTTTCTTCTCAATGCCCGGCAAGTTGCCTGCGAGTTTGGCTATCTTACGGTTCCTGAGTTTGTGCGGCAGACTGCCTGCACTCTGTCCACGGTCTCGAAGTTGCAACGCTATCGCGGACATCTGCTGAACTGGTATGACACGCGATCGCTTACCCCTCTGGACCCCCAGCTCGTATCTGCTGTCGACAGCGGAAACCTGCTGGCCTCTTTATGGACTCTTCAGCAAGGATGTTTGGATCTCCTGACCCGTCCGGTTCTGCCAGCTTCTGCAGCGGAGGGCTTCCTGGATCATCTCCGTACTCTGGTTGGTCTGCGAGCGTTTTCGGCGAAGCGTTTTTCCGTCGCGCTGAAGGAGATCAAGAAAAAGGACTGGCTGCAATATCTGCTGAATCTGGAAGACGTTATTGGCGACGATCACCAAAAGTCCGCTCAACCGAGTTCGTCAAAGGACGCGCGGTGGTTCCTAGACCAAGCGCACTCGCGGCTTGAGGGCGTCCGACAGACCGTACGCTCCTATGCCCCATGGTTACTATCGGAATTTGCTCCCCTGTGGAGTCAACTTGCAGTCAGGCCAACGTCGGCGCCCGACCTTCCCTCGCTTGAGCGAATGCCTGCCTTTATCGATAATTTGGCCGCTCGCCTACGCCTGGTCGCCCAGGCGGCTGATGGCGGTGAGCAATACTCTCTGTATCTGCGTCTTGAGTCCTTCCTTCCAGAAGCGCGCTCCCGTGCAGTTCGCTTGATACAGGATCTTAAAACGATTGCAGCAACCGCAGGTGCGTTAGCCAATGAAATGGACTTTCGCTTCTTCCTAAACCAGCGCAAACTCTTGTCGGTTGGGTTTGATGTCAAGTCGAAGCAGGTCGAGGCAGCGTGTTACGACTTGCTTGCGACTGAATCGCGCACTGCGGTTTTTACAGCGATTGCCAAAGAAGATATCCGTCAAGAAAGCTGGTTTCTGCTTGGCCGCGCTCACACTCTGGACCACGGGCGGCCGGTGCTACTCTCATGGACTGGCACCATGTTCGAGTATCTTATGCCGCTGGTCTGGATGCGCACATACCCGGACACCCTGCTTGAACGCTCGGCCAGGGCGGCCGTGCGCTCGCAGCAGGCATACGCGGCGAGCAGACATATTCCATGGGGTATTTCGGAGTCGGCGTACTTCAGAATGGATGAAGGGGGGAATTATCAGTACTATGCTTTTGGCGTTCCTAATCTCGCGCTTAGCAAACATGAACCGGGCGCGCTCGTTGTCTCGCCGTACTCCACATTCCTTGCGTTGAATGTGTGCGCCTCGGACGCGCTGGAAAACCTGCATAGAATGAGTCGCGATGGATGGCTGGGTGCCTACGGATTTTATGAAGCTGCGGACTTTACGTGTTCCAAAAATCATTCGTGGCGGCAGCGCTACGAACTGGTGCGGTGCTGGATGGCCCATCACCAGGGCATGAGTCTGCTCTCGATTGCCAACTTCCTTCACGACGGTGTGGTACAGCGGTGGTTCCACAGCGAGCCGCGCGTGCAAGCTACGGAGTTGCTATTGCATGAGAAGCCCGTTTCTCATGCCCGCGCAATGCATGCGGTCTACCGGGCTCATGCGGCATGAATTCGCCCGATGAGCGGCGCTCAGGGTTCAACCCAGTGATTTCAAGGCCAGGTCGCCATCCGCTAATGTGCGTGATGAGCAAAACGCATACTTGTCGATTTTTCGTCTTGTTCGTCGTGACGCTCATTCAGAGTGCGCTCATGGTGAATGCACAAGTCAACTCGAAGGTGGAGGTAATTGTTGTAGACGCGGGCGCTCCTTCTCATCCCTTCCCGCATTTCTGGGAGAAGATGTTTGGGTCCGGGCGCGCCGTGCTCAGCATGCGTGACAGCTATCGCAGCGATTTGCGGCAGGTAAAGCAAGCCACGGACTTTGAATACGTTCGTTTCCACGCGATCTTCCATGATGAAGTCGGTGTGTACGACGAAGACAGCCACGGTCGCCCGGCATACAACTTTTCTTACGTCGATCAGATTTATGACGGACTGCTGGCCAACGGTGTTAAGCCGTTTGTTGAGCTGAGCTTCATGCCGCAAAAGCTGGCCGCTCACAATAGCCTGCACAGCTTCTGGTACAAGCCCAACGTTTCTCCGCCGAAAGATTGGGCCAAGTGGGATGACCTCATCGCCGCGTTTTCCAAACATCTGGTCGATCGCTATGGACTCGACGAAGTTGCCCAATGGTACTTCGAGGTTTGGAATGAGCCCAATCTGGACTTCTGGGCAGGAGATCCCAGGCAGGAAACCTACTGGCAGCTTTACGATCACACCGCGCGCGCGATTAAGACCGTAAGTTCAAGACTTCGAGTGGGCGGTCCTGCGACGGCGCAAGCGGCCTGGGTGGATGCTTTTATCAGGCACTGCGCTGAGAACAAAGTTCCGGTAGATTTTGCCTCGAGTCATGTGTATGCCAACGACCTGGCTCAGGACGTCTTTGGCACTGACGAAGACATTCCACGCGATAAAATGGTCTGTCGGGCAGTAGGTAAAGTTCACAGTCAGATTGAAGATTCAAGCATGCCCCGCTTGCCATTGATCTGGAGCGAGTTCAACGCCAGCTACAACAATGAACCTGAGGTCACGGACTCGACTTATATGGGGCCTTGGCTGGCCGATACTGTCCGCCAGTGTGATGGGCTGGTCAGCATGATGTCTTATTGGACACTCTCTGACGTGTTTGAAGAGCAAGGAGTGGTGAAGACGCCTTTTTACGGCGGCTACGGACTGATCGCCGTGGGCGGTATTCCGAAGCCCGCATACAACGCGTTCAAACTACTACATAAGCTGGGAGACCAGCGCCTTGCGCTCGAGTCTGATTCTGCGCTATTAACTCGGCGCAGCGACGGAACTCTGGTGCTCGCCTTATGGAACTATGCTCCGCCGGGACAGACGGGTTCCCCAAGAAGCTTCAGTGTGAAATTCAAGAACGCCAAGTCACGACTCGCCACTATATCCCGCGTGGATCACGAGCACGGAGATTTTCATGTTCTCTACGAAAAGATCGGTTCGCCTCGCTATCCGACACAAGCTCAAATCCGGGATCTGCGCCGTGCGGCCGAACTTCCGGATCCAGAATCTCGCAATCTGAAGGGTGACGAACTGAATGTCACTTTACCGGCGCACGGCTTGGCCGTCGTCGAACTGAAGTAGCAGAAGGTTGTGGTTGGTTCATCAAGCGCGGGCCATTACCCTTCATCCCGGCTCTGTTCCTGAAGGCGCATAGGCGCTAAACCCCGCGCGTTCCATGCCGCGCTTCGCCTCCGGGTTTTTCATAAATGTGTCCCAGACAAAACCCGTGCGTGCATTCTCAGCCATCAACATCGTGATTCCGGTGTCAATTCCAATGACATCGGTGTCATACCAGTTTTTTAGTGGATTAAATGCATTCACGAATCCATACCGGCTCCACGCTGATCCGTAATGATTCTTGATGTTTTGCAGGACCCGCATCACGGGTTGCGGCAGAAAGGGAAGGGAACCCGCTGAAGCGCTGGGAACAACGGTGCCATCAATTGGTCCCATCGACGGCGGTCCACCCCAAATTACGTAGCCTTTTTGCGAATCGGATGCCGTGATGCCCCACAGATCATCGCTGTAATCAGGGAATTGTTTTGCCAGTTCCAGACAAAAACGGCGATGGACGTCAGTGGCAATCATCGAGTTATGAAAGTAATCTGCGTATTTGTCCCGTTTTTTGCGGAAATCAAACCAGGCCTGGGAATATTGGTGCACGAACAAAGGGGCAAACGATCCAATGTACCGAAGGCCATCATATTCGAACGTCACTCGTTTCCAGGCATTCCAGGTTTCGACCCGTAGCGGATACGCAGACGATCCCAATCCTAGGAGATACATCATCATCAGTTCGCTGTAGTTGTCCCATCGGTAGGGCAAGAAACCGATTTCCGGGGTCCATCCGTGCGGCAACAACGAGGTGTCCTCCGAAAGCCAGGTCCAATCCACCCGATTGAAAATCTGGTACGCCAGGAGGCTGATTTCCGAATGTTGGAAGTGCTGGCGGCAGGTAAGGATCCCGCAAAGCAGGATGGCTGTGTCGACGGAGGACACTTCGGAATCCCAAACTCTTTCGCCGGTGTTTATATTGGCGAAATGATAGAAAAATCCCCTATGCGTGGGCAATTTTCTCCACAAGAAGCGCAAACTGGCTAGCGCGCGCTCCCGCGCCTCGGCTAACGAAACGTAACCGCGTTTTTGTCCGATACACAGGGCAGTCAGTCCAAAGCCGGTTGCCGCAATACTTGCCACCACTCCCATGTCATTCGTGCGTGTGTTGCAACGGTCCTTGACCATGCCGGTTTGCGGATTTGCCTGCTCCCAAAAGTAGAGGAAGTTCGCCTTCTCGATTTCTTCCAGCAGTGCATCATCGGAGTTCGAGAGCGATGTCGGAGCCGGGGGCAGAGCGGGGTTTGTATGCTGTTCTTGCGGAGACGCAGCTAGCGCGGCCGGAAGACTCCACGAGAAAGGAAGGCAGACGCCGAGGCTAGCGATCTGCTTCAGCAGAGCTCGCCGCGATGGCTTCTTCGGCGTGAGGCTGTCCTCGTCTTTCCCACTCACTTAGTGAAGTGTAGACGATTTTTGAGCCACCTGTAGGGTACTGGAACCACGGGAGGCAAAAATACTTTGGGCCTGCGGGGCGCTTCCAACTAATCCACAGCAGTGTCATAGAATGTACGGAACGGCATGACTGGCAAGCGAAAGATCGCGATTTGGACTTTTGTCATTGCAACTCTCGGAGGTGTCCTTGCTGCAGTGCTTGTAGCCGTTCACAGGGCACAGCCGATAACGATAAAGGGGGCTGTCTTAAGCCGGGATGTTGATCCACAAAAGCAATTGCCCATCGCGGATGTACAAATCACAGGAACTGATGGTTCTGCTGTCAGCGCTTCTAAGTCTGATTCCTCGGGTTTTTTTAGTCTTACTCTGCGGCGGGGACTCAGGCGACGTCAGCCACTCATACTGCGATTCCGACACCCGGATTACCAACCACTCGATTTGAATGAGTTTGTAGGAGACAAACTTTATATCGCCCGCATGGTGCCGATTTCTCACGAAACCAAGACTCATGCGCAGGCTGATCGCGGCGAGGTCACAGTTTCCAATGTCCGCGTGCGATATTCCGTCAAGGCCACGACCGAAGCAGACGTCGGCAGTGAAGTGAGGACATTTCAGGTTGTGAATACCGGCGATATCCCTTGCAAGGGCCGTCACCCGTGCTCGCCCGATGGAAAGTGGAAGGCCGCGTTGAGTTCTACATCCCTCGATGCCGGGGAGGGGAACGAGTTCAGGAACGCCAGAGTTTCCTGCATTGCGGGCCCCTGTCCTTTCGCGCGAGTTGAGTTCGAAGATCTTTCGCGGGGTGGACGGAAGGTGAACGTTTCCGTGCGGAACTGGTCCGATACGACGACGTTCCTGGTAGAGGCCGAGGTGGTCCACCCCATGGTGAGTGATCTTGTTCGCGAATCATACCCTGTGATTTTCGGCCAGGCGCTGAATTTCAGTCTACCGCTCTCGGCGGAGGGGCCGAGCATCGAGGCTGAGGTGAACGGTGAATCGATTGTCTTCCCGCTGGGACCGGATCTCTTCTTAAGTTGGGCCGATTGCCATGTCAGGGTTGATAAAGATCAAGCCAAGGCTTATCGCTGCGAACTCAAGCCCGGATATCGGTTTAAATAATGGGTTTTTGTTTAGGCGTAAAGTAGCCAAGAATCGGCATGATCTGTTTGACGATTTCAGTCTCTGGCAAGGAAGCGTCGATTGTGGCTGCGTCGGTCGGTTCTTCCAAACTCGCAAACTGGCTTGCAAGCAAGGTTTCTTTGGCAAAGTGCCCCCGGCGCTCTTGCAGCCTGGAATAGAACAGCGCAAAACTGCCTTTCAGGTACACGACCTTCATTTCCAGGCCTTGGCGTAGTCGGTCGCGATAGCTCTCTTTTAGCGCTGAACAACCAAGAACAATGTTGTGCCCGGCTGCCGCCTGCTCCTTAACGAATCCGTGAATCGCATTTAGCCACGGACCACGATCGGCGTCGTCCAACGGCACGCCGCGGCCCATCTTTTCTTTGTTCGCGGCTGAGTGGAAATCGTCGGCGTCCACAAACATGCAGCCGAGGGCCTGGGCGAGCAAAATTCCCACCGTAGTGTTGCCCGAAGCCTCCACTCCCATAACGAGGATAACCACTAAGCAGCTCCAAGGCGGTCCAGTCTACCAATAGGAAGTCGTGCCGCGGAACCATAATCGCGGGAAACGTTGGTTTCATCAGAATGCCCGGGCAGGAGATCGTCCAGCCTGCAAAATTCAAGAAATAGTTACCGTGATTAGCGTTGAACAGTAGCGTCCGGTGGTAAAGTTTGCCTGTGCGGAACGATCGATTGGAACGATACCTCTCTGGTCGCCACAGAAGTTAGTCGTGGTGGCTGTTCCTGCACTGTTAAATGTAACCGCAGTGAACATGACCGATGTACCGTGGCCGTCGTTGACGAACGCCAACTGCACTGTGCTTACCGTTCCACTGACTCGCATGGGATTACCCGGATTGGAAACGAAACCAACGAAAACTTGTCCACAACCGGCCAGCGGAAGAATCAAGATGGTAAGCGGGATTAGCAGGATGCGCGTCACAGGCGACCCTCACACGGGAGGACTCCCTTAGGGCCAAGTCTAGCTGCATCTCTGTCGTTTCTCGCCTGTAAGTTCTACCAGTTTCACTTGTCCATGGATGTAGGTAGGCTGGCATTAAACAGATCATGCAGACCGTGTGTCTTCGGTGGTTAGGTCTGCCGGAGCGATGAGGAGAAAAAGATGCGACCACGGAAACTCTGGTTAACGATCATTGTTTCAATGCTTTTGATTTGCGCGCCCTCGAACTCGGCCGCTCAAGATGCAAACGCGCCTCCCAACTCGGATTTGCCGCAAACCTATGCGGCCACAGCCTTCGGTCAAGCTGGCGCTCTTGCCGGCAAAAGTTTTGGAGTGACGATCTACGTCACGGCATGGACCAGCAACCAGGAAGCGCACAATTTCGCGACGGTTCTTAAGAGCAGCGGCCCAAACGGATTGGTAAGTGCCCTCGAGAAGTCCCAAGACGTGGGCCGCCTGTCTCCCACTGGGTTCGTCGGAAGCGGCTTTCGCATTGCACGCCTTCGGCCGGCGGCCAACGGAGAAAGCAAAATCATCATGGTGACCGACCGTCCCATCACCTTCGGCGAGGCATATAACGGCACGCGTTCTCGGGATTATCAGTTCGGAATTGTAGTGCTGAACATAGATAAAGATGGCAACGGGACGGGAACCCTGGCGCCCGTATGCAAAATAAAGTTCAACAAGAAGGATGAACTGGAAATCGAGAACTACGGCCAGAAACCGCTGCGCCTCGCGAATGTGCGGCGGATGAAATAACTGCAGCTGATTTCACTCCGCCTTTCGCCAGCTCTTATCTGGAGAGTACTCTCTCATCGCGCTCGCGAGTCCTGCCGTTTTCGGGCCGAGGTCCTTCTCATAGATGACTCCATCCTGATTGACAATGAAAGTCATCACGCCCGATGAACGGTAATCCGCAGGATAGGCAAGAAGAGCAAAACCTCCGGTCATCTCGCCGTTCACGACGTAACTCTTGGCGCCGCCCGGCGCACTCTTACCCTGTCTAGTCAGGATCCGATAGTAATAGCCGTGGAAAGGCGACGGACCCTCGCTCTGTTTCTTGCCGTATCCTTCACCAGCGGCATAAGCCACCAGCGGGCCAGCAGGACTCTGTGGTTCACCCTCAGAGGCCTTCCAGTACAGCCCATTATGCTGGCCTTCATCGCTGGCAAACTTCTGCGCGTACTGCTGAGGTTTGCCGTCACGCGACTGGCTGTAGTAATCGTTCTCGGCATCGATCAGGGCATCCAGGACTTCCATAGCCGCGAACTCATTCTTGCCGATGCGGCGGAACAGGATCTCTTGGGTAGCGGCTGCTGTGTCGAAGTACCAAACACCACCCTTGCTAACCAGAGGCAGCGGCACTGGCCAATTCTCCGCCCCGATATAAAGGGTCGTGGTCTCGTCGGGTTCCTTCGCCAGACGATGCATCTCCTGATACCTGGTCACGAACTCATCCCTGCTCTTCTTGTCCTGCACATCGTCGCTGGAGGAGACGATCGGAGCCCCAGCGGGCCCCAGAATATCGAGTAGCGCCGTCTTGTCACCACTCTGCGCGGCGGCGAATAATGCCTGACTTGCTTCATCGGCAGAAGCGAAGGTTTTCTGGCCGGGCTGCTGGGAGAACCCGAACAGGTTCACGGTGACCAGCAATAAAGGCAGGACCAAGGCGGCATTTGCCAGACTGTCCTTTCGCGTTTCCGGGGCCAGGTAGCGCTTTAACATTAGTATCCTCTCCAATTGGTTAGGTCCGATCGTTTTAGGCGTCATGATGGACCGTCCTTAGTTTCGTCTGCCACCGCCGGTGCGTGCGGCCCCGCCGCTGGCGCGTGCCGTCCCGCCACCGCCGGTATAACTCGATCGCCCTCGCGACTGCGCGGCGGCCGTGCTGCCTCCAGAACCGTAGCCGCTAAAGGCGCCAGATTTGGTACCAGGGTCCCTGTTTTGGCCGTATCCGCGTGCAGCCTCGTTCTGTGCCCGATTTTGCAGCTGCGCCTGATTGTTTTGCGCGTTGCTGCGATTCGCCGGCAGTTGGGTTGGCTTATTGGTATTCGCCGGCAACTGCGTGGGTCGATTCGTGGAGGTGTTCCCGCCGGTGTTGATGTTTACGGTATTCCCGCCACGATTGATGGTATTTCCGCTCATGTTACCGCTGCGATTCACATTAGCATTTCCGCTGCGGTTTATGTTGCCGTTGGCGCCATAGGGCGTTGGCCTGGGATAGTTGTTGGGATTGCGGTAATAGGAATTTCGATTTACAAACGTGGTACTGCGAGAGACGTAAACGTTACGGTTGTAAATCACAGTTCCGCCATGCCAGTTGCAGTTCCAGGAATTCCATCCCCAACCACAGCACCCTCCGCCGTTGATGGCCGCACCGACCATCATTCCGACGCCGAACGAGATGACGGCAGCGGCGGCGACGTCCGCGCCACTGTAGCCGGGATAGGTAGGCACCGGAGTTCCATACACGACCGTAGGGTTATATGTTGGAACATAGACCACCTGGGGATTGGCCGGCTGGACGACAATGGTGGTCTGTCCTCCCGAGTTCTGCGTGGTGACCGTTTGTTCCTTGGTGGTCTTGAGATTGCCCGCGTCTTTGGCCTTCCTGCGCAAGTCCTGCACGGCTGTCATTACGTCCTGCTGCTGATTGAAATAGGCGTCGCCCAGCGCCGAAGTCCAAGAGAGATTCTTGCTCATGTTGTCCAGCACAGACGGAAATTGTGTAAGGGCCTTCACGCTCTCGTCCCATGGCTGAGTATCGACTGCCTTAGCCAGGTCTTCACCCTTCAAGTTGGCGTTCTGCTGCATCCATCGGTCAGCCTCCACGATTTGCGTCGGATAAGTGGAGCCCGCCAGGATCTGGGCCACTAAAGCGTCGGGATACAGAGCGATGGGCGCTACCAATTGCTCCAGTTGCTCTGCAGATTGCCCCGCCGGTGCTTTGGCCGCCGCGGGTGGTGACGACGTCTGGTAGGCATTACTGTCCAGCGGACAAGTCGCAACCACTAGGGTCCATACCAGAAGATGCGCTGTGATTTGTTTTGCGGTCGTCATCGAGACTCTCATCATGTTTCTTGATGCTTCGTTCGTGCCGTAAGGTACATAGATAGGTTCACCGCATTAGCGCTCGGGCAAAGCGTTCTTGGTCGCGCTCGCTACATGCGCGAAACAGCGAGCTGGTTACAGACTGCCTCGAATCTCTGGATCACGATAATGGCCGGGAGGTAGGAGTGCGACTAGCAAAAGTGGTAGTTCGCGCAAAGCCGCAGGAAGCAATTTCTCTTAGCTTACCCTCGATTAGGCGACCTCTTTCGATGCCAGGGACGGCGTAAGCCTTGCTCTCTCTCCTGTTGAGGACACGATTTTCATCGTGTTCCAATCGTAGGACAGTTCCGTGCCACAGTCGAGACAAACCACGTAGGTGCCGGTGAGCAAAGCCGCCTGGGTGCGCCGAGAACGGTGACGAGGAGTAATCGGAAAACTATAGTGCAGGTGCCAACAGCCGAAGATTGCATTGAGGAGTTTTGTGAACATATGCCCCCACAGCGAGGTCGTATCGCAGCTTTATCCAAATGAGCCATCTTACGAGAGCTGAACTGCTGTCGCAAAGACAGATAAGGCGCTCCCTCACGCCAGCCGGCGACGCCAAGAAGCGCTCCAGCGGCGAACAACTATCCGTGCGGACCGCCGCTGTTTGTCCCTATTACACAAGGACTGGCTAACCTAAGGAACTAGCAGAAACACGAGCAACAAGAAAATAAATTGCATGCCAGCCAGTCTGGACGGATAGGGTCCGGCAGGCCGAGTCAAGGCCATGGTGCCTTGGTTGATGCCCTATATCTCTTTTATTGTCAGCACACTCTGGGCCATTGCCCTTGCTCAGATACGAGATTGCCTACGGGCAACGACGCGCAGCAACCAATATGTCATCCTCTTACGTCATCAGTTCAGCACCGCCGGGTCAGCGACTTTGGCTTTGAACTTTGACCAGGCGGAGGCCGTTTCTTTGCTCCAAATTCGCACCCTCGTAGTGGACGACTTTGCGTCTTTTCGGCGTCGTGTTTGCTGGATGCTGGAGGAAAGTCCTGAGGTGCGGGTCGTCGGCGAAGCCGTCGACGGAGCGGAGGCGGTCCAGAAAGCCGTAGAGCTTCAGCCGGACCTAATCCTTCTGGATAGCGATCTCCCAAAACTAAGCGGAGTCGAAGCGGCGCGACAAATCCGCACCCTCGCGCCCAAATCTAGGATACTCTTCCTCAGTCAAGACTCGAACCTGGAGGTAGTACAAGACGCTTTCAGTGTGGGCGCGCGAGGTTATGTCACCAAGTCGGATGCGGCGCGAGAGCTGTTGGCTGCTGTGAAAGCGGTCAGTCTGGGACGGCAATACGTCAGTCGTGCATTAGCGGGTTTCGACCTAACCGACACGGCAGAGGAATAGCTCGACAGGCACGAATCGAGTGGTAGGTCAACTGCAGAATAGGAGAAATACTTGAACGTGAATTATTGATGGTTCCTGCGAACGATTTTGATGCTGTACTTCACATTCAGAAGAGAGCAACAATTGTGCAATCGCAACAAGTACTCGATACTACAACCTGAGGGCGGCACCGAATGTCGTTAGTTCGTATTCTTGTGGTGGATGACTTCGAGCCTTGGCGTCGGCTGGTGTCTTCGATGCTCAAGAAGAACCCAGAACTGCAAGTTATCTGCGAAGCGTCCGACGGACTAGAAGCAGTTCAAAAAGCCGAGAAACTCCGCCCGGACTTGATCCTGCTCGATGTCGGGCTTCCACGACTGAATGGAATCGAAGCCGCTCGACGAATCCGCAAACTATCCCCCGAGTCCAAAATAATTTTTCTGACTCAGGAATCGTCTGCTGACGTGGCGCAAGAGGCGCTTCGGGCAGGCGCATGGGGCTACGTGGTTAAAGTAGGCGCTGGAACCGAATTGCCAGCTGCCATCGAAGCCGTGACCCATAGCAAGAAATTCATCAGTGCGAGTTTAGTGAGGAGTGTTTCTTCCGCTGTCGGCGATGGGGTGAGCCGAGACAACTCTCACCTCCGAGAAGTGCTGCCGTCGGTTGCACCCCTTCGACCGCACTGCCATGAGGTCCGATTCTATCCTGACGATATAAGCTTTCTAGATGGCTTTGCTCGCTTTGTCAGTTCGGCTCTAAAGGCCGGAGATGCGGTTATTGTGGTCGCGACTGAGTTACATCGCAACGCTCTTCTTCACCGATTGCACTCTGATGGCCTGGACATCAACACCGCGATCGAAGATGGCCGCTATACATCGATGGACGTTGCCGATACAGTGTCCACATTCATGGTGAATGACTTGCCCGATCCGGTGCGATTTTTGAAGGTGGCGGGTGAACTTGTTGCGACGGCAGCGAAGGCGGCGAAGGGAGGTCGTCGACGGGTCGCAGCTTGCGGGGAATGCGCGCCTTACTTGTTGGCAGCTGGTAAGACGCACGCTGCGATTCGTCTCGAGCAACTCTGGGATCAGATTGCGAAGACGTACGACGTAGATATTCTATGCGGATATCCGGTGATTGGCTTTGGCCGCCCGCAAGAGAGCCCCGTCTTCCAGAGAATCTGCGCAGAACACTCAGCTTCTTATTCCGGCTGACGACGCGACTCACGAGATCATAGAAATTTACCCAGGTCTGTTTGTGGCATCGAAGCCGAGCCTAGCAAAGCCGCTCTGGAGAGTGGAGCAGAATCTTGCCACGACTCTTGGTTAAGACACCCTTTCGTTGCCACGCGCTGAAAAGGCGGCTTGGCAGTGAACGGCGTGACATTCGCCGCGTTGGCGACCTCCTCGTTCGTGACGTCGAGTTCAATACCGCCCGGAACATCTTCTCCGATTGCCCTGGCGAGACTGGCCAGCACTTGAGCTAGCCGTTGTCGGGCAGTTTGGCAGGTTAGTGCCACGTGGGACGCGAGATGCCACGCGAAGTAATCGTAGGCGACCGTCAGTGCGTTATCCAGCAACTTTGGATACCGCGTAGCAAGACTTCGAATTGTCGGCCGATCCCATACCAATGCTGAACTGTCCTTCAACGTCTCCGTGCTGACCAGGTACGCCGAGGGTCTCGACAGAAGCGTAGCACCGCCAAATACCTCCCCCGGCGGGAGCCAATGAAGCAGAATCTTCCTGCCCGTCTGGGTGACGAAGAAAAATCTGGCTCGCCCTTTCGTGAGCAGAAATAGGCGCTCGGCGGGGTCTCCTTGATGCACGACTGCAGACTTGGTGAGAAATCGACGATTGGTTGCGGCTGCGAGAATCACATGACGCTCGGCAGGTGCCAGTCCTTCCAGGAATGTTGGCCTCAAATCCAATGCGGCGGCAGCTCCAGCTGCAATCATGATTGATCCTCTCAGGCCCGATCTGTTTCACGCAAGTTGAACGCTAGCTCTAGAAGTCGGTTCTCGATACTACGACCTTAAGCAGTTACATTGCATGCGTGCTCTGGCAATAATAGTAGAGAATTCTGGCATGGAAATTGGAACTCGGTCGAAAAGCCCGGGGTGGCGTGAGTGTTGTTATTGTTAAAGTTGTAGTTGAAGTAATGACCCTTCAATATTCATGCACCGCGAATCTTCCGATACGAAAGCGAGGACTTGCTAGCGGCCAAGAATTAGGGATTGCCTCCTTGTAGTATGATTTGGTAGCACGAAAATATGGAACGTATTACAAACCGTCTTCAGCATCCTTAGTGCGATAAATGGAAATGTTTCGAAAAGCTCGGCACCCTGAATCCGTTTGATCCTCTGTTCGCGTATTTCATGTAGCGAATATGCGGCGCAACTCAACCATCCCATTTTGTTTCGCGCACGGCCTTTGCTGGGCAGGACTCGCACTGCTCCTTCTCTTTTCAAATCCGGCAGAAGCCACGGACTTGGGCAGTGTGTCTGGCAGGGTCTTCGATCCTCGCGGAGCGACCGTTTCCGGGGCGCACCTAAAACTGCTGAACTCCGCGGGAGTGCTGGTTCTCGAAACCATCAGCGACCGGCAAGGGAATTTCGATCTGGAGGGCATTGATCCCGGTGAATACCAACTTATAGGGCAAGACCCTTCTTTTGTTGCGGTGACCTCGGATGTCTCAGTCGCTCGGGGCGAAAGAAAGCAGGTCACTTTGCAATTCCAGCAACTGGTTTCGGTCCAGCAATCGGTTACGGTTGTTGCTTCATCCCCGTCGTCGCTGACACCCGATCCCGCGCAAACCGTTGTTATTCACGATCAGGTTCTGGACGCCAACCCGGGACGGCCGGGAGCCCCGATTTCGATTCCCGGGCTTCCCATCGAGACTGCGTCAGGGGGCATTAAGGCGCCGCAGTATTTTGCGCCGGGCGTTGCCGGAGATCATGGCGAGCCGATCGGTCAGTTCTTTCAGGTCGGAGATTTTCTTTTTCCCAATAATCTTCCAGCCAATGCTCACGGAAACGGGTACTCTGATCCGAATCCCCTCATTCCACCGACGATCGAAGCGGTCACGGTGGATGGTGGTGCCTTCGACGTCCGGCAGGGGAACCACTCCGTCGATCTTGCTGCCACCTATGTGCCCCGGCGCCAACTCAGTAGTTTTCTGCAACTCACGGGAGACTATCGCGACGCCGACCTGATGGCAGGTTGGGCCCCTCGAAATGCGCTGACCGACGGATGGATTGCGCTCGAGATTTCTTTCGGCAATGGATTTCTCGAGCGCCTGGAACACCGGCAACAATACAAGCTGAACGGGTTCCGCCCCTTCAATCTCGGACGGCATCAGTTGACACTGTTCGGCTTGGGTTACTACGGGTTCTCCGACATTCCGGGATTGATTCCGATAAGCTTTTCCGTTCCAGGGGATACGATCGACAGTCGGCAATTGGACCGGACGCACACATTGATTTTGGTCGCATCCGACAACTGGAAGCTGAGTGAACAGAGGCAATTGTCTTTCTCGGGATTCTTCCGAAATTATGCTCTCCGGCTCAGATCGAATTTTGGCGAAGGCCTGATTCAGCAGAGCGAATCACGAAACGTGATGGGTGGGGAGACCGCGTACCTGCAAAGCGTCCGCCCGTGGATTTCATTGCTGGCCGGGGTTGATCTTCGCCGGGATGCGCCGCGCAATTTAAATCTCGACCATATTGACAATCAGGGCATTTTCCAGCCCGTGACGAGCAACAATCTGACCCTGTCTTTCGTTGAGCCCTTTGTTTCATTTGACGGGACACTTGGCAAGTATGTGCACTACGACTTGGGCGTTAGGCAGGAAGAAGTCTGGATGAACAACCAAGATCTGATAAATCCGCAAAATTCCTTCGATAGACTCGCGTCGTTAACCTTGCCCAAGGGGACGCTCACGCTGTTTCCTTCCGGGGCGGGATATCTCCCCACCGTCGCTTTCAGTTACGGGGAGGCGTTTCATACGGAGGACCCGCGCATTGGCACGGGTACGGCGCAACCAACGCTTCTTTCCCCTTCGCGCGCTTATCAGCTTGTTTTCTCCAAAGTAATCAAGCAGACCCAACTCTACCTTACCTTGAAACGGGTTTCGAATTCTCAAGAGCTCGCGAAAATCGATCCAGATACAGGCCTGCAGGAGAGTCAAGGGCCTTCCATCAACAAAGTCCTTTCCGTCTCTCTGCAAAGAAACTTTACTTATGGAGCCATGTACGTCTCTTTTGCGCAGGCCGACGCCCGGGACACCCTGACCGGACAGCCTGTGCCTGAGGCGCCGCGTATGATCTGGGATGCCGTCGGGTCGGTGAATAAACTGCCGTTTCACCTCCAGGCGCGGGGTGAGTTGGAGTATGTGAAAGCCAAGCCGCTTGGCGATGGCTTTGTGGGAGTACCGATTACCGAGGTCCGCGGCGCTGTGCTCAGACCATTTCTTGAGAATCGGATGTCCGTAGCGGCCAACTTTCTGCTGGCCAACGGCTACACAGGCCAAACGACAGAAACAATTCCAAACCAGTCCGGGTCTTGTCCCATCGAATGCGTAGTCGGCGTTCCGTTGAAATCCTACATCAGCTTGAGTTGGACCTATTATTTCAAAAAGTAACTTTCAATCATGCCTTGCATGACTCCGGCCCCCGGCGATCATGCCCAGAGGTAATGAAAGCAGCTCCGCTGTCGAAGATATAATGAGACGCACGCCCCATGCGCGCCGTACCGAATTCAAAGCGACTCGGCGGCTAAGGTAACGAGCGACTGGCGGCTCCCTATGGAACGATGTCCTGCGAATGAATGTTATGCGGATCAATTCATCGCGAATCGGGCGTCGATTATTGCTTCTTTTTGCTTCGCTGGCGTTCTCTGGCTCGCCGTCTCGTTGCTCTCTTGCTGCGCCCAGGCGCAATCTGCCGACGAAGTGCACATAGTTCCGCGCAATCCAGTTGATCATGCAATCCACGCGCCGGCGCCCGGGTCGCCCGACGCCGACTCTGCACTGAATGCCCACACCGGACCCCTGCGCGCCGATGTAGATCTGGTGCTCGTACCCGCGACCGTCACCGACGGAAAGAATCACCCTGTGACCGACCTTCAACAGCAGAACTTCACGGTGTATGAGGAAAACGAGCGGCAACAAATCCGGAATTTCTCTTTGGAAGATGCCCCGATCTCGGTTGGACTCATCCTGGATGTCAGTAAGAGCATGAGCAACAAGTTTGAGACTGAGCGTACGGCCGTGGCTGAATTCTTCAAGGGTGCCAACCCGGAGGACGACTACTTTGTGATCACCCTTGGCGATCGTCCCAGGATCATCGCCGACACTACTCAGTCGCTTGACGAGATTGAAGCCAAGCTGGCTCGGGTAATCCCGAACGGAAATACTGCTCTGTTGGATGGAATCTACCTGGGCGTGGATAAATTGAGCTCGGCGAAGTACCAGCGGCGAGCGCTATTCATCGTCTCCGATGGTGGTGACAATCACAGTCACTATACGGCGAAGGAGATAAAGAACCTCGTGCAGGAGACCGACGTGCTCATCTACTCGATCGGAATTTTCGACAACATGCCAGTTCCCGTTTTCAAGACAATCGAAGAAAAGTTGGGCAAACGCTTGCTGACCCAGATTACTGAAGAGACGGGAGGGCGTACGATTGCCGCGGATGACCGCAACAAGGTTCCCGAAATCGCCGCCGCCATCAGCCAAGAACTGCGGGAGCAATACCTTCTCGGGTATCGGTCAAGCAATGCTGCACACGATGGCAAATGGCGGAAGATCAGGCTCCAGCTCCAGGTGACCGCCTCGTCGGGCGTTCCGCCCCTCCATGCTTATTACAAGAAAGGCTACATAGCTCCGGAGAAGTAGGTCTTTCCAAACTGCCTCGCCCCGAATAGAGCTATTTGGAAGGATACTGGTGGAACATTTTGACAATGGCCTTCTCGATTATTTCCATCGTTTTTTCTTGCTGATCGGGATCAAGATTAGCCTGCGCGACGCCCCGCCACCTGAGTTTCTTCGCCGAGCGTTCCACGAGATCGATGACCAGTGTTCCCTGGTCAATCAAGACCGCACCACTGCCGTGCCCCATTGCGCCTGGGTCTCCCTCATCCCACCAGGGACCATCGAGGCCGGGCATAGCATAGATGTTAACGTCATACGATACGTTCAGTTTGCCATCGAGGGCTCCGTTGGCATTAACTAACAAGTCGGCACTACTGTCGGTCTTGGTTAAACCCTTCGCCTGAAGCTGTTTGTCGACCTCTCCCGTGATGTCCATGACTATGAACGGGTGTGAGTTGGCGGACTGTTTCATCCACGAATAAGTCTTGAAACCGGAAAAGTGTTGCTTCTTATTGTATTCGACCCTGACTTTCTGTGCTTTGACATTGGCAGCGCAGACCAGACATAAGATGCACAGCAAAACGAATCTTTGGTTGCGTTTCAAGTTATAGCTCCTTGCGAGTTCACGATGAAACAGCTTCGAGGGTTTACTCTAGGGTGTGGAAAGCAGTTGCGCTACTATCAAAAGTCGCAGTGACTCCCTGTCAAGCGGGCTTCTGGCTGCAAGTTTTACTAGTTTTCGGCAGAGCGATGCGCGGCTACCCTCGTGTTGGCGGTTTCCAAACGTCGGGCCTGACAGTATTCGGCAACGCTACAGGCATATGAACTCGCAGTTGAAACCCTTCGCGGTGAAAAACGTACTCTTGGTGGACGCCAACGAGCTGATCCATAGCCTTCTTTCCGATGTTTTTAAGCCGGGAGAGTGGGCTGTTCAACATGCGCGTGACAATGCCACGGCGCTTGCCATGGCCCAGGCGAAAGCCTTCGATCTCATCTTAACCAGCGAAAAAACCTCAGGCAGAGAGGACATTGAACTACTTCGCAAACTCCGGAAGGTGCGCCCGCACACGCGGCTCATCATCCTCACCGATGAAAGCGCACCCACGGACGTAATCGACGCCATGCGTGCAAGCGCCTTCAGCTATTTTTCGCCGCCTTACGCATTGGATGCGCTCGCTGACATGATTCACAAAGCAGTCGAGGAGCCCTGTTGGGACGACGGCATCGACGTCATTTCAGCAACCCCCGAATGGATTCGCGTTCTGGTCCGCTGCGACCGGAAGACCGCCGAGCGGGTGCTACAATTCTTTAACGAGATCGCCGACCTGCCCGAGCCTGAGAGAAGCGCCGTGGGGATGGCCTTTCGCGAGATGCTGCTGAATGCGATCGAGCATGGCGGTGGGCTCGATCCGTCGAAATTTGTTGAGATTGCCTATGTTCGCGCCCGTCATATGGTAACGTGCCAGATCAACGACCCAGGCCCGGGCTTTACCTTGGATGAGATTCCGCACGCTGCCATTGCCAATCCAGCCGAAGATCCATTTCGCCATGTCGGCTTGAGAGAAGCCCAGGGCATGCGTCCCGGTGGCTTCGGGGTTTTGCTGGCGCAGAAGCTGGTCGATCAGCTTATCTACGGCCAGGACGGGAATGAGGTTTTGCTAGTCAAATATCTCGATCCCGACCGGCTTCGAGTAGCGTAGGACTTGTTGTCTGTGCGATTCTAGATGTTTAATGCGAAAGCAAATGGATAGAAAATGCGTTGAGTTGTGCCTCGCCAGTTCAGATAAGCGTTCCAAAAGGCATAGGGTTGACTTGCTCCGCCCAGTCTTCTTATGCCCGGTTGTAGATCTAAATATCGTATCCCGCCCGAGGAAACCTTACCTATGATTTCGAAGACGATGCGCTTAGTTCATCGCAAATTGTTCTTTGCGTTGTTGGGACTTCTCTGTGCCACTTCTCTTTGGGCCGCGGAATGGAAAGTTCTGGGACCGGATGGCGGAGACGCCCGCAGTCTGGCTTACGATCCGCGTAATCTCAACCACGTTTTCCTGGGGACGGGCACTGGAACCGTCTTTGAATCGTTAGACGGTGGCCAGAATTGGTCCCGATTTGCGCACTTGGGCGATGGCGATGACTACGTGCTCGACCACATTGTCATCGATCCCCAGAATCCGGACCTCATGTTCGTGTCAGCCTGGAGCGTGGAGGACCAGAAGGCCGGCGACCTGTTCCGCTCGCGCGATGGCGGAAAAACCTGGCAAGCCCTGCCCGCCATGCGCGGAAAATCCATTCGCGCCCTCGCCATGGCTGCATCCGATCCGAAGGTGCTGACCGCCGGCGCGCTCGACGGTGTATACCGCACCACGGATAGTGGTGAAAAATGGGAGCGAATTTCTGCTGCCGGACACGCTGAAATCAAGGACATCGAATCGATCGCCGTTGACCCCAAGAACCCGAACATCGTCTATGCGGGGACTTGGCACCTGGCATGGAAGACCGATGACGGCGGGGTTACGTGGCACCACATCACCAAGGGCATGATCGAGGACTCGGATGTGTTTTCGATCATTATTGACTCGACCAACCCATCGGTTGTCTACGCCAGCGCATGTTCGGGAATTTACAGCAGCGACAACGGCGGAGAAGTCTTCCGCAAGGTTCAAGGAATGCCGTTCTCTGCCCGTCGTACGCGAGTCCTGAAGCAGGATCCGAATAATTCCAAGGTCGTTTATGCGGGGACTACTGAAGGTTTATGGAAGACAACCGACGCCGGTAAGACCTGGAAGCGGTTTGGCAATCCTGAAACCGTGGTGAACGATGTGCTAATCGATCCCCGAAACTCCAAGCTGGTGCTGTTGGCAACCGACCGCAGCGGCGTAATCGCGAGCGACGACAGCGCACAGACTTTCAGGGCGTCCAATCACGGTTACGCGCACCGCTACGTTACCGCCATCCTGGCTGACAAGAGCGACCCTGACCGGATATTCGTCGGTGTCGTCAATGACCGGGAATGGGGTGGAGTGTTTTCTTATCGCAGCAGTGGACACCACTGGGAGCAGAGCAGCACCGGACTTGGAGGCCGCGACGTTTTTACCCTGCGGCAAACGTCCGGTGGTTCGCTGGTTGCCGGCACCAATCGAGGTATTTTCATACTCGATCGCAAGGCCGCGAAGTGGCGGCCAAGCAATACCATTATCAATGGTCAGGTTCCACGCCCGCCAGCGAAAAAAAGTACGAAAGTGGCGGCCAAGCCTCCGATCACTATGGTTCTCGACGCGAGAGTTAATGACCTTGAGGTCACCCCTCAGCGATGGCTGGCTGCCACATCGGTGGGATTGTTCACAAGTTCGAATGAGGGCAAGAGTTGGAGCGGCGGTCCAGTGATGGGCAAGAGTGACTTTGTCTCGGTGCAGTCGGACGGAGACCTGGTGGTGGCTGCCACTCGTGGCGAGGTTGCGTTCTCCACAAACGGAGGAACCACGTGGCAGACAGCGGCGCTGCCGGCAAACGTCCGGGTTATCCGAGGAGTGACGGTTACGCCTGATGCACAAATTATGGTCGCATCCCGCGAAGGCGCGTTTCGCAGTACCGATAGCGGAACGACATGGCAGCGCATGCTCAATGGGCTGCCCGACCGGGAAATCAGTTCGATCTCATACGATGAGTCGGATAAGCGTCTGCTGGCCACCAGCATGGCCACCAGCACGGTCTTTCAGAGCAGCGATGGCGGACAAACCTGGCGTCGCGGACCCGATTCCGGTTATCCACTTCGCCTCATCAGCGTGGTCGGCGGACGCTTCGTGGCGGCAACGCCGTTTGATGGTGTAATTGTCCAGCCTTAGCCTGCATGGTCGGTAGCTCATCCTACGTCGGGTGAGACGAAGCGACAACCGGCAAGCGCGAGCTTCGTAGCGCGAATCAGATCCGGTATCAAACGTGGCTTCGTTACGTAGCCCAGCGCGCCCGTCTCTGAGGCGGCCTCGCAAATAAGGGCGTCATGGTTGGCGGTAAGAAAAACGATTTTCGCACCGGAGTTGTTATCCCGCAGACGCACAGCAGCTTTTATCCCGTCCAAGACTGGCATCGAAATATCGAGGACGATGACATCCGGATCCAGTTGGGCGGCCGCATCCAGTGCCTCCTGGCCGTTGTGGACAGCTCCTACCACGTCGAATTCGGATGCCAACGTGGAAGCGACCTCTTCCAGCATCGCCGGGTTGTCATCGGCTAACAACACGCGGGCTTTGGACATTTAACACCCTTTCAGTTGAAAACTAGCTAAATCTAGGCAATCGGCGTTCCACTTGGAAGACATCAAAAAGTGAAGGGAAAATGGAGGTTCCGCGATCCAAGTCCATCATCGTTGCCAGATAGTTCCCAGCCTTATATCCTCCCTCTTTTGTTCCAGATGTCTATCAGTGACCGCCGATTTGCCAAAGCTCCCGCGACCTTGCACTTGCTACTATCGGGCGATTGCTGCGGTCCACAGAATTCACCGGGCTTGACGATCCCCAGCCGGATGCCGATTCGTATTCGTCGTCAACCCCGCCTCGCAAACCACCATCAGCCCGCGAGGAAACACTTCATTCCAGCTTGAAATTTACCCGATCTTGTCGCACGATCGAACTGTAACTTCTGCTAGTTCGTCTAGGTATTTGTAACTGCGGGGGACGGCTGGCTTGGAATATCGGTCCAGACGAGTAAAATTCCAACATCAAGAAGATAGAGGACGCTAGCGGCAATGAACGATCCTCTTCAAGGTCTACACGATCGCCTTCATCAGGATAGCGCTGGCTATCGAGTTAGTTTCTGGAGAGCGATCGCCATTCCAATCAGGTCTTAGTCCGGCAGGACGTCCTTAAGAGCCCGCTCAATTCGATCTACTTCTTCACGGATCACCCGGATCGACTGCTGGTTTCTTGAGGGGTGCGCCATCGGGGAAATTGCTCCCAAGGCATGGCGTATACGGTGGTTTCTATCCCAAATCAAGTGTAGTCGCGCCGTCGTTTGCTTCCGGTGCAGGTAAATATTCCGCGCGAGTTTTGTCGCAAGGTAGGCAAAGACCAGTCCGAATAAGGCCTCAATGGGAAGGCGATCTGTGGCTCCATCAAAGTCCGAAAAAGCTAACCGGTAAACGGCCTCGCCCAGACCCAATGAAGCGAATAGCACCGTGGTTCCCACCAAATAAACTTCCAGGCCTTCCGTCTGCTGAAAAATGCGATCGGCTGTCAGCCGGGTCCGCATAAACTCGATTGCCATAGAGCCCCCCAAGTCTGGTATCGTCCTGCCGGTTTCTGTCTTGGCATGAAGACGCGATCCAAAATCTCTCCGCATCAGTTTACGACACATCTGTATCTCTTGATTGCAGCCGTCTTGGATAAATTCATCTGCCAAATTGGCCTCTACCCTAGCGGCGTAGCCGGGCGCATCTCAGATTCTTGTGATTCAGGTACACCCGGGCGAATGCTATTGCTCGGGTAGAAGAACTGCTCATAAGCCTTGTACACATTCTCAAAAATTACATTCCAGGAAGTTGAAAGTGCGTACGAGCGAGCAGCCAGACGCATTGCCGGAAGCAACTCCCGCTGCGTTAGCAACCAGTCCGCAAGCCCGACGAACTGCTCCAGATTGTTGGCAACATATCCCGTCTCGCCGGGTTGCACCGTATCTTTTGGTCCGCCGACCGAGCTCACTACTGCGGGAACGCCTGAAGATAGCGCCTCAAGAACCGCGAGGCCGAAGGTATCCGTCTCCGACGGAAACAGAAAAAGATCCATATTGGCGAATGCACGGGATAGATCGCGGCCAGTGAGCACTCCAGTGAATTCGGCGTGTTGCATGTGTTTTTGCAACCACTCTCGTTCCGCTCCGTCGCCAACAATCACCACGCGGAAGTCTCGATGGCCGCGAGCGAGGAGGGCATGCTCGATCCACGCGAGCCAGCGTACATTCTTCTCCGCCGTCAGCCGCCCCACGTAACCGAAGGTGAATGGACCTCCTTCGCGATCACGGAAATCCGGACTGAAGGCCGCCGTATCCACACTGTGAGACATCAACAGACAAGGTTTACCCGTCATCCGTTCGAGGAGGGCAGCCATTTCGCGATTCGGAGCGAATAGAAGTCGCGGGAGCTTGTAAAAGCGGATGGCTGCGCGCAGCGCCCTCCGTTCGACCGCGTTCAACAGTTTGACAGAGAGGGGATATGGAAGGGACGACAGAGCTCGATCCAGACGAGTCCGAGCATACAGGTGCAGATTTGTTTGCCAGGTTGCGGCCAGAGGCATGCCGATTCGATGGGCAATTAGCGCACCGAGCATCCCCACATCGCTCGGCCCTGTGATCTGGACAACGTCGGGATTAAACTCCCGCACCAGCCCAGCCACAACGTTGTAGTGTCGCCAAAACGCTGGGTCATATTGGTGCGTCCGGTCGAGGGGAAAAGTAACTGGACTCCGAGGAAGCTGGATGCGGGTTACGGAACCTGTGGTTACAACCTCTTTGCGCGGTCCGGCATGGACGGTCAGAAATTGAAGCTCGCGATTCCTCGCGAATGCTTCGAAATGTCGGCTCGTGTTGGCGACACCGTCGACTTCGTTATACGCGTCAGGGAAAAATGCGACTCTTAGCTTTCTACCGTCTCCAGTTCGCACAAAACCGCCTCAAACAAATTGTCTGCAGGTAGATGCAAATCTACCTGATCCCGGCAGCTCGGAGCCAGTTTTCTAGGGCGCATGATTGGACACACTACAGATCTGACTATACAGTGTCATTCGGATATGGCGATCAACCGCTATCTCCAGCATATCTCATTGCGACGGCGGACATTACGAGTTGAAAAGCGGTATAGGATTTCGCTGGGAGTAGAGAGCTCCGCAGGGGACTACTCCGAGTCCCCTAGCGCGAAAGAGAGCCGGTTAAAAGTTGAATACGACTCCCGCTTTGTACTGGAAATTGTTCTGACCGCTGGCCGCGGAGTTGTTGAAACGAGTGTAAAGATAATCGATCTCGGCCGGCCGGAACGCGATGGTCCCCGTATGGTTAATCGGAATGTCGATGCCTCCGCCCGCCGCGAGCGCGAAGCTATTCCCGGAAGGAGCCTTGGAGAATACTACGCCTGATACCTTCTCCAGATTTCCGTAGACGTTGGAGTGCGCTCCACCGAGAAGAACATGGCCAAATGGCCGTATCTTTCCGGTTCGGATCCCGATCTGCGGACCGAACAAATAGGTGAACAGGTTGCCTTGGACGTTCGCGCTGCACCCTAGCGGGCAAATGGTACTTCCCGCGGCAGCGTGAAAGTTTTGGGTGTTACTGCCATAGCCCTGAAGGTCCATTTTGATGCCAAGATACTTGGTGAAGTTGAAGTCGACCGCGCCGCCACCGCCGTTCAGACTGTAGCTTGAGGTGTAGGCGTGACTGGCGTTGTAACGAGCATAACTGTAGTCCACCGCTACCTCAAATTTGGAATCCTGAGCCATCGCCGCCAGCCCAAGCAACATAACAACCCCTACGAGCAATACAGCGCTGCGTTTCATTTTATTTATTCTCCATTCTTGCAAAGTTAGGAAAGTCTTGACCGCGCTCTTTCTATCTATTTTGTGTCCGGGGCGGCTGCGAGCCCTCGTCGTTGCCAATGGTGATATCTGGTAGTTCGATCTTTTCCTCGGCACGTTGGGTTGCCCAGTGTTATGTAATCCCCGATAGTGAATATGAAAACTGTCCAGTACCCACATACCCGCCGGCAGCCTGTTAGTGAGTGTGACGTACCCATACTTTTAGCTTGTTGCGCGCGCCTGCGCGACTAGCAAAAGCGACAGCTTACCGTCAAAAAATTCACTGCTTGGAACTGTCAGAATGTTTAGCGGCGCCAACATTGCCTCGCCTTCAACAGGGTGAAATCGAGGGATTCACGCGCCCAAAAAGACTGGCAGAAGTAGTAGGTATGCGGGAAGGGGATTGCGGATAGCATTTTGGCGATGATGAAGTTCGGCGTCGTTATTTCGATGGCGGACGCGCAATGACGGCGGGTGCCGCGGGCAGATTTATGGCTGTGGAACGTCACAAGCGAGCTCGGCTGATGATTGCCGATGACCACATCCTTTTGGCCGAGGCTTGCAAGAATCTGCTGGAACCGGAATTTGAGGTGGTCTCGATTGTGGGCGATGGGCGTGCTCTGTTGCAGGCCGCGGCGGAACTCAAGCCCGATGTGGTGATCGTCGATATTGCCATGCCGGAATTGAACGGGCTGGACGCGGGCGAACAGGTCAAGCATGTCCTGCCGGCGGTCAAGTTAGTGTTTCTGACCATGAGTCTGGATTCGGAAGTGGCGGCGGAGGCGTTCCGGCGCGGAGCCTCGGGATACGTGGTGAAGACTTCGGCGGCCGAGGAGTTGATGCTGGCGATACGCCGGGTACTGCGCGGGGAGTCGTACTTGTCTCCGACGATTACTGCGGATACGGTGAACTTCCTGTTGCGCAGCGGGCAGATTTATGACGCCGAGAAACACATCTCGGCGCGGCAGCGGGAGGTGTTGCAGTTGTTGGCGGAAGGGAAGTCGATGAAAGAAATTGCCAACATTTTGAACTTGAAGCCTGGAACCGTGGCCTTTCACAAGTACAGCATCATGGAAAGACTCGGGCTGAAGACGAATGCGGAACTGCTGCAATACGCTATTAAACGCCACATTATTCCCTCATGAATTCCTTCATGATCATCGCCCTGCCGAACCGGAGCAACGCAGCGGAAGAATCCCGACCGGAGTGGTTTCGTCGATTTTCCATTTTGCTGTTGATGAGCGCAGCATCGCACCGCCGTTTCGAGCTCAGTCTGCCATTCTGCCAGTTTTTCCCTTTGCCCCTGTAAGACTTACTAGTTCCGTCATCGAGCTCCGTCAGCTAGTGTAACGCGATGGAATTCGAAGCAGCCGAGCCTGCTTCAGACGAGGGTGGACGCATCTAGCCAATTTCATCTGGCGGATCGGCGTGCGACGTCAAGTATGCAACGGAGCAATGCCCTGACCAAGGTTCTGGCAAAGTTTGACTAGTTGAGAACGAAGAACGAATTTTCCCGTAAAAAACGAAAAAACCTGGAGGGATCGATGAAAAAGATTTTAGCGATTCTCGCTTCGATGTTCCTGATGTCAATCGCCTTGTCGGCGCAGCAGGTCTCGGTAAACTACAACCACAACCAGAGTTTCGCGCAGTATCACACCTACGCGTGGGCTTCCCAGAACCAGAACCAGATTCAAAATTCGATTCTCGCCCAGGTAGCGCAGCAGGACATCAACAATGCGATGCAGGGCAAGGGATTCCAGATGGTGCAGGAAAATCAGAATCCCGACCTGATCCTTACGGCCAATGGCGGCCTGAGACAGCAAACGTCTTATAGCGCATGGGGAATGCGCGGGATCGGCGGCGGCATGGGCGGCATTACTGCGGAACAGAATGTCGAGGGGACCATGATCGTCGACCTCTATGACGCGAAGGCCAAGTCATTGGTTTGGCGAGGAATCGCTCAAAACACGCTGAGTAACAACGGAAACAAGAATCAGCAGATGGTGGAGAAAGCGGTCCAGAAAATGTTCAAGCAGTGGCCCAAGTAGCTACTGGAGAAGTCTGACATATTTCAGCCTACGGTCACGGTTGAAGATTAGCAGCGATGCAACGGGAGAGGATTTGAGTCCTGAAACCCTGAGTCGAGGCAGCTCGGCAGGACGATCAGTATCTGCCGATGCCGCCCCTGCCGAGATTGCAGGGCGGTCGAGTGCGCCCAACACCAATGCTCCGGCGCAAAGTCGCCGCTCCGTTTGGCTGCTTGGTCTGCTACTCGTGTTTCTGATCCTGAATCCTCTGTTGGAGAAGGACCAACTGGGCGAGGCAATTCTCCTGTTTTCGATGTATGGAACTCTGATTTCGGCTACTCAGACGTTGTCTGAAAGAACACGCGTCCGATGGCCCGCCATCGTTCTCGCGGGCTTCTCAATTTTGGTGATGGCTGCGTCGCATTTGTATCCACTTCGACTTCTTTCGATCATCAACTGGTCAATTCTGGCGGCGTTTTTTGCAGTCGTATCAATTGGATTCTTCGCCTACCTGGGCCGCGCCGGCTCGGTGACGGACGACCGAATCTTTGTCTCGGTAAGCCTTTATCTCTTGTTAGGAATGCTGTGGTTCAGTCTGTACAATATGCTGGAAGCGATTCATCCTGGTTCGTTCGTTCAAGCGTCGAGCTCCACGTCTGCACTTCCACGTGGCACCTTAATTTACCTGAGTCTCGCCACCCTGACTACCTTAGGCTACGGAGATATCGTCCCCGTCACGCCAATCGCACGCATGGTCGCAGCACTCGAAGCGGTAGCCGGTGTGCTCTACATTGCGATTACTGTAGCGCGTCTGGTCGCGGGCTATCGCAGTAGCAACCAGGAAGCCGGGTAATCCGAGAAACGAAATTCGAAATCACAAAGAAGAAAGGAAGATACCATGCCAAATGCTGAGCCGAAAACTTGTAAACACATGCCGTGCCGCTGCGTCGTTCCACCTCATCAAGACTACTGCAGTGAGCAATGCCGGGACGCCGGAAAAGACGATGTGGAGATCGCGTGCGCGTGCGACCATCCCGAGTGCCCGCTTACCGCGTAGCGGACGAACTTGGAACAGAGGCCGGCGAACCGGATTCACCCTAAATCCGCACCGGATTTCTCCAACGAAATCCTGAGCCGGTCTGTGCGCCCGACACGCTTAGCCGTTCGTCGCGATTCTGTTGGTTCAACTTGCTGGGACTCACGTCGCTTGCCATGCTCCGCTCTCAGTAAGTAGTTGGCTGGATCCGGACCCGGAGCTTGGAGAAGCACGTTAGTTGCCACCGCTGACGACGATAACCTCTGCGTTTGCGTTCCCGCACATTCCATAAATGGCGCCCGACACGCAGGCTCCGGCGGAATACTTGTAACAGCCCGGCTTCTTCGCCACGACCGAGACGGAGCGATCAGAACCGCCGATGATGGTTCCACCCTGTGCAAACGGATCAGAAGGGCCGAAGTCCACGACGAAACCTGTGTTCTTGGAGGCGCTTTGCCAGGTTAACGTTGTGCCCGCGTTCACGCAGAACGTTGCATTTCCCTTCGGCTTCGCAATACTTGCTACGGCCTCAGCGGAGTTCGCAGTTCGCTTAACGTCTACCGTGCACGGAGTCGAAGCGGATCCGCAGGTGATACTGGCATTGCACAACGCCGCCGGGTTTACTTCCGAGCAAGCGTACTTGCTGGCATTCTTGGATTGCGCCCGTGCCCCCACGCAATTGAGCAGCAAGAAAAACGATAGCAAGATTGAACTGAAGCAGAACGTAAAGCTGCGCTGAATCTTCATAATCTCCTCACGAAATTAAAAATTCAAAAACCAAAGCATCGAATACTTCTTAAACAGTAATTGAATCAGAGGAAGGCTCAGCACCAAGCGCCAATCTTCCCCTGCAAAGTCTGAGGAAAGGTCAGTTCCACCACCGCCGCGCCGACGCAAGTCAGCCTCGCTAATTGACGCCAGGTGTCCCTCTCCAATCCAGAATGTCAACCAGCTTCCAGGGGTTTTCACGCAGGTCCCACTGCAATTCTCCCTGTTTGTCAAGGACAAGCTGTGCCGCTGGATACAAGACGCCAGTGCTCTTGCTTTTGTCCTGGTCGTTGATTTCGATAATGCCGGCGGTGAGGTTGAACGATTGAGATTGGCTGTCCGTCCACGCTTCAGCAAAGCGGATCTGACGATTGGTCACAAACACGATTTTCCGTCCCGTCGGCGTGGGAATCATTTTGATATAGGAGCAGTCATTCCCGAGGGTGCCGGTGATCTCGACGTGGCCTACTGCCTTCATCCGCTGGAGCGCGTTGACCAATCCCTGGTTCTGACCCTTCTCGTAGGCCTGAACCAGAACCGATTTGTCCGCGGGAGTCGAGAATTCGTAGATGTTCAACGTCACTCCGATGTTCGCCCCCAGTTGCGTGCCCGTGCCGAAGGCAGTGGCGTCGATGGTTTCATTCTTATCTCTCGCGAAGCCGGGAATACTTACCACCAACAGCAGACCACTCAGTAGCAAACTCCCGACTGCGAGCTTGTAAATGCTGGCAGTTGTGTTTTTTGTATGCGACATTTCTTTATCCTTTCCTGTGTGAACCACATGCGTTGCGGTGATATTCGTCCCTTTGCTTCTAAAACTCTGAAATGTTTCGTTCCTGTTCAGAGCGTCCCTGCGACAAGCAGCCCGCGACTTCGCCAACGCGGGAATAATTCCTGCAATCTTCAATCTTTGTTCTTGTGCTCAGCGTGAATCGCGAGGTCTACTGCATCTTTTCGGTCCTCAAGATCAGCCAGCAGCCCTTCGTCGGTTAGATCGAGCGGATGGGAATTCTCCCAGTCTTGATGCACGACTTTATGCAGCCGTTCAATCACATCGTCATCGCGTACCTCAATCGCCAGTTCGCGCCGGCTGTCGAAGCTGCCTGGTGCCAGGTTGATCGAGCCAACGATGCCCCGGACTCCATCCGAGAAAAGCATCTTGGCATGGAGTTTCAAATGTTTGAGCTTGTGGATCTTGATTCCCACATCATCCATGATGCGCAGGCCGCCCACGCCCTCGACCAATTTCTCTTTTTTCAGAGTGTGGGGCGGGCGCGCCATCACATGAACCTTCACCCCGCGTTCCTTGGCGCGCACCAGGCGCTCGATGATGATGGCATCCTGATAGCGCTCGTTCTGCACAAAAAGTGTGTGCTTTGCCTGATCGATAAATTCAGCAATTCGGTCCCGGCCGTTGCCGCAGCACCAGATAAGATGCGCATGTTCGCCAGGATCGAAAGACTTCCGGTGCCAGTCCGCCTCGAAGCAATCGATAATCTCGCCAACCTCGTGGCTGTGGTCGGTCACCACCGCATAGTCCCGTGTCTCGGTTAAGTTCTTCGTCTCCCAATTGAGCGATTTCACAAAAGCCGTACGGTCATCCACCACCATGGATTTCTCGTGAGTGAGATCAAACGCCGGGTTGCTATCGATGACCTCGACCCCCGCTTTGGTCAGCATTTTGCGGGACTCCTCGTTTTCAGCTTCACCGCTGCGGCGGGCGGGGTTCAGCATCACCCGCACCTTGACCTTTCGGTGGTGCGCTTCCATAACCGCCTTCAATAGCGCCGGGTCCGAGAAAATGAACATCTTCACCCGCAACGACTTGGTCGCCCCATTGATGGCATCGAGAATCGGCTGGGCGGTGTCGTCGGGAAGAACGACTAGGGAACGGGGCATACCACCTCCAGGAAACAGACATACGCTCGTGATCGTCGACGACGGATCGAGCGACCACGGACGACTTGCAATAACCTGTATCTACGACGCAACTTTTTCCGATACTCCATCAACTTGTATTCGGTGCAACTCGGCATAAACTCCGCCGAGATCAATTAGTTCCTGATGAGTTCCTTGTTCCGCCACTACGCCTTCCTTGAGTACAATGATCTTGTTAGCGTCACGAATCGTGCTGAGCCGATGTGCAATCGTGATCACGGTTCGTCCCTTCATCAGTCGCTCCAGGGCTTCGATCACGAGTCGTTCGGATTCAGTGTCGAGCGCAGCGGTGGGTTCGTCGAGAATTAGGATCGGCGTATCGCGAATGATGGCGCGAGCAATTCCAATGCGCTGCCGTTGGCCTCCGGAAAGAGTGAGACCGCGCTCGCCCACCGGGGTGTCGTAGCCGTGGGGCATTCGCGAAATGAACTCGTCCGCATTGGCGAGCTTCGCCGCTTCCTCGATTTGCTCCTGCGTCGCGCCGGGCCGGCCATAGGCGATGTTGTCCCGGATTGTTCCCCGGAAAAGCACCGTATCCTGCAGCACGAAACCGATCTGATCGCGAAGAGGATGCAATTTGTACTCACGAATGTCGACGCCGTCGATCCGGACAGAGCCGGAAGTTGGGTCATAAAAACGAGGAATTAGGCTCACGACCGTGGACTTGCCGCCGCCGGTCGTACCGACCACCCCAACTAACTCGCCTTGCTTGATGGTGAAGCTGACGTCCCGCAGCACAGGCTCATCTTTGTTGTAACCGAAGGCCACGTGGTCAAAGGTGATCTCGCCGCGAGTCGTTCCCGGCTCTCGCGCATCCGGGCGCTCGGGGATTATCGTGTCAGTCTCGAGAATGGCCTGAATGCGCTCCACCCCAACGCCGGCTTGTGCAATGGCGTTGGTCATCTTGGCGAGATCCTGCACCGGTTTGAAGAATTTGTTGAGGTATGAAAGGAAGACGGTCAATGCGCCCACCGTCATGGTCCCCACCAAAATGAGCGAAGCTCCACGCCAAAGCACAAACGCGGTACACAGAGCCACAGTCACGGTGACGACCGGCGAGAGCATCGACTTCACCTTACGTGCTTTGAGCGCGGCCTCAACCGTAGCGTGGCTTACTTCGCTAAGTTCCTCTTGCTCCAGATCTTGACGTCCGAATGCCTTCACCACGCGCACGGATTCGAGTCCTTGCTGGACCGCCGCAACAATGTCCGCCTGGCGATGGCGCACCTCGTGGGTAGCTTTTTTTACCGCCCGCTTAAACCGCGACACGAACAGCAATAAAACCGGAGTTACGGCTACTGCCATAAGCGCAAAGTCCCAATTGAGCCAGAACATCAGACCGAGCATCCCGATGATGGTCAAGAGATCCACCAGAATGCCCAGAGTAGCTGAAGATGCAAAACCTTGAATCGTCTGAATGTCGTCCGTAATGGTGCTGAGCAACGTGCCGGTCTGATGACTGTCGTAGTACGCCAGCGAAAGCCGCTGGAGATGGTGGAATGTCCGCATCCGCAGATCATGCGCTACCCACTGGCCCACGCTTTCGGTGTAGTAGTTGTCGATGTAAGAAGCGATTGAGCCAATCACTGCGATAACAATCGCAAACAGCGCTGCTACAGCGGCGATCTTCATTTTGCCGGGGCCAAGTCCAGTGGTTACCGATCCCAGATAGTGATCGAACCACTTGGGAAGATGATGTGACCCGACGACATTGTCGAGAATTATCTTCAGCGGCCACGGGCCGGCGAGGCTCATGAGCGTCTCGACCGCCATGGCCATCAGGATGACGACCAGGGTTCCTCGATACGGCCGCAGCAGCTGACGGATCAAACGTGACATACGGTCTCGTTTCCGACGATCGGGTTGGCCCTTCTATTCAGCGTACGTCTCCGGCGGGCATGGCCCATTGGTTTCCGCTCAAGTGATTTCGAAGCCCGAAGCCCGCTTGCACACCCCTTATCATGCGACCAAATGTAGCGCCCGACAAAGCCCCATTGCAGCTAGCAAAACTAACAGTTGCGCGGTGCTTGCGTTGCGGTGCATTGTGACAGTCCCAGCTCTGGTCCTGGGAAAACGCCGGACGAAAGGAATAAGCGGCCATGTCGGGCACTGCGATGCCGGAAGCGGAAGCGATTGAGAAGGCGAGGAACGGCGATGTGGCTGGCTATGAGTCGCTGTATCACTTGCATCGGAGGCGAGTTTATTCTTTGTGTCTCAGGTTCACCGGCAATGTATCTGATGCGGAGGATCTCGCCCAGGAAGTCTTTCTGCAGGTGTATCGCAAAATATCCACCTTTCGGGGTGATGCAAAGTTCGGATCGTGGTTGCACCGGGTTGCTGTGAACCTTGCCCTCATGCGTTTCCGTAGACGGCGCCCGCGGGAAGTATCCCTGAATATTCCTCAGACACTGAAATCGGGTTCACCACCGCCAACGTTGCGAGATCAATTTTGCGCGCGAACGTTTCTGGTCGAACGTGTAGCATTGGGACGGGCGCTGGACAGTCTGTCTAAAGCGCGAAGAAGTGTAGTACTGCTCCACGATGTCGATGGCTTTACGCACGGTGAAGTCGGGGAACGTCTGGGAGTGGCTGCAGGTACAAGCAAGTCCCAACTCCATAAGGCGCACCTGGAGCTGCGCGGAATCCTCGGCCACAATAGAGTATGAACCTGTCCAGTATGGGTCGCGATGCCGAAGTTTCCAGAGTCGTGAACTGGTAGTTTTGACAGTGGCTTTCTCCAAGCCAAAGGGTTAGGTTAGTGCAGCAATCAAGAATTACCTGCGATGCCAGTTCTGGCTAGCGATTCTAAAGTAATGAGCTAGCAGTTTTAGGGGTAGTGTTGTACAATTCCGCCAACTAGTTTAGTCCGCTGCAAGTTTTTGACTAAGGTGCTTGTAATGTGATCATTGATCGACTGAGGGTAGTCATGCGGTGTACTTTAAGCGGCGGTTGATTCCTAATCCGATTGAGCGAAGGAGCAATGTATGACCCGGCCGCGAATCATGATTGCTGACGACCACGCCTTTGTGGCGGATGCTTGCAAGAAGCTGCTTGAACCGGAATACGATGTTGTCGCGACAGTAGGTGACGGGCGTGCACTGGTGCGCATCGCCGCCACCCTGAAGCCGCAGGTGATCATCATCGACATCGGCATGCCGCTGCTGAACGGTCTCGATGCCGGACATCAGATCAAACAAATACTGCGTTCGGTCAAGCTGGTGTTCTTGACCATGAACACGGATCCGGTCTTAGCCGCCGAGGCATTCCGGCGTGGCGCTTCGGCCTATTTGCTGAAGACTTGTGCCGCATCGGAGTTGGCGGTGGCCATCCGGGAAGTTCTGAAAGGCATGTCGTACCTTTCTCCGGCGATCGCAAAAGAGACCGTCGATTTCCTCTTACGCCAGGACAAGGAATTCATTGACGAAGGGCAACGGCTTACTGAGCGGCAGCGCGAAGTGCTCCAGTTGTTAACGGAAGGAAAGTCGATGAAGGAAGTTGCGCACGCCTTGAATGTGACCACCAACACGGTTGCTTTTCATAAGTACAGGATCATGGAAATATTGAATGCCAAGAGCAATGCGGAACTGGTGCAGTACGCGATTAGAAATCACGTCATTGCGGTGTGAAGTGCATTTCTCTGGGTAGTGGAACTGTCGTGAGGCTCTAATTCGCGATGGCATCGGCTTTTCTTCTGCCTTTTTTTACCTCCACTAATATTTTCTTCCCTACCGAGATCCTAATCAGCGACCAGTGCTTTCGCGTGGCGAACTCGTCATGCTAGATCACAAAGCTGACCTGTCACGGACAATCCTCAATTGGCTCCTTTGGCCGCTCAAACATTGCTATTCAAGGATTTGAGAATGAAGACTCTCGAAACTTGAATTTGACCGGCCAAAAGACGTGCCCAGTCGGCGACTTGAGAGCAAATTGCGCTGTGACGATGCAATCTTTTTTTGATCGTGAAACTCTCACTTCTGCTAGTTGAGGCAGGTGAGCCATTCAGTCAATACTCACTGGTTCGACGTACCGCGACTTTGTCAAGGGAGGAAGTCAGATGAGCACCAAAGCAGCCGAGGAGAATTGTGTAACAGCCGTCTTTGGCGAACACTCCGGGGCGGAAAATGCCCTTAGGACCTTAAAGAAGGAAGGCTTCGACGTTAAAAGGTTCTCGATCGTGGGACGGGACTTCCAGAGTGAGGACAACGTAGTTGGCTTCTATACCACCGGTGACCGCATGAAATACTGGGGAAAAACGGGCGCATTCTGGGGCGGCCTTTGGGGGATGTTGATGGGAGCAGCATTCCTGATCATTCCGGGGATCGGTCCGGTGGTAGCGGCCGGCCCGGTAACAGGTTGGATCATCGGAGCCTTGGAGGGCGCGATTTTCGTTGGGGGAGTGAGCGTGTTAGGAGCTGGGTTGGTCAGCGTCGGCATCCCAAAGGACAGCGTCCTCAAATACGAAAGCTCGGTCAAGGCGGGAAAATTTCTGTTGATTTTGCACGGTACCGCTGCGGAAGCCGAGCGAGTCCGAAATGTTCTTGGTGCTACCGAAGCCGAGACCGTCGATGTCCACCGCTTGCCTTCCGTGCCGGCCCGAGTCGCCTGAAAGAGACTGGGTTACGGCGCTGGCTTGAGCATTTCGAGAACTATGCCTGTCTTGGCCTGCTGAGTATCGTTCAACCGCAATCCTTTGTTGTTCACGAGTTTCCTCAACTCCGTGTAGGCGGACGAGCCTGCATCGGGCGCCACCTTCGCTGAGAGTTCGAGAACGCTGCCTCCGGACCACTCCCAAAGCTCGAGCGTAAGTTTGTTGAAGTTTGGTTGATCGTTGGTTTGCCAACTTGTTGCCCTGATGTCTGCGATTTTCTTGACTTGGGTCCAATCAACTGAGATCTGCGCATCCTTCAATAGTTTTTCTTGCCCGATATCGAGCAGGCTTGGAATGTCGGTCCCTGTCTCTGGTACGGGTCTGGCAGCGTAATTGATTCGGACGGTGTAGGAGGGATTCGCTATGCCGTCAATCAGGTCCACCTCGCACTTGAAATCCTCGCCCATGTTGAGGGGAACAAACGCTTTCCCCTCGCCTTGCGGCCGCAGTTTGACGGTGAAGTCGCTGTTGGCACCTTGCCGCAGCCGGATGATGAGCCCTTGGGACAGTAAAGCGAGGGTGTTCGTATCATAAAAGTAGATGCGGCCCGCTTCTTCTTTCTTGAGATTGAGCGCTTTGATAGCAGCTTGAGTCTGGGTCGGAGAGAGCAAAAGCTTGACTTCAGTGTTGCACTTATCCTGGGCGTGCAGCCCCGCGCACGACAAGACCAGAACGTATAGTCCGAAAACGTGCGACAGCAAAATGAGCCGAGCCGGTGTCACCGAATGGACCCGTCGACGATCAGGTTTGCGACTTGCCTGTTGCGGCTGGGTGGTATCCAGCATAGGCTAGACGTTATCATCAAACCACGACCGTCGCCTTATTGCACGGAACATCCACCAGCCAGAGAGCAAAAGCTCGATCAAGTTGTACCCCTGATGACTTGGTCAATGCGTAGCCGTGACCCGGCTACTTCAATAATCTCCCCGATGCGCCCGCCGAGTAACGCCGCGCCAAGAGGAGTCATGAGAGAAACCAAGTGGTCGGAACTCCTCGCATCTTGCGGGAATACCACGGTGTAGACGGCTTGCCGCTTATGGTCCAGGTCCGTGACCATAACCGATGAGTTGACAGTCACGACATCCTGCGGGATCGCTCCGGGTGGGACCACGCCAGCGTCGTTCAGCGTTTGGTCTATGAGTTCAATGTAGGGCCGGCCTTTCAGAAAATGTTTGGCAGACCTGACGATGGGCCTCAACCTGGCCAAATCGGCCTCGGTCAGAAGTAGTTTTCGTCTTGACGCTGCAAACTGCGGGTGTGGAGATTCCGTTGAGCTCATCCGGTTCCCTCGGTAGACGTGGTGGAAGCGGCCGCATTTCGCGAAACCAGTTTTCTGACAACTAGTCGCAGTTTGCAAAGGCTCGCGAGTTGCAGCCGCTCGCGCACGCAATGTGTCGCCTGCCTAGATTAGAGACGCGGGCCTGATTAGCAAACTGGCAAAATTGTGAGCCTGCGGGAAAATATTTCCCAGATTATTCATAGGGACGCTGAAGTGTTCAGCCCAAAGTTATCTTGTGCCCACTCAGCTGCAATGGTCTGCTTAACGAATGCGATTGGGCGCCGACGTCTCTTGGAAAACAGCCGTGATCCTTGGCTTGATTGCAGCGTTAGCCGGGCTTAGCGAAGCCGCAACCCAAAAAGTATGCACTGGGACTGAGATTAACCAGGCGCAAAAAGAGGCTGACCAGCTCAGAGACTGGGATAGTGTGTACCGCTCGTTCAAGCGTTTCGCGCACTGCGACGAAGGAGCGATCGCCGAGGAGTATAGCGATTCCGTGGGCCGTCTTTTGGCTCGTGATTGGGAGCATCTGGACGCGTTCGTGCGTCTCACTTCCGACCAGCGCTTTGAGCAATTCGTCATTCGGCATATCGATGAAACCATGTCCGAAGATGAAGCTGACCTGGTCATCAATAATGCGCGCCAGCATTGTCCTTCCGGCGCAAAGCGCCTGTGTAAGTCAATCGCCGATTACTAGAAACGATCGAAATCAACTGCGACTACGGCTGCGTCGCGGCGGATTGTGGCCGGGTTGCCTTGCCTTCCATGACCGTAGCCCACGCGCCGGCGGCTGTAGGAGTCTCGTACTTGAAGGTATATGCAGTCGGAGACACTACCGCCACGGTATAACGTCCCTTCGCGAGCACTCCATTTAGCTGCGCATCGGAATTCCAGGTCCAGGTATCGTCCGCGACGTGTCCTGTCGCCATCAGGTGCTCGCCCAGGCTGTTGTATACGTTGTAGGTGTAAACCTTGTCGGCCGGGTTGTACTCCAGGACTCACTCCGTGAACATCGCCCAATATTGAATGCATGGAAGAATGGGTCTCGAGGAAGAATCCACCCGACACCCACTCGCCGTGCTCGTTCGAAGTGAACGGCCCGGCAGGAGCATTCGGGCTGATCTTCATTGTCCCTTCGAGCTTCCAGTCTCCAGCGAAGTAGCCCATCTTCTGATGTTCCGGTGACGGCGCCGCGGTTTGCAGCTGTCCCAGGGAGGGCAAAGTAGCGCCAAGGATCACACAAGCACATACCATGACTCCCGACTTGAATGGATGGGCCATGAACGTTCTCCTCTCGCAGTTGCTCTTTTTCACAGAGTTCTTCTGATCTTTAAACGGCACTCTGGCGCCGCACCACTGGCAGAATTAACAGCCGACACCCTAGTGTAGTGCGTCAAACAGATCGACGTGTATTCAGGGTTCGGCGGGCGCGTTTGACCTTTTCCAAGATATCGGAGGCACGGGCGGTCCAGATAAAGGGTTTGGGACTTTCGTTGTGACGGTCGATATAAGTGCCGATAGCCATGATCAGCTCTTCCAGATCGCGAAAGACGCCGCGCCGCAGCCGGTTCTGCGTGAGATCGCGGAAGAAGCGCTCCACCATGTTGAGCCACGACGCGCTGGTAGGAGTGAAGTGCATATGAACCCGCGGGTGCCGCGCCAGCCAGCGTTGGACCTTGGGGTGTTTGTGAGTAGCGTAGTTGTCGCCGATCAAGTGCAAGGTGAGATGCGCCGGCATAGTTTGGTCGAGCAGGCGCAAAAACTTAAGCCATTCCTGGTGCCGGTGGCGCTCTTGGCAAAGACCATAGACTTCGCCGTTGGCTGCATTCAGCGCGGCGAACAAGGTAGCGGTGCCGTTGCGTTTGTAGTCGTGGGTCATGGTGGTGCCGCGTCCGCGTTTCAGCGGCAGGCCGGGTTGGGTCCGGTCCAAAGCTTGAATCTGGCTCTTCTCGTCCACGCACAGCACCAGCGCGTGTTCGGGCGGGTTCAGGTACAGACCGACAATGTCTTCCAGCTTCTCGGCGAATGCGGGATCGTTGCTGATCTTAAAGGTTTCCACGCGATGCGGTTTCAAACCGTGGGCGCGCCAGATGCGGCGCACGCTGGCTTTGCTGATGCCGACCGCCGCCGCCATAGTACGCGTGCTCCAGTGGGTGGCGTTGCTGGGCTGCTGGCGCGTGGTCATGGTCACGACGCGTTGCCTCAGGCGCGCAGTGATTGTGGGTTTCCGTCCGGGCCGCGGCGCGTCTTTCAGCAACCCCACCACCCCCAGCGCGAGGAAACGCTTGCGCCAGCGCGAAACTTTTTTCGCTGTAGTGACCATGCGGGCGGCGATTTCCTTGTCCTGCTGGCCGGAGGCCGCCAACAACACGATGCGAGCCCGTTCCACGACGCGCAGCGGAAACGATCGGCTCCGGGCTTGCGATTCCAACACCCTCCGCTGCTCCGGACTCAACGTAATGACTGGGGCTCTGCGCATCCGCAACCGTCTCCTTACATCGTAAGACGCAGGCGGATTGATAAAGGTTGTTAGTTGTGACGCACTACACTAGTGCCAACAATTACGCCGCCTATGTTGCCCTTCGATCCCTCTTGATTGCTGTAGAGCAACGACGGCTCCCCCAAACTCTAGTAGCGTGAAAGAAGGCGGTGTTTCGGCGCCGCTGAAAAGCCTGGCGCAGCTAGGCAATCGCTGCGTCAGCCGTCCTCCCAGTGGTATCCGGACACCGCCGACTAAGCAGGATCCGCAGCGCAATCTCTAATAGCAAGGATTGAATTCTGAACGTTGACCAAACCTCGAATATTGCTAGCCGATGACAGTGAACAAATCCTTCGCGCCGTCTCCCGACTTTTGGAACTCCAGTTTGAAGTGATCGGCTCCGCGCTGAACGGGGAGCAGGCAATTGAAGCGACCTTACGGCTGCAGCCGGACGTCCTCGTCCTCGACATTATGATGCCGGTAATGGACGGTCTTGAGGCGGCCCGCTGCCTCAAGAAAATCGGCGCGCCGGCGAAAATCGTGTTCCTCACTGGCCTTGAAGACCATGCTCTTATGGAAACCGCGATGGAAGCGGGTGGCAGCGGCTACGTTTTCAAGTCGCACCTTGTAACCGACCTTCCGCTTGCAATCCGCGCCGCGCTGGCAGGACATAGCTTTCTCTCCACCGGGGGCTGTTCTCCCGGACGGGAGCGTTAGGTCAGGTTCCGACATACTGCTTCAGCCCGATCTGGAGTGCTCGCCTCAGGCGCCTTCAACCGACGTCACAGACCATGCTCTGCCCTTCGATGGAAAACTCCTGAACGCCGCAACCCACAAAGCGCTTGGCAAGGGACAAGAAAGAGTCAACTATCACTTTTGCTAGTAGCATGGATTCTCGGTCCCACCGTAACGTAATTCGAGCAAGGCTAACCTTGGATTTCTAGCACCGCATGCCGTCTGTTCAACCGAATTGCCTGAGGTATCGATGCGGGCCGTTCCTGCGAAGAAAGCCACGCACAAATTTTGCATTCAAAAGGATAAAGATAACGATGAAACTAATGAAGAAGAGTGTGATTGCAGTTTTGATTCTTGCCGGTTCAGTCCTCGCGAACAGTCGCGTTCTCTTTGCACAGGACAGTTCGAGCGCTACAGTGTCCGACCAGGATATCCAGTTGTTACGGAAGGATGTGCGGTCCGAGAAGAAGCAATTGATCGCCGCAAACTTGCCGCTCACCGACGCCGAAGCGGTAAAGTTCTGGCCGATTTACGATCAATACGCAGCCGAAACGACGAAGATTAGCGACACCCGGTTAGCCCTGATTAAAGACTACGCCGCGAACTATAACACATTGACGGATGCACAGGCGCAGGACCTCATTACGCGCTCGATCGGGGTAGATGAATCGTTTGTGCAACTTCGGCAGAAGTACGTTCCGATCTTCGAAAAAGTTCTGTCTGGCAAGAAGACGGCAATGTTTTTCCAGATGGACAGGAGAGTTGCCCTACTGATCGACCTTCAATTGGCATCGGCGATTCCTATCGTCCAACCGTAAACAAGAAGCAGTAGGCGATCTCGACGGGAAGGTGTGCGCTCGCGCTCGCTTTTCGATTCTTGCCGCGAGGGTCGGCTTCTTCCTTCGGTCCGACCCCGCCGCTCATCTCGCTAAGAGTTAGTCGTTTCGAATGAACTCGGCCTTTTTCGCGGTTTCGTGTTCTTTCCTTAGCTCGCGTGCAATGTCTCCAAGAGGCACTTTGGGCGCTAGCGGTTGCACTTCCCAAAGAGGCCGCTCACCCTCGACAGACAAAAAATTAGAATTCTCGAGTAAGCTCTGCTCCTGCGCCATCGTCTGCTGAGTCGCGCGGTGCTCATGGCTCGGCATTTGAAACACTTGTACTTCGCTGCTCAGGGCCGCACCACCCGATTGCGCCAGTGCGGCTGTGGCGCAAAAAACGCACAGTAGAAACAATCCAGCTTTCATTTCGATTACCTCCCGATTGTAAGAACCCGGAGCCTGTACCTCACCTGAGGATGTTTGACCGCTCAGTGAGCTTTGCTCCGCTATGACTATACGCAAGCCCCATACCAACCTTCCCGGCGTGAAGAATCTGAGGCTTAGAGATGCGATCGAATCCTACTGTGCAATTGTTTGCACAATTGTGGGCATCTGGTCAGGGCCCCGAATCTCCATAGCGGCCCTGAGATTCTGTGTCAATCTGAGACAAAAAGGCTAAGATGAGCATCTCGAACCCCTCTAGGCCTTGGGGCCTATCCCATTGATAAATTGGACTTTGCTATCCCGGTGGGCGCGTCTGGCCTTTGGCCGCGCTCGTGCATTCTGTCTAACCGATGCGGTCCGGGTGTCCTAGCCACGCTAACCGGCGGACTAGGGAATCCAGGCCGCATCGACCCCTTGGGAATTAGGAATGAGGAATTCTGTGTCCAAATCGGGCGCTGCCGCGGCTCCGGCACGTGAAAGCTCAACCAGCAGACTGGCAAAGTTCTTCCCTAATGCGACCCCCGTCCGAATCCCTGTACGCCTGACTCGCATGGCGAACGGAACCGGAGCTTTTTCCGAGAGCACCGTCATTGAATTTGGCACCCCGACCGAAGTGCTCTTCGCCTCAACCCTGCCTCTCGAATTCGCCGACAAACTGCGGCTGCAAAATTCCGATGGCACCCTCGATACCGAGGCTTGCGTGGTAGCGGTTCAATATAACGGAGGCCGAACTGCGGTCGCCGCCCGCTTTACGGGCGAAGTTGCCAACTGGATCGTGAAACCCGAATTGTGAAACCTGAGTTGCAAAAATTATGACATCCACATCTCAATTGAGTGAACTGGCGGCCGAGTGGCGCGACGCGCGACTGCTCTATCCCCTGTATGCCGCTCTGGCCCGCGAATTCGTGATCGATCTGCCGTCGCATAGCGATCTCGAAGCGGGCATCGATGCGCCGCCGCAGGAATCGGTCGAACAGACCCGGCAACTTTTCGCCGACCTGGACGCCCACATTCAAGTGCACCAGCTTCGCCAGTTCTTGCAGACCACGACCATCTGTAGCGACGAAGCTCTACGCACTTTGCTGCTTCATCACCTGCGCCGGCAAGAGCACACCGACTCCGATCGCGATAAGATTGACTTCCTGCTGGTTCAATTCTTCTCCCATTGTGCCCCGTCGCGCCTGGAAGATGCCGACGTCGATTTCGCCTACGTGGCTCAAACCCTCGAACCTGTTCTGGGGTCTGTGGACTCGGCCGTCCCGGAATGGCTGTCTCCACTTGATGAAGTAGTGCAAACCGCCAATGGTTGCCGCAACCTTAATCAACTCCTCACCAGCCGCATCCTCGAAAAGGGAAGAAAACTGAAAACGTCATGCGGCAAGAAATATTATGACCACGCAGCCATGGTTGCCTTCACCCGCTTCAGCTTCCTGATGCGGCGCAACTTCTTCCGTCTGATGCACCAGGACCTCAACGCTATCCTGGACGGCCTTCGCGAACTAGAAAGCAAGGGCGTCGAAACGCTCGATTGCCGCCGTGCCCAGTTTTCCGCCGAGGAACCCATCGCTCGCCTGCGCATGATCTGCCAATCATGGAAGGTAATGTTTCACGCCGAATATTCGTCCGGGCAGCCGGTCTCGATGCTGGTCGATCTGCGCGCCGTAGTCGAAACCGCGCTCACAAAAAATTCCAAGCGTCCCGCAACGTCCAACCCGGGCGGCCCGGCCAAAGCCCGTGCCCAGGCCGCAGCAGCCGCGTCGAACGCGGACGTGCCCGACTTCGAAGTTGCCGGCAGCGCAGATTGGAACGAGAACGCGGACGCCGGGAAGCAAGGCCCTGACGACAGCGACACGAACTAACGAACGAGAACGGCCAGAAGCTAAACCAACAGAAAGGCAACGTGGATCAACCTTCCATCCTGATCATTTCCGACGACGCAGAACTCTCCCGTGCCGTGACTGCGCGCTGGCAAGCGGAACGCAGCGTTCCCGCGTTTACGCTGATGAGCAGCGACGTTTGCCTTGGCTTCGATCCCGACACGTTCCAGTTGGCCATCGCCGGCGGCCTGCGTCCACAAGCGCTCTCCGTGGTTCTCGAAGCAATGGACGCTGCCGGAAAACGTGTACTTTTTGTCTCTGAAGATGCCCGGCTGGTGCAAACCGTCCGCGACCGCTGGCCTGGAATCGCCACCATGCGCCAGCAGGAGAACTGGCTCGACACGCTGGTCCTTGTGGCCGGAGAAATCCTTCACCGCGTCAGTGCCGAGACCGACGCCCGCCGCTTCGAACAAGCCAACCTCCAGCTCGAACGGCAAGCCTTGCTCGGTCGCTACATACTCGAAATGCGCCACACTTTGAACAACACGCTCACTTCGGTGCTGGGCAACTCCGAACTGCTGCTGCTCGAACCTGGATCGCTCTCCGCCGCAGCCCGCTCCCAGATCGAAACCATTCGCAACATGTCCTTACGCATACACGAAATCCTGCAGCGTTTTTCTTCGCTCGAAAAGGAGCTCACCGTGGTCGATCGCCAGGCAGAAAAAGAAAGCGGAGCAAAGTCCTACGCCGCAGTGGCAAGTTTATAGCTTCTTCACAACACAGATTCGGGCCCGCGCTGAAACGGATTCACCACTTCGATCCCATCGAGTTTTTGGCCAGCCTGCAAATCTTCCGTAAGCAAGTATCGGCAAGACGCCGTCTTGGCCGCCGCCACGATCAGCGCATCCCAGTGGGAAAGCCGGTAGCGGTCTTGCAGCTTCCACCCACGCTCAAGCAGCGCCGCATCAGTAACCACCGGATTCCATGCCACCAAGTCAAGCACTTCTGCCCGCGCTTCTTCGCGAGCCGCCGGCTGCTTCCGCACCGCGTTGACATAAAATTCACTGAGCACTTGAAAGCTAACCCGGCCCCGCCGCGTCTTCCACAACTCGGCGCGCCAATTTCTCGCAGCCGCTTGTTTCTTGGGATCCGCTTCGTCCACAGCGTAAAGAAGCACATTCGAATCGATAAAGACGGCCGATTGATCTCGGGGCAGATTGCCCGGCAATGTGCCGGCCGACCCTGGATCAGCGAAGCCCGGCTCGGTCATGGGCCTCCTCGCGCGTCAGATACCGGCCGTCGCTGCGCAGAAAAGGCTTGCGGCCAAGCGCCCGCCGCATGGCTTTCTCATAACCGTCCTCGACCGCCATGCGCTCCTTGAGCAACTCCCCCAGCAAACGCGAAACGCTGGTATCCCGCCTCGCCGCCTCGACGCGAGCCCACTGCGCGACCTCTTCTTCCAAAGTCACGGTAACGTTGCGTAAACGGCGAGTGGATGACACTAAATCAGTGTAACACGAAGTTAGTGTTATTTGGACAGAATCTTGTCAAGCCCCTGAAGCCGTCTAAATTTCTCTAACCCGCTGAAACCACTCCAAATATAAATCTCGAAAAGGTGGCAGTTTACCTCTCCGAAAATGCTACGCTAGTTGAGCCTGTCGGAGATAGTTACCGCATTGTCAGTTGACATGGATTGAGAGGCCCCTACACTGTAGGGCAGGATGAGCAAACAATTCCGCAATTGTTCTCTGGATCAGCCATTCCTGCTTCCGCCGTGCCTTCAGGATTGGCTGCCCGAAAGTCATCTGGCACGGTTTGTGGCAGAGGTGGTTGGTCAGTTCGATTTGGCTTCGATTTACGACTGCTACGAACGCAAGGATGGACGCGGGTTAGCGGCCTACCATCCTGAGATGCTGACGCGGCTGCTGCTTTATGGCTACGCGATCGGAGAGTCGAGTTCGCGGCGCATCGAGCAGGCCACCTACGACAACGTAGCGTTCCGCTATCTGGCCGCCGATCAGCATCCCGATCACGACACGATTGCGAATTTCCGGCAGCAGCACTTGGAAAGTTTGGGCAGGTTGTTTGTGCAGGCGCTGCGGTTATGTCAGAAAGCAGGGCTTGTGAAGCTGGGTCACGTAGCCATCGACGGCACCAAGTTGGAGGCCAATGCGAGTAGACACAAATCGATGAGCTACGCAAAGCTGAGTGAGCTGGAGCGGTATTGGAAGGCAAAAGTCGATCAATTGCTTCAACATGCGTGGGAGGTGGATGAAAAGGAGAGCCGAGACGAGGAAGAGGCTGGCGCCACAGGATTGCGGGGAGAGCTGGCCCTGGCCCAGAGCCGACTGAAGCGGCTGGAACAAGCCAAGCGCGAACTGGAGCAGGAGGCGCAGGAAAAACTGCAAGAGGCGCAAAGAGAATGGTCCAGCCGTGGAAAGCGCGGCCGGCCACGCAAGGGACAGGAACCGCCGCTTCGCACGAAAGAATGCCACAAAGAGAGGAAACGTTATTACCGGGCGCTGCGCAATGCAGCTTCTCCCTCCCGAGCCCAGAATCTCACCGATCCGGATTCGCGCCAGATGCATGATAACGGGCGTGGCTGCGTTATGCAGGGCTACAATGCGCAACTGGCGGTAGACGGGGAGAAGCAGGTGATTGTAGCAGCAGACGTGACGCAAGACGTGTTAGATCGCGGCCAATTGTTAGCCATGATGAATGGGGTTGAGCGCAATACCGGTCAGCGGCCCGAAGCGTTTACTGCCGACGCCGGCTACTGGGATACCGAAACAGTTCAACAAGCACTCCAGAGTGGCGCGCAAGTGCTCGTTCCACCCGACGGAGCGGCGGCACTGGAAGCCCGGGAGCCGCGCCAGATGGCGAGAAATCCACTGGCGCAGCAGATGCGCCAAGTGCTCAACACAGAAGCCGGTCGCGCGTTGTACCGAATGCGTCAAACCGTGGTCGAGCCGGTGTTCGGATCCATCAAGGAGCTGCGCTGCTTCCGGCGCTTCAAGCTGCGCGGTCTCACTCGTGTGCAGGCCGAGTGGCAAGTCATCTGCACTACCCACAATCTTCTCAAGCTCTTCCGATATCAATGGCTCCCAGCCATTGCATGAAGTCGTGCCGAGCAGCCGTCTAAGCGTTCCCCCGCCGCACTGCTAAGGCGGGACGAGAGGAGCCGTCGATTCATCTGACTTTCGCAACCGCCCTGTTTGGCCACCCGACTATTAAAATCAACACTTCTCTCCGACAGGCTCAGTTATAGAGTCAAATAAAGGCGTGGCCCACAGGCCGCGCCTTTTCTATTTGGTACACAAGGAACCGAGTGAAAACTTCCGGCATGGATATCCGCAACCACAAAAAGCGAGGCCAATGGGCCGAGCTTCGTTTCATGGCCAAAGCCATCGAACTCGGCTTCCAGGTGGCCAAACCGCTCGGCGACAGCGCACAATATGATGTGATACTGGATCTCGGTGGACGCTTCGTCAGCGTTCAGATCAAATCGACTTACCATGGGGATAGCAAGGCAACGCCCGGAACCTACGAGGCCAGCCTGCTGCACGCATGTGGACCCAACGGACTTTACCAGGCGTCCGACTTCGACTATCTGGCGATTTACTGCATTCCGAAAGACGTGTGGTACCTCATGCCGTTCGCAGTCGCCTGCGAAAAACATACGATCCGCGTCTGCCCTGGGGACAAACTCAACCAATGGGAGCAATATCGCGAAGCCTGGTACCTTCTCGAAGGCCGCGCCGCCTGCCCGCGTCGCAAGCGCGGCTGCGTCGACCTCTACGGCATCATCGAAGATTATGTGGCGCCGCCCAAAATGAGAACCCCGGTTCCGCATCGCCGCGCCCCGGCGGGAGAACCCCGCTGGAAGCCGCGCCGGCGTGAGCTTTAACCCCTGAAAGACACGTTGACTATATTGTCTAGTTTGTCTAATCTAGACACTATGCGAACCGTTTCCGCCACGGACGCCAAACAGCGCCTCGCCGCGCTCCTCGACGCTGCTCAGCGCGAACCGGTGGTCATCCGCCGCCAGAACCGGGATGTTGCCGTGATTATGTCAGCCGAGGAGTACGAGCGTATTCGCGACCTCAACGCGGCGGAGTTTCAGCGCTTTTGTGATCGAGTTGCGACTCAGGCCAAGGCTCGCGGCCTGACGGAATCGGTTCTGAAGAAGTTATTGAAGGATTGATGCGCGTCCGCGAGCGCATCGTCGCCGATACCAACTGCCTGGTCAGCCGCCTCCTGCTCCCATCATCCGTTCCGGGAGACGCGGTTCGCAAGGCCGCCGATGCTGGGCTTCTGCTGGTTTCCGAAGACACCATGAACGAACTGGCCGATGTTCTGGCCCGTCCGAAGTTCGACCGCTACATCAGTCTTAACGACCGCCAGCAGTTCCTGCGGCTGCTTGGACGCGTAGCCGAGTTTGTGCCGATCGTCTATCCAGTCCGCGAATGCCGCGATCCCAAAGACGACAAATTTCTCGAAGTCGCCCTGAATGGCAAGGCGGACCTGATCCGGACCGGAGACGCCGATCTGCTGGCCCTCAATCCGTGGCAGGGTATCGCGATTCTGTCGCCCGCGCAGTATCTCAAGCGCTGAGAGGGGTCTCTGCCCTCCCAAGCGCTTGACAAGACCAACCAAAATCATCCCAGAGGGGCGTCGCGAAGCTAGCCCAGCGCGTCAGCGCTGGGTAGGCGGAAGACGCGACCAAGTTCCCAGAGGGACGACCGAATTCTTCACCCAACGCAAGCTTGTCCACCCGCCATGAACGGTTTTGGGAAGGGCCCGGCTTCAGTCGGGCCGTTACGATCCCCATGGACACCGGGCTTTAGCCCCTGAGGGATCTGCCCACGCGAGGGGGGACGAGTGCGGCGGAAATCGAATCGCAGTGGACGCCGCGTCGCCGGGAGCAGGCTGGCGTCTTCCCCACCGTACGGACGCGTCCAGCCAAGGAAGATTCCCGGCCCCAAGCAAAGGCTTTAATGGGGACCCATGGAGAGTAAAATTAACGCCATAGTCCGGGCCGTTCGCCGCTAGCCGGCTAAACCCTGGCGCGGATGACTGCCGCAGGTTTGAATGTGAATGGAGGCCTTGTGCGCGCTGGCGTGTGGATTTTTCTGTTTTCTTGCTTCCTGAGTGCCTTGGGCTTCTGTCAGCAGCCTGATTTGAACGTAAGGTTGATGCAAACCACATTCCTTGTAGTGGGTGCGACAAAGAACCCCGGAGTGTCAACGTTAGGCACCGCATTTCTCCTCCTTAGACCTTTCTCTGTGCAATCGAACGCTCAGACAGTCAGCGGCAAAGCAGTCCTCGTAACAGCGGCGCATGTGTTTGAGGAAATGAGCGGAGATGAGGCGACTATTCTTCTGCGCAAGCAGCGCGGAGCTGACGAGTGGGTTTTACAGCCCGCCCGCTTCCTAATTCGCCGGGGCGGTCAGCCGCTGTGGAAAAAGCTTCCAGATACGGACGTTGCGGTGATGTATGTGAATTGGCCACTGCCAGAGCCCTACATCATAACGATTGCTGCATTAGCAGACGACGAAAGTTTGAAAAAGACGGCTGTGGGGCCGGGGGCTGAATTGAACGTTCTGGGTTATCCATTGGGTGCTAGGAGCAATGATGCCGGGTTTCCAATTCTCCGTACGGGTGTTATCGCTTCTTATCCCTTGCTACCGACGAGTAACACAAAGAGCTTTCTACTCGACTTCCGCGTATTCAAAGGCAACAGCGGGGGACCTGTTTATTACTCGCCGTCAGTGCCGAGAGGGAGCGGTATGGTGTGTTGCCCGCCCGAGTTCATCATGGGTCTTGTGTCCCAAGAGAAGTCTCTCGACATGCCGTATTCGCAATTGCAGCTGTCGTTAGGTGAGATTATCCATGCTAGCGCCATCAAGGCTACGATAGAGTCGCTTCCCGCGCCAGAGGCAGCAGAAATGGTGACTGTTGAACTAGTGGCTGCTCAAGGTGAGATACAGCGATAGTCTTGGACGGGTGGCCCATCCTAACGTCGTGCTTTTCGACGTTAGGGTGGGGACTTTGATCTTGCACAATCTCCGTCTCACTCAATACTCACCGCCGCTTTGCTGAGATAGTTCGCGGATGAATGGCTTCGATGTCGTCATATCGGGCAAAGTCCCGCTCGTTGAACGTCAGAATTCGCCTGACGCCGTGCACCCGCATGGCGGCCACCAATCGCGCATCGTGAACCTGGGCACCGGAGACATTGCGGACAACGAGCAGCTTACGCCATTCCTGATGGACGGCCAAACTATCCGGCAGCAGCCGCAAATTGTCTTCAAACAACCTGGCGCGGCGATCGGCTTCAGCGGGAGTAAGGCCGTATCCGTTGCGGTTGAGTGGACGGGTGCAGGTATTCCAGAATTCCGCAACGTTTTGTGATGTGTAGCAGAGCACAGCATCGCGCTGAAGGATCGCATCGATTGCGGAAACTATGAGGGGATAATCGTGATCATCCGGCTTTACCCAGCGCAGCAGCACATTGCTGTCAACCAGGTAGGGCGTACCCGCCATTTAGCTGCGGTCCTCGTAGAAGCTTTCGCGTGTGAAGGTCCCGGTTGGCAGGTCCGGCAATCCTTCAGAGCCCGAGGCAAGTGACTTGAGCATCGCATGGAACTTGTCCACGGACAAAGTACCTTGGAGAACTGAACGTGAAGCCAGAGCTTCCTGCAAAAGGCGTTCCGCTACCTTCTCCAAAGGTAGGCCTTGAGCGCTGGCCTCGGCGGCCAGTTGCGCCGCTATTTCCGGTTTGAGTTCGACGTGGATGGTCATTCGTGAGCTGCCTCTGCTATAGCTTACCCGCGTTCCGAATCGAATACCACCCTGAAGGGTCTAGCCCGTGCCACCGCGCAAGTTTACGCAAACAGAAATTCCTTAGTCCGCAATTCCTTAATGGTATCCCTCAGCTTCGCCGCCTTCTCAAACTCAAACCGCTTCGCCGCCTCCCGCATGTCGCTTTCCAGTTTGCGCACATACTCATCCAGATCTTCTTGCGACTTGAATTCGGGGATGCCTTCGGACTCGCCGCCGGTCAGGTCGGTGTAGTCGGCCTCGATGATGCGGGCCAGCGACATATCCAGCGGACGAATAATGGATTCGGGCGTTATCCCGTTGGCCTGGTTGTAGGCTTCCTGGATGGCGCGGCGGCGGTCGGTCTCGCCCATGGCCTTCTTCATCGAGTCAGTCATGCGGTCGGCGTAAAGGATGGCCCGCCCATTCAAATTGCGGGCGCAGCGGCCCATGGTTTGGATTAACGCGCCGCTCGAGCGCAGGAAGCCTTCTTTGTCGGCGTCGAGAATCGCGACCAGGGAAACCTCGGGCAGATCGAGCCCTTCGCGCAGCAGGTTGATGCCGATCAGCACGTCGAACTCGCCCTTGCGCAGGTCGCGCAGGATCTTCACCCGCTCCAGAGTCTCGATCTCGGAGTGCATGTAGCGGCACTTCACGCCCACTTCGCTGTAATACTCGGCCAGATCTTCGGCCATGCGCTTAGTCAGCGTTGTAACCAGCACGCGTTCGCCGCGTGCGGTTCGTTCGCGAATTTCATGCAGCAGGTCGTCAATCTGCCCTTTGACCGGGCGCACCTCGACGGGAGGATCGACCAGGCCCGTCGGCCGGATAATTTGCTCGATCACCACTCCCGCCGACTTGGTCAGCTCGTACGGGCCCGGAGTCGCCGAGACATAAATCATCTGCCCCATGCGATGCTCGAACTCCTCGAAAGTAAGCGGACGATTGTCCAACGCCGAAGGCAGACGGAATCCGTACTCGACCAGCGTTTCTTTGCGCGAGCGGTCGCCGTGATACATGCCGTGCAACTGCGGAACAGTTTGATGCGACTCATCGACGAACATCAGGTAGTCGCGCGGAAAGTAGTCCAGCAAAGTCGGTGGGGGCTCGCCGGGGAGGCGTCCGGTGAAGTGCCGGGAGTAGTTTTCGATGCCGTGGCAGTAGCCCATGGACTTGATCATTTCAAGATCGAACATGACGCGTTGGTGAACCCGTTGCGCCTCGACCACGCGCCCTTGCTTCTCAAGTTCCGCTTCCCACCACTTCAATTCTTCTTTAATGGAATCCACAGCCCGAGAGCGAGTCTCGGGCTTCATCACATAATGCGTCTTCGGATAAATCGGCAGCCGCATGTATTTCTGCTTAACCGTTCCAAACAACGGATCAATCTGCGAAAGCGCCTCAACCTCATCCCCCCACAACTCGACGCGATACGCCATGTCGTCATAAGTAGGAAAGATTTCGATGACATCGCCGCGCACCCGAAAAGTCCCGCGGCGAAAATCGCCATCCGTGCGCTCATAAAGAATGTCGACCAGTTTGCGCGTGATGTCCTCGCGCTTGATCTTCTGCCCTTTCTCCAGAAACAACATCATCCCGTAATACGCTTCCGGCGACCCGAGTCCATAAATGCACGAGACCGAAGCCACGATCAAACAATCCCGCCGCTCAAACAGCGACCGCGTCGCCGACAGCCGCAATTTGTCGAGTTCGTCGTTAATGGTCGCTTCTTTTTCGATATAAAGATCCGCCGCAGGAACGTACGCCTCCGGTTGGTAAAAATCATAGTATGAGACGAAGTACTCGACGGCGTTTTGGGGGAAGAAGTTCTTGAATTCGTGGTAAAGCTGGGCGGCCAGGGTTTTGTTGTGGGCCATTACTAGCGTGGTGCGGTTTAGTTGCTCGATTACTTTAGCGGCGGTATAGGTTTTGCCGGAGCCGGTTACGCCCAAGAGAACCTGATGTTGTTCGCGATCGAACAGGCCTCGGGTGAGAGATTCGATGGCCTTGGCCTGGTCGCCTTTCGGTTTGTAGTCGCTTACTAGTTTGAAGTCCATAGGAAAGCTTTCAGGCTTCAGCTGTCAGGTTGGTCACGCCAGGATTATTTTGGCCAGCACCTGCAGAAGGGAATTCCGGCGAGTGGGCATCTCTCTATTATAGCGTGTGAGGTACAAAGCAAAACGGCACCAGGATCGAGTCCTTGGCGCCGCGCTTTAAGCTTCGCGTTGAAGGAAGCGTTTATGGGAGCTTGAAGTTTACGGTGATCTGAGTTTGAATCTCGACGGGTTGATCGTCCAGGTAATAGGGTTTGTATTGCCACTGTTTGACGGCGTCGATTGCGGCGCGCGACAGAACGGAAGGCCCGCTGAGTACCTTGACTGACGTGATGCTGCCGTCCTTCCCGATGATGGCCAGAAGCTCGACTGAACCTTGAACGCGCAGCTGTCTGGCGGTTTGCGGATATACGGGCTGAACGCTCTTGACCAGCAGGCCTTGCGACACACCTTGCGATACTTTCAGGGTTTGCGTGGGTTGTTTCGGAAGAGTGGGCTGCCCGGTTGTATTCATGATTCCCGAGAGGGCTTGGTCGTTGGCGTTCGAAGCAGCGCCCAAGGATCCGGGAGCAGGTGGCTGTATAGCTTCGGGCGCGGATGCAGCCGGCGGGGTTGGGTTTGCGACTTCGTTCTTGACCACCAGGGGTGCGGGCGCGTCGGTATCCGCAGGCGTCCTGACCACGGTGTTGGGCGCAATGATGGAGGTCGATTTTTTCGGAGCCGGAGGATGCGCGTCAGTAGAAGACAGAGTGATGTCGGGTCCCTGCTCGATTGGCAGCGTGGCGGCAGGTTTCGATGGCGTTGTGGTGCTGGCCGTGTCCTTCGCGGGACTTGGAGAAGGTGAAACGATTGCCGGAGTCGCTGGCTGCGCTTGAAGCGGAGCCGTCTGCGGCGGAGGAGTCAGAGTTTGAGAAACGGGAGCGGCGTTCGCGGGATGAATTTTCGTCCAGCCGACATAACCCGCGGCTCCGACTGCTACCAGAACAGCTGCGGCGATCAGAATCGTTTTCTTCCCACCGCCGATTGCATCCTCAGGAGATGCGCTGCCGAGCGAGGCAAATGCGGGCGCTTCCACCGCTGGCATCTCGACTGGTTCGTCGGCCTTCGGCGCTATTTTTGCTGGAGCGACCGCAGCGGCGTGACCGGATGACATGCTGGTGGTGTGGGAATGGCTTACTGGTGCTTCGGAGGCGCTTGCTGCAGGAGAACTAATTTCCAACCTTCCGGTTGCTTCTGCCGCGTGCTTGAGAGCAGTCGCCATCGACTCTGCAGCGGGCTTCGAAACCGGTTGCCAGGGATACTCCCTGTTGGTGGAGGATGTGGGTAATGGCGCTGGCATCGATTCAAGCAGTGCCGCTTCTGCGGGCTCCGGTTTCGGTCCAGGATCGTTTTCAACTTCGAACAGGGAAGCACTCACCGCTGGGATCGGAGATGGCGGCGGCTGCGGCGGCAAAGATGCAGATGCGGGTCTTGGTTCGGAGACTTGGGGAGGGGCGGCTCGCCGGGTATCGATCGTAGTAACAGGACGAGAAGATGGCTGTGCAGCAGGCGTTGCACTCGCAGGTTTCGCCGCGTCAGTTTTGCGGAGCAATCCGCGGGCGACTCGCAGCGTTCCTTTGGATTGTTCAACGTTAATAGGTTTGGTGAGAACCAGGTTGGCGCCGATGCGAAATGCCTTGGCAACACCGGCCTGGCCCTCGACAACGGCCACCGCTAGCGACGACTGATTGGATCCGGAATTGTGTGCGCTCTTGAACAGCAGGGCCGCGTTCTGCTCGCTGTCACAGTCCACCACGATGGCATCAAAGTGCTCTGCCATTAGCCTTTTCACTGCTGCAAAAGGCTCGTTGCAGGGCTCAACCCGAAACTCCAGGTCGGTCAGAACCTGTGTGACCACGCGGGCGGTTTTCTCGTCGGGACAGAATAAGAGAGCGTTGTACTTCATACTGGAATCGTAGGTACTGTGGTGGAGAGCATCAAGTTACGTAGGTACTTTGGGAGCGAGTCCAGACCCTTGACTCTCTCGTCACTTACGAAGGTCGGTGGCCTGCGGATGTCCAAAAAACCATCGCGTGAAAACCCGACGTCAACCACACCCACCAATTAAGCTGGGCGCTTACCAGTTGGTACGTCGGATTACTTCCAATTTGCGACCACACGCCCAGGATCGTACATGCTGCGCAGGCTATAATTGCGCGCAGCATGGCCCTAATCTCTGGCACAAAACTCGGGCCCTACGAAATCCAGTCGCCTTTGGGGTCTGGAGGGATGGGCGAGGTCTACCGTGCCATCCAGAGCAGCCTCGGACGTCAGGTCGCCATCAAAGTCCTGCCCGCTGAGAAGGTCTCCGACCCCGAACGCAAGCAGCGCTTCGTGCAGGAAGCGAAGTCAGCTTCATCGCTGAACCACCCCAACATCATCACCATTTACGACATCGGCCAGGCCGAAGGTGTTGACTTTATTTCGATGGAGTTCATCTCCGGCAAGACGCTGGAAAAGCTGATTTCCCGGAATGGGATGCGCCTGAATGAAGCCCTGAAGTACGGCGTCCAGATTGCCGACGCGCTGGCTCGCGCACATGCCGCCGGCATCGTCCATCGAGATCTCAAGCCCGGAAACATCATGGTGAACGAGCATGGGCTGGTGAAAATTCTCGACTTCGGCCTGGCCAAGCTCACCGAGCCTGCTCCTGCTAGCGAGGACGAGTCCACGCGCACTTTGCGGCCTACGACAGAAGAGGGCAAGATCGTCGGCACGGTTGCGTACATGTCTCCCGAGCAAGCGGAGGGCAAGAAGGTCGATGCCCGTTCGGACATCTTCAGTTTCGGATCGGTGTTGTACGAAATGGTAACGGGAAGACAAGCGTTCCACGGCGATACCAAAGCCTCGACGCTAGCAGCCATCCTGAAAGACAATCCACGGCCGGCAAGTCAACTCGTGGATGGGCTTCCCAGAGAAGTCGAGAAGCTGATTTCCCGTTGTCTGCGGAAGGAGGTCAATCAGCGCTTCCAGCACATGGACGACCTCAAGATCGTGCTGGAGGAATTGAAAGAGGAGTCCGATTCCGGGGTGCTGGGAACCGCTGCTGTGGCAAAGACGAAGCCTGGTTATCGGCTCACCTGGGTTCTCAGCGTAACGGCGGCATTGCTAGTAGCGGCGGCGGGGTTGTGGTTTCGACTGAAGGGGGGCTCTCCCGAGGCCCCGTTGGTGGCAGTTCCCCTGACCAGTTACGCAGGCGATCAGTCATGGCCAACCCTTTCGCCGGACGGTACGCAAGTAGCGTTTTCCTGGAACGGGGAAAAGCAGGATAAGTTCGATATTTACGTGAAGCAGATCGGCGTGGAGCCGCCTTTCCGCTTGACCAGCGATGCGGCTATCAATTACAGCCCTGCCTGGTCGCCGGATGGAGGCTTCATCGCTTTCTTGCGGGAGCTGTCGCACGACAAGACCGATATCGTGCTCGTACCTCAACGAGGAGGTCCGGAGCGAATTCTGAGCGAGATCAGGGGATCAATGCAGGCTTTGCCCTACGGCCCGTACTTGGCCTGGACCCCGGATTCGAAGTGGATTGTCTGCCCAACCCCGAAAAGCGGCGAGCGCGTTTGGGCTTTGCATTTGTTCTCCACGGAAACGGGAGAGCAAACCGAACTCACCAATCCGCCAAATAGCGAACTCGGCGATGTGGCGCCGGCCGTCTCCCCAGATAGCCGGACCTTGATCTTTTCGCGGGTTTCACCGGACTACTTCAATGTAACTATGTGGTTACTGCACCTTGGAGAAGGTTACAAACCGTTGGGCAAAGAGGAACGGATTCAGTCGCCGGGGATGACAGACATCGGCGCGGCTTGGCTGCCCAATGGCCGCGAGTTTGTATTTAGCTCCAGCACCGGAACCAACTATGGGCTCTGGCGTCTTGAGGTATCCAAAGGCGGGGTTCCCAGGAGGCTCGACCTTGGAATCGCCGCCGCAGAGCCGACGATTTCGCGGCTCGGAAACCGTCTGGCTTTCACAGTCTTTCAGTTTGATCTGAATATCTGGCGCGTTGACTTGAAGGAGCCCGGCAAAGAACCAAGCCAGCCCATCCGTTTCATTTCCTCTACGCAGATTGAACAATACCCGGCTTATTCGCCGGACGGGCGGCGGATCTCCTTTATGTCGGACCGATCGGGAACGCAAGAAATCTGGATCTGCGACAGTGACGGATCCAAGACCCTGAAGTTAACATCGTTTGGCGGGGCGGCGATCTACGGCCCGAGTTGGTCTCCGGACAGCCAGAACATCGCTCTTACGGTTGCCCAGAGAGGAATGAAAGAGGACATCTATGTCGTCAGTGTGAACGGGGGTGTTCCCCGGCGCATGACGACAGATCCAGCGGAGGACAAGTGGCCTTATTGGTCGCATGATGGAAAGTGGATTTACTTCAGCTCAACCCGCAGCGGCCGGGAGGAAATCTGGAAGATGCCATTCAACGGTGGGGAGGCAGTTCAGATCACGCGGAATTCCGGCGACATCCCGCAGGAGTCAGCAGACGGCAAATCTCTCTATTACATGAAGGGGTGGCCGGAGGCCGTGAGTGTCTGGAGAGCCTCAGTGGATGGAAATCAAGAAGTGAAGGTTCTCGATTCTGTGCATAGCGAAGGTCAATGGACTGTGGGGAAGGAGGGGATTTACTTCTTCAAAACTCCTGACAAAATGGGACACAGTGACATCTGCTTCTACGAATTCGCCACCGGTCAGATCAGGAAAGTCCTGACAATTCAGCGTCCCGTGAATAACCATATCGTGGTTTCTCCCGACGGCCGAACAATTCTTTACCCGCAGTCTGACGAATCGGGCAGCGTCCTCATGCTGGTCGACAATTTCCGTTAGGCGCATCTCTCGCGGTTGCGCCGGATAACAGGCAAACCGGACTGTCAGTTTGTCATCAATTGACTTTGCGGAGTTAAAACCCGTCACCCGCTTTACGGAATAAAATCGAAACCAAACGGACTGTGTCTGTTTGCCATCGGACTTGAGCACGAGGAGATGGCGCTCGTTCAGAAGCAGGTTCTCAAGCCTCAGGGCTCATTGCGCGGCCAGCGAACTTGCTCCCGCTTGTCGGGTCTCACCGTTAGCGCCGCCAGGTTGTATTCTCCTCCCGGAGAAATTCTGGTAGGCGGCTCCGCGGGATTCGGTAGAACACAAACCGTTCCGAGTTCCCGCCCATCGCCAGGTAAGGACTTGCTCCCTTCGGATGGCGTAAGAGTGCAAGTACAGCAATGATTTGCGAGGTCGCGAGGCGAATGGTGCGGTGGGATCGCCGTTGAAATACTGCGCGCGAGATCCTTCGCCTCGTTGAAAACCGCGGGGCTCAGGATGACGTCTTTCAGGAGCATGTAGATGAAAGCGCGGGCTTCAGATGGCGTCAACCGCGTAGTGGATGGGTACAATTGCGGGCATGCGCATTCCGCTTTGGCTTAAAGTTGGCTGGAGCTTGTGGGTGCTGGCGTGGATGCCGGTTTACTGGCATCAGTATGGATTGCAGAACTTCCTGTACTTCTGCGATCTAGGGAATTTGTTTGTTGCGGTCGCGTTGTGGTTGGAGAGCCCGCTGCTGTTCTCGTGGCAGGCTTGCGGGTTGCTGGTTTTTCAAACGCTCTATACCGTCGATTTGATTGGGGCGGTGCTCACCGGTCGGCACGTTATCGGTGGCACGGAGTATATGTTTGATCCTCGTTTGCCTTTGATGGTGCGGCTGCTGAGTTTGTTTCATGTGGTGATGCCTCCGCTGCTGTCATGGGCTATCTGGCGGTTGGGTTATGACGGGCGTGGGTGGAAATATCAAACCCTTACCGCGTGGATTGTGGTTCCGATCAATTATTTCTGGCGGCCGCAATACGATGTGAACTGGGCGCGTGGGCCATTCTTTCACGAACAACACCTGGTGCCGGGGATTGTCTATTTGGCGGTGTATCTGGTGGTTGTGCCGGGGTTGGTGTATTGGCCTACTCATCTGGCCTTGCAGTGGTGGTCGCGGATAGCACGCCAGAGGCGCGCGTAATCCAAGTCTCCGGCCGGCAGAAACTGCCTGCGGGATTCTAGCGCATTCCGTTGGCCAGCCTCACGCTAGCAGGGCTTCTTCTTAGCAACAGCATGGTAAGGGCGCCGATCAGCGGCCCTGGAACGAGAACGACAAAGGTCCACCGCCAGGAGCCCAGGAGGCCGGCGATCCGAGGCATCAGCCAAATCGCGACTACAGTGAGGGCGAATCCCAGACCGAGTTGCACGGAAAGGGCGGTGCCGACAAAGCGCTGGTCGGCGAGTTCGGTAACCATGGCAGAAAACTGGGCTGAGTCTCCGATGACGGAGATCCCCCAGATCACCAGGATCGTAATGAACAGCCACGACGGCCCATCAAAGGCGAAACCGATGGCAAGGGCGCAAGCTCCCGAAACAATCATCATGCCAGCCGTGGTCAAGGTGCGGCCGATGCGATCGGACAGAACGCCTCCCAGCATGCAGCCAAACGCGCCGGTCGCGATCGCGACGAAAGTGAGGAAAGACGCTCGCCCGACTGTCAACAGGTGCTGGGTGCCGAGGGCTTCGTTCACGTATACAAGAAGCCAAGCCCACATGGCGTAAAGCTCCCACATGTGTCCGAAATAGCCGAGATTGGCGAGGAGGAGGTCGCGATCGCGGAAGACCGCTCCGGCTTGGCGCGGATCGAAGAGAGCGCGGCCAAAAGGATAGGGCCCCTCGCGGGCGAAGAGCAAGAAGAGGATCGCTCCAACCAAGGTGGCAAGAGTGGACGATTTGATGACAAACCGCCAGTCCACCGCGCTTGAAAGGCTGCGAAAAAGGTGGGGCATGGACGACCCGAGCGTCAAAGCGGCGATTACGGTTCCGAGCGCAAGGCCTCGATTGCGATTGAACCATGTGGATACCAGCTTAAGAGCAGGCGGGTAGACGCCGGCCAAGGCAAATCCAGTCACGACTCGGGCCGCAATCGCACCCACGGGACCGTGGTCCAGCAGAAGTGACGCATTCGCTGCTGCCGCCAACAAGGCAGACACTGCCATTAGCGTTCTGAGACGAACAATGTCGGGAAGGTTGACCAGGCTGGCGGCCAACGCGCCACACACGAAACCGATCTGCACGCCAATGGTCAGCCAAGCGAGGACGAACGGCGAGACGTTCCATTCACGTTTCAGTTCGGGGAGGATGGAAGTCGCCGAAAACCAAGCTGTCATCGATAGGACAACGGCGATCGACAGTAGCGTCAGGACCCGCCAGCGCGAAGCGTCAGCAGCCTGGTGCGATGAACCCGATGCGCAGGTAGGGGACGATATGGGCATTGTAGCTTCAGGATCTCAGGAGCGGAACCGTGTAGACTGTGGCCGTGCCGGTGAGGCATTTGTCGCCAGCCTGATTGCGCACGGTAGTTTCGATTTTGCAGATCGGCTTGTCGGAGCGGACCTCCTTGATTTCGACCCGGCCGGTGATTTCCTCATCAATGCCCACCGCTTTGACGAATTTCCATTCGACGGAAAGAAACACCGTTCCCGGACCGGGCAAGTCTTCCGCGACCAAGGCATTCAGGATGCCTGACGTAACGCCGCCCTGCACGATCAGTTTGCCGAAAACTGACCCCTCCGCGAGTTTCTGGTCGTAGTGCAGCGGATTGCGGTCGCCGGTCATTTCGGTGAAGCGGAGGATGTCTTTCATGCTGGTGCGGCGTGTGCGCTCGGCAAAATCTCCCACGTTGGGGCGGCCCTTGATCACGCCCGCCCAGCCGTCAACCGATTTGGTTTCGCTCAACGATTCTTCTCCTGTGCTCGTCCGGATTTTAGCTAACCGAGAATGATGTGATCGGGTCAGGGTGTGGTTTTGCTAGTCAACGCCTGCTGCGTTGATTGCAACAAGGCTTCTGGTCCTACGGGACTGCCGGTGGCTCGTTCCATCCAGAGATCGGGGGTGACGCGGCCCATCTTGGCCATGCGCTCGAACTCGGGGCCGATGGCGCCGGCTTTCTTCATTTGTTCTTCAATCTGAAATGCGATCAGATGGCCGATAGGGTAATCGGGCAGGTAGAGGAAGGAGTCGATCATGTGCGAATAAATTCCCAGCAGGACGACATCGTTCTTGTGGAAGACAGGAGCGTAGTAACGGTTCCAGATGTCTTTCGAGATCTGGACCGTGGCGGCATTGAGTTGCCTGGGAGTGGCCTGCGGATGATCGTACATCCAGTGCCAGACCGCAATATCGACTAGCGCGACTCCGGCAATTTCGTAGGTGCCCCAGAAGTCATTGAGAGTTTTCTCGGCCTGGCTCTTGGCGTCTGGTGCGGGCAGGCCGAGCAGTTCGAGGTCATGTCCCTGAAAGACAAAGGCGAGCGCTTCGGTGAAGGCCGTGTTGGGCACGCCCTGCAGCAGGGTGTAGTCGTTGTCGTTTAACGAGAAGGTCTGCTCTACGTTGTGTCCCATTTCATGCACGGCAATGTTGAAGCCTTTGTAGTTCATGCCGGTTTTTTCGACACGAGTACGCAGGTGGGCTTTTTCGCTGCGCATTTCGGATCCCATCGCATGACCGGAACCGCGGGCGGGGTCGACGATGATGTTGTTGGCCAGGTACTGGGCACGATCCGGAGTGAAGCCGAGCTTCATCAGGAGATTGGGGATGTCTTTCTGGTAGGCCTCGGCGGTGGGATATTTCTTGGCGACAATTTCATCCAATTGGGCTTCGGTGTATTGGCTCCCGGGGCGAAAGCCGTTGTACCAGATGTCGAAAGGCTCGAGCGGGCGTCCGAGGCGAACCTGAATGAGTTGTGCGGTTTGAGCCACCAGCGGGGAAGTCAGGACTTGTTCCAGCATGGCTTTCAGCTGTGCTTCCGGAATTTCGCGGTCTTCATCAAAGCGGCGGTCGATCAGCGTGGGCGCGGTTGGAGAATACGGATCGGCTTTGCGTGCGGCATTGAAGTCTTTCTGGAGCGCGGCGTAACGCGCGTCAGGCTCGGGCGTATTTGTGATTGGCTGGCTGCTCGTGGCATCTGAATCCTTTGCCGCAGCAGCCTTGACCTCGTTGGTGTATGGATGCCAGTCGACTGAAGGATTGTTGATCACGACCTGCGGAATGGTCTGGGTGACGATGCGCTCCATCACCTGCTGGATCATACGTTGCTTGGCTAGGCCGGATTGCTTGTCGGTGTAGTTGGCTTTGATTTCGTCGCGCAGGTTCCAGTGGCTCAGCAAACGCATTTTGGGCGGGAAGAGGCGCTGGCCTTGCGCATCCAGGAGGTGGTACATCCAGATGTTGTATTGAGCGATGTATTGTCCGGATTCGGCCGCGGCCTGGGCGATGGCCAGGTTAACGTCGGCGGGGACGCGCTTGTCAAAACGTTCTGCGAGGCGGACTTCAGCCCACTGACGGCGAGTCCAGTCGGGACCGTTCTTGAGGCGGTCATTGAGAGTCGTCAAAGGGAAGTTCAACAGAACGATGAAAGCGAGTTTGTTGTTGAAGAAGTCATCGAGTACATGTGCTCCGGGGTCATAGCCTGCGAATACTTCGTCGAAGGGAAGAACGGGGCCGAGGTCGAGGTCGGATTGCTGATTGAACTCGCGACGAATTTCATGCATGTGGCCGTCGAGTTGTTCGAGCAGGCTTTGAAAGCGATAGAACATGGTGTCGAGAGTCGCCTGATCGCCGGCGAAATTGGTGCGGACGAACCCTTCGAACACAGCGGCGTCGCCGTCTTCCGCACGCCAGAATTCGGCGACCTGGTGGAGACCACGGTCGAGGCGTGGCTGTTGTTGCGCGCCGTATTTCGCAGTGAGCTCGGTTTGCAGTTTGGCAATCGAGGCGTTCATCCAGGCAGGCTGGGTCGCGGCGGTTGTGTTGGCGGCGGTGGGAGCGGTGGGCATCAATATCTCCTCTGAAAAAAGTGGCATGGCGATGCATGCGATCGCGATGGTGGCGACCAGCATCAAGCGGACGCATTGGCTCATTTGTTGTTCCTCTTTGTATTCATTTTCTGCTCCGCAGGGCCGAGTCAGGTTGCGGATAAGGCAGGGAATTGCTGAACTCGGAAATCTCGGAGGGAGCGTAATCGGGGAAGGGAAGGTTCTTGCTCTCCCGCCACTGTTGCACTTCGTGCGAGACCTCCGCGGTCTTTTCTTGGTCCAGGCCGGTATCGCGAGTCATATAAAGGACCCGCGAGGGGACGGCGAAGGTTGTGCCCGAGGCCTCGACGATATCCATGATTCTGAGCAGGAGATCTTCCTGAATGGCGAGGAACTCGGCGCCATCTCTGGTCAAGACGTAGCAGAAGACTTCCAGGGTCAGGGCGCTGTTGTCGTATCCGATGAAGCGGATGCGGGCGCCGTCGGTTTCAACCTTGGGATGTTCATAGAACATGCGGCGAATTTGCGCGAGAACGTAGCGCAACTGATCGGCTGAAGTTTCGTAGCGCAGACCGAGTTTGGTGGTGAAGAGGATCTTGTCGCGGCGGCTCAGGTTCTCGATGTTCATGGTGGCGAGCGAGCCGTTCGGAATGGAGAGCTCTATTCTTTCAGGAGTGCGAATGCGAGTGGAGCGAAGGCTGATGTCTTCGACTGTGCCAGTCTTGTCGCCAAAACGGCATATGTCGCCCACACGGATGACTTCATCTCCAAGCAGAGAGACGCCGCCGAAGAGATTCTCCAGGGTTTTCTGAGCAGCGAACGCGATCGCGATTCCGCCGATGCCGAGGCCGGCGAGGGCGGTTGTCATGTTGACGCCGAGAGAGCTGAGTATGGCAAAGACGGCGATAATAGAAATGAGGGCTTTGAGGACGCGTTCGCCGAGGAGCAAAAGCGAGCCTGTGCCGGTGCGACCCGCGCGAATTGCACGTTCACGAACCCGCCGCGCGATCTGCTGCACAATTCGAGAAAGCAACCAGGCGCATGCGACGATGAAGACCACGCCGATTACTTCCTGGTGGTTGTGGCGCGCCAGTAACGGCAACCCGAGTTGTCGCACGAGCATGCCGTCATAAATCGTCGCAAAAAGAAGCCACAGCGGATTCGAAATGGCGTTCCAGGCAGCCGGGCGCGGTATGGTGGAACGGCGGCGCAGTTTTTGATAGAGACCCAGAAACCGGATCGTGAGCCAGCCCAGCCCCGCGGAGATGGGGACGGCCAGCAAGACAGCTAGCCATTGCCAAATCGCGATCCCTAAGAACTCATACTGCACCAAGAAATCAGGCAGATGGGTTTCCACCTGATGAACCGCAAGCCGGTCATAAAGGTCGGGCACCTTGGCCAAGGTGTCGGAGGAGATCAACCATATTTTCGTGCCGCTGGGATCGGGAACGCGGACGAGATCGAGCTCGGCGTCGACATCTCCGGCGGAGAGAGGTCCGAGGCGCTGCTGATTTGGGGAAGTTCCTTCTTGTGGAGATCCTTCGGGCAAGTTGCTGATCAGCCTGAGATTGCCGGAAAAAGCCCGATCCATCACAGCCTTGAGCTTGACGGCGAGGTCTTCACCTTGCGCGGCGCGCTTGGAATTCGACAGCTGCAAATACTGCGCAGCAGTCGAGTAATTTCCCGCCTGAACGGCGTGGAGGAATCCGTAGATCGTACCGTAAGGCGTCTCGCGGCCCAGGGGGTCGGGCGGGGGCGCTGGCTGGGCAGTGGCCGGGGGGGTCTTGCCAGACTGCGTGGGCAATAGTTGTCCGACCGCAGCCATAGGAATGACTGTGCACAAGAGAAGCCAGCGAGCTCGCTTAAAGAAAAAAGACGACATGGTTCCTTCTCCAGAGAAGGGTCGCGAATCGAGTGCAGAGCGAGAGTTCATTGTACCGAAAGCCAATCGGGCTTGAGTTCCTATGGGCGCTTGGGCCGGTACACATGGGTGCTGATGCCGAAGAAGACTTCGGCTGATTCCATGACTGTTTCCGAGAGGGTAGGATGGGGATGAATGGTAAGCGCGATGTCTTTGGCGAGGGCGCCCATCTCGATGGCGAGCACCCCTTCGGCGATTAGTTCGCCGGCGCCGGCTCCAACGATTCCGACGCCCAGCACGCGCTCGGTCTGCGGATCGATGATCAGTTTAGTCATGCCTTCGGTACGCTCGAGGGTCATGGCGCGTCCCGAGGCTCCCCATGGAAATTTGGCTATCTTGACTTCGCGGTTTTCCTTCTGTGCCTGAGTCTCGGTAAGACCGCACCAGGCGATTTCGGGATCGGTGAAGACTACGGCAGGGATGGCGTTGGGTTCGAAGGCGACTTTGTGTCCGGCGATGGCTTCGACGGCGGTACGGCCTTCGTGCGAGGCTTTGTGGGCGAGCATGGGCTCACCTACCACGTCCCCGATCGCGTAGATTGCCGGGTCGTCGGTTTGCAGTTGCTTGTTGACCTGGATGAATCCGCGTTGGCCGACTTTGACTTGAGTTTTCTCCAGGCCCGGGATTTCGGAGTTGGGTTTGCGGCCGACGGAAACCAGAACTTTGTCGAATAGTTTTTCGGATTCTTTTACATCCGGGCCCTGAAAGGTAACGCGGATTCCGCTGGCTTCTTCTTTAACAGCGGCAACAGTGGTGTTGAGCAGGATGGAATCGAAAATCTTCTCCACACATTTGTGCAACGGGAGAACGAGATCGCGATCCGCCCCAGGTAAAAGACCGGGCAGCATCTCGACGACCGAGACTTTGCAGCCCAGGGCGGCATAGACGGTGCCGAGTTCCAGGCCGATGTAGCCGCCGCCGACCACGAGCAGCGAACCGGGTACATCGCTCAGGTCTAGCGCAGATGTGGAATCCATCATGCGTGGGGTTTCGAGTTTGAGGCTGGGAATGATTGCGGGGCGCGAGCCGGTAGCCAGGATGATTCGGTCGAAGGTGAGGGAATCTTCGGTGCCATTTGTGCGGCTGACGCGAAGGGTGTTCGAGTTTTCGAATGCTGCGCGGCCCTGGATGTATTCGACCTTCCTTTGTTTGGACAGCACGCCTAAGCCGCCGGTGAGCTTCTTGACAATTCCTTCTTTCCAGGCGCGCAAGCGTGGCAGGTCGATCTTCGGGTCAGCGTATTCGATCCCCCAATTTTTCGCGTGGCGGGATTCGTCGATCAGGTTAGCAACGTGGAGCAGCGCCTTCGAAGGGATGCAGCCACGATACAGGCACACTCCGCCGGGGTTCAATTCCGGATCGATGAGCGTGACTTTCATTCCGAGGTCGGCGGCGAGAAATGCCGCGGCATAACCGCCGGGCCCTCCGCCGATTACTGCGATGTGCAGGTTCGAAGCGTCTGTCATAGAGAATTATTAACCACAAAGGACGCGAAGCACACGATGCAATTTTATTGCTCGACCTCGAAGGCATCTCCCGTCGAGGTTAGCTCGCCTACGACTCTCTGGATTATGAATTCCTTGTCTTTTTCTCTGATTCGCCAAAGTACTAGCCCTCGTCCGAAGGGCAATTCCCAGTTCGTCAAAAGAGGTTTACGCAACAGCCACCTCGACGGGTTGGTCAGTACTTCCACGGGCAGCGTGGCCTTGCGCCACATCTGGTTATATTCGACGTGGGTGCGTCCGTGCCACCGAATGAAACCGAACCAGAACATGTCAGTCCAATTCGCAAAGAGTGCAAAATAATTCTTCTTGTGCCTTAAGAAGGATGGCGGCGCGAGTCGATGCGGTCGGGATTTCCTTGCTCCTTTGTGTCTTTGGTGGTTATCCAGATTGCTATTTTCTTATCCTTGCACCGACAGCAAGAACGGCTGCTCAAAAGCTTCCGCGATCCAGCGCAGGAACCGGGCAGCATCGGCGCCGTCGATCAGTCTGTGGTCATACGACAAAGACACGGGCAGGACCAACCTCGGCTCAAACTTGCCGTTAAGCCATACGGGTTCCATGCTGGAGCGCGAAAGGCCGAGGATCGCGACCTCGGGATAATTCACGATGGGGGAGAATCCTGTGCCACCAATTCCACCGAGGTTGGTAATGGTGAACGTACCGCCTTCCATTTCCGCGAGCGTCAACTTCTTTTCGCGCGCTTTCTTGGAGAGTTGGGTAAGTTCGGCTGCGAGCTCGACAATGTTCTTCTTATCAACGTCCCGAATCACCGGGACCAGCAGGCCGCGATCCGTGTCCACGGCAACGCCGATGTTGATGTATTGCTTGTAAACGATGTCATCTTTTGCCAGGTCAATGCTGGCATTGAACTGAGGAAAGATCTTCAGCGCGGAAGAGCAGACCTTCAACGCGATCGCGGTGACCGTCATCTTGCCGCCGGCTTCTTCCGCCTTCGGAGCGAAGCGCGCTCGCAAGTGTTCGAGTTCGGTGATGTCGGCTTTATCGTTTTGCGTAACGTGCGGGACTGTCGTCCACGCCTGCCACAGATGCTCCGCGGTCTTGCGCCGCACACCGCGGATCGAGACGCGCTCGACCTTGCCCCACTTGGTGAAATCTGGCAACTCTGCCTGAGCGAACTGAGGGCCGCGAGGCGCTTGAGCAGCGGCTGTAACCGAAGCGAGCAGCGCCTTCGAATGCGCCTTCACGTCGCTTTCACTAATACGTCCGCCGGGTCCACTTCCTTTCACATTGTGAATATCGATTCCGATCTCGCGGGCTAATCGGCGAACGTGTGGGGCCGCGGGCACGGGCGTTCGCTGTTCGGAACCGGCCACCTTGTCGAGCTGCGCCGGCATGGTAAAGCTGGGCGGAAGTGGCTGGGGTTGATCGGGCGGAAGCGCCTGTTCTTCCGTTTTGCCTTCGGCCTGAATAGCAGCCTGAAACGCGAGACGGGCTCCTTGTTGCCCGGAAACGTGTTCGACTGGTGCATGTTTTGGTCGCGCCGCTTGAGGTACCGCGGCGCCTTCGAGGGTGAAAATGACATCTCCGACTTTAACTTTCTCGCCTTGCTTTACGCGAACTTCTTTGATAACGCCGCTGATTGAAGAGGGAACTTCGATCACGGCCTTGTCGGTCTCCAGTTCCATGACTGGCTGGCCCTGCGAAACCCTGCTGCCTGGAGAAATCATGAGGCGAACCAGATCGCCTTGGGAAATATTCTCTCCGAGTTCGGGCAGCTTGAACTCGGAGGGGCCGGCGCTGGCTGGTGGTCGAGAAGCTCGACGGTCTGGCGTTGCCGCGGTTGAGGGCAGAGCGGCGGATGGCTGCTGGGTTGTGGGTTGCGTGTCGTTCCCGGGCAACTGTATTGTGGCAGTTGCGGGTGAGGCCGACGCGGCCGCCTGTTGCGCTTTGGGCTCTGACGCTTTCGCGGGTGAGGGCGCCCGCGCCACACTACCGCCAGCGCCGTTCTCGAAGGTGAAGATGACCTGCCCGACTTTAATCTTTTCGCCCTCTTTGACGCGAATCTCTTTCACCACGCCGCTTACTGTGGACGGCACTTCGACGACCGCCTTGTCAGTTTCGAGTTCCATCACCGCCTGGCCTTGGGTGATGGTGGCGCCGGGCGAAATCATCAGCCGGACGAGGTCGCCCTGATCAATGTTCTCGCCGAGTTCCGGTAGCTTGAATTCTGTCACTGTGATGTTTTCTCCATCAATTGCAGCGCCCCAGTCGCGGGGGTTTTGCTCACATCTCCGAAAACAAATACCGGCGCTACTACGTATGAGCCGGATTCGGCTTTTCCGGATTGATGCCCAGGTCTTTAATTGCCTTTTGGAGTGTTTCCGGGCCGATCTGTTCATCGCGCGCCAGCGCGTTTAGCGTCGCAAGCACAATGTGTTTCGCATCTACTTCGAAAAAATCGCGAAGGGAAGCGCGGCCTTCGCTGCGGCCAAAACCGTCTGTACCCAGAGCCGCCAGCGGCCGAGGTACCCACTGCGCAATCGATTCCGGAAGCACCTTCATATAATCCGATGCTGCGACGAAGACACCAGGTGCGTCTTTTAAACATTGCGTAACAAATGGCACGTGCGGAGTATCGCCGGGATGCAGCATGTTCCAGCGCTCGCAGTCGTTGCCATCCTGATACAGACGCTTGTAGCTCGTCACACTCCACACGTCGGCGGCGACACCGTACTTTTCTTCCAGAATCTGCTGCGCCTTGAGCACCTCAAACATAATCGTTCCGCTGCCGAAGAGTTGCGCTCTCAGCTTTGTATCCTTTTTCTCAGAAGCTTTGAAGCGGTACAAACCTTTCAGGATGCCCTCCCGGACCTCAGGACCTTTCGGCATCTCGGGCATGGGCAATGGTTCATTGGTGACGGTCAGGTAATAGAAGATGGATTCCTGATCGACATACATACGTTTGATGCCGTCCTGAATAATGACGGCAATCTCGTAGGCGAACGCTGGATCGTAAGCTAGGAGATTGGGCACGGGAAGGGCCAGAACGTGACTATGCCCGTCCTGATGCTGCAAGCCTTCACCAGCAAGCGTGGTGCGGCCAGCGGTGCCGCCAACCAGGAAGCCACGCGTGCGCATATCGGCTGCGGCCCAAATCAGGTCGCCGATGCGCTGGAAGCCGAACATGGAGTAATAAATAAAGAACGGAATCGTATTGATCCCGTGGTTCGCGTATGCTGTACCCGCCGCGATAAATGAGCACATCGAACCGGCTTCAGTAATGCCTTCTTCGAGAATCTGCCCGTTCTTGGCTTCCTTGTAGTAAAGAAGCGTGTCCATGTCGACGGGTTCGTAAAGCTGGCCGACACTGGAATAGATGCCTACCTGACGGAAAAGCGCTTCCATGCCGAAGGTACGAGCTTCGTCGGGAATAATGGGAACGATGAGCTTGCCGATTTCGGGATCGCGCAGCAATTTTCCGAGCAGGCGGACGAAGACCATGGTAGTGGCAACGTCACGACCCTCGGTGCCTTTGTAGAACTCCTCGAAGTGACACTCGGACACCGGAGCAATCGGCTTGGCTCGTACTTTTCGTTCCGGAAGATAACCGCCGAGCTGCTTGCGCCGCTCCTTCATATATGTGATTTCGGGACTATCGTCGGCGGGACGATAAAACGGCGCATTGTGGAGTTCATCATCCGGGATGGGAATTCCGAAGCGAGAACGGAACATTTCCAGTTCGTCGTCGTTGAGCTTTTTCTGCTGATGGGTAATGTTCTTGCCCTCGCCCGCTTCGCCCAGCCCATAACCCTTGATGGTCTTGGCCAGAATGATTGTTGGCGAACCATGGTTCTCGACCGCCGCTTTGTAGGCCGCGTGGACTTTGATCGGATCGTGCCCGCCCAGGCGCATCCGGGCAAGTTGTTCGTCGGAGAGATGCTCGACCATCTTGAGCAAGCGAGGATCGGTGCCGAAGAAGTTCTGCCGGAAGTAGGCGCCGCTCTCGACGAAATATTTCTGATATTGGCCGTCGCTGATCTCCCCCATGCGCCTGACCAGCAAACCGTCACGATCGCTGCGGATGAGAGTGTCCCAGTCGCCGCCCCAGATTACTTTGATTACATTCCAACCCGCGCCGCGAAAAATGGCTTCTAGTTCCTGAATGATTTTTCCATTGCCGCGAACCGGGCCGTCGAGGCGTTGCAGGTTGCAGTTCACGACGAAGATCAAGTTGTCGAGCCGCTCGCGTGAAGCCAGCGTGATGGATCCTAATGCTTCGGGTTCGTCCATTTCGCCATCGCCAAGGAAGGCCCAAACTTTTCCGCCGGTTGAGAGCTTCAGGCCGCGATTTTCGAGGTAGCGAATAAAGCGGGCCTGGTAGATCGCCTGGATCGGACCCAATCCCATCGAAACCGTGGGGAACTCCCAGAAATCGGGCATGAGCCAGGGATGAGGATAAGAGGACAGACCGCCGCCAGGCTTCAATTCACGGCGGAAGTTTTCCAGCTTCTGCCGGGGAATGCGGCCCTCGAGGTAGGCACGAGCGTACATGCCGGGTGCGGCATGGCCCTGGAAGTAGACGAGGTCGCGATCGCCGGTTTCGGTCTGGGCACGCAGAAAATGGTTAAACGCCACTTCGTACAAAGTAGCCGCCGAAGCGAAGGTGGAAATATGTCCGCCTATGCCTTCTTGAATCTTATTGGCACGCACCACCATGGCCAGGGCGTTCCAACGGACGAGGCTCTTGATGCGGCGCTCCATCTCCTGACTGCCGGGGAAGGGCGGCTGCTGAACCGCGGGAATCGTGTTCTGATACGGCGTGGTTGCCGTGAACGGCAGATTCACTCCCGCAGCCCGCTTGGCGTGCAAAGACAACTGCTGCAGCAACCGTCCGGCGCGCTCCGGGCCCCCCTCGGCTAAAACATAGTCGAGGGAATCGAGCCACTCTCGCGTTTCAAGCACTTCCAATCCATTCGTCTGGGTCTCAGCCACGTCTTGGTTTCTCCATTTATGAGTCGGAATCTTCCATGATAGACAATCGCGGAGAATTTTGCTGGCCGAGTCGTTGGGGAAGCTGGCGAGGGGCTACAATTTGTGCTCAAACGGGAATCCTTAGGCTCAAGGAAATCATCCATACCGGTGAGCAATGGCCCGCATTTAGTTTTGATGCCGGTCGCAAACCGATACTGGTCAACGACAGATTGCATCCAAGTCAGGCAGAACCAAACATTCGGTCAAATCGAGAAAGAGGAGACTCCCCATGGCGAAGAAACCTGCTACCAAAATTAGCGCCCAACCGCACATTCATCAGAGGGCGCGGGAAATCCAGCAGTACGGAACTGTGAACCATGCTTTGCCCCTGGAATTGGAAGAGCCTGTCCGTCTGGAAATGACGGAACGACTCAATCAGTTACTAGCTGATACGATGACCCTTCGCGATCTGTATAAGAAATCACATTGGCAGGTCGCGGGCCCGACCTTCTATCAGCTTCACTTGCTTTTCGACAAGCACTTCGGTGAACAGTCGGAGCTTGTAGATACTATCGCCGAACGAATTCAGTTGCTTGGAGGCCTCAGCATCGCCATGGCCCACGACGTGGCGGAGACGACACGAATCGAACGGCCACCCAGGGGAAGGGAAGAAGTTCCGGTACAACTCTCTCGCTTGCTGGACGCGCATCAGGTCATTATCGGGAACTGCCGCGAACTGGCGAAGCGGGCTTCCACTCTGGGAGACGACGGGACAAATGACGTAGTCGTTTCGGATGTATTGCGGACGAACGAATTGCAGGTATGGTTCATCAGCGAGCATCTGGTGACGATGCCGTTGTCGGAAGCAGTTGATAGTTCCGCCGCGGCGGACTGACTTGCGACCTAGAGTTGTTGTTAAAGGGCCGGTCCCGGATCGGCCCTGATTCGGTTTCCTGCCCTTGCTGCTCGCTCTATGCTCTTGACTTCGCCGAGGCTCGCGTTCAAGATTAGGTGTCACTTTCGACAATCGCGTGGAAGCGGGCGGTATCCGTCCTGGTTATTTACGAATTCGTAACAAGGGCGGTACACCGTCGATAGTGGCTTTTCATAGCGCCGACTCTCGGCGGTTTTCGCGATAAGGAGTGCAAATTTTTAGCGCCGTCGCGGCTCTAAGTTGCTATTATTGCAGTTACTTCTGCCGACGCGAGAGGGGGCACAAATGTTTCCAGGCGGACAGAACTTGCGCATGCTGCGCGAGCAACTGGGATTGACCATGAGGGACGTCGAGACGGCCAGCACGCGGATCGCGCAGCGACGTGAGAATGACGAATTTTCCATTCCCCCGAGCCGACTTTCGGATGTTGAGACAAAAGGAGTGATCCCGAGCATCTACCGGCTGTATTCTTTGGCGGTCATCTACCGCCGTGACATCCGCGAGCTTTTGTCCTGGTACGGGGTGGATTTGAACGGGATGGCGGCGGATCTGGATTTCGTTATCCCGCCGAAATCGCATGTCTCCGAAGCCTTGGCGAACCTTTCCAGCATTCAGATGCCAATACGTCTCGACCCGAGCTTTGATCCCCGTCGCACCGTAAACTTTGGAAGAATGGTGGAACAGTGGGGCCAAGTTCCTCTTGCGTACCTGGCGCAATTTGCCACCTGCCGGTACACCTATGGCTACATCGGAAGCGACGATTTGACCATGTACCCTATTCTTCCGCCGGGGACTTTCGTGCAGATCGATGAGTCCAAGAACAAGGCGTCGGAAGGAGGTTGGAGGTCGGAATACGAGCGCCCTATCTACTTCGTGGAAACACGGGACGGTCACACCTGTTGCTGGTGCACTATGGCGCGCGAAGAAATTATTCTGCAGCCCCACCCGCTGTCGCCGGTGGCGGCTCGCGCGTTGCGGTACCCGCAAGAGGCAGAGATAATCGGCCAAGTTGTGGGAGTAGCCATCAGGCTGGGGGATTGGCGTCCGCTCTTGGATTCTTCAACAAGCTCGAAAGCGCGTGAAGTACTGAACTGAGATGCCGGGCAGAACCGGCGCCGGGGCCGGGCGGCAATAAGTTCGGGCTCGCAGTTGCCAGTCGTTCGACGTAGGCATCAGGCGGAAGCCCTGCCACTTCGCTGGATTGTTTCGCATCCTGTACTAATGTCCGGATCGGCATCGCCAAGACTTTCGAGAGTAAAGAGCGGTGGGCTCGCGCTAATGCTTTCTGCGCCGCCAAGTCTCCATAAACGCGACTAAAACCCCAGTGTTCGTAGCTTCCTGCTTTATCCCGCAACCCAGAAAGATACTCCAACCGGTTCAGGCAGCCGGCCAAAGCTGTCAGAGTGGTTTCTTGCAGGTCCTCGAGCGCCGAATGCAGAGTCATTTTTACGGTTTTGGAAATTCGAAATTACTAAAGTAATCTACCCAAAAGGGCTTCCGCCAATACATTATCACGGGGTAATCCCACATGGGAAAGGAAATTACACCGTGAAAATGAGCTCCCGTCTGTCGGTTGTTGCGCTGCTATTGGTGTGCACTTCCGTACCGGTAACTGTGATGGCTGTTGATTACTCGACAGCCGCGGCTTCGTCTGGCCCGATCAGTCTTCCCACGCCCCCAAGTGCGCCGGTTGATGGCAATCCGACCGGCCCGCCGAGAGTCGTTGCGGGACGATAGACTTCGCTAAAGCTGTTGTTGTGGGCTGGCGCAAAAGGGTGTATATTCTGCGCGATAGCCCATGCCTGCCTCGCGAATGCTTTGGTATTACCTGTGGGTAGCCCCCCACGTCCTGCAGGGGATTATCTTGTTTGCGATGGTGCGTCGCGGACTGCTTCGTCAGTTCCCGATGTTCTTCCTCTACACCGGCTTTGAGATCTTGCAGAGCGCTTTGCTGCTAGTGATATGTCATTTTGTGTCCTATTTTGGCACCGTGTATTTTCAGGTGTATGCGGTGGGACTGGCTCTTAGTACGGCTATCAGGTTTGGCGTTATCTATGAGTTGTTCAGCCACTTCCTACAGCGGTACCCGGCGCTTAGTGGAACTGGGAGGTGGTTGTTCCGCGGGGCGACGCTGGTGCTTCTGGTGGTTGCTGTTGGGCTCGCGGTCTCGGCGCCCGGCAACGTCATGGACCATGTGTTGAAGGATACTGCATACGCCTCATTGAAGACAGCGACCATTGCCGCGGATCGCGCGGTCAGTGTCTTGCAATGCGGTTTACTGATCTCATTGTTTTTGTTCTCACGCTATTTTGTTCTCTCATGGCGGAGCCCGGCGTTCGGCATTGCCTTGGGGCTGGGAACGTTCGCGATCGCCGAGTTGGCGACTACGGCCATTCGACTCTATGTCCCTGCCAGCGACGAGACGTTCGATGTAGCTGGCATGGCAATTTATCACCTTTGCGTGCTCGTCTGGATCTTGTATCTCGTGCGAGTCGATCAAGAGCCACGAATTAATTTGCAAACCCTGCCGAAATACGATTTGGAGATTTGGAATCGGGAGTTGGAGCGTCTCGTACAACAATGACTTTCACCCTGACTATCACACTCGTCCTCGTCTTAGTCGCGTTCGTGGGTCTAGGCTTCTTGATTACGCTGGCTAGGGGCCGGGCGTCCGCGTCCAAGGTTTTGGATAATCCGACCGAGCATATTCGTGCAGTGGACCTTACGGCATTTCAGAACCTGGTTGATCCCGAAGAGGAGCAGTTTCTACGTACCAACCTTGCCCCAGCCGAGTTCCGCAAAATTCAGCGGGAACGCCTCCGGGCCGCGGTAGAGTACGTTTCCTGCGCGGCTCAAAATGCGGCCGTCCTGCTTCGTCTGGCCGATGCCGGGCGTCGCAGCCCCGATCCGGCGACTGCGGACGCTGCTGAAAAACTGGTCCAAAATGCGCTTCGCCTCCGGCTTTACGCTTTACAAGCGATCCCTAGACTCTACCTCGGCATGATTCTCCCCGGCGTGCGCATCTCTCCGGCTATCATCGCTGAAAGGTATGAGCAGATGACCCGTCTTGTCGTATTGCTCGGATGCCTGCAGTATCCTACGCGGGGAGTTTCCGCCACACTGTGAGATGTCGGTGCCGACGGCCCTCTCCCGTGCCTAACCGGAATTTTCTTTGGGGAGCACGCGGATGGCTTGATAGGTTGGTACAGCTTAAGGCATCAGAAGCTATTATTTGTTAATATTTTAGCAATCATTAAAGGCGTATACCTTGATGGCTTACCGATCCAATGACTGGATACTCGCCGCCTATCGGTTGGTCGGTTGGAAATCCCGTTTTTTGTCGCGATCGGCGGCCAGCTTGGTCAAGAGTTTCTCCAACTTCTCCACTCGGATCTCCAGATTCGAGGTCTCAATCGCGCGCAGCTGCAGGTTCATCAGAGGCGCCAGACCGGCAGCAATTTTCGGGTGGACCTTACCCGCATGTACATCGGCGATTAACCGCGCGACCAGGTCCCGGACGGCGATTGCATTGTCTACGGTCGGCAGGGGCTCAGCGCTTCCGACAGCGGGAGTGCTCTTGCTTCTTCCGCCGATCCGGCCCAGTTCGGAGGCCTTGTTCGGATTGGCGTGAAAGTAGCACAGCCCGCCCGCGGTTGCGGCAGCCCGGCAGGGGTTACCGCCCTTCGTTCGACCTTGGCAACGGGAATCAGGCTTCTTGGTTATCATGTTCTCGTTTGGCTCTCTCGTATTCTGATTTCCGGGCTTTATATTCATCTAACAGGTCATCAAGCGGGAATCTTTCACCGGGGTGGTCGGTGAGCCTTATTACTATGATGGGGCCACCCAGATCACGGAATCCATGAACGGGACATTTCCGGTTCATTTCCGCCTCGAACTCCTCTGGCTGGTCTGAGCGCACAATCGTAGGCCGGGCCTTGGCTCCGACTCTGCAGATACAGTTAGCCAACTTTTCCTGCTCCGCAGTCTCGGCCAAAGCCTTCTCGGCTTTCTCCAATCGTCTCCGTAATCCAGCCAGTTTTCCTGACATGCTATCCACTCCGCCGAGCTTTCTCAAATCGGTTCCAAAATCAAATTATAGCCGACTCCAGCACAACCCCTCCGAAAAAGCATGCAAGAATCATCGACGCATTATCCTCATGTTGTAATGAGTTAGATGCATGTTGTTAATTTTCGCTCTCATGTTACCTAGGTAACCAGCACAATTGATGTGCTTTTCGTCGTTGCAAGAGCACTACTGGGGCCGCAGGAAAGCAAAACTCTGTGGAGTTCGGCCGGAGCTCTGAGCCTAGCAAGGCTCTTTCTTGCGGCGGCGTTCGTCCGGCTGGCGCTCGGACAAATCAGATAGAAAACTCTCGAGAATGAACTCTATTTGCTTATTCAGGGACCTATGTTCATGCTTGGCAAGATCGGCAAGCCGATCTTTCAGACCCTGCCGAATTCTGAGCAGCAAAGCAGTACTACGCTCTGGCATTCTCTGACCGTCCCTGTTTACCGGTAACGCCTCCTTGAATCAAGTGATATCTTTGTGATATCATTTAGATAGCACAAGGAGGACTTCGACAACATGTCTCGCGGTGGACCTAAGACAAAGCTAATACGTGACAACGTGCGCACAGTCAAGAGACTTTATCCCCAGGTCACCAATTCGCAAATGCTGGTTCTTCGAGATATGACCTGTACACTGCATCTTTCAGTTCGGGTTGGTGACCTGCTCATGCTCGACGGTAAATGGTACGTCACTCATTCCGGATTGCTGCGACTTGCTCAAAGGCGGAAATGTTCCAGCATTAAAACACAATTGGTCGAAAACGTTTCCAATCCCAGCGAGGGCCGTTGGGTTTTTAAGGCAATTGTCCTCAAACCGGGATCTCAGAGCTTCGTCGGATACGGTGATGCCGACCCCTCCAATGTCTCTTTCCTTGTCCACGGCGCCGAAATGCGCGTTGCCGAAACTCGAGCTGTCAACCGAGCGCTGCGCAAAGCGTATGGAATCGGCATCTGCTCGGTCGAAGAGATCGTTTCCTATTCGGAGCCCTCGACATCGTCTCCCCGATCGAAGAAACTTCCTCCGCAACCCACCAACGGGAACTACGGCGGACGGACCGTCCGCGATCACCTCTGCCAACTTATTCGTCAGCATCAACTCGACGCCACCCTGGTCAAATCGTACGCAACTGACTTCTGCGGAGTCAAAACTCTTCGTGAAGCCACTCGCGAGCAGGTCGAAAGCTTTGTCGCGCACTTGGCCGATTGGGCAAGCAAAGACCGCGATGCCCTACTGTGCCAGCTCAACAGCTATCTCGGAGCGAAAGAAGGTGCTGCGTGAGACGCCGGATCCAAGGTTTGCACGAGTCTGATCAATCTGCATCTCAACTTCACGATGGTTTGCTACTCGTTCGCGTCGAGCGAGCTCAGCATCGGTGGGATTCACGAAAAAGCTTCTATCTCCTCCGCTTCTCGATCCTCGAGCCCAAAGAACTCACCGGGCAATCGGTTACGGGCCGCCTCTATTGCACGCCCAGAGCGTTGTGGAAACTCAACTGGTTTCTGCGTGACTTCGGTTACGACTCCGAACTGCTCGACCGGGATGAGATCGACGAAAGAAGTCTCATTGGGCTCCGAGGTGTCATCAAGATCAGCCACACATTTGTAAACGGCACGTCTCTGCTCAATCTCGACGGATTCGCGCCTGCCGGTCAGTGGGGACAACTTTCGAGGACGTCACCGGCAAGCCTCGCTGTATGGGAGGAGTCCAAGTGACCTACAGCTACACCCAAATCAGCCAGTACCTAACCTGCCCGCGCCGCTATCGCCACCGCTACCTCGATGGCTGGCAAGAGAAAGATACTCGAGCAGCCATGCTTTTCGGGCGCGCCTTCGAACAAGCTCTGTCCGCCTACTTCTTGCGGGAGGACGCTGCAGCTGTTCTATTTCGCGATTGGTCGCGCTGCCAGAACCAAGGCTTGCACTACTCGAAGGGCGACACGTGGGATCGGATGCTCCAACAAGGAATTCACCTCATGGACCGGTTCTGCCAGGACGACCGCATTGGTATTCGCCAGCCTCGTCGAAACCTGCAGATCAAGTTCACCAGGCCAGTTTCGAAGAATAACGAATTCGTCGCCTACATCGACGCCATCGGAAAGCTGGATGGAGAGCGCTGTCTGATCGAGTGGAAAACCACATCGAGCCGCTACTCGGAGGAACCGGACGGGCTGCTGGCACTGGATCCGCAACTTGTCTGCTACTCCTGGATGACCGGAATTTCTCAAGTCGCTCAAGTGGTCTTCGTCCGCAAACGCTTGGTCGAAATTCAGTACCTGCGGACTGTGATCACTGACGAACAACGTGCGGAATTCGGCCAGTTAGTGGAAGACACGATCCGTCGGGTCGAGTCCGCACAGTTTCTGCCCCACAGCGGCATCCGTTTCCCCCAGAACCCCTGCAGTAGCTGTCCCTACGTCGGACTTTGCCTGGGGAAACCGGAACTGATCAACATAGCCCTCGAACGACGGCCCGGAGCAGAGAACCTTGGTTGGCTTGACGAACTTGCGTACTAGGAACCCGCCCATGTTGCCCAAGCTCAATCGTCGACGAGCGATGTTCGTTCTGACCAAGATTGACGAGATCTTGGCTTGGGAACAGCAGAAGGAAGCCGAACGAGACACGCGGTTCGTCGAGCTCGGACGCTATCTGTGCGAAGTGCGGGCGGGGCAATACTGGCGGGTGGAAAACGTGAAGTCCTTCGATGACTTTCTGGAAAGGCGATTTCCGGAGTCGCGAAGGAAGGCGTACTACCTGATGTCGATTCATGAGCATCTGCCACCACAAGCGAGGAAGGAGCTGAAGGAAGTCGGTTGGACCAAGGGATTGGAACTGGCGAAGATCGCGAGAAGAGACAGGCAGAACTTCGATTGTGCAACCTGGTTGCACAAGGCTCGGGAGATGCCTAAGGAGCAGTTCAAGCATGAAGTGGAAAAGGAGTTGACGGGCCAAGACATCGAACCTGCGGAAATCATCTACTTCAAACTCTACAAGAGCCAGATCCCAGGCATCGAGCAGGCAATCGAAACGGCAGCACTCATGCTAGGAACCGACAAGTCCCGCGGCTATTGTCTGGAGATGATCTGCGCGGACTTCCTGGCGGGCGCAAATCTGGATAATGAAAATCCTCAGGTTCTCTTGCAGTCGGCACTACGGTTTTTCAAATTCCTCCAAGGCCAAGAGAGGCAAACGTTTCTGCATCGCGTAACCGAGAAGGCATCTTGACTAGTGTCCGACCAAAACCCGCGCGCCTGCGGCTCGATTCAGGGCAGTACGACGCTCTGCGTAACCAGGTGTTACGTCGCGATGGCTGGAGATGCCAATCCTGCGGCACGATGTCGAACCTCGAGGTCCACCACAAAGAGTTCCGCAGCCAGGCCGGGGACGTTTCAGAGGAGAACCTGATTACGCTCTGCAACGCATGCCATGCCAGCTTGCATGAAGGTAGGAGCTTTTGTGTTCGCTACTAGGAGCAGCTTGGGAGCTCCCCCGAAACCCCGGAATACCATTCGCGTCAACACTACGCCAGCGGGATGCCAAATGGCAGAGCGCAGCCTTTTCAGAACGCCACTTTTGAGTATTTACAACGCTTTACAAGCCGCCGAGGACCGCCTTAGTACTTCTAGGCCCTTGTAAAACGGAAATACCACAGGTGTAAACCACAGGTGTGAAATGTATGCGCGTTCCAGAAAACTGGTCACGGCCCGATGCTTCCGCTAGAACCGGTGCCAGATTTTCGTAGCGGACTCCCTAGAACCCACGCGCTTTGCCGCTCAGATGCCGAGAGGGGCACGTTCATCGCCGGCGGGACCCGCAACCAATGCGTGTGGGGGTTCCAACGGCAGAGAGGACGCCGGGAGAAGGCGGATTTTGCACCCACGGAATGCGGGTGATTTGATTGGTGCGAGGTTGGGTTTCCGAGTGTTAGCGCCCAAGTAGTAGATGGTTATGCTGCGTCGCTGACGTTTGGATCTACGCCAATACCCCACTCCCCAAGCAGCCACTCTGGGATGTAGAACCGATTCTTGTTCTGCTCGCACCACCGTCGTAGCTCGGGCGAGAAGACATATGTGTCTGCGGTAAGTCGCAAGTGCCGGACCTGCAGTTCGAATTCGGTCGCGAGAACCGGGGCGGGTGGAATGAAACGCCCCCAGTTGGGATTGCCGCGCTTGCGATGTACTTCGGGGATGGCGGCTGGTCATGCCATAGCCCCAGATGATACTCCGTCCAGCTTCACTTCGCGCCTAAAACCTCGTAGTGTGGCGTGAGGTTTGCGGCACCGTTACCTCGGATGGTATGGTCGCCGACATGGCGGCGATGGTGCAAAAGATTTCCGCGGTCACGTTTCGGGTTGTGAACATGGCGGAGTCCGTGCGATTTTACAGAGATGTTCTGAGCATGGAGATTATCTACAGAGGCGAAGGTGAATTCTTTTCTTCGCTTCGCACCGAAGACGCACGGTATCCAATCTGAATTTGGAACAGGGTGAGCCGGTGACTCGGTGGGGGCGGCTAATTTTCTACTTCGAGGACGTGGATGCATGCTGGGCATATCTGCGGGGAAAGGGATTTCATCCGGAGAGTCCGCGAGACGCCTCCTGGGGAGAACGATATTTCCACATGCCCGATCCGGACGGCCACGAAACTGACGCAGGAAAGCAATGAAATTCGCGCGAATGGGTGTCGTGGATCGACGGCGCGACGGATCGAGAAACTCCAAAGCTCTGTTCACGCGCTCTTCTTCGATGTGATGACGGAGAAGGCGGTCCAACGTTGCTCGACTTCGTAGCTACCACAGTGCGGACAGGTAACTCCGCCTTCCTCATAGTTGACCAGAGCCAGAATCTTCGAGAAATTTTTCTTGCAGGCGCGGCAGAAGAACTCGTAGTGAGGCATACGCACCTCCCGCAGTTTTAGAAGCGTCCTAAGAAAATTCTAGACCCTGAGTAGCGGTGCATTCAACCTGGGGCTGGACTCGGATTTTGCGTGTTAGTCGCTCGGAGACTCCACAGACTATTCCGCCTCCGAGGGTAATGGGTCTTTCGTTACTTGTGCATCACCAGGATCGCACTACGATTCATTAAAGAAGAGGTTGTGTGGGGATGTTTCAAGCCGTCAAATTTGCGGCGTTCGCTGTATTCTTGCTAGCTGTCGCATTGCCTGCGACGGCGCAGAGCAACTATCAGGTAGTGTCTCTCCACGATCCGGGGACGATCACGGGAGTTGTGAAGTGGTCGGGTCCGTTACCGCATATACCCACTTTTGCCATCAACAAAGACCCCGAGATTTGCGATCCCGAGTCACACAAGACCCGAGACCTGGAGCGTTTGATTGTGGGGCCCCAGGGTGGCGTCGCAAACACCGTTGTATTCCTGCAGAAGATTTCTAGCGGGAAAGCCATGGACATCCCCGAACCCCGCCGCTTCCTGGATCAGAAGCACTGCCGCTACGAGCCTCACATTCTGCTCGTGCCCGAGAACGGCCTGCTTCAGATCAAGAGCTCCGATGCCACCCTCCACACGGTTCATATGGACGGGGCAGCCACGTACAATTTGCCATTCCCCTTCACCAACCAGGTCGTTTCCCGCACCATGCCGATTGCGGGTCTCGCCAACGTGAGATGCAATGGCGGTCACGCCTGGATGAATGCAGAGATCCTGGTGGTCCCCCATCCTTACTATACGGTGACCGACGAGAGCGGAAGGTTCGAACTCACCGATGTGCCGCCCGGAGAATACGAGATTGTGGCTTGGCACGAGGGCTGGAAGGTGGTGCGGGAGGAAGCTACCTTCGATGTTCTGACTGAGCGCAGGATTCAACGGCCCGTCTTCTCGGATGCAAGAACTTGGGAGGAAAAAGTTACTGTAGGCAAGAATGGAACTGCAGCGGTCAACTTCGTCCTTGCTGACAAGTAGTGGCAACGGCCGATGTGGCCTCCTCTCGCGTCAACGCCGTCCGTGTAAGACCAAGCAACGCAAAAGGCGCGCTCCGCGCGCCTTTACATTTGGTGTGCGTTTTTGGTCAGGCCGCTCGGGTGGAGGCTGCAAGCTCATAGCGCCCTTGCCATATGCATTCCAACTCCGTCGGCGAAGTCATGCGGGTTTTGTACGTGCCCTGGCCGACGACACCGGCAAACTTGCCCGTGCCTTCGGAAACCCGCCACGTCCCGTCGATCACCGTCCCGTCTTGGTTCGTGCTTACCTTGCCTTCGAACGTGCCCCAGTCGCGGCTGCCATCCGCACGTTCATTCAGGTAGTAGCCCCGCTGCTTGCCATTGCCGCTAACGACATCGGAGCCGCCCCAGTATGTGACCCGAGCGGCATTCCAGTTCGGGTCGGTTGAACTCTGCGGACCGCTGATTTCGACCGTTTGCAGTGCGTGGCCAGCGATGTCCGTAAGCGAAATTGTGGTAAGTACGCGGACGCGTCCGGAAAATGAACCTGAGAACTCTGTCATGCGTGTACCTCCATTCGGGGAACATTGTCGTCCTCACAGGAAGGCTCGTCAAGCGGGCCGCAATCGTGCGGACTCAGAAGTCGGAAGTTGCGGGGGCGTAGGTACGCGGAGCGCGCTTTTTGTTTGGTTCGGGTTTCTGGGTTAGACGGCTCAGGTGTTCAAACATGCGAATCATGCGGTTGGGACACTAAAGGGCAGATGTCTTTCGTCAGTCATAGCGGCACGAATTATAATTCATCCCCATCCATACGCTCACCCGTTGTCATGTTCGGTGATTAGTGGACTGTCGCAGTGAATTCGTTAGTGCGCAGGCGGCGGCTGGAGTCAGAGTATTTCCACTGGATCGGGCGAGCGTTGGCAGAGTAGGCGTTGATGTAACGGCGGAGTTTGCGAGCCAGGTCCGGGACCGAGGTGAAAATGCCGCGGGCGATGACCTCGCGTTCGATCTTGGCGAACCAGATCTCGACTTGGTTGAGCCAAGAGGAATACGTAGGGGTGAAGTGAAGCTGCACGCGTGGATGCTGTTGCAGGAAGTCTCGGGTTTTGTGGGCAGAGAGGTTGTCGAGGATGATATGAATCTGCTGTTGGGGCGAGCACAACGATACCACTTCTTCAAGGAAGGCAACGAAGTCACGGCTGGTGTGGCGGGCCGTGGTCTTCCGTGCACGCGGCCGGTCTTGGTGTCCAGCGCGGCATACAGAGAAAGCGTTCCATGCGGGTAGTACTCGAAGCCGTGACGCTCGGCTCGTCCCGGCGAAAGCGGCAGAACGGGATCGAGCCGATCCAGGGCTTGGATGGCGGTTTTCTCATCGACGCAGAACACGGCGGCATGTTGCGGAGGCCGCAGATACAGGCCGATAATGTCGGCCGCTTTGCTTTCGAACTCCGGGTCGTCGCTGGCCAAGTAACGCTCCAGGCGATGGGGCTCCAGGCCGGCTTCTTTCCAGACCCGATGCACTGCATCCTTGCTGACCCCCAGTGCGGTCGCCAGTTTGCGGCAACTCCAATGCGTGGAACCGTCGCTGGGTTTCTTGCGCGTGGCCGACAGAATCCGGGCCCGCAAAGCCGGCGTCAGAACCGTGGCCCTCTGGCCGGGATGATAGGTGTCGAGTCCGTCGAGCCCAGATTCGAGGAAGCGCTGCTTCCAGCGGATGATGGTGGGAGCACTGGTCTGCAGCCTGCGCTTAATGCTGTTGAAGGAGGCTCCTTCTGCCAGCATCAAGATGAGCTTGGCGCGAAAGACGTAGCCGGCCGGCAGCGAACGCGATTGAGCGATGCTGCTGCGTTCCGAACCTTGATTGCTGGTGAGGGACACTTCGCTGTCTGTCGCCATACCAACCTAGAAGCATAACAACTAGTAATGGTTACTTTGCGACAGTCCACTAGCATACCTTGGAGGAGTAAACTTTGTCGGATGCTGTCCAAGACTAAGTACGACGAAGCTTTGGTTAGGGCGCACGGGCTTCACGTCGGACTTTCTCGCCGCGTGGCGGACAAGCTAGGAGTTGACGCTTCCTACGTCAGCCGTGTGGCCACCGGCAAGCGCAAGGGGTCGAAGATTCGACGTGCTCTCTTGGATGAGCTCCGCAAGATACAACGCCGATTAAGTTGAACAAGAGCGGTGAAGGGTTCCATGGTGGACAGGACTCTAAGAGATATGACGTATACTGACGGTCTTCCTAGCTCTGGATATTGCGGTAAGTACGGTCGGCCTTTCGCGACACCCGCTGACGCAATGGCCAATCCTGAGCAAGCAACGCGGGAGTTCTATGCTGCCTTTGAAAGCCATCGATGTGATGAGGATGCCAGCAACGCCGCTCATCACCGCTAAAAAGGACTCATCATGCAGTCAGCAGAAAAGCCCTCTCTTTACGACAGACTTGGCGGCGTCTACAACATCGCCACCGTGGTGGACGACTTTATCGACCGAGTGATCGCAGACCCGAGACTGAACGCCAATCCTCTGCAGTTGTCTGGCGCGTGGGGATCGAAAGTGTGAGCGGAAATCTACTGATTCTCGCCCTGCGCGTTGACCACCCGTAAATGCTGTGAAATCGTGGTCCACCCACGGGCTTCGCACAGCCTAAGATACGCGACCAGAAGGCGTTGCTTCGAGGCGGTCACATACCTCACCTTTTGGCGACAACCTCCACTGGCGATTCATCGGGCACGGACTTCAGTCGGCTTAGGGCCGCGACCGGCCGCGCGAACGGGATTGGACTGTCCTTGCTGTAGGCGCGCAGCAGGTGATAAGTGATGAGCAATTGCGTGAGGGCCAGCGGATCACTATGCCGAACTTCGCTACCGTCGTTGTAATCGCCGAACTGATCGGCGCGCAACGGCCGCAGATCGGGAAGATGCTTCCAGATCGCTTGCTCCAATTCAGCGGCGTGCTCGCGGCTCACGCTGCCGTCCACTTCAAGAAACTCCACCGGACGTCCACAGTCGCGGCCGAGTTCCAGGCGAATCCCCGCAGCCTGGCCATTCTTATGGTTCACCAGATACGTGAGGTCAGGATGAGGAATGGTTGGGCGCAACACCAGATGCACGTTCAAATGCCCATCCGCTTGATCCGATCCCACGCCACTTTCCGGATAGAAGCGTACGACAATGTCGGCGAATTCGCGCTGGGGGCGGATGAAGTCCCGCGAATCCGGCTCGCGCCTTTCCATTTCCGTCAACACTTGCTCGGGCGCATAACCGCGCTTGGCCGTGTCCCGCTTGATCTTCCAAATACGCCTCATGTCCTCGGGAGGATCGAGAAACACTTTGACGTCATAGAATTGCCGCATCGCGGCCGTGTGAAATCCCAGCAGCCCTTCCACAATCACAAACTCGCGCGGCTCCACATACTCGGGCCGCACCAGCGAGCCGGTGCTGTGGTCATAGACCGGTTTAAGCATGGGTTGCCCATAGTGCGCACGCTCCAAGTGCAACTCCAAAATGTCGAGAAAGTTGCAGTCGGGATGCAGGGGGGTGATGTTCAGACGCGCTCGCTCGGCGCGGTCGTACTTGTGATAGTCGTCGGCGCACACGTGGGTCACACGCTCCGGGCCTAGCAGCCGGGTCAATCCCCGGGTGATCGTTGTTTTGCCGGCAGCGCTGTCGCCTACGATCCCCAGCAAGATTGGTCTTCTTCTCATCGCTCCTCCTTAGCTCTTGCCCTGAAACGGTTGCGTGCCGCTGGCAGTGCCCGCTTCGGATTCTCCGTCCAGCCCTCCTTGAAACACCCGGCTCTCGCGTACGTCATTAGCGGCGATGCGAACCAGTTGTTCCTTGCCAATGCATCCGCCCTCATGAACCAGTCGGCTGGCTTGACGCAGTTTCATTCGGTCGATGGCATTGCGCACGCTGCGGGCATTGGCAAACTGAGGCTGCTTGGTCCGCAACTCGAGGTATTCAACAAATGCCTGTCGGGCCGCGTTGTCAAAACTGTAGTTCTGCTCGCGGAGCATCAATTCGGCGATCGTCGTCAGTTCCGCCAAAGTGTAATCGGGAAAGCAGATGTGGTGCGCCACACGAGAACGAAACCCGGGATTGAACTGAAAGAAAGTGGCCATTCGATCTTGATAACCGGCTAGCATCACCACCAAATCTTCGCGCTGATTCTCCATAGCCTGCAGCAACATCTCAACTGCTTCCTGACCGTAGTCACGCTCGTTTTCCGGCCGGTAGAGGTAATATGCCTCGTCGATAAACAGAACGCCTCCCATTGCCTTCTTCAATATCTCCTTTGTCTTAGGAGCTGTGTGGCCAACATACTGACCCACAAGGTCGTCCCGCGTAGCAACTACCAAATGGCCGCGGCGCAGGTAGCCGAGGTGGTGCAATATCTTCGCCATGCGCATCGCGACCGTGGTTTTGCCCGTGCCAGGATGTCCGGTAAAAGACATGTGCAGCGTGGGGCGCACAGTGGACAGGCCCACTTTTTCGCGCAAACGAGTTACAAGCAGCAGCGATGCCAGGCGTCGGATGTATGCCTTCACCGGCTGAAGGCCAACCAGTTCACGGTCGAGTTCCTCCAGAATTTCGTCGAGATGGGAATCCCGATGTGCGGCGCCTATATCTACGGTGCTCTCTTGCGGTTCGTCCATCGCTGCCGAGTCGATCACGGAGTCTGTATCCAGTTTTTGCATGACGTTCTCGTGTTCTAGGTCGCTGACCTAGCCCTGGAGCGAATGGTGTACTGGATACGGCGATCCTGCGCCTCGGTGCGCTCTAAACAAAACCCGGGTTCATCCTCGGGCCGTTGGACAATGAAACTCAACATCGTCGTTTGTCGGCCCTTCGTGCGGTCATAGCCATTCAGCTTGATGTAGTGCTTCGGGAAGGCTTTCCGGCATTCGTCGAGGCTCTCCATCGCGTCATTCAGGTCTTGCAAGTCAAACATCGGAAGCCCCCACATTTCCCAATACGAGTTCCGCGGGTGCGGATCGTCCGTGTGCTCAATCGAGAATGCCCAGCCATTATCGAAGCAGTACCGCACCTGAGCTTTGACCTGGTCCTCAGTGAAGTCAGGCAAATAAGAAAAAGTTCCTTGTGTGATGCGCATGATTCTCCTCCATTCACAAACTCCGCTCGTCACCACCGCTGCTCGGTTAGCGGGCGGGACTCATCCAACCGTGACGGTGCCGACCATATCCGGCACATCCGTGGACTCAAAGTCGTAAGTGACGTCCTTCCAGATATCCAGCGCCTTCCGCAGTTCCGGCGACCAGCGGGCAGCCTTGTTCAGAATCTCCGGGCCTTCGCTAAGAAAGTCGCGGCCTTCGTTGCGGGCCTGGATCATAGCTTCTACGGCCACGCGATTCGCCGTTGCGCCTTGAGCGATCCCGTCGGGATGGCCGATCGTCCCTCCGCCGAACTGCAGCACTACATCTTCGCCAAGCAGGTGCAGCAACTGATGCATCTGCCCCGCGTGGATGCCGCCGGAAGCAACCGGCATCACCGCCGGTAACGACGCCCAGTCTTGCTCGAAATACAGTCCTTGCGATAGGTCGGCATCGATCTTGTTCGCGCGCAACGTGCTGTAGTAGCCGCGAATCGCATTGGGATCACCTTCCAGCTTCCCGACCACGGTGCCCGCATGAATGTGGTCCACTCCGGCGAGGCGCATCCATTTGGCGATCACGCGGAAGTTCACGCCGTGCGTCTTCTGCCGCGTGTAAGTCCCGTGACCGGCACGGTGCAGGTGCAGAATTACACCGTTGCGGCGCGCCCACTTCGCCATCGATTGAATCGCGGTATAGCCGATCGTCAAGTCGATCATCACAATCACCGTACCCAGATCCTTGGCGAGGTCAGCGCGTTCGTACATCTCTTCCATGGTTCCGGCAGTTACATTCAAATAATGTCCTTTGATCTCGCCGGTCGCGGCGGTGGCCCGGTTCACCGCTTCCATACAAAACAGAAAGCGGTCGCGCCAGCGCATGAAAGGCTGGCTGTTGATGTTCTCGTCGTCCTTGGTGAAGTCGAGTCCGCCGCGCAGCGCCTCGTAGACCACGCGTCCATAGTTGCGGGCAGAAAGGCCGAGCTTGGGTTTCACGGTGGCACCCAGCAACGGACGTCCGAACTTATTCAGGTACTCGCGTTCCATCACGATGCCGTGAGCCGGGCCCTGAAAGGTTTTCGCGTAGTGCGGAGGAATCCGCATATCTTCCAGGCGCAGAGACTTGAGCGCTTTGAAGCCGAACACATTGCCGATAATCGACGAAGTCAGGTTGGCAATCGAGCCCTCTTCGAAAAGATCAATGTCGTAAGCGATGTAGGCGATGTACTGATCCGTGCCAGGGACGGGATCGACTCGGTAGCACTTCGCCTGATAATGCTCGTAAGGCGTCAGGCGATCGGTCCAGACTACTGTCCAGGTTGCCGTCGAGGACTCGCCGGCAACAGCTGCCGCTGCTTCGACGGGATCCACGCCTGCTTGCGGCACCAGACGAAACGCGCACAGGATGTCGGTGGCCTTCGGTTCGTAATCGGCGTCGTAGTAGCCCATTTCCGCGTATGGTGTGATGCCTGCCGCCCACCGACTCTTCTTTTTGCCCGAGTTGTTACCAGCCATTGCTATCTCCTTGAAAAATTCGCGAATCTGTCACGCGCGTCCTAAACTGCTCTGTATGCTCCGCGTTGTGGTTATCTCGTTAGGCCGACTTCGGACCGCGAGCCATCTCTGCCTCCGGCTGCAGCCCCGTCGAGTGAATTTCCGGCTGAGCTTTCGGAAGCCCTGCAATACTGCTGTACTGCACTCGCACCTTCTGGCCGGGCCGGACGTATTCCACGGCGCTCCTGACTGCGATGGCCGCTTCGGCAAATCCGGTGGCGATGAGCTTAATCTTTCCCGGATACGTAACCATGTCGCCCGCCGCAAAAACACCCGGCAAGGTAGTCTCCATTCGCGAGTTCACAACGATCTTCTTCTCGTCAAATTCGAAACCCCATTTCTCCATCGGGCCGAGATTGATATGGAACCCGAGCATCGGAAGCAAAGCCTGTGCTTCCATGGTGCGCTCCACTCCGCGCGAGTCTCGCAGGGTTACTGCCTCCAGGTATCCGTTGCCGTGGGCCGCGGTCAACAGGGTTGATGTATGCAGGGTGACGCGCCCGTGATCCGCGAGTTGCTGCACTTGCCGCAGCGTGGACGCATGTCCCGAGAACTCCTCGGATCGATGGACCACTGTGACGCGCGCGGCAATCGGCATTAAGTCGAGCACCCAATCCAGAGCCGAGTCGCCACCGCCCACAATGACAACCTTCTTGCCACGAAAGAGTTCGGGGTCGCGAACGCCGTAGTAAACTCCATGTCCCTCCAGCCGATCGCAACCCTCCGCATCGTGTTTGCGAGGCGTGATCAGGCCGAGCCCGCCAGCCAGAAGCACTGCTCGCGTCTGATACACCTTCTGGTCGGTTACCACTTCCATGATTTTCTGCTCGTCTTGAAAAGCCAGCGTCTTCACTACCTCGCCCAGATGAACCTCCGCCCCGAATTGAAGTGCCTGCCTAATCAAGTTATGGACCAGATCTTTGCCCAAGATTTCCGGGAGTCCAAACACGTCGTAGATATTCTTTTCGGGATAAAGCGCAGTCACTTGCCCTCCGAGATGAGGCGCGGTCTCGATGATCCGCGCTGAGACCTCGTGCATTCCCGCGCGGAACGCGGCTGCCAGGCCGGTTGGCCCTCCACCGATAATGGTGAGGTCTCTAATTCCCATGCTCTGTCCTCAGCCTGCGGGACGTTGCTTCATCCTTCGAAGTCCGGTGTTGTCTCGAATACCTGAAACTCCTCCTTCACGTAGGCACGAAGGACGTCCGTTCGCGACACGATACCGACCAACTTGCCCGCAGAAACCACAGGAATGCGGATAATGTGATGTTGGGTCATCAACTCGATCGCCTCATCAACCGTTTGGCTCGCCTCCAGGCAGATCGGTTCTTTTGTCATGATGTCTTTAGCCACTACGGACAAGCCATGCTCGCCATTTCGCAGAGCTTTCAGGATGTCGAACTCAGTAACAACTCCGATAACGTGTCCCTGGTCATCGGTGACCGGTAATCCGCTGACGAAACCGGAGAGCATTTTTTGCACGAGGCTAGTGCAGGTGGCGTTGGTTTTGGCGGCTACCACCCGCGTTGTCATGATCTCGCTAACTTTCATTCGTCTCGTCTCGGTTATCAATAGTTTTGAAACCATCACGGGCCAAGAATTCTAAACTGGCTGCTCCACATCCGGGTCGACTTTTCAAGAAACAGCCGGGCTGGTTGGCCCGGCCGATCTTCGCTTCGCACTTCTGCGTCATACCTTCTCGCGCCCCTGTTTTTCGAAGTGTTTCCGGCTGGTTCGCCGGCTGTCACCGCCGCACGTTCTGTTAAGGCAATTCCGGTTCCAACCCTGCTTCGAGGTGTGCGTGGACAGGGGTCGAGTCCGTAAGTAGTCGTTGTTTCTTTCGGTTGGTCTTAAGCGCGAGACGAAATGCGGCGCAGATGGCTTCTTTCAATTCCCGCGCGAGTGACACAAATGTCTCACCCGAGAACGGGACTAAGGGCGGTAATGATATGACAGAGCTACAGTTATCGGGATGGAGTTGTGATGGACAGATGTGTCCCACTACTGGGACACCTAAGTCTCAGCTCGACGTGCCTAGGGGAATGGTCGAAATCTTATGCTTTGCCAGCAAGCGATGAAATGTGCGGCGGGGTATTTTCGCCAACTGCGCAGCCTTGGAAATGTTTCCATCCGCTCTGAGCAAATAGCTCGACAAGGCTTCTCGCTCAAATTGTTCGATCGCGCGCGCCTTGCTCGGCATGAACCCCATTTGGGGCTTGAATGACACCACGTCTTGCACGTGAAGAGGAAGGTGCTCGGCCTCGACCACGGAAGAGGAGGTTAAGACGACGGCCCGTTCAATGATGTTTTCCAGTTCGCGAAGATTTCCCGGCCATGAATAGTTCTTCAGCAGCGCGAGTGCTTGCGGAGCGATGCTGTCCACTTTCTTGTTGACCTTGGCTCGGGCTCGCAACAAGAAGTATTCTGCGAGAAATGGAATATCTTCAATCCGCTCGCGCAGTGGCGGCAGCGTGATCGAGAAGGTGTTGATCCGGTAGAAGAGATCTTCGCGAAACGTGCCTTCACGAATGGCGGTCTCAAGATTCCGGTTGGTGGCAGCGACAATTCTCACCGAAACCTTTCGTGTACGCATGTCGCCGACGGCGCGAATCTCGCCGGTTTGCAGCGTGCGTAAAAACTTGGCTTGGATCTCTAATGACATATCACCAATTTCATCGAGGAACATCGTGCCGCCGTCGGCCTTTTCGAACAACCCCTTGCTGTCGTTATAAGCACCTGTAAAAGCGCCGCGCTTGTAGCCGAAGAGTTCGCTCTCCAGCAGAGCCGGAGACAATGCCGTGCAGTTCAGCGTGACCAAAGGATGATTGCTTCGCGTGCTATTGCGGTGGATGGCTCGCGCCACCAGTTCTTTCCCGGTTCCGCTTTCGCCGCGGATCAAGACGGTCGTGGGCGTGGGCGCAACCTTGGAAATCAGTCCCGAGATTTCCTTCATCTTCACGTTGTTGCCGATAATGAACTCGCCTTCCGCCCGTGCTTCAAGCTCGCGCAGAGCAAGCTGGTATTGGTCCTGGAGAGATGCCCCTTGATTCCTGTTCCCGGCAAACTCCGAGATTAAGCGAGCGGTCTTGCCGCCAAGCACTTCCGTCCCCTGGGGCCGCAAGCGGTAAACTTCCCGGCCAACGTCAGGATCGCCGGTCACATCGATGATGAGGTCGACAGCATCGGCTTTCAGGAATTTCCTGTAGTTGGCGGCGACGGGTAAGCCGAGTTCCCGGGCAAGGACGATGCCGGGTGCCCCTTCATCCTTATCGGCGACGCCGACAATCTCGACGCTCGGATCCTGGTGGAATAGTTCCACCAAGGCTCTTCCACCACGGCCGGCTCCGATGAGAATGATTCGCGTCATAGACCGTCCCGTCGAGAGTTTCAGAATCCGCAGAGTGCGCACTCGCGGCTTTTGCCCGAAATCTGGAATCCCGGGCCAGCCGCGTATTCTACCGCATCTTTACCGCTACTCGTTCTACCCGGATGGGGGAGCGTCTGGTTCGGCAGCTGCCGCGCCTCCGGCTAGAGTGGATTCCAGCGGGAAGTTGAACTTTAAGAGAGAGAATTGACCATCCTGCACGCGGATCTCGCTCAGTGCACCGTTGGCGACCGTAGGAAACGCGGTACGGTATTTGGAGAGCGGCACGCCGAGCAGATGACAAAGCGCAACGCGGATAAAGGTGTTGTGCGTGACAACCAGAACGCGGCCGCGAGGATGTATTGTCTCAATCTCTTTGAAACACTCGATGGCCCGCAGCACAACATCTAGCGGATCCTCACCGCCCGGCAGGTGATGGGAGACGGGATCGGACTGAAAGGCAGCGAAAGCTTCCGGAAAAGATTGCCTGATTTCAGCATTGGTCAAGCCTTCGCCTTGCCCGAAGTGAATCTCCCTGAGCCGGGCGTCGACGCAAGCAGTCATACCCGTCACATGTTCCGATGGCGCCGCGGTCTCCCGGGCGCGTAATAAAGGCGAGACCCAGATGGCGGCGAGGTCGACCGAGGATGCCCAATTGGCGAGTTGCTCCGCTTGCTCCAGGCCACGCGGGCTCAGCGGGATGTCGGTGCTGCCGGCATAACGGTTTTCCGCGTGCCAGATGGTTTCGCCGTGGCGAACGAGCGCGAGGCGAGTCACGCTACTGGGTCCTCCTTCCTGCATGTTCATGAAGCGCCGGTTGGATCCAGCCGCGGCGTGCCAGTTCTTCCACTAGCCGCAGATACGGTTCGTGAAAACGAGTGACACGGTCCGGCCGAGGAGTAACCACCTCGCGAATGTGTACCATTTCACTGGCGACCTGGTAGACGCTCCGCTCCGAGACGTTTCTCCCCTTGGAGGCGGCCAGCACGGCCATGCCCAGCGCGGGGTCTGGGTTCTCCGGTAGGCGAACGGGCCGCCCTAGGATATCAGCGCGAAGCTGGCACCAGTATCGGTTGCGAGTTGCACCTCCGGTGAAGATCAGGTCGCCACCAACGGGTGCACCCAACATATCGAGAAAATCGAAGCAGAGTCGCTCGACGAATGCCACTCCCTGAAGCAATGCGGCATAGAGATCAATCTCGTCGGTCGGAACGCCAAGCACAAATCCTTCCGCATCAGGCGCAGTGAAAGGAAAACGCTCACCGTGTGAGACAAGGGGATACGCAATGACGGTGGCTGGTTGCCGATCTGCGGCTTGTGCGCTTAACGCGTCGAGATTGCGTCCAGGAAATCGTTGTGTGAGAATTCCAGCGCCGGTGCTGGAGGCTCCTCCGGGCAGCCAATTGCCGTCTGGAGAGCGGTGCGAGTAAACGACGCCCGCAGGGTCGCGAATCAACTCGGCGGTCACGCCTTTGAGGACCAGCGTGGTTCCAAGCACGAGTTCCAACTGCCAACCTCCAGCGCTCCGGCGGCTATCTTGGCGGCGCATCCGTCCGTCATGCCGGCGATGATCGGCGTTCCCGCGGGGACGCCAGTCATGGCCCCAGCATCTTGGCAAACCGTTCCGATTTGCGTGCCGGAGCAGACAACCGAAGGCATGATGTGATCAGGAACGCTGAGAGCATGAAGAACTTCGCACGGCCAAGTTTCTCGGATGAGGTCGAAGCCTACCTTGAGCGAGTTGCTCGAGTCCGACGGAACCTCGTGGCCGGAGAGCCGAAGATTGATGAAGTCAGCCTGGTGAGCCAGACGCGCGGAGGGAATCGAGTCGCGGTTTTCGCGCAGCAGCCAGAGCAGCTTCGGCAGTGCCCACGAGGGCTGCATGCGATATCCGAGCGAAGCCCATGTGGATGCGCCAGTCTCATTTACGAAACGCGATTCGTTCGCTGCCCGCGAATCGTCATACATGAGGCCTGAAGTAAGAGCCTTGCCGGACCGGTCGACGAGAAGAATGGTCCCGGATGTGCCGTCCACCGCCAAACTCTGGATGGACGAAGCCGGGAAACCGGCAACGGCTTCGCGGCAGGCAGAGACGGTGGCACGCCACCACTCTTCAGGATCCCGCTCGTGGCGAGTACCGTCGCGCCGAGCGGTGAGTGGATGAGACCCTTGTCCAACTACAAGGCCGCTCCCGGATACGGCAACCGCACGAACGCTTTGTGTGCCGAGATCGACCCCAAGCCAGCAGCTTCCTTCCCCTTGGTTACGGGCCGTGATGCGAACCTCCATTCTGGGCCTCGAGCAAGGATTTCATATGGGCCAAGTTTCGTGCCTGCAGTGAGCGCCACCTGTACGCGCAATTATAGACCCAACAAAGAGCGGTGCAGTCGAGACGATTCTGGGTGGATGGTCGGCCAACTGGAAGCTATTCAGAAACGAGCTTGTGGGAAGCGTCAGGTGACGTGTACTGCGCCAGTCGTAGCCATCCGGCAGTAGTCCACTCCCGCCATTACGGGACGGATGCCGCGCCCCCGAGGGCTGGTCTGCCATTTGCTGGTTCGTCGTTTGGAGAGTGGCGCGAACCCGAAGGATCGGCGCATTCCGCTACTAATCTCCCGACGGCAGCAGTTCGTCGTCCCAGCAATTACCTTTCAACGACGGATAGTACAGAGCCGCAGAGTTGGTAATACCATGGCTGTGTCCCGCCTCCACGATTGTGTCGTCGATTGTGTCGTAAGTGTTGCTGGTGCGCCGGTTGGAAGTCGAAGTCGTCATCTATTTATCCCCACTCAAAAATTTGCGTCCGGAGTTTGCCTTCACATCTAGTAGACCGCGGATTGCACGTCCAGGCAAACCGCGCTGTCCGCCCAGACCCACTGGTCCGAAATGACCTAGTGTGCACGATTTGCGCCCGAGAACGGCATTATGATGTTGTCCTATGAAGGCCACTACTGTCCTTGAGAATAATGTTGTCGAGAGCCAGACGCAGGCTGGCATTCTTACTTTGGAAGCCCAAGCATTCTTGTCGAAGCTGGCGGCCCGGTTCGAGCCCCGACGGCAGGAACTGCTGAAGCGGCGGCGAACCGCGCAGCAGGAGATCGATCACGGCAAGTTTCCGGACTTTCTGCCGGAGACGGCTGAAATTCGCCAAAACGAGTGGAAAGTGGCGCCCATCCCGAAGGATTTGCTCGATCGCCGCGTGGAAATTACCGGACCGGTCGATCGCAAGATGATCATCAACGCGTTGAACTCGGGAGCCAATGTTTACATGGCCGACTTCGAGGACTCGAATTCGCCGACCTGGAGCAACAATATTGAAGGCCAGCAGAATCTGCGGGAGGCGATTCGAGGAACGATCCGGTACGAGAGTCCAGAGGGAAAACAGTACCGACTTGGGTCCAGTCTGGCCACGCTGGTGGTGCGCCCGCGAGGTTGGCACCTCGATGAAAAGCACTTTTTGGTGGACGGGAAGCCGATCTCAGGGGCGCTGTTTGATTTTGGCCTGTTCTTTTTTCACAATGCCGCGGCGTTGCTGGACAAGGGTACTGGCCCCTATTTCTACCTGCCAAAGATGGAGAGTCATCTGGAGGCACGGCTGTGGAACGACGTGTTTTGCCTTGCCCAGGACGAACTAGGCATTCCGCGCGGATCGATTCGCGCCACCGTCCTAATCGAAACCATTCTGGCGGCGTTCGAAATGGACGAGATCCTTTACGAATTGCGCGACCATTCGGCAGGGCTGAACTGCGGACGCTGGGACTACATTTTCAGCTTCATCAAGAAGTTTCGCGCGCATCCTGAGTTCGTGCTGCCGGATCGGTCGCAGGTCACGATGGAGCGGCATTTCCTGAGCTCCTACGTCGAATTGTTGATTCAAACCTGCCACCGGCGCGGCATTCATGCGATGGGTGGAATGGCGGCGCAGATTCCGATACGAAACGATGCGGCGGCCAACGAACAGGCGCTGGACAAAGTGCGGCGCGACAAACTTCGGGAAGTGCAGGCGGGCCATGATGGTACCTGGGTGGCGCATCCAGGGTTGGTGCCGGTGGCCAAAGAAATTTTCGATAAGTACATGCCGGGACCGAATCAGATCTCTTCCGATCGGAAATCGGCGGAGCGCGCCAGCCGCACGGTACAAGCGAAAGACTTGCTCGACGTTCCCACAGGCGATATTACCGACGAAGGATTACATTGGAACATCGACGTTGGCCTGCAGTACCTGCATTCGTGGCTGCAGGGGGAGGGTTGCGTTCCAATTTATAACCTGATGGAAGATGCGGCGACCGCTGAAATCTGCCGTGCCCAGGTGTGGCAATGGGTCAAGCATGAGGCGCACCTCAAAGATGGCGGGCTGGTGACGGAAAAGATGGTGAAGGAGATCATCCATCTCCGGGCAGCGGAGTTGGGCGCCGAGTTGGGCGACGATAAAAAGCTGCGGCAGGCGGCCAAAGTCCTCGAAGAGTTGACGACGAGCTGGGAGTTTGCGGAATTTCTAACGCTTGCCAGTTATGATTTATTGGACTAGAACGTCAGTTGATGGTGATGGGCGCACGCAGAGGTATTCCGGCCAACCTCCCGATTGACGCACGCTTCCTCTCTCAGTTGCGGGAACATGTTGTCGCGCGCGAAATCGAGCGCGGGATTGCGTGTCTGCGATCGCACCACGAGTTGATTTCCAACCTCGACCCCTCCCAGGAAAACGCTGCTCGCCTGCTGGCACAGCTTGCGATATGGACGGACATCGGATTCAGCGGGCCGCCACTCAAAGAGCTTCTGCAGCGCTTTGAACACCTCGAACCGGGATTGCGGTCGAAGCTCTCGATTGCCGATTACGTCTGCCTGCGCATGGCCGAGGGAATGGTGGCGATGGTGGAAGAGGCGATGGAACCGGCGATCGGGCACTTTGATTTTGTCCTGAGCCTGCGAGAAGAGCTGGATGATCAGTTTCTGCTGGCCATTGTTTATTTCTGGAAGGGTCGCTGCCTGCGTAGAAGAGGCGAGTACGACGAAGCTCTGACCTACACACTGAAGGGAAAAGATCTGGCGGTTGGGTTAGGGTATCCGCGCATGGCGGCGGTTATGCAAGTGCTCGAGTGCTGGCTTTATTTTCAGCAGGGAAAATGGAAAGAATCGGTGCGCAGTTCGCAGGCAGCTGAAAACGCGCTGCGCGAGACCGACGACTATGTGACGCTCGGCAATATTCAATCCTTCTACGGACGCATGGCGCGCCGGGAGGGCCGTTTCGATAAAGCGATCGAGTTTTTCGAAAGTGCTATTCGCTATTACACCAAGCGGGATGCGCGGCATCTGAACCTGGCGCGATCGTTGGCCAATATGGCGCTCGCCAAGCGCGGAATCGCTCTGCAGTTGCAGAAAAGAATCGACCGCGACGTTCAGCAGCGACGAAAGATGTCGGCCAGCCGCGATCTCCGTAGTGTTGATCTTCAGAACAAAGATTCACGCAAGCATGACTATCGCGGCGGCTTGACTCAGCTCCGCCGCGAAGCGCTTGAGCACCTGGAGGCCGCCCGGGGCATCTATCAGCAGCGTCCGAACCATCACGGAGCCGGCACAGTTTACCTGAATACAGCATACATCCATCTCGATGGTGGAGATTTTCAGCGCGCCGAGGAAGAAGCGGTCTCGGCGTACGAACTCGGGGAAGAGAAGCAGGACTACATTCTTATGGGCCGAGCACGCATTCTGGAGTGCATGATTGAAAATGCGAAGGTGGAAGAAGAGATTGGTGGGGGCGCCGATCCGGGAAGCCATGCGCGACGGGCACTCGAGTGCAGTCAAGAGGCGATTGACCTGGCAAAGCATACGCAGCATCATCTGCTGCTCGCGAACGCACATCTGTGGCAGGGATTGACGCAGTGCAATTCATTTTTCGACAATCCGGAAGCGGCTCGCGAAGCGTATGACCTGGCGCGGGCGTCCTACGGGGCGAATCAACCCGACAACAACATGTGGCAGGACCTGCAGAGGTTGGGTGCGAAAATTCTGCGCAAGGGAAGTGTGCATCCGGCGCTGAAGGCGTGGTCACAGGGCGCGGTGGGCGAGAAGACGTTCCGGCAAATCAGCGAAGAATTTGCCGAGATTGTGATCGCGCGGGTCTGGGAGCGCGAAGGCCGCAAAGTATCTCGAGTGGCGGCTCGCCTCTCAATTTCTCCCAAAAAAGTACGGCGTATCCTGGCGCGGGTGGGACGGCGAAAGCCGCGTCAGGGCTAGCCGAGCAATATCCCCGGTCACGTTAAGCGGTATTTGTGCTGATTGGGATTCGCTACTGGAATCAGTGGCTTCTACATTACGTCCTAACTTGCAACTCAACTCATCCAAACGGCCACTGGGCCTCCGTCCCTTCCCCATTCTGCGATCTTGGACAACTGGAAGCTGTGACACAGAGCACAAGGACGTGGTCGCGGGGATCACTGGGTCAGGAGATGATTTCTGTGATCAGTTAAGGGCGTCTTCCGTGCCAGCCTCAAGCAGGCTCGGCAGGTGCACCTGTAGTCTGGCACGCCGTGGCGCAGTGTGTGAGCGCAGTCGCGGCAGACAAACCGCCCATCCTTATACGCGATCATCGACCTGAAGTCGATGCCATGCAATACGGCCACCGAACGACCATCAAGGTGTCCGTTGCGGTACCCCTCTAAGCGACTCTGGGGTTTTCGAGGCTAGGAATACCAGCAGATCGCGGATACTGATCCCGGAGTCGAGCAACGAGATCATCTCCTCGGGAGTGACACCGACTTGCAGCCCGAACCGCACAAGCTTTTCGACGGCTTGTTCCAAGAGGAGTGCGTCTCTTTCGTCAATCTCCTCCGGGGGGCTGACCTGTTTGATCGGGGCTAACGATTGCGACGGTTTCATGGAGCCATCCTCGGTTCCCTGACTAGCAGCACTGTCTCAGGAACCGAGCACGCGCGCAGTGACGAGCGTCACATGCCAGCATCAATGTCCTGCATGCGAAAATGCAGCCATGCACGAGACTACGCCGGAAACCACAACCCAGATACAGGCACGTCTCCTGAGCGGACAGAACCTCGCAAGATCGAGTAGAAGGGCCAGTAAGCATGCAAGGTTCCAACTGCGGCAGTGCACGGCTACCGAACAGGCTCAAGGACAATTCGCCGGGGCCGGCCGTCCCGCGAATCGTGCTTCAATCCACGTAATCTGGTCCCTCGCCGAGTCGCCGATTACGCGACCTGGGTCGACACCGGGATATCTTTCCCACTGAACCCGGTCACCCTGTTTGCACATGCGAGCAATGACTGGTGCGGCCATGGCTACGGGCACGGTTCGATCGGCTTCGGCGCTGATCACCAAGATCGCGCCGTGTGCTTGAGTCTGGCCAAGGCTATTTCTCGCGAAATACTGTTTAACGAATTCGTTGTTCTCCCAACCCGGTTTTAGCGCTTGGGCCGGTGGAAGCTGGGCAACGGCTGTCTCCGCGCAGTTCTGCTGGATCTGCTGATAAAGTGGGAGCGACTTTTCCGTCAGCATCTCGGTCACTTGAAACTGCGGATACACCGTCTTGATGCCATAGGCCAGGAATGTGAACATGCTGCCTGCAGGCCCTTGCATGGAATGCACGAATACTTCTTTCGCATCCGCGAGGCCAGAAATTGCGATACTGCCGAGGTAGCCTGCGTCGCGAATCTCGGTTTGTTTCTCCGCGACGGCGACTGCCGTTAAACTGCCCTCGCCTTCCCCCATAACAATCCACCTTGCGCCAAGCTGTGGCACGGCAGCGCGGGCCGCAGAGATCGAGCCGATCACATCGGACGCATTGGACGGAGCGTCAAGAAATGCATTCAGAAAATTGGTGCCCAGCCCGGTGTAATCCGTGGCGACTACGGCATACCCCAGGGTTACATACATGGAGAGGAACGGTCCGTGGCCTACGTTCCTCATCAGCGAGGGCGCACACACACGAGCCACGCCGGCGGCTCCGTGTGCCCACGCAATCACCGGCCAGCCCCCGACAGGCGGCTTTTGCTCGCTGGGAATCAGAACTACGCCTGATGTCGCCACGTCCTCCCCGGAGGCGGAACGCGAGTGATAGAGAATGCGAACCGCTGACACCTCAGGTGGGAGTTCGTATTCGTCGAACGATTCCGAGCGGATCAGTTCCCCTGGTTTGCCAGGGGGCAATGGATGAGGCGGGTCATAGAACTTCGTCAGGGGCAGTGTATGTAAGGTCTGCGATCGCTTAACCGGGGCTGTTGCTGGAGCTTGCGCGAAGGTGGGGTTAGCGACGAACAGGATTGCAGCCGTTACGGCGAAGACTATTCCGAGGGTCGCGAGAAATAATTTCCGACACAGCACAGGCTGAAAAACCACATGGCCGCCGGGGAGACCTAGGCCTTCCAGAACACCATAATCCCGAGAACCACCGGAAGATAGAGGACCGATGCATGAAGGACACGGCTGGCCAGCACTTTCGATCCCGATTTCGTCAGTTTGCCCACGTGGTAGAACAGGAACGCACCGGACAAGCACATGCCGACCCAATACCACAAGGCAGCACGATCCACGAGCGGCAGCATGGTTGCGAGCACCAGGATCACGGTGAAGCCCGCAATCTCGGCGCGAGTGAAACGAGAGTCGAGATCAAAGTCGGGCAACATCTTGTAGCCTGCACGCGAGTAGTCGTCGCGGTACATCAAGGCAATCGCCAGAAAATGAGGGAACTGCCATAGAAAGAGAATCGAAAAAAGATACCAGGCATGCCGGTCGATGCCGTCGGACGCGCCAGCCCATCCGATCAGCGTCGGCATAGCCCCAGGGAAAGCCCCCAGCAGCGTGCACAGAGGCGTCTTCCTTTTCAACGGCGTGTAGATGAGGAGATATGACAGCAGCGTGGAGACTGCAAGAAATGCCGATAACAGGTTCACTGTAATCGCCAGGTACAGGCCTCCAGCAACGCTCAACAAAATGCCAAACAGAAACGCCTCCCGAGAGCTAAGTCGTCCCGAGGGCAAAGGCCGCGACGCGGTACGGCGCATTTGACCGTCCCAGCCCCGTTCCATCCATTGATTGAGAGTTGCCGTCCCACTGGCGACCAGCAGCGTACCAACCAGCGTATTGATCAAGCCTAAAATCCTGAATGGTCCACGAGAGGCGAGGTAATAGCCCGCTGACGTGGTCATCAGAATGAGGAGGTTCACTTCGGGCTTGGTCAGAGTGTAGTAATCCCGGAGTTTGGCGGTGAGCGTCTGCGGAGAGATGGAATTTGCCATTAGATTAGTGGTCGCCATTTTACCAGTCTTCTACCGCGGACTCCTCGCGCTTAAACCGATTGTTCCTTCTACGCACAATGAAAATCATACCAATGGATCCCAATGTGGGAGGAATGACCATGACCAAAATACCACTCCTTAGAGCCTCAATCATCCTTGCCCCTGCGGAAGACGCCTGAGTATAGCAAAGCGCACAGTTTTGGGAAAAAGCTGGTAGAGGCAACAGCAGCACAAACAGGCCTGCCAACGCAATGCCCACCAGTCGGATCGTATTCTGAAACTTCATATCTCCTTCCCCAGAAGGGCGCTGCCGTCGATTAAGATTATGAATAATTAGACCAAGGCGCCCCCAACAATTCGCGGAAGCTGTCCGTCCACCCGTACTGCATCGCCAATAGCACGAAGACGGTGAAGACGACGACAAACCACAGCAGCCCATGATTATCCGACAGGTGCATGAAAAACAAAAGCGCCAGCGCAGCTTCAACAACTGCCAGAAACAGCATGCGTGCGAACATCTGCGGCCCTGAGATGTTGGAATATGCGATCACGAACTGCAGAATCGCGATGGCAAGAATGCAAATGTAAACAATCACGTATCTGCCCGCGTTACTCTTGTGTCCTTCTGCCATAGCCATTGTTTTGCTCCTGTTCCGTTTTAGTGCGAAAGGTTCAACAGGTAAACCAGCGGCACGACGAACATCCAAACCAAATCCACGAAGTGCCAGTAAAGACCAGTGATTTCCAGGTCGTCAGCATTGTAACGGCCGCCCTTGTAACGGATGCCAACTGCCACGAGCGCAATCACCCCACCGGTCACGTGCAACAGATGCAAGCCGGTGATGCTGAAAAACGCGGCGCCAAACAGACCGGTGCCCCATGGGTTCTTAAGCAGGGTCATGCCTTCACCGATCAGCCCCAGCCATTCCCGGAAGTGCAACAAAGCGAAAAGCGCTCCAGCGCCGGCAGTGATCAGCGTCCATTGCAGCGCTTTAGCTTTTTCTCCCGCCTTGGCCGCATCGATTGCAAAAAGCATGGTGAGGCTGCTGGTCACCAGAACGAAGGTCATCAGCGCAACGTTGGTAATGCTGTGGAACGGCCTTGGCCAATCAGGAGTGGCGTTGCGGATGAATCCATAGGCGACTAGACACCCGGCAAACGTCGCGGTGTCCGCGATAATGAACAGCCACATCGCCATCTTTTTCGCGGGAACCGAAAACGCAGGCTTCTCCATCACTGCTGCGTGTCCTCCCATAGTATCGGCGTGGCTCACGGTGCCTCCTCTTGTTGTCAAGTTTGCTACAGCTTGATCCACAGCAACAACAGCAGATACACCCACAGCACATCCATGAAATGCCAGTACAGTGAAGTGGCGTCCAGCGTACTCTTCCGCAGGATCGATCGATTGAACCTGCTAATAACTCGCATCAACCCGCCCAAACCACCCAGCACATGCAGAGCATGCGCCGCGGTTAGCACATAGAAGAATGAGCTATTGGGGTTGGTCGCCAGAAACAGCCCCTGGGCCCTCAGTTGAAGCCACGCGACATACTGTCCGGCTACGAACGACAAACCCAAGAACAGCGTGATATAGAGCCAGCGAGCAGGGTTGGCGACGGCATCTCTTCGCCCGCTCATGAAGCTGCCAACCTGGCGGCGGGCCACTTCCAGCGTAATGCTGCTGGCGAGGAGCAGCAGAGTGTTGAAGAAAAGGATTCGGGGCAGACTGAGATGCCGCCAGTCCAGAGCCGACCCTTGACGAACGATCAGGGCGCTGGTAAACGCCGCGAAGGTCATCGTGATCGACGCAAGCACGACCCAGATTCCGGTTGAAGCCGGAGGCGGCGCGTAGTCCTTGACCGCGCGCAAGTCGCCACCAGCCGGGACTAGGTTCCGCCGGCCGCCATTGCCGGAATCGATTCCAAGTCTCGACGGATCGCGTCGCTCCTCAATCTTCGGCGGTTCGGGGACTGTTGTCGCCATAGACTACAAAACTCCTTCTCCCATTACACCCGTGTTCGATTACGCCTCGTCGTGCGCCGATTTCACTTTCTCGGGCGAGGCCTGCATTACGTAGTCGCCGACAGAGCTCTCGACACCGTACTGGTAGGGATCGTGGAAAACCTCCGGCAGTTTGTCGCCAAAGTTGTTGTGTGGCGGCGGTGTCGTGGGAGTGCTCCACTCCAGAGACGTTGCTTCCCAAGGGTTGTCGGTTGCAGGCTTACCCCAGAAGCGGCTGTGGAACAAGTTGTAAAGGAAGATCAACTGGGCCGCTCCTGTCAGCAGAGCAGCGATGGTAATGAAGCGATGTACGGGGATCAGCGGTTGCAGATAGTCGTCCACAAAAGCCTGGTAGCGGCGAACGTTGCCCGCAATTCCCAGGTAGTGGAAGGGCATGAAGATGCAGTACGCGCCGACAAAGGTGAGCCAGAAATGAACCTTGCCCAAAGTCTCGTTCATCATGCGACCGAACATTTTCGGGAACCAGAAGTAAGTTCCGCCGAAGATGCCGAAAATGGCCGCAACCGCCATCACCAAGTGGAAGTGTCCCACGACGAAGTAGGTGGCGTGAAGCATGATGTCGATCGAGGGCTGCGCCAGAAAGAAGCCGCTCACCCCGCCGCTGATGAACATCGAGACAAAGCCCAGAGCGAACAGGGAAGCGGTGTTAATGCGCAATTTCGACCCGTAAATGCTGCCCATCCAGATGAGGACGATGATCGTGGACGGGATGGTGATGATCAAGGTCGGGAAAGAGAATGCCAGCGACGAGACCGGGTTCATCCCGCTGACAAACATGTGGTGTCCATAGACCATATAGCTGAGAACCGCGAGCGCTCCCATGGAGTAAACCAGGACCCTATGACTGAGCATTGGTCGCCGCATGTTAGTGACCAGAATATGAGACACAATCCCCATGCCGGGGACAATCGCGATGTAGACCTCCGGGTGCCCGAAGAACCAGAACAAGTGCTGCCAGAGTAGAGTCGATCCGCCGGAGTGCGGCTGCAATTGATCGTTGAGTACGAGGCCTGAGGGTACAAAGAAGCTGGTTCCAGCAACGTGATCCAAAATCAGCAGGATGGTCGCGGGCATCAGTACAGCGAAAGCAGTGAGGCCCATCACCGACGTGATGAACCAGGCCCAGGCGCTGAGCGGCAAGCGCCACATGCTCATGCCCTTGGTCCGCATATCGAGCGTAGTGGTTATGAAGTTCAGCGAACCCAGCAACTGGCCGATGCAGAAAATACCGATGGCCGTTGCCCAGAGAACTACACCCGTGCCTTGGCCGGGGCCACTGGCTGATCCGATAGCGCTAAGCGGTGCATACTGCGTCCAGCCGCCAAGGGTGGGCCCGTCGCTCACGAAGAACGATGACATCAGAACCAGGAAGCCGACAAACGTGACCCAGAACGACATCATGTTGAAGTGCGGAAACGGCATGTCCTCCGCGCCCACCTGGATAGGCAGGAAATAGTTGCCGAAGGCGGCGAAGGGAGCTGTGGTCAGAACGAAGAAGACCATGATCGTAGCGTGCATGGTCATCAGTTGCAGGTAATACTCCGGCGTCATTACGTTACCGGGCGCTCCGTTCGCGGAAAGCAAATGCAGACCTGGGATGGGATAGTTCGTCCAGGCTAAGTGAATGCGCATCAGCCAGGAAAGCACCATTCCAACCAGTACGGCCACCAGTGCCAAGCCGTAATACTGCTTGCCGATCACTTTGTGGTCGAGACTGAAAACGTGCTGACGGATAAAGCTGGTCGGCGCGTGGTGTTCTGCCGCGTGTGCAGACATATCGTGCATATGCTCACCTCGAAAGGAATGTCCCATCCGCCTGAACGCGACGGGATCTATTGCAATGCCGCTTGTTTCTTAATCCAACTATCGTAGTCTTCCTGGGACATCACCTCAAGATATGCCTTCATGTTGTAGTGTCCCAAGCCACAAAGCTGAGTGCAGACAATTTCGTACTTTCCAATCTGGGTCGCGGTGAAATGGAGCGAAAGATCCAATCCAGGGACAAAATCCTGCTGGACGCGCAAGGCCGGAACGTAGAACGAGTGTCCGACGTCCTTCGCGTGCATAAGCAGATGAATCTCCCGGTTGACCGGAATCGCCATTTCCGCCGTCACAATATCATCTTTGGAATCCTGATCGTGGGCGGTATCCAGACCAAAGAAGTTCGCGTTGGCTTCGCTGATGAGGTCGGGATGGAGTGGACCAAACGTTCCATCTGGGCCGGGATAACGAAAGTAGAACGCGAACTGTCCGGCTTGCACCTGAACCGGTATGGCGTTTGCTGTCGGAGCAGTGAGATAGACATCAGCCCACGCCTTGACCCCGAACACGCCGAGTGCCAAAACTTCAGTCCCGACCAGCAGAAATGCGGCCCAAACCATGGCTTTGGCACCGCCGGGGAAAGTCTTGATCTTGTCAGCGGGACGCGTGCTGGAAAACTTCCAGATGAACAGAGCCAGCAGAATCTGAGAAGCCAGGAAAGAGATCCCCGCCTCAGCCATCGTCTCCGACATCTGCTCGTCAATTCGCCCGCCATGGGTTGAGATGTCGGCTGGTGGGTCCCAAGTGTGACGGAGGATGGGAATCGCGGAAAGAATTGCAATCACGATAATAGTCACTGCAAAAATCTTCGCCATATCGCCTCGCCTCTGGCCGGCTGCTCACCCGGCCGCGGCCGGCTTCTGCAAAGCAGCCGCCGAATGACTAATTTTTATTTTGCTTTAAAGGAGAAATTGGCCGTCGCAGGCTTGCCCGCCGCGACTGTCACCTTCGCCGTCTGAGTTCCCAGATCCTCTTGCCATGCGGTCACCGTGTAGCTGCCCGCGGCGACACCATGGATCGTAAAATTACCGTCTTTATCGGTGGTTGCGTAGGGGCCCTTGACCACTGCGTGGTAGCCGTGCATCCAGGGATGAATGTTGCATTTCACCGAAATCATTTCTGGTGCTTTCCAACTGGTTTCGATGGGCGGCGCTCCGGGCGGCTGAGACTTGTTCCACGGGATATTGCCGGTCATCGCGTTGGGCAGCGGGTGGATATTGTGGGTCGTCTGATCGCTGGTAGTGACCTTGAATTTCTGGTCGGGATTCATCGCGATGACGTGTGGGATATATTGGCAACCCTTCTGGTCAAAAACCGGCTCGCTTGAAGACGCGCTAGCCTCATTGCCGGTCAGACCTTCCGAGATATAGAGAACGACGTTCGCTAATCCGCCGTTTGCTCCAACCACGACGTTCTCCAACGCAATCGGGCTGTTCTCGTGTTGCTTCACGCAGTAAGGGTCCTTCGACATATCGATGCCCCTCATGTGCGGCGCAGTGCCGTCGAGCTTTACGGTCCCGGCGATTGAGCCTTCCGCAGCAGCGCTGACATTTTGGTCGAGGCTTAGCGCCCCGAAGCCGATGAGTACTAGCCCCGATAGTATTGCTGCGAACTTCGAATAGTGTTGCTTTTTCATTGACGCTCTCCTGTGAACAAGACCTCGCTCGATCTCAGATTATTTTATTGTGGACTAACCGGCTTTAATCCCAACTGCCTGGCGATCTGCTTTTCCTTGGCGTTATACGCGTTGTGGGGCTGCAGAGTGCGCAGATAGAACACCAAGTCCCACGCCTCGTCCGGCTTGATGTTGTCGGAGAATGACGGCATCGGCGTACCGTCCAGCCCGGTCATAAAGATTTTGTAGATATCGCGGTCCGTGCTGCCGCACTTGGGGCGAGATCCATCGGTGAAGTTGTAGGCCAGAATTGGGCGGCCAAGATCATCGGTGAGGGTCGAGGCGGAGGGACCATTAGCCATGCCTTGCACGCCATGGCATTTCCAACACTGCACTCTTCCGTAAACTTCCTCTCCCGCTTTGACTCGCTCCGGCGTAACCTCCGGCTCCGGAGGAATCTGGATCGGCGTCCCCGCTTTCTCTTTCTGCCAGCGCGGCGAGAAGTGCTTAATCCATGCTACGAGATCCGCGCGCTCATCTTTGGTGAACGTGTTCCAGATCGGCATGTTCGAACGGTCGAGGCCGCGGGCGATCGTGTCGTAAAGATCTTCATCGGTGGGCAAAGTGCCGGTTGGCGTGGAGCGGCATTTGAATATGGCCAGCTGAAAATCGCGCGGCTTGGGATCGAGCCACACTGCGTTCTCGCCATTGCCGTCGCCGAGCTCACCGTGGCAGCCAACGCAATACCTGCGATAAGGCATAGCTGCAGCGTGGGCATTCCCGGTGATATTGCCGATGTGGCTGGTGGCGGCCGGGGAATTCAGCCACTCTTGCAGTTGCAAGGTCGTGAGTTGCGCCCTTGCGGGCAGGGAAAGCGCGAGAACAGCGACCGCGCTGATCAGTAACGAACACTGCCGGGATGATTTTGTCCGCATTGCTGTCCCTCTCTAGAAGTCGAAGTCAAAGCCGATCAACAGTTCGCTCGTGTTCAAATTCTGGCCGGGTTGCGGGCCGGTCCCGTCCTGATGCAGCCAGTTGTATTCGTTGTGCCAGGCGAAACCCGCTCGGCTCGTCATAAATGGGTTGTAGCGGTAGCCAATGGTGTAGGTGGTGATATTTCCCAGGCTGGACGGAGTTCCCACCGTTCCCTGTTGCGACATTCGTTCCAGCTCAAATCGCCCGATGAAAATCAACTGCGGACTGTAGACGTAGTGAGCTTCGAAAGTGGCGCCGTTCCAACTGGGCGCACGCGCGGTCGCGGGAAGAACAGTTCCCGGTGTGGCGTTCGGAAGGTCATTTCCCGGCGTCCCATTGTTCGGATCCGTAGCATTGCCATAGCCCTGCCCAAACCACGCGTTATCCGCGCCGTGCTGGGTTACGACCTGCAGGTCAAAGTGAGGGCCGAAATAGAATTGTCCGACGAAGCCAATACGATTGAATCCCTTGTTGCCGATACCGGAGCCAGGAATCGGTATGCCAGCAGAAGTTCGATACATGGTCGCTGCCTGACCAACCATTTCATAAAACCCGATACGCTGTACTCCCAGTTTACCGGTGTCAAAAGCCCGACTTGCGGTGAAGAACCCGGTATACGAATTCGCCCCGGTAATCAGGCCAACGTTGCCGTCACTTGAACTGATCAGCGCAGCGGAAACTCGCGTCCGATCATCCATCGAGTGACCCATGTACTCTACGCCGAGCTGGTTGTCTCCGATCTGCCCAAAAATATTGTTATCCCCGATGGGGATGAAGTGATAAGTCTGGTAAATTCCGCCATTACCTGTCAGCGTCAGAATGCGCTTTTCGGAAAGCAGGTTGTCGAGTTCGAATTTACCCAGCTTCACATTGAGCCAGGAGCTACTGAACACGTTATCCAAGCGAGCCATGACCGTTTCAAAGTGAAAGGATCCGGTGGCGTCGGAAGAAGGAAGTACGTAAAAAGAGAAGTTCTTTTCGAGCGTTCCGCCCGTATGGAAGTCAAGCCCACTCAGGTCGAAGCCCGAGCTTTCGATCCTAGACTCGGCATTGTTTTGACCCGTTCCCTGGTCGACTGCGACTCTGCCCGTGCTCACACGGTGCCAGATCGGGATCATGCGGAAGGTAACCGGCCAGTAGGAGGGATTCTGCCAGATGGGAGCGTCCCGGTCATTCATCAGCTGATAGCCGTTGTCTTTGAACTTTTGTCCAAAGTAATTCAGCATCGGCCAGGATTCGTGACACGCCGAACAACGCAGGCCATATTTGCGGGCGAAGGCGGGTAACGCATGAGCATCCTGGAAGCAGCCGACGACCAGCAACAGCAGCAGCAAGCTACCCGCAAGACTTCTCCGGAGCGAAATCATTTAGTCCTCCTAAGCACAAAATCACAAAGCCAAAACTACCGGCGAATCAATGAACGGCACACTCGAACACGGTGAGGATCCTCTCGCAATCTAAAAATCACATTGTTGGTTGAGGGGCGCGCTGAAAACGGTTTTGTAGCACCAGGCGTGACGACAGGAAGGGAGGGGAAGCCGTAGCGATCCGGTGAAAACAGGCACAGCCGAAGCGGTCATCTCGTCCCCCTGACACGACTTACAAGTCAGACAACGAAAACTTCCCGTGAAGTGCGCGTGGACGCACTAATTATCATGTTCGTTAGAGTAGTGTCAAGGGAAAACAGAACAAAGCGATGTCTCCCCAATTTAAGAAGTTGATGAGATGAGGACGGGAAACGCTCGGATAAATGGACTAAACCAGCACTGAAACTGCTGGGCCGTCGACGAGGATCCTGGCGACTGCGGCCGCCGTCTCCTTCGCTCCAAGGCGATCGTGGCTGAGCAATACTGGGCGCACGAAGCCGAACACCAGGCCCAGCATCTCAACCGTCTGCGCCAAGGCGTCCAAGGCGCTTTGCGGCAGCGCCAGGCAAGATTCGTGATGCTTCAGTCGCTCGGAGATCGCTTTCGCGCGCTCCGAACTGAATGCATCGTGCATGAGAGTGCCAAGGGATGGATCGACAATGGCGCGAGGGATGAATACTCGGAGGAAGTCACGGCTCTCCCACATGCGCTCGACTTCCTGGTCAACCAATTGGAGAAATTCTTCTGTCAGGTTGGAAGCGGGCCGTACCTGATCGCTGGAGTTCACGTCTTCTTTTCGAACCCGATGTTCGATCATGGCCGCGAGTAGCCCAGCCTTGCCCTTGAAGTAGCGGTGGATCAGGCCTTCCGCACAGCCGGCCGAAGCCGCAATCTCGCGAGTGGTTGTTACTTCATAACCTTTGGACGCGAAAAGGCTCAGGGCGGCGTGAATAAGCGCCTGTTTCTTCGCAGCCCCGTCCCGCGTCCGCTTGGGTCTGGCTCCGTTTCCGTTTTCACCTCTGAATACAGCCTGCTTAGCCTTACTCCGTGCTCGCTCGTTGCGCTTTGATGTTGTGTTCATGTCCCAGTCACCTCTACCCGATGCGTTGCAGGCGACCGTACCATTCATTCCCATCTTGGATGTGATAGCTTTGTCTATATTTTGTAAAAAAATTGTCACGAATTTGTCACGAGCATAAAGGCACCGTACGCGACAAGTTGACAGCCCACGGCGATCAAGAGTATGAGAGCTAGGAACTAGAGATCGCAAATAGTCGGTCGCTGAAACGTTCAAGAACTGGGCCCGCAGTTTGGAGTGCATGCGGAATATCGATAAAAGGGCAGGAATATTCAATTTCGTCCTCGCCAGGGGATGTTTAGTCGCCCGAAATTGCCACAGAGGGGTCGGCTACAGCCTTGCGCAGGTCCTGCTTACAGTTTTCTGGCTCGCCATCGCGATTGGTCCGCTGCGTGGTCGCGACCACAAGAAACATGAGGATTTCGGCCTCGGCTTTTCCACTGAAATCGACGCTCCGGAGAGGGAAGTCCTGCAGGCGGTCGAAACGGTTGTCGACAACGGAATCATTCAAGGCAGCTTCGAATACAACAAAGACAAGTATATCGATAAAGCGACTGCGGCTACATCCTCGACTTTGTTTTCCGAATGGAAAGAGCCAGGTACTGTCTTCTACAAGGTCCGAACGGGCGTGTTGGCGCCCGCGAATTTTAAGGAAACGAGGGACGAAGGCACAATCGCGGTGCGCTACGTGGTGCAGAGTAAGAACACCAGCAAGACAATTTTACGCATCGACGCGATTTTTGTGGAGGATTTCCGGCGCACGCCGCACGCATCCGATGGCACCGTGGAAAGCGCCGAGTTCAGAGACGTCCAGGATCACGTGGACGCACTCGAATTGCAGAAGACTCAGGCTCAGCAGGGCGAAAAACACCGACAGGAAGAGCTCGCTAAACAGGCACTCGAACGCAAGAGCGAAGAGGATGAAGCTGTAGCCCTGGCCAATGCGCAAACTTCGGTCCAAGGTTTGGAACAGCACGTCCAGGATCTTCGGCGGCAGGCGGAACGCGTGATCAAGGCCCCCGGCGCCCAACTCAAATCCGCTCCCTTTCACACTGCCTCGAATTTGAAGTCTCTCGATGCCGGTACTGAAGTCGTGATCATGGTTGTAACTCCGTATTGGTACGGCATCGAAACCGAAGGCGGTCAGCACGGTTGGGTTCAACGCGAGCAACTGGAGTCGTTGCCGTGAGCCAAAAACATTGGACCTTGGCTTTTCCGCGAGGCGTATTTGTTTTTGTCTGCGTCGCAATGCCAATTCTGCTGACGTGCCCCAGTGCGGCCCAAAGCGCTTCTACTGAGCGCACGTTTCCCCAGTCAAAACTGACGGTGGAGAAAGCCATAAAACAGTTGCAGTCGTCGGCGTCTGGGCGGTTGCCGGTGCTGGATGGTTTCACACGTCCGGGCGATCGTCCGTTGGAGCGCTTCCAACGCGGCTTCTATCAATGCGCAGTCCAGGTGAGTTCTACTCCTTTGGGCGGAGCACTGGTGAGGGTCAGTGCCAAGATTACTGCCTGGTACACAGATCCGGACTCGGCGAAATCCGGGTACCAGGTGCTGCCCTCCAATGGGCGACTGGAAGCCGATTTTCTGGATCGCCTTCAGGATGCTCTCGGCAGTCAAGCGTCATCTCCCGCTGTTCCTCCCGTGACTTCAGCGCCTGCCCAACCGAGCAACAAGTCGGCCGCGTCCGCCCCCACCATCTCGGCGCCCATGCCCAGCAGCGGAATCCCTTCGCATTCGACGGCAACGTCGAAAGCTCCCGCAACAACCGCTAACTCGCCCTTCAGACTGGGGAACGGCGCTCCCTCCGATTTGACTACTTCGTTGGCTACCCAGAAAGCAGTAGCCGACAAACACATGGAGGAGCTCACGAAGGAGGCAAAAGGCTTGGAAGAGATCCTGCACAACCAGGCCCATCCCAAGAATCTGGTCGCGGTCAAGAAGTCTGGCACACCAGTGCTCGTCAGTCCGGCCGAAGGCGCCAAGGTCCTCTTTCTCGCCACTGCAGAAGATGAGTTCGAGATTCTCGACATGAATGTCAGCTGGGTTCATGTGCGAATCTCGGGTCTTTCTCGAGGGTGGATCCGGCGCTCGGCTCTCGAGGTACCGGAAATCTACGCGTCAGACACCAAAGTTGAGGATCCTACCGTCCTGGCGAATGGTGAACAATTTCAGGTGAAGAATGAAGAGATCGCATCTTTTCCTGCGACTTGGGAACCTCTGCAGGGAAGAACCGTGAAGATCCTGACCGTGCAGAAGGTCGGTAGCAACCCGTCAGGTACAGGGCCGCAGGCAAAGTTGGAATTCACGAAATCGCTTTTCGAGAAGGAATACGCCGAGCTTACGAAAGCGCCAACCAGCGCGGCTGGAGTGGTAGTAGTCTTCGATTCAGAGGACGGCGGGCTGGCCGCAGCAACGTTGCGCACGCTTCAGCAATGGAAGACCGGCGTACTCTCGGACCAAGCCTTCTGGCGGCGCTGCTTCTTCGATCCCCCGGAGACATTTATTCCCGAGAACGGTCAGTAGTCCCACAACTACGGGACCGTCGCATCCGCGAATTCTTCAACGTCATTAGCTTTTCCACAGACAACTTCTTGCTGCTATCGTGCAGCGCGGGAGAACCACGCGCACAACTTTGCAAATCGTTCGCAGAGTTTTGCACTGTACCACTGAAATCCCGCTTCAGAGAAGGATTCTGCTTGACACTCACATGCATGAGTGAAAAAATCCGTGTCGCTTTCCAACCGTTGGTTTTGACGTCTCCGTGATTTTCTGGAGATGGTTTTGCTGCACAGGACCGAAAATACTCGCTTAGTGATTTTCTGATCTCGTCGCAGCCGAGCTATTCGCAGATGTAAAACGCCGGATACGACCCGTGGGAGCAACGATCGTTGCGACAGACAAAACAGGGACCAAGGTAACCGATTTCCGGGGTCACCTCAGCCAACTCAACTAAAAACGGAGGAGATAAAGAATGTTTAAATCACCGCTCGCACGCATACTAATTGGCTTGGTCGCGTTGACGCTCATTGGAGTCACTGCGCTGGCCTTGGGATCCCGGACAGGGGTCGTCACCACCAGCGACGGAAGACATGCGATTGCCACGAAGGGCCCGCATCAGTTCGTGCCGACGGATCCCGACTCTGACGCAGGTCTCACCACGATCGCGGGCAACCTGAGCAGGTACCCCTTCGGCGTTTATTTCTGCTGTTACGGGGATACGATTGCCGGACCGAGTGCTGGTTTCGGCCATACATACTGGGCGGCCATGGGCTTCACACCTTCCGCCAATGCCACCGTAACCAGGCTCAAAGCATCCGTAGGCTTCGTGGTAGGAGTCAACTCGATTGTTCTGGGCCTTTATAGCGACTCCAACGGCATACCAGGAAAGCCTATTTTCAACCAGGCGACAAAAGTAGGTGCCTTGGGTAATTTCGGGGACTGCTGCGTCCTCGCAGTCGTAAACGACGCGGGCGTGAAGGTAAAGAAGGGAACGCCGTACTGGGTGGTTGTCAGCACAAACAAGAAGTCCGCGACGACTTTCGGTGCGTGGGCTTTCAACAGCACTGATATGCGAGAGACCGTGAACCTGACTGCCGGTTATGTGGACGGAACTTGGACTTCCGGAACTGGCTTGCAGGCCGGTTTCGCTGTGCTGGGACACTAGGATCCTCACGGTCTAGTTTTTGACTCTAAGTAGACTGTGAAATTCGCAAGATCCGTCGGCGCTTCGGCCTTGAAGAAGGCAAAGCGCCGACGTTTTTTCTTTGGGTCGACGATTCGGAAGAACGAAAATCTGCACTCGATCATGGATCATCATCGAATGCCAACTTCTTCCACTACCCCATAAAGACCAGCCTTGTCTCGTATCTTCCTTGTCAAGGACCTCGAAGATGCCATCGCGATTGGCAACGACACTGTCTACGGACTGGGTGCAGGGGTCTGGTCCCGCAACGGCACGAACACCTATCGCGTGGGCCGCGAGACCCACAAGATGATTCTGGACCACTACCAACAGACCAAGAACCTGCTGGTCAGTTACAGTCCGAAGGCGTTGGGGTTCTTCTAAACGCAAGACCGCGGTCACGCGGATCGCCGAGGCGAGGAGAAGAGGTGGCAGCAGGAATGCAGGATGAGTTGAGCCTGCAAGAATACTTACGCGTTTTATCCCCCGCTGAGGCGAACCAGAGAACTACGAGAAGACTGGAGGCGCGGGTCGGAATCGAACCGACGCATAAAGGTTTTGCAGACCTCTCCCTTACCACTTGGGTACCGCGCCCTACGTCTTAAATTAGCGTGATACAAGGCAAAAGTCTAGGCGTACCGATGCTTGCAGCCTGAACACCGGGGGTTATTTGGGTTTCCCCAGCCAGGAATACTGCCAGCCCACCGAGACGTTCTGGTAGTTGCCGCCGAATCGGATGTAGGTGCCGTTGCTGTAGCTGCATTTCAGCGAACTGTGCTTGGTGATCGGGATCGCGACTGTGCCTCCCAGGCGGGAGTTCGATTCTTGTGTGAGCGGGTTTTGAATCCCGTTGATGCTCGTTTTCCCGCCGAACCAGTAGTTTCCGTCCAGAGAAACCCACAGCCGCGGCTTGAAGTCGTAGCTCAGGTGGCCTTCAAAAGCGCCAATGGGAGCTTGTGATTGCGATCTGGTGCCTGGGTAAAAGCTGTTGTGGGACCAGAAATCGTTATTCGCAGTGAACAACCACACTCCCAAGTACCCGTCGAGCACCCATTTGGCCCAGCGCTCGGAATAGCCGAACTCCGGTTTGAATGCCCAACGATTAGCGCCCCAGTTAATCAGCTTGGTGGGATCGTACTGTCCGGTCGGCGCACTCACCTTGAGACTCACCCCCAGTAACATCTTCTGATGCCACTTCGCGAACTTCTGCGCTGGCATTGCCGGGCCGCCCTTGAGGTTGACCGAGAAGCGAAACGTCGAATCCAGAAGGCCGGAACGATATAGGTGCTGCTCGGCGCCCAACGCAGTCCCCTGGAAACTTCCGGACGCATACGGCAATGCCGCGACAAAGTTGGCCGATCGTCCAAAGAAGCTGAGCGCGTGGTAATAGCTGAAAACCTCCACGTTGTACGTTCCAACGGCGCCGCTGACGGGAAGCGCGCCGTTATAGTTGATGTTGCCATCGTAAAAGGCCCAAGTGAGATTGATTGCGTTGGAGTGCTCCGGAGTGATCACATAGGAGCGTGGGGCGAGATCCTGGGCACGACAGCCGCCGACCGCGAGGCACACACTCAGAAGCAGACTGAAGCGACGCAGCAGGCCGATCGCTGTAGCCACGTTCTCTTGCAAGATGGCTGGAAACCAGCCGCCTGTCCAATTATCGGAAGAGAAGGTGACATCGAAGTCTCGGTACACGCAGTCTCTCTTGCTCAGAAGTATCGCAATTGTATACGCGAACGCTTATCTGCGTGGGACTCCTGGGTTAAGCCGCCCCATTGTTACGGAATCACATTCCTCGAGGCGAGGGAACTGTCGCTAGCGACAGGTAAGAGTTTGTCTGGTTGGCACGTCGAAGAAAATCTGGAGCGGGAGACGGGATTTGAACCCGCGACTTCGACCTTGGCAATGTTGCGTTAAGCCGCCGCTCCAACAACATAGACGATTTTAGCCTCCCGCGCGATCCCCCGCAAGCACGCCGAAGACGTACCCGGCTGCGGGTACAGAGAGGGTACATGCCATTTCTGCTGGTTTTGCTGGTCGTGAACCTGTTCATCCTGCTCAACCCTTTCCTGTTATTCGCGGCGGCGTTCTGGGGCACCGCAGACGATCAGGAGTTCATGCGGGTCGCTTTTCCGATCTGCGCACCGTTCACGGTCTGGATGTGGTACCTCATCATCCGCTTCTGGAGGAGATACCGTGGCTTATAAACGCCGGGATCGTGCCTTCGAGAACGTGTGCTCCATCGCCACCATGCGAGTACATTGCGCTTACCGGTGCGTGGTCGCCCTGTTGCCCAACGCGGACGATAGAAAGCGCGTGAAGATCGCCCGGCAAATTCTCACTTTGTGTGATGGAAAAGACCGCAGCATGAAGATCACTCCGGCTGCGCTGCAAGAACTTGTGATGGCTAACTGGCAGTGCATCGACCGCGAGTGTCCCGCATGTTTCTTCTGGGAGCCAATGTCGCGCGCGATTAACGAGTTCTTCGAGGGGGACTGATGGAGATGTTCGATCAGGTTATCGAAAGGCGGTTCATTTCCGACGATGAAACGCTGCGCGATATGGTCAAAGAGCTTGATTGGAAGGAAGCGCAGATGCAGTTTGCCGACATCACGGCACGGATGTGCTCCGCCCAGAGCACCGATCCACAGCTTTGCCGCGAGAGCGAGGCAGCTAACAAGCGGCTGTTCGCGCTGTTCGAGCAGGGTTGGACTGCTGGGGACAAGCTTTTGTTCAAGGCGTACTGGGCTTATAAGGCTCGACTCTGCACGCGCCACAAGTGGGAGAGCTAGGAAGTAAGGCTGAATCGCTCAATCTCGATTTCATTTATCATCTCGAAATCTCCTTCCTGGCCTTCCCCAATGGCAAAAAGACATGTGCTCGATCCTGTAACTGTCCAGCCAGACTGGACCACAAATCATCACAGCCCAACTGAACAGTTACGGGACTGCTATGGCCAGGGTCCGATCTCCCGAGTCACTTACGCTGCTGCCCTGGCTCCTTGAACCGCTTTTGCGGCGGTACGGATTACATCGATCACCCGTTCCGGTTGGGAGAGCATCGGCACGTGGCTGCTGTCGAGCTCATAGGTGGTTGCCCCCATGCGCTTAGCCATGGCGCGCTCCAGATCGGGATGCACGGTATGGTTTTTTTCGCCGACGATGTACCAGCTTGGCTTAACAAGTTACTTTTCCCCGACGTGCGCAAAGATTCCTGCACGTCTCCCGACTGTTTCCGGGCCAAGATTGACGCTTGCGTGAAAAGGACTCTGGAAACCAAGCCGCAGCTGATACAGATTTCAGCGGCGTGGAATTCCCGCGAGGGCGCTCCCTTGGGACGGAATCAGTATGTGGAGTTGGAGATCAAGAAGCCGAAGGCAAACGGCGCAAGCACCAAGCTATCCGCCAACCAGAAGCCATGCGAGAAGATGGCGGAGGCCATCGTGATGGACGGCGGCACGCGCGGACAGGTCGTCGAGGTCTGTGCCGATCCGACCTGCCGCACCCACCATCCCAACACACCTTCTCCGCAGCAAATCGAGCGGGAAAGGGCCGAGGAACGGAAGCGCATCGAAAAGAGAAGCTGGCGATCACGACTCGCCATCGTGTCTTGGCTACGATCCTCCAGCGCGTATCGGCTCCGTTAAAGAAGGCCGACTTGCTGGCGGTTTCCCACTACCTGATCGATCATCTCTTCTACAGCCAAGTTCCGGCTCTGGCGAAGCGGCACGGGGTAGAGGCAAAGAAGGATTCCGCGTCCGCGCAGGGCCTTCTGGCCAAGCAAGTGGCCACCTACGATGAGGCCGAACTTTGCAAGCTCCTTCTCGAAATCAGCCTGCTGGATTCGGCGTATCAGCGCTCCAAGACACCCCGTGACGACGTTCTCATGGACACCGCCAAACGCTATCGAGTGGACACGGAGAAACTCCAAAAAGCCGTAGAAGAGGAATTGGCGGCAAAGCGAGAAAAAAACACAAATGGCAAGGCGAAGACGCGAAGCAAGACGGCAACATAACCACGTCCATCTTTGATCTCTGGCGGAGGGCAAATTGGCCCTCCGCCATTCTTGTTGGAGGGGATACGGGGCGGTGTCCCGGCGCCGTGCGGGGATGATCGCCGATCCGTGCTTTGACGGCTGGATTAAGGGGTGGCTTTGAAGATGCGGTGTCAGTTTCCGCAGGACAGCGAACGTATCCCGCAAAATGTGCGGGTGGGCCCTCTTGTCAAGTTCTGCCCACTTGAAGAGCTGCTGCAAACTGGCGTGCCAGCAGTTGCTGGCGCAATAATGTAATCCATTTCCAGTCCAAAAGAAGTACCGGGAGTTGCTGTTCGGCAGCTCGCGCAAAAGCTCGACCAAGTGAGGCGGTAGAGGTATGTATACTGGCAACCCGGTTTTCTGCTGGTACAGAAATAGGCGATTTCCGGTGAGGCGCGCCCACTCCAGTGTCACCGCATCATTCAGACGGAGTCCACTATAGCGCATGAGAAGCAAGAGAGCCCGCCCCCGCACCCGGTGTCCCTGGTTCGTGGTCCAATGAGACAGATCGTAAGTTACGTTCACCGACTTCTGAAACTCGTCTTGCGGAAAATAATCCGTAGGCGGCAGCACGGGATCAGTGAACAGACCTATTTACCGCTGGAAGGCAAAGTACGGTGGGCTGGAAAGCGGAGATGCAAGGAAGCTGAAGTCAACTGGAAGACGAGAACCGGAAGTTGAAGCACGCGGTGGCCGAGCTGACGCTGCACAACCGGGCGACCGACGTCTTCAAAAAGAGACAGGGCACACGCAGAACAAAGGAAAGCCGGCGCCCTGTGACTCTTAGGGATTTCCCTAGTTGTGCCGGAGGTGAGACAGACCTAGGCTAGTTTCGAAACAAGGCTTGGGCCCAAGCGGAGATCTACAGTTGGGACGAGATGAAAGTTGTTTCCGCGTCCAAGCAGAGTGAAGCCTCGTCGCACGACGTTCTCAACCTTGACGGCAAAAGCCGCAAAGAGTTGAGTATTTGGAGTTGAGTTATGCTCCCCTCCTATGTTAATGCGCTCCCAAAAGCCGCGCTGCTTTGTATCGACGACGACCAAGCTGTGCCGGAATGCGAAAAGGCTTTTCTCGAAAACTTTGGGTGTACCGTCGTGACCGCATCCAGCGGCCGCGAAGGACTGGAACTAGCTGGCCTCCAGTCGTTTGACATTGTAATCGTAGACTACTGCATGCCCGAGATGGACGGACAAGAGTTTGCAATTGCGATGAGACGGCTTTGGCCGCTAGCGCCAATCATCATGTTCTCCGGAGCGGTGGATGTTCCTGGTCAAGCTTTAAAGGCGGTCGACGCTTTTGTACCTAAGGACTGTTTAGCCAGCCGACTGCTGCCAGCAATCGCACTATTGCGTGGATCTGAATTGTTGCCTTCGTGTTCGTATGACGCATGACAGAGGGAAACTCGGTTCACAGCAAGGGTAAAACTATGAGCACACCAAACGAAACAATGAGCACACCAACAGCAGCCAAGCAAGACGGGTCGTTCCCGGCGTTGCCCGAGGAATCAGCGATCCCGTCAAAGATCAACCGCCGGTCCTTCATCATGCGCAATGCCGTCATCGGGGCGGCGGCAGTAATGACCGGTCGTGTCTGGACGCCCGAAGCGCGTGCCCAGCAGGCCGAGAAGGAAGCGGCGGCGAGGTCTCCGTTGCCCCCGCTAGATTCCACCTCGATGTCGCAAGACTTGGACGTCGTGAAAAGATCCAACGGTCCAGTAATGACTGTGATCGAGGAATTCTATAAGGTGGGTCCGGGCCCCTCGAGTTCGCACACGATTGGGCCGATGCGTATCACGTACGACTTCTATCAGCGATGCACGAAGCTGACGGCCGACCAGCTTGCGCAGGCAACTGGCCTCAAGGTTCACCTGTTTGGCAGCTTGAGCGCCACGGGCAAGGGCCACGGCACCGAGCGCGCCTCGCTGGCGGGCCTGCTTGGCAAGGAGCCAGCCACTGTTGACCCGCTGTTCCTCGACGAGATGAAAGCGAAGCCGGACCAATCGTATTCGGTAAAGCTCGGCGATAAGACCTTCACTCTATCGCTGGCCGACATCATCTACGACACACCCAAAGGCGATTTCCCGCACCCCAACACCATGATTTGTAAGCTCATAGGCGGAGATAAGTCCATCTACGAACTGGAGTACTACTCGCCCGGCGGCGGATTCTACGAGTGGAAGGGCTACACGCCGCCGAAAAAGGGGCAGCCGAAGTATCCGTACGGGACGATGAAGGAACTGCGACAGCACGCGGAGAAAAACAATCTCTCGGTCGCGCAAGTCATCCTGGCGAATGAGATCGCCGTGTCAGGCAAGACGGAAGAGCAAATCAATGCGTTTCTGGACAAAATCGCAAATGCGATGCTCGCGACAGTGAAGGCCGGGCTAGCGGTGAAGGAAGGCGTTCTGCCCGGTCCGATCGAACTACAATCGAAGGCGGCGACCGTTTGGCAGCGCGCCCAGGATGACAAATACGAGGCTGATCGCGCTGTGGCGCTCCTGTCTGCGTGCGCGCTGGCCGCTTCGGAAGAAAATGCGCGCGGCCATTTGGTCATTACTGCTCCGACAGGTGGTTCGGCTGGTGTGATGCCCGCAATTGTTTATGGCTTGACCCAAACCAAACGAGCCCTGCCCCAGGAAAAGGTTCGGCAAGGTTTGCTCGGCGGCGCCGCCATTGGCTATTTGTGCAAACACAATGCTACTCTTTCCGGCGCCGAAGGTGGTTGTCAGTCCGAGATCGGCGTCGCTTCAGCGATGTCGGCTGCGTTCATTGCTTCAGCGATGGACGCTTCACCTCTAGTGACGGAGAACGCTGCCGAATCAGCGCTGGAACATCACCTGGGCATGACGTGCGATCCGGTCGCCGGCTATGTGCAGGTCCCGTGCATCGAACGTTGCGCGTTCGGCGCGGTCAAGGCCTGGACCGCCTACATGATTGCGACGAACGAGATCGCATTGCGGCATCGTGTTGACCTCGACACGACGATCAAGACCCTAGCCGATACCGGCAAGGACATGAGCACAAAGTACAAGGAGACGAGCGAAGCCGGGCTGGCCGCGAACCTTGTGCTTTGCTGAAGGCAAATGAATTCACCGGAAGGCGCGTCCGAGCGAACAGTCGCGGGACGTGTCGCGCAGGTTTTGTTTTCGGAGAAAGTGACAAGCCCCCGTCACAAACCTAGACACTTGCACAGAGGAGCAGCCCGAGCAGGCGCTGGCCCGCTTGCTCGCGCACGCTCCTGGAGAAGTGCTGAACGACGCTGAAGTGGAGAAATTCTGGCTGATCCACAAAGAGATTCAGCGGCGTCGCGCGCTCCCTGAAACCGCCGCGTAGGTAACGGAATTTACGCAGGTGCTCGTGTGAGGTAGATCACTGCCTCTTGTGATCTTTATCATGGCGCAAGGATCTGGCGCGATACTACGCTAGTGCTGGAGCCCGAGTCTGGCAAATTGGCGTATGAAAACCTGCGTCCCGAGCACGCCCCG
>CAWIMI010000018.1:0-315184 GCA_963837015.1 uncultured Acidobacteriota bacterium | reverse complement strand
GATGGCTCTCGAGAAAGCAAAGTCTCCCCGGCTCGATGTGGCCCGCTTCAAGGACCTGACCGGAGTCACCCGCAAGTATGCGATCCCCTTGCTCGAGTTTCTCGACCGCGAGCATGTGACCCGGCGGGTGGGGGATGCGAGAGTGATTCTGTAGAAGAGCGCGAGCTGCCAGTTAACTGCTGCCCTACCCAAAAGTACCGGCTAGCCAGAAAGTCACTTCTGTTTCCACAGCGCGAGGGAGTATGCTGCGCGCATGGGCGTTTCAGTCTCGGTGCTGGCCAGCGGAAGCCGGGGAAACAGCACGATTGTGCAAAGTTCGTCCACCCGAATTCTGGTGGACGCGGGAATCTCCTGCCGCGAGACTTTCAAACGCATGAAGACCGCGGGCGACGATCCTCATTCGCTTTCCGCCGTTGTAATTACCCATGAGCACACTGATCATGTGTCTGGCCTGCTGGTGCTGGCGCGGAAACTGAAGATACCCGTGTTCATGACTGGGGCCACCCATCAGGCCTGGTCCCGATCCATGCGAGACGCCGCCGGCGAGCGCCCGCAACTGCCGCGGCTTGAATTTTTCTCCTCGGGTCACAGCTTCAGAATTGGAGACATTGAAGTCACGCCTTTTACCATCCCGCATGATGCGGTGGATCCCGTGGCCTTTACTTTCCGCGCGGAGGGCATCAAAATCGCGATCGCCACCGATCTCGGCCGCCTGCTGGCGAACGCTAAAGATAACTTGCGGGCTTGCGATGTTCTGGTCATCGAATCGAATCACGATCTGGAGATGCTGCGTAACGGGCCTTATCCCTGGTCGGTGAAGCAGCGGGTTGGCAGCCCCACCGGGCATCTGTCGAACGAGAAACTCGCGGAATTCTTTGCCACCGGATATGATGGAAGTGCATCCTACATAGTGCTGGCGCATCTCTCGGAGCTGAATAACCATCCTGAACGGGCTTTGAGAGAGGCGGAAAAGGCTTTGTCCGGCCGTCGCACGCTGCTGTATAACCGGGTCATGCTGGCGGCGCAAACCGAACCGATGCAACCCATCCGGTTCTGAGTTGCTGTTGCAAGGGGCTGATAAGTACGTAGTTCCTATGAGTCAGTGTGTTGATCCCGTTGTCGGCAAGATATTGGCTGGCTGGCGCTATGACATTTCCGGCCTGGCGCCGGAGATGGGGAGCGACTATGAGGAACATTTTGCGGCCTGCGAGCACTGCCGCAGCCGGCAGCGTCTGCATCGCACCATCGATATTTCCTTGATCGCCTTAGCTTCAGTTTCCGCCGGGGTATTTCTGCTGGCCTTCGGAGTGATCCGGCACTTCGGTCCGCGCAACGCCTTCTGGCTCGAGATCGCTGCCCTGGCGGGTTTCGCATTGTCAGCGCTGATCTGGCTGATCGTCGCAGTCGCTACGCCTGCACCCATGGCAGTCGTGGATGTGGCCATGATTGGCGCGCGTCATGTGCATGATCGCCTGCCCGCGGAAATCCGTGAACGCCTTCCGGAAGAGTTGCGTTTGAAGATTACCGGATCCTGACCATGCAGACGATGTCGAAAATGCTCGCGTTCCTGCTGCTCAGCACGTTGCTTGCGGCTCCCTTGGTGGCGCAAGGGCTCCGGCCTGATCTGGGGTCTCACGAGCGACCCGCCGGGTGTCACGAAGACGACGGCAACGTTCCCGCGCCTGAACCCGCTAGCCACACTTGCTGCCTGAGCGCGCACCATCCTGCAATTCTGCAACCGGCCTCTGCTTTACGACTCGCGCTTCAAGTCTCGGCTCGGGTTGACTCGTCTCAGAATGCGGCAGTCGCGGCCGCCTTCGATCCCTTTCCACACTTCAAGGTTGTGTCCGGCGGCCCGCCGCTTGTCTCTCCCCTGCGCGTCTAGCGCCCTTAACGTAATCCCACTCAATACTTTTGTCGAAAGATATTTTCTTGAGTGCATTTCTTTGTGTACCTTCGGGTCCTTTGTGGTTGAACAAAGTTGAAATGTACACATAAGGAAGGCGAGTTCGCACAAGAGCGATGCATGCGAAGAGCAGTCAGATACATTGCAGCGCTGGCCGCGCTGGCGATCTCAGCTTTCGCCCAGAATAATCCGGGCACACCCGCGCAAGACGATGCCAGGGATGCAAGGCATGAACATGGGCGAAGCTGCATTGTCATCCATGCCGTCATTTCATGCCTCCTCAGGCACGGCATGGCAGCCGGCGTCGGTGCCGCAGACGATGTGGATGATTTCGCCCGGCGGCTGGGAGTTGATGTTTCACGGCGTGGTCTTTATTACCTACAACCAGCAGGGTGGGCCACGGGGCGCTGGCAAGGCAGAATCGACCAATTACTTCATGTTCATGGAGCAGCATAAACTGGGGGCGGGGACGCTTCTCTTCCAGGAGATGTTTTCGGCGGAATCGCTGACCTCGCCCCACCCGGGTTTTCCCGAGCTTTTTCAAACCGGCGAAACATATCACGGGCAGCCGCTGGTCGATCACCAGCATCCACACAACGTTTTTGCCGAACTGTCTGCCTTGTACACGCTTCCCATCGGCGAGAAAATCTCCTGGCTGCTCTATGGAGGCCCATCCGCCGAGCCCGCCCTAGGTCCCGTGACCTACATGCATCGCCAGTCGGCCTCGGAGAATCCCGAAGCGCCGCTCGGCCATCATCTGCAGGACTCGACCCATACCAGCTTTGGGGTGGTGACTACGGGCTTCATTATTAATTTTGCCCGGTATGCTCTTTTCAAAGTCGAGGGCTCGGCATTCAACGCACACGAACCCAACGAAGAACGCTGGAGCATTCAACTCGCCCCCCTCGATTCATGGTCGGCCCGTGTGAGTGTTGCGCCCACGCGAAACTGGACCGCGCAATACAGCCTCGGACATTTGCAGCATCCCGAGGCGCTCGATCCCAACAATGAAATGCGGCAGTCGGCCTCGCTCGAATACAACCGGGCGTTGTCAGGCGGAAAGCTGGGCAACGGCAACTGGGCTACTTCGCTGATCTGGGGACGAAAGCATAAGGAACTCGACAACACCCACCAGAACAGCTATCTGCTCGAATCGACGCTGAACTTTTTCGCGTGCAACTACGCTTACACTCGCCTCGAGTTGGTGGATAAAGATGAATTGTTTCCCGAGGATCCGGCTCATCCGTCGTACCGGATCGGCGCCTACACCTTCGGCGGAGTGCGCGATCTGGTGCATAGCAAGCACTGGCAAGTCGGATTGGGCGGAGATGTAACTTTCTATTCGAAACCTGCGGTCCTCGATCCAATCTACGGGAGATAATCCCGGTATCGTTCCATGTCTTTGTGCGAATCCGCCCGGGGCTGATGGAGCATGGTCATTGAGGCGTCCAAACAGGACCCGAGACAAAAGTGATAAATTCGCTTTTGAGGATTTACACATGTCATCAGGATCTCCTGATTTCGCACAATTGAAAACCGCCCATGAAGGCCGCATGGATGGCTGGAGACTTCGGCCAGATCGCGGCCTACTCAGCCCATGCGGCAGAAGAGTTTGTGGCGCGCACAGCCATCACAAAAGGTACGCAGGTGCTCGATGTGGCGTGCGGTACCGGGAACACCGCGATTCCTGCGGCACGGGCAGGCGGCGTGGTCACGGGCCTCGACATTGCCCCGAATTTGCTGGAAGAGGCTCGCAAGCGCGCGTCCGCGGAACAATTGGAAATAAAGTTTCAGGAAGGCGACGCGGAACATCTGCCTTATCCCGATGGCGCTTTCGATGTGGTGCTCACCATGTTTGGCGCGATGTTCGCTCCCCGGCCCGAGCAAGTGGCGGCGGAACTCCTGCGCGTATGCCGTACCGGGGGCTTGATTGCAATGGCCAACTGGACGCCACAAGGCTTTGTCGGCAAGACGTTTCAATTCATGTCAAAAATGGCGCCACCTCCACCGGGAATTCCCGCGCCTACCCTCTGGGGAGACGAGGAAACCGTGCGCCAGCGCTTCGCAAAGAAAGTCTCCAACCTGAGTTTGACGCGGCGCAAGACCTCCTTCGACTATCCGTTTCCACCGAATGAAGTAGTGGCTTTTTTCCGGCAATACTTCGGTCCCACGCAGGTTGCCTTCAAGAGGCTGGATCCGAACGGCCAAGCCGCTCTGGCTTCCGGGCTCGAGTCGTTATGGAAAGAGCACAACCGGGCGGGCAACGACAGCACGAGCGTCGAGGTTGAATATCTGGATGTACGTGCGATTCGCGCCTGATCCGGAGCAGCGCGCTGCTGTTGGCGGTTGAGGTACCTGCGGAATTTCCGGGCGGTTTGCGGGTACAAACGCAGTCACAATTGCTGCATGGAGCCCGCGCGAAAAATCCTGCAGATCGTTCGCATCGTCATGCTGGTGAGCATTGTCTGTTATGCGTTCATCGGCGAGCGCCTGGGGCAGAGCGTTGCGCCCGACCGCAACGTCTACTTCGCGATCACTCTGGTTGCCATCACCACGGTAGGGATAATCTTCGCGGTGCGACGGCTGTTCATATTGCGGGCGGAAGCGACACTGGGCTCCGAGCCCGAAAATGCCGAAGCTCTCACCCGCTGGCGCACCGGGCACCTTGCCATCTACGCTCTCAGCGAGTCCGTGGCGCTGTTTGGATTGGTGCTCAGGATTCTTGGGTTCAACTTCTCCGAAGTTACGCCCTTTTATCTGGCCGGCTTCGCCTTGATATTGCTGTTCGGTCCTCGGAACCCCTCGGCCAGTCCAAACGCTTAGCGGAGGAGCGTCCGGGGTTCCGTCATTTCAAAGCTAGGCCTTGATGTGGCAGCTTGCCATGCCCCGCTTCTCCAGATACTGCTGATGGTAATCCTCGGCTTCGAAGAACGGCACTGCGGGAACGATTTGCGTGACAATCGGCTTGCTGAAGCGGCGGTGTTTCTCCAGCCGCTCCTTGGAAGCCTTGGCCGCGGCTTCCTGCTCCGGCGTGTGATAGAAGATCGCCGAGCGATACTGCGTGCCCCAGTCCGGGCCCTGCCGGTTGAGCTGCGTAGGATCGTGATTCTCCCAGAAGACATCGAGCAGTTGGTCGTAGGAGAGCTTCGCAGGATCGTATTCGACTTCAACCGCCTCGGCGTGGCCGGTGCGGTCCGTGCAAACTTCTTTGTAAGTTGGATTCGGAGAGTTGCCCCCGGTATAGCCGACCCGGGTCGAGATCACTCCCGGCAGTTGCCGGAACGTAGCCTCCACTCCCCAAAAACAGCCTGCTGCAAAAGTAGCTTTAGCCATATGGATGACTCCTCATTCTCACGAGTGTAGCGATTCTATTGGATGCGCCACCGCGCCGAAAGTGGCATGCCTCGCCAGCGCGCCGGAATCCGGAATCCGCTCTTAATCCCAGCTACCCTTGCGGCGACACCACCTTGGTCTTCCCGGTGGTCTTCAGCCTAAAGACCGATTCTGGAATCTTCTGATTCAATTGGATGTCGGAATACTTGGCCAGCCGGTAATCGCCCGAGGGCTCAAAGAGTTGTTGCTGCACGGAGACGCCTCGCGAAGTATCCACCCACAACCAGATGTGATCAAACGTATTGCGGCCCTTCGGCGATTTCGGCACCAGTTCCAGTTTCGCGGTATCCACGCCATCCACTTTTTCAGCGGCGAGATACTTCACGTCAAAGGATTTGAGCATATCCTTCCCGCTGCCGCCGAACCCCAGCACCAGAAAGCTCTCCACCGTGGCCCGATCTTTGCCGGCGTTGTAGCGGGTAACCTGGTCGATCTTCGGCTGGTAAACCTCTACCTTGCTGTCGGTAAACAGCACGTACTTCGGCGACTCGGGATTGGTGATGTCGGCAGCCATCTGAATTTCGCTCCCGGCACGCCGAAAATACACTGTTCCCTTCTGGATGTCGTGTTCGTCGACTACTTTCTGATATTGATCCCAGAGAAAGACGGCTTGCGTGGTTCGGAAGTTCGCTGCCGTCTGGTCCATCTGGTTCAAGACTTGTTGCAGCCGATCTTGTTGTGCCCGCACGGACGGGGCAACCGAGACCAGCGCAACCCAGCCTAAGAGAAGCGAGCGCAGGAAGCGGCCGGGGAGAGCGCATCTTCTACCTGCGCGCCCAGACTTTATAGAGCAGGATGTGTCCCGAACCATCACGCACGACCTCGTATCTTGAGATGCTGATTTCACCCGACACCGGCTCCAGTATGCGAAGCAGTTCGCTACGAATGCCCGCATCATCCGTGCTCTGAACCGCCTTGCCTTCGACCTGATAGATGAGTCCGGTCTTGCCCGTCCGGAACCACCACGACTCCGGTACTCTGCGAATTGCGCTCAACCGGCTTGTCCTTGAAATTGATCAGTTTCGGAGAGAGGAAAACAAACAGCAGAATCAGAGTCACCATCACGTCGTATTGAATGGTGCCCCGCTCGTAAGACCAGAAAATATAGTCACGGATTGTGCGCCAGATCCCAGTCATCGGAACGGTGGGAGCCGCCATAACCGTCGCATGTGTTTTCGCCCTGTCCAAGTCTATTTTTTACTCCCTGTTTTAGCAACGCGCAATCGAGTGGACGTTACATCTTCCGCGGTGTCAGCCGATCCGTTCCCATGTACGAGCGAAGCGCTTCGGGAATCAACACGCTACCATCGACTTGCTGATAGTTCTCAACAATCGCTACCCAGGTCCGCCCCACAGCCAGGCCGCTGCCATTCAGCGTGTGCACGAACTCCGTCTTGTTCTTGCCCTCAGGACGATACCGAATGTTCGCGCGCCTAGCCTGAAACGATTCGAAGTTCGAGCACGAGGAAATCTCGCGAAACAACTGCTGCTCGGGCAGCCACACTTCAATGTCGTAGGTCTTGGCCGAGGAGAAACTGATGTCTCCCGTGGACAACGCGACCACGCGATAATGCAGGCCGAGCTTCTGCAAGACTTCTTCCGCGTCGTGAGTGAGCTTTTCCAACTGCTCGTAAGAATCTTCCGGCCGTGCGAACTTCACCATTTCCACCTTCTGAAACTGGTGCTGCCGGATAATGCCTCGCACATCCTTCCCGTAAGACCCGGCCTCGCTGCGGAAACACGGCGTATATGCGGTCAACGAAATCGGCAGGCGCGCACCCTCGAGCACTTCATCGCGATAAAGGTTTGTCACCGGAACTTCCGCCGTCGGAATCAGCCACAGGTCTTTGTCTCCGTGCGGAACCTTGAAAAGGTCCGCCGCGAACTTGGGCAGGTTCCCGGTTCCATACAGCGAATCAGAGTTCACCATGTATGGCGGCAACACCTCGGTATAGCCGTGCTCGCGGGTATGCAGGTCGAGCATGAAGTTGGCTAAGGCTCGCTCCAGGCGCGCACCCGTATCCCAATACACCGCAAAGCGTGCCCCGGAAAGTTTGGCCGCCCGCTCCAGATCAAGCACTCCAAGTTGCTCCCCGATCTCCCAATGCGGCTTGGGAGCAAACTCGAACGTCGGCGGCGTACCCCATCGCCGGACTTCCACATTGTCATCCGCGGTCCTGCCGATCGGAACGCTCCCGTGCGGCATGTTCGGGATGCCCACGAGAATCTGCTGCAGGCGAGTCTCATATTCTTCCGCGGCTTTTCCCAATTCGTCGACCTGCTCGCGCAGCTTCTTGGTTTCTTCGATCAGTGCCGTCGCATCCTGCCCACTCTTCTTCAGCTTCGCGATCTCTTCCGAAGCGCGATTGCGCTGGGCCTTGAGCGTCTCCGCGCTGGTGATGGCCTGCCGCCGCTGAGCATCCACCTGGGCGAAGTTCTTCAGCACCTCAGCCGGCTTCATGCCGCGCTGGCGGAGCTTTTCCTCGACCAACGGCAAGTTGTCGCGAACAAAATTCAGATCAAGCATGGGAATGCACTACTGTAACGGAAAAGTGGGCGGCAATGCACGCTCCGCAGCCGAGACATAATTAATTACGTCTCTACAATTACATCTCCCCGCGGGTTACACTACAAACGCGATGACCGCTTCCCCCGCCAGCGCCCGGCGTACTCCCGATCTAGCCGTAAGCTTCGCCGGCATCGAACTCAAGAATCCGGTAATTGCCGCCAGCGGAACTTTTGGCTACGGAATCGAGTTCGAAGACGTCGTGCACCTCGACAAGCTCGGCGGCTTCGTGGTCAAGGGTTTGTCGAAAGAACCTATGGCTGGGAATCCCCCGCCGCGTCTTTACGAAACCGCAGCGGGCATGCTCAACGCCATCGGCCTGCAAAACATTGGAGCGCGAGCCTTCGTTGACGAGAAGCTTCCCAAGCTTCGCGAGATCAAGAACATCGTCGTCTTCGCTAACGTCTTCGGCTATACCCGCGAGGACTACGAGCACACCATTCAGATCCTGAATGAAGGTGAGGGCATCGCCGCCTACGAGTTGAATGTGTCTTGCCCCAACACCGCGCACGGTGGAATTCAGTTCGGCAGCGATCCCCGTTCGCTCGACGAGGTTGTGGCCACGGCTCGCCACTTCTCGCAACGGCCGCTGATCGTGAAGCTTTCTCCGAACGTCACCAGCATCGCGCAGATGGCCTACGTGGCTCAGGAAGCCGGTGCCGACGCCATTTCGCTGGTCAACACTTTCGTGGCTATGGCCATCGATGCCGAAACTCGCAAGCCGCGCATCGCCAACGTCACCGCCGGGCTTTCCGGCCCAGCTATCAAGCCAATTGCGCTGCGCATGGTCTACGACGCCGCCAAAGCGGTGAAGATTCCGGTCATCGGCATGGGAGGCATCTCGACCGCGGTGGATATCGTCGAGTTCATGCTGGCCGGCGCGACCGCGGTACAGATCGGAACCGCCAGCTACTGGGACCCGGTCGCCACCGAGAAGATCGTGAACGAACTCCAGGACTGGTGCGTCCATCACCGCATCGAGCGCTTAGCAGATCTGACCGGCGGCCTCGTCCTCGAATAGTCACCGGCTCCCAACTCTATCATTCGCTGCCACGAGCTGCCGCGCGCGTGGCCCACCTTATCAACGTCCTTCTCGGTCTATTTTGATTGCAGGGACGCGAGGTAGCTCGCAATATCGTGCATACGCTGCTGGGCGATGGCCTCGTGGCCTCGATTGAGCGAAGCAAACATGGGAAGCCAGATGGGCATATCGGCAGAGCCATGTGCGGGCGCCGGTGTGAGCGTCCCGAACTGTAAAACCGCATAGAAATGATCGTAGGGAAACTTGCTGCGGTTGCGCCTTGCCAGGGTCTTTAAATCTGCCGGCTGGCGGGTGCAAGCCGATGCGGCCGGGCCTTGTCCATCGGCCTCCGCTCCGTGACAAGCAGCGCAATATTCCTGGTACATTTGCTGCCCCGATGCCCACGAAGTGGGCTTGATCGGAACCTGATTGAGGGTTGTTTGTTGGGCTACGGCCAAACCGCCCAACGAAAGTAGCATTGCAATCGTAAGGATTGAGTTGCGCATAGATGGGAACCTCCCAATCCTGATGTTCCTTTCCTCATTGCAGGCCAAATCTACGACGGTTGCGAGGAACTGCGTCACAGAGCAACGTGACATGGGTGCCGCGATGCCAGCTTTTCACGTTCTTTGCGAATGCCCGGGTTGTTCAGCCGAGGTTCGTGGACAGTTGATATCCAGGCAAGGCGACCGTCAACTTGTGCACACATTCTGGTGCAGGACTTGCCTCAAAAAAAGCTCGTTTTCGCGCAAAATCCAGAAAACAAAGGGTCGGAATTTGGCATCAAACTAGTAGACACACATGTGCATTATCTTGCATAATTGTACTTGCCGTGACAGGGCTAGTTGGCGTCGGTATCGGAAAGAGCGAAGTCTACGCGCGGAATTTGGCCGGGCGTCAAAATGAGTTCGTAAAAATTCTTCGTCTGATGCCACCCTCCAGACAAATCTTGGTAGACGACACAAATCATCAGAGTGGCGTGTGGGCCGATAGGGAAAGCGGCGGTATGTTCTTCGTCCTTGACCGTATCATCTGGAGCACTGGTGGGAAATATAGTTTTGGTGGGTTCTTTCAATGCCGTCTGTTTGGCCGCGTTGCAAACAGCATTAGATGTCCAATCCCTAGCGGCCTTACCCCACTTAACAGCGGCATCCGTTTTGACCCGTCTCGCTGGCGTATGGCCGTAGTTCTTCATACTGGCAACAAAACCAACGTTAAGATAGGGGCTTTCTGGGGTATTCGTGACCTGTTGTGTAGTTTGCTCAATACTGCTTATTCCAATCCAAGGACGAGTCTGGGTCTGGATGGATTCACGGGCGATCTGATTAGCACTTCGACTGGCACACCACTGGAGCGCGGCAACTGTGGTGTAGATGGCAACAATACCGAACGTAGACCACTGAGCAAACAGGCTCCAAAAATGGTACTTATTCTCAGCCTTCTTATCCTCTTCTGGCTTGCGGGTTTCTATGCTGCTTTCAGAGTCAAGTTTGGTAATTGGAGGTACGGTGGGCTCTTTGTTTGTATCGCGGCTCTCGTGGGAATCATGTTTAGCTTTGGTTTGTTCATGAAACTCCTTGTACAGTGTTAATATAGCTTCACGAAATTCTTTACGAGAAACGTATTCCATATGAAACAACTCGAATATACAGAAGGCTCGAAAGCACTGGAGAACTTTGAACGGCTTGCTACGGCAGTCATGCAAGCAACGAAACCAACAAAAAGGGGGAAGCGCAAGGATAAACCTAACGCCTCCCCGAGGAAACCAAAATCTTCCGACAAGGACTAGAAGAGTGCCTCTTGCCCCGTCCCTGTCGGCGACGTGTGGAGCGAATCTGTGTCCTTGCCAGTGAGTTCGCTGTACGTAATGCGCTTGCCGACTACTTGTGACATGGCCAGCTTGAACCGCTGAGAATCGTTTAGGTCTTTGCGGTTATTGAATCGAAACACTTGTTCATCGACGTATCTATCGAGATGAAACGGCTCAACAGCAACGTAGGTTCCGCGCAAGGTTCGCTTCAAGAGCGACCAGAAGTTCTCCATTCCGTTTGTGTGGACGCGGCCACGGACGTACGTTTCAGCATGGTTTACAACGTCATGGACGAAGCGCGAATGCAGATGCTCATATCCAACCGCGTCATCTGTATAGACCGTGGTGCCATACTTCACATTGCCAAGAATTTCGTTTTGCAGGGTCTCGCGTTTGATGTTTGGCACAACTGTAGCTCGGATCTGTCGAAGCTCGCGATCCAGCATTCCTTGGACAACCGCTTTGCCTTTAAACTTCTCGCCAAGCTGATTAATCAGGACGCGGCGGCCCCTGTGCATGTTCTTCATCTTTCCGCCAACGAAGGTTTCGTCCGCTTCGACTTCGCTACCCGGACCGCCGCCGATCTTGTGGCGCCCGAACTTGCTTCCCTTCAGCACTTCACGAATCCGCTGAAGCATAAACCATGCCGAGGTTTGTGTGATTCCAAGAGTCCTTGCGAGTTCGTGACTGCTCACGCCATTTTTGCAGTTAGCCAGCATCCAGAATGCGACCATCCACTTGTCCAATCCAAGCGGAGAATCCTCAAAGATCGTCTTCACCTTAATAGTGAACTGCCGTTTACACCCGTAGCAGAACCACAAGCGGCGAGTCTTGATGAACGAGTTCTTTGCGACTCCGCAACGTGGGCAAACAACGACGCCATCTGGCCAGCGCAGCTTAACGGCATAGGCAAAAGCGCGTTCTGGATCAGAGGAGTAAACGACGGCTTCTTGAAGTGTTTTTGGTTCGACCATGAGAAGAGTATATATTATGCACACATGTGTGTCAACTAGTTTATTGCCCGGAATTTTTCTTGCCTCCTAGATCTATGGTTCTTAAGGTAGTTAGAGGCAAAATCTTGGAAACATTGGAGTTACGTTGGCGCCAACGCTTGGGCCGCTCCATTTTGGAATTCGTTTGTCGATCGGTTGTCAAAGATCAAGATTATCTCGAAGATAACCATTACGCTTATATGTTATCGCGCGTGGAAGGATGAAAGCAAGAGAAAAGTGGTGGGGCGGATCGATCTGGTTCCATTTTGGGAATCCAGGATTGCCCGAGTTTGATAATGAGACAAGTGGCTGGCCCACCTTTACGGTAAAGGTGGGGACGTCAAGGTCGGATGTCACAGCTTTTCTTTGCCTGCACCGGTAGGCTGGCCTTGTGTCCAACCATCCCCGGCGCTATTACGGCACCAATGAGCTGCATTTCATCACCTGCAGTTGTTATCATCGACAGCCCTGGCTGGCGAGCCGGCAGCGGCGCGATCTGTTTCTGACGGTGTTCGAAGCAGTCCGCCAGCGTTATGGTTTTGTGATCGTAGGCTACGTTGTCATGCCCGATCACATTCATCTCCTGATCAGCGAGCCGGAGAAAGGCGATCCGTCGCGGGTCATGCAGGCGATCAAACAGGGCTTCTCGCGTCGCGTTTTGAAGGCGGTGCGCCGGCACCGAGTGGCCGCCCAGCAGGAATTATTTGCCCTCGGCTCACAGCACGTGTGGCAGCGGCGCTTCTATGATTTCAATGTATGGACGGCACGCAAGCGGATCGAGAAGCTGCGCTACATGCACCGCAATCCCGTGGCGCGGGGGTTGGTGCAGGAACCGGAGCAGTGGCCATGGAGCAGCTATCGCAGTTATGCTTTCGGGGAAGCGGGCGCGGTGCGAATCAATCAGTGGGGCGAGGCCAAGATCAAGATCGCGACGCCGGCTGCATGAGTTCCCACCTTTACAAAGAACGTAAAGGTGGGCCAGCCACCGGAATGACTTAATAACCGTAGAGATGCCGATTTTGCAGGACGCCGTCGAGAATGGCATCGTGAACCTCGTACCCGGCGCAGTACCGTAAAATCAGCAGAGATGAATCAGTCATGATGGACGACATTCGCACAAATGAATGGCTTCAGATGCTCGTATTTGTGTGCCTTCCTCTCGTGTTCCTGTTAATTGCGGTGATCATCTTCCTGAGCCGAGGGAGGCGAAAAACGGTATCCTTTCCCGGGTTTTCCGTGAACATCTCTACCCTCGGTCGCGAAGAGGCTTATGTCATCTACCGGAGCAACGACAGGCAGCTAGAGTTCGCTGCACAGATCGGTAGCGGAAAGCGATTCTTTACACCCCGAATCTCGGTACGGGTACCGAAGGAAATGCCAGATGGGGATGTGCGCGAAGTTATCCCTAACCTCGCGTTGGCTCTCGCTAAACTTCACTACGAGTATTTCGTTTTTCGAAAGGATGAGCCCCAGACGATCCCCGAGGCTGAACGGGAGGCTGCGATTGCAGAACTTCGTGAAATGGGCTGTGAAATTAAGGAAATGATAGGCCAAGGGCCAATGCAGCGTGCTGTAGTTAATAATTGGCCCCGTTTCTCAGAAGAACAAGTCAAAACCGCGATTCCTAGAGTCCAAGACCTAACGAATCAGGCGCGGGGTGTTCGAGAGAGTATCGAAGTTTTGGCTCGGAGCGATACTGCACGGTAACGTTGTTTACTGTACCCATACTACTCCACGCGAAAACGAGCAGAGATGATACCAACCGCATGGCGGAGGCGGCGCTGGGAACGTTGCCGAAGTCTGCCGTTTTGATCGCACACCGCCGAAAGTGAAGCAGGCCCTTAGAACATTGCGATATCTATTCCGGATAAGCGTGTCGTGCCTCCTCATTATTGAGTTCTCGCTCGGTACGTGTGATTTCGATCAAGTGAAGCAGCGTTGTCGGACACTTCGCTCTCTGCTCGTAGAAAATCACTTCTCTCTGCCAAATCATGTTCAATCCCGTGCGAAATTTGGAGAGCATGTCGCCTCCCACCCTTCCACAAAGGACGTGGAAAGGGTGGGGCACCTACTTTGTGGGCGTTGAAGACCAACACTTTGAAGCGACTATTGGACGCCGCAGGCGTATTCCGCCAAGGTCTGAGAATAGCCATCCTTGAAATGATTTCCCGTCGCCAGCACCAATGACGACGATCTCACGCTTGTGGTTGCATGGAGGCTGCCGTCGGCTACTGGAAATGTTTTTACGATATTCCAAGCGGTGCCATTCCAATGCTCAGCAAAGGGATGCATCGTGTTTAATCCGGCCGAGCCGACCGCCCAGACGCTGCCAGAATTCAGGGCAGTCACGCCCCAGAAGTCGTGGTACACGGAATTGCCACCGGGATTCAGAGTGTGCACGACCTGCCACCGGCTGCCGTCCCAATGCTCCGCAAACGTGTGATCGAGGATGCCGAAATCTCCATCACGCCACACCGCAGATGCCCAAACATCGTTGGGCGACAGCGCAGTCAGCGACGTTAGCCAGTCCTGGTCCAGGTTGTGACGCCGGAAAGGACTAGGGGTGGGAACATGGGTCCAGCGTTTGCCATCGAAATGCACGGCGTAGGTCAGGTCTCCGACGCCGGTTGAGTTGGTGAGTTGTCCCACGGCCCAGACGTCGCTCTTGCTGATGGCAGTGACGGCGCGGAAATATACCTGCTCGTTCAGAATCGTCTGCGTCCAGGTCTTGCCATTCCAGTGCATGATGAGGCCGCTGCCAACATAATCAGTCGAGCCCGCGGCCCAGACATCATCGGACGCGACGGCGGCGACGCTGGTCAACAATCCGGTAAAGGTGCCACGCGGAACAATTTTCCAGGCTGCTCCATCCCAATGCTCAACCAGCGTGGAGTAGGGACCTGAGGCGGGAGATTGATAGCCCACGGCCCAAACATCTTTCGGACCTGCGGCTGCCACACCAGCCAGGACGTTGACTAGTTGGCTGGAATTCGGAGTGCGCACAAGCGTCCACTTAGTGCCATCCCAGTGCTCGGCTAAAGTTTTTTGTCCGGATTGAGAAAAGCGATCGAATTCGCCCACCGCCCAGACGTCGGTGTCCGATAGCGCGGTGACGGCGTCGAGCGAATTGTAATCATTGGCCTGGGTTGCCGCATTGGCGGTTGCCAAGGCGTGCCACTTGCCGTCGCATGAGACGGCCGGTTTCTCGTCCGACAACTGTTCTCTTACCCTGGCATCGGCAATTCCGCTAATTAATGCGAAGCTCAGCAATATGGCTGCACCGAACCGGACACTGCACATTTGTATTATGTTATTCATAAGTATTGTCCTGTGAAATTGATTGGCACCACGGGAGTGATGACTGCCTTTCGGAAACGTACGGTGCCTGCCAGCGTCTGTCAAGATGAATTGCTTTGCACGATTGCAAGGTTTGCGCTACTTCTCGGCCGTGACGCTCACCACCAGCTCCCGCTCGCGCGGGCCGTCCAATTCGATCAATACGACGCGCTGCCAAGTGCCGAGGACTAGCTTGCCGTGCTCGAACGGCAGCGCGATCGATGTTCCGATGAGAGCCGAGAGAATGTGATCGGGCACGTGCTCCGGGTTGTGGGGATGACGGTAGCGGAGTTTGGGAATCATGGCTTCGAAAGCGTCGCGCATGTCGAGATCGGTGCCTGGATCCAGATCCGCGGTGGTGAGGGCGGCCGTGGTGTGGAGTATGAACAGGCTGCAGATGCCGATGGCGGAGGAGTGATTCTTCTCAAGTAGAGCTTGCACCGTTTCGGTGATGTCGAGGACTTCACGTTTCTTGCGGGTTTTGATGGTTAATGGGTGCATTGCGTAAGTGCTGATGAATTCAAATACTACGCGCGAGAACCTTCACCCGGCTTGCGCCGGATTCAGGATGACGTCTTATAAAAAAGCCTAAACGGCTTCGTTGAGCATATCTCGATTCATGGTATATACGACAAGGCTTAGTTCTTGAAGTGCAGGATGCGATGAAGAAGATCCCGGCGAAGAACCCCGCGCTGGAACGAATCGACGAGGAAGTCACATTGTTCCTGCAGAACCCTAGCCAGTACACTCCGAAACTAAAATCATCGGGCGCTCCGGCTGGACCTCCCGTGTAGAACCCGCACCGCACGGGTTATCATGAATAATTCAACCTGCGATGATCGGCCAGCCAACTTGCCAAGCAGGTTGCGCTGGTTTGAGGGATGGGATGATTAACGGCAAGCGCATTGCGGTAGTGTTGCCAGCTTACAACGCGGAGAAGACGCTTGAGGCCACGGTGCGCGAAGTGCCGGATCTGGTGGACATCAGCATTCTGGTCGACGATCACAGTTCGGACCGGACCATCGAAGTTGCGAAGCGGCTCGGGCTGCAGTGCTTCCTGCATGACCGGAACTATGGCTACGGGCGCAACCAGCAGACTTGTTATCGCGAGGCGCTGGCGGCGGGCGCCGATGTTGTGATTATGTTGCATCCGGATTATCAGTACACGCCGCTTCTGGTTACGGCCATGGCGAGCATGGTCGCTTACGGGGTCTACGACGTGGTGCTGGGGTCGCGCATTCTAGGAGGGCAGGCGCTCCGCGGCGGCATGCCGATCTGGAAATACATTTCGAATCGCTTTCTGACTGCCTTCGAGAATCTCTTCTTGCGGGTCAAGCTTTCGGAATATCACACCGGGTACCGGGCTTTCAGCCGCGACGTGCTCACGCGCCTACCGCTGCTCGAAAATTCTGACGATTTTGTGTTCGACAACCAGATGGTGGCGCAGTGTGTGCATTTCGGTTTTCGCATCGGAGAAGTATCGTGTCCGACCAAGTATTTTGAGGATGCTTCTTCGATCAACTTCCGGCGCAGCGTGAAATATGGTCTCGGAGTGTTGAGCACGACGCTGCAATTTGCCTTGCAGAGATTCGGGCTGGGAAATTTCCGGATTTTCAGTGCTGACGGTCGGCGGCTGGAGCCGGGGCTTGCCGAGTATTATGTGCGCGGCGAGGCGGTTGAGCGTCGGGGGTAGTTGACTGAAGTCCACCGGACAGCCTTGTCAATTGCGCCCTGGGCTGACACCGCGTAGCATCTTACCAGCATGCCGACTACTGCTAGCGCGGCGGCCACGCATCCTCCCAAGCTGGTGCTAGGCGAAATCTTCAGCTTTGCCTACGACACCTTCTGCAGCAACAAAGTCCGGTTTGCTCTTACTGCGCTGGGTATGGTGATAGGGACCGCGTCACTCATTCTGGTGGTCACGATCGGAATGACGGGGAAGCAGTACGTCCTGAATCAGATTCAGGCCATCGGCTCCAACATGATTTACGCGGAATACCAGAGTGGGGCGGGGAATGCGACTCCGGATTTGCTCACCATCGACGACATGCATGCGGTGTTGCAGCAGGTGCCGGGAATTGCGGCCGCTTCTCCGGTGGTTCCGTTTGATGATCGTGTGCCGATCGGAAACGGCAAGGAGCGGGATGTCCGCGTGCTGGGAGTTTTGCCGGACTACCGCGCGGTGCGCAACCTGGTGGTTCTCTCCGGACGATTCTTCGACGGCGAAGACGAGCAGGCGCACAATAAGGTTGGCGTGATTACGCAAAAGTTCGCCGAGCAGCTTTATGGATCGACCGACGAAGCGGTGGGCAAGGTTGTGAAGCTGAGCGGGCTGCCCTTCACCATTATCGGAACTTTCAAGGAGCGCGTGGACACCTTCGGGCAGTCAGAGGTGACTTCAAACACGATGGTGATTCCCTACAGCGTGAGCCGCTACTTCACGGATACGGCGGAGGTGAAACAGTTGTACTTTTCCGCGACCGAGGCCTCCATGGTGCTTCCGGTTACGGAACAGATCCGGAAGGTCATTCAGTCACGGCACCGGTCAGAATCGGTTTACAGCGTAGATAATCTCACCGAGTTGGTGGCGGTAGCGGACCGGACGGCGAATGCACTCACGCTGGTGTTATTGCTGATCGCGCTCGTGACCCTGCTGGTCAGCGGAATCGGGATTATGAACATTATGCTGGCTACGGTAAGCGCGCGCATCCGCGAGATTGGGATTCGCAAGGCGATGGGCGCGACCAATCGCGAAATTCGCTTTCAATTCCTGTCAGAGGCGATTCTGATTTCTCTGGTTGGAGGTTTTGCGGGAGTCATCATCGGACTGGCGCTGCCTTTTTCGGTGCGCTTCCTGACCGAGTACCGCATCCCGATTTCGGGCCTGTCGGCAATCGTGGCGATTGTGGTGTCGTCGCTGGTGGGTATTTTGTTTGGTACCGTCCCGGCGGCGCGGGCGGCGAAACTGGATCCGGTGGAGAGCTTGCGGTATGAGTGAGAAAAGAGCTTTTGGCGGTTAGCTTAGCTTCTGGTTTCACAAGATTGTCCTTCGTCTAGCTTAGTGCCCTTCGCGGTTTCCAATCTTTTCAATTCATTAACCACCCTTCGACTCCGCTCAGGCCAGGCTCTGGGCACGAAGGTTCACGAAGGGCGCCGCGGCACAAAAAGTAAAGCCGGGCGGGTTAGCCCGGCTTTTCTCTTTCTCACCCTTTGGGGATTGACTGTTTTGAAACTCCCCTCAGATCTTGTTCATTCTCACTCTGCCTGGTTGGACTCAGGCGAGAGCCAAAACGTTGTATTCCGGCGTTACATGACCAAAGCGAGATTCTCGAGTTCGGTCTGCAATACGGGGATGGAGCAGCCGGACATTTCCACGCGACCGGCTGCATCAAAAGCCGCTTGCGGCGAAACTCCGTAACCCCTTCCCATGAGGAATACTTGCAAAAGTTCGGCGGCCTCACGCGAATCGATCAAACCGCCCTGCAGTAGATCGTTCCGTAGCGCCGTCAGCTCGTTAACGGAAAATCTCTCTCTAAATCTTTCATTCATGGCCGTCTCACCTCCGACCCTGGAACTGCACTTGCCTATTAGACTCCGTTAGTGCTGCCTACGTTGCATGCAATTTTGTTGCCGCGCCGTAGCCAGTTTCCGACAAATCGGCTAGCGGACTCTTGTGTTTACTTAAACTCATTCCAGTGCAATAAGTTGCGGTGAATTCGAGAAGACGCACCCAGGGCAGTTTGAGTTGGATACGAGGGGGATGGCATCGCCAGATTGACACTGGGTGTCGTTCTGGTACGGAAAAGGGCGCAGACCGCGGCCCGAATGGCTCAGATCCAGGCCGGGAAGGCTAGGACGGATCAATGACAGCTTCATCTACCAGCATAATCGGAATATTGTCGCGAACCGGATAGACGCGACGGCACTCGGTGCACTTCAGATTCTCAGCGGGCTCCTTGCGGAGCTGCAGCGGCTTTTTGCACAAAGGGCAGACCAAGATGTCTTGGAGATCCTGGGAAATCATCGATCATATTCTACGCCTTTTCCAGACTGCTGGTCGGGACCACTTATTCATCCCCAAATTTCAGGCGGGCAGTGCCAGAGCCGAAGACGAACCGCGCCTGCATTTGAGCCGCGGGTCGAGGGCACACTGGTTAGGAGAAGAAAGGCCACATTGACTTCACTGCCCCGTGCAGATAGATTCTTGCGGCGAATGTTTTGATCGTTTCACCAGTCTTAATCTGTGGCGGTAACGTGCAAGAGCTCCCCCATCCGAACCCGCGCATAGAGGACCCCAAACCCAGGAGAGGATAAAAATAATGAAGATGTTCCAAAAGATCGGAATTTCCCTGTTCGCCTTGTTTGTGTTGGCTGGCTTCGCCAGCGCACAGAAGTGGACACCACTCAAGAATCAACCCAATTTCCAACCGGGCGCCATGGCACTGCTGACAGACGGTACAGTTCTGATCCATGAGGAGCAGGACAACAACCCGCAGAAGTGGTTTAAGCTGACCCCCGACAACACCGGAAGCTACATCAACGGGTCGATCAAACCGATCGCGTCGACGTCTAGCGCATATGGCCCGTTGTTCTTCGGTTCCGTGGTATTGCCGGACGGCCGATACATAGTTGAAGGCGGAGAATACAACAATAACTGCAGCGGCGGATGCTGGACGAACTTGGGAGCGATCTACGATCCCGTGGCAAATAAATGGACGCCTGTGAATCCCCCCTCGGGGTGGAGCACGATCGGCGATGCCCAGGCCATTCTCTTGGCCAACGGAACCTACACGCAGGCAAATTGCTGCAATACTCAGCAAGCCTACTTCAATCCGAAGACGCTCGGCTGGACGAATCTTACCAACACGGGCAAGGTCGACCGGTTTGATGAAGAAGGATGGGGACTGCTGCCCAATGGGGACATCCTGACCGTGGACGCAATTGCTGCCCCCAACTCTGAAGTGTTCAACCCGACGACCAAGAAGTGGACCAGCGCTGGAAGCACGATTGTCCGCCTGGAGGACCCCAGTTCCCAAGAGGTCGGACCGTTCATATTGCGGCCCGACGGCACCGTTTTCGCGGCCGGAGCAGCGCCCGGCGGCACTCCCGGCCACACTGCGATCTACAGTACTGCAACAAAGAAGTGGAAGGCAGGTCCGGATTTCCCCAAGGTTAACGGTGCGGCTTTGGCTTGCGACGACGCTCCGTCAGCGCTAGAAATTAACGGCAACGTCATCGTGATGACCAGTCCCCCGGTTTTCGGCACGGGTGCAGTCTTCTTTGAGTGGAACGGGACGAAACTGACGAAGCTCCCCAGCCCGCCCCAGGCAGCCAACGATGCGGCGTTCTACGGACACTTCCTCGAACTTCCAACCGGGCAGCTGTTGTTCACCGACTACAGCACGGATATTGAAGTATTCACCCCGAAAGGAACCTACAAAGCTGCTTGGCAGCCGAAGATCACGTCGGTGCCGACCACACTCACTCACGGACAAACGTATGTGGTCAAGGGTACGCAGCTGAGCGGCCTCTCGAATGGAGCTGCATATGGCGATGATTTCCAGGATTCCACCAACTACGCGCTGGTCCGTATCACCAACAACGCGTCCAAGCACGTTTTCTATGCCAGGACAACCAAACCAAGCACCTACGCAGTTCAGACCGGCACCAAAGTGGAATCGACCCATTTCACTTTGCCCACTGGCATCGAGACTGGCGCCAGCAGCTTAGTCGTGGTCACCAACGGAATCCCGTCGGCTGCCACTGCAGTGACGGTAAACTAGGAGACAAAACAGTCACTGACACCTCAATCCACTCGTCTTGTTTCGGAGCCGAATACCGAGTAAAGACGAGTGGATTTTTTCTTATTCCTCCGCAGCAAATTCTTTACTGGTGACGTAACTTTGATTGTGTAAAAAGCGAGAGGGTGTAAGTTGGCTTTGGCCTCGCAAGCTAAAGCCTTTTCCGAAGAGGAGACCTACACCCATGGCGAAGATAATCCCGATCACGGAGCATTTCCAACATTTTCTGGCAGAGATGAAAGAGAGTTTCTGGGGCGATCTGTATGGGCAGACGCAAGTGGCGTGGCAGCGGTTTTTCGAGCTGCAGTCGGAGCGGGAGCGCGACCGGTTTTCCGGGGCGGGACGCTATGAACGGCGCCGCGGGCGGCGCCGCATCTATCGCAACGGCTACTACGAGCGGGATTTCGTGACCCGGTTCGGAACGATCCGGCTGCGCATCGCGCGCACCCGGGAGAAGAGCTTTCTGCCGGTGGGGCTGAGGCGATTTCAGCGGCGGGCGGAAGAAGTCTCGCTGCTGATCCGGGAAGCGTTTTTGCGGGGCATCAGTACCCGGCAAGTGGGTCGGGTGGTGGCCAGCATCACGGGAGAAACCGTGAGCGCACAGACGGTGTCGAAGCTGACGCGGGATCTGGATGAAGCGGTGCGCCAGTTTCATCAGGCCCGATTGAGCGACGATTATGCCTATCTGTTTCTGGATGGAGTGAGCTTGCGAGTGCGGCGACCCACGGGGCGCAAACAGGTGCAGATGCTGGTGGCGTATGGCATCCGGCGCGATGGCAGCCGTCACCTGCTGGCTTTCTTGCGCAGCCAAGGCGAAAGCCAAGCGGATTGGGAGGGGCTGCTGCAGGATCTGTATCAGCGCGGTCTGGAGGGCCGATCGCTCGGCCTGATTCTCACCGACGGCTGCGCCGGCTTGGCGGCGGCGATTCGCACCGTCTATCCGCGGGTGCGGCATCAGCGTTGCTGGGTCCATAAGATGCGCAACATTCTGGAGAAAGCACGGAAGCGCGACTACGACGAGGTGAAGGCCGGGGCCCAGGCCATTTACTTGGCCGAATCTCGGTCTCAGGCAGAAGCCGCATTTCGCCGTTTCCGCACGCGTTGGCAGCGAGCGTACGGGCCGATGGTGAGCCGACTGGAACGCGACTTGCCGGAACTGCTGTCATTCTTCGCTTTTCCCCGGCACCTGTGGCGCAAGCTGCGCACCACCAACGTGATTGAGCGCTGCTTTGTCGAAGTGCGCCGCCGCACCCGGCCCATGGTGTGCTTTGTCAACGTAGAAAGCGTCGATCGAATCATCTACTCCATCTTCCAGAGATTCAACCTGGAATGGAAAACCCGCACCCTCAACCTATTTACACAAGCAGCTTGACATCACCTTCTTTACTAATCGAGTTGACTTTGGCGGTCCTTCGGACTAATGTCTTGCGGCAAATTGTTTGCTCGATTTTGCAATCCCTTCAGCGGCGGCAACGTGTCGAATCTCCTTATCTCCACCTAGAGGAACAACCATGAGAGGACAAATTATGAGTGGCTCCAGAATATTTGCAATCGCACTGGTCGCATTAGCTTTGTCCAGTATCGCAGGTGCACAGAAATGGCAAAGCTTGAAGCATCCCCCCACCTTCCAGACAGACACCGCTGTCCTGCTCACGGATGGCAGGGCGATGGTGCACGAATACAACTCCCCCAACTGGTGGGCGCTCACGCCCGACAAGACTGGCAGCTATCTCAATGGCACGTGGAAGAAACTGGGCTCGATGCCATCCAATTACGCGCCGCTCTATTTCGCCTCCCAGATCCTGCCTGATGGTCGAGTGCTGGTCGAGGGCGGAGAATACAACTTCCTCAACGGAGACGAGACGAACCTTGGCGCCATCTATGATCCGGTGAAGAACAAATGGACCAACGTGAATCCGCCCAGCGGTTGGACGGAAATCGGCGATTCACCGGCCGTTGTGCTGCCCAATGGAACATTCATGCTGGGCCAGAATTTCACCAACGTGAGCGCCATGTTCAACGCCAAGACTTTAAAGTGGACGATCAAAGGCACTGGCAAATCTGACGCCTACGCCGAGGAAGGCATGGAATTGCTGCCCAACGGCAAGGTCCTGCTGGTCGATACGCAGAACACGCCAAATTCGGAAATGTTCGATCCCAAGACAAACAAGTGGACGAGCGCTGGAAGCACGATTGTGGATCTCTCCATCAACGCTGGAGAAGAAACTGGCCCAGCCTTGTTGCGGCCTCAAGGGACGGTTTTTGCAATGGGAGCCAACGGAGACGGCGCGGCGGGACACACTGCGATCTTTAACACAAAGACCAGCAAGTGGACTGCCGGCCCTGATTTCCCCAACGGTAACGACATGGCGGACGCTCCCGCCGCTGTGCTGCCGGATGGAAACATTCTGTGCGAAGTCAGCCCGGGTGTCTTCGCGTCCCCGGTCAGCTTCTATGAGTTCAATGGAAGCAAGTTCATCAAGGCTCCCTTGCCTAAGCACACGGGCAACCTCAACACGTCTTACCTCGGACGGCTTTTAGTGCTGCCTACCGGCCAAATCCTCTATACCTTGGCCGATGGCGCTACCATCGACGCCGAAATTTACACTGCTAAAGGGACCTTCAAGAAGGCATGGGCGCCAGCGATCACGTCAGCCCCGACCAGCGTAACCCGCGGCAGCACCTACAAGATCTCAGGCACGCAGTTTAATGGACTGAACCACGGCGCGGCTTACGGAGACGATGCGCAGATGAATAGCAGCTATGCCCTGGTGCGCATTACCAACAACTCTTCCAACCACGTGACGTATGCCAAAACGCACAATCCCAGCACCATGGCAGTTGCCACCGGTACGAAGATTGTGTCGACCAACTTCGATGTTCCGGCCGCGGCGGAGACAGGCGCCAGCAGTTTGGTGGTGGTCACCAACGGTATTCCTTCTGCTCCGGTTGACGTGACCGTGCAGTAGAGGAACCGGCGCGATTGATTTACAATGCCACTTCCCTCGTTCTGGTTCGGAAGATCCGACCAGAATGCGGGGAAGTGGTTTTTCGTTCTTTCTCAACCCTTTTGGTTCGCGCGTCCTCACCGACTGGATGAGGAGGGAAGCGGGTGAGAATCCCGCGCTGCCGCGCAACTGTAAGCGAGGAAATTCGCAACTGGTCACTGGGTAACCCTGGGAAGGCTGGTTGTATTCGTCGGACAGCGGAAGCTGTCCTGACTCGCAAAGCCAGGAGACTGGCGCGAACCGTCCACACCAACCCCTTTCGCGAGACAAAGGAGGAGTGCATGCGGTTCAATCGGATTCTCACGACTTGGATTTGCCTGCTGGCGGCAGCTTCAGCCGCCGAAATCAAAATCAAAGTGGTCGATCCTCAATCGGCTGTGGTCGCCGGGGCGCAAGTAGCGCTGTTCCGGCGTGGAAGCGCGACCCCAGCGGCGGTCGCGAGTACATCGGCCGAAGGACTGGTGGTGTTTCGAGAGATTGCGTCGAACCCTTATCAAGTGCGCGTGCTGGCCCCGGGGTTTGCGGCGAAGACGGCAGATGTCTTGCCGTCGGATGAATTGGTCACGGTTGAACTCGCGCTCGCCGCCGCGGCTGAAACCGTGGTGGTCACAGCCACTCGCAGCCCAGTCTTGACTCAGGCAGCGGGCGCGGATGTAGAAACCTTGAGCGGCGGGCAGATTCAAGTGATGAATCCAGTCTCGGCTGATGCTGCCGTACGGTTTTTGCCGGGCGCGGTTGTGAATACGGCGGGACAGCAGGGAGGGCTCTCTTCGCTCTTCGTGCGCGGCGGCGATTCCACTTACAACAAAGTGATCGTGGATGGAGTCACGGTCAATGAACCGGGCGGAACCTTCGACTTTGGAACCCTACCGATGACCGAAGCCGATCACATGGAATTCGTGCGTGGGGCGCAAAGCACGCTGTATGGGTCCGATGCAATGACCAGCGTCGTGCAGGTCTGGACGCGAACGGGCAGCACCCGCGTTCCCGAACTTCGCTTCGGTGCCGATGGCGGGAACTTCTCAACTGCGAACGGCTACGCGTCGCTGGCGGGAGCGTACGAGCGTTTCGATTACAACGCCTTCGCCGACCAATTCAATACGAATGGCGAGGGTGTGAACAACGCGTATTCCGATTCACTGCAGGGGGGAAACTTCGGCGTGGCGATCAACGACCGAGTTTCCCTGCGGGTTCGTGCCCGTCACTCCAATAGTCACACTGGGTTGTCCGGCGAGTGGAACTTCAACGGCACTCCCCTGCAGCCGCCGGATCCGACCGATGCGTCGCACCTGAACACCCTGCTGGGCGGCGTGGAGGTGATTGTGGCCGGGCCGTCACGCTGGCAGCATCGCTTCAGCGGCTTTGATTACAACTACCGCTACACCAACATCAACCTGACCGGCGATCCTGACCGAGTGGACGACTTTCCCACCCACGCCGTCTCTAATATCAATCGCGCGGGTTTTGAGTACCAGGGCGACTACATCGAGCGCACCTGGGCGCATACCACTGTCGGTTATCGCTTCGAGGATGAAAACGGATTTGTTGGAGATTTGAACTTCCCGCCTCTTACTCACGGCCAGCGCCTGAATCAGGACGTGTACGGGCAGCAGCAACTCACGCTCGGCCGCCTGTCGGTCATAGCGGGGGCTCGTTTTGTGCACAACAGCGCTTTCGGCAATACGGGCGTGCCACGGATTGCGTTGACCTTGTTGGCTCTGCGAGGAGGGCAAGTTTTCTCGGGCACGCGGCTGCGCTTTTCCTACGCAACCGGGTTCAAAGAGCCGCGGCTAGAGGAGACTTTTGCGGGTCCGCCTTTCAGCGTGCCGAACACTGCATTGAAAGCAGAGCGTAACCGGGCGTTTGAGGCCGGAATCCTGCAGAATCTGTTTGGGAACAAATACTCGTTTACCGCGACTTACTTCAACAACCTCTTCTACGACCGGATCGACTACGCGAGCGATCCGGTTACATTCATCGGGCAATACGTCAACGTCGACAAGTCGTCCGCCCAGGGCGCGGAAATCGAGTTTCAGGGCCAGATTTTGCCGAAGCTGTCTTTGAACGCGGCTTATACCTACACCTCGACCGAAATCCTGCAAGCTCCAGTCTGCACGCCCGCGAATTTTTGTGACCTGACGGTGTTCGGCGTCGGCCAGCCTTTGCTGCGCCGCCCGAAGAATTCAGCCACCGCCCTGTTGACTTATCTCGGCAGGCGATGGGGAGGAAGTTTGGCGGGAAGTTTTGTGGGCAGAAGGAAAGACGCAGATTTTCTTGGGTTCGGAATCGACCACGCGGCGGGATATGTACGCGTCGATCTGGGAGGATGGTACGAGATCACTTCGCGAGTGACCGCCTATGTCAACCTGGGCAATGTATTCGACAAACAATATCAAGAGGTAGTTGGGTATCCAGCCCTCGGAACCAACGTCAGGGCAGGGATGCGCTTCAGGATCGGCGGAGAGTGAGAAGAACGGCTATCAGCACCAACGAGAGCTGTAGATTCGTTGAGCTGACAAGTGAACGCTGAAAGCTCGTCAGCTCCGGGCTTTCAGTCCTTGTTGCGCGATCGCAGCGCGCTTTCGAGGCGCAAGGAAGAAGATGCGTTCGCGTGGGACCGGCCGTGGTGGTTGCCGGCCGCGATGCTACAAGCCTGCGGCATCGCGGAACTCGCGTTTTGATATCTGCTACGTGCCAGCTTCAGTTTTTCCAGATCCTCGCCTTCCAAAGGCTGCTGGCGTCCCAGGAGATGGGTTACGAGCGCAATCTGGGCGAAGTGCTCGACCGTCTCCATCTTCATGTAGGCGTGATGAAGGGTGTCCGCGTATGCCACCACTCCATGATTCGACATGAGGATGGCATCGTATTGCGGCACCAGCGGCTCCAGAGCATCAGAAAGTTCTGGCGTTCCCGGAGTACCATACTTCGCCAGCGGGATGCTGCCTAGTCCAATCACAACCTCGCAGACCAAAGGCTGGTTCAGCGGAAGTCCGGCGGCGGCAAAGCCCGTAGCCGTTGGCGGATGAGCATGCACGATTCCCATTATGTCGGGACGCAGCCTGTAGATCAGCAAGTGCATCGCCAACTCGCTCGAAACATTGCGGTTCCCGGCAAGCCGGCGGCCTTCGAGATCCACCACAACCATGTCCGAGGCGCGCAGTAGGCTCTTACTCATGCCTGTGGGAGTGACCACAATTCGGCCGTCACTGAGCCGCGCCGAGAGATTGCCGTCGGTGGCGGCGACGTAGCCGCGTTGGTGCAACATCTGACCGAAGACAACCATTTCGCGTCGATATTGGCGTTCGCTGGGCATTCAAAATTAAGGGGCTGCTGGGGGAAAGCGGACCCGAACTCGTTTGCGTATGGTATCGCACATAGTTGGTCGAACACAATCCGTTTATTGCAGTATGCCCTGTGAGTGTCCGGCTGGTTCGAATTTATAATCAGGCGGCGTGCTGGTCTCAGAATTCAACTATCAGCTTCCCCCGGAATTGATTGCTCAGGAGCCCCTTTCCGATCGGGCTGCATCAAGACTGCTCAGGCTCGACCGAGGCTCGGGAGCACTGCACGATGGCCGGTTTCGTGACTTTCCAGATCTCCTCCGGGCGAACGACCTGATCGTATTGAATAACACGCGAGTGTTTCCTGCCCGACTCTACGGGACCAGAAGCGGGGCCAAGGCCCAGCCCGTGAGTCCTCGGAATCCGGCTGCTCATGAATTCCTCAAGGGCCGAATCGAAGTTCTGCTCACCCGGCAAATATCGCAGGAGCCAAACGAATGGGAGTGCCTGGTGCGGCCCGGGCGCAAAATTGGCGTTGGCGAGCGGCTTTTATTTGGAAAGGAGGATGAACTGCGAGCGGAAGTGGTAGCCAGAGGCGATTTCGGTGAGCGTCGCATACGATTCGGTCCGACAGCGGATTTCTTCGCTGCGATTGGGCGCGTGGGGCACATACCCCTGCCGCCGTACATTGACCGGCCCGATTGTGCCGGCGATCGGGATCGCTACCAAACCGTCTACGCACGTGAACGCGGATCGGTGGCGGCGCCAACCGCCGGGCTGCACTTCACGCCCGAGATTCTTTCGCACATACGAGAACGAGGCATCGAGACGGCGGAGATCACTCTGCACGTCGGGCTTGGCACTTTTCAACCGGTGCGTGAGGAGCGGGTTGAGGATCACCGATTGCACCGCGAGCCTTACGAGATTTCCACCGAAGCAGCCACGGAGATCAATCGCGCTCAGGATGCCGGACGCCGCGTCGTCGCCGTCGGAACCACAACGGTCCGCACGCTGGAATACGTGGCTGCACAGTCCGGAGACGGCACAATGCGGGCCGGCCGCGGTGAGGCCGATATCTTCATCCATCCCGGCTATGAATTCCGAGTGACCGGGGCTCTGCTGACCAATTTCCATCTGCCCAAATCCACCCTGCTCATGCTGGTGTGCGCATTTGCCGGGAAAGATCAGGTGCTGGAAGCTTACCGGCACGCCGTCGAGCAGAAATACAGGTTCTATTCGTACGGCGACTGCATGTTTATCGAATGAAATGCAGGCGCTCGCGTTACCCGTGCCAGTCAACGCGAATTCGCGCGTCCCGTTTCCCGAGGCGATATACTAAGCCTCGCAAAGGAGTGAAACATGGGAACACAAGCGGTGTCTAAACAGGTCTCGATACAGGATTTTGTTTCGGAGCTGCGGAGGTTTCCGGAGCCGGCGTTCGATGGCACCGACCAAATTACTAGGTTTCTTGAAAGTGTCCTCGTCGCGCCAGATACTTTGACGCCCTATTTAACCTGGGATCGCCAACACTACACTCGCAACCTGATCGACAAAACCCAATTTTACGAGCTGATCGCCATCTGCTGGGAAGTCGGCCAGGGGAGTTCGGTGCACAATCACCGGGATCAGAACTGCTGGATGGCCGTACCCATGGGCCGATTGCTGGTCGAGAACTATCGCGTGATTGTCCAGAACCTGGATGAAGGCACGTGCGACCTGGAGACAGCGGATACGGTGGAGATGAATCCGACGCATCCCTGCGCCGTCGATCCTCTGGAGCCGGTACATCGAGTCTACAATCCGCGCGAGTTCGACCAGAGAGCGGTCAGTCTGCATGTGTATTCCCGGCCGTTCGATACCTGCGTTGTCTATTCGCCGGAACAGCACAGCTGCGGAGAAATCAAGCTCCATTACACCACCGAGTATGGAAAGGCGAGCCGGTGACTTCGGTGACCTGTGCACGCTCCAGGGATCGTTAGAAAATTAGGGGGTGAGCAAAGACTTCAGGCAGGCAGTCGTGAAATTCGCTTGGCCGCTGACAACGGTGTTGTTGATACTGGCCTGCGGCTGCTCGAAAAAATCAACATCTCCCGAGGAAGCCCAAACTCCGCCATCGGTCGATCGGCCGGTACATCAAAGCTCGGAAGAATCCAAGAGTCTTGTGCACGGAGTTTTCTCGGTTAGCAAATATACCCAGTTTGCCTTCGTAGTTCCGGCGCATCAGGCGTATCCAAGATTGCACGGCGATTTCCGATCGTTTACCAAGCGTCGCGACCCCGATTCCTCTAGTGGCCCAACCGCCAATGTTAGCCTGATGCTGCTGAACGAACAGGAATTCAATGACTTTCTGCAAGGAAAGCCGGGAAGTACGACCTACCAAAGCAATCCCGCGCACGATCAGACGGTCGACTGGCGAGTCCCGATCACCTACGAGCAGGCGGAGCAGTACCATCTGGTATTCAGCAATCCGGATGGCGGTCCGAAAACCAAGTTTGTTAAAGCCGATTTTACCGTCAGCTTTGAATAGACTCGTCGAGCGCGAGCAAGCGCCGCTCACCTGCTGCTAAACTAACCTGTTGCCTCCCCGAAGGAAATCCCCGTCCGCATCGGTTGAGAGCGCGGCCATCGGCGCTGTGCCGGGCACGTCTATCCCGAAGCCGAAACTCGTCCCCAGCGAAGCCGGACGCATTTACCTGATCGATACCATGTCCTTCATCTTCCGCGCCTATCACGCCATGGCGCGGCAGCGTGGGATGTCCACAAAAACAGGCTTGCCGACGGCCGCGACTTACGTCTTCGTCAACATGCTGCGCAAATTGCGCGATGACTTTTCGCCGGAATATCTCGCGGCAGTGTTTGACGTCGCTGCCCCCACCTTTCGTGATCAACAAGCCGGAGGCCTTACCAGTGTGCGCCGGTTCGACCTCAAAACGCAGACATTCCAGGAAGTCGAATACCGGGGCTACAAAGCTAATCGCAAAGAGATGCCCGGAGACCTGGCGCAGCAACTGCCGTACATCCGAAGAGCGCTTGAAGCCTACCGCATACCCATCCTCGAGCTTGGAGGCTACGAAGCTGACGATGTGATCGGCACGCTGGCGCGCAAGGCTGTTGCGCACTCGCATTCGGTATACGTGGTTTCGAGCGACAAAGACATGCTGCAACTCGTGAACGACCACGTTCACGTTTTGAATCCGCCCAAGGACAACCTCATTTGCGACGCCGCCAAGGTCGAAGAAATTCTCGGAGTACCTCCGGAGCGCGTGATCGACGTGATGGCCCTGCGTGGCGATTCCATCGATAACATTCCCGGCGCCCCGGGCATCGGGGACAAAGGCTCGGTCGAACTCATCAAGCGTTTTGGTTCGGTCGAGCAGGCGCTCGATCGCGCGGCTGAAGTCGAGAAGAAAACCTATCGCGAGTCGCTGCAGAACAATCGCGACAACATCCTGCTCAGCAAGAAGCTGGTGACCATCGATTGCGACGTGCCGATCGAGTTGGATGTGAACGCCATGAAGGTTGGGGCGCCAGACGTCGAGGGGTTGCGCGCTCTTTTTACCGAACTCGAATTCACTTCACTCCTGAAAGACCTGCTGCCGCTTGTCGAACTGAGTGAAACGCATTACTCCGAGGCGAAAACGGCTGGCGATGTAGAGGCGGTGCTTAAATCTGTTCCAGCCGGAGGCGCACTCGCCGTCGCCGTCGAAGCAGAATCAGATGTTGTCTCTGAGGAAGAACTTGAAGAGGAAAAGTCCGATAACCGCATGTTGCCCCTCACATCGGAGCCTGCTCCCGGCGAGCGTCCGCGTGATATTGCAATATCGTCAATGCAGGGCGCAGCGGCAACCGTCAGCGCCGCCGCACCAGGTGCGATGTCGACGTTGAAAAGTGCCCTGGAAGACGAGCGTCTGCCCAAAGCCATTCATGATTACAAATCGGCAACTCATGCTTTGGAACGCCAAGGCGTTCTCTTGCAGGGCGTGCAGCACGACCCGATGCTTTATTCCTACCTGCTCGACCCGACCTACTCATCGCATCGCCTGGCTGATGTCGCGCTACGCCGCTTCAACCTTAAGCTCGGCGGGACACTGCCCGAAGCGGCCGACATCACAGGCCGGCTCGCGGCGGCGTTACGCAGTGAAGTTGAAGAAGCCAGCCTGCTCAAGCTTTACAACGAAATCGATCTGCCGTTGGTGCCGGTGCTGGCCCGCATGGAACACGCCGGGGTCAAGATCGATCGCGCAACATTGTCGGAAATGTCGTCGCGCCTCGAACGTGAGATCGCCGCCAAGGCCGCGGAGATTTACCGGCACGCCGGGAGCGAGTTCAATATCAGTTCGCCAAAGCAACTGGGCGACGTTCTTTTCAACAAGCTGAATCTGCCGAAGCCGGTGAAGTACGGCAAGGGAAAGACGATTTCGACTGCGGTGGACGTGCTCGAAGGATTGGCCGAAGAGCATGGCGTACCGCGCCTCGTGCTCGAATACCGGCAACTGACCAAGCTCAAATCAACCTACGTCGATGCGCTGCCGGCTCTGCTGAATCCCGTGAGTGGCCGCTTGCACACTACCTTCGGTCAGACCGGAACGGCTACGGGAAGACTATCGTCGGCGAATCCCAATCTGCAGAACATTCCGGTTCGCACCGAACTCGGCCGCGAAATTCGTGCCGCCTTCACGGCTGAGCCCGGTCATGTGCTGCTGGCAGCGGATTATTCGCAGATCGAACTCCGCCTGCTAGCCCATTTTTCGAAAGATCTTTTGCTCGTCGAAGCCTACCGCCGTGGCGATGACATCCACACGCTCACCGCGTCTCAGGTATTCGGCGTGCCGCCGCTGATGGTCACGCCCGATCATCGCAGACAGGCGAAGGTGGTGAACTTTGGCATCGTGTACGGACTCTCGGCCTTCGGACTTTCACAGAACCTGGGGATTGAGCCCGCGGAGGCCAAGCAATTCATCAATGCATATTTTGAGAAATATCAGGGCGTGCGTGCTTTCATCGACCGAACTCTGGAAGAAGCGAGACGCGAAGGGAAAGTCAAAACCCTCTTCGGGCGGGTGCGGCCCATCCCCGACATCAACAGCAAGAACGCCAACCTGCGCGGGTTCGCCGAGCGGACCGCCGTCAATACGCCGCTGCAGGGTACGGCCGCAGACTTGATCAAGATCGCGATGATTCGCATCGATGCATTGTTACGCGAGCGCGAGCTCAAATCGAGAATGACGCTGCAGGTCCACGATGAACTGGTTTTCGAAGTTCCAGAACGTGAAATCGAAGCCATGCAAGCTCTGGTGCGGGAGCAGATGGAAAAAGTTCATCCGCTAACCGTACCGCTGTTGGTGGAAATTGGAGTTGGCGCGAACTGGCGGGATCTGGAATAAAACGGACGTTCTTAAATTTGTCATCCCGAGCCTGCACTCACTGATCTCGATTGACTTCCCGTTCCGCGGCCTCGCGGAGCAATCTTCGATCGCGTGAACTTGCGATCCGTCGCGCTCGGATGAGCCTTCGCAAACCGAACCAGTAGAAGAAACCGCCAAGCGTCCCAATCACTGCCAACAATAAGAGGAGATTCCAGAAAGCGGCAAGATTCGAAAGAAAGTTCATAGTAAACCACGGCGGTCAACTAACGGCGGAACGTTGCATACAACACCGAGACCGCAAGAACAAAAAGGACGGTGCCAATCGTCGTGAAAAGCCTTGCTCTTCTTACGCGCGGACTGTTCGGCAAGACGGTCCTCTGTAACGCCCGAAACTTCCGCCTGGTTATGAATGACCGGAACAATGGCTCAAATTGTTCATTCGCGGGCAACCTTGCATTTACCTCATGTTGCAATTCCATTAGCTCGTAGGTGGCGAGGAAAGCAAAAATCTGGGCGGAGACGAATAGCACAACCCCTACGATGATTGCCACGGTATGCATCGCCTGCAGTCGTTACGTCCCCAACGCATCCTTGATCGCGCCGGCGATGCTTCCAACCAGCGCCCGCATCTTCTCTTCCGATTCCGCTTCCACCATGACTCGAGCCAAGGCCTCCGTGCCCGAGTACCGGACGACCACACGCCCGTTGCCATCCAGTTCGCGTTCGGCCGTTTCAATCGTGCGCTGCACTTCCGGCACCTGGGCAAACGGTATCTTTTCACGAACCCGAATATTCTGAATTGTCTGTGGAAACACTTTGAGGTCGCTAACCAGATCTGCGAGCGGCTTGCCGCTTCGAGCCATGATCTCCATTACTCGCAAAGCGGTGAGCAGGCCGTCGCCTGTAGTCGCATCTCCGTCGCGAAAGATAATATGTCCTGACTGCTCGCCGCCCAGAATCGCGCCGGTCTTAAGCATTTCCTCCAGCACATATTTGTCGCCAACGTTCGCTCGCAGCATGCGTATGCCTGCTTTGCGCAATGCGATCTCCAAACCCATGTTGGACATCGTGGTCGCAACAATCGTCGAACCGGCAAGAACTCCCCGGGATTGCATGTCGCGGGCAACCAGCAAAAGCACAGCGTCGCCATTCAAGACTCGCCCGTTCGCATCGCTGAACAGGGCACGATCCGCATCACCATCAAAGGTTACGCCTAAATCAAATTGGCCGTTCTTCTCGGCTATTGCCCGGCCGAGCATTTCGGGATGCAGCGCGCCACACTGATCGTTGATGTTCTTGCCATCGGGGGATGCACTCAGATAGGTCGCGCGCAGACTACAAACGCGAAACAGTTCAGGCGCCTCAGCCGTGGCCGCGCCGTTCGCGCAATCCACCAGAACTCTGGTTCGGCTCAGATCTCCCTTTACACTTTTCGCTAGCCACTCAATATAGGCATGCCGAAGGCTCGCTTCTCCGGGCAGGCTGGGGGCAGGTTTCACCGCCACGGGCGCGTGGCGTTCAGGATTCTGCAGCAGGGCAAAAATTTCCTGCTCAATGGCAAGCTCGTGCGAGTCCGGCAACTTGTATCCGTCGCCGGAAAAGACTTTGATGCCATTGTCGGTCCAGGGATTGTGCGAAGCCGAGATCACAACTCCGGCTGCTTGTTTTCGCGAGCGCGCGAGGTAGGCCACCCCCGGGGTCGTGATCACACCTGCGCTATGAACTTCACAGCCGCTCGAAACTAGACCCAACGCCACCCGGTCCGCAATCCACGAACTCGACTCTCGCGTGTCCTGCCCGATCACAACGCTCGCGTGCCGATCACCGCGAATCAGGTCGTGGCCGAGAGCACGGCCAATCAGGTACGTACTTTCCAGGGTTAAGGGGAATTCGCCGGCTACGCCGCGAATGCCGTCGGTTCCAAAAAGCTGTCGTGTCTGGGATGTCATTCTGGTTTTGCAGGCGGTGTGCCGCCGCCCATGATCGGGACCTTCTGCATGGTAACCGTAACCTGCACCGGGTCCGGGCTTGCGACCTGGATGAGCGGATCGGATACATAGGCGTGGCGCCGGACCGCTATTTGGCTGATCGCTCCACTCACGTCGATCGGATCGGTGGTAGCCGACGTAACCGCTTCCACATGCTTCTTTGGTCCGCTGATCGTGATGATCGGAGGGTCCACCACCACCCGCTCAATGCCGTAACCCGGAGCAAAGGTTCCCGCGACGCGCGGTTCCACCGGAACTTGTCGAGTGAGCCGCGTGTCGAACGAGAGGTGGAATTGACTGGGAACGACCTGAACCACCTCCAGTTCAGAGGGCTCGTGAATCTGTTGCGCGGTCAAATCGAATGTACGCTCGCCAGGTTTCAGCCCATTCAGTTCGATCTCCGCGTAAACGTCGGCCGGCTCAAGTCGGCGAATCACACGCTCTGGCCCGCGCAGCCGGATTTGCGCCTTGGGGACGCTCTCGGAGCTAATCTCCAGATTCTGCGGGATGTCGCGGAACTCGATGGCCACATCCACGGCAATCTCGGCTACGGGATCGCGCGCCACCGCCAGCCACACGCCTACGGCGAGAGCCAGCGAGATCAACTTCAGCCCGAGATTGTGAAACACGTGGCGATGCAGGAAGTCACGCATGGGCTAACGATCCGCCCCCTGATTTAAACGGGAATCGTTCATACGTGACTCGGCGGGCCGAGGCATGGAAGCTCGCGGACTCTCCGGTTCAGAACCCTCCAACACCTCTCCACTGTCCGTAATCGGCGTCGGCAGAGTCGACGGTGGCACATAGAGACGCATCAACTCTCCGAGACGATCGCGCAACTGGTCGACACTCAGATCACGCTCGATCTTGCCCGAAACTGCCAGGCTGATGCTGCCCGTTTCCTCTGAAACAATCACCGCGATGGCATCGGTTTCTTCGGTCACACCAATGCCCGCCCGATGTCGCGTGCCCAGCTGAGTGGAAAGCACCGGGTTCATGGACAGCGGGAGAAAACAAGCGGCCGCGGCAATGCGGTCGTTCTGCACAATCACGGCGCCATCGTGCAGCGGAGCACTTGGTCGAAAAATGGTTGCCAGCAGGTCGTAGGACAGGCGCGCGTCGAGCGGAACTCCGCTTTCGATGTAAGTACGCAATCCGATCTCACGCTCGATCACGATCAGAGCGCCCGTTTGATTCTGGCAAAACAGGTTGGCGGCCAGCACAATGTCATCGTAAGCGTCTGCTTCCGACCCGCCCGTTCGACTCAACGTAAGTCCCCGCCCCAGCCGAGCCAGGGCTTGCCGGATCTCGGCGGCGAAAACCACGATCAGGGCAAATACCGTAAATGGAAGCAACGTGCTGATTAGCCAGTTCAGGGCCGCCAAATTTCCCAGCCGTGAAAAATAGAAGGCAAGCCCCAGACCCGCCACGCCCACCACCATCAACGACGCACGCGTGCCCCTGATCAGGGCCAGAAACTCATAAATGATGATCGAGACCAGCAGAATGTCGATGATTGAAATCACCGACAGATGTGGCCACGGCGCTGAAAACGCTCTCACTCACGGCCCCTTTCAAAGTAGTTATCCGCCTGGCCCGAAAACTTTCAACTTGGTCCGAAAACCCTCGATAGTCGGAGACAAGAATCTCCGTAGGCTCATTGTAATCCAGGAGTCATCGCCGCAAGGGTTACAAGGGTAAGGAAGAAGATCGCCAGCTAGGACTTCGGCTTGGGTGACACTTCGATCTGCATTCCCTCAGCCGCCGCCCGCAGCCGGGGGTAGTAGTCGCGCGCTTCTTTGACCACTTTGTCGATACAAGCGTCGTCGTGATCAGGATCGTGATGGAACAGGATCAGATCCTTCGCCCCGCTCTCGGTGACCACGTTGATCGCTTCTCGCCAATGGCTGTGTCCCCATCCTCGTTTGCGTTCGTATTCTTCGGGAAGGTATTGCGCGTCGTAAATCAGGACGTCCGCGCCGGCGGCCAGCTTGCGCACGTTCTTGTCGAACCGCTCGTCCCCAGGCTCGTTATCGGTCGCGTACACCAACACGCCTTCTTTGGTTTCGAGTCGAAAGCCCATGCAACCCTGCGGGTGGTTTAGCCACAAGGTCTGCAGATTCACATCCCCTAACTGGATCCGTCCTTCGTCCAGATCGTAGAAGTTCTGATGGGCCTGCATCTCGGTCAGGCCCACGGGAAAGTAGGGCGCAGCCATCTGCTCTTCGAGCACTCGTTTCAGGCTGCGAGTCCGGCTCGAACAATGAAACTGGAATCGGTTCTCGCGATTGTCGTAGAGCGGGCCAAAGAACGGAATCCCCTGAATGTGGTCCCAATGAAAATGGGAGACGAAAATGTGAGCCGAAACCGGCTGCCCATTGAACTCGTGTCGCAAGGCTTGCCCCAGCACGCGGAAGCCGGTGCCGCAGTCGAAGATGTAGAGGTTGTCCCCGACGCGCACCTCCACACAGGAGGTGTTGCCTCCATAGCGCATGTTTTCGGGCTGAGGAGCCGGCGTCGATCCACGAACTCCCCAGAACTTAATACGCATAAGCCCCCGCACAGATTGCCGGCTAAACTGCCATCTTCCGCTGCGCCGTCGAATCCGTCAATTCATTCGCTGGTTACCGAGGTTACTGTGGCTGCGCCGCTTATAATGGCAGGCACGATTCCTTGGAAAGGGTCTGACCAACAACCTCTTGCTGCGCCCCGATTACAAAGAGTTTTCGCGACTCGCCCGGGAATTTACGCTGGTCCCGGTAGTGAAGTCGGTCGCGGCCGATCTGTTGACGCCCGTGTCCGCTTTTCTCGCCATAGCCGCCACCGAGCCCGACGCATTTCTGTTGGAATCGGTGGAGCGCGGGGAGCAGATCGGGCGTTACACATTTTTGGGCGCGCGTCCTTACCTGCAGGTGCGAGCTCGGGGCGAGAATGTCATGCTACAGCGCGGACGATCTCGCGAGCAGCGCAAGGGCCGCGCTCTGACCATCCTGAAAGAGTTGCTCCGGCAGCATCGTCCGGCCACGTTCGCCGGTTTGCCGCCGTTCACTGGAGGCGCTGTCGGTTATTTCGCCTACGACGCGGTCCGCCAACTGGAGAAAATCGGTGAGCACGCCAAGGACGATCTTTCATTGCCCGATTGCGTGCTGATGTTCTTCGATCGCCTGCTCGCCTTCGATCATCTGCGTCATCAAATTCACCTTATCGCAACCGCCGACGTCTCGCGCGAGAAGCCCGGCCGGGCCTACGATCGCGCGCTCGCCGACATCGCAATTCTCGAGAAGAAGCTGGCTGCTGGTTTGCGTCCGTCTCACTGGCACAAATCACGGCCGAGCAAGGCCAAACTGAAAGTGCATGCCGGAACCAGCCGCCCCCGGTACATGAAATCCGTGGAGCGCGCTAAAGAGTATATCGGCGCCGGCGACATTTTTCAGGTCGTGCTCTCGCGGCGCCTCGATTTTTCTCCCCAGGTTGCGCCCTTCGATATTTACCGCGCCCTGCGCACGGTGAATCCTTCACCCTATCTGTATTTCCTTCGCATGGGCGACGTTCACGTTCTGGGATCGTCCCCCGAGATGCTGGTGCGTGTGACCGGACGCAAGCTGGAATATCGTCCAATTGCCGGAACTCGTCCTCGCGGTCTCGATGAAGCCGAAGACGCGCGCCTCGCGAAAGAAATGCTGGCCGACGAGAAAGAGCGCGCCGAACACGTCATGCTGGTCGATCTCGGCCGCAACGATCTCGGGCGCGTCAGCGAATACGGCTCGGTGAAAGTCCGCGACCTGATGTACGTCGAGCGCTACTCGCACGTCATGCACATCGTCTCCGCGCTCGAGGGAAAATTACGCGAAGGCCTGGACGCTCTCGATGCCTTCGCCGCGTGCTTTCCCGCAGGCACGCTCAGCGGCGCGCCCAAGGTCCGCGCCATGCAGATCATCGAAGAACTCGAACCCGTGCGTCGCGGCGTCTACGGAGGCTCCGTCCTCTACGCCGATTTCGCCGGCAACCTCGACTCGTGCATCGCCATCCGCACCATGCTCATGCAAGGCAAGCGCGCTTACCTGCAAGCAGGCGCCGGCATCGTAGCCGATTCCGATCCCGCCACGGAATTTCAAGAAAGCATGAACAAAGCCCAAGCCGTGCTGAGAGCTGTAGAAACCGCCCGAACCGGCGGATAGGCCGGGGGCCTGTCTGGTTTCCTCCGGAGTGAATCCCAAAACTGAGTACATTGAATGGAGTGAGGCAATGGACTTGGCCCGAAGCGTTTACAGTCGTGATTTGAAAGTATCGGTGATGCGCGCCATGGACGCGGGGGAAAGCGGCGGCCGGGTGGCTGGCCCACCTTTGCGGTTTTGGCAAAGGTGGGGACTCACGCCGCCTGCGTCGGGATTCTTAATTTTGCCTCGTCATGGACTGACTCGCGCGACGCAAAGAAAAGCTGTGATCGCCGACCTCGTCGCCCCCACCTTTACAAAAAACGTAAAGGTGGGCCAGCCACCCAATCGGGTTGCCGCCACCTAGAACGGGCTCTCCGAGCACATACTTCCCCACGTACGCGAGAAATGGCGAAGAGTTTATCGTTGTGGCGGTCGTCATGGTGCCGGTTAGGTCGTCCTGAATCGTGGTTGCAGGAACGCCGTTGCTGCTTCCTTGGCCGATGCTTTCTGCGTCAAGAATACTAAGGTCAGTCGCTGATAGGCTGGTGCTGCTGGAACACGCGGAGAGGTTGGTACCGCCGTAGGAGAAGTTTGGGTTACATATGTGGACCGTGTTTTGTATCGGGCCATTGCCGTATCCGGCCACGACGTTAGTCAATGTGTTGCCTGTGACCGTGCCGCCCTCCCCGTCGGCATTATCTCCTACTACAACGCCATCGAAAAAACCTTCAACGTGAACGTCTTCAATGGTGTTGCTGCTTGCATCAAGGTAGATCGCGGCGGCTGGCGTGGTAGCTGGAACGAAGGAGCCGTTGTTAAGTGCGTTCATCCCAATGCACGTGATTCCGTGTAGTCCCCGTGTCTGCGCTTGAATCTTCACACAGGCCGTCGGCCTGCATGTACAAAGACTCTGTTGCGTACAATTTGTGCCGCTCGTGCAATGTGCGACGCCGACGAACTGGACATCTGAGTATGGGCCGGAATTGGCTGCACCTTGCCCGACAAACAGACCAGTAGTTGTCGTACTCTGATTGCTGACTGCCGCACCTGCGCGGATTGTCACATCATTCACATAGCTTGAATCCTGCGCATTCGCATTGTAGATGCCGCTTAGACCAATGCTGCCTACCGGCGTCGTTCCGTCGATCACTAGATGTTCGATCGCCACTCCAGTTGAACCGGCAACGGCTCCCATCTCGACAATCGCATTGCTTCCGTCTGGGTACAGGGTGAAATTTGACTGAGCCTGAAGATTTGTCAGCGCTCCTTCGCCGACAATTCGTGTGTTGCTAGGCAGACGCCATTCGTGGTGCATCTCTAATCGCGTAGGAGGTAGCAGAAGAGTGATGGAGCCGCTATAGCTGACCCCATTGAACGGATCGACCGAGCATCCTTGGGGACCGTGTCCGGCGGGAACAATGCCGCGTGCGTCCAGGACAACGCCGGAAGATGAAACCGTCATCGGCAAATGCGTCAGAGCGTACTGGACCACTTGGCAAAAATCGATGAACGTGCCGGTCCCGGAACAGGCGGATCCGACGGCCGAGGTGCAGAAGGCGCTCGCGTCAATGACGGTTACTGAGCCCACTATCGTGGATGAGTTTGACCAAACAGCCTTCTCGCCCTGAGGGGCAGGACTGATAGTTTGGGTTGCTCCACGCGTTGTTAGGGCCAAGAGACTGCCGACCAAAACCGCCGCCAGCCAGAAAGGCATTCTATCCATAGTCACTGCTTTCTCGTCTTTCACATAGCCCTCACTATTTCGTCTTGCAACTGAGGTCGCTCTACGTCTTCACTTCTGTATGTACACACTAAGGCCACCATTGCCAGCTAGGACAAAATCCAACAGCCCATCCGAATTAAAATCTCCGGACAAAATCCCGATTTCGCCGCCAGAGTTTTGAGGGAGACTTATCTTCGTTGCTTTTTGGAACGTGCCGTCGCCTTTGCCCCACAACACCACGAACTCATTCTCGAAATCCGCAGAGTATATGTCCGATGTCCCCGCTGGCGTTGATGCAATAAGATCGGTTTTCCCGTCTGAGTTGAAGTCCCCAACCGCGAAGCTGAATTCGTTCCCAGCTCCGAAGCCGGTCGTGTAATAGACAGGGTGCTGAAAGGTTCCGTCACCGTTGCCCAGCACGATCCCGATCCGACCGGCCTGATCGTCGCAGAAGGCGAGATCGGCTTTTCCGTCGCCGTTGAAGTTGTTCACCACTAGGGACGGTCCGAAACCGCAGCCGGGGAATGGAGCGTCGGTCGCGATGCGACGAGCTTTCTGGAACGTTCCATCGCCATTTCCGAGCCGGAGGTAAAGCCCAGTCCCGTATTCAAGCACCAGGTCCAGGTTGCCATCTCCGTTGAAGTCAGCGCCTACTGCGTCACCGCCCTGGGAGAAACTCTGGACGTGCTTGAACGTGCCGTCTCCGTTTCCCAGAAAGACGCCGCCCCCGAAATTTCCGCCTTCATGTGCCACAACCATGTCGAGCAGGCCATCGCCGTTAAAATCACCCGCCACCATCCCCCTGGGATAGGAGTCGGCGAATAGCCCGAAGCGCGGAAGCCCCCGAAATTTGTCGTTGCCTTCGCCGAGCAGCACCTTCAAGTGGGTCGGCGGGTCACCACTGATAGGTCCCCAGCCAAATACCACGTCCGGCCAGCCGTCGCCATTGAAGTCGCCAATAGCTATCCCAGCGTCAGCGAAGTAGCCATGGCCAATCGTTGCCGCAATCTGGAACGTACCGTCCCCGTTGCCCCGATTCACGGTCACCGGGCCGGAACCCTCTCCTGAGACTAGGTCCAGCTCGCCGTCGCCGTTAACGTCGGCCGCTATCGTATAGAAGGAGTCGCTAGGAAGAAGATTCCGGGAGCTGACCGCAATGGCCTTGGTGGGCTTGTGAACTTCCACCAAGGCGTAGCTCGAACTTGACCTGCCTCCTCCCGGCGGAGGATTGGTCACCGTAATGTAGCCCGCCGTCGGCTTGGCGATATCGGAAGCTAGAATCTTCGCTTGTAGTTCTCGGGCCGAGATGAACGTGGTGGAACGCGGGCTGCGATTCCAATTGACTACCGCCCCCGAGACGAAGTTCGCGCCATAGACTGTGAGCGTGAATTCTCCGTTGCCAGGCACGACCGCCTGTGGAACCGGCGGCCCGACAACCGTAGGAACGGGATTGTTCGCGAAAGCCGACGTCACAAACAGAAAGCAGCAAACAGCGAAGGAAACGTATCGGACCAGCTTGGGCTGCCGAGATCCAAGATTCACGGGGTTACCTCCAAAATGGTCGAGCCAAGAGATGAGACTCGGGCATTCGAGGCCGACAACGCGCACCTGCAATCCGTGACCAGTAGAATGGCCATCGTCAGCAGGGACGCCCGCGTTTCTTGGCCTTGGCATGATATCCCCGTTCCAAACCGTTGCGTAAGTGTCAAAAGGCTAGGAGCAATTCTTTCCTGAAGAACGGCGCTTCTAAATGCGATCTCATTGCGTACCACTGCCCTCGCGCGATCTCACGGCTTCGCACCCTACAACATCAACCCTGAAAGGGGAGCGGGATGCCCAATCAGTTACTCGGTGTTCTACCGCCCACCATCGCGATGTCCGGATTGTCCCGCGTGCGAACCGAACTTGACCCACTGCGCCTAATCCCATTCCTTACGCCACATCCATTACTACTCCAGGAGGCACAGCCACAAGCGCGGCAGTGTTCACCGTAGCGCAGTAACGCTGGGTAATTCGGGCTGTGGAGTGAACCCTAAAAATGAGACGGGGAGGCAAGGGACCGAGTACATTGAATGGAGAGAGGCAATGGACTTGGCTTGAAGCGGCCACCTCGGTCCCTGAGTCGCTCGGGTTGCGTCGCCGCAGCCCTATCCTCAGACTCAGTTCCTCGCAGAGCGGACCCCATCGACCGCGCCGCGCAGTACTCTTAACATTGAACGGCCCCTTGCCCCCTTACCTTCGTGTCCCACCACCACTGGGGTTGACTGCAATACCTGCGCTTCGGTCCCCGCCAGCGGAGCCACCGTATGTCCCCCTTCCAGAATTGAGCAAGCCAGATCGTCCCGTCCTCAAAACCTTGTCAAGCCCTCGGAAGCACTCAATTCCCCGCAACCCCCTCATTCCGCGACAAAAAGAAAGTTTCAAACCATGTCATGTTTACCCCTGGAACCTGCCATACTGGTATTAGAGGGTTAATTGGGTCGCGCTGACCATCTGCACGCTCAAAACGGTGCGATCTATGCTAACTCCTTTAAAAGGGATATTTTAGATATCATCCCAGCCCGGACCACCTGTTTTCATAAAGTTGCGAGTAAAACCGGCTCACAGAAAGAGATATCCCCCTCTCGTAAGTCCTTTAGAAGGGATATTTTACGAGGGTATCTCGGTTTCTCGCCCAATCAATTCATAGATTTAGCAGGAAAACGCATTTTTTTGGGTATATACCCGTTACAAATAAGTAAACACATCGGAATGACTGTGATTTGGTGTCTAGCGATCGTTTGTTTTCTTCGACTAGGAGACTCAAGACGCGGCACTTGTAACCGCGCCCCGCTTGAAGAACTCCAGAAGCGGGCGACCTAGGAACCTCAAAGAGCACGCGAAATTAGATCCGCAGGAAATTTGCGATTAGTCTCTTGCCTTCGGCGGTTAACACGCTTTCGGGATGGAATTGAACGCCCTCGACCGGAAACTGTTTATGCCGTAAGCCCATGATCACGCGGGTTCCGCCATTTTCCGTTGTGTAGGCGCTGATTTCCAGATCTTCGGGCAGGCTTTTTTCCCGCACGATCAACGAGTGGTAGCGGGTGGCCGTCATTGGTGACGGCAGGCCTTTGAAAATCGTTCTGCCATCGTGTTGCACGTCGCTGGTTTTGCCGTGCATCAACTTGGGGGCGCGGACGATTTCGCCGCCGAAAGCTGCGCCGATGGCTTGATGTCCCAGGCATACTCCGAGCACTGGAACTTTGCCGGCAAAATGGCGAACGAGATCTATGCTGATTCCGGCTTCCTGCGGCGTGCATGGTCCGGGAGAGAGCAGAATGCGCTCCGGGCGCATGGCGTCTACTTCCTCAGCGGTTATCTGATCGTTCCGGCGCACTACGACCTCGGCTCCCAGTTCACCCAGGTACTGGACCAGGTTGTAGGTGAAGGAATCGTAGTTGTCCAGGACGAAGACCATTTGCTTATCAGCTTACCCCAAAATCTGAGAACGCAGAGAGGCTGAGAACGGGCCGCAGAGGTCGTCGAGGATGGCTTACCAACGCCGGTTCAAACTACAGTCTTGACATGGTGAAGGCAAAACGCCATGCTTTACAGGCCTCAGTGGAGGGCTCATGGCCGAAGTTGAGCAGGACAACAAGCGGGCAACCCGACGGTTTGCATTGCGGCTGCCTGTTTCGGTTACTTACACCGAAGGTGGCGTCCAGGAAAAAACCGCGCAGACGCGGGATGTCAGCGCGCGCGGCATCTGCTTCTTTGTGGACTCGGCGATTGCCGCCGGGTCGAACATTGAGTTCACTCTTACTCTGCCGCCGGAAATCACATTGACCGAGAGCATCCGGGTGCGATGCAAAGGCAAAGTGGTGCGCGTGGACGAAGGCGGCAACGAAGGCCGCGTCGCGGTGGCCGCGGTGATTGACGAATACGAATTCCTCTCCGAACCCTAAATTGGGACGCGCCCGCGATCTCCATATCTTGTGTGTTGATGACTTTCGTGCTTTCGGGAACACTTCTCTCCGGCGCGGGCCGGTGGTATCGTTGCATGAAGTACCCTATTCTGCGATGAAGTCCCAGCCATGCGTTCGGAGCTTGCTCGGTGCAGTGTTCCTGCTGACGGGATTGCTGATTGCCTCGAGCAGGGCTCAGTCAACTCCGAAGTTGGTGGCAACTACCGATGCTCCGGTTATCGTCCGCAGCGTTCGTGTTTTGCCGGGACCGGCCGTGGAAATCCTGTCCAGCCGGCCGCTGGTGCCCGCGATCACTATGCTGGATCATCCACCGCGCCTGGTGATTGATCTTCCGAACGCCGATGTCCCGAGTGCGCTTCAATCCGGAAACAATAAGATCGACTCGCCCAGCCAGGAGATTCGCCGGGTGCGGGTCAACCAGTTCCAGAATGCTCCACCGGTGACGCGCGTGGTGGTTGATTTGCTCAAGCCGACCGGACATTCCTGGGACGCAGCTGGCAATCGCCTGATGGTCCGCCTGCACGCTTCAGACGAGGTGACGGCTAAGCCGCTTTCTGTTCCTGCTTTCACGCAAGGTATCCAGCCCGTTGCTGTTCCCCTTGGCCCCGGCTCCTCGGGCACGCTTGTGCTGGTCGGCAGCCACGTGGCCGCGGGATCGTCGCTGACGGCGGGTGCCGAGACGTCAGTGTTGCGATTGGAACGAGGCGGCGAAGTGCTGGTTTGCCCTCGAACGACGGTGTCAGTTACCTCCGCGCAGAGCGGGCATGCCCTGATGCTAGCGATGAACACTGGAGCACTCGAAGCGCACTACAGATTGGATGCATCGGCGGATTCGATCCTGACTCCCGATTTCCGCATCTTGCTGGCCGGGCCGGGCGAGTTTCATTATGCGGTCAGCGCCGACTCGCGAGGCAATACTTGCGTGCGGGCCTTGCCGGGAAACACCGCTTCGGTCATTGTTTCGGAACTTCTGGGAGACGGGAATTACCAGGTTACGCCGAGGCAGCAGGTTGTGTTTCACTCGGGGAGATTGAATCTGGTGGATGCGGTTGTGCCCGCCGATTGTGGTTGCCCGCCGCCTGAGATTCCGGTGATGCGTGCGTCGGCTGCTCCGGTCCTCGATGCGCAGCAACCCGCACCTTCATCCATGCGCCTGGCGCAACCCGGAGACCCATCGAAGCCCATGCCGTCCGGCGTTACGTTGCCCGGAGAAGCGGCGGCGTTGCCACCGGAGACGGCCGCTTTGCCACCTTCAAAGCCGAATGATGTTCATGTGCAGGTGGAGGCGCCGTTCGTGTTTCGAGCCGAGGATTTGCCCGCGAACAATCGGCCGGTTCCAAAGCCGGCTCCGATTCGCGAAGCCGCACTTCTGCCAGTAAGGGATTTGCCGAGTCCGGCATCTTTCGAGACCGAGGTTCTACCTCCGCCTCAAGCTGCGGCCAAGCCGGCACACCACGGAGCATTCGCCAAAATCAAAGGTTTCTTCTCAGCAATCTTCGGATAGAAATCCTGCCACGCCAGCTTCCCGAACCGCCGGACCGCTTACCGGCGCTTCATGGCTGCGGCCAGCGGCGCTACCCGGTCGCGCAATTCGTCGGCGAGATCCTGACCGCGTTCCAGAGCGTCCTCGGCAGCGTCTTTAGCCTCGTCTTTCCAGTCGTCTAAAGTATCGCGGGCGTCCTGATATCTGCGGCCCAACTCTTTTCGCATTTGTTTGCCGGACTTCGGTGCAAACAGAAGCCCGATCAGCGTGCCGGCTCCCAGACCGATCAGCAGGAAAGTGATCGCGGTGGCGGCAGTGTTTCCCTCGGACGACTCGTACTTACCTACGCGCATAAAAGCTCCTCTCTGGTGATGAAAATCTGGTCATGAAAATCTCGCAGCTTGGATTCGTCAAACATCATTCTAGCTGCCTGAAGCGGCGAGCGTGGTAGATTCGTGATTTTTAACCTGCCAGCGATTTCCCATATTGGCTCAAGTCCTGTAAAATAAGCACTTTGAGCCTTGTGTCTGGCGGAGAATGTGGACTGCCCGCGTCCGCCGGCTACCCGCAATTAAAGGAGATTCATTCAGTAATGTCGATTCCCGCCACCCAGCTTCGTCCCGGCATGATCATTAAACACAATAATGATCTACATTCTGTTTTCAGCGTCGAGCACCGCACCCCCGGCAATTTGCGCGCCTTCATTCAGGCCAAACTGCGCAACCTGCGGACCGGCGCCATGTTCGAGCATCGCTTCCGCTCGCCCGATCCCATCGAGAAGATCACGGTGGATGAGCAGGAAATGGAGTACTTATACGCCGACGGCGACAGCTACTATTTCATGGACACGACCAACTTCGAGCAAACCCATTTGACGCGCGACATCCTCGGCGACGCGGTGGACTATCTGATTCCGAATTTGCAGATCAAAGTCGAATTTTTTGATGGCAAAGCGGTCGGGATTGAGTTGCCGCAGACGGTCGAACTCACCGTGGTCGAAACCGAGCCGGGGCTCAAGAGCGCAACTGCATCGAGTGTGACCAAGGCCGCGAAAACCGAGACCGGGCTTGTGGTGCAGGTGCCGCCTTTCATTAATGAGGGCGAGAAAATTCGCGTAGATACAGCCGAGGGCGTTTATCTCTCGCGGGCGTAAGTTGGCGCACGTCGGTGGGCTGCTTTCCAGCGCAGCAATACAAATCAACAACGATTCCGAGTCGTGCGTGTTGCAATTCCTGCATGGCGCGACAATCTGATATTTTGATGATGCTGCGTCATGGCCAAGGAGATCGAAGCCCGTCGTTTTCTGGTTCGCGGTCGCGTGCAGGGCGTGGGTTTCCGGTGGTTTGTGGAACGCGAGGCGCACATTCTCGGCATCGCCGGGTGGGTGCGCAATAATTCGGATAGCAGCGTGGAAGTGCTAGCCATGGGCACGCGCGATCAACTGGTGGGACTGCGGGCGCGTCTGCGGGAAGGCCCGCGAGCCGCCCGCGTGGATGACGTCGAGGAATCTGAAGCCAAGCCGATTTCTGGCCTTACAAGCTTTCGCATCGAAGGAGCGTGGTAAATGTCGAGCAACGTAGCGCCGATTAAAGCGAGCGTCAGCTGCGAGCCGCTGAAGAAACTGATTCGCGAAGTCCCCGATTTCCCCAAGAAGGGGATTCTTTTCTACGACATCACCACTGTATTGAAAGACAAGCTGGGGTTCGCGATGTTGATCGATGCCCTCTCCGAGCATTACTTGGAGCAGAAAATCGATTTGGTTCTTGGCATGGAGGCGCGTGGATTTATCTTTGCTCCGGCGCTGGCTTACCGCTTGAATGCCGGCTTCGTTCCGGTGCGCAAGCCCGGCAAGCTTCCCGCTGCGACCACCAAGTACGATTACGCGCTGGAATATGGAACGAACACGCTGGAGATTCACAAAGACGCCATTCAGAAGGGTCAGAGAGTGATCATCGTGGATGACCTGTTAGCCACGGGAGGAACCGCTGAGGCTACAACCAAACTGGCAGCCGCGCTGGGGGCGGAGGTTGTTGGTTTGGGATTCGTGGTGGAACTCGATTTTCTAAAGGGGCGGGACAAGCTGCAGGATTACGACGTGTTCTCGCTGCTGCACTACGACAAATAATTGCCGCCGAAGACTGGCTCAGTCGTCGGATCCTACCTTAGAAAATGGGAAACCGCGATTCCAACAGTCCAGCCCAGCACCACCACTACAAGCACGGTGGCCAGGCCCAGCACTTTGTTCCAATCGACCGCCTGCTTCCGCAGCGCTGAGAATATTTGGATCTGATCCATACATCCAGATAAGCCGGGCCCGTACCACCGATTTCTCCGGCGGTGGCTGCCTCGGATGCTCAGCAGTTGCGCCCGTTCACGGTTCATATTCATCCCCTTACTCTTGAGATGACACCGCCTTTGGATAGTTACCCCTGAGTTGTCATGTTTCGGTAAAGAATCTGTCTCGGACTTGCGTTTTACACCGATCTTTTCGGTTGCATAGGAAGCGCCAAACTGGCGGGTATGTGAATTTACCGATCACTTTCTGGTCGATACGTTTCCTGAATTGGGATGACGAGAGGTCTTGAGGAGTGGGTCAAGCTTTTGGGGTTGTCTCGGTCAGCAGCAAGGCCGCGTCCTTCGCGATATAGCTTTTCCGACGGAACCAGTCTTCCATTGCGGCTTTCAATTCGGCTAGTGGAACGTGGGTGCCAATCTCGATCAATCCGTCTGCTAAGGGCAGAGTGTTGTCAAAGACGCTGGCGTTCGTGAAGTTGCGCATGGAGAAACTGTCGAGCCATTTCAACGGACAGGGAAGACGCCGGCCGTTATGCTCGTACTCCACACGAATCTTGCGGGCAAACATGAATCCGATTTAACCACAGCGAGCGCATCTCAAGGTCCGCCAGAATCGCGTGGGCCGGACGCCTCGCCCAGGCAAGCGAGCGCAGCGAGCCCCTAGTGCGTCGGCGAGGCGGGCGTGGCGGAAGCCGATGGAGCACTCTCGGTGACTCCGGTATTCACCAGATCCTTGAGTTCCTTGCTCGGCTTGAAGAAGGGAATCTTCTTGGCCGGCACTTCCACGCGATCGCCGGTTTTGGGATTGCGACCGACACGCGGCTTGCGCTGCCGGGTGCGGAAGCTGCCGAAGCCGCGAATCTCGATCTTGTCGCCCACGCGCAGCGAGCGCACGATGCTGTCGAAAATGGTCTCGACAATAACTTCACTGTCCTTGCGGGTTAGCTCCGCCAGTTGGGACACTTCATCGATCAGGTCAGCCTTGGTCATACGCCTCTTCGCTCCGTCAGTGTCGTAATGAAAGTGGCTTGCACCTGGGGTCGGGGCTCCCGAGCCACATCAGGGCCTGCATAACCTTCTCAAATTTCAAGGGTTGTGCGCAAGTGGCATTTTGTGGGACCGGGCATCAGGCATCTGGATTCGGGCTCCAGCTTCCTCACCCTGAGCAATGCGACCTGTGCACTTTCTCTTGATGCTGGGGTAAGTACACAGATCCTTCGCTTCGCTCAGGATGACAGCAGGGCTCTCACTTCCACAGATAATAGAAGCCCATCTGCTGGTCGAGCAGCTTTTCGCGGGTCGGCAGCCACTGGGAGATATCTCCGAATAGCAGGTCCGCTAAGGTCTTGCGATCTTTATCCGGGCGCACAAGCACAGGTTCGCCTTTGATGCCGACAGACTTCGCCGTATCATCCACCGCATTCTGGAAGTCACCGATTTGATCAATCAGATGCATGGGAAGCGCTTCCTGACCGGTCCACACCCGGCCATCCGCGATTTTCTTAATGTCATCGGGCTTCGCGTGGCGCCCGTCGGCCACTGCCTGCACGAACTGGCCGTACATGTTGTCGATCAGCGATTGCATGTAGGCGCGCTCCTCTGGAGTCATTTCACGGCTGGGGTCGCCTGTGTCCTTGAGCGCGCCAACTTTCAATACCTCCGGTTTCAGCTTGGCCCATTTCATGAGGTCGCCATAATTCACCCATTCGGCAATCACGCCGATGGATCCAACTACGCTGCCGTTGTCGGCGTAGATTTTGTTAGTCGCGGAGGAGACGTAATATGCGCCGCTTGCGCCCACGGTGCTGATAGAGGCAACGATGCGTTTTTTCTTGTCGTCGCGGATGCGTTTAACCGCGCGATAAATTTCCTCGGAAGCAGCCACGCCGCCGCCGGGAGAATTGACTCGCAGAATGATCGCCTTGATGGAATCGTCATCGCCAAATTTCTTGATTTGGGGCACGATCACGCTGGAGTCAAGAATCACGCCTTCCAGATCGATCACGCCAATCTTGTCGCCAAAGCCATCCAGCGCCGCGTGCTCTCCCCCCGCGCGCAGGGTCAGATACACCAGCGTAAACACGGCCAGCACGAAGAGGAAGAAAACTCCTCCTCCAATCACGATCCAGAGCAGAGTGCGGGAACGACCAGTTTCAGCCATATCGTGAGGGTAGTTTAGCACCGGCGTGCCGCTCAGGGGACGATCACGCGCAGCGCCCCTCGCGCCACGCCCACTTCAATTGGAGTACGGCAGACGTATTCGCCGTCGGCGTAGACCTCGCGTGGTTCTTCGGTGTCGAGCTTGAAACGATCCGCCTGGAAATATTCCACTTGCGGGATGCTCAAGTGACGGCCGAAATAAACGGTAGGAAAAAGACAAGACATCTTCCATCTGTTCATGGGACCGATGACGCAAACGTCCAGGAGCCCATCATCGAGCTGAGCGTGGGGTGCAATCTTCATCCCGCCGCCGTAGGAGGGAGCGTTGGCGAACGCGGTTACGATCATCAACTTGTTTTGATTAATGAGCGCCGGGGGATTCCCGGTGTTTGAAATCGTCATTGCGATCGGGGCGAATTTCAATAGCGCAGGCAAGAGGCTAAGCGCATAACCGCCGCGTGCTCGAAGCCAACGCGGGAGCCGGTTGGCACGGCAAGCAATGTCTGCATCCAGACCAACCCCGCCCACACAGCAGAAATAATGACGCGGCTGGGGCGTCTCGCCTGCACCCTGCTTTGCAGGCGTGATTGTCCCGAGATCGATCGTCCGAACATTGTTTGCGCCCGAGGAGAACGAGCGCCAGGCCGCCAATGAATCTCGAACTCCATGCAACTTCAGAGCGCGTGCGAAATCGTTTCCACTACCGCAGGGCACGACCAGCAAAGGAAGCTGCAACTCGACCAATTGCGCCAGATGCCGATGCACGGTGCCGTCTCCGCCGAAGATGAGAATCGCATCGGCCCGATCCGGGTGAGCAGGCAAATCGACGAGCCAGGTCGCCTCCGAATCTTTCTGAAACGCCTTCAGATCTCTGGCAGAAGCTCCCGGCCCGAAGATGGCGGCAACGTGCACGTCCGCGGCAGATTATCAGATTGCGCCGTTTGTGGTTGGTGCGCCCATCGAGAAAGCGGTAGAGTAATCGGTCGTGGGGACGACACATGGCGAATGATCCGAAAACTCTTGACCTCGAAAAGGCCGCTGCAGCGCGCGCCAGCTTGCGCTTTGTGCGCGATGGCATGACCCTTGGATTGGGAACGGGTTCAACCGCCGCCCATGTCGTCCGTTTCTTGGGTGAACAAGTCCGAGCGGGATTGAAGATTCGCGGGATCCCGACTTCCGTTCATACCGGGGAGCTAGCCGCCAGCCTGGGGATTCCGCTGACCACGCTCGATGAATGTCAGGAGATCGATGTCGACATCGATGGAGCGGATGAGTTCGATCCGCAGCTGAACCTGATCAAGGGCGGCGGGGGCGCGCTGCTGCGGGAAAAGATTATTGCGTCGGCGTCGCGGCAAGTAGTCATCATCGCCGATTCCAGCAAGCAAGTCGCTGTGCTGGGGAAGTTTCCGCTGCCGGTTGAAGTGATCCCTTTTGCGCAGCCTTTGATGGCAAAAAGAATTGCTGCCTTAGGAGCTACCGTAAAGGTGCGAAAGGACGCAAAAGGAAATACTTTCATTACAGACGAAGGCCATCACATTCTGGATTGCAGCTTTGGACGGATCCCCGATCCGCCGGCTCTGGCGCGCAAGTTAAGCGACATGCCCGGTGTGGTTGAACATGGGTTGTTCATCGGTTTGGCCAGAGTGGTCTTGTGTGCGAAGGGCGAGAACGTCACGGAATACCATCGCAAAAAGTAACTCTTTAGCCGACGATTTCCCGCAGAGCTGCGAGCAGTCGCTCCACTTCGCCCGTCGTGTTGTAGTGCGCAAGGCCGATGCGCAGGAATCCCCCATCTTTTTCAACGTCAAGGCGCTCGGTGAGATTCAGCGCATAGTAATTGCCATCCCAAGTGAAGAAACCACGGTCGCCCAGTTGAGTGGCGAGTTCGAGCGGCGTGTGGCCTTTGACGCGCACCGCGATCGTAGGACATCGCTGATTGAAGCGCTTCGGATCGCTGATGCCGTAGAGCGTCAGACCCTCGATCGCGAGCAATCCGGGGATCAGCTTTTCCATCAATCCGCGTTCGTGTTTCTGGATTGCGTCGTAGGCCGTAAGCAGAGCCGCTCGGCGCGTAGATACCGATCGATTGGCGCGGCGTCCCAGGTCGGCTAAATAGTCAACGCATGCAGTGATCCCGGCGATGCATTCATGGTTAAGCGTGCCCCATTCCCAGCGGTTAGGGATCGCATTCGTGTTGGCCCGAACCTTGTAGGGCTGCAACCGCCGCAAGTGTTCACGCTTGCCGTAAAGAACGCCCATGTGCGGTCCAAAAAATTTGTAGGTCGAGCACACAAGGAAATCGCAGTCGAGCGCTCGAACATCAATGGGACCGTGCGGTGCGTAGTGGACGGCATCGATGTAAGCCATCGCGCGGCGTTGATGTGCTAATCCGATAATCTTTACAACATCGTTAATCGTGCCCACGGCATTCGAAGCGTAGCCGACCGCAACCAGTTTCGTGCGGTCGGTGATCTTGCTCGCGACGTTGGCCATGTCCAGGGTGCAGTCGTCTTCATGGATCTCCGCCATCTGAATGGTCACGCCACGCTCTTCGAGCGCGCGCCAGGGAGAAACGTTGGCATCGTGGTCGAGATGCGTGAGCACGATTTCGTCTCCCGGGCCAAGTTCGCGCCCGATGGCGCGACTCATCGCGAAGGTCAGCGAAGTCATGTTGGGGCCGAAAACAATCTCATCCGGATCGCAGCCTAGAAAGTCCGCCATGGCCGAACGTGCTCCCGCAATCAACGCGTCGGTGTGGCGGCTGGTCGCGTAGGCTCCGCAGGTGTTGGCGTTGTCGCGCTTCAAGTAGTTCGAAATCGCGTCGATGACTCGCTGTGGAACTTGAGTTCCGCCGGGGCCGTCGAGAAAGGTCGCGGGATGCCCGTTGACGGTTTGAAAAAGAGACGGGAACTGGGAGCGAACCCAGTCAAGATCGAGAGTGGCCGCAGTTTCCTGTTGAGTGGTGAACATAGAATTCATCTGTAAAGACGTAGCTTGCTAGGTCTCGGTCACTGCGCGAACGAAATCAGCCAGCATTCCGTAAGCGGTGGCTTCCAGTCCAGGATTGTTTTCGGTAATCGCCAGCCCCGGAAAGATGTCTGTTTCAAAATACACGATCGAAGATGTTCCTGCGACCCAAGCCAGAGGATCGCTTAACGGCACCCGCTCCGGCCGCACGCTCGCCGTCACGCTCTCTCCGGAGCGCCGGGCGCGGCACACCAGCTTATAGGGTTTTCCTTCGGCCCGAGCAGCACGGACCGCTTCTTCACTCAGCTTGCCGATGCCTTCGCGCTGAATCTCTTCCAGTCGAATGGGCACGCCCATGAGCACGCGAATCAGAGCAGCGACCTTGACCGTGGCGTCCCAACCTTCGATGTCATTGCTGGCGTCGGTTTCGGCGACCCCGATGTCCCGCGCCTTAACAAGCGAGTCCTCAAAGCTGAGGCCCTCTTCCATGCCGCTGAGAATGACATTCGTCGTGGAATTCAGAATGCCGCGGAACCCGTGCAGATCAATACAGGGTAAGTTGTCGCGGAACAAAGCGAAGATGGGAACGCCATCCATTACGGTGGACTCGAATAGAAATCTTTGGCCTTGCGCCGCCGCCAGTGAAGTCAGTTCTTCGTAGGCATGCACGATTGGGCCTTTATTGGCCGTGATTGCATGCGCGCCCAGCTCGAGAGCAGCGCGAATATGATCGATGGCCGGTTGGCCGTCGTGTGGACTGAGCGAAGTAGCTTCGAACAACACATTCGCCTGCGCGAGACGCAGCCAGGCATCGACATCGTGCGGCGCGGACGCCCCCGCCTGCGAATGTCCACGGAAGCTTTCACTTAACAGTGTCTCTGGATCCAGCCCGTTAGGATCCGCGATCCAGCCCATCTTTCTGGTTGCGACACCTGTGATTCGCCACGCGATACTTCGCTCACGCAGTTCAGGATCCTTTTTCTGCAGCAGTCGAAGTAACGTACGGTTGACGTTGCCAAAGCCGAGCAGACAGAGATTGTAGGTGCGAATGATTGATCTCCTGATGGCTCCGGGCGCAGGATGCCCCCCCGGAGCAGCCGGCGAGAAGCCCTGCTGCATTCTTTAGCCCATCGTCGTGGTGTGTTCAGGCTGAATCTTATAGATGACCCGCGTTTCCGACGGCTGCCGATACGGGTACTTGTCCACGCCCAGATACTTCTTGGCAAGCTTGTCGATGTGAGCATCGGCGCCGTGCTCGGTGATCTCCACCACACGGCCGCGGATTTCAAGGTAACGATAAGGATTCTCGGGATCGACGATCGCCATGGCTACACGCGGATCGCGACGCACATTGCGGTCTTTCTGGCGACCCTTGGCCGAGTTGAAGACCACATAGTCACCCTCCAGATCACACCACACCGGTGTTACCTGCGGGCGGCCATCGGGCATCAAGGTTGCCAAACTGGCGAAGGCGCGCTTGCTGAACAGATCGCGATACTTTTCCGGAATTGCTTCTGGCATCACATTCTCCTTGCGCTAGTATTGCCAAGCAGAGTCGAAAGCATTATAGACGGCGGTGTGAGTTTCATGTTGTGGGCCCGGCTTCTAGTTCCACTCGCCAGCGTTTACAATTTGCCACCTAATACAATTCAAAGAGTTCTGACGATCTAAGAGGGTTTGGGCGATTGTGGAGGAAGTTTTACCTGCTCAGGCAGACCGATAAATTGTTTAGGAGAGAAACATGCTGAGAGAACGTTTCGGCAGGCATAGACCGCCGCGGGGTTTCATTACCTATCTTTTGCTGATTCTTTGTCTGAAAAGCGGCCTTGCCACGGCCCAGGGTGCGCCAGGGAAAGTCATTCCCACGATTGTCTTCATGACCGACTTTGGTACGGTCGACGACTCGGTTGCCATCTGCAAAGGTGTGATGTATTCCGTTGCTCCAGCGGTTCGCATTGTCGATCTCACGCAAAAGGTCACGCCGTTCTCGATTCTCGATGGGGCCCGCTTCCTGTATGGCACGGCGCCATACTATCCTGCAGGAACGGTCTTCGTAGTTGTGGTGGATCCTGGCGTAGGCAGCCTGAGAAAGGCGATCGTAGTGAAGTCGAAACGCGGGCAGTATTTTGTGCTGCCGGACAATGGCTTGATGACGCTGGTGCAGGATCGCGATGGAATCGAGGGTGCGCGCGAGATCACCAATCGCGACTGGATGATCGGCGCCGCGCTGTCGTCCACTTTTCACGGGCGCGATATATTTTCGCCCGTCGGCGCGCACCTGGCGCGGGGCGATGATTGGACTGCGGTGGGGCCTGAGCTTGATGTGAGCCAACTGGTTCGCCTGGACATCGCGCCCGCGAAGCTGGATGATCGCGGCTTGAGCGGAGCAGTGATCGCGACCGACGGGCCCTTTGGCAATCTCGTTACCAATATCAGCGGCGAAGATTTCCTTAAGCTGGGCTACGCGCGAGGTCAGAAGGTGCACGTCACCATCGGCAAGAACGCGATGGATCTTCCGTTCGTGCGCACCTTCAGCGACGTGCCGCTGCACCAGCCGCTGTTGTATATCGACTCTCGCGGGCATCTTGCCCTGGCGGTAAATCAGGGGAACTTTGCGGCTACGTATGGAATGAAACCTCCGGTTGCGATTTTCATTCCGCGGACGACTAAGTAATTACGACCATCGTTGGTGCAAGGCTTTTCTGAGCGACGTTTTGAGGAGGAGGAGACATTCATGCGCGGCCGACAACGTGGGGCTAGTCCTAATCTTCAGGCACTGATTATTGTGACCGCCGCGCTGCTTTTGCCTTGTCTGGTTCTTGCCCAGAGCTTTCGTGGCTCGATTCGGGGAAAGGTCGTCGATCCGAATGGCAACGTCATTACTGGAGCGAAGATCACCGCCGAGAACAGCGCGACCGGCCAGGTTCGCGACGCCACAACCGGCGACGACGGCGCCTACGTCTTGGCCGAACTTCCGGCGGGAGTATATTCGCTCACGGCCGAGTATGGCGGATTGTCGCCAGTAGGTCAGAATGTCATCGTCAACGTTGGCTCGGATACGACAGCGGACTTCGACCTGACCAGAGTCGAAAAGCGAGTGGAGCAGTTGACGGTCACCGAAGAAGCGCCGGTAATCGACACCACACGAGACGTGCTGAGTGACGTCGTGGATCAAAAGCTGGTTGCTGAACTCCCCCTCAACGGCCGCGATTTTGGCAAACTGGTTGCGCTCTCGCCAGGAGCGACAGTCGATCCTTCCGGCGTCGCCGGCACGCAGGGCGGCTTCGGACAATTCAACATTAACGGCAACCGCGACCGCTCCAACAACTACACGCTCGACGGAACGGACAACAACGATCCGTTCTTCAACAACTCGGCTCTGAATCAAACCGGTATTGGAGGCGCGCCTGCATCTCTGCTGCCGATTGCGGCCATCCAGGAGTTCAACCTGCAGTCGCAGTTTGGCGCCGAATACGGTCGCAACAGCGGTTCCGTGGTCAACGTTGTGACCAAGTCCGGCACCAACAAGTTTCATGGCTCCGGCTTCGAATTCTTCCGCAACAGCGCGTTGGACGCTCGAAACTTCTTTAATACCCAATCGCACAAGTCTGTCTTCCAGAACAACAATTTCGGAGCCTCTTTAGGCGGTCCGATCGTGAAGGACAGAACCTTTTTCTTCGGGGCTTACGAAGGTCAGCGCGAGCGCGTGGGATCCGATTTCTTGCTGCTGGTCCCGACCCAGGCCCAGATTCAACAAGCCCGTACGATTGCCGGAGCGATCAATGGCACTCCAAGCAACCCGGTGATCAATCCCGGACTTGACGCTATTCTGGGCTTTTATCCGAAAAGCAATACCAGCCAAATTCCTGGCGTGGTGCGCGACACGAACACCGGGAACAACTTCATCGCCAAGATTGACGAGAACCTCACCAAAACGGAACTGCTGACCGGCCGCTACGCCTTTAGCCAGAGCAATCAGATTTTTCCATTCGGCTCGCCGGGCGGCTTCGGCGCCGGATCGCGGCTGCCCCAGTTCGCGCAAACATCGCCCACCCGGGTGCAAGTCGTTTCGGTCAGCCTGCTTTCAACTTTGAGTCCCTCCAAGATCAACGAAGTGCGCTTTGGCTATAGCCGTTACCGGACTTCGTTCAGTTCGCTCGATGCCAACTTCGATCCCAATAGCATCGGGCTCAACTTCGGGACCGGCAAGCTCGGATTACCCGAGTTCGACTTCACTAACATCGAAAACCTGGGCGCGACGGGTTTCAGCGTCCCGCGCGGGCGTACCAGCCAGACTTTTCAGATTCTCGACAACTTCACTCTGCTGAGGGGCCGGCACACCTTAAAGTTCGGGGGGGAGTTTCGTCGCGCCGCGATCAGTAATTTCAATGACAATCTGGAGCGCGGTATCTTCCAGTTCACCGCGGGCGTCGGCTTGAGTCCTGATCCTGTGGTCGACGCGTTGGCTGACTTCTATACCGGCGGTTCGCAGGACCAGGGCCCCTTCGGACCCTGCTGCTCGTTCGTCTCCGTTAACGCCGGGAACACGCAACGCACGACCTACAACAACGGATTCAGTTTCTTCGCACAAGACGATTACCGTATGAGTTCTACCCTCACCGTGAACTTCGGCCTGCGCTGGGAATACTTCGGACCGATGAGCGAGAAGAACAATCTGCTCTCGAACCTCGGCCGCGACGGAAACCTCGCCATGGTCGGCACCGACGGCCTCAATGGCGTGTACAACCGCGACCTGCACGACTTCGCCCCGCGCCTGGGGTTTGCGTGGCAGCCAGCGAAGAACACGGTGGTTCGCGGAGGCTACGGAGTCTACTTTGATTACGTTCCTCAGGATCTGTTCATCGCGAATTTCACCACCTCGGCCGGTGTCGTAACCAATCCAATCGGGCCGAAAGCGGTTGTGCCTTTGAACTTTGATCCCACCGCGTTCAACGGCACCAATCCAACGCCGAACCCGCCAATCATGAACGGCGTTGCATCGCCTCCGTACTCGATCTTCGTGACGCCTCGAAACTTCCGTTCTCCTTATACGCAGAACTGGAATTTCAATGTGCAGCAGAAGCTCGCGGAGAATGCTTCGTTCGAAGCCCGCTATGTGGGCAGCAAGGGCAGCAGGCTGGTGCGGCTGACCGACCTGAACGAACCCGACGCCAACGGCAACCGCCCCAATTCCGCCTACAGCGCAATGGACGAACTTACGCCTTCGAGTTCGTCGAGCTACAACGCTTTGCAGGCAATCGCCCGTATCCAGCAGACCCACGGTTTTTCCGGCTTCGCGGCTTATGTGTGGTCGAAAGCGATCGACGACGCGTCGGATGGAATCGACTTCGTTCCGGGCGCGGCTTTTCCCCAGGATCCCGGCAACCTTCCCGCCGAGCGTGGGCCGTCCCTCTTCGACACACGGAATCGCTTTACCGCCGCGCTCAACTACGACGTGCCTGCCTGGAAGGCCGCCAAGGGTTTTGGCGAGGGATGGCAGTTGAACACAATCATCACGATTCAAAGTGGTCGCCCGATCCCAATTGCCAATTCGACGGACACCAGCGGGCGGTTTTATTTCAATCAGCGGCCCAATGTCGTGCCCGGCGTGAATCCCATTCTGCCCCACTGGAATCCGACCACCGGCTATCTCAATCCGTTGGCATTCGTGCAACCGGCTTTTGGAACGTTCGGCGACCTTGGCCGTGATTCGATCTTTGGTCCCGGACTTCGGAACGTGGATTTCTCAGTCAGTAAAAACACCCGCCTCACCGAACGTCTGAACCTGCAGTTGCGCGCCGAGTTCTTCAATATTTTCAACCATCCGAATTTCGCATTGCCGGCACACAACATCACCCCGGGATATATTGACAACGGGAGCCCACGTAATCCGCAGATTGCGCCGAATCCCGGCGCTTACACGAACGGAGATATTACGCAACCGCTCCTGCCCATGGGTCTCATCACGCAAACTCCAGATGTGGCTCAGACCAATCCCGGCCTGGGCGGAGGCGGCCCGCGGGTAATTCAGCTGGCCGCGAAGTTCACGTTTTAAACGAATAGTGTGGCGCGGCCGCCCCCGCCCGTGTTTTTGCGGAAGCTCAACCGTTCACATCCGCGGCGATCTCAGGCAGAACCGCCCGCAGCAGCGCCACGAAGTCTCCCTTAACTCGCTCGCCAGTTTTGAGCACATCTTCATGGCTGAGAACTTCATCCGAGATCCCCGCCGCCATGTTGGTCACGCAAGAAATAGCCAGCACCTTCAATCCCAGGTGCCGTGCCGCGATAACCTCAGGGACGGTTGACATTCCCACCAGATCCGCGCCGATCGTGCGCAGATATCGAATCTCCGCCGGAGTTTCGTAGTTCGGACCTAAAAGGCCTGCGTAGACTCCTTGATACACGGTCTTACCCAGCCGGCGAGCGGCTTGGACAGCGAATTCACGGTAGGCCTTGCAGTACGCCTGAGTCATGTCCGGGAAACGAGGTCCGAGGCGGTCGTCGTTCGGTCCGACGAGCGGGTTTTGTCCCTGCAGATTGATGTGGTCCGTGATCACCACCAGCGCGCCTTGTTTGTATTCGAGATTGATGCCGCCGGCAGCGTTGGTGAGGATCAGCGCACGAATACCCATTCTGCCCAACACACGGGTGGGAAACACGACCTCGCTCGGTGCGTATCCTTCGTACAAGTGCACGCGACCTTGCATGGCGGCTACCGCGATGTTGCCAACTTTGCCAATCACCATCTGCCCAGCGTGACCAATCGCGGTAGAACGAGGGAAGGAAGGAATGCTTGCGAAGGGAATTCGGCTGGCGTCCGAAAGTTCATCGGCAAAGCCGCCCAGACCCGAGCCGAGGACCAGTCCGATTGTCGGACGAAGTGTAGTTTGCAAAAGCAGGAACTGTGCGGCGGATTCGGCGCGGGTAAAGTCGTCCATAGAAGACCTCTCCTGGCGGCCTGAGCGAAGAAGAAATGCCTTGTCTATCGAAAACTGAGAATCAGGAACTAACAACCACTCTCTATAGCCTTCTCGAATCTAGCGAACTCCACGCTCTACGCGCATCCATAGCGGTTTTGGCTACAATTTTCACAAGATGGTCCGCGTCTTTTTCGGACACGCGAACCACACATATCGCAAACTCCCGCGAAAATTCCGCTTTCCCGCACGTCACAAATCTTTGTGACGCAACGCACTGCACCAAATCCGCGACACCCGCCTGTGAACTCCCCGCACTCGATTGAAAAATCAAAAGATACGGTTTCGCAATTTTCATTGACTTTAAGAGTAGAAAGAGTAAAACCATAATCGTTCTTTGACAACTTCTGAAGTTTTTCCGGTTGGTGCGGCGTCCGGGGCTCAAGCGAAGTCACCCTCTGCATTGCAAAATGACTGAGGGAGGGTTAGCAAGGGTCTATAGCAAAGCGCTGGTCGAGGCGAACAAGAAGATCTGTCGAAGGCAGGATAGAGTCCCGAGGCGTTGGGTTGGTTTATCCGGTTGGCGGTAAGCCCGGAGCCCGAGCAAAGATCGCGAGTTGCCATCCGCAAGGACCGCAATTCATGCAGGTCAGCGAGGGTCTAAAGCGAGCTACTGGCCGAGACGAATGATCCCAACACCACCTCGGGACTCTTATATTTTATCTGCAGCAGTGAGTGGCCAGGGGTTAGCCCGGACTGCAGCACTCCCCCGCGTCGATCGCGAATCCGTGGCCCGCAGTTATCCTCTATCCACTGTTTCTTACGGCCCCTCCGGCATCTGGAACCGCTCGTTCGGCACCAGTCGCGCGCGATAAATTGAGTTGGTTGCGGCCACCTCCGCCACCGCGTCCACATTCAGTTGATACGAACCCTGCGGCAGGCTCTCTCCAAAAGGAATCTCCACGCCAGCCGTATCTTTCTTCAAGGCGAAGCGCTGGTAGCCGATTGCTGTAGCCCGCCCGATATCATTCACGGCCATAATGATTACGGTCAAATCAAAATCCTGCTCCGTCTGGTTGGACACGAGAACCGAACCCTCTAGCCTGCGCCCGGTGATTTTGGGATAGCGGTCCCATTGCAGCATAAGCGGCGCCACAACCATCAACACCAGTTGCTGGTTTCGCTGCACTGCGGGCCTGCCGCTGTCGGTCACCGTGACCGTGAACTTAAACTCCCCAGTTTCCGTCGGGATACCGCTTAGAATCCCGTCTCGCCCAAGCACAATCCCCGCGGGCAGAGTTCCCTCCGTGACCTCCCAGTTCAAGGGAGAAATCCCCCCATGTGCCAGCAGACGCGTCTCGTAGTGCTGCTTCAGATATGCCTTGGGCAGACTCGTGGTTTGGATCGCGAGAGGCTCCACGCTTTGTTGCCCGTAGACAGAACTGCAAAAGAGGCTCACGCAACCGAGAATCAGAACGAGCGCAAGTCGGACACGCACAAACGCGATTATAGACTCGTGCCCCTCGACGCCGCCGCCACCCGCACGATAAGCTAGATGGTTTCCGAGGAGGTCCGAGTGCATGCGCGATGCGGTCGCACGGCTGTGGCCGGAAATTCAGTGGATCGAGAAACCCAAGCTGCGTGAGCAGGTCACTCAGACCTGGATCAAGGCGTTGGAGCGCAGTCCGCTGAAACCCGATGACCTGAATCGAATTCCGTTCACCCTCCTCGTGCCCAACTGCCCGATCACGTTCATGGAGCACAAACGTTGCGTGGTCCACATTGCGCGCCAGAGCGCCGAGTCCATGCACGAGTTCATGGGCCGCGCCCTGCCAGTTAACATGGACGTAGTGATCGCGGGCGCAATTCTCGCGGACGTCGGCAAATTGCTCGAGTACGAATTAGGACCGGACGGCAAGAGCCGCCAGAGCGAACGTGGCGAAGCGTTGCGGCATCCGTTCACCGGCGTCGCGCTGGCTCTGGAATGCGGTGTGCCCGACGACGTCTGCCACATTATCGCGTCCCACGCCGCCGAGGGCGATCTGGTAAAGCGCACCACCGAGGCCTATATCGTGCATCACGCCGACTTCATGGCATTCTTGCCGTTCAAGAATCCGAAGAACGTAAAGGTGAAATGAATCGATATTTGAATCCATTTTCTAGTTCTTGTCATTCACCTTCACGATTGTCATTCCGAGCGAAGCGAGGAATCTGCTGTTCGCCCGGGCACGCAGAAAGCAGATTCCTCGCCTCGCTCGGAATGACAAAACGAAAACGCGACTTAAGGAGACGCCTTGTCCGCCGTTAAGGAAGCTGTCGCCACTAAAGAAACCATCACCGCGAAGATGTCCCGCTGGGCCGCAGCCCTCGATTACAAACATCTCTCGCAGGACGCCGTCTATCAAGCCAAGCGCTTCCTGCTGGATTCCGTTGGCTGCGCGCTCGGCGGTTACCAGCAACACGATGTGAAGATTGCCCTCGAAGTGCTCGATGAGATCGCGGGCAAAGGCCCGGCCACTGTAATCGGCACCGGAAAGCGGATCGACCCCGTCTCAGCCTCCCTGGCCAATGGCCTGATGATCCGTTGTATGGATTACAACGACATCTACTGGAAGCAGGATCCATCGCACCCTTCCGACATTTTCCCCGCAGCCTTGGCTGGTTGCGAACGCAACAAGAGCAACGGAAGAGAACTAATCGTCGGTCTCGTGCTCGGACACGAATTTGAAATGCGCTTCTGCGAAGCCGCATTCCCCGGCATTCGCGAGCGCGGCTGGCATCACGCCACATTGACCGCCTTCGTTTCACCCTTCGTCGCTGGACGCGCTCTCCATCTCTCATGGGAACAGATTCAACACGCGGTAGGCATTTCGGCCAGCCGCCACGCCACGCTCGGTGCCGTGACCGCGGGCAAACTCACAATGATGAAGAACACCGTCGACCCCATGGCAACGCAGAGTGGAATGCTGGCCGCGCTCATGGCAGAGAAAGGCTATACGGGACCCGAACACGTAATCGATGGCAAAGAAGGGTTAACCCACGTATTCGGCCCGGAGTGGAAGCTGAACTTTCTGACTGACGGACTAGGCGATTCCTGGCGCATCACGCAATGCGGCATGAAAGCGTTTCCAACCGAAGCACTGACCCATACGCCGATCTCGGCTGTGCTCGACATCGTAAAGTCGAACGACTTGAAGCCGGATCAGGTAACAAAAATTCAGATTCGTTCGCTGGCGCGTGCCGCGGACATTCTTTCCGATCCCAGCAAGTACGATCCCCGCAGCAAAGAAACGGCGGATCACTCGCTGCCGTACGTGATCGCGGCCGCGTTAGCGGAGCGCCAAGTAACTCCGGGGCAGTTCACCATGGAAAAGATCATGGATCCAACCATCCGGGCTCAACTCGAGAAGGTCGAAGTGGTCGCCGATCCTGAGATCGAAAAAGTGTTTCCCGCATTGCAGCGGGTGATCGTAAACATCACAACTACAGATGGGCGGACGTTCACCAAGCAACTGGACTATCCGAAAGGCGATCCGCGCAACCCGCTCACGGATCAAGAAGTCGAAGAAAAATTCGCCGCACTGGCAGAAGGCGTACTCTCAGAGCGCGCTCAGAAGAAGCTGAAAGACGCCGTCTGGAACCTGGAAAACATCGGCTCAGTCAGCAAGCTGATGGCGCTGATGAAGGCAGACGTACGAGCGAAAAAGACAGCCCCACGAAAGTCGTCGAACAAAAAGAAGCACCGGTAGAGACGTTGCTTGCAACGTCTCCCCATTAGAGTTGTCATTCCGAGCGAAGCGAGGAATCTGCTTTTGTTGTCTCCACAAGAAACGGGAGTGGCTCATGCCCCAGACCATCGTTGAAAAAATCGCGCAACCCCACCTCGCCGAAGGCCCCAAGCGCCCGCTGCGCACCGGCGACTTTCTTTCAATCCGCCCGCATCACGTCATGACGCATGACAACACCTCGGCGGTGATGAGCAAATTCAAAGGAATCGGTGCGAAGAAAATCTACGATCCCAAACAACTCGTATTCGCCCTCGACCACGATATCCAGAATAAAGACGAAGCCAACCAAAAGAAATACCGTGCCATCGAGGCATTCGCGAAGGAACATGGCGTCGACTTCTACCCTGCAGGTTCAGGCATCGGCCACCAGATCATGGTCGAGCGCGGATACGTCGTCCCTGGTTCGTTCGTGGTAGCCTCCGATTCGCACTCCAATATGTACGGCGCGCTGGGAGCGATCGGAACGCCCATCGTGAGGACCGACGCCGCCGCAGTCTGGGCCACCGGCGAATTCTGGTGGCAGATTCCGCGCTCGGTCGAAGTCGTGCTCGAAGGCAAGTTACCCCAGGGCGCCACGGGCAAAGACATAATCATTACCTTGTGCGGCCTCTACAATCACGACGAAGTTCTGAACGCGGCCATCGAGTTCAGCGGCCCAGGAGTGGCCAGCCTCTCCATGGATGCCCGTTTTTCCATCTCCAACATGACCACCGAATGGGGGCCAATTGTAGGTTGGTTTCCAGTCGATGAAGTCACGATCAAGTACCTGAAGAACGTGCGTCAGCGACTGGAGGCAGGCGGGGTCGAGCGATTCACAGAGAAAGACATTGAGAATTGGACGAAGAATCCCCCGCGACCCGATGCCGGCTCGGTCTACGCAGCTCGCATCGTACTCGATCTCGCCCAGGTCACGCCCCACGTATCGGGTCCCGACACAGTTCAGGTCATGAGTTCGCTGGCCGAAATGGAAAAGAAAAAGGTCGCCATCCAAAAAGCCTACCTGCTCTCCTGCGTGAACTCGCGCGTCGAAGACCTCGATGCCGCCGCGCAGGTTCTGAAAGGCAAGAAGGTCGCGCCGGGTGTGAAGTTTTATCTTGGCGCAGCCAGCAAGTGGGTGCAGGAAGAAGCTGAGAAGCGCGGCATCTGGCAAACGCTGCTGGATGCGGGCGCGGATCCATTACCCGCCGGGTGTGGCCCATGCATTGGTCTGGGAGTCGGCTTGCTCGATCCGGGCGAAGTTGGAATCTCCGCCACCAACCGCAATTTCAAAGGCCGCATGGGATCGCGCGACGCTAAGTGCTACCTGGCCAGCCCCGAAGTTGTCGCAGCGTCCGCTGCGGCAGGCTACATTCGCGGACCGCATGAATTAAGCGACCGTGAGCCCACACGCAGCTACTCCGAATTCCCCGCGACTGCCGCAGCAGAGAAAGTAGACATCCTTCCAGGATTTCCCGAGCGAGTCCGCGGCCGCCTCGTTTTCCTGCCGCAAGACAACGTGAACACCGACGCGATTTACGGAAAGGACTACACTTACCGCGACGATATGACGCCAGAAATGATGTCCAAGGTTGTGATGGAAAACTACGATCCGCAATTCGCGTCTCACACTCGCGCGGGCGATGTGATAGTAAGCGGGTTCAACTTCGGCACCGGATCAAGTCGCGAACAAGCCGTGACCTGCCTCAAGGCCAAAGGTATCCCGCTCGTGATTGCATCCAGCTTCTCGCAAACCTATCTGCGCAACGCATACAACAACGGCTTCCTCTGCGTCGAGGTGCCAGAACTAGTGAAACGCTTGCGTGAGCAGTTCGCGAAGGAGATCGCAGCGAAAGAGAAGACAATTATTTCCGGCGACGAAATTGAAATCGACTTTACCTCAGGAGTGATCCACTGGCGGGGAGAGAAGTTCGCCTTCCCGCCGCTGGGAAGTGTTCCGCAATCGCTGGTAATCGCCGAGGGAGTAGAAAACCTGGTAGCCAAGCGCCTGGGACTGCCTTAGCTTGTGTGGCGCGGGCGCCCCCGTCCGCGTGCGGTTCGGCCGGATTTCTGTGTCTGAATAAAGTTGTCAGGAGAATTGCATTCATGGCAAAACATACAGTAGTCACTATGCCCGGCGACGGAATCGGAAACCAGGTCCTGCCCGAAGCATTGCGCGTTCTGAAAGCAGTCGGCTTCGATGCCGAATACGTCCAAGCCGACATCGGCTGGGAGTGCTGGAGAAACGAAGGCAACGCGCTTCCCGATCGCACCATCGATCTGCTCTCTAAGCACAAGCTGGGCCTTTTCGGCGCCATTACCTCAAAGCCAAATAAAGAAGCGCAAGCCGAACTGAAGCCCGAGTTGCAAGACAAGGGTCTGGTTTATTACAGCCCGATCGTGACCATGCGGCAGAAGTTCAACCTCGATATCTGCATGCGCCCCTGCATCGGCTTCACCGGCAATCCGCTGAACTATATTCGCAAGCGCGTGGACGACGACTACGACGAACCGCAAATCGACACCACGGTATTTCGTCAAAATACCGAAGGCATGTACGCCGGAATCGAATGGACAAATCCGCCCGAGATTGTCCGCGCCGCGTTGAATTCGCATCCCAAGTTCAAGGCCTTCGCCCACGTTCCCGGCCCGGACATCGCCGTCAGCGTTCGGATCATCACCCGGCCTGCGGCCCGTCGCATCGTTACGGCAGCCTTTGAGTACGCGAAGAAGCGCGGCTTCAAAGGCGTAACTATCTGCGAAAAGCCGAACGTGGTTCGCGAAACCTCTGGCATGATGGAAGAAACTGCCAAAGAAGTGGCCAAGAATTATCCTGGGATCGCGCTCTGGTCCACCAACATCGATGCGCAGCTGATGTGGCTAAACAAGAATCCCGAAGATTACAACGTGATCGTGGCTTCGAACCTGTTCGGCGACATTCTGTCTGACGCGTTCGCTGGACTGGTCGGCGGCCTGGGATTCGCCGCGTCCGGCAATATCGGAGATGAGGTCGCCGTGTTCGAGCCCACGCACGGATCGGCACCGAAGTACGCAGAGTTGAATCCGCCAATCGTAAATCCGATCGCCATGATTCTCTCCGCCGTGATGATGCTGGAACATGTACGCGAGAGTGAGAAGGCAAAGAGAATTAAAGATGCCATCTCGACCGTCGTGAGAGAGGGCAAAGTGCGAACCTACGACATGATGCGAATTTCAGGCGGCGCGAAGTCGATCAGCCAGGGCGCCGCCTCGACCATACAAATGACTGACGCGATCCTGGCCAAACTAAAGTGATTCCGGGAAGCTCGGTAGAGTTTTCCTTTGTGAACCTTCGGTTAATGATCTTCGATGAGCAGCGACAATACAGCCACGACAGCGCATTCCGCGGAAGCCGGCCACTGCGGCAAAGACGTGCGCTCCGACGTGCATGTAGCAATCGAACCGCGTGACAGGGGCGGCCTCGAGATCACACTGGAGTCTCGCGTCGGACTCTACTACGGCAGTTCGATCCTGAGCCAGACCCGTCAGGTGCTCGAATCTCTCGACGTGAAGCACGCGCGCATTTCGATTCACGATGAAGGCGCGTTGCCGTTCGTGATCACTGCTCGCATCGAAGCCGCTGTAAAGCGTGCGGGCCTGGGCCGCGGCCAAAAGGCAATGGCGGACAAAATCGCTCTCCCAGAGCCCACGTCTCGCGATCGGTTGCGACGCTCGCGACTCTATCTGCCGGGAAGCGAGCCCAAGTATTTTATTAACGCCGCATTGCACGGGCCCGATGCGATCATTCTCGATCTGGAAGATTCGGTTCACCATGCCGAAAAGGATGCCGCGCGAATTCTGGTGCGCAACACGCTGCGCGCCGTCGACTTCGGCAGTTGCGAACGCATGGTTCGCATCAATCAGTTGCCGCTGGGGCTGGAGGATCTGGCAGAGATTGTTCCCGAAGCTCCAGACTTGGTGCTGATTCCAAAAGTAGAACGGCCTGAGCAAGTGGGCGAAGCCGATCGGTTGATCCGTGAACTGAAAGTGAGCCACGGCATCGACCGCGCCATCTGGCTGATGCCAATCCTGGAATCTGCTCTCGGAATCGAAAACGCATTCGTCGTCGCGAGCGTGAGTCCAAATGTGTGTGCGCTCACTATCGGACTCGAAGATTACACCGCCGATCTCGGCGTGGCGAAAACGCTGGACGGGCGTGAGTCGCTGTATGCTCGCACCCGCCTGGTGAATGCAGCGAAGGCAGTGGGCATTCAGGCGATCGACTCGGTGTTTGGCGACGTCGGTGATTTGGCCGGTCTGCGCCAGTGGGGAGAGAATTCCCGCGCTTTGGGATTCGAAGGCATGGGCTGTATTCATCCTTCGCAGATTCCGGTGATCCATGAAGCCTTTGCGCCTTCGCAAACAGAGATCGAGAAGGCACTGAAGATCGTTGCTGCCTTCGAAGACGCCGAGCAGCGCGGACTCGGTGTCGTGAGCCTGGGCTCGAAGATGATCGATCCGCCGGTTGTCGAGCGAGCTCGCAAGCTGGTCGCGAGAGCGAAGGCGATGGGCAGAGCGTAACGCGCGGCCACGCCTTGCAGATTCACAGGAGTGGAATGACTGAACGCATCGAACTCGCCCAGAACGCCGCCGGACGCAGCGTGCCCGCCATGGTCAACGGCAAGCCGCAGATTCCGTTTCTGGGCGTCGGGCAGTATCAACCGCGCGGGCGAAAGACTGCCCCACCCATTTGCTCGAGCAAGGATTATCCCGAGAACGGCGACAAGCGCGTACCGGATCTCGAGACTGCGCTGCGCAATTGCGGATTGCGCAACGGCATGGTGATCTCGAATCATCACCATCTGCGCGACGGCGACCGGGTCGCGCTCATGGCGCTCGAAGCGGCGGCAAGGATCGGCGTCAAAGATCTGATGTGGTTTCCGAGCGCATCTTTTCCGTCGCAAAAGGGCGCGATAGACCTCATGCAATCGGGCGTCATTCATCATATCGAAGGCAGCATGAACGGACCGCTTGGCGACTATTGCACCCAGGGCAAGATGCGTGGCATGGGCGTACTGCGCTCCCACGGCGGGCGCTGGCAAGCCATTCAAGATGGGGAAGTGCATATCGACATTGCCGTGATCGCCGCGCCAACCGCTGATGCCTTTGGCAATGCGGACGGATCGCACGGAAAGTCAGCCTGCGGATCTCTCGGATTTGCGCTCGCCGATTCAACTTACGCCGACCGCGTCATCGTGGTCACCGATAATCTCGTCCCGTTCCCCTGCATTCCCTGGCAGATTCAGGGCAACAACGTGGACTACGTCGTCGAGGTCGAGTCCATCGGCGATCCCGCGAAGATCGTCTCCGGTACGACCCAGATCACGCGCTCGCCTGACCGCTTGCGCATCGCGGAGTTTGTGGCTCGCTTTCTGCGCGATGCCGGCATCATGCGCAACGGCTTTTCATTTCAGGCGGGCGCGGGCGGAATCGCGCTGGCCTTTGTCGACTACCTGCGCCGCATGATGAAAGAAGACGGCGTGAAAGCCCGCTTCGTTCGCGGCGGATCGACCAAGTTCCTGGTCGAATTGTTGCAGGAAGGTTTGACCGACTACATCCTTGACGGCCAAACTTTCGACCTTGACGGGGTCAAGTCGATTGGCAGCGATCCCCGTCACGTTGCAACTTCGCCGTTCACTTCCTACAACTATCACGGCAAGGGCAACTTCGCGTCGCTCGTCGATGCCGTCGTGCTCGGAGCGACTGAAGTCGATGTGAACTTCAATGCCAACGTCGTGACGCACTCCGATGGGCGGCTGCTGCACGGGATTGGCGGCTGGCAGAATTGTTTGGCTGCGGGGTGCACCATCCTTGCCGTGCCGTCGTTCCGCGACCGCATTCCCGTGATCATCGATGAAGTCACCACGCTTACCGGGCCGGGTGAACTGATCGACGTGGTCGCCACCGAGCGGGGCATTGCGATCAATCCGCGGCGCCAGGATCTGCTGGACGTGGTGAAGGGTTCGAGCCTGCCGATCCGTCCGATTCAGGACATCAAGGCCGAGGTCGAGCGCATCTGCGGCGGCAAGCCGGCGAAGCCCAAGTTGGGCGATCGTCCCGTTGCGGTGGTGAAGTGGGTCGACGGCACCGTGCTCGACACCATCTGGCAGTTGAGCTAGTCGCCGCAGGATTCCCGTTTTGGGACGGAGTTTACTGTTTAGTACCGGGTACCCCCCCTCCCCCCTTTGTCTGCAAAATCCAGAAAACAGAAGAGTTAAATTTCGACCATGTGCTAGATCTTTGAGTTTGCAGGAGTTACACGCAAAATCTAGAGAACATGGGAGTTAGGGCGGGGATGACGGGTCTCAGCGGCCCACTTTGGAACCACGGATTGGACCGCGGTCAAGAAGTCCACCGTCGCCTCGGGTCAGATTGTCAAAGAACGATCATTATCTTGCAGATAATGCATCTTGTAGCAGGTTATCCTATTTTAAGTGGGCCGTCAATGAAGAAACGCGCGTTTATGAGGACTCAACTCATCTCCTGTCGCTTGCCAAAAGCCGAGCGCGCCATTACGGTCGTCGCTCTTTCACCGCCTGTGCCGTTTCGTCTCTTTTTCGTCAGGTGGATTAGCGTCGGCGAGGGAGTCTCTTTGCCGAGGCCTCGGATCCAGGTGGTTCACGGAACGGTTCCACAGCAATGCGCTCGTAACCCACTTCCAGCACGGTCAGGTTTTCTGTGCCGCCCGGCAATTGAAGGACTACGCTGTCACCCGCTGCCGACTTCATCAACGCGCGCCCCAGAGGTGACACCCAACTGATGTGGTTGCGGTTGAGATCGATTTCGTCTGTGCCCACGATGCTCACCACCCGCTCCGCTCCCGCGGCGTTGGCATAGCGCACGGTCGCTCCGAAGAATGCCCTCGTCTTCGTTGTTGCCTGCCCCGCTCTCGGAGCCTCCGGGTCCACCACTTCCGCGGCTTCGATGCGCTTGGTGAGAAAGCGAATCCGCCCATCGATCTGCCGCAGCCGCCGCTTGCCGTACCGATAGTCGGCGTTATCACTGCGATCGCCGTTGCCGGCAGCCCACGCCACCACCTCCGTCACGGCCGGGCGTTCCCTGGTGAGCAGAAACCGGTGCTCATCTTTGAGGCGCTCCAGCCCGCTCGGCGTGATGTAGTTCTTGACCGGCGTCGCGGGCTCGTCCCTCTGTGGTTTTCTCGTAAACCCTTTTCGCATCTCGTAGTCTTTCCAGGGCGAATCCAGTGGGGTGCCGACTAATCGGGAGTTGGCACGTCAATCACCACAAGCGCGTTTCGGGGACCTATTCCGGGCAATCTCGGAAGGCCACCAGCCGCTCGAAACCGTTTCATAGACGAGCCGGTATATCACCATTCACCCCCTCGCCCCCCTCATCTTCGATATTTCGAAGTACAGATCGGAGGTCCCAGTTGTCACATGCCTGCAGCTCCAAAGAGCCTTTCTGAAGCTGTCCGCATCAGTGACTTCATCGAGCATCACGAGGAGCTGGGGAATGCTCATAAACCAACAATTGAAGAAAGGCTGCCGGATTTCTGAGTCCCCTTGGTGGGCAAAGTTATATTGATCCCGAATTTCTTGGAGAGCATCATTGATGGCTCTGAACCGCTTGTCATACGCTGGATCAGCCGAGCCAAAATTGATATTCAAGGTCGCTTCCATGAACTTCTCTAGCATGGTCCGATCTTGGAAGCTGCCGAAGTCCATCATACCCACTGCGATCTTCTCGATGCTGCGTTCGTCGAGTGATAAGGTCTGACGCCTTCCATCCCTGACCAGATCGAGTGAACCAACGTTTGTTAAGCGAAGTTCATGCCAGCCAGCTTGAGCTTGTGCGGCGAGGAGGCTGCCCGCCAGATCCAAGAGAAGGTCAGCATCCACCCCCGCCCTCGCGCGTCGCGTGAGAGTTTTCTTCTTTAGTTCCATGAAAATTAGGGTTTGAGGTGTCTCAGCGACAATATCGCATTCGCCGTGTTCACCGTTCTGATCATAGTCGCCGCTGATCGTCGGTACGCCGCGGGAGCGCAATTCTTCTTTTAGGAAACCCTCGATTGCTAGGCCAACGTTATCATCGAACTGCTTATGGTATGGCCTCAAAGCAGTTAGGATCGCTTCCACATATCCCCACCCGCAGACTGATCTGTCGACAATCAAGTACCGATCAGATGGACGCCGAACGAGAGGTTTCATATAGAAATCCGCCCCATTCAGTTTGTCGTCGGACGTAGGAGCATCCGTCGGTTGTGAAAACCGCTGATTTGGACCTTCGATCGGGTGAGCGAATACGTCACGAAGAAGCATGGCAAGGGTCTCCTTGGATATGCGCGGCAGCGCTCGGCTGACCTCATTCTCGGCTATCGTAACCGGTCCTCGAACGTCGCGAATCGGGTCGATTAGATAGCCGATCACTTCGAACGCCTCGTTGAGCGTCCATCCTGCAGATGTTTGTTCCCCAAAATCGAGAAAGCTGAGCGCGCCCCGGCAAAGTTTCAGAATGTCCGAGGCGCGCAGCTGCGGAAAACGGAAGATCGAATCATACAGTGCCTGCTCCCGAAGGAATTCGAGGAGGTGGTGCACATCGAAGCTTCTGAAGACAGCGGGGTAATAGGGCTGCACATCAACAACAGACCCATAGGCCGTAACCAGGCGCAAAAGACGCGGCCAAAGCTTATCAAACTCACGATGTCCGGAAGGGGCGTTAACATACTTAACCGCGAGTTGCAGGAGATATCCCCAGGGGACCTGCGGCGCTCCTCCCCCGAGAGCAGACATATGTGGGACAAGGTGATATCTCTGCAGGCCTGCGTCATAGAACGGAGAAATCTCTATAAAAATCTTTCGGATGACTTCGATTGCACCGATTTGATGGATGAGTTTCTCAATCTTCCTTCTCAGCGATCTCTCTGCGCGCCTCTCCAATGCGATCAAGCCCGGTTCGAGCTGGATTTCGTATCCCTGTTGCTGAAGAAAATTCGCGGCCTCTGCCACAGCGAATTCACGTGAGTAAATTTGTCTGTGATTGAGCGTTCTGTAAGTGCTGATTTCAATGTGATCCTGAGCGGCTTGGATAGCCGCGGTCCAGTTACCTATAACCGGCCCTGTTGAGCTTGCGCGCGCGCGAAGAGCATCCTCGACATGGCTCAGGACCTCAAAGAAGGGGTCTAACGGAACGTCCTTGATAACGTGTTCTCGAATTAGATCCGTTTTGAGCTGTCGGCAGGTGAGCCGAGCTTCCCCATGTCCACTCGTAAAGGCACTTCGAATGCGCTCATACAAAGCATCGCTTACCGCTTTGCTCTGGTATGACATTTGATAATCCAAACCTGCATATGCATATTGGCCTGAGGGGTCGTTTTTATGGGCCGCGATACGTGCTGGCGTCTGATTGACGATTTCTCGAAAATCTCGGAGATTCATGCGCGTTCCTTGCTTACTTTTCTCGTAGTAGACCGAAGTGCAGAGGCCTGCTAAGAATCTCATAAATTGCAGGACCCGAAAAAAGGCAACGTGTGTCCATCATCCCTCAACACGGATTACGGGCAAACCTTTAATAATCCAACGCCAGCGCTGGCCGGGAATTTTCTGGCCGGGCTACACTGGAGAGGCAGCGTGTCGCGAGTTGCTCCTTCAAAAATGATCTCTTTCTCAAACATCAATAAGCAGTATGGCAAGCAGTTGCTCTTCGTGGATGCTTCGTTTCAGTTGAATCCCGGCGAAAAAGTTGGAACTGGTCGGTCCCAATGGGCGGGCAAGACCACGCTCTTGCGTATGGTGGTCGGCGAGGAAACTCTTGACGAGGGCGCGGCCTCAGTCCCCAAGAAGTTGACGATCGGCTACTTTCGCAAGAAGTACACTTGGTTGGTCCAGTCCATTCCCCCGGCCTCGTCCACGAGCGAAAATAGAGCACGGACTAGCCCTCCAATGTCCGCCGGCGAGATTGTCTTTTCATCGACAAATATCACACCGCCATGGGATCGCTCTTCCTCTGCCCAGAGCTTTAACAATGGAGGAATCGTCCTGCGATCATGAGTAACCAGGGTCAAGCGTTGCTTCGCTGCTTCCAGCAAGCAAACGAAATCTTCCTTCCCAAGGAAGTTACCGCTCTCCCACTGCGCCATTGATTGGATAACTATGGAGTGGATCACTACCGATCGATTCCGGCGTTGAACGCCATTCGTCACATCCGGAGAGATGTGCTCATCCAGAAGAAGCTTGAGCATGTCAGCCCCGCTTGGTCGGTCTGGCGGCAAAGTCGACCGCTTGGGGAAGCATGCGCTTCAGGCTGTCGAAATCAGTTGAATCGTTCTCCGCTATCGCGTCGTTCACCTCTCCGGGGAATGCCTCCGAATAGTTAAGAGCAGCTCGAACCTTCGCTTCAGGCCATTTCAGATGCTTGGCCACGTCCTTGACGTTTCCCTTGTAACTTCGAAGAAGCAACATGACTTCCCATATCGCCAGGGTGCTGCCTTGGATATAGGCTTGCCTGCCTGCCGGTGAATCACGAAAATCCAGGAAGGCAAATTCCGACCGCCTTAAGCCCTCTTCCACCAGCCGCGCGCTGGCATCGCTCGGCGTCCAGCCGTGCCGTTTCGCGATGCGCTTCAAGCGTTTTCCGCTCTCCACTGGCAGACGCATACTGAGCACCATCGTACGCGATTGCTTCATCGACCCTCCTAGTGTAACTGTTGTAAGCATTGTAGCACTTCATGAGGGAAAATGGCCCACGCCACCACCTCCGTCACGGGTTCCCTGGTGTGCTCATCTTTGAGGCGCTCCAGCCCGCTCGGCGTGATGTAGTTCTTGCCTTGCGTCGCGGGCTCGTCCGCTTGTGGTTTTCTCGTAAACCCTTTTCGCATGTCGTAGTCCCTCCAGCGCGAATCCAGATTAACGGGCAGACCTTCAATAATCCAACGGGCCAGCGTTGGCTGGCAACTGGCCGGGCTACACTGGAAGAGGCAGAACGTGTCAGGCATGAGCGGAAACCATCGGGTGATTTCCGGGAGCCTGTTTGCGGATTACTTCTGGATTGCCGACAATCCAGCCGCAATCGCCGTGTACACTCAGAACTCCAGCCGCGCTTGGAAGGCGATCATACGAGGACTGCTATCGCCGCCCAGTCCGACGCCTAGTAAGCCAGTCGGCGGAGAGGTTGCGGACGTAAGCGCTCCAAATCCACTCTGCGTGGAAGGATTGCCTGGAATGCCGGCCTGCACCATACTGGGAAGCGCAAAATTCGGATGGTTGAAAACATTAAAAAACTGCCCCTCAAACCGCAGCTTCACATGCTCGCTCAAGGGAAACCATTTTGTTAGATAGAAGTCGCTCCGAACAAAATCGGGACCGCGCAGGGCGTTGCGGCCGAGGTTTCCGAACTGGCAATTCTGCGCGCTGTCGCCGCCATAGCACTGCCCCGTACTCGGATCGACCGCCGACGCAAATGCGTCCGGATTAAGCCACTGCAATGTTCCCGCCTGAGTTACGCGCGGAATCGGATGATGGTCATACAACGGAACGCCGGGAACGATACTGGCGAACTGCGGCCCGCTGCCCTGCACGATGCCGTTTCCGTTTGCTGAATAAGGCGTGCTCAGCACCGAGAAAGGAACCCCGCTGTGCCAAAACGCTGTTCCGGAAATCTGCCAGCCGTTGAGCGCGTAGCCCAGCGAATGACTGTGCACTTTCAACGGCAGCTGATAAACATACTGCGCATTGAGATTGTGCCGGATGTCATAGTCGCAAGGACCATAGTCGCGGGCCAGGTCTCCCGGCAGAGGCGAGAGAATCCCTCCTGCGGAAAACGAGAGGAATCCTCCGTTCGAGACCGTATCGATGCAACGGCTCCAGGTGTAGTTGATCTGCCCTTGCAGACCATGTCCGAGGCGCTTCATCGCAGTCAGTTGAAGGCCGCTGTAGTGGCTGTTCGCGCCGGTGGAGAACTGCGTCACCGCGCCGAATCGCGGATCGGTTGATTGCATGTAGGGGAACGGTGCGAAACAGACCTGGCACACGGTTTGGTAGCCGTTGACTTGGGTCGAGTACGGTTGATTCACGGCCCGCGTGCCTACGTACTGCGCTTGCACACTAGCCGTCGTTCCAAATTGATGTTCCATTCCCAAACTCCACTCCATGAAGTAGGGCGCGTGGAGCTTGCCGTCCGGGACGGCCGTGATCGCAACCGGGGGAATACAACTTGCGGGACTTGACTGTGGAGATGCGCACGAAAGCTGTCCTTGGGGAAATCCCGACGTAAAAATCTGATTTGCCGTGATGGTTGCATCGACTGCGCTGTTGGGCACTCCCGGCGCAATAGCCGTGCCGCCGACGCTGCCAAGCAAGCCTCCCTGAAACGTCTTGTCGTAGGGAGGGTTCGCGCCGATCAGGTCAGCCACGCTGCCCGGCAAGATGTCGCTAAAAATCCCGAAGCCAGTCCGGAGCACGGTTTTCGGCTCGAACTGCCACGCAATCGCCGTTCTTGGTTGCAGAATGGCCAGCGGTGTAGACGAAAACAGATCGCCGAGATGAGTCTGGATGGCCTTATTCAGCGGTTGATTGACATCATGCGAGATTGAACTGAAGGAGCCGCGAAGACGGGCAACCTGATCATGAGGATTCAGCGGATTTGAATTGAAGGTGTCGCGTAGGCCGAACGTCCAAGTCAGTTTGCGAGTCACTTTCCAGGTGTCTTGTGCGTAGACGTCGAGATTGAGAAAGTTGAAGGGCTCGTTTAGGTGCGAAGGGAACGTCTTCGACGCGGTGTTCGCTGCTCCGTCTATGAATTGCTGCAAGTTCGCATAGGTCACGGTGGGAACCGTGCCTTCGCCGAAGTCGTAGTCGTTCAGACGGAAGACGCGCATATTGGTTCCGAACCGCAGTTCATGAGCACCGCGACTCCAGGCTAGGTTATCGTTGATGAAAACGCGAGATGCGCGCCGGCCTTGAATCCAGGTGTTGTCAAGCCCTCCCACGGGCGTGAAGGCGTTCGCGCCAGTGCCCTGCAATACGATCGGAAACGCGGAAAGAGTCCGCTGCAAGTTGCTTGGCCCGAACAGGCTCTCGTACCAAGAGAACGCCGGATTGAAGTAGTTGACCAAGTTCTGCGAGAAGACGTGCGTGTGTCCTGCGGCAAACGAGTAGAGAGGCTGCGATGACAGCGCATCAAACAGAGAGTTGATAGGATCCGTATAGGCAGCTTGCACGCCGGTGTCGGCCTGAAAACGAAACCAGGCCGTATCTCTCGCGTTGATGTTGTAGTCGACACGCACCGTCTGCACCTGCTCATGATCGTCGCTGGAGTGCGATACGCTTTGCCTGTTGGCACAACCATCCCCAGCCGCGCCAAGCGGGCAGCCTAGTATCGCGGTCGGTGTGCCGCTGATGTTTCCATATAGCGAAAACATCTGCTGATAAAACGGGACCAACGTGGAAGGAAGTTGCTGCAGCACGTATTGTTGGAATGCCGCACTGGGAACAATCGTGGGTGTGACGATGGGCAGTGCGATCCGCACCCATTCGCTGTCGAAGAAGAAAAAAAGCTTGTCGTGCGCAATCGGACCGCCCAGACTGCCCCCAAAGTGGTTCACCGTCGATCTGGGCTTGTGGTTCCCCGGAGTCGCATTGGTGAAGTAGTCCGCTGCATTCAGTAGCGAACCATTCCACAGCTCATAGAGGTTCCCGTGAAACTGATTCGTGCCGGACTTGGTGACATAGTCGACTTGCGATGCTCCATAACGTCCTTGATCCACAGAATAGGAAAGTGTGTTGACGGTCACTTCCGAAATCGAATTCAATCCCAGTACGAGATTAGTTGAGAGACCGCTGTTGAGATTGGTGAGCGGGTCGTTCGTTTCTAGGCCGTCCACGATGTAGCCATTGGAAAGGGCGGGCAGTCCGTTGAACTCCACGTTGCCATACCCGTTGCTGCCGCCAACAAAATCGTTACTGCTTCCTGCGGTATTGATCAGCCCCCCAGGCGCGAATTGCAAAGGATAGGTGAGGTCACCTCCCGGGTTCGGCAAGTCCTCCAGAGCTGGTGCGCTCAGAGTCGTGGATGTGTTGGCATTTTCCGGATTGATGATTGGAGCTTCGCTGCTAACCTCAACCGCCTCATTGGACCGCGCCACCTTGAGCGTGAAATCCATAGTTTGCTTCTGGCCCAGACCCGAAATCACGTTGTCATTTTGGCGTGGATCGAAACCTGGCGCTTCCACCCTAACCGAATAGGTGCCCGGCTTTAACTGCGGAAAGTTGAACCGTCCTGCGTCATCGGTCTGGGCGCTACGCTTCAGGCCAGTCTCGTGATTCGTGATCGTCACAATGGCGCCCGGCACAACGGCGTCGGTTGTGTCTCGGACTTGGCCAACGATGGCACTGGTGGTTTCTCCTTGTGCCGGTGCCTTCGTCGGAAGAATACACACCACCGTCAATACAAGAAAAGCAAAGTTCGCTGCCCGCGTCATGGATACTCCACTTCTCTGTCCTCAGGCGGCAAGGGCCCACTGTTCTCTTCTATTAACCAGAGGTCATTGTAAATAGTTAACCATAGTTAATAGAAACAGGCAAGAATGGAGAAGAAAGCTGATGGACCTCCGCAATTGCACCCGAGTCGCGGGCAACCTTCAATAATCCAACGCCAGCGTTGGCCGGGCTACACTGGGAGAGGCAGCGTGCCGCGAGTTGCTCCTTCAAAATGATCTCTTTCGCAAACATCAATAAGCAGTATGGCAAGCAGTTGCTCTTAGTGGATGCTTCCTTTCAGTTGAATCCCGGCGAAAAAGTTGGGCTGGTCGGTCCCAATGGGGCGGGCAAGACGACGCTCTTCCGGATGGTGGTCGGCGAGGAAACTCCCGACGAGAGCGCGGTCTTTGTCCCCAGGAAGTTGACGATCGGCTACCTTCGCCAGGACGTCGAGGAGATGCGGGGCCGTTCGGTCCTCGATGAGGCGATCGCAGGGAGCGAGGAAAACCGGGGACGTGCCCGGTCTTCTACGCCTCCGCCGCCCACCCTCAGGGTTCCGGAACGGACCCGCGTTGCTTTACGTTCAGATCTCGCGCATGACAATCATCAAAGCTCCAACTTCTTATTGCGCCTGCGCCAGCTTCGTAACAACTGCGGCAACTTTATCGAGTATCTGGTTCCAGCCCTCCAGTTGACCGCTATTTTTCGCGCTCTCCATGGGTTCATTTCCAATGTGGGTGAGTTTCGTCTGGCCGTTTCCGAGATCCTCAAAGATGGTCACGTCGTACGCACCGTCTATAGCCTCATGTTCTATTCCTAATTGCGCAGGGTCGACCTTGTTTCCCTGCGAGTCCGAAAAGTACATGGAGGAAACGATCTTCTCGTGCAGAACAATCTCGTGGTATTCAACCCCATTCCAGCACTCCTGCCCATCCGGCGTTCTCATGCAGAAGAGGGATTTTCCGCCCACGCGAAAATCCATCTTGCAAACGGGCGCAGTAAAACCCTTCGGCCCCCACCACTGCATCACGTATTTCGGGTCTGTCCACGCCTTCCAAACCAATTCGCGTGGGGCATCAAAAACTCGTGTGACAACCATCCGCTCGATCTCGTTAACCGTGTTTTTTGTCATTTCTGATCTCCTCTTTCTTCATTTGATTTACAACTGTATCCAGTTTGTCGAAACTCTCTTCCCAGAATCGGCGATAATATGCCGCCCAGTCGCTGACTGTCTTGATCGCCCCTGGCCTAAGCGTGCACACACTCTCTCGTCCACGCTTCGTCTTGATTACAATCCGCGCCCGCACCAGGTAGGCGATATGTTTTGAAATCATCTGCTGCGAGAGTGCAAACGGTTCCGTCAATCCATGCACAGAGGCAGGCCCACGGGAGAGTCGTTCGATCATTGCCCGGCGGGTTGGATCAGACAAAGCCGCGAATGTTGTACCTAATTTATCCACAACCATATGGTAGTGGATTGTCGGTCAATGTCAAGGGTGAATTTTGCGATCCCCGATTTCTGTTCACTGATCCCCAATGATTGCGGCGGCGGTTGCGCAAAGGTGGGAGTGGTCGAAACCGCAGCTGATTTCTTCAAGAAGCGCGAAGGAAAGGCAACTGGAGCAGACTTGATGAAGTTTCTCCGCACCGCCCCGAAAGCCGCGCCCGAGCCGGAAGATGAAATGCGCTGAGCTGCCCCGAGTCAATCTGCGCTTGCCGGCGTTGGGAGTGCAGAGATCCTTCGTTGGGAGCCCCCGGCTTTGCCGGGGACTCCACTGCCTCAGGATGACAGCGGGGGGAGGCGGTCTCGTAAGGGTGGCCGCCGTTTACCTCAGGCGCTGAAGGGCTGACACTTTTCAACGGCGTTAGCGGCCCGACTGAAGTCGGGCCCTTCCCAAAACCTGGGCCACCGGCCCGCACCCGATGTCAGCTAAAGGCCCCGCCCTCGCAAAGAGCGCGAGAAGGACGGGGACCCGCTTCTTCTGGTGTTAAAAGGACGGGGCCAGCCCCCAGCTCCTGTCAGTCAATGGAATAATGGAACTGATGATCGGACATCGTTGGGGAGCTGAGGGTCCGCCTTTGGAAGCTTATTCGCGGGTCACGGAACCGGAGCGATTCGCGTCCCTGCACCAGGTTGCGGCGGAGTTGCTGGACCGGTTGGAACGGGAGTTCGACGCCGAGCGTGCCGAGGGGTATGGGCTTGACCCTGAACTGGAGCAGGGCATCAAACTGGCGCGCCCGAGCGTTCGCCTGGTGCCGAGAGACGCCGGCGCCGCGCCCATCGTAGTTGCGTTCTCGGCCTTCCCCGGGATCGTCGTGCGCTTGGGTCGCTGGTGCACGACCGCTTTCCCGGTCTGCGGATGCGATGCGTGCGATGAAACGGCCGAAGGCGAAATCGAACGTTTGCAGTCGATGATCGACAACCTGACCGCAGGCCGCTTCCGGGAAGCGATCCGGATCTCTGCGGAAGGAACTGCGTGGCAAGAGTGGGAGTTCGGGTCCGACGGCGGGCACTGCGCAAAGTCGCGGCTCGATCCGGATTGCGCTCGACAGCTGGTTGCCGCAGGAGATCGGTCCTTGTACGAATGGGGGCCGTGGCCCGGGCGGAGGTGAGCCGGACGGATCCGGTCAATCTGCGACGCTACTGGGCTTCGATGGATGTAGTGTAGCTTCTCCACGAATTTGCGCTGGCTGCATGTCTTGGTTGGCACCCTCAACACTAGTCGAGCCTGGCATCGCATAGAGTTTGGGTACTGCGCGCGAGATCCTTCGCCCGGCTTGCCCCGGTTTCAGGATGACCTCTGTCTTTTGGCAATGACTAACGCTTTTTTGGATGGGCCTCTAGTGCAGAGGTCCTTCGTTGGGAGTCCCTGGCTTCGCCAGGGACTTCGCTGCCTCAGGATGACAGCGGAAGGTGGATCGGTAAGCTCCGGGCAGTCCCAGGTCTCGAAAAGCGCGAGATCTGGGGCACCCGCGTCCGGTGCCAGTTTTCTTGGCGGATTATAACTTTGCGTCCTAAAGAAGGGAGGCCAGCACACCGATAGAGCCGACATGAGGGTGGGATGATGAAACGGCTCTTTGCCATCTGCGTGATTCTGGCCGGTGGTTTGAATTTGAGCTTTGCGCAGGGAATTCAGGGCAGCGTGAAGCTTGCCGGCAAGGCGACGGTTCTGGCCACCGGGCATGCGATTACGCTCAGCTGGACGGCCAGTAAAGGCGCAACGAGTTATTGCGTCTATCGCGGAACTACGCAAGGCGGTCCCTACACAAAAATAGCCTGGGGAATCGCAGCCACGAACTACACCGACGTACGGGTCACGCACAAGCAAACTCTCTATTACGTTTCGACGGCGGTGAACGGCGGCAATGAAAGCGGCTACAGCAACGAGACTGTGGCTGTGGTTCCGTAAAAAATCAGGAGATGACATGAAGAACTGTTGGTTGGTTGCCATGCTGAGTCTGCTGTCGGGAATGTCGTGGGCACAATGCGCCACTGGCGCTCCGGGGACGAATTGCAGCGGGCCGTTGAACGTGCAGCCGCAGAGCGGAAACAATGCGCAATCGGCGATTACTTTATCTGATCTCGGCCTGCCTGTGGTGGCGCCGGCAGCGGGTCAGTACACGCTCTCGATCGGCAATGGCATGCTGGTGGAATCGGACAATGGGAGCAGCTATCACTCGCTGATGGGGATGCAAGGACCGCAAGGGCAGGCCGGACCCTCGGGTCCGCAGGGAGCGACGGGCGCGGCGGGAGCGGCAGGAGTTGCGGGTCCGGTTGGTCCGGCGGGAGCGGTCGGCGCGACAGGTGCGACGGGAGCAACGGGCACAACGGGAGCAGCCGGTCCGGCTGGCCCGGCGGGAGCGGTTGGCCCGGTTGGTCCGGCCGGAGCAGCGGGAGCGCAAGGGGCACAGGGCGTTGCCGGTGCGGTGGGGCCTGCGGGAAGCCACAGGTGGTCAGGGTCCGGCGGGGGCACAAGGCCCGCAAGGGCCGCAGGGGCCGGCTGGAACTACGGCGGCTCCGCTCGATTACAGCTTTTATTATGGGACCTCGTACAAAGCGGGTGTGGGTTCCATTGAAGTTGGGGGCTCATCCGACCGCAATCAGATTGACATGAGCAATGCGACCTCGGTGCGTTTGGTGGTCACAATCGCGGCGGCGGCCCTGCCGAGCGGAAGCTATGCCGTAGCCGAGTACACGCCAGACGGAACCAACTGGTTTCCGCTGTCGAGGGAAGCTCCTGTGACCACGCCCAACGGACTCTACACGAGTGGCTGGCAGGGCCTACCGACCGCAGCCAACAGCGACTACATGGTGCGCATTGTGATATTGAACGCCGGCTCTACTGCTGCGCAGATTGGACTGCGGCAGCTGCATTTGCAGTTCAAGTAGAGTTGCCCCTGTTGGACGTGTGGATATGAACCCGTCCTGACTCTCCAAAGAGCGGAGAGATAAGGATGGGGCACCCTGGAGACAGCAACTTTCCTGATTCCGCTAGGCCAATCGCCGGATCAGCAGCATGGTTTGATCATCGGTCTGCTTGCCGAATTTCATGGTGTCGGCGCGAAGCTCGCGATAAATCTCCGGCAGGTTTTTTTCGGCGCAGACTAAGAGCATGGACTTGAACTTTTCCACGCCGATTTCCCGTCCGCCGGAGTCGAAGACCTCGGTGAATCCATCTGTGACGACGGCTAACAAGTCGCCGGGTTGGAGAGAGAGCTTTGAGACTGCGTAGGTCTGGCCCTTGAAGAGGCCAATGGGAACGTTGCCGTCGGAGTGTTCGATGATCGTCCTGGTTTGCTTCTGATAGTGCAGGATCGGCAGGTGACCCGCGAGAGCAAAGTTTAGGCTCTCGGCTCCCTCGCCACCCACATAGGCGAAAGTGAGATAGTTTGCCGGCGAAGTGAAGGGCTGCATGACATCGTTCAGATCGGTGAGCAGATCTGCCGGCCGCTTCAGCTTTGTCAACTGCATGGAAGCCGTGCTTTTGATCATGGACATGAGGATGCCCGCGGCAACTCCGTGGCCGGAGACGTCGGCTACATAAGCGTGCCAACCGCCGTTAGCCTGGACGATGTCGAAAAGGTCGCCGCCCACCTCGCTGCTGGGGATTAAACTGCCAAACAACTCGATATTTCCGATGGTGTCGTGCCTCGCGGGGACGAGAGTACGGTGGATCTCGCCGGCGAGGCGGACCTCGGTTTGCGTTTTGAAGAATCTGGCTCCTTCACGAGTGAAGAAGATGACGAACAGGATGTATCCAGCGATCACCAGCGCGATTTCCGTATGTCCGTTCAGTCGGACCTTGCGCTCTAGCTCTTGAGCATCCAGCGTGTGGTGAGAGCCAGCCAACCATGCCAGGAGGTTGAATGCAGCGAATTGCGTTACGCCGACAACCAGGAAGAGCCAGAAGATTTTACGGGTGCCGGCATAGGCCCAGCCAATCGCGAAGCCCCCGCTAATGAGTGCGCCTCCGATCATCTCCAGCCGTGACAGCGATTGAGAGTTGATGCTCGAACCGATGAGAAATAGCGAAGCGAACAGGCAGAAGACCCCGGCAAAGAAAAGGATAGAAGACGACAGCGGCATCATCTTCCAGGTCCGCGAGTTCTCTTCCCATGACATTTGCTTTGGCTCGGCGAATCAATTTACCGCATAACCGACAGTCCGACCACTATGTTTGTTGCAAAACCTTTGGTGAGCGGCGATGGTTTTCTGGCGATTTCGGACTGACTTTATCCCTCAGGAACTTCGACGCGTGTTTCGCGAAGAGGCTTCGCATTGCGGGCCGCCAGCTTCGGGCCTGCCCACACCGCAATCCGGTAGCCCAGCAAGACGGTGAGAATGGCGGCGTGCTCCAGTGGTTTGTGAATGTCGGCCTTCACCAGCCACCAGTAATGAATCACGCCGGCAATCGCGCTGAAATAAATCAGGCGATGCAAAGCTTGCCAGCGCTTCCCGCCGAGACGCCGGATCCAGCCTTGGGTCGAAGTGAGCGCGAGCGGGATCAGCAGAACGAATCCGGTAAATCCGACGGTGATGAATTTTCGTTTGGCTACGTCGTGCAGCATCTCGTGCAGGTCGAAGAATTTGTCCAGCCAGATGTAAGTCAGAAAGTGCAGCGTGCCGTAGAAGAAGGCGAACAGTCCGAACATGCGACGGTAGCGGATCAGCCAGAGCTGGCCCGTCAGCTTTCTTATAGGCGTGACGGAGAGTGTGATGAGCAGGAAACGCAGAGTCCAGTCGCCGGTCGCGTGGGTGATGACTTCGATCGGGTTTGCGCCCAGCGCCTGGCTGTAGGCCTTCCATGCCAGGAGCGCCAAGGGGATCAGGCAGGCGAGGGAGACTACGGGTTTGAAGCGGCGAATCATCTGGTGTCGTGTTGTGCAAGAAATGCAGTCTGTCATTCCGAGCTAAGCGGGACGTCTGGAGTCTTCAGTTCAGAAATTCTTCTTCAGGTCCATGCCGCTGTAAAGGCTTGCTACCTGGTCGTAGCCGTTAAACATCAGCGTGGGACGCTTTAGAAATTCGCCCAGGCGGCGCTCCTTGGCCTGACTCCAGCGAGGATGGTCCACGTTCGGATTCACGTTCGCATAGAATCCGTACTCGTTGGGTGCCATCACGTTCCAGGTGTTGCGCGGCTGGCTCTCGGTGAAACGAATCCGCACGATCGCCTTTCCGCTTTTGAAGCCGTACTTCCAGGGCACGATGATGCGCAGCGGAGCGCCGTCCTGATTGGGCAGGTCCTCGCCATACATGCCAAAGCAAAGCAGTGCTAGTGGGTGCATGGCTTCGTCCATGCGCAGGCCTTCGACATAGGGCCAGTCGAGCACGTGACCGCGCTGGCCCGGCATTTGCTTGGGATCTTCGACAGTCGTGAACTCCACGAATTTTGCCTTGCTGGTTGGCTTGACCTTATTGATCAGTTCGCTCAGTGAGAAGCCCACCCATGGCACAACGATCGACCAGCCCTCGACACAGCGATGGCGGTAGATTCGTTCTTCAGGTGAGGCCATCTTGATGATGGCGTCCACGTCGAGGACCTGTTTTTTCTCGACTGCTCCGTCGATGGTGACCGACCACGGCCGCGTCTTGAAATTCTTGGCCAGACCGGCAGGCTCGTACTTGTCCGTCGAGAATTCGTAATAGTTGTTGTAATTGGTGACGTCTTTATAAGGCGTGACGGTTTCTTTGGTCGAGAATGAGCTTGGCTTGATGCCGTCGATCTTGGTGTTGGCGTGCGCAGTGGTTGAAGGGAACGCGAATTCACGAAACCCTAGTCCCGCCACGGCTGCCGCGCCGGCCAGCGCAGTGCCCGCGAGAAACTTGCGCCGGTTCAGGTACAAACTCTTCGGAGTGATCTCGGACGATGGAATATCGGCAGACTTCTTAATCAGCATGAAAACATCCTTCCCTTAAGTGTACGGGAACCAGCTCTCTGCGGATTGGAGGTTCGTCGGACACCTTATCTAATAGGACGCAGGATGGCGGGAAAAGTTGCAAGGTGTGGCTCGCCAAACCCTACGCGCGGGATACGGTCGAAGAAAAGGCCTAATGCAACCCCACGTCAAACCCAATTGCGCCGCCACCGCGCAAGGAAATATTACGGAGCTGATAGTCGGCAAGCCGGATGCTATCAATGCTGACTTCGTTACGCATGCGTTGCTTTCCCCCACGGACGCTGAACGTCAGGGGAGTCCCAGGGCACAAGTGGGCCTGAAGATCGTCGCGGGTCCTCGACCAGTGGCGTAATTCAAGAGATGAAACCAAAACCGGACTGATTCCAAGTTCGGCTGGAGTTGATGTCCAATTCCCGTCCATCGAGGAGAAGGCCGTTCCGGGGGGAGTAGCTTTCTCGTCTTCTGCCGGAGGGCATGTAGTTCGGTCTGCCAGCGTGCTCACTACTAAGAACGGCCTCATCAGGGGAGAGCGGCACCGGAGCCCCGCATAGCCATCCCGTTCGATCGCACACAAAGCTCCGCCTGGAACTGCAAATTCACCGGCCGTGGCTGTGACTTGGCGTGTTTCCTTTGATTGTATTGCCGCTAGCGCGAACGAAATGTGCGCCCTGGCCGAAATCGACTTAAATTGGTCGAAGAAAGCGCTATCCACGGAAAACTGTACGTCAGCAAACGGCCGGCCAGGAAGCAGAAAGTCGCTTGATCTAAACCAACCTGAGTTCCAGCGCATTCCTCCCGGGCTGTCGATTTCTACCATGGTTCCTTCGATGTGGACGGCCGACGATTGTGCTATTCCGGAAACCAGCAGGGGTATTCGGATCCTCACCTTATTCTTCTCTGCCACGGTATCTTCCATCTTCGGTCTGACCGGATCGAACGCAAATTGCACTGGCGCCTGTTGTCCGGCGGAAGGCTGCGGGTATTCACTCGCGGGAAACGACTCCGGTGGTGACGGGACTACCAACACCGCCGCTGCCGCAGCGATCAGCAGGAAGCGGCATTGCCGAGTCCGGCGCCGCGCATATTGCCATATCAAGACGAACACGACAATTGCATAGGCGCAGGCTTTAATTGCCGACGGAAGCCACACTGGAATCCAATTGGCGACGGTCAAGCGCTGAATCGCCTGAACAGAGTTGAGCGCGGAAAGCCCGATCATGCCCAGCAGAATTCCGAGCACTACCAAGACGGCCTGCACTAAGCTCGAAGTGACCGTAGCCAGTGCGATCAGCGGCAAAAAGAGAGTCAGTATCCACAGAAGCTGCAAATAGAATAGACCGCTCAGATACACGGTTGGCCTGAAGCCAGCTTTCGAGAGCAGAGCCATCTGAACAATGAGCAACGGAAGATTGAGAGAAACCACGAGGAACAAAGCTTTGGCGGTCAGTAGTTTTCTCCAATCGTAGGGCCGAGTTACCCAGAACTGGCGGTCGCCCGCTAGGACCTCGTCGTGAACGACGCGCACGATGACCAAGAACCAGCCGATGACAACCATCGGCCCGAGCCAGCCGGAGAAGAATTCTAGCCCCGGATTTTCATCAAAACGTCGCGGCATCCATTGGCGAGGCTCGTTCCAGGCAAAAGCGGCGAGAATTGCGAGCGACAATGCAAGTTGGTGTTGAAAAACTCGGTTTGGAAGACGCATTTTCCCTCAGGGGAGTTTCTTCCGGTTCGTGTTTTTCTCGCGGTAGTCTGTTTCTTACGCGGTTGCCATCGCTGGTTGCGCTCTCCGGTTGAGGAACCGCACCAGTCGTTTCAGGTTCTGTGCCACGGCCGCCAGGTAGAACTGCTCACGCACGAACTTGATTCTGCGTAGGCGCAGGCGCCGCAATCCAATCAGGTTCTTTAGTTCCGAGAACAGAGCCTCCACTTTCCGTCGCTTGCGTAGTGCCACGGTGAACTCCGGAGTCTTGGCTACCTCATAGGCCTTCTGTCTCGCCGCATCACAGGTATGGATCCCGATCGTGCGAAACTGGCCGCGTGTGCACTGCGGCTTCTGCTCACATCCTCGACAGCGCTTAACCGTCGAGTAGTACCGGTGCGCACGGTTCCGTTTGTTAATCCCCACGTAGTTCAGGGGCTTGCCTGCGGGGCAGAGATAGCAGTTTTCTTCCGGCACGTAAGTGAACTTCTCGACCCCGTATAGATCCGGGGGCGAGTTCGGACTTTCCTTCACGCGAATGTAAGGCGTAATCCCACGTTGATCGAGCCATTGCAGCATTTCCCCGTTGCCGTAGGTGTTATCGGCTGCCACCCCCTTGGGCCGCCGACCATATCGTTCACAGTAGCGATCGATCATATCGCGTGCCGCCGCACTCTCCTGGCTCAAGCGGGCGGCCGTCGCTTGCACCCCCACGATCACACAGCTTTCATTGTCGATCAGATAGTTATCGAAGTAACCCAGTTCGGCAGCCCGATTTCCCTTGGTCAGGTACGTCGAATCCGGGTCGGTGGTCGACACCTTGTCTTGCTGATGGATGGGTTCGCCATCGCCGTTCTCCTGCTCTAGTTCTTCCAGGTACTTCCGCGCCCCATAGTTCACTTGCGCGGCCTCCGTGAACTGTTCGCGGGGGATACGACTGTGATGGCTCGCGTTCGCCATGATGAAGCTGCCATCGACCGACATCTGCTCGCCCTCCACCAGACCCGCCGCGATGCACTGTTCTACGATGCGCTCAAACAACTCCTGAAACAGATTCGACTCCTGAAAGCGGCCATGCGGGTTCTTCGAGAACGTCGAGTGATGGGGAATCTCCTGCTCGAACCCTAATCCAGTGAACCAGCGCCACGCCAAGTGCATGCGCAGTTCTTCCAGCAACTTTCGCTCACTGGTGATGCCGTAGAGATACCCCAGCAACAGGATTCGCAACAACACTTCGGGATCAATCGACGGTCGACCGGTTTCGCTGTACGACGCACGCAACTTCTCCCGCACAAAATCGAAACTGACGTAGCGGTCGATGAAACGTAACAAGTGGTTTTCAGGAACCTGATCTTCGATGCGGAAGTAGTAGAACAGCGACTCCGAACGGTCGTGTTGCCCCATCATAAGCAGCCAGCCTCCGAGAATGGCGATTGCCTGCAGCATCACTAACTCTCGTCTGCTTATAACTGGCTCTTGTCGCCCTCGCAAGCACCAACTCGGTGACTTTTTCAACACCAACGCAATCTCACGCCAGTGTCGGCGAATATCCTTCCGAAAGATATGAACGATTTGATCCATAGTCGCGTCCTTTCTTAGGCTGAGTCTCGCCCGGCCTTGGCCATCGCGAGGAAAATCGAACGCAACGACATGGGCGTGCAGGTTACATTGCGCACCTCTCCAAACGCTGTGCGAATGTCAGCCATGGTGCGTTCCTCGTTGAAACGAGTCTCAATAAATCTCAGGACCGCGGCTGAGGTACCGACTTGCATCCAGGTGCCCGGTAGAGTTTCGGGCAAGGCAGAAGGCTGGTCGAGCGTAAGCTCCACTTCGCGGAAGCGCTCGGCTAGTGTTGTCATTTCCTCGGAGAGCCGCAAACAACCCCGATCCAGGTAGCCGATGTGACTGGCAAGGTTTTCGATTTCTGCCAAATCATGCGACGAGACCAGGATGGTTGCTTCTGGAGCGCGTTCCACTAGCCCCTCGATTACCTCGTCGCGTACTAGTGGATCCAGACCTCCGAATGGCTCATCGAGGACGACCAGCTTTGGGCGATATGCCAGGGCGCTGGCCAACGCGGCCTTCATATGCATGCCACGCGAGAGCTTCGCCAATTCCCGATCCAGCGGCAACTGGAACTGCTTAATCAGTTCATTTTCAAGGTCTCTATCCCATGAAGGATAGAAGGGCCTCAAGTAAGCAAAGAACGCATCCACCCGCATCCAGTCGGGCAAGTGCTGATTTTCCGAGACGTACCCGATCGACGTGAAGGCTCGTCCAGCGAGCCGGCTGGAGTCGGTGCCCAGCACCTCGGCTCGTCCACTCGTCGCCGGGAAGATGTTCATGAGAATCTTGATCGCGGTTGTCTTGCCCGCGCCGTTCGGGCCGACCAAGGCATAGATCGCGCCCATTGGAACATCGAGGTTGAGGTCACGCAGAGCCTCCACTCGATGGAACTTCTTCTCTAAGTGCTCAGTTCGTATCGCGCTGTTCATGACTTGCTGCGTCCTCCTCGGCGAGACTGGGCTGCCGATCCGTCTCCGCCGCCCAGTCGTTTCCAGTGAGTAGAAATGGAGTCGATCATGTCGTCCAGGCTGATTGCGAGTTTTTTGGCTTCCACCACGAGCTGTTCAATTTCGTTGCCCAGCAACTGGGTTCGCTCCGAAGCACTGGCTTCTGGCAGGACGGCGATCACGGTGCCGACTCCCGGTCGCGTCTCCAGCAAACCAGCCGCAACCAAATGCATAACTACCTTGTGGGCTGTATTGGGGTTGATCTTGAGTTCTTTACTTAGCGTGCGCACCGAAGGGAAGGAATCGCCGGGACGCAACTGGCCGGAAATGACTGCCTTCTTCGCGGCATATACAACCTGCTCGTAAAGGGAAATTCCCGGACGAAAGTAGACCCGGAATGGAATCACGTGCGTACTATAACAGATAGTACGGCAAGGGAAAGAACAAAATTTGAGATAGGCGACTGCTCAGCCGCGCTCGCCCAGAACTTCTCTTACTTTGCGGGACAGCATTTGCAGGGTGAATGGTTTCTGCAGGAATGCGGTGTCAGGATCGACCACGCCCTCGTGCACGATGGCGTCTTCGGTGTATCCCGAAAGGTATAGAACCTTGATCTGCGGGCAGGACGCACACAGCTTGGCGGATAACTCGCGGCCGCTCATCCCCGGCATGACCACGTCGGTGATCAGCATATCGATCTTGCCAGAGTATTCTGAGACGATCTGCAGCGCCGATTCGCCGTTGTCAGCCTCAAGGACTTTGTATCCCTTCAGCTCCAAAGTCTCGCGCACGAGTTGACGCACGGATTCTTCGTCCTCGACCAGGAGGACGGTTTCTGAGCCGTCCGCCTCTGATCGTGAAAGGCCGGCCGGCCCTGCTGGCTCCAGGGCATCTTCGACCCGCGGGAGATAAATGCGGAAAGTCGTGCCGCGTCCGGGTTCGCTCTCGACCAAAATATAGCCACCGCTCTGCTTGATGATTCCATAGACCGTCGAGAGCCCAAGGCCTGTGCCTTTACCCTTTTCCTTGGTGGTGAAAAAAGGTTCGAAAATGCGTGACTGAGTTTCTTTATCCATGCCCTCGCCAGTATCGGTGACCGAGAGCACAACGTAGTGACCGGGTTGGATGTAGGTGTATTCACGGCGACGATCTTCGCTGTTCATCCTGGCGTTGGCGGTCTGGATCTTGATCTTCCCGCCCTTGGGCATGGCATCTTTGGAATTGACCACCAAATTCATGATGACTTGCTCGATCTGTCCAGCGTCCGCGCGAGTCCGGCCAAGGTCAGGCGCGACCTGAGTTTGCAACTCGATGTTTTCCCCAATCAGGGGACGCAGCAGGCGCTCCATGTCTTCGATAATGATGTTGAGGTCCACCACTTTCAGTTCGAGCAGTTGCTTGCGGCTGAAGGCCAGTAATTGGCGCGTCAGGGTCGTGGCTCGATCGGACGCCTGATGGATCGCCTCGATCTTCGAATACAGTGGGTCGGCCTTGCGGGTGTGCTCGAGCAGAACCTCCGTGTAACCTCCGATTACCATCAACAGATTGTTAAAATCGTGGGCCACCCCCCCGGCAAGCCGTCCCACTGCTTCCATCTTCTGCGCCTGCCGGAACTGGTTTTCCAGCACGCGCCGTTCGGTAATATCCTCGGCGATAATTTCGACGACCTCGGCCGTCTCCTCGGAGCTGTTCACGACCCGGCCGCTCAAACGCACCGTGATTGCGTTTCCATCTTTGCGCTTCCAGCGGACTTCCGCGTTGTCCAGACGCGCCCCGCGCTGGAATTCCCCCATGACCCGCGCCTGCTCGGTAGGATCCAGAAAGACATCTGACTGTGGATCCAGCGCCAGCACTTCTTCCGCCGAATCGTAACCGAGCATAGTAATGAGCGCGGGATTCACATCGAAGAACCTGCCTTCGAGGCTCGAACGGTAAATCCCATACGCCGCACTCTGCACCAGCGACCGGTAGCGCGCTTCGGAGTGGCGCAACGCCTCTTCGTTGCGCTTATATTCAATGGCGCTGGCAAGCTGCTGCGAGACAAACTGCAGAATCTCCTTCTCCCGTTCGCCAAAACGCACGTTCCCGCTATAGCTCTGCACCACGAGTACGCCAAACGTATTGTTGCCCGCTTTCAGCGGAACCCCGAGCCAGTCCAGCGACGCAGCCCCAATCAATTCCGCTTCTCCCAGCTTCACAAGCCCATCAAAGATTTCGGGAGTGCACAACAAGGGCTTCCCGGTACGCAGCACGTAGTCGGTCAAACCTCGCCCGAGTTTCTTCGGAGCGGGCGCGGAATCCTCTTCGTCCTCGAAGTAAGGAAAAGTGAGCAGTTGCGTCACCGGATCATAGACCGCAATATAAAAGTTGCGGGCATACATAAGTTCGCCCACGATGCCATGAACCGCGGCGTAGAACTGCTGCAGATCGTCCGCCGAGCTGGTTTTTTGCGTAATGCGATAAAGCGCCGAATGCAGAGCATCCGTTCGTTTCTGTTCCGAGATGTCGCGATACAGAACGCACATCGCCACCTGCTTCTCATCAATCACGATAGGAGCAGCGGAGATAAAAACATCCAGCAGCGTTCCGTCCTTGCGTTGCCGCTTGGTTTCAAGAACGACTTTCTGTCCCTTCACCAGCAACTCGGCAATCCAGCGGGTTTCCGCACTTCGATCCGGCGGAACGATTAGCGTATCAATCCGCTCTCCCAACGCCTCCGCAGGGCCAAAGCCAAAAATGCGGGTGAACTCGCCGTTGAGACGCGTAATCCGGTACTCCGGATCCAGAATGCTGATCGCTTCCGGCGCGCACTCGACCAATTGCTCGAGGTATGCGCTTCTTAATTCGGGGCTGTCGGTATCAAAGCTGGGAGAGATCGGCTCGGTTGGCGCTGCGATGGCCGCGGCTGGGTCAGAGAATGCCGGCGTGCGGCGCTGAAGTGCGTCCCGGAGAAACTTCGCGCGCGAAAGCTCAGCCGACTTCGCTGGCTGGGTGATGTTGTCACCCATTTTTAACCCCCCTCGGTTAAAACTGGAGCCGAGTTCCGATGTTAGATTGCCAGCACGTTACTCGAAAGTTACGGAGGTAATTCTGGGAAGAAAGAAGGAGAGGAGAAGCCGCTATTGTCCCGTCGCCAGCATTTCGCACACCCGGTGTAGCATGTCCCGTTGTTGCTCGTTGAGAGCGAGAAATTCAAAACCGTGCAGCAAGCCGATGCGGTAACGCACCAGCGCACGAACTTTGAGCGGATATGCGGCCAGAGGCAATGAAAGCTCCATGGAAACGACTTCCCCGACTTCCAGTTCCCCGGTCAGCGTCCCGCCGACTCCATCTTCGCCCAATTCGTTCGAACGCCCCCACAAGGAGGTTGTCTCGCCCGAGCGAAATATCTGCACTGAGATCCGCATATCGACCTGATACCGCGGAAATCGTCGCGCGCTATGTTTAGCGGGTTTGGGATCGGCGATAAAAGCCTCCGCATTGTCTTACGGCAAGACTTCCAGCAAAGTCATCGCCACTAATTTCCGTGCAATGGGTAGCCCGGTTCTAACGGCAACTTCCCGCCCACCTTCAGCACCGTCACTCCTCCGCTGATCGAATACACATCCACCAATCCGACAGCTCCCGAAATCGATTCCACTTTCTTCACGATCTCCTCGTCGGAGTCGACCACCACAATGGCCGCGTGGTTGGCTCGGCTGTGATTGGCGCTCGCGATCGCTGCCTTCACTTCGTCCTTCGACATGCCGTAGACCTTCTCCAGCACCAGCTTCATCTCCGGGGCCGACGGATCGCGAGTAATAAAGCTGACTGGCTTGCCATCCGGCCAGCGGCTCAATTGCCCCTTGCACACTTTCACCATTTCGGGGAACGTGATCGCGACCACCTCATTCGATTTGTTGGAAATCAACGCCAGATCTTTGCCCTGAGCCAGCGCCGTCGCGCCCAGGACAACCACTGCGGCCGCAAGTATGCGTCGCCAGCGCACATCCCCTCCTTGATCGAATGTCTTGATTGTCCTCGAAGTGCCGCAGCGGCTCAATGCCAGAACGTCTATGTACCAATGGAGACAACAAGAGCTTGACGTCACAGCACCGTACGCTTCGAACCCAAGCCTGCGGTAAAATCTTTTTACCGTGCATCGTTTGACACAACCCAATCATCCTTAACCAACAAGGAGACTAAAATGGCGCATCAGCTACCCGATCTACCCTACGACTATTCCGCCCTGGAACCCGTAATCGATGCTCAGACCATGAAGTTGCATCACGATATGCATCACGGGGCCTATGTCAAGAATCTGAACGCGGCACTGGAAAAATATCCCAACCTGCAATCAAAGAGTGCCGAGGATCTGATCCGCGATCTGAATGCTGTACCTGAAGACATCCGCGGCGCCGTCCGCAACAACGGCGGCGGGCACGTAAACCACACCATGTTCTGGCAGATCATGAAGCCCAAGGGCGGCGGCGATCCGAGCGGTCCGATCGCCGAAGTCATCAAGAAAACTTTTGGCAACTTCAAGGATTTCCAGACCAAATTCAACGAAGCCGGCGTGAAGCAGTTTGGCAGCGGCTGGGTCTGGCTGGCCGGCAAATCAGGCGGCGAGGTCCAGATCCTGAGCACGCCCAACCAGGACAGCCCGATTTCGCAGGGCATGTTCCCCATCTTCGGCAACGACGTCTGGGAACACGCCTACTACCTCAAATACAACAATCGCCGCCCCGAATATCTGGCGGCCTGGTGGAACGTGGTGAACTGGGAAGAAATCAACAACCGCCTCAAGACGTGCCAGGCGCATCACGAACCCGCGTTAGCAGGACGATAAGCAGCAAGGCTTATGTAGGGCCGGGTTTCTCCAACCCGGCCCAACTCATTCAAAGGATTTGCTTGATAGTGAAGATCAGTGAAGATCCATGGCGGGTTTCTTCGATCACAAACAATCGATAACCTTTAGCCTTTTCTGCATTTCCTGTGCACCTTCTGTGGAAAATATCTTGATCGATCTCCGCACATTTCATTTCCCAATTCAAACCCGTCAGAAAACCCCAACCCCACATAGCTGAATCAATCGACAAGAAAACTTTTCTGCTCACCATTCATCCCACAAAATAAATTGCAGATTTTTTCCTCGACTGCACCAATCTTTGGTAATTGACCTCCTCTCCTCGCGCGCGTAGATTCGTCCTCGTCCCTGGCAACATTTTCACCAATAATCATTCAATATGCCTCCGGCAAAGAGGCTGAGCTGGAGAGAGTAGAAATCGAAAATCGGCAGTCGCATTGCGAAAACGCCTTTTCATTCTCCCTCCCCCGAAGGGTAGATGAACGTGAGAAAAACATCAGCCACATGGAAAATTTATCGTACTCGCTTCCTGATCAAAGCCCGGCAACTCACCCAACCACTTCTCTTCGTCGACGCACTTGGCCGCGAACATTGCGGCCAGCCCGGCGACTATCTCGTCGAATCGTCCGATGGCGCCAGACGAATCGCATCCCGCCTGATTTTTGAAGACGTGTACGTGGCGATGGGTCCCGCCGACGAACGCTGGCCACACAGACCGGCAATGACCACTGCGCTACAGACGCCGAAGCGTCGAATATCCAGCCGGTCCACAGCCACAGCCTAAGCATCAGTCGAGGGCAGGTGTCTCTTGCCCGTCCACTGAGAGCAAAGCTCCGCTCGGCATGTAAAACGCAGCCATGTGTCGGCCCTAAAGTGAATAGTGCAAGAGGATCGAGCACCAGGCTCGAAAGGGCGACCTTACGATAGCCCAGGACGGAAGTCCTGGGTAAGCTAGAAAAAAATTCAGGTCTCGCGAGGACTTGCGATCCGCCAACAAGCGATGCGGCTCAGAGAATGTGATACAGCTCGAAAGACGAGCAAGCGACCACTGTGGAAAAACCAGCTCACAAACCCGCATCTGCGCAGTCATTGCATTAGGATACAATATATAGTGATTACCTCTTGACAGCCACAACGGGCGGGAGTACTGTTGCCATCCCATAGGCAGTATTTGCCTCCGGAAACGGAGGCCAAACGATGCAAAGGGTACGGGTAGGTAAGTGCAAGAAAACAGGGGCGGACGCCGTGGCCGAGGTGACCCCGCGCCGCCCCGCCAAACAAACCAGACTATCAATGCTTCGTCATTAGTGAAGCTTGACGTCTGAAGCCTGAAGTGAGCGGTGGGCCGTTTCCCGGTCCGGGCTTTCCGGACATCCCCACGGGCGGCGGACAACAGTTTGACAACCAGGCTGTGGAAAATGCCTCGTCAAGAGGGCTCGCAGCCCTCTTGTTTCGAGGCGATTGTGAGGAGCTCAAATGGAAGGTCTGGCTCATCTGGTCACGGAGTCCCTGGTTCGCCACGGCTTTGAACCTGCATTCGATCATCGCCGCCTGCAATGGTCGAGTTGGTTTCGCTGCCAGGATAGTTTCAGCGTGGTGCTGGCTCCCTGTAAGCCCGGACTTTTTGCTTTGGGCGAAGAGGTAATTGCTCCCGGCGAGTTGGGGGTCGGCGAAGGGAAGCGTATGCTTGCCCTCTTCCAGATTTCGGAAGCCGACGACCTGGGCATGGCGCTAGGCCGTCTGTTTCTATCCAGAAATCCCGAGCGAGAGCGCCTCACCAACGGCCGATGCTTCGCCCGCTACGTAGTAATCGAGGACCCGGCGCAACGCCACACTGCACTGGCCGCATTAAGGCGATGGATGGCCTCCTCAGCAGAAGCCGTTTCCGGAGTTCCGCAACCAACCCCAGACGAGAATCAGGCCTTCGTATCAGGGCACGACTTCAGTCGTGCCACGAACCCGACACCCGCAACTACGGCTTTAGCCGCTGCCTCGGCAGATGCTTCGCCGCCAACAGAATCATCAAATAAACAGGCCCAAATCGGGCCACCATCGCCGATTCCATCCGGTTTCTGACCCGACGGAGCAGGCGATTGGCGTAAGAATATTTGTAAGCGAGACAATGGAGGACGGGCGTCTCGCCCGCCCCAAGCTGCAAAGCGGCGACATCTGATCGCCCAGCACGATAGTGCCGGTTAGAGGTCTGAGGCAAAGGTTTTCGCCACAGTCTTGAAGCAAGCGGAGCGAAGACTCCGCAGGAGAAAAAGAAATGTCGGAAGTCACTGTAAAGGGAGTCCGCACGACTACCGAGACCGCCTCCACTACGAAGAAAGCTCCGGGCCTGGCCTTCCGCCGCTTCTTCACCAAGCCCGCCGTCTCCCCCTACGACGAGGTCGAATGGGAGCGCCGCACTGCTCAGATCACCGATGCGCAGGGCAACACCATCTTCGAGCAGAAAGACGTCGAAGTTCCCAAAGACTGGTCGATGACCGCGACCAATATCGTGGCCTCGAAATACTTACACGGAACCATCGGCACACCCGAGCGCGAGTCCGGAGTCCGCGCCCTCGTAACGCGCGTCGCTGAGACCATCCGAGACTGGGGCCTGGCCCAAGGTTATTTCAAAACGCCCGAAGACGGCGCGACGTTCCATGACGAACTCAGTCACATTCTCATTCGCCAATACGCCGCCTTCAATTCTCCAGTCTGGTTCAACGTAGGATGCGATCGCATCGAGCCCGACTCCGACGCCCGCAACTGGCACTGGAATCCAGTAGTCGGAAGAGTAGAGTTCGGCGTGACCGGCTACAGCACCCCGCAGTGTTCCGCCTGTTTCATCAACTCGGTGCAGGACTCGCTCGACTCCATCCTCACGCTGGCCAAAACCGAAGGCATGCTCTTCAAGTGGGGATCAGGCACCGGCACCAATCTCTCTCCACTGCGCTCCTCGACCGAAGGCCTAAGCGGCGGCGGCATCGCCAGCGGTCCATTAAGCTTCATGAAAGGTTTTGACGCTTTTGCCGGCGTAATCAAGTCTGGAGGCAAAACCCGTCGCGCCGCCAAGATGGTCATCCTCAACATCGACCATCCCGACATCCTCGACTTCATCGAGTGCAAGTCGAAAGAAGAAGCCAAAGCCCACACTCTGGTAGCAGCAGGCTACGACGGCTCCTCGCCCGATTCCGAGGCCTACTCGTCCATCTTTTTCCAGAACGCCAACAACTCCGTCCGCGTAACCGACGACTTCATGTACGCCGTCCTCCGCGACACCGACTTCAGCACCAAAGCCGTAAAAGACGGCCGTCCGATGCAGACTTTCAAAGCCAAGGATCTGCTCTTCAAAATCTCCGACGCCACCTGGCGCTGCGGCGATCCCGGCATGCAATTCGACACCACGGTCAACCGCTGGCACACCTCGAAGAACACCAGCCGGATCAATGCCAGCAACCCGTGCAGCGAGTACATGTTCCTCGACGATTCAGCCTGCAACTTAGCGAGTCTGAATCTCCTGAAGTTCACTCCGAATGGGACTTTCGATGTCGAAGCCTATCGTCACGCAGTCGATATCCTGATCACCGCCCAGGAAATTCTGGTCGACAACGCCGGCTACCCCACAGAAATGATCGGCAAGAATTCCCACGACTACCGCCCGCTAGGCCTGGGCTACGCAAACCTAGGCGCATTGCTGATGGCCGCCGGCCTCCCCTACGACTCCGACGCCGGCCGCGACTACGCCGCCTGCGTAACTGCCATCATGTGCGGCCAAGCCTACCTGCAATCCTCAAAGATTGCAGAACAATGCCCGCCGTTGGTCCCAGCGACAGAGCCCACAAAGAAGGGCCTCGCCGAAACCAATCTAGGCTCGAATGTCATGCCCGGAGGAGCCTGCCCCGGCTGGTACATCAACCGTGAACCGTTCCTCGACGTAATCCGCATGCACCGCGCCTCGGTCAACAACATAAACAAAAACAATGTCCCACCCCAGCTCTACGAAGCCAGCAAACAAACCTGGGACGAAGCCCTCGCCAACGGCGAAAAACACGGCTACAGAAACTCCCAGGTAACAGTCCTGGCCCCCACAGGCACAATCGGTTTCATGATGGACTGCGACACAACTGGCGTGGAGCCGGATCTCGCGCTGGTGAAGTATAAGAAGCTGGTCGGCGGAGGCATGATCAAGATCGTGAACAATACCGTGCCCACAGCCCTCTTCAAGCTGGGCTACTCGCACGATGAAGCGGACAAGATTGTCAGCTACATCGACGCTACGGGGACGATCGAAGGCGCGCCTCACATTAAAGATGAAGACCTGGCGGTGTTTGATTGCTCGTTCAAGCCGGCTAAGGGAACCCGCTCGATCGCGTACATGGGCCACCTGCGGATGATGGCGGCTACTCAGCCGTTCATCTCCGGAGCAATTTCGAAGACTGTGAACTTGCCTGAGGGCGCTTCCGTTGAAGACATCATGGAAGCGTATCTGCAGGCCTGGAAGCTCGGCCTCAAAGCCGTCGCGGTCTATCGCGATGGATGCAAGAAGTCGCAGCCGCTCAGCGCGGCTGGAACGACGACGGCGCTTTCGAAGAAAGGCGATGCCGCGATTGCGGCCGCTCCCGCTGAAGAAGAAAATCTCAACGGGCCTCCGAAGGCAGTGCGGCACAAGTTGCAGGCCGAGCGCGCGTCCATCACTCACAAGTTCAACGTAGGCGGACACGAGGGCTACATCACCGTCGGACTCTATCCCAACGGGCAGGTGGGCGAACTCTTCATCACCATGGCCAAAGAAGGATCGACGGTCAGCGGCCTCATGGACAGCTTCGCCTGCGGCATCTCGATCGCGCTGCAACACGGCGTGCCGCTGAAACTGCTGTGCGAGAAGTTTGCCCACACCCGTTTCGAACCCAGCGGCTGGAGCGGCAATCCCGACATCGGCTTCGCCAAATCGATCATGGATTACATCTTCCGCTGGCTCGACCTGCGCTTCTCCACCGGCCAGCAGCAAATGCTGTTCGAGAACCTGCGCCTGCGATCAACAGCGGTCAGCTCTCAGCCAGTCGGCGATCTGAGTGCAGGTTCTGCCGGGCCAACGGCGAACGACCCACGACCAACAACCGGCACCATCCACGCCGCCGACGCCCTAGCCGGAATCATCGACCTGGGCGACGCCCCAACCTGCTCCTTCTGCGGCTCAATCATGACCCGCAACGGAAGCTGCTACCGCTGCGGAAGCTGCGGCAGTACGAGCGGGTGTTCGTAGGTGTAGCGCGGACACTCCTGTCCGCGAGCGAGAGACTGAAAAGCGTGGGGTGTGGAACGGGCGCCCTCGCCCGCCAAGAATAAAGCTGTCATCCTGAGCCGCCCGCTTTTGGCGGCGAAGGATCTGGGCGTGCCGCGTGACCGGGGTCCCCATCACGCCCGGTTTTGGCGTGATGGGGTGGGTGAATGCCTCGCGTTCTTTGCGAGGCAATAATTCACGCGTCTGGCACGCATCCATATCTGCTGGACGCGCGACGATTTTGGGAAGCGCGAGTTTTGGGAAGGGCATGGCTTCAGCCATGCCGAAACAGCAACCAACCTTGACGGCTTTAGCCGCTGAGGTCGAGCTGTAGGCAATCTAAACGGCGCTAATGGTGCCGGTTCATGCACTTCAGGATTCTTGGGCGAATCGCGGAGGTCGAGCTTATCGCAACCGGCTCCGCGATTCGTGAGCGCAAGCGCTTCTGGAAGATTTACGGCAAAGCACGCTGGAGAAAGCTGAAGGGAATTGCAAAGGTCGAATTCTCCGATGGTACGATAAGCCATGCCGAGATTCACTGGTACGAAGCTCATGGGATCGGTGCGAAGGAACACAAAATCAAGCGCCTCGTCGAGTGAGACGAAAAGAGACGAAGCCCGCTTCGTCCTTTGCGTGCGGAACAAGGATTACCCCGCCTCTCTGGAACTGCGGAAGGTGTATCGCCTGTTGAGCGATGAGCAAGCGTCCAAGCACCATCAAGTGCGGGTGATCGACGAGTCCGGCGAAGATTATCTATACCCGGAGGAATATTTCGTTCCAATAAAGCTGCCCCAGGCGGCAGAGAAGGCAGTGCTGAGGGCAACGCAATAGCTTTTGTTGGGTTGAGCTAGGAAAGCGAATAGACGTACTGTGAAAGGGGGTCACGGCGCGCCGTGACCCGTTTTGCTTTTTGGAGTTTTGTTGCCTGGCCGTCGAGGAGGATCGCCTTGGTTTATCGCCCGACCGTAGATCTTCAACTTTGTTTCGTGTTGTTACCTCTACGCTCCCCGTTTCTTGGCTATTTCGAGAAGATAATCAAACCCGCAGCCTCTGAAGCAGGACTTATCGCCGTAAAAGCGGACGACATTTATGGCACTCGCGCTGTAATGAGCGACATTTGGGAGCACATCTGGAAGGCTAGAGCGGTCGTCGCAATCGTGACTGGCAAGAACGCCAATGTCAATTATGAGCTTGGAATTTGTCACGCCCTTGGTGTTCCCACAGTCTTGATAAGCGAAAAGAAGGAGGACGTACCATTCGACTACCAGCACAGACGGTACATTCCTTACCGTACCAAGGAGGCGGATTGGCAGCAAAAACTGACCGAGGACATCACGAAAACGCTCAAAACCGTTCTGTCCACACCGAGCGCGGGAGAGGAGTTCCCATGGCCATACGACACATTTGATCTGAGCGTAAGCGGAAGAATCGGGAGACTGGTGCGGTCGGAGGACGCGCGAACCTATGTTGTCCAAGGGGCAGAACTGGTAAGCATGTCCCTTGCACCAGCGTTCGGCCCAGGAGGGAGGCGGGTGTCCGTAACCATGCCGGAACTGGGCCGGCAGATGGCGTTCGGCCGTGGGGCCCGCATAGCGCAGAGGATCAAATCCGGCGACCCGCTCAAGGCGCAAGGAGTCGAACAGATGGGGAGGCTTGCACAAGAAGTGCTCGGTACTGTCGAGGACGCGACTAAGACGGGGGTATTCCTCTCGGCCGCAATGTTGAAAGCGGGCGATGCTGCCCTGCGGGCCGGACATACTCCCAAGGATGTCCTTTCCGGGATGCAAAGAGCAGTGGAGACCGCGAATGCCTACATACGGACAGAAGCCCGATCCGTTACTGGTGAGCAGCTAAAGGGTGTCGCGCTGAGCGCGTCTGGTTTTGACGGAACAATCGCAACGGCAGTAGTTGAAGCATTCAAGAAGGCTGGCAAGGACGGGATTATTCAGGTGGTGGATGGTGCTGGAGGGGAGCTCCGGCTAGATGTCCAGGAAGGGATGTACTTTGACCGCGGTTTCCTTTCGCCGCTATTCGTTACCGACCCCGAACGGCAGGAGTGTGTTCTCGAGAATTGCTACATCCTTGTCTACGAGCGCCAGATTAGCTCAATGTACGCTCTGCTGCCCCTCTTGGAAAAAGTTGCAAGGTCAGGGAGACCGCTGCTAGTTATTTCTCTCGACGTCGCCGGGGAAGCGCTTGCGACGCTTGTCGTGAATAAACAACGGGGGACGCTTTCCTGTGTCGCGGTCAAGGCACCCGGCAGCGGCGACCAGCGAGCAGCCATCTTGCAGGATATTTCCATTCTGACTAGAGCTAAGGTATTCCTGGAGGAGACGGGTAGGCCGTTGGGAGAGATAGAGCTCAGCGAATTGGGTATGGCTCAAAAGGTTGTTGTGTCCAAGGACAGCACGACGCTGCTAGGTGGCGCGGGGCGGCCCGGCGAAGTCGTCGAACGCATCAAGCAGCTCAGGGTGCAGCTGAGCGGGACGGTGAGTCCCTATGACGTCGAGAAGATTCGCGAGCGCTTGGCGAAGTTGGCGGGCGCAATCGCAGTGCTCAGAGCTCCCGGTTTGACGGAGGAGGACTTGGCCGATTCCAGGTACAAGCTGGAGAGCGCCGTGCAGTCGTGCAGCTCGGCCATTGAAAACGGTTGCGTCATAGGGGGCGGTGTTTCCTATTGCAGAGCGAAAACGTTAGTTGAGAAATTGGTTGCGACAAATGACAGCCAGATAGCCGGGATCCAAGCGGTTTCAGCCGCGCTAGTTGCACCCCTCAAGCAGCTCCTAGAAAACTCGCAACATCCGAATCCCGAAGCCGTTCTGAGGGAAGTACTGGAGAACTCGGAGGGGAAAACGGGATTTAACGCGGAATCAGGAAAGGTCGAGGACATGGCCGCAGCTGGAGTGCTGGACTCAGCGAAGGCCCTAAGCGACACGCTCGCTCTGGCATTCGCCTATGCGGAGGGCATGCTGAAAACAGCTGCATGGGACACAACGCCGCTCGGGGGCGAAGATGTGAACCCTCGAGAGATCCGGTGACAAGCCGCGCCCCTCCCGCTGTGATCATCTTCAAACCTTAGACTTGGCTGTAGCAGGTCGTTTCAGCGAGGGACGCCCGTGTCGGAAGAACTGGACGATTTGATCGAAATGGCGAGAACGATACGGATGACTCCGGAGGAGGCGGAACGGCAGCGGCGCAGCTTTGCCTACGGCAACGTCAAGATCGAGAATGATTCCATCACTTGGGAAATGATTGACAGGGCGGCGGAGCGATTGGAGAAAGAGAAGTAAGCGGGCGGAATGCTTTTTGTCCGGGCGGCGGGTTGGCGGTGCCTGAATTTTTTTCTGGCTTGTTCGGCACGACTGAAGTCGTGCCCTTCCCACGAACCCTCACGGGCGAGGGCGCCCGCGCCACACGGACAACACTAGGGCACTCTTTGCAACGTTTCCAAAACGGGAATTTCCGCTCCACTCTTTCACTTCTTTGCTTTACTTTGCCTATCCAATCCAGCTAATCTTATTGATTATTATTTAGCTCTTTGACAACCGAATAGCCGCTAAGTCCTTTGTCCGGAATATTTTGCGTGTAAGTCCTTATTCCTCAAAGATTTTGAGGGTAGTGCGCCCCTAACTCCATGATTCCAGAAGATCAAGGGGGGAGGGGGGTACCCCGGATTACTGATAAGTAAATAGCCCTGCGGCGGCGAGAGAGGGTTGTAGCTCGAACGTTGTGCGCCGCAGCGGGAGCGATATCCGGGCAGGCGGACGAATTGCACTCCACGCCGGATAGCAAGCGGCAGAAGTATGCTTCCTACGGGGAAGCCTGGCATTTGCTGCGAGGCGAAGGAAGGTCGGAGCCGAAATGGCGAGGCGCGCGAAATGGATTTGCATTCTTGCGGCGCCTCAATGTTGTTCCGAGAATTTGTCGCAGCGTTGAAACGCTGCCACAGCCCAAAGACTACATTCCGGGATAACCGGGGGATTATAACGGTGGCGACTAGTTTTTCCACAGATTTGTTCGGAAAATGGAACAGGAATCATTTTGTTGTTGCAGCCGCTTGACGGTGATGTATGAAGATGGCTCCGCATAACGCGGGGCTCTGCATGCGGCTCTCCCCCATCCAATGCACTAAGGGCCCCGCACTGATTTTCTCCAGCTTTACTTCTCTAAGTTTGCTTCTTTGGTTTGCCGATTGCGCGCTTGGCTTGGCGTTATAATCAACTTATCGGAGGAACCTTTATGCGAATTCTTGGCCTCCTGGTTTTGCTGTTTGCTCTGGTTTCGGCTTGCGGGGCTCGCGACACGGGGCAGAGTCCATCTTCACAACCGGCGGTAAACTCCTCCAACTCAGATTTGTTAAGTCCTTCGGCGATTGCGCGCCAGGATCTCGTCCAGGTGTGGCCGAGTGATCGTGCAGATCGGGATTCTTCGCTCCCCAGCTCGGCGCGGGATCGGGACATCATTTGCTTCACGATGCACACGTTTCTGGTGAAACGCGAGAGCCCGCATTCGGATGTGACCGAGCCTGTGGGAGAATCGACCTGCCTGTCGGGACCCAAGTACAACGTTCGGAAAGTGGAGGAACCTGCCAAGGCTCCGTCGCGTTGAGTTCCGACTGGATGCGGCGAGTCTCGGCGGTTGTGGGTTCGCTCTTCTTTCTGGTGCTCGCGCCGGGCACGGTGGCTGGGGTTGTGCCGTGGTGGATTTCTGGCTGGCGCATTCGCGCTCCGCTGCTGCAGTTTTCTCCTTTTCGATGGCTGGGAGTCTTGCTGATGGTGGCCGGGGTTCCGGTGCTGCTGGATTCTTTTGCGCGCTTCGCCTTTAAGGGTCTGGGAACGCCGGCTCCGGTTTTCCCTACGCGGCATCTGGTGGTCAGCGGACTTTACCGGTATGTGCGGAATCCGATGTATCTGGCAGTGGCGTCGGTGATCTTCGGCCAGGGATTGCTGTTTGGGGATGTGCGGGTTCTGGAGTATGGAGTTCTCGTCTGGCTCGCGTTCCATCTGTTTGTGCTGCTCTACGAGGAGCCGGTGTTGCGGCGCAGCTTTGGGGCGGAGTATGAAAGTTTTTGCGCTCACGTCGGGCGCTGGATTCCGCGATTGAGCGCGTGGCATGGCGGCGAGCGTTATCCTGTCCGATGAATTATCCTGCGTAACCTTTCTGGTTGGCTGTCGTTTATATCGTTAGAGGCGCGATGGTCGTTCGAGCACCGGCATCGAGGCGGTCCCCGGAGCAGGCGGAGGAGCGTCTGCTGGTGGCGGCTGCGCAAAAGGATCCTGCCCGGTTTGCCGAACTCTACGAGACTAATTTTGAGCGAGTGTATGCATTTGTCGTGCGGCGCGTGAGCGATCGTGATGCGGCCGAGGATTTGACGTCAGAGGTATTTCATAAGGCGTTGGCGAATCTTCGGCGGTTCGAGTGGCGAGGTGTGCCGTTTGCGGCGTGGCTGCTGCGCATCGCGGCGAATGCGATTGCGGATCGGGCGCAGCGCGTGGGGAAAGAGTTGGCGGTGGACGATCCTCCGGAGTTGGGGGAGGAGGCGAGCGCTGACGTTAATTTCGAGGAAGCGGAGCGTCGGGCGCGGTTGTTTCGTTTGGTGGCGAAGCTTCCTGCAGATCAACGGCGGGTGGTCGCGATGAGGTTTGCCGAGGAGAAGAGTATTCACGAGATTGCGGAGGCTTTGGGACGATCCGAGGGTGCGGTGAAGCAGTTGCAGTTTCGGGGTTTGGAGAATTTGCGGGAGAAGATCAAAGGCGGGAAACCACTAAGGACACGAAGGTCCACAAAGGCCGACAAGAATGTCCAGGCGTAGTTTGATCGACCAACTCGATGAGGCGGTGCAGGGATTCATGCGGAATCCTGGCGCGCCGTTGCCGCGTGGGGAAGCGGGCGTGAATCCGCTCATCCGCATTGCTGCGGAGTTGCGCGACCTGCCGCGGGAGGATTTCAGAACGCGTTTGAAGAATGACTTAGAAAGGAGTATTGCGATGGCGACCACGACAGCACCGATGAAAGCTACGCGGACTTTTGCCGCGCCGAGGCTGATCTTCAAGGACTCGGTGAAGGCAATCGAATTTTACAAACAGGCTTTTGGAGCGAAAGAAACTATGCGCTTCGCGAGTGAAATGGGAATGATGCACGCGGAGCTTGAGATCGGCGATTCCATAATCATGCTGCTCGACGAGTGGCCGGACGCTAACTTGTTGAGCGCCGAGAGTCTGGGGAATTCGCCGGTTGTGATGCAAATTCAGGTGCCCGATGTGGATGCCTTCGTGGACCACGCCGTCTCTGCTGGGGCCAGGCTGCGACGCCCGGTTGCGGACCAGTTCTACGGACATCGCGATGGAGTTCTGGTCGATCCGTTCGGGTATGTTTGGGGGATCACGACGATCAAGGAGGAGATGCCGGTCGAGGAGATGCATCGGCGTTTCCGGGCGATGATGAAAGAAAAAGGACCGAAGAAAGCAGCGGTCGATCCGATTCCTAAAGGCTATCGCACGGTGACGCCGTATTTGATCGCCGCGGATGGACCCGCGCTGATGGATTTTGTGAAGCAGGCGTTCGGTGCGGAAGAGACGTTCCGCACGGTGGGAGCGGCCGGCGGGCTCCACGGCGAAGTGCGTATCGGCGATTCGATGTTGATGATTGGCGGGGGGATCCCGGGGCGGGAGTTCCGGTCGACGGCGAATACCCATGCGCTTCATCTTTACGTGCCGGATTGCGATGCGGTTTACGAGCGGGCGTTGCAGGCTGGAGCGGAGTCGATCGATGAACCCAGAGACCAGGAATACGGCGAGCGCTCAGGGAGCGTGAAAGATCCAGCGGGGAATTACTGGTACATCGCTACGCACAAAGGCGAGAGCTACACACCCAAGGGACTGAACAGCGTCAATGCATATATGCTTCCGGTGCGGGCGGAGCCGGTGATCAACTTCTTAAGGCGGGCCTTCGGGGCGCGCGAGATTGCGAAATACGCATCGCCTGATGGAGTGGTTCACCATGCAGAGATACGCGTCGGGGACTCGGTCGTGGAGATGGGTGAGCCCCAAGGGAAGTATCCGCCGATGCCGACGATGTTCTATTTATATGTGCCGGATTGCGATGCGGTCTATCAGCGGGCACTGCAGGCGGGTGCGACCTCGATTATGGAACCCGTTGACCATCCCTACGGCGACCGCAGCGGCGGGGTGAAGGACGCTTTCGGCAATCAGTGGTACATCGCGACGCACATCAAGGATGTGGCTTCTTAGAATTCGCCAGCGCCTGACGAATCGCGGGGATGGTCGCACCGGTCCAGCGGGAAACGACGTTCTCGACGTGCTCCCGCGTGATTGTGGTGGCGGTTTCGTCGAGTTTGTATTTTTCTCGCAGGAACTGTAAGTTCTTGCGTTCCTTATGCTCTTCGTCCGAATAAAAGCGTGCCTTTTCGAATTCGTGATTCGCAATGGCTCCTTCCATGCGGTGCACAATGAACTTGATGCGCTTCTGCAGTTCGACAACTTCTTTCGGCAGCACCCGGTGATGCTGGCCTAAGCCGGCCGCGGCTTCGTCCATCACGTCCACGGCCTTGCCTGGAAGAGCACGACCCCTGATGCAACAACTGGCGTAATTGACGGTGTAGGTGAGCGCGTCGTCGGTATAGGTGACGCCATGAAACTTCTCGAATTCGTCCTTGATTCCGAAAAGGACTTTAATGGCGTCGGCTTCCGTGGCGGACGCAACATCCACTGCCTGAAAGTGTTCCTCCAGCCAGCCGTGGCTTTCAATTGACTTGGCGTACCCCTCGGGCGTTGCGGCGCTGATGCATTCAATCTTGCCGCTCATAACCAACGGTTTGAGGATTTCCTCGATGTGAAACAAGCCTCTGCCCGCGAGTGCGTTCGCCGGCGTGTGCAGGTCATCAACGAAAAAGATGGCGCCTTCGGTTGGTAACGCTGCGAGGAAATTTCTGAGCGATGCGGACTCTCGTTCGACGGCTCCAACATCGAGACTAAGGATCGACTTTCCCGCCAGCATGGTAGGAACGGCCCCGCCCGCAATGCGCTGTGCCAGGCCGCCGATGATGGTTCTCTTCCCGACGCCGGGCTCGCCCACCACTACTGGATTTTTTCTGGTGCGGCGGCAGAGGATGCAAATGAGCCGCTCCAGTTCATTCTCCCGTCCGATAAGCGGTTGAAGTTTGCCCAGGTCGGAGACGAAGTTCGGACTGAACCGGGCCGAAGGATGCCTGGCACGTTCCTGAGATTCCGGCGGATCGAGCGGAAGTCCTGTTAGTTCTGCGCGGACTTGTTCCAGATGGACCTCGTGGTCGCGCAAGACCTTTGCGGCAAAACACTTTTCTTCGCGCAGCAGGCCAAGCAAGAGGTGCTCCGTCCCGATATGGTGGTGCGACAGACGTTCCGCCTCCTCCGACGCATAGGCCAGCACACGCTTGTTTTCATTGCTGAGTGGCAGGTCGATCGAAGTAGGAGTTTTCTCGCGGATGGTCGTGTGTTGCTCGATCGTTTTCCGGATGGCTTCAGGCGTCCCGGGTGAGCGAAGGAAGCGATAGGTTAGGGCCTTATCTTCCCTGAGAGGTCCCAATAACAGATGCTCACTCTCGATGTAGGGGCTGCCGTATTGACTGGCCTCATAGCGACCGAAGAAAACAACTCGACGCGCCTTCTCGGTGAATCTCTCGAACATAACTTTCCAGGTGCTCGCGCTGCCGTGTTCACTCGTTTCGGCTAAGTGTAGTTATGGAGGAGGATTTTACTCTCAATGCGGATTTGCGGAGATGCTTTCGTTTTGTTGGGAATTACAAGTTGACGCATTCAAGAATGCAGTCCTTGGCACGTGGGGCCGGATTGTCACGGGTGCGAGCGACAGCAGATTCCTCGCTTCGCTCGGAACGACAATGTAGTGGTGAAACTTACCAGCGGCGGCATGACTTACGCATTTCTTGAGAGGACGATAACGGCATCCGATCAGCTTGGCACCTTGGTAACTGTGCCTCCAACGAGGTAAGCGGCGAAAATAGATCCTGCTATGAATCTGGAGCGCAGGGCTATTCAGGCGCAAGTGGTCGCGGTTTGGCAGAGTGCGCGCGAACAATTCGTGCGTCTTCCGGCGACCGCTCGAGTGATGTTGGGATTCTTTCTGCTGGCCGCTTTGCTGATGGCTTTGCATACGGCGTTCTCGGGAAAAGACGCCACCCTGCAACTCAAAGTCCAGCACAGCCTGCGCAACGGGCAGCTTTCCGTCTGGGTGGATGGTGATCTGGCTTACTCCGGAAGTCTTATCGGCAATGCCAAGAAAAAGTTCGGTCTGATCCCTGGAGTGCAGGGAAACTTGTTGGAGACGTTACCGGTGGCGTCCGGCACACACCAGATAAAGGTTCAAATTGTTTCAGACGGCGTCGTGCGAGATAGCATGATCAGCGGTGAATTTCCTCGCAAGGGGCAGCGGACCTTAGCAGTGAACGCAAACCGGGGTGACGTTTCCTTAAACTGGCAGATGCCGAACTGGCAGAATGAAGCCAGCGAGGCGTCTTCCAACGGCAGCGGATGGTTCAGCCGTTACGCTGGCACCCTCATGATGACGGTTGCGGGTTCCATTATTTCTGCCTTAACTGGTTTCGCTCTTAAGGAACTACCGAAGCGGATAGTCTCCGGTTCACGAGAAGTGCCTGCAGCCTTAGGCAATCAGCCAAGCTCGAACTAGGATTTTTTCTTCGGCGCGTCGCCCAACGCGAGCACGCACCCTACCAAATCAGCTTTAACCCGAATTGCACTTGCCGCGCCGTGGTGGACGTGCTCGAAATCGCCCCTGCGGTGCCCGAGACTCCGGTCGGAGTAAACACGATCAGGTTCGGCGTGTTGAAATTGGCGCGATTCAAGAGATTAAAAATCTCCGCGCGGAATTGCAGGGTCAGGCGCTCGTGAATCGGGGTATCTTTCAACACCGAGAAATCCCACGTGGCCAGTCCCGGACCAATTAGAGTATCTCTCCCAAGATCGCCGTAAAACCCGCTATTCGGTGGCGGCGGCAGAAAGGCATTCGGATTGAACCACTGATTGGGTTTTCCAAGAATGACAGGGCCGGTGAAGTCCGGATTTACGAAGGGCCGCACCGGATTGCGGGTATCGCCGTTATTCGACGGGTTATAGCTGAGTTGCGGCGTAAAGGGAAATCCAGCTTGAAGCGTGACGATACTAGTCAACGACCAGCCGCTCACCAACGCGTCCCTCCAGCCCTGCAGACCGCTTGCCAGCGCCTGTCCATGTCCGAAGGGCAATGCATAGATAGCACTGATCACTCCGATATTTCTCACGTCATAAGTTGCGAGTCCGTAGTCCGCGCTGACGTTGAACGGGTTCGATACCAGTCCGGGCGCGTTCCCCGCAGTCGTGGCATTCAGGGAATCTCCGTCATCGAGGGCTCTTGACCAGGTGTAAACTCCGCGAAAAGAGAGGTTATGGCTGAAGCGTCGGTTCACATCGACCTGCAGCGCGTTGTAATTGCTGCTTCCCTCTGAAAACCACGTCCAGGTATTCGCCAATGTGGGTTGGCCTTTGGCGTTTTGGGAGGGATGTAGTAGCTCCCGGGAGGAACCGGGCTGTCCGCCAGCGGCGCAGGGAAAGTGCTGGGGTAGGTCGCGGGACATGGCGACGCAGGACAAATGGTGGGAAAGGGTTCGTTGGCATCAATGCCGATGACCTCGTGGTATCCATGAGATCCAACGTAGCCCACAGTCAAGACCGTGTTGGGCGAAAGCTCCTGCTGAACCCTCAATGACCAGGAGATTAGAGTTGGCATCTTCATGTCCGGCTGAACGCCCCCAGGTACCAATAACGCTTTGGCGGGCACGGGAGCGGTGGGATCGATAGGAAGATCGGAGACTGGCAAGGCCGCGATGCTGTAGGTCGGATTGAACGGAGCGTTCTGATCGGTACGATAACCGAGCGCATCCTGAAGCTCGTTATACATTCCGAAGCCCGCGCGAAAAACAGTTTTTCCGTTCGGACTCCATGCCAAGCCGATTCGGGGCTGCGGCAGAAATTTTGCATTATTGGTGGTGAAGGTTGCATCCCCAATACGCGGCAGGCTCGAAATTATCCCGTTGGGGAAGGTGTAATTGGCCGCGCGGCCGTGAGCTTCGTTCCAGCCGGGAGTTGGTTCCCCAGTGAAAAAGTAGCCAGCGCGCGAATACCCGATCCGGGCAACATTCAGAGTGGATGCTGAGAGAGAGTGTGTCTCCTCTAAACTGAAAACTTGCTCCCGGAGGCTCACGACGTCGGTGCTGTATGGGTTGAGGGTGGTGGCTGTGACGTCATTGCCATCGTCGATGGTGTAGACGCCGGATAGTGAATCCCGCTCGGAAAAGATGTGATCCACGCGTGCCGTTCCAAAATCCTCTCGAATGGTTTGCAGGGGACTGCTGAAAACCTGGGCGATTCCATTGAAGTCCGGGGCTCCCGCTGGCGCGACCGGCCACAAATTGAGCAAAGGCACGACGCTGGGATCGGCGGCTGCGCGCGATGCAGCGTCCGGAACAAAAGCTGCCGATGTCTGATGCAAGTGCTGGCGCAGTCCTTCGTAATTGCCGAAGAGGAACGTCTTGCCCTTTTGGATGGGGCCGCCGAGAGACGCGCCAAACTGGTTACGCTGAAAAGGCGGAGCGGAGCCCTGGTCAAAATGTTGGGGGCATCGAGAGCGTTGTTGCGCAAGTACTCATAGGCGGATCCATGAACCTGATTTGCGCCGGACTGAGTAACGATAATGACCTGACCACCCGGCCGTTTGCCATATTCCGCGCCGTAAGAATCACGCAGCAGGTTGAATTCACGAACGGCGTCGACGCCCAACAATTGCCCGCTGGTGCCGCCTGGCTGCATGTTGTTCTCAGCCGCGCCGGTGAATTCGACCCCATTCAGCAAGAAAAGATTTTGCTGGGGTCGATTTCCTGAGACTGCGAAATTGTTTCCCGTGGTGGAATTCGATACTCCGATCCCACCTGTTTTCTCCGACGTGAAGTTGACAATTCCGGGATTTAAGGTCAGCAACAGGTCGTAACTGCGCCCATTGAGCGGCAGATCTTTCACCTGCTGCTCTCCGACTAAGCCGGATACGTCCTGGGTAGTGACGTTTACTACCGCTGCATCGCCCGTCACCTTTACTTGTTCGCTGACTACTCCGACCCGTAGGCTCAGGTCGGCAAGCGCATCTTGCCCTACCACCAGGCGAATTCCTGTTCGGACTCCTTCCGCAAAGCCGTCTTTTTTGACGCGGACTTCATACTGTCCCACGGGAAGAGCAGAGACTTGATATCGTCCCGCCTGATCGGTAACCGTACTTCGCGAGAGTCCCGTATCCAGATCTCGCACCGTAACCGCCCCGCCCGATACGGCTGCCCTCGACTGATCGGTTACCGTTCCGGACAAGTCGGCTGATACCTGTGCCCAGGATGGCGGAATGCATAGGCATAGCGCACATAGGAGAATGGACAAACGAGTAAAGCGCCCAGTGCAGCTGATATTTGCATCGAAGGCACGCGATCGGCGGATCGGGGCAGAGTGCGAATGCTTCTGATCAAATGGGGTAGGCATTGCTCTTCTTTCCTTTGAGGGAGGTTGGCAAAGAACCAGAAAATGTATATCAAATGCGGTTATAGTGTCTAATCATGTGCAGTTGTATATGACTGCTCTTTATGTCGCTGTCCGAAATCCGCAATAGATTTTGGGCGAAGTAAGCTTATCGAGACTCTAAAGCGATTGACGGGGACAAGGGGCCGCTGTAGGATTCCTTCCCAAATGGCCGCGAAGGCTCAAGGTCGACGCTCGAGAACGAAGGATGACGAGTTGTTGCAGCTGCGGGACGCGGCTTTGCAGCTGGGGATCAGCTTTCCCACCATCAAGCAATGGATTTACAAAAAGAAAATTCGCAGCATCCGGACGGCGGGAGGACACCACCGCATTCCGGAGAGTGAAGTGGACCGGCTGCTTTTCCGGACGCGAGGCAGGACCGAGAAAGAACGCAGGGATGTGATCCGCCGAGTGAGCGGTCGGAATCAGTTGGTGGGACGAATCGATGCGGTTCGTATTAGCGGGCTGATGGCGGAGGTTGCGATTTCGATCGGGGGCCAGCAGATTACTTCGATTATCACCGCACGTTCGGCGCGGGAGATGCAATTGAAGCCAGGGCAAACTGCGGCGGCGCTGATCAAAGCTACCGAAGTGATGATTCTGCGAGTTTGACAATGAGGCATCGGCTGCTCCTTTCCGTCGTGCTGGTGGGCCTGTTGCTGCGGGCTGCTCCGCTATTTTTGCCAGCAGTTGACGGTTCAAGCTGAGGGTGGAAAACAGATCGTTCTCACACGGGCTGAGATTGAAGCCTTGCCGCACACCAAGCTGACAGCCTCGGTTGCTGGTACGCTGACGACGTTTGACGGCGTGTTGCTGAACGCCGTGTTGGGCAAAGCGGGAATTGGGTTTGGAGAAAGTCTGAAGGGAAAGCGGCTGGCGTCATGTCTATTGGTGGAAGCGGCCGACGGGTATCGGGTTGTGATCGCTCTTCCCGAGCTTGACCCGGCGTTCACCGACAAGCAGATCTTTTTGGCTTATTTGAAAGACGGCAAGCCGCTGGACGAAAAGGAGGGGCCATACCGCGTCGTGATCCCCGATGAAAAGAGGATGGCACGATGGGTGCGGCAGGTGACGACCCTCAAGATCGTCGATGTGCAATGAAGACGGTCAGTCTTTCTGGATCATGACCTCGGTGGCTTTGACCACGGCGCTGACGGCGTCGCCCTTCTTGAGCTTGAGTTCGTCGGCGCTGCGGCGGGTGATGGCGCTCTCGATGAGATTGTCCCCGACCCGAACGACGACATGGGCCATGATGTCGCCAAGTTGAATTTCTTCGATTTTTCCACGCAGTTTGTTTCTGGCTGAGATTGGCATGCATTCATTATAAGTCTGGGGGAGAGAGCTGTGAATGTCCGAAGGCTTGGACTAATCGCCGTTTTGGTGGCGGGGTTTATCTCTCGGATGTGCGTTGCGCAGGAGATCACGGTCGCAGCGGCGGCGGACCTTCAATTTGCCATGCAGGATATAGCGGGGCGATTTCAGAAAGAAACGGGGAAGGTGGTCAAGCTCACTTATGGTTCCTCGGGGAACTTTTTTCAGCAGATTCAGAATGGCGCACCGTTTGACATGTTCTTTTCAGCGAATCTTGATTACCCGAAGAAACTGGAAGCCGCTGGATTGACGGAACCGGGAAGCTACTACCAATATGCGAACGGCAAGATTGTGATTTGGATCAGGAATGAGTCGAAACTTAATCTGAATTCAGGCATGCAGGCGCTTCTTGATCCTTCGGTTAAGAAGATAGCCGTCGCCAATCCGGAGCATGCTCCCTACGGGCAGGCGGCGGTGGCGGCGATGCAGAATCAGAAGATTTACGAGAAAGTGAAGGACAAGTTTGTGTTGGGCGAGAATATTTCGCAAACGGCGTCGTTTGTGGTGTCGGGCTCGGCGGATGTGGGCATCGTGGCATTGTCGCTGGCCTTGTCGCCGAATATGAAAGACAAGGGGCGTTCCGTGGAGGTTCCGCCAGACGAATATCCGGCGATTGAGCAGGCGTGCGTGATTCTGGGCTCGTCAAAGAATAAGGAGATCGCTCGACAATTCTTGTCGTTCGTTAAGACAGCGGCTATCGGCGATGTGTTGAGGAGTTACGGTTTCGATGTGCACGCTGGTCCCGCCAAGTGATCTTCAGCTGATCATCGCGACCAGGTGAGGCCGCGACCGAGCACGAATATGAAGAGCAGGCTGGCGACGGTGGCGGTCGCGATCCATACGCGGCTGCGCTCGATCGGTGCAACCGGCTCCTGGCTGCCACTTCCTCGTTTCATCATGCAGGGCAGGCTTAAGAGACCGGCATTTGCGCCCAAGGTTGAGGGCAGCGCTGAGGCAATGACGTAGAACAATCCGGCGGGATTGAGCAAGCCTCCCAAACCGGCGAGGATCCCGTCCGTGAAATAGGGCGTCCAACACAGGCCGCGAAGACGAGGAGAATCTTTATCCGGGCTGCGAAATGGATTCAGTTTGGCGGCTACCAGGAGCATCGAGGCGTAGTACGAAACCATTCCGAGCATGATGAGGCCAAACCGCCACATCCAGTGTGGGTGCAAGCCTTGGATCACCGCCGCCCAGTCGCCAAAGTTGGTGATACCGGAAAAGAAGAAATATCCGGTCCCGATAAAGAGATTGCCCGCCACGGCGAGTGCGAGGAAGTAGCGAGTCGCAGGCCGGTAACGCTGCGGGTTCAGAAGGAACAGCCAGAAGATTGCGGCGAAGAGTAGATTGACGAGGGTGCCATTGGCTGCAACCCAGCGTGTGTCAATGTCAGACTGCAGAGCGACCGTGCTCATGGTGAGTGTGCGGGCTCCGCTCAGCCATGCGGTCACGCCGTGGCCGAGGCCCTCGTGCAAAACGTCCTGCAGGATGCACGCGAGGGCTGAGATGGCGATCAGCGTGAGGCGGTCGTCTTTGGCGGGAGCAGAGTGCTGGTTCACTGCGATTCAGGTGACGCCAAGCTAGCTTACAAGAAACTGACTGGAACTCAGCTGAGAAATGCTGCGCTTTATAGTTGTGGGTGAAATAGGCGGTGTTACAGCCCTCGTCTTCAAGGAACCCAACGGGCAGGCTCGTTAGGATTATCCGAGACGCCCCTTTCATTTCATCCGATCGTCTAATCCTCTCGGCCTCCCGCTTGTCGGGCTTACGCATGGCTGCGATAAAGCCTAGTACGATAGGGAGGGCCCCGCCGAAGAGCGCGGCCGTGAGGAGGAGTGTTGCGCGCATGCGGTAATCCTTATAGAGCCAGCCAGCCGCAGTATAACCCTTCCGATTCTGAACGACTCACAGACTGTCACCACGGACGAGGAGGGACCACAGGAATCCATCGCGGTTTGCGATTGAGTGGGTCCACAAAGTATTCGATCAGTGCAAACGGCAAGAAAACCGCAGGAAAAGTCCACCGCACTGATTCGATCAACAGATATTCCTTTCGATTCATGTACGTGTAATGACCGTGATTGTTAAGCGGGTAGACTCGACCTTCCAAGGGCTGAGGAGAAGGCGGAATACCTGGCCAGAAAGGCATCGAGAAGGCAATGATGAAGCACACAAGACAGATGATTTTTACCACAATGGAGACAACCTTCCAGATTGTCCGCATTCTTGCGGAGACGATCCGTCCCCTTAACCTCATATCGTCGTCCATGAGCAAAGGTCTTGTTTGTCCGCAGACTAATTCCCAGAGCCTAGCTTGTGATCCGGCAAAAATGGAATGAGACAGCGTATCGCTTCTTGGCAAGTGGAAGCGAGTTACCGAGGTGCATTTGGCGAGCAATTATTTTTGTCAGTTGGCGTAACCACCATAGCCCTCAGAGCTGTGGTTTGCGGTTTAGGACCGGCGGCGTTTTCGAGGACTTAGGTCTGAGTAGCGGAAGCAGGTGACCAAGTGGTCGTTGACGATGCCCACGGCTTGCATGAAGGCATAGCAGATCGTCGAGCCGACAAAGGAGAACCCGCGTTTTTTCAGGTCTTTGCTCATAGCGTCGGATTCGGGGGTGCTGGCTGGAATTTGCTTCGGCGAGCGGCGGGAGTTCACAATCGGCGATCCGCCGGTGAACTGCCAGATGTAGTCGTTGAACGATCCAAAGTCGTTTTGCACCTGGAGAAATGCTTTTGCGTTTTGGACGGCGGAGGCAATCTTCAGGCGATTGCGGATGATACCGGCGTTGTTTATCAGGCTTTGTATCTTGCGGTGGTCGTAGCGGGCAATCTTCCGCATGTCGAAGCGATCGAGAGCGGCGCGATAGTTCTGGCGTTTCTTCAGGATGGTGTCCCAGCTCAGGCCGGCCTGCGCGCCCTCGAGGATAAGGAATTCGAAAAGGGGAGTGTCGTCGTGAACAGCGACACCCCACTCCTCGTCGTGGTAGCGGATGGAAAGTTCGTTGCTTGCCCAGGGGCAGCGAGTCAGATTCGCAGGCTTTGACCTCATCGTAAGCACGCGATTTGCGCTCGATTGGGACGAGCCGAAGACCCGTCCTACGAAAATACTCTATCGCACTCGGCTACTGCAGTGATTTTGGATCGGAGAGGTTCTTGGGAGATTTCTTGTCCAGGAGCGCCACCAGTTCGGAGGCACATGCCGGAGTCTTTACCTTTCCGTCACGGATGATATCTCTTGCACTTAGTTTCTTTCCGTACAATTTTTCGTTGGCGCTGCCGTCGGAGCGGAGGGTGGAACCTTCGAGCGAGACTCCGGCGAACAATCCCTTGTTACGCGAATAAGAAAGGATTTCGGCGGTCATCACGATATCGGTGGCACCTTCGGCGGTACGACCTTTGGGGCCGGCTGCGGCGGAGGCGTCGGCTCCAAGCTTCACTTTACTTTTTAGCAGCGACCGCGCTCCCGCCGGGTTCATCACCAGCAGGACAAAGTCCGTAGCCTGGCCTCCGAGCTGAAATCCAATACTGGCGCCTTCGAGGGCGTAAAGAGCGGGGGGCCCCCAGAGTCCGGTATAGGAGATTCCGCTGCGGCAAATCATGACTCCCCGACCGTAGCTGGCACCGACTCCAAATGCGCCCTTTTTGACCGAGGGCAGGACAATGATGCATTCGGCTTTGTCGAGCAGGTCCTGCGGAATGTTGTCGGGGATGTTGAGGATTTCTTTGAGAACGTGACCCGAGTTCTCCACCCGGTCCACTTCCGTGCTATCGTCGGCAGCGAGAGCAGGCACTATAAGGGCGCACAGCAAGAAAGGCACGAGCAGCTTTTTCATCGAGTCTCCTGTTTTGGGTAGTGGTGCTATTTTAACCTTGCAACGGTGGATTGAGATGCCAAACCGGTCCTTCCGAGTTGCGAAGCATGGTCACCTAAGTTGAAGAGAGCCATGACCTAACGAGTGCTCCTTTTGTAACTTGGCATTTGCAAAAGGGGCTCCTAGAGTTCTAATGAGTAAAAGCGGCATCTGGCGGGTACTTCGGTCCCTGGAGTGCATCTAATATTGTGGATGATTGTGCCGGGCCTGAAACTAAACGCCGTAAGTCGGGACGGGATGTGGAATGAAGTACATAGGGAAGTATTTATTGCTCGCGGGAATGCTTGTGGCATTGGCAGGGCTGCCGCAGGCACAGGTGACATACCTCGCCCCGAGCAACGCATTGGTTTCGTCGTCTCCCTCCTCCAGCCCTGATACCGGTCAACCTGACGATTCCATTATCACGATCAAGAAGCGGGTGGACGAAGTTAATGTGCTGTTCATCGCCACCGACAAGCGGGGCAAGTTCGTGCGCAATCTGAACGAGAAAGATTTCGCGATTCTCGACGATCACAAGCCGCCCCAATCGATCGTGAATTTCCGCCGCGAAACGGATTTACCGATCCAGTTGGGACTTTTAATCGATACCAGCGGCTCGGTGCGCGGGCGCTTCGACTTCGAAGAGGAGGCGGCCGATAGTTTCCTGCAGAAGACTGTCCGCCCCAATTTCGACAAGGCCTTCGTGGTCGGCTTCAATGGACGTAGTCAGATGATGCAGGACTTTACCGACAATGGCGCGTTGCTTTCCGCGGCTGTCCATCGTTTACAAGATGGCGGGGGGACGGCGCTTTACGATGCGATCTATCGAGCCTGCCACGACAACTTGATCAAGGATCACGAGGACCGTCCTTCGCGACGGGCCATCGTGGTGGTGAGTGATGGCGAGGACAACCAGAGTGACTTCAGCGAGGCTCAGGCAATTGAAATGGCGCAACGGGCGGAAGTCATCATTTACGCGATTTCGACCGATGACAGCGGTTTGATTTTGCGGGGTGACAAGGTCCTGCAGCGGATCGCGGACGCCACCGGTGGCCGCGCCTTCTTTCCATACAAGATGAAGGACATCAAGAACTCGTTTTCGGCCATTGAAGACGAGCTGCGGAGCCAGTACATCATTTCCTATCATCCGGCTGATTTTGAAGCGAACGGTCGCTATCGCCCAATTGAAATCACTGCCTTTAAGAAGGATCTCCAGGTACGCTCCCGCAAAGGCTATTATGCGCCGCGGCAGTAGAGACCTAGCTGTCTAGGTCGCTGCGGATGACGCTACGGGATAGGCTGACGGTGCTACAATTTAAAGCGGATTTGTAAGAATTTTCGCAAGACCCGCAAGTGCAGGCGTTCCCGTGTCAGGTGGGGCAGTGAAGCCAAAATATCTCTTTATCGTGAGTCTCTGCTTTCTGCTCTTGGCAGGGCCTTGTTTTGGCAAGCGACGGCACTCAACTACTACTAGCCAGCCGACGACGCAAGGGCAACCGGAGGCTCAACCTACTCCGCCGGCTCCTCCGCCGACGCTGGCGCAGTTGCCCGCGACTCCTCCCCAAGTTTCGTTCCGAAGCGGCCAGTTGACGATTTCGGCTCAGAATTCCACCTTGGGCGATATTTTGAAGGCAGTTCGGGAGCAGACGGGTGCGACCATCGACCTTCCGGGAACCGCGCCGGAACGTGTGGTGGGACGGTTCGGTCCGGCTCCGGCCCGTGATGTACTCGCGTCTCTGCTCAACGGATCGCATTTCAACTATGTTTTGCTGGGGTCGCCGACTGACCCTGGTGCCTTGGACCGGGTGATTTTGCTGGCCAAGTCAGGCGCTCCAGCCGATACCCCTTCGCAGCCACCGACCCAGCAGGCGACTGCCTACAACCAGGCTGTCTATAATCGGCCGGCGGCGATGCCGATGGCAGCTCCCGGTGCGAATACCGTTACCGTGGAAGGTCAGGATGCGGAGGAGAGCCAAGACGACGCTACCGATGACTCTGCGGACGCCACCGATGACACGGCCGATGATCAGACCGATCAGACGGACGATCAGACTGCGGGCGATGACCAACAACAGCAGCAGCAACAGGATGGACAACAGCAGGTCAAGACCCCAGAGCAACTCTTGCAGGAGCTGCAGCAACGGCAGCAGCAGCTTCAGCAACAGGGAATTCAGCCGGGAACACCCCCCGGAATGCGGCAGTTCCCCAATCCCGGAATGCCGAACCAGCCGGGCGGAGCTGATACACCCCCAACGCCTCCTCACTAGAGAGCCAGGCACTGCTTCTACAACTTAGGCGCAGGGGACCTTTTGCGGAAGGAACAATCCAGAATTTCAACTAGATCTGCGGGCTAGTGTCCGCCAGCGTGCGCGGCACGGGCTTGGCCGGAGGCGAGCACAGGTTGTTGTTCAGTGCGTTGCCGCGATTGGTTCGCGAAAGTATGAAGGATTCCGATGACAGAGCCGTATGCGGATAGAATTCCAATTGCCAGCACAGCAACTACGGTGAAACAGATGATGCCAACGCTCAGTAGACTGCCCAAGATCCCTGCCTTTTAACCAAGTCCCATTGATGTCGCCGCTCCCTGAATCTACCTGCGTTGACGCTTGCCACTGTTAGCAAATAAGATACGTGAGTAGAGCTGCGCACCTCCACTTTCCAACATCTCTGTGGACCCGTCCACATTACGGAAGGTCACTGAAGGGCATCACTTTCGCGGTTTATGGCCATTACCAAGATTTCGGTGCGCGGGGCGCGCCAGCATAACCTCAAGAACATCGACGTCGAGATTCCCCGTAATAGCCTGACGGTAATCACTGGCCTGAGCGGATCGGGCAAGTCCTCGCTGGCGTTCGACACCATCTATGCGGAGGGCCAACGGCGGTACGTGGAGACCCTCTCGGCGTACGCCCGCCAATTTCTCGACCAGATGGAGCGTCCGGAGGTGGATGCCATTGATGGGCTGAGTCCGGCGATTTCCATTGAGCAGAAAACTACCAGCCGCAGCCCTCGATCAACAGTAGGAACGATCACTGAGATCTACGACTATCTTCGTCTTTTGTTCTCTTCGATTGGAGTGCCGCATTGTCCGAAATGCGGGCGAGCGATCAGCCGCCAGACGGCGGACCAGATCGTTCAGCGTGTCATGGCTCTTACGCCAGAAGATCGCGTCATGGTATTGGCCCCCATCGTCCGGGGACGGAAAGGCGAGTTCAAAAAGGAGATGGAGAAGCTGGTGCAACACGGCTTTACGCGGGCGAGGGTGGACGGCGAACTGGTGAATCTCGACGATGACATCCCGCTGGACAAACGCAAGAACCACACCATCGAAGTTGTAATTGATCGTCTGCTGGTGAAGCCAGGCATCGAGCACCGGCTGGAACTCTCGATCGGACTGGCGATGAAGTTGGCGGGCGGATTGGTCCAGGTCGCTGTGGTGGGCGGCGAAGAGCAGCTTTACTCGGAGCGGCTGGCTTGTCCGGATTGCGGGATCAACGTACCCCAGTTGGAGCCACGATCGTTCTCTTTTAACAGTTCGTATGGAGCCTGCCCTGAGTGTCATGGACTGGGCAGCCGTTATGATTTCGATCCCGCCAAGGTAATCGTCGACTGGTCGAAACCGTTGCTCGATGGCGGTTTGGGGCCCGGATCGGCTTCCCAAAATCTGATCCACATGCTGCAGATTGCGGCCACGGCGCACGGCGTGGATTTGAGCACGCCCTTCGAAAAGTTTCCTGAGAAGATACAGAACCTGCTGCTCCTTGGGGAGGCGGGAAAGGGGAAGACGGGTTTCCGCGGAATTCTAGCTTATCTCAAGCAGGCGCTGGAGGAATCCACTTCCGAGGGCTACCGTGATTTCCTGCTCGATTACATGTCGGCGACCGAATGTCCCGCCTGTCACGGGCAGCGGTTGCGTCCCGAGAGTCTGGCAGTGAAAGTGAATGGACTGTCAATCGCAGATTTTACTGAGCTTCCGGTCTCGCGTTCGCTGGAACTGGCCAGGAAAATCCAGCTGACGGGACGCGAGGCGGCGATTGCTGGACGCGTCGTGCACGAGATCGTGGAGCGGCTGCAGTTTCTGAATGCGGTGGGTTTAGGCTACATTTCCCTCGATCGTTCGGCTGCGACGCTTTCTGGAGGCGAGGGACAACGCATCCGTCTGGCCACCCAGATCGGGTCAAAGTTGAGGGGCGTGCTGTACGTGCTTGATGAGCCTTCAATCGGCTTGCATCACCGGGACAACACCCGCCTCCTGAAGGCGCTCGAAGAGCTGCGTGATCTTGGCAACACGGTTCTGGTGGTTGAGCATGATGAAGAGACCATCCGGCGCGCGGACTATGTAATCGACCTCGGCCCCGGGGCGGGCCGCCATGGAGGCGAACTCGTGGCCCACGGCACTCCGGAAGAGATTATGGAAGTGCCGCGATCGCTTACTGGAGCTTACATCTCGGGCAGGGTCCAGATCGCGATGCGACCCGAGCGCCGGCAGACGAACGGCGCCGGCATCACCATCCTGGGAGCCCGCGAGAATAACCTGAAAAATATCGACGTCACCTTTCCGCTCGGCGTGATGACCGTGGTGACGGGAGTCTCGGGTTCGGGCAAATCCACTTTGGTGAATGACATTCTCTATCGCTCGCTGGCTAGGATGCTCTACCGTTCGCGGGAGGAAGCCGGCGCGCACAAAGCGATTTCAGGGGCGGAGAACATCGACAAAGTGATTCGTATTGATCAATCACCGATTGGTCGAACCCCGCGCTCGAATCCTGCGACCTACACCGGAGTCTTCGCGCAGATTCGGGATCTCTATGCGATGCTGCCGGAGTCGCGTGAGCGAGGCTACAAGCCGGGGAGATTCTCATTCAACGTGACCGGAGGACGTTGTGAAGCCTGCCAGGGTGAGGGACAGCGGCGCATTGAAATGAGTTTCCTGCCCGATGTCTATGTGCTCTGCGAAGTCTGCGGCGGGCGCCGCTACAACCACGAAACCCTGGCAGTGAAGTACAAGGGATACTCCATCGCGGACTTGCTCGAAATGCCCGCGTCGGACGCTTTGCCGATTCTCGAGAATATCCCGCAGGTAAAGCAAAAGTTGCAGACACTGGTGGATGTTGGTCTTGGATACATTCACCTTGGACAATCGGCGGTGACGCTCTCTGGTGGCGAAGCGCAACGCATCAAGCTGGCGCGCGAATTAAGTAAGCGGCAAACGGGCAAGACTCTGTATCTGCTCGACGAACCCACGACCGGCTTGCACTTTGACGATGTCAAGAAGTTGCTGGACGTGCTCCACCGCCTGACCGACCTGGGAAACATGGTCGTAATTATCGAGCACAATCTGGATGTGATCCGCAACGCCGATTGGATTATCGATCTCGGTCCAGAGGGTGGAGAAGAGGGTGGACGAATCGTCGCTCAAGGTACACCAGAGCAAGTCGCGCGGAATAAGAAGTCATATACCGGGCAGGCTCTAGCGGCATATTTCGACGGGAAGGAAAAACGCCCTTCGGCTGCCGAGTTGCTGGCTTGATGTGCCTCGGTTTCTTCGCATTGTGCGAGGCTTCAAAACGCGTCGGCGAGTCGGCATCAGTTTTCTTTTTCGTGTAAATTCAAAATGTCCCGTTGCAACTCTGAATCGCGTGTCTTCACCCCAAAATCCGTGGTCTGATCCGGGACTCCTGCCCGTGCCCGAGCCCCCGGCGCCTACAACAGAACTCCCTTCTGAGAACCCGGCGTGGACCGGATGGGACGTGCTGCAGATCGTGGCTCTGACTCTGGTCTCTGTTTTCGTTTTTTTGTCGTTAGTTGGGGTTGCTGCGCAACGGTTGCTGTATCCCACAATTGCAATCCTCGAAGTCATGACGTATCCGCTGGTTGCCGTGCTGGGACAAGTGTTTGCCTATTTGTTGATCGTCGGCTTCATGGTTTCGATTGTGAAGCGCGCTCCCGGCCAGGATTTCTGGCAGGCGATCCGGTGGAACTGGCCCGGAAATTGGTCAACCTATTTGCTGGCGGGCATGGCTCTGTCGTTCGCGCTGCAAGGGATCGCACACTTTCTTCCGATCCCGAAAGAAGTGCCAATGGATCGTTTCTTCCGGACACCGAGCGAAGCTTGGGCAGTCTCGCTGTTTGGGGTGACCTTCGCACCGTTGCTCGAAGAATTCTTCTTTCGCGGATTTCTCTATCCGGTCCTGGTTCGTCGATTCGGCATGGCAATCGCTGTACTGACGACCGCGCTGGGCTTTAGCCTCATTCATGCGCCCCAACTGGGACGTGCGTGGGGTCCGGTGCTGGTGATATTTATCGTTGGGTTGGCGTTGACCATCACGCGCGCCGTGACGAAATCGGTCGCTGCCAGCTTGCTTATGCACATGGCGTATAACGGCACACTTTCGGTTTTGTTGTTCGTCGGAACCGATGGATTCCGGCATTTGGAGAGATTGAATCAGTAACACAGGCGTCAGGCTCCAGGCCTCAGGATCTGTGGTTCACGCTAACTGCTCGTCCGCGCCCAAGGCCTGAAGCCTGCTCATGCTATCTTAGAATTTCCATGTCTTCCGCGCGTCAGGAACTTTTGCGTCTGCTGGCAACGAAGTCTTTTCGTCTCGGGGAGTTCAAACTCTCGTCCGGTGGAACCAGCGATTACTACGTGGATTGCCGCACCACAACTCTCGACGCGCGCGGTTCCCAACTGACGGGGCAAGTCTTCCTGGAGGAGATTCAGCGGCGCGGATGGAAGCCTAGGGCAATTGGCGGCTTAACCATGGGCGCCGATCCGCTGGCGGTGGCGGTGGCTGTGACTAGCGGCGAAATTCATGGCTTTATCATCCGCAAAGCTGAGAAGCAGCACGGCACAGGACAGCGGATCGAAGGCTTTCGAGAGAAGGGCGCGCGCGTAGTGATCGTGGACGATGTCTGCACTACCGGCGCTTCCACGATTCAAGCGATCGAGACGGCACGAGAATTTGGATTTGAAATCGCTGGTGTGATGTGCCTGGTTGAGCGCGAAGAGGCCAAAGGACGTCCGAATGTCGAGAAAGCTGCCGCGCCCGCGCCGTTTGTCTCGATATTTACCGCAACGGATGTACGCAAGGAACACTTGCTGCAGAAAGACGCAACCCCTCCGCCGATGTTCGCGGTCGCAGCAAGTTGCGAATTGTGTGGACGACCCGCGGTTACGAACTTGCCACGGAACCGCTGTGAAGTGCACAAGATCTAAGTCGTCATCCCGGGCGCTTTGCTCAGAATGACAATCGCCGTGTTGGAAATCGTATGATTCAAACTCTGGAATGGACTGACAAGGGCGTACGCTTCATCGATCAAACGAAGCTGCCCACCGAAGAAACCTACGTAACCTGCAAAACTTACGAGCAGGTCGCAGATGCGATCCGCAACATGGTCGTGCGTGGCGCACCGGCCATCGGCGTGGCGGCGGCCATGGGCATCGCACTGGGTATGAAGAATTCGAAGGCCGAAACCGGAGGCGAACTGAAGCGCGAGTTTGACGAGATCTGCGAAGTAATTAGCAAGACGCGCCCGACCGCGGTAAATCTTTTCTGGGCCATTCGTCGCATGCGTGACAAATTCGAATTGCTCCGGGTGCGCCCGGTGCCGCAGATCAAGCAAGCTCTGGTCGAGGAAGCGCAGCACATGCACGCCGAAGACATCGCAGCTAATCAAGCGATGGGACGCTATGGCGCGACCCTCATGCCCGCCAGCGGTGGCGTACTCACTCACTGCAATGCCGGCGCGCTCGCGACTTGTGGCTATGGCACAGCGCTCGGAGTGTTTCGAGCCGCAGTCGAGCAGGGAAAGAAAATCCATGTCTACGCTGACGAAACTCGTCCCTTCCTACAGGGTTCGCGCCTGACCGCGTGGGAGTTGATGAAAGATGGCATTCCCACGACCGTAATTTCCGACAACATGGCGGGCGCGATCATGAAGCAAGGCAAGATCGGAGCGATTGTGGTGGGTGCGGATCGCATCGCGGCCAATGGCGACGTAGCCAATAAGATCGGAACTTATTCCGTTGCCGTGCTGGCAAAAGAGCACAACATCCCTTTTTATGTGGCTGCGCCTCTGTCGACCATCGATTTTGATGCGGCCGACGGCAGCAAGATCCCCATCGAGCAACGCAACGAAAAAGAAGTCACGCATATTGCCGGCAAGCAAATGACCCCAGACGGAGTGCAAGTGGAAAATCCCGCGTTCGACGTAACGCCCGCGAAGTACGTGACCGCAATTGTGACCGAGCGTGGTATTGCGCGGGCGCCATATGGCGAGTCATTGGCGAAGCTGGCGGGCGTTGAGAGTGTGGCAACGAGCACTTAACTGCTGATGCCAAGTGCTGCCCTTCATGTATTCCATCACCCGATCCCAAGTTTCATTCGAGAGCGGCAGCAAAGACATTCGTCTGGATTGTTTTCTGCCGGACACCAACGAACAGCGTTTTCCCGCCGTGATCGGCCTGCATGGTTCGGGGGGCGGACACGCGGGGATGGCCGACCCTGCCAGCCTTCTGGCCGGGCAGGGCTTCGCAGTGTACGTGTTGCATTATTTCGATCGCACTGGAACGACTGAGATCGATGGTCTACAAACTATCTTCCGTCACTTTCCCGTCTGGATGAAAACTTTGTGGGACGCGGTCAGCTTCGTCGCCCGCCAGCCGCAAGTCGATCCCGAACGTGTCGGATTATTGGGATTCTCTCTGGGCGCATATCTTGCGTTGTCCGCCTCGGCCATCGACTCGCGCATCAAGGCGGTCGTAGAGTTTTTCGGGGGTATGCCCAAAGAGATGAAATTCTTCGCGCGCCGACTATGCCCGGTGCTCATCCTGCATGGTGATCAGGACAAGACCGTCCCGGTGGAAGAGGCATACCACTTGCAGCAAATGCTCGAGAAGAAGCAGATTGCTTACGAAATGCAGATCTATCCTGGAGTGGGGCACGGCTTCAGCGGCCAAGTCTGGCGCGACGCCGGGTTTCGCACGGTGGCATTTCTCGAAAAGCATCTCACTGCTAGCAATCGCCTCCAAGATAAAGCCTAGGTCTACCGGAACCTTTCGGCCAGAACCTTCGTAAATTACACTGAAGACAAGGAGAGCCTGTCATGTTCACTTTTCTCCTCTGGTGCTTGTTGTTTGTGCTGTGCTGGCCGCTGGCTCTATTCGCCTTGGTGCTTTATCCGATCGTATGGCTGCTGCTCCTGCCATTCCGACTGATCGGGATTGCGGTGCACGGAGTGTTGGAACTTGTATGGGCGGCTGTGATGCTGCCAGCGAGACTCCTGGCTGCGCCATTCCGGCTGTAGTGGTAGCCGCGCGCGTCATCGCCCGTGGGGGCGATGAAGAAACTCCTTACTCGACACCCTTCGCCGGAATTGCCAGTCCCAATTCCTTCATTACCATCTGCAAGTCTTTCCAAGTCTCTTTCTTCTGGCGAGGATCGCGCAGCAGGAATGCAGGATGATAAGTGACAGCGAGCTTGGTACCACGGAAATCGAACCACCGCCCGCGAAACTCGGACATAGGGGCGTTGATCGCTAGGAGCGTCTTCGCCGCCACCGCGCCAAGCGCCACGATCGCCTTCGGATTGATGGCCGCAATCTGCCGCATCAGGAACGGAGAGCAGGTTTCGCACTCATCGCGCTCTGGCATCCGGTTTCCCGGCGGACGGCACTTGATGATGTTCGCGATGTAAACGTCTTCGCGCCGCAGCCCCATCGCCTTGATCATGTTGTTGAGCAACTGTCCCGCGCGGCCGACGAAGGGCTCACCCTGCTGGTCTTCGTCCGCGCCCGGAGCCTCGCCGATGAACATCAGCTCGGCTTTCGGATTGCCCACGCCGAAGACGATCTGTTTGCGTCCTTGTTTGCTCAAGCGGCAACGGGTGCAATCGCCTAGATCCTGGCGAATCAAACATAGCGCCTGGACGGGATCAGCTATACCTGATTCAGGCTTTCGGTTCGCTTCTTCGCGCAAGCTTTCTTCCGAGACAACTTGGACAGCACCCACCGCTTTACTTCTTGGCGTCATTTCCTCTCGCACTTCTGGTTGTATTTCGGGGTTTTCTTGAATTACTGCATCCTGCAACAGGATGGAGTGGGCTTCGGCAGGCTCACGGCGATAGAAATCGTAAATCCCCAACTCGTTGTAGAAGCGAATACGTTCGGCTAGAGCGCGCTTGAGTTCCGGGTCGAGCACGCCAGGCATTCGCTATTTTCCGATCTTGGCAGGAGTGTTTTGCGGACTTCGCAGCTTTAATACTTGGTCGAGCACGCGTTGCGCGACTTCCCACTTCGTGGTCTCTGGAACTTCCACAACTTCGTGCCGAGTGATTATCGTGACCGCGTTGCGGTCAGAGTCAAAGCCCACTCCTTCGCGCGAAACGTCATTCACGACGATGGCGTCAAGTGACTTCGAGGCCAGTTTCTTCCGCGCGTTCTCTAGCGCGTTCTGAGTCTCGGCAGCAAACCCAATAATCAGCTGCGATTGCTTTTGTCGCGCAATCTCACCCAGGATGTCGGCCGTCGGCTCAAGTTCAAGTGTCATAGGGCCGCTGCGCTTGATCTTTTGCGAGGCAGGTGACTTCGGGCGATAGTCAGACACCGCCGCGGTCTTGATCACAATCGAAACCTGCGGCAGCAACTTCAAAACCGCCTGCCTCATTTCTTCGGCTGACTCGACACGAGTGACCTCGGCAGCGCCCGGCGGAGTCAATGCAGTGGGTCCGCTTACCAGCAACACTCGTGCGCCACGGCGCAGTGCAGCTTCGGCCAATGCGTACCCCATCTTTCCGCTGGAACGGTTTGTCAGATATCGCACCGGATCAATTTTCTCTCGCGTAGGCCCGGCGGTAATCAGCACCGTTTCTCCCGCTAGTTCCTGCGAAGCTCCAAGCGCTTCGAGCGTCGCTGCGACGATGGCCTCATTCTCTGCCAAGCGGCCGGGCCCGGTCATTCCACAAGCCAGATATCCAGTACCCGGTTCCACGATCTTCACACCGCGCTTCTTGAGAACCTCAAGATTCGCCTGCGTAGCCGTATGATCCCACATGTTAACGTTCATAGCAGGCGCGACTACAACCGGCGCCGTAGTTGCGAGATACAGTGTGCTGAGAAAATCGCTAGCGATGCCCTGCGCGAACTTCGCGAGAACATCCGCCGTTGCCGGCGCAACCAGGAGCGCGTCAATGGATTGCGCCACGGCGATATGCTCGACCGCCGAATCAATATTCGGATGCTCGATCGAACCAGCCCCGAACATATCGGTAATCACTTTTTCGCCGGAGAGTGCCGCAAAGGTGAGAGGCCGGATAAATTCTTGGGCAGCGTGGGTCATGATGACTTGTACGCGCACGCCACGATCTTGCAGCAGGCGGACAATTTCCGCCGCCTTGTAGGCTGCAATTCCGCCGCTGACGCCAAGAGCGATTTTCATAATTGCTGATGGCCCAATTTCCAATTGCCGATTCTGTCACGCCCTGTCTCACTCAATCGGCAGTCGGCAATTGCAAGCGCTACTCTTGCCCCAGCGCCTTGTCGAGCATCTCGCTGACCACGTCAACTTGCGATCTGGGCGTTTCCGGGATTACCCATTTCACTTTGCCTGCCTTGATTTCGTCCTGCGCGATGCGGCAGGGTTTGCGGGAGTGAGTTTCGATGACCGGCGGCGCACCGCCCTGTAATTGACGTGCGCGGCGAGCGGCTACCAGAATGTATCGATAGTTGCTGTCGAACCCTTCAATCAACTTCATTGTGTTCTCCCTTGTCGCTAACGTCCGCCCGAAGTTGCCGCAGTCGCAAACGAAGCCAAGATTGGCTGCAGCCGTTCCCGAATGTTAGCCAATCGGCAACCTTCGGCCCTGGACAGCATCTTCACATCGTCTGCGGGTCCGTGAACCCCCGAGCGCTTCAGTCGTTCCGCAAGCAGGATCGCCTGCAGCGCTTCGATCGATTCATCGAGGCGGTCGTTAACCAGAATATAGTCGTATTTCTTATAATTCTCAATCTCACCACTGGCCGTGACCAACCGGCGCTGAATCACTTCGTCTGTGTCCAGACTGCGTTTTCGCAGGCGTGCCTCCAAAACGTTCCGGTCCGGCGGCATAATAAAAATACTCAATGCTGACGGAAGCTTGCGCTTGATCTGCTTCGCCCCTTGCACATCGATATCCAGCAGCAGGTCTTTGCCCCGCTTCTCTGCCTGCTGCAGCACGCTCTTCGCCGTGCCGTAATAGTTGCCGAACACGTCGGCATACTCCAGGAATTCGTCCCGCCGAATCATTTCCTCGAACTCTTCCCGCGACACAAAAAAATACTCCCGCCCGTTCTGTTCATTCCCTCGCGGCGCCCGCGTGGTGTAGGAAACGGAAAAATCCAGGTCCGGAACGAGCTCACGCACCTTGTCCACGAGCGTCGATTTGCCCGAACCCGAAGGCGCCGAAATAATGTAAACCGTGGTCATTCGAGGTTCTGCACCTGCTCGCGCGCCTTCTCGATATCCGCTTTCATCGACAACCCAAGCTCGGTAATCTTCATCGCTTCCCCGGCCAACGCGGAAGTCTTGGAAAGCAGCGTGTTCGCCTCGCGATTCATTTCCTGCAGCAGGAAGTCCAGTTTCTTGCCGACTTCTCCACCCTCATCGAGCAAGCCGAGAAGATGCTTCACGTGCTGATCCAACCGTACCAGCTCTTCCTGAATGTCGCTGCGATCGACCAGCAGCGCCGCTTCCTGCAGAATGCGCTCCGGATCGATTTGTGAACCCAGCAGCTCCTGCAAGCGCGTCTTCAGACGCTCGGCATAAATCTGCAGAGCCGCATGGCGATGCTGCTCTACGCCTTCCCGAGCTTGCTGCACATGGCTCATACGCTGTCGCAATTCGCGCTCGGTGCCACGCCCTTCTTCTTCGCGCATTTGATTCAGTCGGGTCAGAGCCTCTTCCATCTTGCAGAGAACTGCGGCCTCCAATCCGTCGTCAACCGGCAACACCTCCGACTCGAGGGCGCCCGGAATGCGAAGAATTGCGTTGAGATCCGGCTCGGCGGCAAGCCCGAATTCCGCCGCCGCGGCTCGAAATGCCTGAACGTAACCACCCACTAAACTGCGATTGAGCGAAAAGCCCTCGCTCACGCTGCGTTCTACGTTCAAAGTCAGCTCCACATGGCCGCGAGCCATTTTCTCCTTCAAACGGCGGCGCAGCTTCATTTCCAGATCGTCGCTGTCCGACGGCATGCGAAAGTGTATGTCGAGAAACCGATGATTCACCGATTTGAGCGACAGCGTGAAACCAAACTGTCCATTCAGCTGCCCTTTCACCTGCGCGAACCCGGTCATGGAGCGAATCGGCATATGTCTAAGCTCTAACCTCAGAAACGGGTGCCCCGTCCTTGTCGCGCCCTTTGCGACAGGGCGGGGATTTTCTCCCCACGCACTTCATTCCGCGTGCACCTCGGGCCGCGCTGGCTCCACTTCCGCAAACTGCAGTTCATACAACCGACGATAAGTCCCCAACTTCTTCATCAGCTCTTCATGCGGACCTATGTCCGAGGCGGTTCCATTCTCCAGCACCACAATGCGATCAGCCCGCCGGACGGTAGAAAGCCTGTGAGCAATCACGACCACGGTTCGTCCCGTCATCAGGTTCTGCAACGCCGACTGCACCAGCGCCTCCGACTCGCTATCCAAAGCCGAGGTCGCCTCGTCAAGAATCAAAATCGGCGCGTTCTTCAAGAGCGCCCGAGCAATCGCAATCCGCTGCCGTTCCCCGCCAGACAGCCGAACGCCGCGCTCGCCAATCACCGTCTCGTAACCGTTTGGCAGTTCCATAATAAAATCATGCGCCAGCGCCGCGTGAGCCGCCTCCTCGACCGCTTTTTGCGAGACCGCCGGTTGTCCGTAAGCAATATTGTTCCGAATCGTATCGTTAAACAGCACCGTGTCCTGCGCGACAACGCCAATCTGCGATCGCAGCGAAGCCAGCGTAGCTTCGCGAACGTCGCGGCCGTCAATCGTCAATCGTCCCGAGGTCACGTCAAAGAAGCGCGGAATCAAGTGCACCAGCGTGCTCTTTCCCGCTCCGCTCGATCCCACCACAGCCAGCACTTCCCCGGCTTGAACCTCAAGATTGATATCACGCAAAATCTCGCGCCCCTCTTCCTCTTCCGACCCGTAGGAAAAACATACCTTGTCGAATCGGATGCTGCGCGAGAAGGGCGGCAATGGCTGGGCTCCGGGCTTCTCCTTTACGTCGTCTTCCGTATCCATGAACTTAAATATCTCCGACGATGCGCCCAGGGCCTGCTGAAAGTTGTTGTTGAACAAGGCAAATTTGCGAACCGGATCATATAGCTTGAAAACCGCCACGATAAACGCAAGAAAAGTGCCGGATGAAAAAACGTGGTGATTGATCTGTTCGCGGCCCAATAGCAGAAGCAGAGCGATCGCGATCGCGCCAAAAATATCCATCAACGGCGAACTTATGGCCACCGCCGCGACGGATCGAAGGTTGGCTCTAAAAAGCCTCTGCGCGGCCTTGCGGAACCGCGCAATTTCCCACCGTTCCATGCTGAACGCCTTCACAATGCGGTTGCCGGTAATGGTCTCGTGCAGAATATTCTGGATGTCCGCCAGTTTATCTTGACCGCGTCGCGTGGTATGTCGTACCCGTCGCCCGATCCGTCCCGCCGAAAAAATAATCACCGGCACAAATAAAACCAGCACCCAGGCAAACTGCCGCCCCAACGCCACCACCACCAGCGCGGTAAAAAGAAAGGTAAAAAACTGCTGCAGAAACTCTGCCAGTACGCTCGACATCGCGTATTGCACGCGCTCTACGTCATTGACAATCGTAGAAACCAGAGTGCCGGTCGTGTGCTTGTGAAAAAATGCCGCTGAGCGTTGCAGGATGGAATCATAGAGGTCGTTGCGCAGATCGGTAATCATGCCGAACCCGGCGTAATTCACTAGGTAGGTCCCGGCATAGTCACAAATGCCCTTCAGCACCGTGGCGGCGACCAGCGCAAACGCCACCACGGTCCAGGGATTCTGAAAGTGTGATGGAACGAACTGCCGCAGGTAGATCGTATGCCCGGTCCCGGGAACCGTAAAAAGTTGCATCTCCCGAGACTGCGAACCTGGATTCAGCACCCGATCAAAAATAGGCCCGATGAGCAGCAACCGGAAGGCATCCAGCAACCCTACCGCCGCCATCAAGAGTACGGAAGCCCCTACGGGCCACCAGTACGGCGCCGCGTATCGTATGAGGCGAGTCAGTTGCCGCATCGAGGGCTCCCCAGGCGCAGCCACACGCGCCCCACTGCAGATGAAATCAGTATGTGTCGCAAGCCTTTATTCTACTTCACTCGTCGGTCGTTAGTCGTTCGCATACCCTGTCATCCCGAGCCAGGAATCATCATTCGCTCGCGAACGATGATTCGCAGTCGAGGGGCTTGCATTTCCACTCTGCCGCCGTAGCACAACCGACGAGCGACGACCAACGAGCGACGATCAACGACTGATTCTTACCCCGGACTATCCCGATGCACCACCTTCACCCGATACCCAGCCATCCGCAACCGTTTCGAGACATCCTCAGCAATCATGACCGACCGGTGCTGCCCGCCCGTGCAGCCAAAAGAAATCGTCAGATAGCTCTTACCCTCGCGAATGTAGTGCGGCAACAGATAAACCAGCAGCTCCGAAATCCGGCTGATGAATTCCTTGGTCTGCGGAAATGAACGAATATATTTTGCGACCTTGGGATCGCGCCCGGTCAGCGGACGAAACTCCGGCACAAAATGCGGATTCGGCAGGAAGCGCACATCAAACACCAGATCCGCGTCCTCGGGCACGCCATGCTTGAATCCGAAGCTTACGCAAGAAACTAGAATGTTGTTGCCCGCCTCCTGTTTCTGAAAGCGAGCGGTAATGTGCGACCGCAATTCGTGGACGTTGAACTTCGAAGTATCAATCACCAGGTCCGCCATGGCTCGAATGCGCCGCAAATGCTGCCGCTCGGCAGCCAGCGAAGCCTTGACAGTAGTATTGGTTCCCAACGGATGCGGACGCCGGGTTTCACTGAAGCGGCGCAGCAGAACCGAATCCGCTGCCTCCAGAAAAATCATCTTGGTGGGCAACACCCGCCGGACGGATTTCACAATCTCCGGCAGAGCCTCGAGCTGCGATCCCTCGCGAACATCCACGACCAGCGCAGTGCGCTCGATCTCGGAAGACTGCCCTGCCAACTCCGCAAATTGCGGAATCAGCCCCACCGGAAGATTGTCCACGCAGTAGTAACCGAGATCTTCAAAGGCCTTGAGCACCGAGGCCTTCCCCGAGCCGCTCATCCCCGTAATAATGACCAGCTCAGCCCGCCGCCGCCGGTCGCGCGCCGCTCTGCCGCGGCCAGCCTTCCGCTCACGCTGTCCAGTTTTTCCCGCTGACCTGCGAAGTGGCATCCCATTGAAATGGTAGCAGGGACACTTCCCCCCCGCCAGTTACTCATGTAGGCGCAGCCGTTCGCGGGAACAGGGAAGCCCCGCCGGTTCTTCCAAGTCTGCCATCCCGAGCGCAGTCGAGGGACCTTGCGTCTTGCCCTCCTAACTGTCGTCAGGGCGCCGGTCCACCCTTTCCGAATCGATTAAGATGAGGGTGCCCCACCCTTGTCCGCCCTTTTGCGGAAAGGGTGGGCGGCGAAACCCTCAACCCGAAACGCAGCCACCGCACGGATTGTCCTTGCTGCTTGTTCAGTCCGGAATACGCCTACTCCTCCACCGCGTATGTGGCAGACGCTGCGTTACGCTGGGGACATAGCGAGGCCTTGGGCTCTGTGTCACAGCGGCCGCGTCCACCAGGCTGTAGTCGCAACCCACAACGCCTGGATGGCCGTCGTCGCATGGAATTAGAAGGACCGCACGGTTGTCGCCGTTAGGTAGCCCTCCTTCGCTGGAGATCTCTCCCCGATCGTTGATCGAGTCCGCAGCAGCCACGTTAATCCCCGACCCGGGAGGAATGAGCGTGTTCAGGTCGACCATCGGTCCGCCGTTCTCCCAGAGAAATGCGTGCACCGTTGGGTCGTTGAAACATGACGGTGACGATTCACCGACGACCTGACCATTTGAATCAATACTGTGCGCCGCGCTGCATGGGTCACCGTCGACAGTTCCTAGGTTGGACATCACCCCATGCTTCCACAGAAAAGCCAGCACTTCTTGATCTCCCGGCGTTGAGGCAAAACCGACAACCTCCCCGGCATCGTTCATCGCGTTTGCGTTCCCGAAATTTCCACCGAGGGTGCCTGCGTCCTTAAGGACTCCGCGGTCCCAGAAAAACGGATGGTAGATCGAGTCGCCTGCAAGCGTCATAGTGCCTGTCATCTGACCCCGATTGTTAAGATCGGACACGAAACTAAAGGTTCCCCCCAGGTTTCCCGTGTCCACCATTTTACCGGCGTCCCAGAAGAAGGCATCGATTGTCAGAAAACCGCTGGCATTCGGAATCGAGTTGATGGTGGACTGTCCCGCGACCTGCCCGCGCTCGTTTACAAACCACGCTACGCTGTCGGGGCCGCCCAAGGTGCCCAAGTCTTGCATGGTCCCGTCCTGCCACAGGAAGGCGTGAGCTTGTGTGGCTACCGGGAAGAAGAAGAACGGAAAGGTCTCGAAGATGCACGGTGGGCATTGGGTGAAAGTGGCAGAGAAAGGGTCGGGAACCGCATTCAGCGCTCCTCCGGCTACCTGCCCGTGGTTGTTGAGAGAGTTCGCCTCGCTCGTATTTCCGCCTAGTGTCCCCAGGTTGATGATTTCACCGTCCCTCCAGAGAACCGCGTCCGTCTCGGGTGAACCTGTCAGCGGATCGATGACGCCGTTCTCGGAAAGCCCTGTAGCCCAACCACGGGAATTGATCCAGGTAGAGAGGCTGCTGTTCACTCCAGGAAGGGCGCCAAGATCGGTCAGGACACCGTTCCGCAACCGATATGGGTGATTAATCAGGCAATCGAATCCCACCATGCAGGAGGGGTCGGGAATATCGGTATCTGCTTGAGCAATCGCGGTTCCCCGGCGGTTCATGGTCCTCGTGATGTACCCTCCGATTCCAAAGGCGCTGTTTGGGCCGCCAAGCGTCCCGATCTCGACTAGCTTGTAGTGGTGGTGTTTCCCTTTGTGACCCTGCGCGGCACTGTCCTGCGCTGCAGCGCCGACCGAAATCACCAGAGCTGCGAATAAGGTCATCGCGACCACGGACATCTGTTCCGATTTCACTATTTTCATGTTGTCTCCCGTTGCCTTTCGATTGGAGAAGAAGGGTAGCAAGCGGCCGCGCCTCTTGCCCAAACTGCCTCGCCGAACGCAATGACCATCTGTCGGCCTTGCGCCGGGTATGAACTCGCACTAAGATCATCGGTGGACGGCTTTCAAGACCGCATCCTTCCTCACTCGCGAAGCACCGTAGCGTGGTTACGGTTGCGAAGTCCTTCCGGAATCACGAAAAACCCTTGAAGAATTCCTGCCGGGCCCTATGACGCAGAAAACAAGGCATCTCTACGAGTTCGGCCCCTTCAGCCTCGACCCGGACGAATGTCTTCTCCTTCTCGACGGCAAACCCGTTCCGCTCGCGCCCAAGGCCTTCGAAGCTCTGGTCACTCTGGTCGAAAGCGCCGGTCACTTGGTTGATAAAGACGACCTCATGATGCGGCTGTGGCCCGACAGCTTCGTCGAGGAGGGCAATCTCGCCAAGCATGTTTCTTTATTAAGAAAAGTCTTGAGCGAGGCAACGGACGGTCGAGAGTACATCGAGACCATCCCCAAACGCGGCTATCGGTTTGCGGTGGACGTGAGAGAGGTTTCAGATCCTCCGGGTAATTCCCAGACACAAACCCAACCCACCGCAAACCCCATCGGCGAGCGGCGCACAAAGAAGTGGCGCGCACTGGCGGCTGGAGGTGTTGTTGTGGTGCTGCTGGTCACAATCGCAGTCTCATGGATCGGCAGAGTGCGGACGCCTTCCAGACGATTTCCTCCTGAGTTACAGTTGCGCGAGCTCACAAATAATTCCTATGAGAATCGTGTCCTGACGGGTGCGATTTCTCCTGATGGCAAGTACCTGGCCTATAGCGACGCGAAGGGGATGCGAGTCCAAGTCGTCGCAACCGGCGAGACGCGCGTCATCCCCCAGACCGAAGAGCTTAAAGGCAAGCAAATCGACTGGGAGGTTATCGGAACCTGGTTCCCCGACGGTACCCGCTTTGTTGCCAATGCTTACCCTCCAGCCGCTTTTGGGATCTACTCAGAAGATCGTCGGAATTCAACGGGCGGCAGCATATGGATGGTTTCCATCCTGGGTGGAGCCCCGCACAGGCTACGCGACAATGCGGTCGCGTATTCCGTGTCTCCTGACGGTTCGTTGGTCAGCTTTGGCACGAACGCGGGCAGGGTTGGCAATCGTGAAATTTGGCTGATGGGGCCCGGCGGAGAGCAGGCGCGAAAACTCTTTGAGACCGACGAAGAGAGTTCGCTCGCCGGGTTGAGTTGGTCGTTCGACGGAAAACGAGTTCTGTACAAGAAACGCGATCCATCCGGAGATACTCTCTTCTCTCGTGATCTGGAAGGCGGTCCTCCAGTGGCCGTATTGGGCCCTCGCGAGATGAAGCAGGTGAACGACTTTTTCTGGCTGCCTGATGGGCGCCTTCTCTATTTGGTGCCTGAGCCAGAATCGCTGGAGGGCAGCCTTTGCAACTTCTGGGAAATGCCGCTCGATAAGCACACCGGTCAGCCGATCGCAAAGCCAAGGCGACTCACTAACTGGTCTGGATACTGCATGAGTAGCATGAGCACAACGGCCGACGGCAAGACACTCGCTTTTCTGAAGTCGGCAGGAAAAGAAACTGCGTTCCTGGCTGAATTGGCGGCGGCCGGGACGCGCATTCTCGAGCCCAGGCATTTTCCCTTGACCGAGAGCTCGGAAGGTGTGGTGGATTGGGCACCCGACAGCCAGGCAATCTTCTTCATATCCGATCGATCCGGTCATCGCGGAATTTACCGACAAGCTCTCGACCAGGACATCGCCGAACCAGTCGTCATCGAAGGCTATGGCCGAAACCCCCGTGTTACTCCCGATGGCAAGAACATCGTCTATTTGGGGCCGACAGAAAATGGAGCGCCGCCCACAAGAGGACCGGAACCGGTCATGCGAGTTTCTATTACCGGCGGACCGTCACAACGACTATTTATGGCCAGTGTCTACAGCTTGTTGGCCTGTGCAAGGGCTCGTTCTGGCTTGTGTGTGATTGGCGAGCCGACCGAGGATGGCAAACAATTGACCGTTTCCGTTCTGGATCCCTTCAAAGGCCGCGGCCCTGAGCTCTTTCGCTTTGCTCTGGCGGAGAACGACGAGAACTGGTTCTTGGATCTCTCTCCGGACGGCACTCGTCTCGCTGTGACTCGAACCTTGGCGGGCCCCATCTACATCCTTTCCTTGAATGGACGAGTGCTGCAAGAGGTTCACGTAAAGGGGTGGAGCAATTTGCAGTCTTCAATCTGGGCCGCCGACGGTAAAGGCTTCTTCGTTACTACCGGCATTCGGAACGGAAGAGAAGTCTTGCACGTCGATCTTCAAGGCCATGCGCAGGTCCTGTGGGAGAACAGTGGAGGTTCCGGTGAGACCCTGGCACATCCCTCTCCAGACGGCCGTCATCTGGCATTCGATGGCTGGACCACAAACGGCAACATCTGGATAATGCAAACCTTCTGAGAATTAGTTGCCGTACGATTAACAAGTGCCGGGTGCCCCACTCTTTCCGCATACTTTGCGGAAAGAGTGGGAGGCGAGACTCTCAACCGGACAAACAAATCGGACTTGGAATGCCCCTTCCTCTGCGTTCTGAAACCCCGTTACCGTAGAAGTCCTGCAAAAAGGGTGCTGGACTCAAACCCAGCACCCTCTGAGATAACCGAGTGATCAACAAAATCTACTTAAACGCGATCACCCCAAACAAACCATTCAATCCATTCTGCGGTCCCGCCGTAAAGTAGAGTTGATTCTTCTTTCCGTTGGCTGTACTCCCGCCGCCAAATTCAATCGCCCAAAGCTGATTGATCTTGATCGGCTTGTTCGTAGAGTCCGTGATGGTCCCTACCAACTTCCCGGTCTTAAGATCGAAGCCATTGATCGTGCCGGTGTTCGTGTTGTTCGAAATTAGCAGGGTATTGCTCAGCGGACCAAAGTTCTTCGGAGCCACGGCGAATCCCCAAGGCTGATTCAGCGGTTTGCCTTGCGCAAAGCGCTTCACGAACGTGCCAGCCTCGGTATAGATGTCGATGTATCCGCCCGCCCCGCCGGCTGCATCGACATAAGCGACGTAAAGCTTGCCATTGATGTCGCGGATTCCCGATACCACAAAGCCCTTCGGAATTTTCGAATCGGTAAACGATTTCACGAAGGTGAAGGTGCCGTCATAAATATCCACCCTGTTGTGAAACGTGTCGGCGGCATAGAGGAAATTTCCCGAGCTCTTGCTGGTGATGGCTAGGCCGGTATAGCTGGCTTTCTTCTTGGAGTTGTCGACCCCGATGAGCGTCTGCGATGGCTCGAAGTGTGACCAGCCTTGGATGGTCCCATCGAGCGTCGCGAACAAAAAGAGGGACGTCCAGCTTTCGATCTGGAACTCATTCGAACCGTTGTAAACCAGACCCGTGGGCGAACCTGGGCCATTGCCGCTGGCGGAAGGAACAATGACCTGCAAAGTTTGCGGAACTCCAGCGCCATCGTAAAGGGTCGACCAGCCGTTGTTCTCGTCACTCACCCAAAATGGAGCATTGGGAGCATAGTCAAGCCCCCAGGCATTCTGCAGCAAGCCATCCATATGTTTGGCCTTGCCAGGCTGATTGGAAGTCAGTTTGGTTAGCTTATACTGTGCCAGGGCCGGACTGGACGCGAATCCGAGGGCCAAAGCGAGCCATAAAGTCAGAGCAGTCGTGCGCACCAACAGACGTTGCATGCCGATTTTCTCCTTCTAAGAAATAGTTACTGGCGAGGGGAGGACCCGATATCCACGCAGGTGAGAACATTGTCATGCCTGTCCTGCGAGTGTTTTATATTAGGACTCCTCCGGGCGGCAGTTGTCAACAGATTGTCAAAATTTGTCGCAATTTTCTGCAGCCCCAACCACCCGCTCCCCAGACAAAGCGCTTCCTTCCCGATCCTAAGTAATTGAGCAGCATCACGTTGTTGTAGAATAGCTATTAGATATTCAACCAGAATGTTCCACGTGGAACACTACGTCAATCGACGACCCGCACCGCAACGAGCCTCGATGTTACGATGCAGTCCTGACCCCCATGCCTGAATTCTGCGACGTCGCCCTCCCGGTGCCGCTCGACCTTGCGTTCACCTACCGCATCCCCGAAGGGATGCAGCCAGTGGTCGGCGGACGCGTCCTGGTTCCGTTCCGTCAGCAGCGCATGTCAGGAGTCGTCACCGCGTTGCATGATCGCGCGCCTAAGGTGCAAGCCAAAAGCATTTTCAGTGTGCTTGACGCTTCTCCAGTGCTCGACGAACAGCTCCTGCGGTTGGGGAAATGGATTGCGGACTACTATCTGGCACCGCCCGGCGAAGTGTTTCGCACCATGCTGCCGCTGGCCGCGGAGTTTAAGCGATCGATTGGCTATCGCATCGCGAACGAGGGACAGATGGCGCTGCACCTGGCCGGGATGTCAGGCTCTTCGGCGCGTTCGCGCAAGACGCCCGCGGATCAACTGACGGAATTTCGCGTCCTGGATTACCTGGCGGAGCGCGAGACGGTGCGCGAAGAGAGCTTGCGCGCCGCGACGCGCGCTTCCAAATCGCTGCTGGCAGGTATGGTGCGCAAGAAATGGATCGTGCGAGAAGACTTATCGGACGCGCGCGACGCCACTCGCACTATGAAGGTTGCGCTGTTGAAGACGGCGGAGGGCAAACTCAACTCCAACCAGCAGATGCTGATCGAAACCTTGGCCGCTGCCGGCGGCAGACTCAGCGTCGAAACTCTGCAAACGCTCGAGGTGCCCCGATCTACGCTGGCGACCCTGGTGAAGCGCGGGTTGGTTGAGGTCGCCGAGGAGCCTGTGGAGTTCGCTGTTGCACGCATGAAGGCCCGGCCTTCACCGCTCGACTTTCAGTTCAATTCCGCGCAGCAATATGCACTCGAGAAGATCGAGGAGAGCGTTCGCGCTGGCAAGTTCTCGGGCGTGTTGCTGCACGGAGTGACTGGCTCGGGCAAGACTGCGGTGTATCTTGCGGCGATGCGGTCGGTGCTCGAGACGGGACGGGCGGCGATCCTGCTGGTTCCTGAGATCGGGCTTACACCTGCAGTTGCGGCTGATCTGCATCATGTGTTCGGAGAGGAAGTTGCCATTCTGCATTCCGCGCTTTCCGATGAGGAGCGGGCGGAGCAGTGGCATCGCATCAAGCGCGGAGACGCGCGCATGGTTGTGGGCACGCGCTCGGCTGTCTTCGCTCCGGTTTCGAATCTGGCTTTGATGATTGTGGATGAAGAGCAGGATTCTTCCTACAAGCAGGAGGAGACGCCACGATATCACGCGCGCGACGTGGCTGTGATGCGGGCCAAGACGGCTGGCGCAGTCGTCGTGCTGGGCTCGGCTACGCCTTCGCTCGAATCTTATTTCAACGCTAAGAAAAACAAATACGCCCTGCTCGAATTGCCGGATCGGGTGGAACAGCGGCCTTTGCCTGAGGTCGAGATCGTTGACATGCGTTTGGAGTTTCAAGAGACGGGCAAAGAGCAGGTGATCTCGCGGAAGCTGATAGAAGAAATCAGGCAACGGCTTGATCGTAAAGAGCAGGTGATGGTGTTGCTCAACCGCCGCGGGTATTCGCCCGTGGCTTTGTGTCGGGCTTGTGGGAACCGGATGGAGTGCAGGAACTGCGCTATTGCGATGACGCATCATAAGCGCTCGAACCGCATGGCGTGCCACTACTGCGGATTCATGGCGCCTGTGCCCAAGGTCTGCGGGGAGTGCGGCAGCGAGTATGTTTATTTTCTCGGAACGGGATCGGAGAAGCTGGAAGAGTTGTTGCATGGCCTGTTTCCGCAGGCGCGGATTGGGCGACTGGATCGGGACACGGTTCGAGGGAATGAAGATTTTGAGCGGGCACTGAATGCGCTCAACGAAGGCGAGCTTGACTTGCTGGTGGGGACGCAGATGATCGCGAAGGGTCACGACATTCATGGAGTCACATTGGTCGGCGTGGTCGGGGCGGATGCTGCTTTGGGGTTTCCGGACTTTCGCGCGGCGGAGCGGACGTTCCAGTTGCTGACTCAGGTGGCGGGGCGGGCGGGGCGAGGGCAGACTCCGGGCAAAGTCGTGTTGCAGACTTATTTTCCAGATCACTATGCGGTGCAGTATGCGGCGCAGCATGACTTCGTCGGATTCTACGAAAAAGAGTTGCGCTTTCGCAGTTGGATGCACTATCCGCCGTACAGCGCGCTGGCGAATGTGCTGGTGCGGAGTGACAAGCTGGATGAGGCATTGCGATGGTCGGGGATTTTGGGTAAGTGGTTCGAGAAGATGCGGCATGAAGGCATTCGCGTGCTGGGCCCGGCAGCGGCGCCGATTGTGCGGTTGAAGCGGGACTATCGATATCACTTTGTTTTGAAGTCGGCGAGCCGGGAGAAGTTGAATGCGATGTTGAGATCGATGCTTGTCTATGCATCGCAGGAGAAGATTCCGCGGACGCAGGTGATTGTGGATGTGGATGCGGTTTGGTTGATGTAAGAAAGAGGCAAATTGACACATCCTATACGATGTGACATCGTATAGGATATTGTGAAGAAAGTCGTGATCGATACCTCGGTCGTTGTCGCCGGGCTGCGCACGCGGCTAGGAGCGGGAAATGCGGTTCTGCGACTCGTCGCCGATCGGCGACTGCTGCTCCTGGCCTCACCTCCTCTGTTCTTGGAATATGAAGATGTATTAAAACGCCCCGAGCATCAGTTGGTCCATGGGCTAACGCCAGGTGAAATTGATGAGTTCCTGGCAGAATTGGCGGCGTTGATTGAGCCGGTTGAAGTTCATTTTCAGTGGCGACCGCAATCTCGCGACCCGAACGATGAGATGGTTCTAGAAACTGCTATCAATGGCCATGCTGATGTGCTGGTGACTTATAACCTGGCAGATTTCGCAATTGCCTGGGAGCGTTTTGGAATTCCGGTGGTGACCCCACCTGAGCTGCGAAGGAAGGTAAAACCATGAGCAAAGCAACCTATCCGTTGAAACTTCCCCTGTCTATTAAAAAGGCTGCCCAGCGTCTGGCCAAGGAGGATGGGGTGTCGTTGAACCAATGGATCGCGGTAGCAGTGGCGGAGAAGGTCGGAGTGGTGGAAACTGCGGCTGAGTTCTTCAAGAAACGAGCGGGCGGGGCTACGGGCGGGGGACTGATGAAATTCCTCCGAACCGCGCCCAAGACAGCGCCGGCGGACGACGATGCGATCCGGTGACATTTTGGCGGACGCCCGCACCACACACAAGGTCGGAATCCGCGGACGGGAGTGTCCGCGCTACATTGTGTGTGGTGAGCCAGCAGATTTTGGTACTGCGCGCGAGATCCTTCACCCGGCTTCGCCGGGCTCAGGATGACGTCTTTTTTTATTTTGATTTGTTTTGGAGGAATTCGCGGACTACTTGTTTTACGTCCTGGTGTTCGCCGTCTACGGCATAGTTTAGTTGGCGCATTTGCTGGTCGGAGATTTTTCCGGCCAGGTCGTTCAATGCCTGGTTCAGTTCTGGATGACGGGTTAGCGTTTCTTGGCGAATTATTGGTACGGCTTCGTAGGGTGGGAAATAATGTTTGTCATCTTCGAGGACGAACAGGTCTAGCGCGGGGATCAGGCCGTCGGTGGTGTTGCCGGCTATCAGGTCCAGTTGTTTGTCCTTCAGGGCACGGGTCAGCAGGCCGAGGTCCATGATGCGGGGGTTGTCGGCGAAGTGCAGGTTGTAGGTGGTGGCTAATCCTTTGTAGCCGTCGGGGCGCTCCATGAATTCGTAGCCGAATCCGGCGCGCCAGTTGGGAGTGTACGGTGCGGCTTGACTGATGGTTTTCAGGCCCAGACGGCGAGCGTCTTCGCCGCGGATTTCTATCGCGAAGGTGTCGTTGAAGCCGAAGGGTTTCCCAACTTCCAGGTTGAATTGTTTCTCATAATTTGTTTTCACTTCGTCGTAGAGTTCTTTGCGATCGGCACTCGGTTTTTCTTTCAGGACTGCGGTCAGGGCGGTGCCGGTGTATTCGGGGTAGATGTCGATGCGGCCTCCTAGGATGGCTTGATGGCAGATGTAGGTTCCCGCCAGATAGAAGCGGCGCTCGACTGGCAGATGGGTTTTGTTTTCGATTTGCTGGGCGATTAGTTCTCCAAGAATTAGTTGTTCCGTGAAATTCTTGGAGCCGACCACGATGCGATTTTCGCGGGTGGGGCCGCAGGCGGTTAGTAGAACCAGCAACAGGATGACCGTAGCGATTCGGTGAAACGCAATTACGTTCGCAAAGGTCATTGTCATTCTGACCGCGACGAAAAACCTGCGTGTTTTCCAGTACGGCCAAGAGTCCATAGATCCTTCGCTCCGCTCAGGATGACAAAACCTAACGGGGGCTTAGGCGTTTTTCCAGCCAGCCCAGGCTTACGTCGGCTAGCAGGGCCATGGCCGCGGCTGGGATGGCTCCGGCGAGAATGACGTCGTTGTTGACCATGGCCAGGCCGCGGAAGATGTATTCTCCGAGGCCGCCGGCGCCGATGGCGGCGGCTATCGTTGCAAGGCCTACCGAGATTACCGTCGCTACCCTCACGCCCGCGATGATTACCCCTAACGCCAGCGGTAGTTCGACCTGGAAGAGTAGCTGGCGGTTGGTGAGGCCCATGCCGCGTCCGGCTTCGACTACGGAACGGTCTACGCCTTGGATGCCGGTGTAGGTGTTCCGAATGAGCGGGAGCAGAGCGTAAAGCGTCAGTGCCAGGATGGCCAGGCGATCGGCGCGAGCTCCGATCCACGGGGCGGGGAGCAGGAATCCGAAGAGCGCGAGGCTGGGGATAGTTTGAATGATGTTAGCTCCGCCGAGCACTGGCTTGTTAAGCGCGGGCCAGCGCGTGATCAGGATGCCTAGGGGGATTCCGACCAGAACGGCCAGCAGCGTGGAGATTCCTACCAGCCACAGGTGCTCCAGAGTGAGCTCGAGGACTTCGGTGTGATTCTGCAGCATGAATTGCCAGAGGTTCATGGTTCCTCGTTTTGGTTCGCGGGCGCGGACGCTCGTCCTCCATTATTAGTTACGTTTCAAATCTGTGCCGAAGGCTTCCTTGTAGGCCGTTGCCAGCGGCTCGGTGGAATTGAGGAAGTCTTTAGGCGTTTGCACTGTGACCAGGCGCCCGGCTTCCATCAGTGCGATGCGGGAGCCGAGGAGCAGGGCCTCGCGCATGTCGTGAGTGACAAAAACAACCGTTTTGCGCAGACGATTCTGCAAATGGAGAAATTCGCGTTGCAGTTCGGCGCGGGTCATGGGATCGAGGGCGCCGAAGGGTTCGTCCATGAGCAGGATGGGAGGATCGGCCGCTAGGGCGCGGGCTACGCCGACTCTTTGGCGTTGGCCGCCGGAGAGTTCACGGGGATAACGCGCGGCGATCTCGGCGTCGAGGCCGACCAGTTGCAGCAATTCGCGGGTGCGTTCGGTGATTCGATGCGCGTGCCAGTTCTCAATTTTCGGAACCAGGCCGATGTTGCGGGCAACTGTGAAGTGGGGGAAAAGCCCGACGTCCTGAATGACGTAGCCGATCATGCGGCGGAGGCGGATTACATCCCACTGGCGAATCGGACGAGCGTCGACCAGAAGGTCGCCTTCGGTGGGCTTGAGCAGGTGATTGATGAGTTTGAGAGTTGTGGTTTTGCCGGAGCCGCTGCGGCCGAGCAGGACCAGGGTTTCTCCGCGCTGCACTTCGAGGTTGAGATTGTGGAGCAACTCGCGGCCGGTTTTGCCTTTGCCATCCAGGCGATAGGAGACGTTGCGGAATTCGATGGCAGGGCGAGTGTCGGGTTGACTCATGATTGGTCTCGACGCGGTTAAAGAAGCCTTTTACCACGAAGGACACGAAGGTACACCAAGGAAATCTTCCTTACTACATTAGTGCTACGCGACTTTATACGCGGCGTCCGGCAGGCCGGTGATGCGAATGCCGGAGTGGCCTTTGTGCCGGATATTCAGGCCGATCAGTAAGGCTGTGATCTGTTCCAGGATGCGGGCGTTCTCCAGTTTGCCTCCGTCGATGGCGCGGACTCCGGGAATCTTTGTGGCGAGGCTGCAGACCGTTTGGCTGGCATTCGGATCATCGCTGCAGACGATTACGTCGCAGTCGACCGGGCCGTCGGCGTTTAGAATTTCGGCTCCCACGTTTTGAAATGCGGCCACGACTGGAATTCCCTTGGGCACAAGCTCGGCAGCCTGTTGAGCGGCGGAGCCTTGCCAGACGCCGAGGGTGCGAGTTGCGCGGCCCCCGACACTCGCGGCTAGCGGGACGGTGGCGTCAATTACTATGCTGCCGGGACGGATCGCGGGCTTGAGTTGCTTGAGCAGGGCGGCGTGGCCTTCAAAAGGAATAGTCAGTACTAATAAGTCAGCGGCAGCGCAGGCGGCGACGTTTTCGGTGCCGGAAATCCTCGCGTTCGAACCCGCCTTCTGCTTGATTTTTTCGGCTGCGTCCTGGGCGCGCTTGGCGTCTCGCGAGCCGATGATCACGGTCTCGCCGGCTTGCGACCAACGCAGGGCGAGACCGAATCCTTCGGGACCGGTGCCGCCGAGAACCGCGATGGGCCGGGGTGCGCTCATGAGATGTTACGCGAACTCCGGTTCGAGCAACTGCTCCGCGGTTAGCGCGTCGGGCTGCAGTTTGAGGCTGATTCGACTGTAGACGGTGTTGCGCTCGCCGGGGATGCGGCCGGCTTCGAGAATGAGCGATTGAAAATCTTCCGGCCTGGTGTACTGGCCGGCGGTGGCTCCGGCTTCGCGCGAAATGTTTTCTTCCATCAGCGTTCCGCCGTAGTCGTTGGCGCCCGCGTGCAAGCAAAGTTGGGACAAATCTCGATTCAGCTTTACCCACGATACTTGAATGTTGTTGATGGCACCCGCGAGGAGTACACGCGCCAGAGCGTGGATCTTCAAGTGCTCGGCGAGCGCGGGACCAGAGCGGGCGATTCCCTGATGAAAGAGCAGAGTATTTTGATGGACGAAGCCGAGGGGAACGAACTCGGTGAAGCCTCCGGTTTGCTGTTGGATCTCGCGGAATAACAGGAGCTGGTTGACCCAGTGCTCGGGCGTCTCGACGTGTCCGTACATCAGTGTGGAGGTGCTGCGGATACCGCAGCTGTGAGCGGTGCGGATGACCTGCCTCCATTGCTCGGTGGTGAGTTTGTTGCGAGAGAGAACGAAGCGGACATCGTCGTCGAGAATCTCGGCGGCGGTTCCGGGCAGAGTATCGAGGCCGTTGTCGCGGAGCATGCGCAGGTAATCTTCGAGAGGCATGCCGGTGAGTTCGACTCCGTAGACGATCTCCATGGGCGAAAAGGCGTGGATGTGCATGCCGGGGACCGCTTGCTTTACGGCGCGGAGAATGTCGCGATAATAAAACGGCGGGAGGCCGTGCGGCAGGCCACCTTGAATGCAAACTTCGGTTGCGCCGATTTTCCAGGCCTCGGTTGCTTTCTGTGCGACTTGCTCGAGGCTCAGGAAGTACGTGTCAGATTCACGCGGGCCGCGGCTGAAGGCGCAGAACTTGCAACCGACGAAGCAGACGTTGGTGAAATTAATATTGCGGTTTACGACGTAGGTGACGATATTGCCGACTAACTCGCGGCGCAGTGCGTCGGCGGCAACGAGCAGGCCGAGGAGGTCGTCGCCGTCGGCATTGGCCAGGAGGGAGCACTGTTCACGGGTGAGAGCGTGTCCATCTAGCGTTTCCATCACTTGCTCGAGCGCGGCGCGCGACTGAAGGCTGACGCGAGGAGCAATGTCCGACCAGTCGAGCGAGGAGAAACTTTCCAGTTCGTGCTGAGTTAGAACGCGAGTCATAGGCCCTCCTCGAAACAATATCAGCGAAACAAGTCAGTGGCTGCAGGACGAATCAGATCTTTGGCTCGTCCGCGGCCGGATCGATATTGGAATCCTCGAATGATACACGCAGGCGTGCGAGCTAACTTGCCGCAGACGAGGCCAGCGGCGCAAGCGAGTTCATCGGCGACGGCTTCGATGGTCACGCGCAAAGGATAACCGTGAGGATCACGATCGCCACGATAATCGTGCAATGCTTGCATGCCCGCTACGCCAATCGCAACTTCGGTGAGGCCTTCACGCCAGGGCCTCCCGAAACTATCAGTGATGATAACGGGGATGGAAAGGTGCAGCCGTTTTTTTAGGGCGCCATGCAGTTTGGCGGCAGAGCGGTCGGGATCTTTGGGAAGCAGCAGGGCGTGGCGGCCGCCATCGACGTTCGAAGCGTCGACGCCGCTATTGGCGCAGATCAGGCCGTGTTGCGTTTCCGTGATTAGAACTCCGCGCTTGCGGCGTACTACTCGACGGCTCTCGGCCAGGGCTAGTTCAGTTACACGCGCGTCCAGTTTGTAGCGCTTCGCCCATGTGCGGGAAGCGGCGGAGGGTTTGATCTTGTCGAGCGGGACAAGTTGGCCTTCTGACTTGGAGACGATTTTGTGTTTGACGATCAGGATGTCGCCTGCTCTCGGTGACAGCTTAGGATGCCTCATGGCCTGGAGGAGTTTGTCTGGCAGCGAGTCTCCGGGGCGAATCTCGTCGCGGAGAGCGATGGGGAAAATGCGAAGTGTTGAGGAGGCCGTCATTTTCGTGGACGGGCGAGGCCGCCCGTCGCTCCACTGATCTTTCTACTCATTTGCTGCCCGGGAGAGATCGGTAAGGTCCCACTGGCGGGCCAGGCGCTGGGCACGAGTTTCGCCGGGTGCTTCCGCGAGTTGCTGCAAATCGGCTGGGTTGTCGACGTCGAGGGCGATGCCCTGTAGCTGGAGAACGACGCATGGCTTCTGGGTGGCGCGCGCAGCGGCCAGGTGCGGTTTGAAACTGTCGTTTCCAAAACGCAAGGGGAACAATCCTGCGGGACGCCGCCAGGCTGCGTTTGTGCCCCGTCCGTCAGAGGCTGGAACTAGCACGGAGCCCTCGGTCGGCGCGGCCTCCAGAATTTGCTCTAGCTCTGCGACTTGAATCAGCGGGATATCGCCGGGAATGACGAGTGTGCTGTCTACACTGTGAGATTCGCAGAAATGGGTCGCCATTTCGATGGCATCAGTCTCGCTGCGGTTAGCTCTGTCCGGAATAATCTGGAACTCAAATCGCTTGGCGACTTCAAGAGCAAACGGATCGCTGGTGACGACACTAACCTCGGGCCGGCTCTGCCAGGTTCCCAGCGTCTCCAGCACGTCGAAAAGCATGGCCTGAGCCAGCTTGGTGCGGGTTGGCTGATCGAGCACCGATGCGAGTCGTTGCTTGGCGTTAGCCAGGCTCTTGACGGGGATGAGAATCACGATGGGTCCGCCGCGCGTGCATTTTCGGCGCTCAACAGGGCAAGCACAGTTCGCGCCAGCTTGGTTTTGTCGTCCGCGGTTTTCATGATGGTGTTGGTGCAGTGGACCCGCAGCCCGGGACGATCCAACTTTTTGGCCGCGTCGAGATCGCGGACGTCCGCAATCAGAATATCCAAAAAGTCGTCGTAGGCTTTGGCTACTCCGGCGATGGAGACGGGCAGACCTTGCGCGGCCATTAGCGCGCCTGCCGGGCCCGACACCGCAGCGTCATTCACAATCGGGCTGATGGCTGCCACCTTGGCAGGGGTTTGCCGCAAGGCCTCTCGAATGTCGGAGACTGCGAGTATTGGGCCGATGCTCGTTGCGGGATTGCTCGGTGCGAGAATCACCGCGCTTGCAGACATGATCGAATCGACAACGCCGGGTGCAGGTTCGGCGTCGGTAGCACCGGCGAAGCGAACCGATTTGACGGGATCCTGATACCAGCGCTGCACAAAATATTCCTGGAAGCTGAGGTCCCCGACCGGCGTGTTGACCCTGGTTTCAACGCGCGAGTTGCTCATGGGCAGGATCTGCGCCTGGACGCCGAGCTTGTTGCAAATCGCCGTGGTGGCTTCGGTCAGCGTTTTTCCCTGCGCCAGATATTTGGAGCGCAGCAGGTGGATGGCGAGGTCGCGGTCGCCGACGTGGAACCAGATCGGCTCGGCCAGCTCTCCCATCGCCTGCAGGCAAAAGAATGTGTCACCCTTTACGCCCCAGCCGCGTTCTTTGCTGAGCAGTCCGGCCATTGCGTAGGTGATCGAATCCAGGTCGGGGGAGACGTACAATCCCCACCACTCCAGATCGTCCCCAGTGTTCACAATGAACGTGAGTTGCTGCGCTGACGCGACTTGCCGGAGGCCCTCCACGAATTTTGCGCCGCCCGTGCCGCCCGTGAGTACGACAATCATGCGGGCCTCCGCGCATAGCCTTCATCATCGGCTGCGGCCTTGAGTTTGTCCGCTAGCAAGCCCGGCTGCTTGGTCACCGCCGGCAGGAACTCAGGATAGACCGGCAATCGCTGACGCAACCGATACCCTCTCGCTGCAGTTCGCGACTTCAGTTGTTCCAGGTGCGGCCACGGCTTTTCCGGATTGATGAAATCTGGCGTCAAGGGTGAGACCCCTCCCCAATCGTTTATGCCGGCATCGAGCAACTCATCATAGTACGGAGCGGACAGATTGGGTGGTGCCTGAATGTTGACATCCGGCATAAGCAGGCGTGCGACTGCTATGGTACGCATCATTTCGGCCTGGGTGGGCTCAGGCCAGTCGTGCATGGGGATATCGGGCTTGGCGCGAAAGTTCTGAATGATAACTTCCTGAATGTGTCCGTAGCGGCGATGCAGCTCTCGGATCGCAAGCAGCGTGTCTACGCGGTCTTCGGTAGTCTCGCCGATGCCAATGAGCAGGCCAGTGGTGAAAGGGACATTTTGCTTGCCGGCTTCTTCAATAGTGTGCAGGCGTTTGGCGGGGACTTTGTCGGGAGCATTGTCATGGGCCGCTCCGGCCGCCAACAGTAAAGCGCTGGTTGTTTCGAGCATAAGGCCCATGCTTGGAGAAACTCTCGCCAGGCGCGCAATCCATTCCACGCTCAGCAGGCCCGGATTCGGATGAGGCAACAAAGTGGTTTCGCGGAGCACCAGCTCGCACATGGCTTCGAGGTAATGAAGAGTGGACTTGTAGCCCAGATGGCGCAGGCTCTCACGCATCTCCGGAAACGCCAGTTCAGGTTTATCGCCCAGGCTGAAGAGAGCCTCGGTGCATCCCAGCTTCTCTCCGGCACGCGCCACCGCGAGTACCTCGTCCGGCGTCATCGTGTGTGCGCCCGGCTGGCCCGGATCGCGGCGGAACGTACAATAGCCGCAGTAGTCGCGACAGAGATTGGTCAGCGAAATGAAGACCTTTCGCGAATAGGTGACGATCCCCGGCTTGAAACGCCGCCTGACTTCCGTGGAGGCGGCGAGCAGAACGGGAAGCTCCGCCTCGTCGCAGCGGATCAGCCGGCAAGCCTCATCCCGCGAAAGCGGCATTCCGCAGCGCAGTTCATCCCCATACGAATTCAGGGGATGACGCTCAGGCAACACCGTTCGGCTTACATTCACAATCCGAAATCATACATGACGCCATGCCCCGGAAGGAGATGTTGTTAGTCTCTGAAACTCGCGAGTATGCTCGACATGGTAAAACTCTGAAGGGTCTATGGGCGTTACTCAGGCAGAATTTCGCAAGGCGATGGGCACTTTCGCCACTGGGGTTACTGTCATCACCGTCGACGACGGGGGTGAGGTGCACGGGATGACCGCAAACGCCTTTACTTCAGTTTCGCTTGATCCCTTGTTGGTGCTGGTCTGCGTCGATCATCGTGCGCGGACTCATACTCACCTGCATGCCCGGAAGCGTTTCGGCGTGAATGTTCTGGCGGAGGCCCAGCGCGCCGTTTCCGAATACTATGCCGATCCAAGTCCGGACCATCGCCACGCGGAGCAGAAGGCTGGGGCCCGCTTCGATTGCACCCAGCACGGAACTCCGGTGTTGCGCGGTGCGCTGGCTTATCTGGAGTGCCGATTGCACACTGTGCAGGACGCCGGCGACCATACCATCTTTATTGCGGAGGTGGAGGACCTGGTGGTGCGAAAGGGAGATCCTCTGCTGTATTTTCGTGGAGAATACCGCAAGATTGGAACTGGAGCATAGTGCGAGCAGTACGCATTTCTATGTCCAGTAGTGCGAGATCAATACCTTTGTTAAGCTAATGAGCCCGGCGTTAGTTGGTTCCGCTGGTCTGCGAACTTTTGTGACGCATGGGCGCGAACCGGCACCGAAGAAAACGAAACCATGTATCCCCGAGCCTTTCACTATCACCGCGCGGCCTCACTGAAGGAAGCAGCGGATATGCTTGCGCAGATCGGGGACGATGCCAAACTGCTGGCCGGCGGCCAGAGCCTGATTCCGCTGATGAAGCTGCGTTTCGCGAACCCGGGCCATCTCGTGGATCTGAACTTCGTAACTGGCGTTTCCTACGTTAAGGAAGACTACGGTACGCTTCGCTTCGGTGCAATGACGCGGCATGCGGAAATCGAAGCATCGGCCGCGGTTGCGAAAATTCCTATTCTTCACGATTGTGCCGCGGGAATCGCCGACGTGCAGGTTCGTAATCGAGGCACGATCGGCGGCTCGCTTGCCGAAGCGGATCCGAGCGGCGACTGGGCGACCGTGCTCTTTACATTATCTGCTGAAGTTCGTTGTCTGGGAACGAACGGCGAGCGCACCCTGAACCTGATGGACTTTATCAAGGACGCATACACTACCGCCTTGGCTCATGACGAATTAGTCGGCGAAGTTGCCGTGAAAGTGCCGCCCAAGGGGAGCGGCGGGGCCTACCTGGCGTTCAAACGCTCGGCGCCAGTTTATCCGACGGCGAGCGCGGCGGTGCAGCTCACCATGGATGGTGATGTTTGCAAGCACGCGGCGATCGCTCTGGGCTGTGTGGGCTTAACACCAATCAGAGCGACCGAAGCGGAAGCTGCCTTGCGCGAACAGGGGGTCACAGAAAAGACCCTTGAACGCGCCGTGGAAGCGGCTTACGCCGCCGCTGATCCGCAATCCGACATGCGCGGTTCGGCCGATTACAAGCGCACGCTCGTTGGTGCGCTTGTCAAGCGGGCGATTGAGATCGCTGTCCGCCGCGCTCGTGGCGAGCGGGGTGAGGTGGGCCACATTTATGCCTGACACCATCGAAAACACTCCGATTCAGCTCAAGGTCAACGGGAGGCCTTATTCGCGGACGGTTGAGCCGCGCAAGCTTCTGGTTGAATTTTTGCGGGAAGATCTCGATCTCACCGGAACGCACGTGGGCTGCGACACCACTTATTGCGGCGCTTGCACGGTGCTGATGAATGGTGCGGCAGTGAAGAGTTGCACCATGTTTGCGGTCCAGGCCGACGGCGCGGATATCTTAACCGTCGAGGGTTTGGAGAAGGACGGCGAACTGCATCCCATCCAGAAAGCCTTTGGCGATTGCTACGGACTCCAGTGCGGGTATTGCACGCCGGGGCTCATGCTTTCGGCGGTTCAATTGTTGTCACACAATAAGCAACCGAACGACAAAGAAATACGCAAAGCGATTGCGGGCAACACCTGCCGCTGCACGGGATACCAGAATATTTTGAAGGCGATTCAAACCGCCGCGCAAAACATGAAGGGTGCTTGAACCATGCCGATCAAGTTTGCCGGCGACTTTGAAGTGAAGCGCACGCCGGAAGAAGTTCACGACTTCCTCGTCGACCCGAACAAGTTCACGTTGCTGCTGCCCGATTTTCAAGGCCTGACGGTGCAGGACGCGACTCACTTCACGGTGAAAGTGAATGTTGGCATTTCTTACATCAAAGGCGTTGCCGAAGTGAAGATGGAGCTGGCGGAGGCCGAGCGTCCGAAGCGCGCGAAATACAAAGGGCAAGGAAGCGTGGCCGGAGGCAACGTCGCACTAACGGCAGGCTTTGATCTGTTGCTCCTCGAAGGCGACGCCGGCACGAAAGTATCCTGGCAGGGTGAGGCCCAGATCTTTGGCCGCCTTACCTCCATGGCGGGCGGCCTGCTCGAGCCGCTGGGAAAAAAGCAAGTTCAGAAGTTGATTGACGGGTTGCAGGCGGCGCTGCGATGAGGAGAGACCGTTGAGCGCGATCAAGAAAGACATCGCGAAAACCTGGGTCGGCCAACCCCTTCCGCGCAAGGAGGAAAACCGCCTGCTGCGCGGGCGCGGCAAGTTTGCCGACGACATCAAGCTGCGCGAGATGTTGTACTTGAAGTTTGTGCGCTCGCCGTATGCTCACGCGAAGATTGTCAGCGTCGACGTTTCATCCGCCGAAAAGCTTGCGGGTGTTATATGCGTGCTCACGGGATCCGAGATCGCGGCGCAAACCCAGCCATTCATCGAGATCGCGCCCGATCCCGGCGGCAAGATTAAAGATTATCCGCTCGCCGTCTCCAAAGTGCGTTACCAGGGCGAGCCCGTGGTAGCGGTTGTCGCCGAATCACCCAGCCTGGCCGATGACGCCGCCGAACTGGTGCAGATTGAATACGAGGCGCTCGATCCAGTAGTGGACGCGGAATCAGCCTTGACCGACAAGAGCATCCTGCACGACGAAGCGGGCACGAATCGTGTGTGGAACGGAGTCTTCGAATACGGAGACGTCGATCGAGCCTTTCGCGAAGCCGCCTACGTCGTCAACATTGATCGCATGCATTTCCATCGCTTCTCCAGCACGCCGCTGGAGAACAACGTCGTCATTGCGCAATGGAATCCGAAAGACGATCGCATCTACTACGAGTGCAATAACTCGTTCCCCTCGTTCGCCATTCAGTTTCTATCTGCTCATCTCGGCATTCACATCGATCGCATCCGTGTCGAGACATCCGACATCGGCGGCAGCTTCGGCATCAAGATCACGAGCTATCCCCAGATGGCGGTGTGCGCGCTTGCGTCGAAGAAATCTGGGGGGCGCCCAATTAAATGGGTGGAAACACGCACGGAACACATTACTTCGAGCGCCCACGGCAACGAACGAACCTTCCGCGATACTCGAGTTGCCCTCGATAAGAACGGCGTCATCACCGCGCTCGTGTCACGACATATCGACGATTGCGGCGCTTATCCGCGCTACGAACCTCTGGGTTGCGTGATCTGGTCGCAGGTTTTTCCGGGCGTTTATCGCTTCAAGAATGCGCGCATCGACTTCACGCAGGCGGTCACCAATAAATGTCCAGTCGGACCGAATCGCGGGTACTCGCGCATGCAGCATCTTTGGTTTTTGGAGCGCGTCGTCGACCTCTGCGGGCACGAGTTAGGAATTCCGACCGATGAAATCCGCTTACGAAACTACATTCGTCCAGAAGAATTCCCCTATACGACTCCGAACGGCTGCGTCTACGACTCGGGCAACTATCCCAAAATGCTGGAAGTGGCGAAAGATCGCATCGGCTGGGACGAATGGAAAAAGAAGCAAGTCGCGGCGCGCAAGGAAGGCCGGCTGATCGGAATCGGCATCGGTACTACGCTCGACTCGGGTACCAATAATTTCGGCCAGTCGCAGATTGTGAATCCGGGCGCGCCATTTTCCGGCAACTCGCAAGGCGCCAACTGCAAGTTGGATATTTACGGCGAAGTCGTCGTCTCTGTCGGTTCCTGCCCACAGGGTCAGGGACACGAGACGACCGCCGCGCAAGTCGTCGCCGACGTGTTGAGTATTCATCCCGACCGCATCACGGTACGGACGGGTTTCGACACCGAACGCAACGTGCACACTGGATTTTCCGGAACCTACGCCAGCCAGTTCGCCGTCTCGGGCCTGTCCGCGGTTCACGGCGCCGCGCAAAAGCTGAAAACAGAAATGAGCCGGTTAGCCGCTTTCCTGCTCGAAACAAACGCAGACGATCTCGAGTTCGGCACTGGCGAGCAAGGTCCGCAGATTCGCGCCACCAGCACCGGAAAGTCCATCAACTACTGGGGGCTCGCCAACATCGTCAATGTGAACAGCGCAGTGCTTCCGCCCGAGTTGTATGAACTCACGCTGAACTGCCGCTACATCTGGCGCGCTCCATTCAAAGTTCCGGACAAAGTAAGAAAATACGGCAGCCTGACCCTGACCTACGCCTCCCAGCTGCACATCGCGGTGATCGAAATCGAACGCGACACTTTCATCCCGCGCATCCTCGACTATGTGGCAGTCGATGATTGCGGCACCGTGATCAATCCGCCCATCGTCGAAGGCCAGGTGTATGGAGCGACTGCGCACGGAATCGGCGCGGCTCTCATGGAGAATTGCGTGTACGATGCGGTGGGCAATATGCTCACCAGCACCTTCAGCGACTACACGCCCATCACGGCGATGAATATGCCGAAGGTGAAATACGATCACATCGAAACTCCGTCGCCGCACAGCTACAGTGGCGCAAAGGGGATGGGCGAAGGCGGTGCCGCTCCCATCCACACGATTTCCGCGGCTCTTCAAGATGCCCTGTTTGCTTCCGGCATCATGATCGACGATTCGTTCAACAATGCCGACAGTCTGTTCCGGGCAATGGTTGGGAAAGAGATCAGTCAAGCCGAGAAGCTGGTAAAAGTAGAAAGACGATAAGTAAGTGTGGAGCGGGCGACCCTCGCCCGCGTTTCTGGGAGAATGATTGCCTTTGCATGAAACGTGTATGCATCGTCGGATGTGGCGCCATTGGCAGCCTCTACGCGGCGCACCTGGCGCGGGTTGCGGAAGTGTGGGCATTTGTGCGCCGCGAGGATCACGCCCGAGTTCTGAGCCGCGATGGTCTGCGCGTCTCGGGGAGGCATGAGTTTCATGTGTCGCTCAAAGCTACCACGCAGCCGGATCAGCTCCCCGATTGTGAGCTTGGCATCGTGGCAACCAAGGCAACGCAGGTGGAGGACTCGATCGCGCTCGTCGGCAATCGCTTCAATCAGGGCGCGGTGATCTCCGCGCAGAACGGGCTGGGCAGCGAAGAAATTATCGCCGCCCATACCCGAGGGCAAGTCATCCGGGGCACAACTTTCATGAGTGGCACGAAACATAGCGACACTCACGTGCAGCTAGAACTTGATACTGCGACCTGGATTGGCCCCTTCGAGCCACGCCATACCGCGTATGCGCTGGTGAAGGACGCCGCCGAGTTGATCAAAGCCGGCGGCCTGAAAGCGGAAGCGCTTCAGGATGCGCGTCCGGCCCAATGGTCGAAGCTGATCTTCAACGCCTCGGTCAACGGAGTATCCGCGCTGACCGGACTTCCACATTCGCCGCACTTCGCGGATGAATCGCAGTTCTCCAGTATCGGGCATCTGTTACACGAATTGATTGAAGAAGGAAAACGGGTGGCGTCGGCAGCGGGAATTCAGCTCCATGAAGATCCGTGGGAGATGAACAAGATCGGCGCCATGACCAATCATCCGCCGTCGATGCTGTACGACGTTCGCCATCAGCTATCGACCGAAGTGGATTTCCTAAGTGGTGCCATCGCCCGCGAAGCGGATCGTGTAGGCGTGCCGGCCCCGCTGCACACGGCGCTATACCGGCTGATTAAGGGCAAGGAATCATCATGGACGTTCAAGGATGAAAATCGCGCAGTCGAGTTGTAGCGACGTTGCTTGCAACGTCGGGATAGAACTATGCCGTGGCCAATTGATGAAGCGAAACTAAATCGTGTCCGCGCTCTGATGAAAGATCAGGAGCTGACCGCGCTGGTGGTTCGTGCGCCGGACAACCTCGTGTATCTCACCAACTATTGGTGCATGAAAGGGTATGACGCGGCGATCTTCCCACGCGAAGGCGAACCGACGCTCATTGCCTTGGAGCCCCAGCAGGCCGACGCCGAGCGCAATTCCTGGCCAAAAGATATACGCCTTTTCAAGAGCTATCACGAAACCGATCCTCGCCCGCCGCAGTACCGCGCTCTCGATCTCGCATTAAGCGTGCTGAAGGAGCGCGGCCTCACCGACAAAGTTGCCGTCGAACTGAACATGGGCACGCAGTCCGTCGACCGCATGGTGGGCGAACCCACGACCCCGACGCTGATGTACTTCGACGCTTTCGGCGAAGTCGCTGGGCGGGTGGTTGACGCTACGCCGCTATTGAACGAAGCTCGCGCCATCAAGACGCCGCAGGAAGTCGAGCGCATGCGGCTGGCCAATGAACTGGCTGCGCTCGCGATGGAGTACACTCGCGACCACATGCGTCCCGGCATGAAGGAAAGCGAAGTCGGCGGGATGTATGAAGGCTTCGTACACGGCCTCGGCGTGGGATACAAGGGAAAAGTAGAGATGGCGCGCGCCTTCACACTGGTCTGGTCGGGAAAAGGAATCGCAACGTTTACCGCAACCGGCAACCGCCCGATTCAAAAGAACGAGCCCACCCTTTTCGAAATCTGGGTGTGCGTAGACGGTTATTGGACCGACCTCACCAAGAACGCTTGTCCCGGCGAGCTTACGCCCGAATATCACAAGCTACTCGATCTGTTGTTAAGCGTGTTCAACGAAGCGATCGTCTACGCGCATGACGGCGCCGACTTTCCCGAACTCGATCGTCTCATCCGCGCTCGCATCGCGGAAGGCGGCTATCCCGGACAGCCTTCGCATCCCATCTGTCACGGCGTGGGCGCCCGCGCGCATGAGTTCCCCTACGCGCATCAGGCGGGGAAAGGCACCATCGCAAAAGGCATGGTGCTGGCCATCGAACCCGGAATTTATTGGCCGGGCGGGGGTGGCCTCAGGCTCGAAGACAATTTCCTGATTACCGACCTAGGTAACGAAAAACTCTGCAGCTATCCCGACGACTTTCGGCTGGCAGGACAGCACTAAGAAACGAGAACTGTGGCCAAATCAAGCAAAGGCATGACGTCGAGACTCAACCCGAAACTGGTTGAGAGAATCCTCGCCGGGGTGAAGGAAGAAGAAATCGTAGCCATGTGCTGCGATGTCATCAACATTCCCAGCCCCACCGGCGACGAAGGCAAAATGGCCGAACACATGCGCGCCGCGTGGAAAGCGATTGGCCTCGACGTAACCTGGCAAGAGGTCGAGGAAGGGCGCGCCAACGTAATCGGGCGCTTGGAAGGCACGGGCACGGCTCGCTCCCTGATGTTCAACGGCCACATGGACACATCGAACACCGGACAGGAAGAATTCCTCACTGGAATTGGCTACAAGCCGAACGCCGTGATTAAAGACGGAATGATTTACGGCCTCGGCATCTACAACATGAAGGGCGCGCTCGTCTGCTACACCCACGCGGTCAAGGCGCTGCAACGCGCGGGCGTAAACCTTCAAGGCGACATCATCCTTGCCGCCGTCGCCGGCGAAATCGAAAAGACGCAATGGAAGGAATTTCGCGGACGCGAATACCGCGGCTATGGAGTGGGCACGCATTATCTCGTGAACCACGGAGTGCTGCCCGACGTTTGCATTCTCGGTGAACCCACCGACATGCAAATCATTCTCGAACATTACGGCTCGCTGTGGGTGCGCATTTCGGTTTCAGGCATGTATGTCCACACCGCGTTCGCTGAGGGCCGTATGGAACGAAACTCCATCCGCCGTCTCTACGACGTGCTTGGAGTGGTATTGAAATGGACCAAAGGCTGGGAACAGAAGAACTCGTATCGAGGGCACAAGGGTGTGGCGAATCTCGGCTGCATCCGTGGCGGGCAACCCTGGCGCGTCAGCCGCACGCCGGAGCGCGCTGAATTGTTTCTCGATCTGCGTGTGCCGCCGCATATGTCCATGCAGGGAGCCCGCCGCGCGGCCAAGTCGCTCTTCCTCGACTTGAAGAAACGTTATCCAGACTATGGTCTGGAGTTCGAAACCTACGTTTCTGTGCCCGGTGCGACGATTGCACCAGATCACGCCATGGTGCGGGCGATCGAGATGAACCATCAGCGCGTAATGGGCGAAGCTCCCAAGCGCGACGTCGTGCTGTGGTGTTCGGACGCTTCGGTGATGACGCGTTACGGGATCGAGACGGTGAACTACGGACCTTCCAGCGGGCCACGTGACGCCGAAGGCGAGAAAGTCAAAATCAAAACCTTGGTGGACATCACAAAGATTTATGCGCTGACCGCCGCCGAACTGTGCGGCGTGCAATAGAGGGACGTTTGCCAAGCCAACTCGAAATCGATCGCCGCTACAAGAACATCCGCGCTGCCATGGAGCGCGCAGGCCTTGACGCTCTCATCGTTTGCGGCAATCAGTACGCTGGCTTTGAAGGCGCGGTGATGTACGTCTCTGGTTTCGAAATTGTTCATCGCTACGTCTACGCTGTGCTGCCGCTCACAGGCGAGCCAACCCTGGTCTTTCCCCGCGAAGCCCGCTGGATCGGAGACAAGGTCAAGCCGTGGGTGAAAGATCACGTCTGGCCCGACGTTCCCGGACAATGGATCTCTGAACGGGCGCGGGAACTCGGCTGGAAGAGAGTTGGCGTTTACGGCATGAATTTCATCATGGCCGTGCGCGATTATCGCGAGTTGGTGAACAGCGCATTTGAACTCGTGCCTTTCGATTTCGAGTTCGATATGGCGCGCGCAGTGAAGAGCGAAGAAGAACTCGTCGAAGTGCGTGATGCGATGGACATCATTGTCGACGGCTTCTGGGCTTTGGTCGCGGCATACCAGCCGGGCAAGACGGAGGCAGAAATCATGGCGCCGGCGGTCGAGCGATTTTTTGCCCGCGGCGCCGGTCCGCGCATGATGAACATTCTGCTTTCCGGCACGCACGGCGAGGCGGAGGCGTCCTTCAAAGTTCCAGGTCATCGCGTCACCGCGGTCGATGACTTGCTGCTCTATTCGCTCGAAGTCACGGGAGCGGGAGGATACTGGGTCGAATTTTCGCGGCCGCTGATTCGGGGCAAATTGAATCCGCGGACGCAGGCCATGGCAGATGCGTATCCGCGCGCGCTCGAAGCTGCACGCAAGCTGATGCGTGCGGGCGAACTGGCTAGCAGCGTTCATCGCGTCGTCGCTGAAACGTTTGCCAAGCATGGATTCGTCCTCGGCCATCTCTCGGGACACAGTATTGGCGCCACCATGCTCGAGTATCCTGCGATCGGCGCCAAGAGCGAAGTGCAATTGCAGGAGAACATGATTTTCTCGCTGCATCCGCAGGTCGTCGATAAAGATGGCAAGGTGTGTCTGTATACGCAAGACACCTATCGCATCGGCAAAACGGAAGGCGAGTGTCTTGCCGACGTTCCGTGGAAGTTCTTCACCGGTGCGGAGCGGAAGCAGGGGAGCGTCTCGTAGATGAAGATCTGCGTCATCGGCTGCGGAGCCGTGGGAAGTTTGTTCGCCGCGCACCTTGCGAAGGCCGGCGAGGCGGAAGTGTGGGCTTATGACCTGTGGAAAGAGCACACCGACGCAATCCGGCAAAACGGTTTGCGACTTTCCGGAGCTGAAGAGTTCACTACCCATCTCAACGCGACCAGCGATCCGAAAGAGTTGCCCCGCTGCGACTATGGCATCGTTGCGACGAAGGCAGTTCACACGCGGGTTGCGATCTCCGAGGTGGCGCACATCTTTGACGGCGAGAGCGCGGTGTGCTCGGTTCAGAACGGTGTCGGCAATGAAGAAATCATCGCGGAGCGCGTGCAATTCGTGATTCGTGGCACGACATTTCCCGCCGGACATCCGATTGCGCCGGGGCACATTGGCTATGACATCAAGGGGGACACCTGGATCGGGCCGTTCGAGCCGACCAACACTTCCATGGAGAAAGTGGAAGAGCTGGCGGGATTGATGACTCGCTCCGGCATGAATACCATCGCTCTGAAAGACGCTCGCGGCGCCCAGTGGACGAAGCTGATCTTCAATGCCGCCACCAATCCCGTAGGCGCGCTCACAATGTTGCATCACGGCGCCGCGACCCGCTTTGAGCCGACCGGACATCTTTTTAACGATCTGATCGCGGAAGGCGAGGCGGTCGCGCACAAGCTGGGGATTGAATTGCATGGCGACCCTCGTCAGCTGGTGCAGAAGGGCGCCAACGCTCCCGGCAAACATCGCGCTAGCATGCTGCAGGATGTGCTGGCCAGGCGGCAGACTGAAGTCGATTTCATGAACGGGGCGATTGTGCATTGGGGCAAAGAAGTGGGTGTTCCGACTCCGTTGAATAAGGCGCTGTGGGAACTGATCAAGGGTCTGGAGCATTCGTGGAAGGATCCAGAGTGAAACGCTGACAGCAGAATGCAGAGGTCCTTCGCTTCGCTCAGGATGACGGGCGTGATCTTGTCCCGAGTTTGTCGATATTAGGAGCTGCGAACAATTCATGTCTATTCCATTCAACATCGGTGTTCTGCAACTCAGCATGGAGCCGGTGCGCGAGACCGTGGCCATGTCGAAGGCCTGTGAGGAAGCGGGGTTCGACGCTTTCTGGATCGCCGAGGCTTATCCCTGGTGGCGGAAACACTCGTTCGAGGCGCGGTCTTCGACTGCTGTGCTGGCTGTCATTGCGGCGGAGACTCGGCGGATTCAGTTGGGGTGGGGCATCATTTCGCCCTACACGCGACATCCGGTGCAGATTGCGATGGAGGCGCGAGTGATGCAAGATCTCGCGGGCGGCCGCTTTCTGCTTGGCCTCGGAGCTTCGAAGATTTTTATGAAAGAGATTGGTGAGGGCGAAGGCGAGAAGATCGGGCCGGCGACCGTAATGCGCGAGAGCATCGAGATCGTCAAGGGCGTGCTCGCGGGTGATGCCTTCGAGTATCAAGGGAAAGTGTTTCAGGCAAATGTGCCGCCGCTTAAGGCGGAGGCGCATACCCCGCGCGGCATCCCGCCTATCTATGTTGCCGGGACCGGGCCGGTGCTGCAGAAAAACTCCGGCGTCATCGGAGACGGACTGCTCACTGCCAGCATTACGACTCCCGCGTTTGTGCGCTACTCACGCAAGAACATGGAAGACGGCGCGCGCAAAGCCGGCAAAGACCCGTCGAAGCTCGTGCTCGGTTCCGTTATTGTCGGAAGCATCGACCGCGATTCAGCCAAGGGCAAAGAGGGCGCGCGCGAGCAGGCCGCGATGTATCTTGCCAACAAAGTGCAGAACATTCGAGGCTCCGCGGACGTGCTGCTCGAATGTGCTGGCCTGACCTTCGACGAGCTGCGGCCCGTGGCCGACGCCATGGAAAAGGGCGGGCGGAAAGCCGCGGCCAAGGCGGTGACTGACGACATTCTGCGCAAAGCTTGTCCGATTGCCGGGACGCCGGAAGAGTGCATTGCTCGCATCGAGGAATACCGCGACGCGGGTTGCACGCACATCATGCTGGAAATCTGGGGCGACGACCGCACCGGCCAGGCGAAGTTATTCGGCGACGCGGTGCTGCCGCACTTCAAACGCTAGCCCGGACTCACGCGGATTTTCTTACGATCTCTTTGAACTCTTCGTCGGTCAGCAGGCCGCGCTTGGCTATGGAGCGCTTTTTTACTTCGGCGAGAATTGGCGCTCGCTGTTCTGGGGTTATGGTCAGGCCAAGTTCCTTGCACTTCAGGTCGATGCTGTCTGGCCCACTCTTTTTCCCCAGCACTATGGTTCGGTGGGCATTTACTAGTTCTGCGGAATAGGGTTCGATGGCTTCGGGGATGTGGAACTGGGTGGCCACTGCGCCGCTTTCGCGGGTGAAGAGATTTTCTCCCACCAGAGGCTTCCAGGCGTCGAGCGTGTATTCGGCAGCATCGCAGACGACTTCCGACACCTCGCGGACCTTGGTTAAATCCAACGCTACCGGTACGTCATAGAGACAGCGCAGGGCTAAGGCGATTTCGGAGATGTCGGCGTTGCCGGCGCGTTCACCCATACCGTTGATGGTCCCCTGAATCCAGGTGGCTCCGGCGCGAACGGCGGCGATGGAGCAGGCAGTGGCCATGCCGAAGTCGTTGTGGCCGTGGAAGTGGACGGGCACGGTCGGGCCGACCCAGTTGCAGACTTCACGAACCAGAAATTCGATGGCTTCGGGGCCGCAGGCGCCGATCGTATCGACGACTACGATTTCCGTGGCTCCGGCTTCGAGGGCGGCCAGGTAAATTCTCTTCAAGAAGTCGAGGTCGGTGCGGGTGCCGTCGACGGCGAAGAAGGCGGTTGTGATTCCGTTCTGCTTTGCAATGGACATTGCGTCCACCACGCGGCGCAGCACGTCTTCGCGGGTCATGCCGTAGGCTTTCAGCTTGATGTCGCTGGTGGGGGCTTCGATGACGGAGGCGCGAAGACCCAGACGCACGAGTTCCTCGACGTCGCCTTTGACCGCGCGGGAAAAACCCCAGAGCTCGGCTTTCAGGTTTGCCTTCTGCATGAGCTGAATGGCTTCGGCGTCGTCGACGGAGACGCGGGGGAAGCCGGCTTCGATGCGGGTTACGCCGAGTTCGTCGAGCTTGCGGGCGATTGCGAGTTTTTGTTCGGGCGAGAGCACGACTCCGACGGTTTGTTCGCCGTCGCGCAGTGTGGTGTCGTAGAAGTGGATTTTGGTGCGCGGAAAGGCGTTGCGGATTTGGGGGCGGGAGTTGAGGTCGCTGACCCAGATTTTGTTGTTATGGCTCATTTGCGTGAATCCAGATTAAGGTTGTTGAAAGGCTGATCGAACAAAAGATCTTCACGATTCGACGACGACCCTCAGGGGCTAAAGCCCAGTATCCGTGGGTTGCTTGCGGCACGACTGAAGTCGTGCCCTTCCCGAGCACTCCCAACTCCTAGCGGACGGTCTCTTGTGTGGCTAACGCTGCGGGCTTTTGGCCGTAGGCTTCTTGCCAGGAGATTACTCGGTTTCGCAACGTGCCTACGTTTTCGATTTCGCATTCCATTACGTCTCCGGGTTTCAGGTACCAGGCCTTTGGGTCGCCACTGAACGCGGCCACGCCTGAGACTGTGCCGGTCGAGACAACGTCGCCTGCGCTGTAGCCCATCGGCGAATAATGGGAGAGGATTTCGGGGATCTTTACCGACATTTTGCTGGAGTGGGAGCGCTGGCGGGATTCGCCGTTGACTCGCAGTTCCATCGCCAAGTTATGCGGGTTGGGAATCTCGTCGGCGGTGACGATCCAGGGGCCCAGTGGGCAGAAGGTGTCGATTCCCTTGCAGAAGCTGAATACGCCGGACTTCATTTCGCGGCGCTGGATGTCGCGAGCGGTAATGTCGTTGAAGATCACATAGCCGCCGATGCGTTCGGCCGCTTCTTCCGGTGAAAAATGCTTGCCGCCTTTTTTCAGGACGACGGCGAGTTCCAGTTCGTAATCCAATTCCTGGGTAAGATGCTCGGGGTAGATGACGGGCTCATCGTGTCCGATGATGGCGTCGACGTTTTGAAAGAATACGATCCAGGGCATCACGGGATGGGAGAATCCGGCTTTGGTGGCCTCTTCGTGATGCTCGCGGAAGTTGCCGGCGGTGTGAAAGAACTTGCGGGGAATGATTGGGGCTTTGAGTTTGACGTCCTGGGCAGAGTAGAAAATCGTCTCGCCGCCGGGCCCGGTTGCGGCGTCATGGTGCAAGGCGTGGTCGAAGGCCTTGCGGGCGGCTTCGAGGCTGGTGTCGCCGCCCTCGAACAGAGCGAGCATGTTGGGCGGGACCAGGGCTTCGGCGAGGCGCTCGAAAGCGCTTTCATTTTCGACGTCTCGCAGATAGAGAGCGCAGGCGGAGTGCAGGTCGACGATGCGGGCGTCGTTGGTGACGGCGCCAATGCGGCGGCGCTGTGCCGGGTCTTCAAAAGTTACGAGTCGCATAGAGCATGAATCCTTGAAAGTGTAGGGGCGAATATGAGGCTTGTCCAGGCGGCGCCCCAGTTGAAATCCTGTTGCCAGAACCGGGTTAAACCCTCTCATTCGATTTTGGAGCGTTGCCGCAGCGCTCGCAAGCGCTGCCACCAAAACCGAGACAAGTTGTCGTTTGCCGTGTTTACCTAGTTATAAAATTCACGGATGCGAAGATTACTCTTTTATATCGGGTATATATCCCAAAAAATGCGTTTTCTTCCTAAATCTATAAGAACAAAGGATGTTTTTTGGAGATACCCACGTAAAATACCCTTTTAAAGGACTTACAGGAGGAGATATCTCCGCGAACGGGTTCTGTTTCTTCGCAACTGTATGAAAACACGTAAGAGTTTGGCCATGCCCGCCAAAATATCTCTTCTAAAGGACTTAGCTTGATACCAAGTTCTGCCTGTATCTCAATCTATGCGGTTCGCGGGCGAGGGCGCCCGCGCCACACTAGCCACACCAGCGAAATATCCCTATTACCAGTATGACAGGTTGAACAAGGTAAATACGCAAGCTTTTCAAAAATATATTTGGAATGGAATGAGGCGGTTGGGGGAAGGTGGGGGCTTCCGGGGGCTTGACAAGAAATTGACGTAGTGTGGGTTTTTCGGTTGAGTCCGCCGGGCAGGTCGTGGTAGTTTTCCTAGGCTCGAATTGGACCTGAAGAAGGAGATCCCTGATGCTACGCAAGATTTTCTGCAAGTCTGCCCTGGTTGTGACGGTTCTGGTGCTTGGTTGCACGGTCTGGGCACAATCGATGGAAGTTGGTCGAGTAAACCCGGCGACCCACACGCTCACTATCACTCTGAAGGGTAAGATTGGGCCGATCCTGTCGGGGTCGGATCCCTTGGGCCTCAATGGCCAGAGCGGAACGGTCAAGATCGTGGCGAGCGAGTCGTTGAATCCCACCAAACACACTGCGACTTCTGCCACCTACAAGCTTCCCGCGGGAGCGATCACGGTTACCGCCGGAACGAACAAGTTCTCGACCAAATCGCCGTCGAAGATGATCATCAATCTAACGAGTACGGCGGACACCTTAACGTTGGTTGTCGCGGGCCAGGTGGGGAGTTTTAGTGTGATGGTCACGGATGCGACCTTCCTGAAGACGGGCAGTTGGACGACTGCGGTGTTAACGCACCCCGGGGCATTCGTACCGTCTCCGCAGAAGGTGACGGCGGCCAAGACCGCGACCGGAGCGGGCTGCAAGATCAAGTACACGGTGCTCGGAAATACCAGCGTTCTTGGCTTCAGCGGAACGGCTAGGAACAGCTCTACCGTCGATCCGGTGCTTCCGGAAGTGGATTGGGAGCAATAGAGGAGCAGTTGGCCTTAGATGTCCTTGCGGGCTCGGGTTGTTTCTGTTGCCCCACCCAGGACTTCCGTCGGGGGCTAATTTGTATCGCTCCTTGGGGGCCGATTTCTGGCTAATGAGGGCCGCGGGGCAGGTGACTGCCCCGCTGTTTTTTGGGGAGCGAGATTGCGGGGGTGTCCTCACGAGATTTTCGATATGAGCGCTTCTTTGCCTGAGTCTCGCGCGCCTACCGCCGTTGAACGCGGGTTCAACCGGGTATTTGGATTTCTGGTTGGACTCGGGCTGGGATTCTCTCACAATTATCTTCTGCAGGTGCGGGGACGCAAGAGCGGGAAGATTTATTCGACGCCAGTTGATCTACTGGAACTCCGTGGCCAAAAGTTTCTGGTGGCTCCGCGGGGGCGGACGCAGTGGGTTCGCAATGCCGAGGCTGCGGGAGAAGTGACGCTGAAGAAAGGAAGGACGCAGCAGAAGTTTCGGCTGCGTCCGATTGCGGACGCAGACAAGCCGGAAATCTTGAAAGCTTATCTGGATAATTTCAGGCGCGAAGTGCAGAGGTATTTTCCAGTTGCAGCGGGTTCGCCGGTGCAGGATTTTGTGGAGCTCGCGCCGAGTTATCCGGCGTTTGAGTTGATCGCGGTGTGACGAATCACGCCTTTCGAGCAAAGATGTACGCCCGCCGGCTCGGGTATTCGACGTCTGGGTAGGGCTCGCGCTCGATTACCTCTTCAATGGTGAAGCCCGCAGCTTCAAGCTCGAGCTTGATTTCCGACGGCGGCAAGAGCAGGAAATCCATGGAGATTTTCTGACCCCACAGCTCCTCTTCGTGAAGAATTTCGTTTCCCGTGTGGAAGGCGAGCAGGAGAAGTCCGTCGGGCTGCAGGACGCGGTGAATTTCGCGGAAGACGGTGGGGTGAGAGCGGCGGGGGATATTGACGATGGCGTAGAAGGCTGCGACTCCGGCGAGGGAGGCGTTGGAGAGATCGAGCGAGAGCATGTCGCCTTCGCGAAAGGAAATGTCGGGGTTCAGGTTGCGAGCCTGCAGCAACATGCCGGGCGAGAGATCGAGGCCAAAGACGGACGCGCCGGCGTCTCGCAGGTAGCGAGCGAGGTGACCGGGGCCGCATCCCATATCGCAGACGTCGCCTTGGTCTTTGGTCTGTTTGGCGAAGCGGTCGAGCAAAGCGCGGTCGAGGGGCTTGTGGCGGAGTTCGTCGGCGATTCGTCGGGCGTACTCTTCGGCTAGTCGGTCGTAGCTTTCGCGGATGGGGTTGGTCATGGGGGTAGTGTAAGGGGTGTTGGGGTTGGAGGCGCCGGTGCGGGGGGGAGAAGCTTACTCGAGGACGCTGTCGTCTAGTTTTTTTCTGCCCCAGTCGGCGGCGGCTTGCACGAAGGCGAGGACCAGAGGATGCGGCTTGCCGGGTTTGGAGGTGAGCTGCGGCTGATAGAGCGTGGCGATGTAGAAATGGTGCGTGGGGGATTCGATGGCGCGAATTTCGCCGTTGGGGCCGCGGGCTACGACGGGGAATCCGGCTTCCATGGCGGCCCACTCGTAATCGGGATTCACTTCGAAGTTGCAGAAGAACTCTTCGGTGACCGTATCCTTGGTATAAAAAGATTGCAGGTATGATCCGGGGCGCAGACGGATTTCGGGAATCAGGCCGGAGAGTTTGGGCGCGTCTTTCTTGCGGTCGGGCACCGCGCAAGCGACCGGATAGATGACGATGTTCTTGGAGCCGGAGTTGTTCTCGGCGGTGTCCGCGTCTTTGATGCCAACGACGTTGCGGGCGCACTCGATGAGCGCGTATTGAAAACCTCCGCAGGTGCCGAGAAAGGGCCAGTCGCGGCGGCGGGCGAATTCGATTCCCTTGAGCATGCCGTCGAAGCTTTTGTAGGGGCTGCCGGGCGAGGCCCAGATTCCGTCGAAGCTTTCGAGCAGTTTTTTGCTGTCCGGGGCGAGGACGGATGGAGTGGGAATCCATTGCGAGTCGAGCTTGATTTTCAGCTTGGTGGCGCAGTGCTGCAGGGCGTCGTTAATCGCTTTGTAGCCGCGCGATTCAGGATCGAGGTCGCCCAGAATTCCAATGCGAACAGCGTCGCTCACGGGCTCATTCTAATTGAGATGGTTTGATTGTGGAGGTTACGGCAGTGCGTAGGTTGGTGACCGGGTGGGTCGAGAGGAGGAATGCTTTGAGACATCAAGGTCAGACCTGCGGGCAGGAGTCCTTCGACTTCGCATAGGATGACAAAGCGTTGATGGAAATTATGTTTACTTTGCGGCGCTGAAGGTGATGGCGACGTCGGCTTTGTCAGCCTCTTCTACTTTGAACATTGGTTGCGGAGTCAGCTTCATGAAGCTAGCGACGAAGGTGTCGGGCATTTGTTGGATGCGGATGTTGAAGGTGTTGACGGAGTCGTTGTAGAACTCACGGCGGTCAGCGATCTGGCTTTCGAGATCGGTGATTCGAGTCTGGAGGCGCATGAAATTGTCGTTGGCTTTCAATTGGGGATAATTTTCGGCTACGGCAAAGAATCCGCGGAGAGCTGAGGTCATGCTCTGATCGGCTTGCGCCTTTTGATCGACGCTGATGGCTTGCTGATAGAGGCTGCGGGCCTGGGTGATCTTCTGCAGAGTGTCGCGTTCGTAATCCATGTAGCCCTTGCAGACGTCGAGCAGTTTGGAGAGTTCGTCGTGACGCTGCTTGAGCAGAATGTCGATGTTGGCCCAGGCCTTAGCGATGTCGTTCTTCAGGGCGATCAGACCGTTGAAGATCATGACCAGGTAAGCGAACAGGCCGCAGATGCCGAAGAGGAATGCGAGCGAGACGATGGTGTTCATGGTTGTTTTCCTTCTCTGCTTCTTAATTCTTTATAGCCAGTCGAACTGTGCGGCCAAAATGTAGACGCACAACAGGGTGAGCGCGGGCCCTCCCCAGATCATTAATGCGGATTTCCAACTTAGCGAGCTGACGACGTCGCGCTGGCTGTGCCAGGAAATCAGGAATGAGGGATCGTGCGTGCCTTTCATCAATACGACCGGGGGATGCAAGTCGAAATGCTCGGGAGCCGGGGCTGCGGCGGCGCCTCCGCCGGTTGACGTGGGGGCAGGAGTCGCGACGGGAGCAGGATTCATCAGGCCGGCGGCCGCCCAGGCGGCTGGATTCGTAATGCCGGCCTTCACCAGCGCGTCGCTGATTTTTTGCCGTTGCGCCGGGTCGGAGATCGGGTTGGGGCTATTTGAGCTCTCGAGTTGGATGCCAGCAGGTTCGTTCTTGAAGGTGGAGAGCAGCATTTTTCCCGCAACGATGTCGGTGTCGGCGGTTATACCTGACAGGTTCGGTATGTGAAGGGAGAGCGCGTTTGGTTGTGCGGTCAGGCTGCGGATTGGGACCGCGCACACAGTCAGGCCCGGATTCTGCCCCAGGGTTCCGAGGATGAAGAGCGCGTTCTTGGGCTTGATGCAATATTCTTCGACTTTGATTTTCTTGTCGGTGGAAACCCCGTGGCGCGCAAGAAAGCTGGAAATGTTAGAGGGGATCTCAAGAGTGCTGGAAAAGAGGGAAGTGCTGAATTCGTCGTGGAAATCGCGATGGATATCCATCTCGGCGCCCTGAGGATCGACCAGCACGCGACCGGTGTTGTCCTCGAGAAAAAAGGGAAAATGCAGGCTTTCGTCGGCGACCTTTACCCACTCGTGATTGCGGCCGCGATGCTGCCACTGCCAGGCGGTGGTGTGGAAGTAATAGCACGGGAAACCGGTGATGGGAGCCGGCATAGTGTAAGGGCCGGCGGCGAGGCCGCTGATTTCCACCAGTCCCATGGCGGCACTGCGGATTTTGGAAGCGGGAGTGTTGAGGATCAGGCGTTTGCGTTGCAAAAGGCGGAAACCACGGTAGAAGACATACACACCGGCAAAGGCACCGATGACGGCGATGGCGATGCCATCGTTACCCGGGGAACGGAATAGTGCCAGTGACGAGATCACGTGGTTTTGTCGACACTCCTGCGTTGGAGCCAGGGTGCTCGTTCCGAGGATAGGGCGCGGGGAGATTGGCTCGCAGCAGAAAAGCGCGGCTCTGGCTTACGTTCGTAATGGAATGGGCTCGATTTTGCTTCCCGGGTCTTGAAGGTGGGGAGCCGCAAAATACTGCGCGCGAGATCCCTCGCCCCGCTGGTAAAAGCGCGGGGCTTCCGGATGACTGTTCTTGAAATTATGTGAAGCTGTCAATTATATTAGTTGCCTATAGCAACTATCGAGAAATCACGCGGATCGCAGATTGCTCTATCGTCTTACTCTGAGTGGCGCATCGCGGCTATTCGGCAATTCAATCGGTTCTACACGCGCCAGCTTGGGTTATTGCGGGAGAAGCCTTACAAGAGCAATTTGTCGTTGACGGAGATCCGGGTGTTATATGAGCTGGCGCATCGGGAGAAGCCTACTGCGAGCGAGTTGAGCGGGGACCTGGAATTGGATGCTGGGTATCTGAGCCGAATTCTGCGGGAGTTCGAAAAGCGAAGATGGATTGACAAGAAGCGGAGTGACGGGGATGGGCGGCAAAGTCTGCTCGCCCTGACGAGCGAGGGACGAAAAGCGTTCGCGCCGCTCGATGCCTGCTCGCGGGAGGAAGTCGGCAGGATTTTGGCGGGATTGTCGGCGGGCGAGCAGAGTCGATTGGTGAATGCGATGCACACCATTGAAGAGCTGCTGGGCAGTCAGGCAGTTCAGAAACCTTCTTACATTCTGCGCCCGCATCAGCCGGGCGATATGGGTTGGATAGTGCACCGGCATGGAGTGCTTTATGCGCAGGAGTATGGCTATGACGAGCGCTTCGAGGCGCTGGTGGCGGAGATTGCGGCGAAGTTTATCCAGGAGTTTGATGGAAAGCGGGAGCGCTGCTGGATTGCGGAGAAGGATGGCGAAATCGTGGGGTCGGTATTCCTGGTGAAACAGTCGAAGACCGTGGCGAAATTGCGGCTGCTTCTGGTTGAGCCGGCGGCGCGTGGATTGGGGATTGGGAAGCGGTTGGTGGACGAGTGCGTGCGGTTTGCGCGGCAGGCGGGTTACAGGAAGATCACTTTGTGGACTCAGGGTGAGTTACGGGCGGCCAGGGGGATTTACGAGAAGGCTAAGTTTCGGTTGGTGGGGAAGAAGCGGCATAGCGACTGGGGAAAAGATGATTTAGTCGCGGAGACCTGGGAGTTGGTGCTGTGAAGCCTTAGATCAGGCGGACCTCAAAGCCGCTTCGGCTCGCTGAGCTTTGCTCAGCCTGGACCCTTCGATTTCGCTCAGGGGAGGCTCGCGAGGCGCCTGTCCCCACACGAGCTTGGGCTTACTGAGCGTCTATCTTGCTGCGACAGTCCGTTCTTTCAGGATTTCTTCTACTGCGGCGATTGCGGTTTCGAGTTCCTGGTCAGTGTTGTAGAAGTGGGGGGACATGCGGACTCCGGCTTTGGGGCGCCAGTCGACCATGATTTCGCGCTTCAGGAGTTCAGTGCAGACTTCCTGCGAGTCAGGCATGTCGATGGAGACGGTGCCGCCACGTTGTTCGGGATCGCGGGGAGTATTTACTCGCCAGCCGTGCTTGTCCACGAGGGCGATCAGGCGGGCGGTCTGGTGTTTTGATTTTTCGCGAATGCGGTCGACACCGACTTCGGTGATGATTTTTAGGCCAGGGCGGCAGGCTTCTAGCGCGGGCACGTGTGAGGTGCCATTCATGAAGCGAAAAGGCGGATCGGTGTAGCGCATGGGTCCGACTTCGAAGCCCATGGAGTCCTGGTGGGCAAACCAGCCAGTAAATTTTGGTTCGAGCTTCTTGCCGAGATCGGGACGCACGTATAAGTAACCTACGCCGGGACCGCCGCAGAGCCATTTCAAGACTCCGCCACAGGCGAAATCAGTGTTGAGAGCCTGCACGTCTACCGGGACGGTGCCGAGCGACTGGAAAGTGTCGAGCACGACGTGGGCTCCGACTCTGTGGGCTTTTTCGATGATGGCTTTGGCATCCTGAATGAAGGCGCTGCGGAAGATGACATGCGAAATGGGGACAAGCAGAGTTTGCTCGTCGATGGCGTCGAGGAGTCGCTCGGTGGGGACGGTGATGCCGTCGTCGGTCTTCACCATGTGGACGCGGGCGCCGTTGGCTTGCTGGGCCTGCCAGAAATACATGACCGAGGGGAAGTTCATGTCGCTGTAGACGACTTTGTTGCGCTTGCCGGAGAAGTCGAAACAGGAAGCGACGACGGCCTGGCAGGTGGTGACATTCTGATGCGTGGAGACGGAACCTTTGGGGGCGTTCATTATGGCGCCGATTTCGTCGCCGACTTCGGCGGCGAGCATCCACCAGCGTTCCTGCCAGGCGCGGACGCCGCGGGTGGCCCAGGTATCGGCGTAGGCGTGCATGGCATCGTAGACCGCACGCGGCATGGCACCGAATGAGTTGCTGATCAGGTAGGTGGTGCGGTCGAGGATGGGGAACTCGGAGCGGTAGCGGAGTAGGGCGTCAGTCATGGAGATATTGTACTGCGGCACAAGGGGCATGGATGCTTAGAGGGACAAAGGGAAGAGGGTGTCAGATCACCGCTAGTTGCCACTGAAAGGGGTGAAATTCGGCGAGGCTACGAAAGTCTCGCTGGTTGGCTGTGATTACAGTAATGCCTTGCCGACCGGCGCTGATCGCGATCAAGGCGTCATTGGTCAATCGTCCCTGTCCGATTTTTTCGTAATGATACTTGGCCGCCAGGCGGGACAGCACAATGCCGGTTTGAGTCCAATCGCTGAGGTTCGGAACCAGGATTCGTTTCGCGCGATCAAAATCTCGCTCCAGGCGTTCCAGAACCCGGCGATTGCGGTCGGCGGCCCCAGCGTAAAGTTCTTCGAGCACGACTGCGCTTAGCCACAGAGGCGCATCGGAAGCGAAGCGACGGAGTGCAAGGGCGGCTGCGTCTCCCTGGCGCAACGCAGAAATATAAACGGAAGAGTCGAAGAGGACGGGCTGCACTTAACGACCCAACGTGCCGTATACGTCTTGGATTTCGATGCCGCTCTTGAGGAAACGCTCGGTGGCTTCGAGAACCAACCGGTTTCTTCGTTCTTCGGCGATGGCCAAGTCCAGGGCGCGCTCGATGGTCTCGGTCTCGGTTTTGGCGCGAAGAGCTTTTTGAGCGCGCTTGATCTTTACGACGTCCAATTGAAAGTGTTTGTGTGAGCGGTTGCTGGCTGGTCGCATGGACTTGTTTCCGTGCTTACTAAGATAACAGATGATGTACATGGATGCCAGGTTTATGTACACGCTGATTCCGCTCTCGGATCGCCGGACGGCAACGGCAAAATACTGCGCGCGAGATCCCTCGCCCCGCTGGGGCTTCGGGATGACGGCAACCCTCCTGGGTATCACTTAGGAACTGCCTGGGCATCGGCTTTGGTTATGGTGAAGCGTATCTACTGGTCGGGCTGGATAGAACTCGCGGGGCCTGACTTCAGGAGGAAGTAGGCTGCGGTAAGAATCAATAAGGTGGACAGGCCGCTGATCAGACTGACATGCGAATCCCACCAGGTCTTCAAGATGGCAGCGGTCACTAGGATAAGTCCCAAAAGCGAGCCCCAGGCGCCGATGGGCGAGCGCATGGGAAGGGCGTCTACTTGGCTTGAGGTCATCCGCCGGCGGCACGAAATGTGGGCGGCCAGCGAAACCAACCAGGAGAGCATCAGGCCGAACAATGCGCCGCTGAGAATGTAGACGAAGGCGTTCTTGGGGGCCCACTGTTCGAGAACCACGGCCACGATGATGCCATAGGACGATGCCAGGAGCGCGAGGTTGGGCGATCCGGCGGCATTCAGGTGGCCGAGTGATGCGGGGGCCCATCCTCCGCGGGCTAGGGAGAATAGCATGCGGGAGGCGGAGTATAAATTCGCGTTGGCGCCGGAAAGGGCGGCGGTGAGGATGACGAAGCTCATCAGGCTACTGGCGGCGGGAATTCCCACCATGCGGAAGACGGTGACGAACGGGCTTTCGGTTACGCCGACCCGGTTCCACGGCATGACTCCGACGAGCACGACGGTTGCGCCGAGGTAAACAAAAGCCAAAATAGCGAAAGTCAACTTGACGGCATGGGGAATCTCCGCGGCCGATCGCGATTCGCCGGTGGTGATCGCTACGATTTCGATGCCGCCGAAGGTGTAGAGCGCGAAAGTCATGGCGAGCAGCGGTGCGAAGGCGCCATTTGGGAAGAAGCCTCCCTGCGCGGTGTATTGTGTGGGTACGCGCCCGCCTGCCAACAATATCCCGCCGATGACGATGAAGGCCGCCATGGTTGCCAGCTTGACCATGGCGAACCAGTATTCGAAGCGGCCGTAGTCGCCGACGCTGCGAAGATTGATCGCGATCAGCACGAGGGAAAACAATGCGATCCACACCAGGGCTGGAACTGCGGGAAACCAATAGCGCATGTAGGTTGCGGAGGCGACCAGGTTCGCGCCCACGGAGACGGAGATGGCGATCCAGTAGCCGGCACGGCTGATGAAGCCAGCCCATGGATTCAGATAAAGATCAGCGTACAAGCCGAAAGATCCGGCGGCGGGATGCGCGCTGGAGAGCTCGCCGAGCGCCACGGTGACGGTCCAGCAGATGAAGGCGGCTAGAAGATAGCTGAGGATGACGGCGGGACCGGCGATCCCCATGGCGGCGGCGGAGCCGAGAAGCAGGCCGGTACCGATGGAGCCGCCGACGGCAACCATCGCCATTTGGCCGGCGCTGAGTTGGTGGCGGAGTCCAGTTTCCTGCTTGGGGGTGTCTTCCTGAGGCATTCCGGGACGTATACCAGAAAGGGCTTATTTCCCAAAGAGTTATTCCACCTATGACCTTCGTAATCGGCTTTGTTCGTTACATCGTTGCCCGCTCCGGTAACCTGCTCCTAGACTCTTTATGGGTTACTCCGCGCGGCGCTAGCTCTCATGGCAGACACTGTAAAGCGAATGGACCGGACCGAAATTGCAAAACGCGTGGAGCGGGCGGAAAAGCTTCTCCAAAAGGGCAAAACTGCGGAGGCCCTTGAGGACTACTTACAGGTTCTGGCGGCTGAACCGGGTAACGACACGGTATGCCAGATGGCCGCCGATCTTTGCCTTTCGCTGCAACGCATTCCCCAGGCGGTAAAGCTGCTGGGTGATCTGTTCGAGCGGCAGATCGAGGCGGGGGATGCCACCCGCGCGAGTCTGACTTATAAGAAGCTGGCTCGATTTGTGCCTCCGACCTGGGAACAGAAATTGCGGTTTGGCGGGTTGCTGGAAAAGTCCCATCCAAAGCAGGCGATCGAAACCTATGAAAGCGTGTTTCAGGAGTTGTCCAAGCAGGGGCGCAAGAAGGAATCTCTGGAGGCGTTGAAGCGGCTGCTCGCGCTTGATTCCGGAGAAAAGAACTTGCAGAGCCTCGCAGAGCTTTCATCTGAGCTTGGGGAAAATAAGGACGCCGCCGCGGCATTTCTAAAACTTTCGCAGATGACCCAGGCTGGGGGTGGGAACTCGGCACAATGGATGGAACGCGCTTATGCGGAAGACCCGGCGGATCCGCAGATTGCTTTGGGATACAGCAAGAATCTGCTGGAACAAGGGCAGGCGGGAGCTGCCATTTTCGTTCTCGAGGCGCAGGTCAGCGCCGGCTCTGCGTCGGAGGAGTTGCGCGATACTTATGCTAAAGCTCTGCTGGCAGCGAATCGCTTAACGGATGCCGAACCAATCCAGTGGCAGTTATTCGAGGAAAATCCTTCGCGGGTGCAGGAGGTCGCCAACCTCATCGGGCTGTTCATCGATGCTCAGCAGGATGCGGAGGCCGTGGCCCTGGGGCGAAAGCTGGAACAATACCATCGGCGAAAAGGGGATCGGCGGGCGTTTCTGGCGATGATCCAGGAGATTTCAACGCGGCATCGCGCCTCGCCCGAAATGCTCGAGTTCATGGGGGAGCAGTTCAACGCGTCGAATCGAGAGAGCGACTATTGCCAGACGCTGCTCAAACTTTTTGATCTCTATTGCAGCGTGGGCAACTATGCGAAAGCGGCAGATTCGCTCGATCGGGCGGCCGAAGTGGACGTGTATGAACCGGGACACCAGAAGCGGCTGGAAATGTTGCGGGGCAAGATTGACGACAACCGCTTCAAGGTGATCGCTTCCCGCTTTTCCAGCATGGCCGACACCGCGGCGCCGCTTCCCAATCAGGAAAAAATGTTGGGCGCGGCCGCCTTGCAGGATCTTATGCTGCAGGCGGAAATTCTGGTGCAGTATGGCATGCGCACCAAGGCGGTTGAGCGTTTGCAACGCATTCAAGAGCTGTTCCCGCGGGAAGAGGAGCGCAATCAGGATCTGCGACAGTTGTACATGACGGCGGGATTGATTCCGAACTATGGGAGCTCAGCGCCCGCCGCCACTGCGGCCTCGCCACCGGCTGAGGCGCGGTCCGCGCCTCAAACTGGGCCAGCACACTCAAACGAAGCCGCGGACGTCAGCAGCTTTGCGCGCGTGGCCGAAATTACTCGCAAGCTTTATCGGCAGAGCAACGCCGACGCAGTGATGTTGACCGCGGCCAAAGAAATTGGATCGCAATGGAAGGTGACCCGTTGCGTGGTTGCCATGCGTAAGCCCGGATTGCACACCACCAGCGTAAAAGAGTATTGCAGCGAACTGAGCAAGCCGGGAGAAGCGCGGGCGCTGGAAAAAATTGCGACTACGGTCCACGATCTTGCGATCAACCGGGGCGGAACTCTCACCATCACGGATGCTCAGTCGAGTTCGGACTTGCAAAGTGTTCGCGAAGCGCTGTCGCAAATGGCGGTTACATCTTTGCTGGCTTTGCCTCTTAGCGACGGAGCGGAACACGTTGGGCTGCTTATCCTGATGGACAGCAAGCCGCATGCCTGGGGTTCGAATGATGTGATGGTGCTCAAGACCATCAGCGATCAGATTGTGATCGCGCTGAACAACGCCGGGCTTCGCCGTTTGGTCAAGAATCTTTCCGTTACGGACGAGCGCTCGGGCCTGCTCAAACGGGCTTCGTATCTCGACCTTCTGATGGCGGAAACCCGGCGCAACGCGCAGCAGAGCACGCCGCTCACGGTGTTGCTGATGCAGTTTGGCGAAAAAGGCGCAACTGTGAAAGAGTTTGGCGAATCGGCGGTGGAAGCGGTGATGCAGCAAATTGGTCAACTGTTTGCCGCCAATATCCGGCAGAACGATCTGGCATTCCGCTACGAGACTACGACCATCGCCATCGTACTTGGGGAAACGCCTGAGAAAGAGGGCGTCATGGCAGCAGAGAAGCTGCAAAGACTGCTGGCTCAAGTACGAATGCCCGATAAGCAAGAGCCTGTTCATTTCAACGCGGGGCTCGCGGAGGCCGTGGTGCGCGGGGAGTTTGACCCCGTGGACATCGTTACCGAGGTGATCAATCGGGCTGAGCAGGCTCTGCAAACCGCGATTGGGCAGGGTGCAGGTAAGATTGTGGCGCTGGCGGCGTCCTACGCGGCCGCGGCTGTGGCTTAGGGCTGATCCTCCTTCCTACTTTACATCGGTTTACGCTTCCCAACCTCCACTGTTAAACTAACGGGTCTGGTTAGTCCATTCAGAACTCTTCTATTGCAGGATTCATACTCGAGATTAGGAAGCCAATGTTGAAACCAGGAGACATCGCAATTGTAAGCGGGGCGCGCACGCCGTTTGGACGCTATTGCGGCAAGCTGAAAGATTTCACGGCACAGGAACTCGGCGCCATTGCGGGTAAGGGCGCCATCGAACGGGCGGGGCTCGATCCGAAAGAATTCGACCACGCGGTGTTTGGCAATGCGCAGCAGACTTCGGGGGATGCTCTTTACGGAGCGCGCCATGTTGGGCTGCGAGCGGGTCTGCCCATTGAGACTCCCGCTCTTACCGTGAATCGTTTGTGCGGATCGGGAATGCAATCCATCGTCAATGCGGCACAAGTGATTCAGCTGGGCGAAGCCAATGTGGTGCTGGCTGGTGGCATGGAAGCCATGTCGCAAGCGCCGTTCGTGATTCGCGGTCGCGACGGTTTTACTCTGGCGCCCGGCGGCAAGCTAGAAGATTCGCTCATGGTGGCGCTGCTGGACACCTACTGCGGCCTCTACATGGCGAATACCGCGGAGCTCTACGGGGAACAGCAGGGCATCACGCGGCAGGCGCAGGATGAGTTCGCTTTGCGCTCACAGCAATTGGCGGACGCCGCATATAAAGATGGCCGGCTGCAAGAGGAGTTAGTTCCGGTGGCGCTGAAGGATCGAAAGGGTGAGCCATGCGGTGAGATGCTGAGCGAGGACGATCATCGCCGTCCGCAGACCACCATGGAAGGTTTGGCAAAACTGAAACCTGCATTCGGCAAGAACGGCACTGTCACTGCGGGAAATGCCAGCGGCATTGTGGATGGTGCTGCTGCAGTGGTGGTGATGTCGCTCGAAGAGGCGGGCAAGCGTGGCATTGCGCCGCTGGGACGAATTGTGGGGTGGGGAATTGCTGGGGTTGAGCCCAAGCTGATGGGTCGCGGTCCAGTGCCGGCGACGAAGATTGCATTGCAGAAAGCCGGGCTGACTTTGGATTACATCGATTTGATCGAGGTGAACGAAGCTTTCGCGGCGCAGTATTTGGCGGTCGAGAAAGAGTTAGGTCTAGACCGCAGCAAAGTGAACGTGAACGGCGGAGCGATTGCATTGGGCCATCCGCTCGGTGCGACGGGAACGCGTTTGGTAATCACGCTGCTTTATGAGTTACGCCGGCGGAAAAAGAAATACGGCTTGGCCACGGCGTGTATCGGCGGCGGGCAGGGGATCGCGATGGTGGTCGAGAGTTTGAATTAAGATCTGAAATAACACGGGCTTTAACGCTAAGCAACCGCGCCCCCATTGAAGAAGACCATGATTACAAGAACAAGTAGGGTGTACGCCGTTCCTGAGGCCAACAGTAAGCAGGCTGATGGACTTCGAGTAACGAGGATCGAGGCCATCGCGACGAGGGCAGGTAGAAGGATAAACGCGACATGAAGGTATGGGAAGAGCATGAAACTATCCAGAAACGGAAAGAGCGGGTTGGGGAGGAAGCTCACGAGTGGCCTGTTCGGCCAAACTTTCAATTGGGGAAAGCAAGGCGGTCAGCGTTACCTGCACCAGCCAATACATCTTCGGAACGTGCTTTCTCCTTAGCGTATCGAGTATCGAAAGCAGCCAACCGATCAACGTACCTACGATCAAGATGTTGGGTGTTACAGAAAGCAAGAACCTAAGATCGAAATGCATGATTCAAGGTAGAAGGGTGATTAATGGAAATCAAGAAGGTTGGCGTTCTGGGTTGCGGGCTCATGGGTTCTGGAATCGCTCAAGTCGCCGCCATGGCCGGGTTCGACGTCACTGTGCTCGAAGTTGAGCAGAAGTTTCTTGACACGGGCTTTACCGGGATTGAGAAGTCGCTGGCCAAGTTCGCCGAGCGGCCTCCGGAAAAGGGTGGCATCACGGCCGCGCAAAAAGACCAGATCCGCGCGCGCCTCAAAGGCACGACTAACAAGCAAGACCTCGCGGACTGCGACATCGTGATCGAGGCCATCATCGAGAATGTCGAGGATAAGAAAAAGATGTACGCGTCTCTCGACAGCATCGTCAAGAAAGACGCCATCTTCGCTTCGAATACGTCATCCATTTCGATCACCGAACTGCTGACTTCGACCAAGCGCCCCGAGCGGTTTATCGGATTGCATTTCTTCAACCCGGTGCCGCTGATGAAGTTAGTGGAGGTTGTGCGGACGATCGCGACAGCCGGCGAAGTTTACGACGCGGCTTACGAGTTTGCGAAAAAACTCGGCAAAACGCCGGTGCGCACCAGCGACAAGACCGGATTCATCGTGAACCGGCTGCTGGTGCCGTATCTGCTCGACGCCATCCGCGCCTACGAAGAAGGCGTCGGCTCGATCGACGACATCGACAACGCCATGAAGCTGGGCTGCGGCTATCCCATGGGACCGTTCACGCTGCTCGACTTCGTGGGGCTGGATACGACCTACTACATCACCCACGTGATGTACGACGAATTCAAAGAGCGAAGATTCGCGTCCCCGCCGCTGTTGAAACGCTTGGTGATGGCAGGGTGGTACGGGCGGAAGACGGGCAAGGGATTCTACGATTACAAAGACCCGAATAATCCTGTGCCGAACAAGCTGTAGGCTTCGGATGTGCATTTATCGGGTTTGTCATGCTGAGCGAAGCGAAGGATCTCTGCATTCTGATCACGAGCAAATTACACAGGTTCTTCGCTTCGCTCAGAATGACAGGCGTCAGGTTAGAAGGTGTCAGAGGTTTGAACTTATGAACTTTGAAAACATTCTTTTTGAAAAAAAGGGCGCCATTGCCTACGTCACCGTAAACCGGCCCAAGGTGCTCAACGCGCTGAACATGGCTACCATGGAAGAGCTGCGGGCGGCGTTTCACGAGGTCAAGAACGATTCCGGGATACGGGTTGTCATTATGACGGGCGCGGGCGAGAAGTCTTTCATTGCTGGTGCCGACATTGCTGAACTCGCTAAGCACGACGCGGTCTCGGGCAAAGAGTATACCCACCGCGGACAGAGCGTGCTGAATCTGATCGAGAATCTGGGCAAGCCAGTGATCGCGTGCATCAACGGGTTCGCGCTCGGCGGAGGATGCGAAATCGCTATGGCTTGCACTATGCGTCTGGCCAGCGAGAACGCGAAACTTGGGCAGCCCGAGGTGAAGCTGGGAATTATTCCTGGCTACGGAGGGACGCAACGCCTGCCCCGGCTGGTGGGCAAAGGCATCGCGATGCAGCTTGTACTCGCTGGTGAAATGATCAGCGCGCAGGAAGCTCATCGCATCGGATTGGTGAATGAAGTCATTCCTGCCGCCGAGCTCATTCCTCGCGCCGAGGCGATTGCGCAGAAGATCATCGCCAATGCTCCCCTCGCGGTTCAATACGCGATGGAGGCGGTGAACAAAGGCTTGGAAATGACTTTGGCGGAAGGCTTGTATCTTGAGGCGGTGCTGTTCGGCGTGGCTTGCGCTTCGGAAGACAAGAAAGAAGGCACGACGGCGTTTCTGGAAAAACGTCCTGCGCAGTTTAAGGGGAAGTAAAACGGCCACAGATCCGCGCCTGATGAACGGCGATTTCACTGCGGAGGGCACCGAGAAAATTGATCAAATGGGTGCAAGTTGCATCTCTCGTCCAATCGCCTAAAGACTTTAAGCCTTTGGTGAGATTGCTGGAATCGCTCGGGCTGCGCAAAGGGCCGATGGGGGAGAACGAAAACTGTCGCTCTGCGGAATTCCTGCCCGCACGGCTTCACTTTGATGTGATTCAAAGGAAGAAGCCCTGGGATGACGCTGACTTGATGCTGATGGTTTCAGACCCCGACAGCGCTTTGGAATTGGTGAAGCATCAAGGCTTCGACATCGTCAAGGAATATAAGGGGTCGAACCCAGAGCAACCTATATTAAATTTTCGTATCAAGCTGCCGGGCGGGACGCGTGTAACTGTCTGGGGACCGCGTGTCTCTGAGAGTGTCACTGAAACTGATCACCTCGCATTAGAAGGCGACCTACGCGCCGCGGGGAAGCATTTTACAATTGTAGTCAGCCGTTTCAATTCATTCATTGTGGAGCGTTTACTCGCCGGTGCGATCGATGGGCTTGTGAGATGTGGGGCTAAGCTCTACGAAGACATCGAAATTATCCGCGTGCCGGGGGCGTTTGAGATTCCTTTGGCCGCTCGCACGCTGGCTGAAACGAAAAAGTACGACGCGATTATCTGCCTCGGCTGCCTGCTTCGCGGCGATACGGCGCATTACGATGTCATTGTCAATGAAGTCACGCGTGGCATCGGGCAATCGGCGCAGGAGACGGGCGTGCCCCACGCTTTCGGTGTGCTTACCTGCGAAACCCTGGAACAGGCCATCGACCGCGCTGGTCTGAAGATGGGGAATAAAGGCCTCGAAGCGGCGCTGGCGGCGGTCGAGATGGCGAATCTGAAAAAAGCTGTTGGCTTTCAACCAGCTCTCAGCAAGACCCGCAAACCCAAGCCGCCCAATCGCCCGAAAAAACGTGGTCGTTGATACGGGGACTATTTCTCGTCTCCTGTAAACTGAAAGCTGACAGCTGATCGCTGCCAACTTCTATGGGCACCCGCCGGAAATCTCGTGAGTTTGTGCTGCAAATGCTGTTTCAGGCGGACATGGGCGGACAAACTCCCGAGGAAGTCCGGCGCACTTTTTGGCGAGAACATCATTCCACCGAAAAAGATGTGCGCGGTTTCGCCGAAGACCTTTTCCGGATGGCCACCGACCGTACGGCTGAAATCGACAGTTTGATCGAGCGTCACGCCGAACACTGGCGCATGGATCGTATGGCGGCTGTGGATCGGAACGTGCTGCGGTCGGCTGTGGCCGAGTTAATGAGTTTTCCTTCTACGCCCCGTGCCGTCGTGATCAATGAAGCGCTGGAGATTGCGCGCAAGTTTTCCAGTCCCGAGTCCGTGCAATTCATCAATGGAGTGCTGGACAGCGTGGGACGGGAGCTGGGGAAGGCATAAGAAAGTCGTTGGTCGTTCGTCGTTGGCGTTGATTTTGGATTTTGACGAACCACTAAGCACCAACATCCAACGACCGCCTTCTACGGCTTTACTGCGATCAGATCAGGATTACAAGTGGCGGGAAATGGCTGCCCGACAGAATTCTGGCAGAGGCCTTGAGGGAACGAAATCTGTCGAATATCACCGCCCGCAACGGTACTCACAACGTGTACGGTCCCATCGCTGGCCCCCACCCATAGTTGTGTGCCGTCCGGCGTAAGCGAGGCGCTGAGTGGAGTGGGATTTCCGAACAGGGCGATCGCGGACGCCGTTTGCCCGGGGATGTTGAACACCAGAATGCTGTTCAAATTAGAGGTGAGCACGTAGGCGGTCGAGCCATCCTGCGAGAGAATCAACTGCTTCGGAACGAAATCTCCCTGGCCCAGATTGAAGGACGCGATTGGGCCATCGGTGACGGCGGGTGTGCAGCCAGACGGCGTTGCGTTCACGCTGATGAGGTCAATGCCAGGAGGATCCACGGCCACGAGATGATAGGTCTCAGGAGAATCGGATGAGAGTAGTTTCGCGGGACCGGGCAGAGTCTTTATAAAGGTCGGTGTGGCGGGGACGGCGACCGTATCGGCGCGGCCATTGTCGCAAGTTCTAAACACACTCACAGACGAAGTCGCCCCTCCTGCTACGTAGGCAAAAGCACCCTCGGAAAGAAACGATACGTCGCTGGCTGGAGCAGCAAGAGGAATGGTTTGCAGCCCATCCACCGCAGAATAAACATAGAGGCTGCTGCCCGCCAGGATGTAGGCCTTCAGGCTGTCCGGCGAAAAGTCGGCGGCGGTCGCTCCGGTGATCTGAAATGTGGAAACGGCGTTGGTCGCAGTATTAAAAACAAACACGTGATTCGGCGCGTCTTCGGCGGACGTATCGGAAATGACGGCTTTGGTCCCATCGGGAGAAATAGCTAGGACCTTACCCGGGAGAGATACGAACTGGGTCGCGGTATTCGACCCGGCGTCAACCACTGCAAGACCCACGGTGCCGAGCCGGCCGGAGTCAGTTCCCAGATAAACCTTGGCCCCTTGGCGATCGAAGACCAGCGAATTCGGCGTCGCTGGCAGGGTGATGAAATTCCCCACCGTGTTCGGCGCGGTGACGGGAACGACTGTACTGAAGCAGGCATCGGTAGTGCCGCAGCCGGTTGTGCTCACATACACAGTGGCGTTTTGCGGGCTCCCGGTTGGGGTTATGGTCAGGTTCACAACATTGGCTGGATAGATCGGGATGGAAGGGTAGAACCCGGTATTGCAGCTAGGCGGGGTGCAGGAGGCGATAATCGTGGCGCTACCCGCGGTCGACCCGGTTGCTCCACCGAGGGTGGAGACACTCACTGACGCTGACTGGGACGAACTCCAGGTAAGCGGAATTCCGGTGATGGTTGCGCCCAACGTATCGATGACCGTCGGTGTGATTGTCTTTGAAGTACTCGTGGCGGTCGTGACCGCGAGTGTGATCGACTGGACCGGACACGTCGTGAAATTCAGGGGCACACTGGTGGCATTGCCGATGGTGGCGAAAAGGGGAGTAAGGCCTGGGACTGTGGCTGTAACCTGGACCTGTCCCTGGAGCAAGCCCGCGGCGGTAGTGCTCAGCGTAGCCACTGCTGGGATGAGAGTTTGCCAGTTAAAGACTCCGACGGTATTGGTGATGTCAACGCCGCGGCTGAACGCGTTCGCCTGGTAGATGGAAGTTTGATTCACGGAATAGCACGGATTTGGGGGAGGCGGCGTGTTCGGAGGGACGAATAAGCTCACCGTGACTTTATCGACGTGCTGATGAACGTAAACCGTGGTTGAAGGGCTGCTTATTCCCTGAGCTGTCGCCGTGACCACGGCCACACCGACTCGCCCGGGGGTACAGATCTGCGGGTTGCTCAATGAATCCCAACTGCCGGCGCAGGCCAGTCCGTTATTGGCGATTGTCAGTACTGCCGTATTGCTGGATTGATAGGATACTGGTTCAGCAATCGTCGCTTTGGTGGAGGTCAAAGCGGCCGCCAGGAAAGTTTGGAACGTCCCAATCTCCATGGACGCATTCGGATTGGGCGCGAGGGTAACACTGGCTGGGACGGCAAAAGTCGTAGTGGTTACGGGGCTGCTGCTGCTGCATCCGGTGAGGCCGGCGACCAGGAAGAACGTGAGAAGCACAACAAACAATTCGAAACCGACAAACCCGGACCTGCCCATGCACCCTCCCCGCCTTCATGGTTACCCACGAGGCGAGCAACGCCTTCTGGGATGTAATCGCTCTGGAAGATTTCCAGTGTAGAGGCTGCGAATCTTTTCAGCAAGCCGAGTCGCGTTGTTACGGCCGGCTCTTTCTCTGGGATGCTGCACACCATGGTTGACGATGTGTGAAGAGTGTTGCTATATTTAAAGGGTTCCGCGAGTTCATTCTGGCTTGCCTGTAGACTGTGGATTCATTCGCTGCGCGTTTTCGGTGCGCGAAAGACCCAAAGGAAAGCAGCTAAGCTCTAAAGATATACGTCTTCGGAAAGTTCCGGAGATGCCCTCGCTGAAATGCCCTGCGCGCACCTTCCGCCCGTTGGAAGGCTATGCGGGGCAAAGCGGACGAAACGGAGCACCTCCCGGGTTGTTGACTCGGGCCTGGCGTCACCGTCGTCGCTGATCAGTCTGAACGGGAAATCGAAACTCTCTCACCGGATTTGTGCGCGGTGGGAAGCATGGTTGGCAGATCGCCATCCAGACCCTGAAACAGGGAAGTCAAGCGGCGTCTGTGTGTCGACGCGCGGTAATTGGCGCGCGAGCCGGCGTTGCTGAAGGAGCAACAAAGAGTGCCAACCTTCAATCAATTGGTGCGGGATGGTCGGAAGCGGCCGCGATATAAGACGGCGAGTCCGGCATTGCAGGGCTGTCCGCAGAAGCGCGGGGTTTGCACGCGCGTGTATACGCAAACGCCCAAGAAGCCGAATTCCGCTTTGCGCAAGGTGGCTCGTGTCCGTCTCACCAACGGTATCGAGGTCACGACTTATATTCCCGGCGTTGGCCACAACCTGCAGGAGCACTCGATCGTGCTGATTCGCGGCGGCCGCGTGAAGGATCTGCCGGGTGTGCGTTATCACGTGGTTCGCGGAACCTTGGATGCAGTAGGGGTCGCGGGCCGCAAGCAAAGCCGTTCGAAATACGGCGCCAAGCGCCCGAAAGCATAGAAATTTCTGTAGAGACGTAGCTCCGCTACGTCTCAGGCTCGAGCAAGCCAAGAGCCAGGAGCTAGGAGCTGAATGCCAAGAAAAGGACATACACCCAAGCGGAGAGTGGACGCCGATCCGGTTTACGGTTCGGATCTGGTAACGAAGTTTGTCAACTCGATGATGTGGCAGGGCAAGAAGAGCACGGCGGAAGGCATCTTTTATGAGGCTTTGACCCGCTTGCAGGACAAAGGCGGCGACCAGGCTCTGAAGTTGTTCACGAAGGCCGTCGAAAATGCCAAGCCGCTCCTCGAGGTTAAGACCCGTCGCGTAGGCGGCGCGAACTACCAGGTGCCGGTCGAAGTCAATGCTGACCGCCGCACCTCGCTGGCGATCCGCTGGCTGATCACTTACTCCCGCGGACGCGGCGAGAAGGGCATGATCGACAAGTTGACCAATGAATTGCTGGATGCTGCGAACGGCAAAGGCGCAGCCATCAAGAAGAAGGAAGACGTTCACCGCATGGCCGAGGCGAATAAGGCCTTCGCGCATTATCGGTGGTAAGAGAGAAACTGTAGAAACGTGGCTTGCTACGTTTCAGCGGAGCCCCAGAAAGAAGAAATAAAGTCGTGGCCAGAACAGTCCCATTAGATCGGTGCAGGAACATCGGCATTATGGCTCACATTGATGCCGGTAAGACCACTACGACGGAGCGCATCCTTTTCTATACCGGGAAGACGCACCGTATCGGAGAGGTCCATGAAGGCACGGCCACAATGGACTGGATGGAGCAGGAGCAGGAGCGCGGCATTACCATTACTTCCGCCGCGACCACGTGCTCTTGGCGTGATATTAGGATCAACATTATCGATACCCCGGGCCACGTGGATTTCACGGCTGAGGTCGAGCGTTCTCTGCGTGTGCTCGACGGCGCGGTTGCCGTGTTCGACGCGGTCCACGGCGTGCAGCCGCAGTCGGAAAAAGTCTGGCGTCAGGCTGACAAGTACGGCGTGCCGCGGATTTGCTTCATTAATAAGATCGACAAGATGGGCGCGGACTTCGAGCATGCCGTTGATACCATTCGCAAACGCCTCAACGCGAAGCCCATTGCGATCCAGATTCCGATTGGGCAGGAAGACAAGTTCAAAGGCGTGGTCGACCTCATCGAAATGAAGTCGATCATCTGGCAGGACGATACGATTGGTGCCGAATATGTCACGGGTCCGATTCCTCCCGAACTACAGAAGAAAGCCGAAGCATTTCACACACAGTTGGTTGAAACTGTAGCTGAGAACGATGACGAGATCCTGCACAAGTTCCTTGAGGGCGAGGCTATTTCCGCCGAGGAGCTGCGGGCTTCCCTGCGCAAGTCCACCATTGATCTGAAATTGTTTCCCGTGGTCGTCGGCACCGCTTTCAAGAACAAGGGCGTGCAGCCGCTGCTCGACGCGGTCGTGGATTATCTGCCTTCTCCGCTTGATGCGGGCGAAGTGAAGGGTACAAATCCGGACACCGACGAAGTGATTACCCGTCATCCGGACGATAAAGAGCCGTTTTCGGCGCTCGCGTTCAAGATCATGGCTGACCCGTTTGTCGGCCAATTGACATTCATTCGCGTTTATTCGGGACAAGTTAAGTCGGGTGACTCGGTGCTGTGCGCCGGACGTCGACGCACCGAGCGCATTGGCCGCCTGCTAAAGATGCACGCCAATAAGCGCGAAGACATCAACGAGATTCTGGCGGGTGATATTTGTGCGGCGGTCGGTTTGAAGAACGTCAGCACGGGTGACACGATTTGCGATGAGGCCCATCCCATCACGCTGGAATCGATTACGTTCGCGGTCCCCGTTATCTCGGTTGCGGTCGAACCCAAGACCAAGGCCGATCAGGAAAAGATGGGCATGGCGCTGGGCCGTCTTGCCCAGGAAGATCCAACCTTCAAAGTTCACACCGATCCAGACAGTGGGCAAACCATCATCAGCGGCATGGGTGAGTTGCATCTTGAGATCATCGTCGATCGCATGATGCGCGAGTACAAAGTCGAGGCGAATGTCGGCAAGCCGCAAGTGGCCTATCGCGAAACCATCCGCAAGAAAGCGGAAGCCGAGGGCAAATACATCCGCCAGACGGGTGGCCGCGGACAATATGGGCACGCCAAGATTCGAATCGAGCCGCAGGAGCCGGGCAAGGGCTACGAATTCGTTAACGACATCGTCGGCGGCTCGGTGCCCAAGGAATTTATTAAGCCGATTGATCAGGGCATTCGAGAAGCCATGGAAGGCGGAGTCCTAGCCGGTTATGAAATGGTCGATGTAAAGGCCACGCTCTACGACGGCAGCTACCATGACGTGGATTCGAACGAGATGGCGTTCAAGATCGCGGGCTCGATGGCGTTCAAAGAAGCCGCTCGCAAAGCTTCCCCGGTGTTGCTCGAACCAGTGATGTCGGTCGAAGTAGTTACTCCCGAAGATTACGCCGGCGTGATCATGGGCGACCTGAGTTCGCGTCGCGGACGCATCGAGGGCATGGAGCATCGCGCCGGTTCGCAGGTGATCAAGGCGATCGTGCCGCTGGCCGAGATGTTCGGCTACGCCACGCACATGCGTTCAAGCACGCAAGGCCGCGCGGAATACTCAATGCACTTCGCTAGGTATGAAGAAGCCCCGCGCTCGGTGTCAGAAGAGATTATTGCCCGGGTGCAGGGCACGGTTAAGAGATAGTCGGAAGACAACAGTACGGAGCTAGACAATGGCGAAAGAGAAATTTGATCGCAATAAGCCGCACTGCAATGTGGGGACGATTGGTCACATTGATCATGGCAAGACCACGTTGACGGCGGCCATCACCAAGGTGTTGCAGAAGCACAACCCGAAGATCGTGTTCCGATCTTTCGACAGCATTGATAACGCGCCGGAAGAAAAAGCGCGCGGGATCACGATTGCGACGGCGCACGTCGAGTACGAGACGGCGAACCGGCACTACGCGCACGTCGATTGCCCGGGCCACGCCGACTACATCAAGAACATGATCACGGGCGCAGCGCAGATGGATGGTGCGATTCTGGTGGTTGCGGCGACCGATGGTCCAATGCCGCAGACGCGTGAGCACGTGCTGTTGGCGCGGCAGGTAGGCGTGCCGTACATCGTCGTGGCGCTCAACAAGTGCGATGCAGTTGACGATCCCGAGTTGCTGGATCTGGTGGAGCTCGAAGTGCGGGAGTTGCTGAAGAGCTACAAGTTTCCGGGCGACGATGTGCCGGTGATTCGCCTCTCGGCCTTAGGTGCACTGAACGGCGAGGAGAAGTGGGAGAAGCAGATTGACGCTTTGATGGAAGCTGTGGACAAGAGCGTTCCACAGCCGGCGCGGGAGTTGGACAAGCCGTTCCTGATGCCGATTGAAGATATTTTCTCGATCTCGGGACGAGGCACGGTGGTGACAGGACGAATCGAACGCGGCAAGGTCAAAGTCGGCGAGGAAGTGGAAATTGTGGGCTTCCGCGATACGCGCAAGACGGTGGTGACCGGCGTCGAAATGTTCAAAAAGCAGTTGGACGAAGGCCTGGCGGGGGACAACGCGGGCCTGTTGCTGCGCGGCATTGGCAAGGACGATGTCGAGCGCGGCATGGTGCTGGCGAAGCCGGGATCGATTACGCCGCACACCAAGTTCAAGGCGGAAGTTTATATTTTGACGAAAGAAGAAGGTGGACGGCACACGCCATTCTTCAAGGGATATCGTCCGCAGTTCTATCTGAGAACTACCGACGTGACGGGTGTGGCGGAGTTACCGGCGGCGACCGAGATGGTGATGCCGGGCGACAATGTGAGCCTGGTGATCGAGCTGATCACGCCGGTGGCGATGGAGAAAGGCTTGCGGTTCGCAATCCGCGAAGGCGGCCATACGGTGGGCGCCGGAACGATCAGCGAGATTGTGCAGTAGGAGTGAGCAAAGTAAATGCGGAAGTTGAGATCCCTCGCTTTGCTCGGGATTTCGGCAGGCGGCTCAGACGCCGCGTAAACGCCTCAACTTGCCGCCAGTTCTTTCTTCCCGGACAGCCGGGAGGGGTTAGCGAGAGCCAAAAGTGATTGGAAAAGAAAGAATTCGTATTCGGTTGAAGGCTTACGACTACCGCATCCTGGATCAGTCCACGGGTGAGATTGTCGAAACCGCGAAGCGCACGGGTGCGCAAATTGCGGGGCCGATCCCTTTACCCACGATGAAGAACAAATACTGCGTGTTGCGTTCGCCACACGTAGACAAGAAATCGCGGGAGCAGTTCGAGATTCGGACGCACAAGCGTCTGCTCGACATACTCGAACCGACGCAGCAGACCGTGGATGCGCTGATGAAGCTCGACTTGCCCGCTGGCGTGGACGTCGAGATCAAGGCGTTTGGCAAGGAGCATAAGTAGCTTTGAGTCGCCAGCTCTCGGCTTTCAGTTTGAAGCGAGCAGCCCCAGCCAATAGCCAAACGGCCACGCTGGGTTAGCGGAGAAGAGAAGGAAAATGGCAAAGGTAACTGGAATTCTTGGAAAGAAAGTCGGCATGACGCAGCTCTTTGACGACAAGGGCGATGTTCATCCCGCGACCGTGTTGCAGGCTGGGCCCTGCGTGATTACGCAGCATAAGACGCAGACCAAGGACGGCTACGTCGCCGCCCAGATCGGCCTGGTCGAGTTCGTGAAAGAGTCACGGCTGACCAAGCCGGCTCGCGGACACTTGGGGAAGAACAATCTGCCGCCGGTCAAATTCATGCGCGAGGTTCCTATTGAAGTCGAAGAGAAGTCAGAGGCCAATGGCGACGGACTGGTAAAGGCCGGAGATCGCGTGCTAGTGGACATTTTCGATGGCGAGAAGTTTGTCGACGTTGTAGGGGTCAGCAAGGGACGTGGTTTCTCCGGCGTAGTGAGACGGCATCATTTTGCCGGCGGTCCCAAGTCGCACGGCTCGATGTTTCAGATTACGGGATCGATCGGTTCGTCCGCGTTTCCTTCACGTGTATTTAAAGGTATGCGAATGTCCGGACACATGGGCGTGGACCGAGTCACTGTGCGCAATTTGCGCGTGCTGGGCATGGATAAAGACGACAACTTACTGGTCGTCGAAGGTAGTGTACCCGGGCCTAAAGGTGGTTACTTGGTGATCACGAAGGCGAAGAAACCGCCCAGAGAGCGTCGCGGATTTGCCGGATCGGCTACGGTTGACCCGTTGAAGGCAGCCAAGCGCGCGGCCAAGAAGGCTTAAGGATCGGATCATGGCAACCATTGATATTCACAATCTGAGCGGTGCCAAAGTCGGCAGCCTGGAGTTGGCTGACGAGGTCTTCGGGGCGGTGAACGAAGACCTGCTGTGGGAGGCGGTGAAACATTATCGGGCCGCCCATAGGGCCGGAACGCACGCGACCAAGAACAAGAAGTTGGTCTCCGGAGCCGGCAAGAAACTTTGGAAACAGAAAGGCACGGGACGAGCCCGCGTGGGTTCGATTCGTTCACCACTTTGGCGGCATGGCGGAACGGTGCACGGTCCGCAGCCCCGGTCTTACGACTACGCTTTTCCCCGCAAGAAACTGCTGGGGGCTTTGCGTTCCGCGCTGGCTTCGAAATTCGCCGATGGCAAGTTGATCATCGTGAATGCGTTCGATGTGAAAGAGCCCAAGTCCAAACAGTTTCGCGAGGCTCTGGATGCGCTCAAAGTGGACAGTACGGCGCTGTTGGTCGAAGTCCCTAAGCATGAGAACCGTAATCTGGCTTTGAGTTCGCGCAATCTTCAGGGCGTCGAGCTGGTGAATGGCAACGAGGTTCATCCATATCATCTGCTGCGCTACGACCGGGCTATCTTCTCGCAGCCCGCGATTGAGAAGCTGCAGATTTCGCTCAAGAGTTCGACTTCGAAGCGGCAACATAAGCCGGCGGAAGGCGAGGGGGCGGCGGCGAAGAAAGCCTCGCGCTCTCCGCGACGCCGCACCCGGCATGAAAAAGCGGCGGAGGTGGCCTGATGAAATCCGCATACCAGATTCTTCGGCGTCCGGTCATTACAGAAAAGGGTCTCGCTATCAAAGAAAACCAGAACACACTGGTTTTTCAAGTGGCGACGGCGGCGACCAAGACGGAAATTAAGGAAGCGGTGCAGGGGATTTTCAAAGTGAAAGTGCATTCGGTACGCACCGCCACTTATCCGGGAAAAGAACGGCGGCGGGGAAAGTTTGCTGGCTATCGTCCGGATTGGAAAAAGGCGTATGTGCGGCTAAAGGCCGGCGAAAAAATGCCGGAGTACGCGCAGAATTTGTAAAAGAAGCTATCAGCTCTCAGCCGTCAGCTTTCAATAAGAGCGACGGTCGAGGTGGCTGAGAGCTGACAGCTGAAGGCTGAGAGCTATATGGCAATCAAGACTTACAGACCCACAACCCAGACGCTGCGTTATCGCACCACGCTGGTCAACGACGATATTACGAGCACGCAGCCGCATAAGCCGCTACTCGAACCGAAGCCGCGGACCGGCGGGCGGCGGAATTCGGGCCAGACCACCATGCGGTTCATTGGCGGCGGCCACAAGCGCAAGTTGCGCATCATTGATTTCAAGCGCGACAAAATTGGCATTCCGGCGACCGTGGCTACGATCGAGTACGACCCCAATCGCTCGGCGCGCATTGCGTTGTTGAGTTACGCCGATGGCGAGAAGCGGTACATTCTGCAGCCGGATGGATTGAAGGTTGGACAAAAAGTGTTGAGTGGCCCAGACGCCGATATTCTGGTGGGCAATGCGCTGCCGCTGCACAACATTCCCCCCGGCACCACGATTCACAATGTCGAGTTGAAGCCCGGGAAGGGCGCGCAGATGGTGCGCTCGGCTGGCGGCGCCGCCCAGTTAGTCGCGAAGGAAGGCGAGTACGCGCTGGTCAAGTTGCCTTCCGGCGAGATTCGTAAAGTTGCACAAGGCTGTATGGCGACGATTGGCCAGGTCGGCAATCTCGATCATGAAAATGTAACCATCGGCAAAGCCGGCCGTTCACGATGGCTGGGTAAGAGACCGCACAACCGCGGGGTTTCGATGAACCCGGTGGATCATCCGCACGGCGGTGGTGAAGGCAAGACTTCCGGCGGTCGTCATCCAGTGACGCCATGGGGGCAGCCAACCCGCGGATACAAGACGCGGAACAACAAGCGCACGGACGCATTTATCGTCAACCGGCGCGGCAAGAAATAGGGACTGACTTTATGGCACGTTCAACGAAAAAAGGGCCGTTCGTAGATGGTTTTTTGCAAACCCGGGTGGAAGCCATGAACTCGCGCAACGAGAAGAAGGTGTTGCGCACCTGGTCGCGGCGCTCAACCATCATTCCGGAAATGGTGGGCCACACCATCGCCGTGCACAACGGCAAGAAATTCATTCCGGTATACATCACCGAGAACCTGGTGGGCCACAAGCTGGGTGAGTTCAGTTTTACCCGCCAGTTCAAGGGACACTCGATGCGCGCGGCAACCGAGACCGCAGCCAAGCCAGCTGGGATCCCGGGTGGTCCGGGCGCGCCCTCGCCAGCGGCCGGCGCGGCTCCGGCAGCCCCGGCGCCGAAAGCGTAAAGGAGACGCACGATGGAATTTCGAGCTCAAGCACGGTTCATGCGCGTCTCGCCGCAGAAAGCTCGCCTGGTGCTGGACCTAATCAAGGGCCGCCGGGTGGAAGATGCGCTGAACACGCTGATCTTCACCAAGAAACGGGTCGCGGCCACGGTTGAGAAGTTGCTCCGGTCGGCGCTTGAAAATGCCAACTACCTGAGTGCGGAAAAAGGCATCGACGTTGACGTGGATAGGTTGTACGTAAAGCGGGCTGTCGCTAACGATGGACCGCGAATGAAGCGCATCCGCCCAGCGCCGATGGGCCGTGCTTATCATTATGTGCGGCGTATCTCGCATATCGAGATCGAACTGGCGGAGCGGGGTAAGAACGGCGAGGCGCTGGCAAATGTCGTGGGCGCGGAGAGAGTGAGCGGCACTTCGTCGGGAGCGTCGAAGCCCAGGGCGAAAGGCAAAGCCAAAGCGTCGGTGGGGAAGAGCAAGACCAAGCCGGCCAAGAAATTTGCGGGAGCACGATAGGATTCGTCAGGGTCGTTAGGAGAGACGATGGGACAAAAAGTTCATCCGTATGGTTTTCGCCTCGGCTACACCAAGCCGTGGAAGTCGCGCTGGTTTGCCGAGCGCGATTACGACAAGCAGCTGCTCGAAGACGTTAAGCTGAAGAACGAGCTGAAAGATAAGCTCAAGTCGGCCGGCGTCAGCTCAATTGAGATCGAGCGTCCGGGCAACAAGCTGCGCGTCATCATCAAGACCGCGCGCCCTGGCATTATCATCGGACGCAAAGGGGCCGAGATCGACAAGCTCAAAGCGGACGTGCAGAAGCGCATGAATGGCCGCGAAATTTATATCGACATTCAGGAAGTGCACAAGCCGGAACTGGATGCGCAACTGGTATCGGAATCGATCGCGCTGCAACTCGAAAAACGCGTGGGTTTCCGGCGCGCCATGCGCAAGGCGGTAGACTCCGCGCTGCGCTTCGGCTGCAAGGGAATTAAAGTCCGGGTCAGCGGCCGGCTGAACGGGAATGAAATTGCACGTTCGGAATGGTATCTGCAGGGCCGTTTGCCGTTGCACACGTTGCGAGCCGATATCGATTATGGCTTCACCGAAGCCCGCACGACGTACGGCGTTATCGGCGTGAAGTGCTGGGTGTACAAAGGCGAGATTTTACCCGCTGCAAAGAAGCGCGAACCCCAGCAGGCCGGGGGCGCATTTTAGGGTGACTGTAGAAACGTAGCTTGCTACGTTTCGGGTTGAGAGCCAGAAGCTAAGAGCAAATCTATGTTGATGCCAAAGAAAGTGAAGTACCGCAAGCAGCAGCGCGGACGTATGACTGGCAAGGCCTGGCGCGGCAGCGAGCTGGCTTTCGGGGATTACGGACTCAAGGTACTCGAGCCGGGTTGGATTACCGACCGGCAGATCGAGGCCAGCCGCGTCGCCATGACGCGTTTCGTCAAGCGCGGCGGCAAGATCTGGATCCGGCTGTTTCCGGATAAGCCAGTAACCAAGAAGCCGGCGGAAACTCGTATGGGAAAAGGCAAGGGAGCGCCGGATCACTGGGTCGCGGTAGTTCGTCCCGGCAAGATCCTGTTTGAAATGGAGGGGGTCACGCCGCAGGACGCTTCTGAAGCGATGCGTCTGGCTTCGCACAAACTACCCTTGCGGACGCGGTTCGTAAAGCGCGAGTCGGCAGCGCACTGATACTGAGAGAGAGAACTGATTTATGAAATCGGAAAAAATCCGCAACTTGACCGATGAGGAACTCCGCCATCAGGAGCGCGATCTCAATGATCAGCTCTTCAAACTGAAGTTCCAGCTCAACATGGGACAGACCGAGAGCCTGAAGAAGCTTCGCGGCATGCGCCGGGACATCGCCCGAGTGAAGACGATTGGCCGCGAGCGGGAACTTGCCGCCAGCAAAACGGAGCGTAAGTGATGCCAGACACGAACACACAACAGAGCCAGCCGGCGGCTGCAGGACGTCGGAAGGAAGTGGTCGGCGAAGTCGTCTCGAACCGCATGAAGAAGACCATCGTGGTTTCGGTGGTGCGCAAGAAGTCGCATGCGTTTTATGGCCGGGTGGTTTCGAAGGCGAAAAAGTTCTACGCCCATGATGAAAAGAACGAAGCTCGCGTCGGCGACGTGGTGCGCCTAGAAGAGACGCGGCCACTGTCCAAGCTGAAGCGCTGGCGCTTGAGGCAGATTGTGCGCAAGACTGCGCTAGTGCCAGAGATCGTCGCAGACGTTAAGTAAGCGCAGAGCCTTGAGGGAGACTGAATTATGGCCGTGATGATGAGAACTTGGCTCGAGGTCGCCGATAACTCCGGCGCCCGCAAACTGCAGGTGATTCTGCCACTCGGCGGTTCGACCGGTTTGCGCGCTGGCTTGGGCGATGTGGTCACCGCCAGCGTGAAAGAGGCTTCGCCGGACGGTCAGGTGAAAAAGGGGACAGTCGTCAAAGCGGTGATTGTGCGCACCCACAAAGAATATGGTCGCCGCGACGGCACCTACATTCGCTTCGACGAGAATGCGGCTGTGTTAATCAATGAAGCCGGCGAGCCGGTAGGAACCCGCGTTTTCGGGCCGGTCGCCCGAGAACTACGCGAAAAGAAGTTTTTGAAGATTGTGTCCCTGGCGCCAGAAGTACTGTAGAGGTGTGGCTGGCTACGTCTCTGCTGCGAGAGAGTGGAAGGTTTGAAATGAGAACAGCAAGTACCGAACATAAGCGAGTCGATATCCGACGTAACGATACCGTGAAGGTGATCACGGGACGGGATAAAGGCAAGGAAGGCCGCGTTCTGCGCGTGTTTCCGAACGACAACAAGATTCTGGTCGAGCACGTCATGATCGTGAAAAAGCACGTGCGCCCCAACCCGCAGCGCAACGTGAAGGGCGGTATTGCCGAGCAGGAGAGCCGTATTGCGCTCTCGAACGTGCAACTGGTTTGCGGGACCTGCGGGCCGGTACGCATCGGGCACGAAGTCCGTGGCGACCGCAAGGTACGGGTGTGCAAGAAGTGCGGAACGACGCTAGAGAAGTAAGCTAGCAGCTGACAAAAGGTATTAACGCAATGGCAAAAGACAAAAAAGAAAAAAAGGGTGGGCAGCAGGAAGAGCAGAAAGCTCCCTCCGTCGCGCGTCACAGTGCCAAAGAGACGCCGCGACTGAAGGCACGCTTTCAGAAGGAAGTTGCTCCCACGCTGATGAAGGAATTCGATCTCAAGAATCCCATGGCGGTAGCGCATCTGCATAAGATTGTGGTCAATATGGGAGTGGGCGAAGCCACGCAGAACGCGAAGATTCTCGATCCAGCGGTGAATGAACTGGGCCAGATTACCGGCCAGAAACCGGTGGTGACGCGAGCCAAGAAGTCCATCGCAGCCTTCAAGGTCCGCGAGGGGCAGGCGATTGGGGCGATGGTTACGTTGCGCGGCGACCGGATGTATGAATTTTTCGATCGACTGGTAAACGTAGTTCTTCCGCGCGTGCGCGACTTCAAAGGGGTTTCGACGAAGTCGTTCGACGGCCGGGGCAATTACACCCTTGGATTGCATGATCAGTTGATTTTTCCCGAGATCGATTACGCCAAGGTGGACAAGCAGAAAGGCATGAACGTCACGATTGTGACGACGGCCCGCAGCGATGACCAGTCGCGAGCCCTGCTGCGTCATCTGGGCATGCCGTTCCGGGCGTAGGAATGGAGAGATCGAGTTATTGATTCAGGGGTTCATTCGAATCAGGAAGGTTTCATGACCACTGCAAAACGAGTTAAGGACAAAAAGATACAAGAAACGTTTAGTAAAGCGCGTGACAACAAGGCTGCGAAGCCGAAGTTTTCCACGCGACGCCACAACCGGTGCCAGATCTGCGGTCGTCCGCGCGCATTTCTCAGGAAGTTCGGCATCTGTCGCCTGTGTTTCCGCGGCTTGGCGTTGCGGGGTGAGATTCCTGGGGTTTCGAAGTCGTCCTGGTAGAAGTTGGTAGGGCGCGGCTTCCGCCGTGCCGAAACGTCACCTGACGACATGGGCTGTAGCCCTGAGGTCAGGCGGAATACGTCGCCGCAGGTTCTTCGGCGCAACGAAAGAATGGCCGAAGCAAACGGGCGATTGAGGAGAAGGAACGCATGAGGTTGACCGATCCGGTCGCAGATATGCTGACGCGAATTCGCAATGCGATTAGCGCCCGGCACCAGAAGGTGGATATTCCCGCTTCCAAGCTGAAGCTGGAGATTGCCCGCATCCTGAAGGAAGAGGGGTATATCTCCAATTTCAAGGCGACGGAAGAGGAAGGGCACAAGATCCTGCGTGTCTACCTGAAATACGCCAACAACAACGAAGCGGTGATCTCGAATGTAAACCGCGTCTCCCGGCCCGGTTGCCGGGTGTATGTACGGCGCACCGAGATTCCCCGCGTGCTGGGCGGCCTCGGCATCAACATTCTCACCACGCCCCGTGGCGTGATGACCGGACGCCAAGCGCGCAAACAGGGACTGGGCGGCGAGTTGCTCTGCGAAGTCTGGTAAGACGCGCTGGCCGCGTCTCGAAACGTTGAGCAACGTTTCTACTGCGAGGGCTGAGATTAAATATGTCACGAATTGGAAAAAAACCGATCCCGCTCCCAAAGGGAGTTACGGTCAAGATTGAAGGCAACACGGTGGCCGTCCAGGGTCCGAAGGGCAAGCTGGATACGCAACTGCCCGCTGGTATTAAAGTTCAGCAACAGGATGGGACTCTGGTCGCTATTCGCGAAAACGATTCCCAAGCCGCCGTTCATGGTTTAGCCCGCGCCCTGGTTAACAACGCTGTCGAAGGCGTGACCAAGGGATGGACCCGGGACCTCGAAATCGTCGGCATTGGCTATCGCGCCGAAATGAAGGGCAAGAACACGGTGGTGTTCAGCCTTGGTTACTCTCATTTAATCGAGTACCCGCTGCCCGTTGGCGTGGAAGCGACCGTGGATCCCAAGCAGACCAAGCTGAGCGTCACCGGAATCGATCGGCAGAAGGTCGGACAGGTCGCCGCCGAAATGCGCAGTCTGCGTCCGCCCGATCCGTACAAGAACAAGGGCGTTCGTTATGCGGGCGAACGCTTGAAGAAGAAAGTGGGCAAGACCGGAGCGAAGTAGTCGCTAGTCATTGGTCGATAGTTGGTGGTCAACCAGCGACTCGGACCAGCGACTAATGACCAACGACCAAGGACCAAGATAATGCTTACGCGAACATCGAAAAACACGAACCGGCGGCACGTACACGAGCGCATTCGCAAGAAGATCCTCGGAACTTCCGAGCGCCCGCGGCTGAACGTCTACCGCTCTTTGAATCACATCTACGTCCAATTGATCGACGACGTGCAGGGCAACACAGTAGTCTTCGCCCATTCCGCCGAGGGGAAAAAGGGAGAGCGGCGCACAGGCGGGAATGTGGCCTCGGCGAAAGAAGTCGGCAAACTGATCGCCGAGCGGGCGAAAGCCAAGGGAATCAGCAAAGTCGTCTTCGATCGCGGCGGCTATATTTATCACGGCCGGGTGAAGGCCTTGGCTGATGCAGCCCGCGAAGCTGGCCTGCAGTTCTAAGATTTTGTGTGGGCCGAGCGCAGCTCGGCGGAGAGAAGAAACGAGAATCATAGAATGCCAACAGTGATTAAGAAGCTCGATGCGGGTTCCTACCAACTGAAAGACCAGGTGGTAGCCATTAACCGAGTCACGAAAGTAGTTAAAGGAGGCAAGAATCTCTCCTTTGCCGCTCTCGTGGTGGTCGGAGATCCCAGTTCCGCCGTCGTCGGATACGGCTCGGGGAAGGCCAAGGAAGTTCCCCAAGCCATCCGCAAGGGGATTGAGTCGGCGAAGAAAAACCTCATGCGGATCAACCTGACCCAGACCAGCATCCCGCACCTCGTGCTGGGGCGCTTCGGATCCGGAAAGGTGCTTTTGAAGCCCGCTCCCGAAGGCACGGGCGTGATCGCCGGCGGTGCGGTGCGCGCCGTGATGACTTCGGCCGGGATTCAGAATGTGCTGACCAAGTCCATTGGGACGACCAATCCCCACAATGTGATCAAGGCGACGTTTGACGCCCTGAAGAAGTTGAAGAACCGGGCCGATGTGGCCGCCCTGCGCGGCAAGACTGCGGAAGAGTTGTAGAAGGAAGAACCGAATGACAGCAAAGAAATCGAATGTGGGCGGCGGAAAGCTTCACCTGAAGTGGGTGCGTTCCGCCATTTGTGCCCCGACAAAACAGAAACTAGTGGTTAAGGGATTGGGTTTCACGCGACTGAACCAGGTCATTGAGCGTCCGGACAACCCTGCCATCCGTGGCATGGTGGCCAAAGTCCCACACTTGGTGGAGATCGTGCAGTAGCCGAAAGCTGAGAGCGTCATTATGAATCTGTCAAATATCCGAGCACCGAAGAAGGCGAACTCCGGCAAGAAGCGCGTTGGCCGCGGTATGGGCTCCGGCATGGGCAAAACGTCCACCCGCGGACATAAAGGCCAACGTTCGCGCAGCGGTTCGCGTATGATGCGTGGTTTTGAAGGCGGCCAGATGCCCCTCCATCGCCGCATGCCGAAGCGCGGCTTCACCAACATCTTCCGCAAAGAATTTAACATCGTAAACTTGGAAAAGCTGGTGGCGCTGAGTGAGACTACCATCACGCCCGAAGTGTTGCGCAAGGCTGGCGTTATTAGCACCAAACACCCGGTGAAGATTCTGGGCGATGGCGAAATCTCGATTGCGCTGACAGTCCACGCGCACAAATTTTCCAAGTCGGCTCAGGAGAAAATCACCAAAGCTGGCGGCAAGTTTGAGGTCTTGCAGTAATGTTCGAGAAACTGGCTAACGTATTTCGCATCCCTGACCTGCGCAAGCGAATTCTCTTCACGCTAGGGTTGCTGGCCGTTTATCGGTTGGGCGGGCACATTCCCACGCCAGGAGTGAATGCGGACAAGCTGCAGCAATTCTTCGAACAAAATAAGGGCACGTTCTTGGGTTTCGTTGACCTGTTCTCCGGCGGCCAGCTTCGGCGCTTGACGATTTTTGCCCTCGGCATCATGCCGTACATCACGGCTTCGATCATTCTGCAGCTTTTGACAGTCGTCTATGAGCCGCTGGCGAAGTTGCAGAAGGAAGGCGAACTGGGGCGCAAGAAGATAACCCAGTGGACGAGATACTTAACCGTTATTTTGAGCGCGGTTCAGTCGCTCGGCATCGCGATCAGTCTAGAGAAGTCCGGCGATTTCGTAGTCAATCCCGGCATTGGTTTCATTCTCATGACCATGCTGACCCTGACCACAGGCAGCGCGTTCATCATGTGGCTGGGCGAGCAGATTACCGAACGGGGCGTCGGCAACGGCATGTCGCTGCTGATTTTTGCGGGCATCGTTGTCGGCCTGCCGCGCGGCGTCTTTGACCTGATTGACAAAGTTCGCACCAACGCATGGGGCGCCTTTACCGCGCCAGCCATGATCCTGCTGGTGGCAATCATGGTCTTGATCGTAGCCTTCATCGTCTACGTGGAACGCAGCGAACGCCGGATTCCGGTGCAGTATGCCAAGCGCGTTGTCGGCCGGAAAGTCATGGGAGGCCAGTCCACGCATCTGCCGTTGCGCGTCAATGCCGGCGGTGTGATGCCCGTGATCTTCGCTTCTTCCATCCTAACCATGCCCCAAACCATGGGATATGGCTTACGCAACAACCGGTATTTTGGCGATATGATTCACTGGCTAGGTTGGGGCGAACCGCTCTACACGTTTTTGTATGCCGTGGGCATTATTTTCTTCGCTTACTTCTACGTCTCGATTGTCTTCAACCCCAACGAGGTTGCTGACAACATGCGAAAGTATGGCGGATTCATTCCCGGCATCCGGCCCGGCAAGCGCACTGCGGATCACATCAACGAAATTCTGACCCGGATCACTCTGGTGGGCGCGTTGTACCTGATCATCATTTCTTTCATTCCGGAGTGGATGATCACGGGAATCCATCTCAATCACTTGTATGGACCGATTGGAGCGTTTTTCGAGCGCCTGCCTACGTGGGTGACGAACGGTCTGGGAGTAACGTTTTATTTCGGAGGCACATCGCTGCTCATCGTCGTGGGTGTGGCGATGGATACGGTGACGCAAATTGAGGCGCAGCTTATTATGCGCCACTACGACGGATTTACTCCACGCAGCGGACGCATCCGCGGCCGCCGCAGTTGGACATAATGAAAGTTTGAGGTTGCCGTACCGCCCGGTCGGCGGGTGGTTATGGAGCTGGCCGCGTGCGCCTGGAAGCAGGGAACGTACCAAAGTCAGTTCGATGGAAACCTCGCAAAACATCGGGCCAGTGGTGCTGCTAGGTCCGCCCGGCGCCGGCAAAGGCACGCAGGCCAAGCGGATTGCCGAGCACTACGGCATCCCGCAGATCTCCACCGGAGACATTCTGCGTGGGAATGTACAGCGCGGCACCGAGTTGGGTGTGCAAGCCCAGGCGATCATGGCCCGCGGCGAACTGGTTCCCGACGATTTGGTTTGCGACATGGTGGCGTGGCGGCTCCGTGACGCGGATTGCGAGCGCGGGTTCATCCTTGACGGATTTCCGCGCACGGCCGGACAAGCGGGCTGGCTGGATGCTTTTTTTGAGAGCGAGATCTTTGAAAACTCACACGGTGGCAAGTGTCTGCCAATTGTGATCCGCATCGACGTGGATTATAATCAACTGGTAAAGCGGCTCACTGGACGCAGGACTTGCCTCGCCAACGGACACATCTATAACGTCTATTTTCAGCCACCTCGCGTCGCTGATATTTGCGACGTTGACGGTTCCCCGCTGATAATCCGCAGCGACGATCGCGAGGAAGTGATCTGGGAGCGTCTGAAGGCATATGACCTGCAGACCCGGCCCGTGGCGGAATATTACGAGCAGAAAGGGCGCCTAGTTTCGGTGAACGGCGACCATCCGGTAGGCGAAGTCACCGGACAGATGTTTTACGTGATTGAGCATCGGGATGGCAATTGTTTGTAAATCGACGGCCGAAATCGAGCGGATGCGGGCAAGTGGCCGCATCGTTCGCGAGGTGCTCGATCACGTGCGCGCCCTGGTAGCTCCGGGCGCTACGACCATGGATCTGGAACGTGCGGCCGAGAAAAAGATCAAGGACTTGGGTGCGAAACCGGCATTCAAGGGATATTACGATTATCCTTGCGTGCTTTGCACCTCGGTGAACGATGAAATCGTGCACGGCATCCCGTCGGAGAAGCGAGTGCTGAAGGCGGGCGACATCGTTTCCATCGATTGCGGCGTGGTGCTCGACGGGTATTACGGTGACGCAGCAATCACAGTGCCGGTGGACGATTCGGTCAAGCCGGAAGTTCGCAAGCTGCTCGAAGTGACCGAAGCCTCGCTGTACAAGGGCATCGAGCAGGCGCGAGTGGGCAACGCGGTCGGCGATGTAGGCGCGGCGGTGCAGGAATTTGTCGAAGCCAACGGCTTCAGTGTGGTTCGTGAGTTCGTGGGACACGGTATCGGCACCAAGCTGCACGAAGAGCCGCAAGTCCCAAACTTCGGAGCCCGCGGGCAGGGCGCCCGGCTTCGAGAAGGCATGGTCCTCGCGATCGAACCGATGGTAAATTTTGGCAAGCCCGGTACTCGCGTATTGGATGACAAATGGACCGCAGTAACCGCCGACGGAAGCTGCAGCGCACATTTTGAACATTGCGTAGCGGTGACTAAAGAAGGTCCGATGATTTTGACGCAGTAGATGCATTAGCTTTTGGCTGTTAGCTAAAGGCCGAGAGCTAAGAGCTAAAAGCATTCTTAAGGAGTCGATGAGCAGAGTCGAGGCGTTTAGCGGGCGTGAGCAAAGCGGGAACCCGCTGCCGAAATCCTGAGCGTAGCGAAGGAGCTCGGGGAGCAATAAAACCAAGGAGTGCATGAGCAAAGAAGACGCGATTGAGGTGATGGCAACGGTTCTTGAACCGCTGCCCAATGCCATGTTCAAGGTCGAACTCGAAAACAAGCACCAGGTCCTGGCGCACGTTTCGGGCAAGATGCGCAAGAATTTCATTCGCATCCTCCCGGGCGACAAAGTCGCGGTCGAGCTTTCGCCCTACGATCTAAATCGCGGACGCATCGTCTATCGCTATAAGTAAGCAGTAATGGAAGACGGGCGCTCGCGCCCGTCCACCAAGTTCTATTCAGGAATCCGAATTTATGAAAGTACGAGCCTCAGTAAAGAAAATTTGCGATAAGTGCAAGGTCATTCACCGCAAGGGAGTGGTGCGAGTGATCTGCGAGACTACCAAACACAAGCAACGCCAGGGATAAAGGACAAACATGGCACGTATTGCAGGCATCGACCTTCCGCGCAACAAGCACATCAACATTGCGCTGACTTATATCTACGGAATCGGCAACCCGCGTGCCGCCCGCATTCTCGACCAGGCGAAAGTCGAACCGATGAAGAAGGTTCAAGACCTGGGCGAAGACGAGGTGAACCGCATCCGGCAAGTGATCGAGTCCGAAGGGCTGGTGGAAGGCGATCTGCGCAAGGAAGTTTCGATGAACATCAAGCGGCTCATCGAAATCGGCTCCTATCGTGGATATCGCCATCGCCGGAATCTTCCGGTCCGCGGACAACGCACGCACACCAATGCCCGCACCCGAAAAGGTCCGCGCAAAGGCACGGTAGCAGCGAAGAAGAAGACGGCGACCAAGACCTAAAATCCGCCTCTAGCTTCTAGCTCCTAGGTCGGGGCTAGAAGCTAGAAGCCAGGAGCTAGAAGCTATCTATGGCAAAACCAGCAGCAGCAGGCGGCCCCGCCGCCCCAGAGAAAAAAGGCAAAAAGAAGACGTTCAAGAAGAAGGAGCGCAAGCACGTCTCCCACGGCATTGCGCACATCCAGGCTTCGTTTAACAACACGATCGTGACCATCGCCGATCAGGCCGGGAATGTGCTCTCGTGGAAGAGTTCCGGTTCCCTGGGATTCCGCGGATCGCGCAAAGGCACGCCATTCGCCGCTCAGCAGGCCGCATCGAACGCCGCAGTCATGGCGCGCGATCACGGCGTACGCAGCGTCGAGGTGCGAGTCAGCGGCCCGGGTTCAGGGCGCGAGTCCGCGATTCGTGCGTTGGCTGCGTCCGGTATCGAAGTGCGAAACATTAAAGACGCCACACCGATCCCGCACAACGGCTGCCGTCCGCCAAAGCGCCGTCGAGTTTGATCGTGAATCCGTAGAAACCAGCTAGCTGGGTTTCTACCAACTGCAAGAACGTCCGGGACGAAGGGTGAAGCCAAACCTGTAAACCGGTCATCTAAAGGAGAGGAAACTTGGCACGTTATACTGATCCCGTCTGTCGTCTCTGCCGCCGTGAGGGCATGAAGCTGTTCCTCAAAGGCACTAAATGCTTCAGCGATAAGTGTCCGATCGAGAAGCGCAATTTCGCTCCTGGCCAGCATGGCAAGGACCGCAAGTCGAAGGTTGTTGGCTATGGCCTGCAACTGCGCGAAAAGCAGAAGACCAAGCGTATTTACTTCGCCCAGGAAGGCCAGTTCCGAAATTATTTCGAAAAGGCCGCGCGTACCAAAGGCGTCACCGGCGAATTGCTACTGCAACAGCTTGAGCGTCGCTTGGACAACGTGGTCTACCGCCTTGGATTTGGCGTGTCCCGCCGCCAGGCGCGTCAACTTGTCCGTCACGGCCACGTCCAGGTGGATGGTCGCAAGGTCAACATTCCCTCCTACCAGGTAAGTGTGGGCGAGGAAATCGCGATCCGCGAAGGCAGCCTGAAGTTGGCGATTCTCGAACCAGCAAAAGAATTCGCCAGCCACCAGAACGCGCCGACGTGGCTCGAGATCGATCGCGACCACTACAAGGGGAAAGTTTTGTCGTTGCCCAAACGCGAAGACATCCACCTGCCGGTAAACGAGCAGTTGATCGTCGAACTGTATAGCAAGTGACGCCGTTTGGCTGGGTGTTTGGGCCCAGCCGGCGTGATCCTGAGCGTAGCGAAGGATCTCGCGTGTAGCACCAAGATTTTTCTGGTCCACATTTCGAGCCAGATCAGCCTGTCCCGACGTTTGACCTGAACGCATCACGGACCTGTTCAGGGAGTCAGGACTGAGCCAAACGGCCGAAGGAGAATAACAAATGCTGTGGAAAGGTTTTCAAAAACCGAAACGTTTAGCGGTCGACACGTCGACCCTCACCGATAAGTACGGTATCTTCTGGGCCCAACCGTTTGAACGCGGATTCGGCACCACGATTGGCAACGCCCTGAGGCGCGTGCTGTTGTCTTCAATCGAAGGAGCCGCAGTGACCGCGGTCAAGATCGAAGGCGTGCTGCACGAATTCCAATCGATCCCCGGCGTAGTTGAAGATGCCACCGACATTATCCTGAACTTGAAGCAGATTCCCTTCAAGCTCAGCGGCGACGCGCCCAAAGCCATCTATCTGCGCGCCGATCAGCCGGGCGTTGTCACCTCCGGCATGATTGAAGCCGACGCCGATGTCGAGGTTCTTGATAAAGATGTCTACGTCGCCACCGTCAGCGAAGGCGGCAAGCTCGATATGGAAATGCGCCTCAAGCGCGGCCGCGGCTACACCTCCGCCGACAAGAATTTCGACGAAGATCTCGGCATCGGTTTCATTCCGATCGACTCGGTTCACTCTCCGGTTCGCAAGTGCAACTACACCGTGGAAGCCGCGCGTCTCGGGCAGATCACCGACTACGACAAGCTCACCCTCGAAGTCTGGACCAACGGCTCCATCACCCCAGCGGATTCCATCGGCCTGGCGGCGAAGCTGCTAAAGGACCACATGAACATCTTCATCAACTTCGAAGAAGACATCGAGACTTCGACTTCGTCCGAGGAACGCAAGCCCGAGATCAAGAACGAAAATCTCAATCGTTCCGTAGAAGAACTCGAGCTTTCGGTGCGCAGCTACAATTGCCTGAAGAATGCAAACATTCAGTCGATTGGCGAGCTGGTGCAGAAGACCGAAGCCGAAATGCTCAAGACCAAGAACTTCGGCCGCAAGTCGCTGAACGAGATCAAAGAAATTCTAGGCACCATGGGATTGAGTTTGGGAATGAAGATCGACGAGCAGGGCAATGCTGTACCTGGCCCAACCTCGAACCAGATTCTACCCGCGTCCGCCTACGGCAACGATAACGATCTGTAAAAAGTGTGGGGACGGGTGACCGTCCCCAAAAGTTTTGTCAGTTAATTTTGTCATTCCGAGCGAAGCGAGGAATCTGCTGTCCTCCCGCCGGAACAAAGGATTCAGCCATGCGTCACAAAGTAGCAGGATGGAAACTGGGACGTAACACCAGCCACCGCCGCTCGTTACTGCGGAACCTGGTCACTTCGCTCATCCTCGAAGAGCGAGTCGAAACCACCGTCCCCAAAGCCAAAGCCATGCGCCCGCAGGTCGAGAAAATGATCACGCTCGGCAAGCGCGGAGACCTCGCCGCTCGTCGCCAGGCTCTCGCCTATCTGATGACCAGCGCCGCTGTCGACAAACTCTTTGACACCATCGGCCCTCGCTTCGGCGATCGTAATGGCGGCTACTTGCGCATCGTCCGCACCGGTTGGCGCAAAGGCGACGGCGCCGACAACGCCTTCGTCGAACTGTTAGGCAGCGAGAAACTGCTCGACGAAAAGCGCCAGAAGCGCAGCGAAGCCCGCTCCAAGCGCGCCGAAGAAACCAAGCGAGCCATGGAAGAAGCCGAGGCCCAGCAAGGCGTCGAATACCCCGCTCCCGGCGCCGAAGGCGAAGACAAAGCCAAAGAATAGTTCCAGAGTTTCCCGCAGGTGCCCTGCGTCTTGCGCTTTTTTCGAGACGCGGGCACCGGCAGTGACTCCAATCCTCAACATTCCCGTTTTGGTCTGTAACTCCATTTTTTTCATCGCCAGGCATTGTCTTTCCGTTTGTCCAGACCTAGAATCCGCTTGTTAACGGGCCACTGGAGTAATCTCCCCCATCCCTTAGGAACGCAAATCAGCGCCTTTCGGGCGCACTTGATCTGGAGGCAACAATGGCAACATCGCCCAGAACCTCTCCAACCCCAATTCAACCTCATCTAACTCCTAACGTAGAAAACGTACTGGCATTCCGCACGCCAGTGGGTTCAGTTTCGATTCCCGGCGGACAAACCAAATTGCTCGGCGTTGTCGATGTCAGCATGTACGAACGCATTCGCTTGGTTACGGATGAGCGCATCGACTCGACCGCCAACATAATTCTGCGGCTGACGTTCACCGAGGGCGAAGAGCTGGTGGCGCAGCTCGACACCATCGTGCTGACACCCCACTCGCAACTGACTCGCGTCTACGACGTTCCCGGTACGCAGCTCAGCGTTTATGCCGATAGCGTAGGGACCACGGGAACCAACGGCGCCTTGGATGTGCTGATTTACGGCCAGTACTAATGGGTCTGCGCACTGCTTTGGCGGTTGAAAGTATTTCTTTTGGGAGCGCACCCTGTCGTTGGGGGTGCGCTTCTCTGTTTGAGCATGACAGCCTCTCGGCCCTGGAAACGCCGGAGTGATTCGGGCCAACGTTTTTCCGGGTCTCCGTTCAAGCCGGCGAGGACGTATGGTGGACGTTGATTTCGAGCACGGGCGCGGTGGAATCACGCTGGACGCTTGGTTCTATAGACGTAACCATTTCGTCTTTAATTCGTCATCGCTCGCAATAGTGCCATTCGCACGCCACGCTGCAAGGTTCGAGAGGTTCGCCATTATCTGAGACGTGCCATCGGACGCTTCGACGAATATGACGGCTTGATCCGCCTTTGTGAAGAATACCTTGTCGATTTCGTTTTGCGGACCATATCCTTGCTGGATCAATATAAGGACCGCACTTTCCCCGTCGCTTAGGGCTCTTCGCTGCATTGAGAAATACCTCCTGTAACCAAAGGTCCGAGTGAATGTCTTCCGCGCACCCAGTACCACAGCACAAAGGAAGCATGAACCCACGGTTGTCCCATTCACCGGCGTAAACAGCCATCACATTCAGAATTTGGGTTCCCCAGATGGCCGGGGTTCGCGTACAGCGGAAAGGACAGAAGCCCAAAAGCACTTCCTAATACGCCAGGGCTAGAATCACGTCAGAGCGGGACCCGGAATCCATTCGTACATGTCCTTACGCGAGTCACTGCCGTAACCTAGCGCCCGTTCCTCCTCACGTTACACTTGCAAGAGAATATGGGGTTTTCCCGCGTACAAATCGGAATCGCCGTAGGCGCTGGCGTGCTCGTCTTGATGATCTTCTTCGGCTACTTGATGTGGCTGAACGGGCAGGGCCCCGTCCTCTCCCGCTCGGAGGACCGCGATCCCCTCTCCGGAACTCCTAATTCGATCTCATTGAATCCCTTGCGCGACCGCACCACCGAGCGCGTAGCCGCGAAATACCTCGACGCCCTGCGCGATGGCCGCTGCCAGGAAGAATTGGCGGAGTGGGAACACGATTACCGCAAGAAGTACGCCGCTTTCATCTGCACATCCGAGGCCCAACACCCGCTGCTTTCTTGGAAAGTTGTGGACTGGGAAGACAACCCGCCGCTCCGCATCCTGCACTACCGCGGCAAGCGCCTGAACGCTCCCGGCCAATCGGGAACCTACAAGGAGTTGTTTTCGGTAACGCTGGAGAACAAAGAAGGCGAGTGGGTCGTCACCAAATACGACGCCATGTACTGACGGGACGCCTCAGATGGTTTTGGGAAGGGCACGGCTTCCCCGTTGGGTAATGCACCCCTTCTTTTACTACGAGATGTCATCCGCGACGCCCGCCATCAATCGCCGACAGCCCTCGCCAAACGCGGCTTCCGACTCAAATAGAGAAATATCAGAACTTGCGCCGTCAACGCCGCAATGCTGTCCAACACTACATCGCTGAATAAGCCGGTTCGCGAAGGGATAAAAGTCTGATGCCATTCGTCCAGACTCGCCACCAGCGCCGACATGAAGAACGCAATCGCAGCCCAACGCATGGCCCACCGCGGAGCCCATGGCAAACGCAGCGTAGCCCGCCAGGCGCGAAACAGAAAAAAGCTCAAGGTAAAGTAGCCGACAAAATGGCCGCATTTCCTGATGTAGTGATGCACCACTTCGAAGCCGGCCAGATCCAGCCCCATGAGGAAGTGAAGCAACGGATACAAAAATCGGCTGGTATTTTCTGCGGAAAAGGTGTCGGTAGACTCGATTGCAATCAGCCCGATCCATAAGAGCGCAGCAATCCAGGTCTTAAGCAACTGCTTTCGGTCGGGGCTCAAGCGCGCGCTTCTCCCGCGAATTGGAAAAACATGAATCCTTTCAAAACGCGAATCTTACTCAACCGCATAGTTCGGCGCTTCCCTCGTAATTAGCACGTCGTGGACGTGGCTCTCGCGGAGGCCTGCGCCGCTGATTCGCACGAAGCGCGTCTTCTGCAGCAACTCCGGAATGCTCCCGCAGCCGCAATAACCCATCCCTGACCGCAACCCTCCCACCATCTGGTGAATGGTCACCGAAACGGAACCTCGATAAGGGACGCGGCCTTCGATGCCTTCGGGGACGAGTTTTCCCAGGCGGTTCGAGTCTTCGCCCATTGCCGGCATGGCAGTCGAGGCGTCATCGGTGTTCTGGAAGTAGCGTTCGCTCGAGCCTTGCGCCATTGCGCCGAGCGACCCCATGCCGCGATAGGATTTGAAGGTTCGGCCTTGATAGAGAATTAACTCGCCGGGGCTTTCGTCGGTTCCGGCGAATAATGATCCGATCATGACCGCGGCTGCGCCTGCGGCCAAAGCTTTCGTGATGTCTCCGGAATACTTGATTCCGCCATCGGCGATGATTGGAATGCCGGCATCTTTAGTGGCGCGATAGGCTTCGGCGATGGCGGTGATTTGGGGCACGCCGGCTCCGGTCACGATGCGCGTGGTGCAAATCGATCCGGGGCCGATCCCGACTTTTATTCCATCCGCACCGGCCCGGGCCAGTTCACAGGCGCCGTCGAAGGTCGCGACGTTCCCGACGATCAGGTCAACTTCCGGCAGCTTGGATTTCACTGCCTTGATGGCATCGAGCACGCGCGTGGAGTGGCCGTGGGCGCTGTCAATGGCCAGCAAATCCACTTTGTACTTTGCCAGTTCCTGGGCACGTTCCAGGAAGTCTCCCGTGGCTCCGATGGCGGCAGCCGCGCGCAGCCTGCCATGCGAATCTTTTGCGGCATTCGGATATTTCAGTTTCTTCTGAATGTCTTTTACGGTGATCAGCCCCTTTAAATTGTATTTGTCGTCGACCACCAGAAGTTTTTCCACGCGGTGTTCGTGGAGGATTTTTTCCGCGTCTTCGAGCGTCGTGCCCACCGCGACAGTGATCAAGTTTTCCTTAGTCATCACTTTGCTGATGGGAATATCGAAGCGGGTTTCGAAGCGTAGGTCGCGGTTGGTGAGAATGCCGACCAGCTTTCCGTTCTTGGTGATGGGCACGCCGGAAATCTTGTACTGACGCATGACATCGAGCGCCTCGGAGACTTTCGCGTCGGGCGACATAGTGACCGGATCGACGATCATGCCACTCTCCGAGCGCTTCACTTTGTCCACTTCATTGGCTTGCTGCTCGATGGTCAGGTTGCGATGAACGATCCCGATGCCGCCCTGCTGGGCCACGGCGATGGCCATATGCGATTCGGTGACCGTGTCCATGGCCGCGCTGATGATCGGAATATTCAGCCGGATATTGCGCGTGAGCTGCGTCTGCGTATTGGTCTGCGTCGGAATCACATCAGAACGGGCGGGCAGCAGCAACACGTCGTCGAAAGTAAGCGCCTCAGGAACCGGAAAATGAATCATATTGTGTCTCGGGGAAACGGGTAACCTCTATTCTAGAGACGGGGAGCGGTTGAGGCAAATAGCGGGAACGCTTGGCGGCGGTTCAGTTTGAAAAATCTCCCTCTTGGCGGAACAATATTACATGGGATACCCAAAGGGTAATATAGCGCGGGGGGGGGTGGCCCGGTCTTTGCTTTTTGATCTCACCGCGAGGGTGGCCTGCCCTTGTCTCTCCGGTTCTGCGACGGCTGAATGCCCCAGCCTTCGCAAAGAACGCGAAAGGCCAGGGCACTCGTCCCGGAAAGGCCAAGGGCGGCGGACAGGAGTGTCCGCCCTACATATGTTGGGAAAAACAGGTTTCTCGACTTGCTTGGGTTGAGAAACGCCCAGTCGATCTGCCTGGGTGGAACATCTCTCAAATTTGCGATGGCGCGCGCAACTGTGTGCTCTTGTCTGTTTTGCAGGTACCCTGACATGCCTTCGCTCCCCAGATCACACCCAGCGAGTGGAGGATGATGGCATCGCCAAGGCTCAACTTGGTCGGGTCCGCAACAATCTGATAGGCGTAGAAAACGAGGGGATGAAGCGTGATGCACCAGGGCTCATGTCGGATGACTCCCTTGCAGTGCTCACATGCTGCCTGCGCATGGTAGCGGTTGCTGTGAAAGATGGTTGCGCGGTTGTCTGACATTTGTGGTCCCTGAGCCTTGGTTTAACCGAGTCACCGTGGCTTACCGGGCGGCTCTCGAAGGCTGTCCTCTGAGCGCATCCTAGTGCGTCTGCCGCCGACCCAAAAATGACTGAAGTCACATCAGTTTGTGATGACTATCACACCGCTTCCTTTCTCTGCAGTCCGCGGTCCAGTTGAGGGTTAGAGATCTCTCACCAAAAGCAGGGATGCCTGCTTTCGGCACGGTCAACCACGGCGGACAGACTGTCCGCCCAACAGGTGCGGCCGTGGTTTATTTTCTTGTCATTCCGAGGAGCGAAGGCAACGAAGGATCTGTTCTTCGCCCGAATATTAGGGACTGCATATCCTCGCTTTGCTCGGGATGACAATCAACTGAAGTTTGCCAGCAGTCTGACCCGCCCTTTGAGGCCGCGTTTTTTATTGGGCCGTGATCTATGAATTCCAGGTACCATGCGGGTGCAAATCAAATCCACAATCAGGCGGAGATGGGCGGCCTTCTATGTCTGCAGTGTCAGCTCGCCGCTAACCCTTCGAGCGAGGAGAATTCGATTTTCATGCAGCTTACGTCATTCCGGAAGATACCTTGTACATCATCCCGCAAAACTTGTGGCCAGCGGGAAATTGACCGCAATCCTTTTCCGTCCATCCAGGTCGACCAACAAGCATGTCCGTACAAAGAGGCATGGGACCTGCTTCGCTGAACCGGTGAGGGCCGCAATGCACTGCGCGCGTGAGATCCCTTGCTTTGCTTGGGATGACTTCCTTTCTTGACACGAGCCAACTAGGCCCAGGCTGATCCAATAAGGCTCTTGACACGGGGCTTGACCACTGGGGGTAGAATGTCTCACCTCCTTCCGCTGGAGTTTTTTCGCCATGAAACAACCAATCTGGGAGTCATCCGGGAACTATCGCGCAGGTCTAGTGAAACGATTGAGTATTGGCCTTGTGGTATTGATGCTCGCCGCTTCCGCGGTTGCTCAACAAGTCACCGTGGACATCACGCCCGGGCACGCGACGAATTCTTTCAGTCCGCTGCATGCGCTGGGGGCGGGGATTGATCGCGATCCGCTGAACTCGGTTCATATTCTTTACGATCCGGCACACGTCGAGACTATGCACACGGCGGGCTGGGGGCCGATCAGCTACCGGCTAAATACGGAGTTGAGCATTCAGGCTTGGCACTGGAATCCAAAAGGCACGTGGAGCGATCCGACGGGGCGAGGATATTTTGTCGGGGATGCGAACAGTTCTGGCGACATCAAGCGGTCGTTTGGATACAACCTACCGCATCGCGGGACGACGAGCAACTACGGCACCAGCGGCGGTTATTCGATGTTGGACGATGGTGACACGGCTACTTATTGGAAGAGTGATCCTTATCTTGACGAAACTTACACGCATGAGAGCAACACGCTGCACCCGGGTTGGTTCATCGTGGACCTGGGCGGAAAGATGGATGTGAATGCGATCGAGATTGCCTGGGGCAATCCATACGCGACCCGTTATCAGGTGCAGTACTGGACGGGCGACGACGCGATCGGCGACCAGGGGAATGGAGACTGGAAGAACTTTCCTGAAAGGAAGGTCACCAATGGAAATGACGGCCTGGCGAAGATCAGGTTTTCGCAGAAGCTGTTCAATGTGGAATTTGTGCGAGTGCTGATGACGGCTTCTTCCAATACCTGCGACTCTCATGGTCCTCCGATCCGCGCAACTGCGTCGGCTTTGCGGTGCGCGAGGTTTATCTGGGATTCGACTCGGGGGGAAAGTTCACCGACCTGATCCATCACAGAGCCGACGGGAATCAAACCTGGACATACGGATCGTCGGTGGACTCGTGGCACGAACCTGGAGAGATTGCGACCGACGATGGCGAGCAGCCGGGGTTCGATCTCATCTACAAGAGCGGGTTGACGCAGGGCCTGGCGATGACCGTCCCGGTTGCTCTTATGTATGACAATCCAGATAACGCTGCCAATGAGATTGCTTATATCGAAAGCCGGGGGTATGCGATCAATTACGTAGAGATGGGGGAAGAGCCTGACGGCCAGTTCGGAACGCCTGAGGACGACGCGGCTTTGTATGTGCAGTGGGCGGACGCGATTCACAAAGTGGATCCGAAGATCAAGCTGGCGGGGCCGGTGTTCGAAGGCGTGAACAGCGATATTCAGGTGTGGCGGGATGCGCGCGGGAATGTGTCGTGGTTCAATCGGTTCTTGAATTACCTGCGGAGCCACGGTCATCTCGGCGATCTGAACGTGATGACGTTTGAGCATTATCCGTTTGATCCCTGCAACCTGAAGTGGAACGATTTGTATGACGAGCCAGGGCTGGTGAAGGGCATTGTGAAAGTCTGGCGGGACGATGGATTGCCGAAAGATGTTCCGATGCAGATCACGGAATCGAACCTCGCTTACGACACGGCGGTGCAATATATGCAGCCGTTCGGGGCGCTGTGGCTGGCGGATTATGCGGGGTCGTTTTTAACGGTCGGCGGAAAGGCGATTTTTTATTATCAATGGGAACCGCTGCCTCTGTATCGCGGATGTGGGGGGTGGGGCACGTTTGGCATGTTTAATGTGAATGCGCATTACAACGTCACGCAGGACACTTCGCAGTTTTTCTCGGCGCAGATTTTGACGCAGGAGTGGGTTGAACCGGTGGACGAGGTTCATCTTGTTTATCCGGCTTCGACGGACATTAAAGATCAGAACGGGCATATGCTGATAACGGCTTACTCGGTTCGGCGGCCGGATAAGGAATGGTCGTTGTTGCTGGTGAATAAGGATCAGTCGAATCCGCACTCGGTGGTGGTGGAGTTTCGGGATTCTGCGAAGCACAGCGATCATTATTTTCAGGGGACGGTGCGGCAGGTGAGTTTTGGGTCGGACGATTACGTTTGGCATGCGAAGGGGCAGAATGGGCACGCTCGACCGGATGGTCCCGCGGTTGTTTCGGAGCAGAGTGGCGGGGAGGGAGTGGAGTATACGTTACCGAAGGCTTCGGTTACGGTGTTGAGAGGAACGATTGAGTAGTGAAAGTGGACGCTCTGCGGTTTGTCTTTTGGCTCTGGGCGGCGTATATTGGTGATTGGAAACTGTTGTGTAGGTAGCAGATTTTGGCGGAGCACACCAGTGGGCGCAAGCCCACTTTTTAGTTTAGGCTCCTTTCGGAACTCCCCAACAGCCCGATAAGTTATTGGTTTCATGGCATTTGAGATCGATCAGGTACGCGAGATTGTGGAGCGGGTGGCCGCCGGCAGCGGTTTAGAGGTGGTTGAAGTGGAATTGCGCGGCGGGGGCAAGGCGCGCATGCTTCGCATCGTGATCGACCGGGTGCCCGGTGGGGTGACGCACGAGGATTGCGCCAACCTGAGCCGGGAAGTTGGAACAATTCTCGACGTAGAGGACGTGGTTCCGGGCAGTTCGTATTTGCTTGAGGTATCGTCTCCAGGGTTGGATCGGAAGTTGTTGCAGGCGGCCGATTATGAGCGCTTCACCGGCAGCAAGGTGAAGTTAAAGACGCGAACTCCGGTGAACGGGAGCCAGCACTTTGAAGGACGGCTGCAGAGTTTTTGTGACGGGCGTCTGACTTTGGAAGTAGGTGCGTCGAAGAACAAGGCGCGTCCTGGCGGTGCGCCGCCGCAGATTTTGGAAATTGAGTTGGCTAACGTCGAGAAGGCTAACTTGGTGCCAGAGTTTTAGGGGATTGAGTAGTTGGGAGATTTAGTAATTCAGTGATTTGAAGAGCGGAAGCCGCGCCGTGTTGACTTTCAATTACTGAATTACCAAATTACCGAATTACTAAATAGGCTTTTATGGCAAGCGAGCTTTACAACACGATTGACGCGCTCAGCAGAGAGAAGGGCATTGATCCGCAGATTGTAGTTACGGCGGTGGAAGATGCCATCGTGGTCGCCACGCGCAAGTATTACAAGACGCAGGAAAATTTGCGCGCGCAGCTCGACAAGGATACGGGCAAGATTCGTGCGTTTGCGGTGAAGACAGTAGTTGAAGCTCCCGAGCAGGTGGAGGACCCGCTGCTGCAGGTCACGCTGGATGACGCGCGAAAAGTTGATCCCAGCGTAGAAATCGGTGGCGAGCTGCAGATTCCGAAAGAGACGGAAGGCATTCTGGGCCGGATTGCGGCGCAACTGGCGAAGCAGGTGATCTTCCAGAAGGTGCGCGAAGCCGAGCGAGACACAGTCTACAACGAGTACATCGGGCGCGTCGGAGAGATTGTCAATGCGACGGTGAAGCGCATTGAAGGCCCGGATGTGATCTTTGATTTGGGCAAAGCGGAATCGCGGATGCCGCGCAAAGAGCAATCTCGCTTGGAGTCGTTTGCCATCGGCGAGCGAGTGCGGGTGGTGATTGCCCGAGTGGAACGGGCTTCGAAAGGTCCAGCTGTTGTGGTTTCGCGGGCGGTGCCGGAGCTGGTGCAGCATTTGTTCCAGACGGAAGTTCCGGAAATTTACGACGGAACGGTGGTCATCCGGGCGATTGCGCGCGAAGCAGGAGAGCGCACAAAGATTGCGGTCATGTCGAAAGATAAAGACGTGGACGCGGTGGGCGCGTGCGTCGGAATGAAGGGCATGCGGGTGCAGTCGATCATTCGCGAACTGCGAGGCGAGAAGATCGACATTATCGAATATCACGAGGATGCCGTCACTTTCGCCGAGAAGGCGTTGCAGCCTGCGAAGGTGAGCCGGGTTAGTGTGCTCGAGGGAACCGAGAAGCATCTTGAAGTCGTGGTGGACGACAGCCAGCTTTCCCTAGCCATCGGCAAGAAAGGCCAGAATGTTCGCCTGGCGGCGAAGCTGCTCGGCTGGAAGATTGACATCAAGAGCGAAGAAGAGAAGCGGCAGGAAGTGGAACAGCAGATGTCGCAGCTGGTGGCGCCCGCCTCGACTCCGTTGGCCGACGTGCCTGGGCTCGGTGAAGGGTTGATCGAGAAGCTGAGCGCTGCTGGCGTGACCACGGTCGAGGCCCTGGCGGACATGACGCCCGAGCAACTAGAGGCCATCGAAGGCATTGGTCCGAAGACGGTGGAAAAAATCAGCCTGGCGGTCAATAATTATTTTTCCAGCCTTGAAGGTGGTGAACTGGCGGCGTCTGAGGGCGAGGTGACGGTTGAAGTCCCGGAGGGTCAGGAGGCTTCGATCGAAGGCGCCGAAGCTGCGACTTCCGAGGTGGCCGGGGAAGATGTTGCCGGTGACGAAACCGCGGAGATTGCGCTCTCGATCGAACCGGCAGAATCGGCAAGCCCAGAACACACGGACGAACCGGCGGAAGAGGAACCTGCTGCTTCCGAAGGTAAAGAGTAATGAGAACGTCAGGCATATTCCGTGGACCACGGAAGAGTGCAAATGGAAACCGACACCGTGAGGTTGATATGAAGACTTAGCGGGAGATTCCGGAGGAACGAAAGGGCGGATGAGCAAGATTCGAATTAACGATCTGGCCAGGGAGCTGGAAGTCAAAAGCAAAGCGATTCTCGACGCACTTCCAGAGGTAGGCGTCACGGAGAAGAAGACGCACTCCAGTTCCGTGGAAGAGCACGAAGCGGAGAAGGTGCGCGCTTATTTGCGCGCCGCCAGCGAGGCGCAGAGCGCTCCGAAGCAGTCGCGTCCGAGCCGCGTCGACAGCGATGAGATTAAGACCAAGATCGATCTCTCCAATATTTCGAGGCCTGGTGACGTTCTGAATGCCATTCGTAAGCAGCAGGCCCCGGTGAGCGCACCTGCTTCTCCGGTTCGCCCCTTCGCTTCAGCTTCGCCAATAGCGCCGTCCGTTTCGACCGTGAAAACTCCACCACCGCCGCCTCCGCCTGCATCGGTTCCGGCACCGCGAGTTGTGCTTCCGTCGTCTCCCGTGAGGCCGACATTTTCTGCTCCAGCGCCGCCAGTTACTCAGCCGCCAGCGTCTGCTGTGATATCTCCAGCGGCACCGACGCCTGGACGCCCCATCCATCCGTCCCCAGCGACGCCTCCTGTGGTGCAAGCCGCTACTCCACCTTCTGCGACGGCCGCTCCGGTTGCATCACCGCAATCGTCGGCCCCAGTAGCCGCGAAGCCAACTGGCCCGATTGCGCCGTTGCGTCCGCAAGCGCCGTCGCCACGCATGATCGTCCCGCACACGGGACCTCGTCCGGTGTACAAGGCTCCGGTGGGATCGTCTGCGCCAGCCGCTCAGGCGGGAGTAACGACTCGTCCGGTTCCAGGACGCCCGGTTCCCGGGCAGCCAATTTTCCAGCGCCCGCGTCCAGGTGGCACCACGGCTCCGGGCGCTCGTCCACCGTTACGCCCGGGAGAGCGTCGTCCGATGCATCCGACTCGGAGTTCACCAACCGGTACGCGGCCGCTCGGAGTTGGACCAGGATTGCCGCCGCCAGGCACGACGCGACCGGGTAGCCGTCCGGGTGCGCCAGCGCGTCGGCCAGGCCAGCGTTATGTTCCGCGGGGCGTAAAAGAAGGCCCGATGAAGGGCTTCGTGCCGCCGCCGCGCCTTTCGCTTTCCAACGAACCGCAGCCGATTACGCGCAGCATCACGATCACGGAAGGAATAAGCGTTAAAGATCTTGCAGAGAAGCTGGGAATTCGAGCTAAGGATTTGATCGCGCGCTTACTGGCGCGCGGCGTCTTCGCCACGATTAACCAGACGCTCGACGCGGAACTGGCCAGCGAGATGGCGCGCTTCTTCGGCGCGGATACAAATGTGATCACGTTCGAAGAACAGGCCGCCAAGGAAGTTTCCGACGCCGCAGCCGGCGAGGAGGGCGCAGCTAGTGAAGGTGTGCCGCGTCCCCCCGTGGTCACAATTATGGGCCACGTGGATCACGGCAAGACTACACTGCTGGATTCGATTCGTTCGACGGACGTCGCCGGAGGCGAAGCAGGAGGCATCACGCAGCACATCGGCGCCTACAAGGTCACGGTGCAGGATCCGCAATCCCCGGCCTACGGCCGACAGATTGTGTTTCTGGATACTCCTGGTCACGAAGCATTTACGCGTATGCGGTCGCGGGGAGCCAAGGCCACGGATATCGTGGTTCTCGTCGTGGCGGCCGACGATGGCGTCATGCCGCAGACCCTGGAAGCGATCGATCACGCGCACGCGGCGGAAGTGCCGATCATTGTTGCGGTGAACAAAATCGACAAACCGGGCGCCCTGCCTGATCGAGTGAAGAAGCAGTTGGGAGATCGTGGCTTGATGCCGGAAGATTGGGGTGGAACCACGGTATTCGTCGATGTTTCGGCAAAACAGAAAACGAATCTGAACCTGTTGATGGAAATGATCTGCCTGGTGGCGGACTTGCAGGAACTCAAAGCTACGCCGGAGCGGCCAGCTCAAGGTGTTGTCCTTGAAGCCAAGCTGGATCGTGGGCGTGGCCCTGTGGCAACCGTGCTGGTACAAAACGGCACACTGCGGGCTAGCGATAATTTCGTGGTGGGCAACGTGTACGGCAAAGTACGTGCGATGTTTGATGATCGGGGCAATTCACTCGAAGAAGCGCCGCCTTCAACTCCGGTCGAGATTCTCGGAATGGAAGGACTGCCTCAGGCGGGCGATCAGTTCGTAGTGGTTGCGGATCGCGATAAGGCACGGGGAATTTCCGAGTACCGCGAACAGAAGACCCGGGAAGCAACCCTGGCGAAGAGTTCGCGCGTTTCGCTCGAAGGTTTGGCGGAACAACTCAAGACCGCAGGCATCAAGGAACTCAACATCATTCTGAAGGCGGACGTCGGCGGTTCCGTCGAAGTGCTCAGCGATTTACTCTCCAAGCTTTCGAACGACAAAGTTCGTTTGAAAGTGCTGCATTCCGGAGTGGGGGCGATCACAGAAACCGATGTGTTGCTGGCTTCGGCATCGAACGCGATCATCATCGGATTCAACGTTCGTCCAGAGCGCAAGGCGCAGGAGTTAGCGGAGCAGGAGAAAGTCGACATCCGGCTGCACTCGATCATTTATGAGCTGCAGGATGAGATTAAGCGCGCGATGACCGGGCTGCTTGAGCCGACTATCAAGGAAACCTATCAGGGCCGGGCTGAAGTGCGAGAGACCTTCCGCATTCCGAAAGTCGGTACGGTGGCGGGATGCACCGTTATCGATGGCCTGGTCAAGCGCGATTCCGAAGTGCGGCTGCTGCGCGACAACGTGGTGATCTTCAAGGGCAAGGTCGGTTCGCTACGCCGGTTCAAGGACGATGCCAGCCAGGTCACTAACGGCATGGAGTGCGGTATCTCGATCGCGAATTACGGAGACATCAAAGTCGGCGATGTCATCGAGGCCTTCGCAACCGAGAAAGTCGCGGCGGAGGCCATAGCTTAAGAGCGTCGTTGGTCGTTCGTCGTTGGCGCTCCGAAGATTTTGTCTTTGCCGAGAACCCGCAGACCCACGACTTCATGATTGCGTTTCTCACTCTCGAGCTGCGCATCGAAGCCGCGCAGTCGCTCAAAGACAAGCGTCAAGTCGTACGCAGCCTGAAGGACCGGCTGCGGGCGCACTTCAACGTTTCTGTGGCGGAGCTGGATGCGAGTGGATTGTGGAACCGCGCCACCTTAGGCGTGGTCAGTATTTCCGACTCGCGCGACTACCTGGACGGCTTGATGAAGAACGTGGAACGCCAGGCGACGCGCATCGCGAACAACGGCGGAGCTGATATCGCGGACTCGTTTCTCGAATACCTGTAACCCCCGTCGGTCGTAATTCATTCCATACACGGCACTTTCCTCGGAACACGAAAGTACCCCAAAAGGGTCTCCGATATTGACGCGACAAGCTCGATTTTCTGATATTCTCATTCGTTTTACTCTGAGGGAAAAGCAGTGGAAAAGCGTGGGGCCAAATACCATCGGGAAAGACTGGGAGAGGCCCTGCGCGAAGAGATCGAGACAATCGTGGAAGGCGAGCTAGGCGATCCACGGATCGGCCTGGTGAGCGTGAGCAGTGTGGTGCTGGGAAGCGATTCGCGTTCTGCGCGGATTTTCGTGGTCGTGCAGGGCGACGATCAGGAAGCTGAACAGACGCTTGAGGGATTGACGGCGGCGGTTGGCTTTATTCGGCGGGAAGTGGCGGAGCGTTTGCATCTGCGGCGCGCGCCGGAGTTGTATTTTCAATTGGACCGCTCACAGACGTATGCGGCCAGAATCGATGAGCTCTTGACACGGAACAAGAAGCGGAGCCGATAGTAAAGTTGGGGAGCACAAGCGCAAATGTTGGATGAAGTACTCAAACACATTGAGCAGCGTGACCGCTTCGTGCTGACTTCACATGCCCGACCGGATGGGGATGCCGTGGGTTCTGCGCTCGCGTGCGGACAGATCCTGCGCTCTATGGGCAAGAAAGCCGATGTGGTTTTGCACGACGGGGTTCCTCGCATCTATCAGCCCCTGCCCTTCGCCGAGACTGTGGTATCCGCTGATCGTGTGAACGGAAACTATGAAGCCGCGATCATTCTCGAATGCGACAGCATTCAACGCACTCGGCTCGAGGGTTTGGAAGACCGTTTTCTGATCAGCATCGATCATCATGTGAGCGGCCGGCCTTTTGCCCATGTGAACTGGATTGATCCCAAGGCGGTAGCAACCGCGGAAATGGTGTATCGCCTGGCACGCGAGGCGGGCGTGAGGATCTCTCCCGAGATTGCAACCTGCCTGTACACAGCCGTTCTCACCGATACCGGATCGTTCATGTTCGAGGGCACCAACGAGCATACTTTTGCTTTGGCGCGCGAGTTGGTGCTGGCGGGGGCCGATCCGGCGCATTGTGCCCGGAATGTGTATTTCGGTCATTCCACAGCCAAGATGCGTCTGCTGGGCGCGGCGCTCTCGAACCTCCACCGGGAAGGACCGCTCGCATGGATTTGGGTCACGAGCGACCAGATGGAGCACCTGGGAGCCAAAGAAGAAGATTGTGAAGGGTTGGTGAACTATGCGCTGTCCATCCAGGATGTTGAGGTTGCGGCGTTTTTCCGTGAGCTTCCCGACGGCCGATTCCGCGTAAGCCTGCGCAGCAAGGGCCAGCTGAATGTGGCCGCGGTCGCTGAGCAGTTCGGCGGCGGTGGACACGCATGCGCCAGTGGCTGCTCTCTCGACGGCCCGTTGTCAGGTGCGGTGGCGCGAATGATGGCGCAGCTTCGGATTAATCCCTCCGTACAATAGCTCTCTATGGATATTTCGCTGGTGCGGCAGGTCGCTTCGTTTATCGGCGCGTTCCTCATTCTGTTTGCCTATGTGGGACATCAGTTGGCGTGGATGGATTCCCGTAAGGCCGGGTACAACCTTTTGAATGCGTTCGGCTCCGCTATTCTTGCCTACATTGCTTTTCATCCGTTTCAGGTCGGCTTCGTGGTGTTGGAAGTGACGTGGGTTTTGATCAGCCTCTACGCCCTGACCAGACCCAGAGGAAATGAGTGAGGATCTCTCGCACGCGTGCCGATTGGCTCCTCCTTGCTGGATTCTGCGGGTTCCTGTTTTTCTTCGGACTTGCGTTCTTTGGGCTAATCGGTGCCGATGAACCTCGCTACGCGCAAGTCGCGCGTGAAATGCTGGCTCGCCATGACTGGATTACGCCCACGCTGAGCGGCAAACCGTGGCTGGAGAAGCCGCCGCTCTACTACTGGCAGGCGATCCTAGCTTACAGCATCTTAGGAGTCAACGATTGGGCTGCGCGTTTGCCCTCAGCGGTGGACGCGACGCTGATGGTAATCGCAATCTATCTTTTTCTGAGACGTTTTCGGCCCGGCTTCCAACTCGATGGCGCACTGATGGCTGCCTCAGCGGCGGGAGTAGTTGCCTTCGCCCGCGCAGCTTCGACGGATATGCCGCTAGCATCGATGTTTACCATCGCGATGCTCGCGTGGTATGCGTGGTATGAGAGTGAATCCCGCGGCTATCTGGCAGTTTTCTATTGTTTCCTGGCGTTGGGCATGCTTGCCAAAGGGCCGGTGGCACCTTTCTTAGGGGCGATCGTCATTGTAATCTTTGCCACCGCTAGGCGCGATTACGGCTTGATCGGGAAGACACTATGGCTTCCGGGAGTCTTGCTGTTCTGCGCCGTGACGCTGCCCTGGCATGTTGCTGTCCAGATCAAGAATCCTGAATTCTTCCGCGTCTTTATTCTTCAGCACAACCTCGCACGCTTCGGCACAAATCTCTATCACCATCCTGAACCGTTCTGGTATTTCGTTCCGGTTGTGCTGCTCGGCTTAATTCCATGGACCGTATTTATGGCGGCATCCTTTGTTGAAACCGTTCGCGCGTGGTGGGCGGACCGTCGACGAATGCTTAGTTCCGAAGGCGCCTTGAACGTATTCCTGGTCATCTGGCTGGTCGTCCCGGTCGTGTTCTTTTCGCTTTCGAAATCGAAGTTGCCGGGCTACATTGTGCCGGCTCTGCCTGCCGGCACAATGCTGCTGGCGGAGTATGTTCGGCGTCATGTAGCGGATGACGAGAGTCCGAGCATATTCCTAACCATCCTGCACGCTATGGTTGCCGCAGGGTCGATTGTTCCCGCGCTAATGATCCAGTACATCATTCTGCAGCACCGGCTTCTATGGGGCAAAGGAGCTGCAATTTCGCTTACGTTTGCATCTGTGCTGGCGATTGGCATTGCTGTCACATTGCACACCAAACTCGGCTTTGGAGCGCTGCGCTTCATCACGCTGGTTCCAGTAGTGCTGGCGGTTGCTGCGCTCCTGCGCCTGGGAGCTCCCGCACTGGATAGCACGCTCTCAGTTCGTCCGCTGGCGAACGAGATCAGTCACATGGAGAGCAAGCCGCTTCCGCTCGCGGTGTCGGGCGTCTCTCGGGAAACCGAATACGGACTGGCGTTCTACCGGAACCAAGTGATTGATCGGTACGAGTCCGGACAGATTCCGGCGGAGGAACATATTGTTGTAGCTCCGGAGGGATCGCAGACTGCGATTGCAAAACAAGTTGCCGGCCGCCGCGTTTCCTACCTGGGAAGTTTTGCACCTCAGGGTTTGGATTACTACTGGGTCGCGGCAGTTGGAGTGCCAGCGATGAGTCACTAGCATCAGCAGCGTGCATTCAGCCCTAAGCATTCAGCTAATTTTGTTTCCCCCGCGAGTTGGTCGTTTCCGGTTGCAGCGAAATTATCTTATGAATCCTCCCAGATACTCCCGTTTGCCTCGCGGCGTGCGAAGCTAATACACTCAGTTTTCGCGGCCGGAATTTTGGACGCACCGCTGAGGTGCAGCCTCCGGGAGCCCAGGTGGAGATTCTCGATCTCAGGCATTTTTCTTCCGTCGACCTGCGTCCTTTGCTGGAGGACGAGATTGGGGTATGGTCGCGCCTGCTTTCCTGGGATTACGGCGGCTCGGCCGATATGATTTTGCGCTACGTGGATGCGAAGATCCTGCCGGGTTATGCGGCAATCGATCGCGGACGGATCTTCGGTTACGCGTTCTTCGTCTACGAAGGCAGCAAAGGCGTGATTGGAGATTTATTTGTGGCTAATGGCGGACGTCTGCCCGATCCTCAGGAAGTGGAGTCGAGATTGCTTACCCATGTGATCGAAACCCTGCAGCAGTCGCCCGGCATTCATCGCGTCGAGGCGCAATTGCTGATGCATGAAACCGGCCTCGTTTCCCGGCCCTTTGTAGAGCAGGGTTTCAGCCGCCATGCCCGGCTATTCATGACGTTGCCGCTGGAAAAAGCGATCAAGACAAAGTCCGTGTTGCATGCGGATATCGAAATCCGGCCATGGTCGGAACAGGATTACCAACCCGCAGCCGCCGTGATTACGACGGCTTATCGCGGCCACGTCGACTCAGCGATCAACGATCAGTATCGCACTTTGAGTGGATCGTTGCGTTTCCTGAATAACATCGTTCGGTTCCCGGGGTGCGGTACGTTTGATCCCGAGTCTTCTTTCGCGGCTGTGCACAAGCGAACTCGCACCCTGATCGGGTTGATCCTGTGCTCACGCGTTCGCCACGACGTTGGCCACGTAACCCAGGTGTGCGTGCTGCAGGAGTACCGCTCGCATGGGATCGGAGAGGCATTGCTAGCTGCAACTACATCGAACCTTCTCCTGCGAAAGTTCTCGATGCTGTCTTTGACCGTCACGCAAGCCAACGCACGGGCGGTAGAGCTCTATTTGCGCCTGGGATTCGACACGCAGAGGGTGTTCGATGCGTTTGTGTGGGAAGGATAGCTGCTTGCTCTTAGCGGATAGCTTCTGGCTTGAGCCGAGATGTGTAGCATGCGAGGCCGTGAGCTAGAAGCTAGAGGCGTGAAGCGTTCATCTCCTCAACAGCCACATCACCCAGCCGGCCACGAAGACTCCGCCGACGAACATGGCAAAACAATAGAGGCCATAGCGAACCTGCTCGCGGGAGGTGCTGCGCTGCGTGATTCCGAAAACCACCGAAGCAAACACGGCAAACAGAACCGCGGCGCTGAAATGGGAGAGTTGCAGGTTCATGGCTTCTTCCCAATCGCGATATGGTAAGCGTCGGCGGCGCAGATAAAGTTCAGCAGGCCGGCTACGATGATGAACTTGGTGCCGTAGTCGGCAGTGGCATGCGCGATCGCGCCCTGTCCCAGATCCAAAGCCCGAGTCACGATATACAATCCTCCCGCTCCCACGTCGCCAACGAATCCAAGAATGTCGAGGATGTCGCCGCCATTGGGCCGATACACGCGTCCCTGCATCGCCAGTCCAAGCAGGAACATGATCACGATCGAGCCCATGATCAGCAAGCCGCGGACCCATCGCTTCTGGATCAGGTGCCCCGCGCCCGGAATCAGCCAGCCGATCGCCGGCGCAACCACAGACATCGTTGTCACAGCTTGAGGTGGTGCAGATTCTTTAGTTGTCGTGGGATTTGCCATTCAGATGATTACAATCTCGCGTTGAATTTTACCCGTGACTTCGGCTGCCTTGGGCCGCACCAGCACATTCACTTCACTGCGCACGCCAAATTCCGGCAGGTAGATGCCGGGTTCGATCGAAAAGCAGGAATTGGGAAGGATGCGGCGCTCATCATGAATTTCCAGATCATCCATATTAGCGCCGTTCGAATGGACCTCAGTTCCGATGGAATGCCCGGTCCGATGAATGAAGTAGTCGCCGAAGCCGGCCTTCCTGATGTGATCGCGTGCGGCCCGGTCCACTTCCCAGCCGCATATCGCACGGCCACTGGCAACACCTTCCTGTACTACCTTTACGCCGGCGTCGCGCGCATCGCGAACCACCGTGAAAACTTCCTGCATTCGTGTGGAAGGCGCTTTGCCCACAAAGCCCGTCCAGGTGATGTCGTAATACACGGCCTCGGGGATATTTTTTTTGGCCCAAACGTCGAGCAGAACAAAATCACCTTCGCGAATGGGGGCCGCGCTTTCCGCGTGAGGCTCGTAGTGGGGATCGCCGCTGTGGGCGTTGACTCCGACGACGGGCGGATCGTCCGTCACCAGATTCTCTCGGCGGAAAGCCTCCATGAACCACTGTTGGATATGATGTTCGTTCGTCCCGCCGTTGCGCACCCGACGTCCGATCTCCTGGAAGGCCGCGGCAGTGATCGCATCAATTGCATCCCGCGCCTCGAAGTGAGTCTTGATCTGCTCGTCCGTCCAAGTCGCTTCGAAAAGTGCCACGAGATCACCCGAACTGAGCACATTTTTTCCCAAACCGCGGATCAACTCCAATGTTCCGCCATCGACAAGTGAAATGGTGAACACGAGGTTATTCGGCGAGTACTGCATGGCGACATCGCGATGCGATGACAGCAGCACCTTCACCTGATCAAACAATTCCTGCCAACCGGCGTACTGGAGCTTTTTCCCGGGTAACGAGTCCAGATGGCGCGATTCAATCTTGTGTACCAGTTTTGTGGGATCTCCTTCCGCCGGAATCAGGTAGAACCATCGGCGGGTGACCATCAGATCAGGCGACAACCCTAGAACCCTATAGGCAATGGGGTCGCGGTGATGGTGGTCGTAGAAAAGCCATGCGTCGATATTCCGCTCGCGCAGGGCAGCCTGGATTGCAGGAAGGTTCATGAGCAAACAACTATTCTAACAACGTCAGCGGCTTTTGAGCGAATCGCGGTTTAGGGACGGTCGGTTACAAATGGAAATGGTTCCAGCTTCTTGGAGCCATTCAATCTGCACGAGAGCACCCGAAATAGTGCGGGAACATCTACTTTCCAATTGGTTATGTCGCGGCCAGATTGGGAACGCGAGCCTTAAGGTTTCGAAAGGATTCTCTTCTTGGTTTTCTCCGGCAACGTTTCGCAGGCCGTCCTCAATACTAGACGCGGTGCATGGTCGCGGATGCTCATCAAGTAAGGCACTGTCCGCTTCGCATCGGCTTTGGCAGTTTCGCGCAGCAGCCAGCCCAATCCCTTTTGCACCATGTCATCTTCGTCGGTAAGAAGCAGGTTGGACAAGCGCTTGATTTCAGAAAAAAATATCTTCTGCCGTGTTCCCTGGATCAACGCGACGCAAGCCGCCCGGCGATGCCAGCGGTCCGGCGACTTCGCCCAGCGGAAGATCCTCGCGGTACGAGCCGGCTTGGCAGTGACCATGGGCGCAATCAGATAGTGAACCAGCCCATCGTGGTCAGCCCAGCTCGAGATCCGTGACAGCCAGGATTCAAAGAGCCGAAAATCAGCGTTGCTGAATCTGTTCGTCAGTTTCTCCAGCAGGAATACGGCGAAGATCTTTTCTTCCAGAATCCGCCCGGTAAAAAGCCTGTCTGCAACTTGCAAAAGGAAGTCGAGTCCGAACTCTTCGGAGATCCTCCAACGGAAACGAACAGCCACCGTCCGTAGTTTGGCCGTGTACCAGCCGTGCGATTTGACTTCGTCCTTGAAGAACCATTGCACACCTTCGGCGTGCTGGACGGAACCTCCGTCCCGGAGCAAATGCCGAATCTCAGCAGCAATGGTTGCCGGGGAAGGTCTGTGTGAGGTCAAAGCTGAGCTAGTGCGGGGGAGAAGCGTTTTGCGCGCCAACTGTCTTGTCATAAATCCAGAGCAGGACCGAAGTCGCGAGGCCCACGGCAGTCACACACAACCAGATTAGCCTGGGCTGATGCAGCACCTCACCGAAATGATGGACCAGCGTTCCACCAAACCATCCGCCGATCAGCGAGCCGATTCCAATGGGGAGAAAGGCAAAGCCCATGTACGTGCCCTGCTGTCCCGGAGGCGCAAGCCGGGAAATATATTCGTAATAGCGCGGTTGCTGAATGATTTCGCCCAGAGCAAGGACGAACAACGAGAGGACCGCACCTGAGATCGTTGGTCGGAAGGCGAGGATCAACCACGAAAGCGATGTAATCACGGTCCCCAAAATCACTGCTTGAAATGCGGGAATCTTGCGGATCAGATAATTCACCGCCAAGGTGAGCGTGATCACCGTAAGCCCGTCGGTGACGAGAATGATCTCGACGTCAGCTTGCGGATTGATGTAGCCATGAATGTATCCGGGCAGGCTGATGTACTGCTGCCAGAACACGACCCAGTAGCCCGTGAAAAGCACGAGAAACCACATGAAGCGGCTGATACCGGCGAGCCCCAACAGCAGGAGTCCAACCCAAACCCACCAGGGAACGCTCAAAGGATAGAACCAGAGGGCAATCCGCAAAAGCAAAGCGACCATCAATACCGGCAAGACCAGCCGATAATTGCCTACGACCGTGCAGAAATTTCGAGCGACAGTTGCGATCGAAGGTGGAGGCGCGTCCCCGGGTTTGCGCGGTTCGCGAAAAAATAACAGCACCACAAAAAACATCGCGAAAACGCTAATGGCCGCGAGCCGGTAGACATTCTCGACCCCCAGGTTACGATGTGCCCAGGAAGCGAAATACGGTCCGGCGGCGCCGCCGATGTTCACCATGGTGTAGTAAATCGAATAGCCGATCGAACGGACGTTTTCTTTTGAGGCGCGGGCGGTCGTGCCCACCACGGAAGGTTTCACCAGAGAAATGCCGAGTGCGGGAAGAATGAGTATGAAGCCGACAAACAAACTGATCGGTAGCGCGTTGCGAACCGGCGCCAGCCACGGCGCTCCGATCGAGCCAATCAAGAAATAGGCGACGGACAGGATCAGATAAGCCGCTGAGAGCGCGCGGCGAAAGCCCAGGCGGTCGGCGGCGGCGCCACCGAAAATGGCGAGAAACCATACCATGCCACCGAAGATGCCCGTCAGAGTTCCAGTTTGCTCGGTGGAGAAGTTCAGCCGTTCCTGGAGGTAGAGGGCCAGAGAGGCAAAGGCTCCGTAGTAGGAGAGTCGCTCAAAAATCTCGCTGATGTTGGCGATCCAGAAAGGACGCTCGAAACCGGTCCGAATTTCGTGCAGGCGTTCAGAAAAGGTCAAAAGCAGCTCCTCGACTTTTGAGCGTGGGCATCTCGCGTTTGTCGCGGTAAGGTGCGGCTACATTTTCCATGCGTCGGCGAATATCTTCTGCCGATAACCCCACTACGCAAACTACCTTGCTACGGCTAGTCTTGACGGACGCTATGGTAACGGAAGAACGCGGTACATCCAAAAGATTTGCGAAGAACTCCATGCAGGCCTCGTTTGCCCGACCCTCTACTGGAGGCGCGGTCAAAGCCAGTTTCAACGCACCGCCGAGCTCGCCGGTGATGGCGTTCTTCTTAGCTCGCGGCTGCACCTTTACCGCGAAGGTGACGCCTGCGGGAGTATCGCGTACCGGAATCACTTGGCTATGCCTTTGTTCTTTCCCCAAAGATTCCTGTTCCCAAACGTACGCAGGTTGAGCCTTCCTCGATAGCAACTTCAAAGTCGTGCGACATCCCCATCGAGAGCGTGCTCATTTCAATGGCGGGCAATCTGCGCTCGGCAATTTGGTCACGCAATTCGCGCAGTTTTCGGAAATGCGGTCGCGCCTGTTGAGGATCTTCGGCAAAAGGCGGGATCGTCATCAGTCCCCGAAAGTTCAAGTGCTCTAGATCGGACGCGGCTGATAGAAGTTCGTCAAGTTCGCGAGAATCCGGCACTAGGCCGCTCTTGGCTGCTTCGCCGCCGACGTTGATTTCGATTATGACTTTGAGCTTTCTTCCGAGTTGCTGCGCGGAGGCATTGAGCTTCTGCGCCAGACGCAGCGAATCGACTGAGTCCACGGCGGTGAACAGTTCAACCGCCTTCGCCGCTTTGTTGTTTTGCAAATGGCCGATCAGGTGCCATTCCACATCATGGAGGTCGCGAAGAGCTTCAATCTTCGCAGCGAATTCCTGTACACGATTCTCACCGAACAGCCGCAAACCTGCGTCGTAAGCCTCCCGAATGCGTGCTACAGGGAAAGTCTTGCTCACGGCCATCAAGGCTACGTCTTCAGATCGGCGTTTGGTACCGCGAGCGGCAGCCTCGATCCGCTCGCGCACGCGGGCGAGATTATCGGCAATCGTCATGGAGAAATCGGCAGAACTTACATGATCGCTGTAGGCGGTGCCGGTTCATCCGGGCTGCCGGCATTCGAAAGCGGCACTTTCATCATCACAAAAATAAGCACGGCCATACCGATCAGGCCGGAGAAGGAGAAATCTCCAATATCGATATGCCAAAGCTGGTGATTACTTCCGACCACACCCGCGATCACCAGACCGCACAACGCTTCTCCGGCAATCAGTCCCGATGCGGTCAGCACCCCGGCGTTGTCGACCCGAGCTTTCTGGGCATCATTGTAGCCGCGACGGTCGCGCAGTTTGTCGGTAAACCAGCGGATCACTCCACCTACAAAGATGGCCGACGTCGTCTCGAGTGGCAGGTACATGCCGACAGAGAAAAGCATGGGACTTTTCACTTCCACAAGAATCATGGCGAAGCCCATAAGGATGCCGACGACCACCAGCGGCCAAGCCATGTTGCCGCCAACGATGCCCTGCGCCAGCATCGCCATAAGGCCGGCCTGCGGCGCCGGCAATGCCGCGCTGCCGAAATGGTACGCCTTGTCGAGAATCATCAACGGGAAGAATAAGACCAGCGACGCTGCTATTGTGCCGAAGATATCGCCCATCTGCATTTTTGCTGGTGTGCCGCCAAGAATGTGGCCGGCTTTCAAGTCCTGTAGCATCTCGCCTGCGACTGCAGACGACACGCACACCACGGCTGCGACTCCGAGCACCGCAGCCACGCCGCCGATGCCCGAAACTCCCATTGCCACCATGAGCAGCGCCGCCACCACAAGGGTGCACAGCGTCAACCCGGAAACCGGGTTGTTGGACGAACCAATCATCCCAACCAGATTGCCCGAAACCGCGGCAAAGAAGAAGCCGAGTACGATCATGACGGCTGCGGCCACGACCGCGCCGGCGACGACCTTGCTCCCACTCAGGTTATGCGCGCCCGCGATGAAATAGTAGTAAAGGCCGATCATCGCGATGAATACAAGCCCGACCCCCGCGAAAACGACTTTCGCATTCAGGTCGCGGTCCACGCGGCTAGTCGCCTTATGCGCTTCGGCGGATTTCTTCAAATCAGAGACCGCGCGTTTCATGCCAGCCAGCAATTGTTTGCGCATGCGGAAAAGCGTGAACCCAGCGCCGACCAGCATGCCGCCCACAGCAATGGGGCGCACGATCGAATACCACACACTGAATGCAATCCCTCCCCAATACGCAGCCGGGTTTGCACCCGCCGCCATCGGAGGTAGAGTCGGGCCGAGGAAATAAATCAGGAGCGGAACCAAGAGACCCCAAGCCACCACGCCGCCAGCAAAGTTCAGCGATGCCAGCCGAGGTCCAATAATGTAACCGACACCCAGGTACGCCGGACTTACTGCGGGCGAAGTGAATTGCGACATTCCACCCGTTGCCAGCATAGGCGCGTTCGCGCCGCGCCCCAGCCGAAGCCCGGTCGCCATCTTCGGAATGTTCACCAGAACATTTTTCGTGTACCAGAAGACGTTGATCTGCGATAGAAAGTACATCAATCCGCCGAAGCCCATGTTGGCAAACAGGATTTTCGCCGCCTTCGACCCTTGTTGCCCGGCCTTATGAATTTCCGCCGCGGCTACCGACTCAGGGAAGGGTAGCTCGGCGTCTTCCACCATGACGCGACGAAGCAGAGTGACGAACAAAATACCAAGCAACCCGCCAATCACCATCAGAGCCACGGATTGCCAGTACCTTTCCATGCCGAGGCTCGGCCACAATCCAGCGAGAACGAACGCCGGAATGGTGAAGACCGCTCCCGCAGCCACCGATTCACCAATAGCCCCCACTGTTCGGGCGATGTTTTCTTCGAGCAGCGAACCTTTCATCAGTCGCAAAAGCGACATGCCGATGACGGCGGCGGGATAAGTTGCCGCGATGGTCATCCCGGCTTTCAGGCCAAGGTAGGCGTTGGCCGCTCCCAGAACTCCCGTCATTACCAGCCCGAGCATTACGGCGCGGAAGGTGAACTCCCGCATTTCCATGTTCTCGGGGACGTAGGGCTTGAATTTCTTTGGGGTTTCGGTCGTCGTCACGCTGCTTTGAGGGCTCATTGTCAAAATCCTCGTAAATGGTCACTGCGAATCAAGATAAAGTAGGACGGCGCACGTTAGCACGCACGCGACCTGCTTTACAAGTGCGTTTGACTAGTTTCTGCGCAGAAACTCCCCAGTTGTGAATCTTCTTATAATTGAGATGCGCGATTGGTATAACGCAGGTAACTGCCTGCGCTGGCTCTCCGCGTTGCGCCCAGCCGTCGGCGCCGCTATACTGGGTAAGATTCTTCCGGTCGGAGCCCCCGTAGCCGCGGCCGGGTGAAGGAGGATCGTCTTCAGCAGTAACGGGACCCCAATTCGGGCCACCGGGACCGGGGTTGTCGCGCAAGATAATCCATTGGTCTCCTGGGCGAGCGGCATTGCCGCAGCCTTGTTCGCGACGCTGTTTCCTTCCGATTGTCGTCTCTGCGGCGCCCCTCTCATAAACATTTCCCGGCTTCCGGTGTGCGAAGATTGCCTGCATGCGATGCCGCCAATCACCGGCGGACTCTGTTCCATTTGCGGTGAGCGGCTGCTGAGCCCGTTTGCATTTTCCCTCGAAACGCCAGAGTCGGGATCCGGCGATACTCTTTGCGGACTATGCCGCCGTCTTGAGCCTCCATACGTGAAAGCCACGGCCTACGGGAGTTACGAAAGCGGTCTGCGGGAGCTGATTCATTTGCTCAAGTACAACCAGGTTCGTCCCGCTGCGAATGTTCTGGGGCGCATGCTGGTGGAAGCGATCGAGGATTTGCAGCCATACTTGGCGGGTAAGGAAATCCTGGTCGTGCCTGTGCCTCTTCACGTCCGAAAGCTGCGTCAGCGGGGATTTAATCAGTCTGAGTTAATCGTCCGTGCTGCACTCAAGCTGAAGCCTGCTCCCGCTGGGTTGAATCTCAGTGCCGGCTTGCTGGAGCGCCGCCGTGAAACCAAGTCTCAGATCGGACTCTCCCGCCATCAACGAAGGGAAAATATTCGTGGTGCGTTTGTAGTTGCAAAGCCCGACGAATTGGAGGGACGCGAGGTCCTCTTAGTCGACGATGTGTTCACGACGGGAACGACGGTTTCAGAGTGCGCCCGCGTTCTGCGGCGTGCCGGCGCATCCAAAGTGTATGTCGCCACTGTGGCACGCACACTGAAAACCGAAGCGCAACACGCTATCCGATTGTCGGACACAGAAGCCAGGTTGACGATGGCTGCCGCTGGATAAGAAATCCCGTGGGGTTGAAGTCCTCGTGATCACTGCCGAACGAGCTTAGGCAACAGGCGCGTTATGTCAGGGAAGTGGAACAATTCGATGAGCGGCATGGGCCGGGGTCACCTGTCTCCCGTAGCTGCGAGCGTACGCTCTGAGGGGGACGGCCCTCACGTCCTGCACGCGCCCGTGTTGGTGTTGAACGCGTCGTACGAGCCTATCAACGTCTGCGCCGCGCGCCGCGCTATTGTCCTGGTGCTTAAGGGCATCGCCATGACCGAGGAAGAGAATGGACACTTCCTGCACGCTGCCCGCCTTGCCATTCGTTTGCCGTCTGTGATCCGGTTGCTGGAGTATCGGCGGATTCCACATCAGACACGCGCGCTCTCGCGCAAGAACATTCTGCTGCGTGATCGCAATACCTGTCAGTTCTGCGGTGAAGTGCTGGCTTCGGGTGAGCTTACCCTCGACCACGTTGTCCCGCGCTCACGCGGGGGCGCTTCCAGCTGGGAGAACCTGGTGGCGTGCTGCCATCCCTGCAATCGCCGCAAAGGCAATCAACTCCCGCACGAGGCCGGGATGAAGCTCATGCGCGAACCCCGCGCTTTCAATCTGCACACCAGCCGCCACATTATGCGCCTGATGGGTCGGTCTGATGATAAGTGGCGGAAGTATCTTTTTTACTAAGCAGTCGGTACTCAGCGTTATACCCGCAAACCAACGCGGTTGGCGTAGCGCCTGCCCGGAGGTTCTCGTGATTACCAAAGGTCATGCCCGCGTTTCACCGCCGTAACCTTGTGTTGACCATCTCGACCCCGTATCACAGGTGAGACATGTAGGTCAGAAGTTGTCTCATGTCGAGACGGAGAACGTTCATGCGCTCCACTTTCTACTTTGCCGCTTGGACCGACAGCGGCTGTCTCCTGGGATGCGACCACGAACACCAAACTGTAACTTCAGCCGTCCCTTGCATCTCATGCGCTGGGGGCTACGTGATTGCCGTCGAAAAAGGTGTACTGCGCGCGATGACAGATGCGGAAGAAGCGGAATTTCAGCATGCTATGTACGGCACCAGGGCTGAAAGCGCGCAAACCGATACCGCCGAAGGCATGCTGACAATTCTGCTGACGATCCAAATCAGGCTGGGAGATGAGGGGGCTTAGAACCCTCCAAGCCCTCAGGCGGAACTCGTTCAGATCCGCCCTGTCCGAATGCTGAGTACTGGCTGCTATTTTTGCTGCGGCTGTGAAGGCGCGGTCTTTCCCTGATCGCCCTTCTGCACTTCCTTGCCGTCGTACGTAATCTTCACGTTCGATCCGAACTTCTTGTAGTTCGTGTACTTCACAATCTCGCGGACCTTCACGTCGCCGGTGGAGAAATGCAGAGTATCGTCCGCGCGCGTATAGACAGGAAACCAATAAGGACCATCCACTACCTGCTCCCGGTAAGTCGTAAACTTGGGAAACAGGTTCTCAGTGCCTTTTTTCCGGGTAATGTCGGGGACGCTCTTGCCGAAGGTCTTCACGATCTGAAAATCTTTGTCATCCACCCAGATGCGTCCCTGAAAATATCGCTTCTTGCCTTCGATCTTTTTGGGCGCGATGTCGAACACATAACAATGCAGATCGTCTTCCTGCTGCTGTCCAACATAAAGAATGCTGTATTCATTGATCTCGTCGCTGGTGAGAACGAAGGGCAGACGATTTTCGATGTCGTCAATATCCTGCTCCGTCATCATGATCCGCTGCAGAGTCGATTGCGGGGCGAAGACCACGTTCTTGACTTTCTTTCCTTGATCATCGAAGGACACGTCAAAGACCTGCTGATATTCTCCATCCGCAGTGTCCCCATCGATGGTCTGCACCTTCACCGTCTGCCGGTATCCGTACTGGTCGAGAGCGGTTTTAAATTCTTTTTCTTTGGCCGCAAAGCGCTGGATAATCTCGTCGGAGCTAACGCCCTTGGGTTCGGCGGGGTTGAGCGCTCCTTCATCCCCAAAAGCGCCTGGAGAAGCCGGGCCGCACAGGACCGCTGCCATGACCACTATGAATGCAATCTGCGTAAGCTTCATAACACTAGTGTAGCGAAATCAGGCCTGGGAAGCCTGTCTATTTAGATTGCAGGCCAGTACGGAAAGTTGCCGGCCACGGATTCACAGTCGATCACTGTCCTGTCAAGCTATCCAAAAGTACCAGGTAACCGCTTAGAAGCCTGTAACTAATGTAATAGTCGTCGAAATGAACCTCGCCGTAGTTATCTTTCGAAGTGTGCAAAATCCGCAGAGTTTCCTTAGTCAGGGAATGAATCGTGATCGTCGGAACCTTGCGATTGACGAATGGCTCCTCGTCGGAGACTCCCACTCCGTCGACATTCACCCCGGTGAGAGGTAGTTTCAATGCCACCGCCATTCCATTGAGCCCACGTACGAGTTTGTCGTCGGAGCGGGTCACCCATACTTCAGTAGGGCCCAAGGCGAGTGTATCCAGGTTAACCATGGCTTCGATTTTCTTCAACTGGTCCGCCGTCAGGCCGTTCACGTAAAATCGTGAACCTATCAGGCCTTTTTCCTCGCCTGCAAAGGACACGAAAATGAACGTGTGTTTACGCGGCGCAAGCTTCACAGCCTGATGCAGGCTTGGCAGCATGGCCGCGCCGCTCCAGTTGTCAATAACTCCATCGCCCGCGTCCACATGGTCGAAGTGCGCGCCCACCACAATCACTGAGTCGGTGCTACCTGGCAACAAACAAATAACGTTCGACTGCTTCAATCCCTTTACCGGCTGTTCGGTGAGCTTATCCTCGGGACACCCTGCTGCCTGAAAAAGGCTCTTCACGGTAGCCTCTCGTTCGCTATCGTTGCCCTTGTAACTCTTCAGTCTCTGCTCGACAATCTGTGGGCTTACCACCCCGAAACGGAGCTGAGTAATCGGAGCGGCACACGCTGTAGCCGCTCCAATCAGGAGCACGAATTTGGCTGACCGAGGCGCTCTCATCTCGGCGTTGGTCTCCAGCGAGATTCTACATCCGACGGCCTTGAGGCTCTACGTTGTAAGATTACGTTGTCAACTCATGCCCTCCAGCCCGCGCGCCGAAGTGCCGTTCGTGCCTCCCACGGTCCAGCAAGAGATCGCGCGCCTCGCTATCCTGCCAGGAATTCGCGCCGCGGTCGCCTGGCTTCGTGCCGAGGAAGCTCAGTTCGCAGCTTGGCAATTGGAGATGGCGCGCATCCCCGGTCCCCCATTTGGAGAGGCGGCCCGGGGCAAATGGCTGGAGGAACGTTTTCGCGCGCTCGGTCTGGAAGACGTTCACACCGATGAAGTAGGTAACGTGTTCGGCATTCGGCAGGATTGCGGCAAGTGGGCTTCAGCCAAGCCATACACCACACTCAGCGCTCACATCGATACCGTTTTTCCCGCCGGAACTCCCCTGAACCTGCGGCAGCAGGGCAACCGTCTTTACGGGCCGGGGGTTTCGGACAATGGAGCGGGAGCGGCAGCGTTGCTGGCGGTGGCCTCGGCCCTCCGCGCCTGCAAAATTGACCTCGCTACACCCTTATTATTCATTGGCAACGTAGGCGAGGAAGGCGAAGGCGATTTGCGCGGCATGCGCTACATTTTCTCCCATGCCCGCTGGAAAGAGTCGATCCGTTACAGCCTGATCCTCGACGGCGCCGGTTCCGACACCATCGTGGCCGAAGCTCTGGGCAGCCGTCGCTTCGAAGTCATCGTGCGTGGACCTGGAGGACATTCCTGGAGCGACTTTGGCATGCCCAACCCCATACTGGTCCTGGCTCGAGGCATCCACTGGTTCTCGCAGACCTCGCTACCGTCCTCCCCGAAAACGACGTTCAATGTCGGCGTGATCCGGGGAGGCACTTCGGTGAACTCCATACCCGAGTCTGCCAGCATGCGCGTCGACATCCGATCTACTTCAATGGCAGAGATGGAGCGGCTGGAAGGTTCCCTGCGCCGGTCTCTCGATCAGGCTGTCGAAGAAGAATCGCGAGCCAGTGAGCGGCGGATCTCATCCCAGAGGCGGTCTTCGGGACTCAGCTACGAAGTTGTTCCAATCGGCAATCGTCCCGCAGGAGAATTGGATGGGAACGCTCGAATGCTGAAGGTGATTCGTGCCGTTGATGTGCATCTCGGCAACGCGGCGCAAATCCAGCGCGCATCCACCGACGCGAACATTCCGCTATCGCTCGGCCGGGAAGCCATCGCCATCGGCGGCGGTGGCGTCGGCGGCGGCGCTCACACCCTGCAGGAGTGGTTCGATTGCACCGGGCGCGAAGTTGGACTTAAGCGGATATTGCTGACCCTACTCGCGTTGGCGGGCGTAGAAACGTAGCTAGTACGTCTCTACCGTCAATTAGAAACCTGGCTTTCGCATGGGCCGGAACGGAATCATGACTACAGTCTGTAGCGCCACCGGATCGCCATTCCGCGTCGCCGGATGGAACCGCCAACGCGATAGCGCCGCACTCGCATACTGATCCAGACGATCGTCGACACCGCGCAGAACCCGCACCTCGCCAACCGATCCATCGCCACGAATGACTGCCGCAAGCACTACCGTGCCCTGAACATTCTGCTTCATCAACTCCAGCGGATATCCGGGATCCACTTGCTGCGTGGCTGAGGGATAGACCAACTCACCCGGCGTTTCTGCGTCTTTCAACTCCGCAAAATGCATTACCCAGCTTCCACCGGCGGAGTTCAGATTGGGCACATTCAAAATCATGGCATAGGACTTCCGGTCGCCAAAGACCTTGCGCTCGAGTTCGCTGGTGGCATTGGTGGGCAACTCGGAAGATCGCGGAACAGCCGTAACCCGCGGCGGAGTTGCGCTCGCCAGCAACGGAGAGTCGGATGACTTCCCCTTCGCGACTCCCGAAGTGCCGCCAGCAACCCCGGAACTGCTTATCGACTTCGGGCCGGCACCCACAACAAGCCCCGGCGGGACGCCGCTCATGTTGCTGCCCGAACCGGTCGCATCGCCGCCACCGCGGCCGCTCCCAACACCACTGGCCGCACCGTGACGATTGTCAGCGGGAATGTCCGGCGTCCCTGGCGCGCCGGCTTTGCCCTCCGGCGTCGCCGCGAAAGTCCCGCGCCGGTTGCCTGCGGGAACATCAACCGGTCCGCTGGGAGCCGCAGGATGAAGACTCAGCGCAATCAAACGTCCATCGCCCGAACCACCAGAGCCTTGAACCGATGGCGGAGGCGGCACCACCGCGTTGCCGGAATTATCTAGCGGAGTCATACTCGACAGCGCGCGTTGCTCTCCCATCGGTAACTGAGGCGCCGGCGCCACCACTTGCGTATGACCGATGTTGATATCCGTCAGCCGACGCGAACCCGCGTCCGCAACTTCAACCGGAGGCTCGACAATCGCCGCTTGCGGAGCATTGACATCGCGTCTCGAAAGCGCATCCTGCACCTCCGGCGCCGGCGCAACCACGGACGTGGGCAGCACCGGTAGCTTCAAATCCGACGGCGCACCTGCCATGGCCGCAGTAGGAATAGTAGGCTGCGGACGCCCCATTGCTACGACATTCGGCAATGGCACATCGTGATCCAACTTTAGCTTTGGGGGAGTGACAATGGTCTGCGTACGGTTATCCGCCTCGGGTGGCACCGAGACGATCGGTTGCGGCGCGTGCTCCGGCTGGCCCTTCTGCGGCAATTGCGTGTGCGCCGATCCGGTGTCGAGCGGCGCTAGATATTCAGTTGCGTCGAAGTAGACCACGTCCGAGCTATGAAAGACTGGCCGCTCCACGATCTGTGGCCGTTGCGGCCAAAGCTGCGACCATCCCCACAACGCCGCGATCACCACAATATGACCAAGCCCAGACTGCAGAAACTGGATCCATGGCATCCGCCTGGTAACAAAAACGTCAGGCCAAAAAACATCGGGCCGAGACACCAGCCAAAGCGGCGCCTTTTGTCGCGGCCGAAACAAGTCCGCGAGATTCCGGAGGAAGACTCGGTGCCACGGCTCCAGTTCGACCAAAAGAACTGGCACCGGTCCCGGGTTTGGCTTGCGCTTACGCGAGGTGTCAATCAGCAGCGGACCCTGTTTCATGCACTCCTCGCGACCGGCGAGAATCTCCCTATTATAGATGCGACGGCCCCCTCATTTGCCCCTGTAAACAGTTCCTGGCCGCGAATTTCCGTGCTCTAATACCGATATGAAACTGGCACAGGCACTTATGCTGATCTTGCTGACCTTCAGTACGTTACTCGGCGCGCAAAATCCTCCGGCCCCTGTCAAGCCAGCCGAGGACTATTCGGGGATGTACAGCTTTCAGCGGGAAGGAGAATTCGTTCAGCTCACCGTTGAAGATGCTGGCCATGTCACCGGATTCGTTTCACGCTTCGGGGATACCGATAGCGATCGCGGCGCCTTTCTCGATCAGTTCTTCAAACAAGGCAAACTCGAGGGAACTAAATTGAGTTTCGCCACGGACACAGTTCACGGCGTCTGGTACGACTTCAAAGGCACAATCGAGCGAGGAGATGGCAAGAGCTTGGCGAACGAGGGGTACTACGTCATGAAAGGCACGCTGACCGAATACCGCACCGACGCGGACAAGAAAGTCACGTCAAAGTCCCGCGAAGTCCAACTGAAGTCCTTCCCCCGAGAAGGGTAGGCCGCGCACCGTGTAGGGCGGACACCTTTGTCCGCCGCCGTGATGTTGGGTTCGATGTTTCTTAGTTTTATCGAAAAGTCAAGGCAGGGGACAAGAATGTCCGCTCCACTTCAGTTACGCCACATCGCGCCGTCTCTGGGATTTGTCCTGCGAAGCGCCTTCAGCCAGCTCAAGGTGCAGCGGACGTGTGCTTACGACTCCATTCTGAACCACAACGGTGAAAATCTGCACGCAGCGTTCACAAAGCCAGAAGTGTTCAATCCTGCGGGTGCGTGTTTTGTCGCTGTCGGACACGACGACGCCCATCTCGACCTTGAATATCCTACCTTCGTGCAGGTAGTGAAAACGAGCCAGACACGCCGGATTCGCGCACTTGGAGAGCACGGGAAGCCTCCTGATCGCATCGCTGGCTGCTCTCCAACAGCCGTCAAAATGAATTATAGAACCCGAAACGCGGAATTCAAAACCCTGAGCCAAAATGTACTCGCTCTTAATATAAATCTCTCGATAAATGACCCGTGACGGCAGTCACTGCGGTACCGCTTGCATTGGGTTTATCGTATAAAAGGTGACTTCTATGTCTGCGCCCGTGGTCAGTTCTTCAACCATCGAAGATGGATTGCGTCGGATGGCTCCCGTGCAGTTGCGCGCTGCGCTTGCGAACTTCCTGCCTAAAGGGGCTACTGCTGCCGAGCAGACTCGCGTCATTGAAGCCGGGTTGCGAAGTCCGGCCGGACAAGCCATGCGGGACACGATGGCGCGATGGATCGTCGACGAGATCGTTCCGGTGGAGCGGCTGGTTCCGCCGGCTTACATCAAGTGGCGTCCCCCGGTGCGGGACGCGATGATGTTCGTCGTGGCGCGGCTATCGCCAGCACGCCTTGCTCCTAAACTCGTCGAGCAGCTAGACCTTCCATTAGATACTTCGGCGGAAGTGCGATTGCTGCGACTCATCTCAAAAGTACCGGGCTTGCAGAAACTAGGACAAGTCATCGCGCGGAACCAGCATCTTCGACCCTCTTTGCGCAATGCGCTTGAGCGGTTGGAAAACGGAATTCGGGATGTCCGGCCGGAGGACGTCGTCTCGATCATCCGACAAGAGTTGGGGACGCGGGTCGAGAAATACTCCGTGAAAATCGCTCCGGCGATTCTGTCCGAGGCCAGTGTCAGCGCGGTGATGCGTTTCAGTTGGCGTAACCCGGAAAACGGTAAGCGCGAGCGTGGAGTTTTCAAAGTCCTGAAGCCTCACATCCCTGAGTACTTTGCGGAGGACATGGACTATTTGCAGGGGCTGGCGCAATACTTCAGCGACCGGGAACACAATTACGGATTTCCTGCAAAGCTCCTGCCCGATACTTTCAAGAAAGTTCGGCGATTGCTGCGGCACGAGGTCAACTTTCGACGCGAGCAGAAGACGCTGCTCGAAGCATGGAGTCTGTATCGGTCGATGCATAAGGTTCGAGTGCCGCGGCTGATTCAGCCACTCTGTACGCCTGGAATCACGGCGCTCACCGAGGAGCGTGGAATCAAGGTGACGAATGCCGCGGCCCGCTTGCCCGCTTCGCGGCGGAGGAAAGTTGCCGAGCAACTCGTCGAAGCGCTGATCGCGGTGCCGCTGCTGGCGTCGCAGGAAAATGCCATTTTTCACGGTGATCCCCACGCCGGCAATCTGCTTTATGACAACCGAACCGGGGAATTGACGATTATCGACTGGGCCCTGAGAGAGCGGCTGAGCCGCGATCAGCGACGGCATCTCGCGCTCTTGTTTCTGATGGTGACCTTGCGCGATCCGGTGGGCGCCTGCAATGAAATATTGGCACTCAGCCAGCAACACATCCGAAGCACCTCGCCGCGGGGACGGATGATTGCAGAGTTCGTCACGCACTTTCTTGGTGAGCTGCCCGTGGTGCGTCTGCCCAGCGGAGTGGATGCGATGCTGTTGCTCGAACGGCTTGCCATGAAGGGCGTGAAGTTTCCCGGCCCGCTGATCATGTTGTCCAAGGTGATGTTTACGCTGGATGGAATTCTGGGCGATATCGGAGGGTCCGACAGCGGCTTGGGTTTCGCCATCACGCGTCACGTTGCACAGCATTGGATCAGCAATCGCAAAGAATTTCGCTCGCCTCTGAAGACTCGGGATTGGGTCACGCTCCAGTGCAGTGCGTTGCTATATACGGGGCGTTTGTGGTTGCAGTGCGAGCAGGCGATATTGGACCGGTTGCTGCCCGCGGGTTCGACAACCTCAGTGGCGACCACAGCAACGTAGAACCGATTTTGCCTGCCAGAACCTTTAGGCGCTGAAGCCGAGTCCTTCGCACGGTTCGACCGGCGAGGCTGAAAACCGTGCACCCCGTTGTAGCTTGCCTCAAAGGCGACCTTGTCGAAACGCGCTAGGGTGCAACAGTCAAGTCCTTGGCGGTGTCCATAGCGGCATCATTCCAAACGGTTTCTGTAGCTCGAGGGATAAAGCTCATCGCCCGTTCGGCCAGCGCGGTAATGGTTAGGCTAGGATTAACTCCGAGGTTCGTGGACACTACGGACCCATCACAGATGTACATATTTGTGTAATTGAAAACGCGGTGGCGAGAATCAACCACGCCGTGGGTGGAACTATCCGCGACCACGCAGCCTCCGATACAGTGTGCTGTCCCCGGCACATTGAAGAGGATTTCCGGCAGCATGCTCATCGGAAAACCGCCAGTCAATTTTGCCAGCGTCTTCGCAAACTCGTTAGCTTTGGGAATGTAGGTGGGAACTTTCTTGCCGTGACTGACGAGAAACTTGCGCAACGGCCAGAACCAGGGGCGTTGCCAGCGCATCTCGATCTCTCCCTCAAGCGCTTGCATACAAAGCAGAATTACAAACTCCCGGGCCCAGCCTATAGGTTGCAACACACGTATGGTCTGGATTGGATGGCGGAGCATCGACTTCATTACGTTCTTCAACCAGAGTGCGATCCGCTGTGGGCCAGGACGGCCATCGGTCAGGATTGTGGTCAGAAATCCCATTGCATCGGAGTCCCGTGGATAGCGGACCGCTTCAATGTGAGTGTGCTCGTCGATATAAATGCCAGAGCCGATCGCGATGCCCAGGGAGACGTCCTCGGAATAGCCCGGGGTGCGCGCCCCAATGAGCGATTCGGAATTAGTGCGTACATGTTTGCCGAGTTGGCTGCTGATGGCGGGCAGGGAACCTTTTTCTTTGAGTTGAAAGAGAAGTTCCATGGTGCCGAGCGAGGAGGCGGAGAAGACCACAGCGCGGCAGGTGAAGCGACGGTGCTGGCGGGGAACCCACGCTGTAGACTTGACAGTGCTGACTTCGTATCCGGCGCTGCCGTCGCTGGCGCCACCGAGCGGTTTGACGTTCACCACCCTGGTTTCGGGAAAGACCTGCGCTCCGTGTTTCTCGGCGAGATACAGGTAGCCAAGATCGAGCGTATTTTTCGCGCCGTACCGGCAACCCATCATACAGCCGCCGCAGCCGATGCAAGTGGTTCGGGCGGGGCCTTCTCCCCCAAAGTACGGGTCCGGAAAAGTCTGGTTGCTCTCCTCTCCTTCTGCGGCCTCAAAGATGCCCACCTTCGTGCAGTAGAAAGTATGCCCAGTGCCTGAGGCCTCGGCAGCTTTCTTCAGAAGATGATCAGCGGGTCCGAGGATTCTGTTTTCGGTCACACCCAGCATGCGCGCGGCGGTTTCGTAGTACTCGGGCATTTCCGCTTTCCAGTCGGACAATCCCGTCCAAGAGCCCGCTTCCCACACTTTCTCTGGAGGCTGAAGCAATGTGCAGGCGTAAGTGATTGATCCGCCACCAACCGCGCTCCCGTGGAAGATGGTTGCGTGCCTGAAAAACTGTATGTTGAAGAAGCCTCGCAAGCCGAGCTTGGGACGCCACAGCCAGCGATGGAGCGACCAACTCGTGTGCGGCAGATTTTCCGGCGTCCAGCGCCGTCCCATTTCCATGACCGCGACTTTGTAACCCTTTTCTACCAGGCGATGGGCAGAAACACTGCCGCCGAAGCCCGATCCAATGACGATAAAATCGAAATCGAACTCATTGTTGCCGTGCATACAACTCCATTATGCACACCGGGAAGCACTATCAAAAAAGTGCGCCGGCATGGCTAAAGAAACGGGGCAATCCAGCGCAGGCGAACCAACCACGGTTCGCACGACGTTCTCTGTCTGTTGCCACCAGCCGTGGAAGACTACGCCGCCGGTATAGCGAACCCGTAGCGGACTCCAGCCGTTGAGATCGAATGATTCATCGAAAGGGCTGGCGATCACACACCGGGTGTCGAGTCGAAGCCCCTCGTGCAGAGCTTTGAGCGCGCTCTCTTTCGCGCTCCACAGCAGGGCCAGAAGCTGAGTCCGGTCCGCTGAAGACGCGCGTGCAACCAGGGCTTGCTCTTCACTGGTGAAATAGTCAGAGACAAACGCATCGCTACGCGGCTCAATTATTTCCAGATCGCAGCCCAAATCCACAACGGACGTCGCCACCGTACAAGCCGCGAGACCCGCACGGTGGCTGAGTGAAATCGTGACCGCCGCCGGCTGGTTGGCGAAGAACACTTCAGGCGCGCCGGATGGCCCCGGGCGGATGTCCAATTTCTTGAAGACCTGTGGATGAGCGGGGATATCCAGGCACACCGCCAGCGCGCGTTTTGCTGTCCAGCGCCCCAGCCGCCAGTCAGCCCGGCGCTTAGCAAAGCGCATCCTACTTAGGCAAACTGCTTCGTTTGTGCTGAGCCAATCATTCTCCGCTGGTACATTCGCTTCAGTCTGTTCCGACCAATACACATGCATTCATTTCACCGATGCCAAGATCAGGCCGCTTCCGTTATCGTAGTTTCCGATATCCTTATTTCGGACTTTACAGATACCGATTCTTCCTCTCTTGCAATACCGCGCTCGACCGCATGGATGAGGTATGGTCGCAGGTTCGCGGGCGGAATAATGTAATTGAGAGCGCCCACGTCGAGAGCCCGCTGCACACTGTGCACGCGGTCAAACTCGGAGGCCATCTCACCCAGTTTCTCGGAGTGCACGACTTTGAATAGTTCGTCCCACTGGGCGCGCAACCGACCTTTCTCCGTACCTTCCGCTTGGGCAATCGCCTGGTTAAGCGGTTGCAGGCGCGCATCTTTGCGGGCTCTGGCTTCAACCTCGCCGGCGAAAACCACGGCCGCCGCAGGTGCGCCACCAATCACCGAGGCATACGTTCCCTCCAAGGCTGCTACTTCGACGCTTTCATTCAGCGCCCGCGAGAAAACCACGTAAGCGCCTCCGTGATAGCGAGAGATGACGCAAAAGACGATGGGACCCTTGAAGTTTACGACTGCCCTCCCGATCTCGGCGCCGTACTCCAGTTGCAGCCTGCGCATTGACTCCGGCGAGCCATCAAATCCCGACAGATTGGCTAAAACAACCACCGGACGATTGTTGCTGGCCGCATTAATCGCGCGCGCGATTTTCTTTGAGGATTGCGGGAAGAGCGTTCCCGAAGTCCACTGATCGGGCCCGTCGGCCGGTACAAATCCTAACCGGGGTACAGGTCGAGATTCGATTCCGATAAGACAAACGGGATAGCCGCCGAGATGAGCATCCCACACGACGGCGGTCTCCGCCGCACGCATGCCAGCCCAACGCTCCAGCGGCGTATGGTCCTGGTCCGCGGCTGCATTCATCACCTTGCGGATCTCAAAGGACCTCTTGCGCCCAGGGTTGGTCTCGTCGGACAGAATGTCACCAATCCGTTCGAAGCCTTCGTCCCCGTTCTTGCCGTGAGCGTAGACTCGGACATCCCGATCGGTGGGATCTGTCGTCGCGTCCCGACGGGGGAAACGTTCGCCCGGAGCCACGTAAGTGTGATCATAGTGGCGCAAGAGAATGTGGCAGGCTTCATCGATATCGCGCGCCCAGTATTGCGCCTGGCCGTTGATTCCCATGATTCGGTCGTATCCGCCGATGCCTTGATTGTCCTCGGCCGAGACGCTGCCGGAGTAGTCGAGAGCGCGCTTGCCGGTGAGCACCATAGCCGCCTTCGGCGTCATGATCAGGATGCCGCGGGTGTGCATGAGCATGGTGGCTTCGGCGTTCCAGTACGGCTGCGCACCGACGTTGATCCCGTTGACCACAAGATTCACCTCGCCGCCCGCTTGCGTGTACTCGATTAAGCCTCGCAGGACGCGGGCAATCCAATCCATGTTTTCCACTCCGCTGGCCATGGAAATCTTGGCGCCGGCCGAGATGGGGAACCATTCCAGGGGAACACGCATCGCTCGGGCCAGATCCAACGCTGCGAGGATTCGCCGGCATTCGGGTTCGGCTATGGCGCCCAGATCCTTGCTCGGATCTCCGAGCATCAGAACGCGACTCATGCCCTCGGGATACTTAGCTGTAAAGTTTCGGATAATGCCAACAATGATATTGGCCTTGTTCTGCCCGTAGGGACGGTCAACCGCGACCAGACGGCCCTGAGAGTCAAGATCATGCTCGACAAAATCGCCGGCAGGGAACTCTGCCCGCGTGTGTTCCGGAGCGGGCGTCAGCATTCGGATAATTTCGTACGGATAAATGAGCCCACGCTGGCGCATACGAACGACTTTCTGGTCATATTCGGTGAGCGGTTGGATGGGTTGCAGTTTGTCAGCGGGACGGAAAGTGATCAGCACACCGCTGCCACCCGGGCTCGAGATACGGACCACCATTTCGCGCAACTCGCCAGTCGACGGATTGGGAATACGTGCGCGCACGATCACTTGTTCCAGGCCCAGGCCTTCGGTCGCAGGCGCGAGTTTGTGGACCAGATCCCGCAATTCATCCCGCCCCAGATTAAGAGGGGGCCACACGTTGAGCAGGATACGATTCCAATAGAGTCGTTGATGGGCCGGCCGCCGCGACTGAAACAGCCGGATCCCCGCCATGGCTTCGGACAACATGCGCTCTAAGTGCGGCAGTTGCGTAATCCTGCCAGCCTCATTCCTCACCGCAGTGACGTCGCGCACTTCTGCACACGCGAATAAACGCTCATCCTTCGGGTTATCACGGGCAACAGCGTGGATAAGGTACACGTCTTCGACCGACGGCAGCCGATCAATCTTGAAGTTGCTAAGCCTCCAGAGATGCAGCCGCTTACCCATCATCGGGTGGATTCCGCGATAGAATTTCTCCTCTTCGTATGCGTTCCCGTTGGGGCGATAGGTGAAATGCTGCCTGTCGGCCAAGCCCTGGACTCCGGGACCAGCGACTGTGACCAGGATGCGACGGATTGCGCGCGGAAATCCCACATGGTCCAGCACCGAGCGTACTTCCTGCTGTATAACCTCTGGATCGCGCAGCCGGCCCGAATGAAAAACGTAGAAGTCGATGACGATGTCATGGTCCGCGGGAACGTCTACAATCATTGGAAAAAGCGTACGCGCCGCATCGGAGAGTTGGGGATAATCGGCGTGCGTAGTAAAGACATGGATTCGTTTTCCCTCATGGTCGTATTCAGCCGATGCGTAGCACTGCCCATTCACTTCGAGGGAGCGAAAGCTCGTGAGCTTTCGAATTCGGTAATAGCGCCAGGTCATCGCTTCCAAAATCAGCTTGCGCATGGCCGAATCGGCCGTCGCTAACCGAGCGGAGAGCAGGCTCGCCAGGGGCTGCGGACATTCGACCAAAGCGCGGACTCTCTCGCGGCGGTCCGCGGCATCGGGATTGGCGGCCATATAAGCGAGGTGATCCTCGACCTGCTGGTACACTTGTTTCCGTGCCCGCTCAAACAAAGGCTGGTCGAAATAGCGATAACGGACCTCCCGTGCCAGATCCGTCAGCCCGGGGAAAAGCCCATTGGTCAGGGAGGCCATCCTGTCGAGAAGCGTCCGAAAAGACTCCCCCTCTTGCGGTGATAGTTTCTGGACGCGTCGCAGACGCCCTTCAAGAACACCAAGAACCGGCGCGATTTGCTGTTCTACACGTTGATGTGACTTGTAAATCCACAGCAAGCTCTCTTCCAATTGGGGCGAGCGATCCAAGGTTTGCACGCCGTAGTGAGCTAGCGCACGTTGGAGGCCGCTGACAAAGGCTGGGGGCAGTCCTTCACCACGCGTCTCGAGCATGCGCAAGTAGGAGAACAGATATGCTTCGGCGGTAGGTTCTTCGCCGCTAGCCCGATGATTCACTTCCGGTTCGCGCTGGAACAGCGAACAGATATCGACAAAGATGTTGAGGATTTCATCTTCGGACTGCCGTATTTCATGGCTGTCAACGGGGCAACGCTCACTCCATTCCGCGAGCAGCCGCGCGCTATGTTTCGGATCCACATCAAAGCCCAACATCAGCTGGCGGAGTTCGTCCAGGCTCTGACGGCACGTGGACGGAATGGCTTGGCCGCTTCCGTTCGAGGCGTTGGACGTCCCAAAGACCACTCGCTCCGTATCCGCAACGCTATCGTCATCGGCGATAGGATCGATTTGCAGGAGTGGGGCGCCCGTGTCCACCTGCACGTTAGGTATAGTCATTACCTGCCGGACTTTTCCCGAAAATGGGGCAACGACCTGCATTTCCATTTTCATGGCCTCCAGAACGGCTAGGCGGTCCCCGACAGCGACTGTGTCGCCTGGCTTTACGGCAACGGAAACTACTACGGCCGGGGCGGGTGCGTGCACCATACCTCCGTCATCTCGATCAATCCGGTGCGCAACGCCGTCCACTTCGATTCGGTAACTGAGTCCATGGACCACGGAGACAATGCGAAAACGCTGCCCGAAGACGGTGAGCCAACATTCGAGCTGATCCAGTCGGTCGATCTGGACGTCGATGCGCGAACCGCTCACTTCGACGCGGTATCGCTGCGGGCCTAGGCGATAAATCCTCGGCGAATAGGATTGGCCTCGATAGCGCAGCTCCGCGGTTCTTCCTGCTTCACTTCGAACCTGGGGCCGGCCGCGCACCGCCGACGCATAGAATTGCGCTTGCTCTACCGCCAACTGCGCATCGTAAGCCGCGATGGCGGCTTGGATTAGTGCCACATCCGCGTACTGCTGAGAAACGTGCTTACCAGTTGATGCCAAGTAGTCCAGCCATCCGTTATGAAATTCTCCACTCTGTACTTCGGGCCGGCTCAGCAATTCCAGCAGGAACGATTTGTTGCTGGTCCCGCCCTTGATGACAACCACGCAGTCGTGCAGAGCGCGTTGCAGACGGGAAAGAGCTTCCTTCCGATTCCGGCCGTAAGCAATGATCTTGGCGATCATCGAGTCGAATTCCGCCGGGACGGCATCGCCTTCAGCTACGCCGGTGTCGACGCGCATCCCCAGTCCAGGGAGGATCCTGAATCGCTCGATTGCGCCCGGTGCCGGGGCAAACCCGTTGTCCGGATCTTCCGCATTCAATCGCACCTCAATCGCATGGCCGGTTGTGCGCGGCGGTTCTCCTTCGAGATGACCCCCGCGCGCCACGTGAATCTGAAGCTTCACGAGATCAAGCCCGGTCGTGCACTCCGTTACTGGATGCTCGACCTGCAACCGGGTGTTCATTTCCATGAACGAGACGCGATTGATTTCCGGTTCGTAGAGGAACTCGACGGTACCGGCGTTGTGATAGTCGGTTGCTTGACTCAAGCGCACCGCAGCCTCGCGCAAGGCTACATCTTGTTCCGGAGACAGCGCGGGCGAGGGCGCTTCTTCGAGGATTTTCTGGTGGCGCCGCTGAACCGTGCAGTCGCGCACGCCAACTGCCCATGTCACCCCGTAATGGTCGGCAATAATCTGCACCTCGACGTGGCGTGCGCCTTGCACCTGCTGCTCCATGAAGACGGTTGGATCGCCAAAGGCTTTGAATGCCTCGGCCCGCGCGCTGGCAAAAGCCTGCGGCAGTTGATCCGCCGAACGCACCAGTCGAATTCCGTGACCGCCGCCTCCAGCGGTAGCCTTAATGAGGAAGGGATAACCCAGACGCTCGGCATGGGCCCATGCGTCATCGAGCGTTTCCACTGGGCCATGGCTCCACGGCGTTACCGGTACCTGCACCTGTTCAGCCAATCGCTTCGAGGCGATCTTGTCGCCCACTCTCCGCATTACATCGCCTTCCGGGCCAATGAACACAATGCCCAATTCGTGGCACAGGTCGGCGAACGCAGCGTGCTCGGCCACAAAGCCCCATCCCACCCAAACCGCGTCCGCGCGTGCGTCCGTCAGTGCGCGTTCGAGTCGGCCATAGTCGACGTAACTGCTTTTGGTGTGCTGCGTCTTGGGATCAAGGATCAGGGCCGGACCGAGACATACCGCCTCATCCGCCTCGCGCACGAACATGCTGTGACGGTCGGGCTCAGTGAAAAGCGCGATAGTTCGCAACGATGTACCGTGTTCTTGATTGAAATCGCGGGCAGCGTGGATGAAACGCATCGCCGCTTCGCCACGATTCACGATGGCTACGCGTTGAAATTCGTAGTTCATAGGTCCTCCGATCAACCGATCGTCAGGACGGCCAGTTCCTGTTTCTTCATGCGGCGACGGCTTCCGGTGACATGGCAGCCTGTAGCGCCTTCAATCCCTGAGCATCCACCGCGTTCGGGAGCCCTACGGTGCGGTAACCGCCAAGTTGCAAATAGCGCTTTCCTTTCGCATCCACAATCTCTGCGTCGAAGCTGCCGCGAGCTTGGTCGGAAGTGACGACGGCATACAAACGAGCGCCGTCTGTGTCCGGTGTTAAGAACGATGAAACGCGATCGATGTGCAGCGGTAGACCCATGCGGCCTTGCGTGCCCATCTCCCATAGCCCTGCTGTTTGGAAACAGAGCTCAATCAGACGCGGAGCCATGAGCGTTGGTAGCTGGGACGGCAGATGGTTGGGTGGCAAGTCTTTCGCCATCAGGCCGACAATCCGATGTCCGTCCCACCATGCTCTCTCGACGACTTGGTATGCGGGTCCGTGGAAGTAGAGGCGGTAGATGTCAGCGGCTTCGATGACGTTTCCAATCGGTGTACCCAACGCTGGAACAGTCACTGACTTGGGAGCCTGTTTTGTGAGCCGCACCCGAGCGGTGAAATGTGTTGTGACCTGAGGCTCGGCTTGGTTAGGGAGCACCCGTTGGCCGATCAAGCGGCAGTCCGCGACCAACGCTTCGCGTTCCGGGCGAATAACGGCTTCAACCGTAACCGTGCGCGGCTGCTTCTTGTAGAACTTGAACGGTGCCAAGAAATTCACATCTTCGATCGCTTCGATATGCCAGGCGGGAAGCAGGCATAGCGCAGCTTCTGCAAAGGCCTCGATGCCCATCACTCCGGGCAATACGGGTATGCCGTCAATTTGATGATCATGCAGAAACGGCTGAATCGCAGGGGCCAGCGTGGTCTCGATCTTGAGGCCGCCCTGCAGGCTTACGCAGGCTATCTTTCCGATGACGGGTCCTTGTCCCGTTCGCGTCAGATTCTCCGCCGCAGACGTATCCAGTCCCCCATGTGCATCCCACTCGTTTAGCAGGACCCCGAGACGTTGGCCGACGACAATTTCGCCGCGCGTCCCTCCGGTGGTCAATTCGCGGCGGACGAGAGGAATCCCGGCATCAGGCGGCAGCATGTCGATGCCCGCCAGTTCCATCATCTTGGGAATGGATCCGCGTGTGGCCATGCCGATGCCGCCCCATGCCGTCCAGTCGATGACGATCCCCCGCGTGGTGGGTCGGCTCGTGCGGAAGCTTGAGGTGATCTTGCACAACAGATCGTTGGCCGCGCTGTAGTCCGTTTGTCCTGCATTGCCGAAGCGCCCGGCAATCGAGCTAAAGGCCACTGTCGCGCCGAGGGGCATATCGCCGATGGCATGCAGAAGATTGAACCAGCCGTCGCTCTTGACGTCGAAGACCAGGTCGAATTCACGTGCTTCTTTATCCGGCAAAAAATGGCTGCGCTCCGTGCCGGCGGCGTGCAGGAGCACGTCGATGCGTCCACTGAGCTCGCGCACTTGCTGAATGATTTTGGTCACAGCGTCTGCATCGGTGAGATTGACGCTGAAATAGTGAGCCGTGCCCCCAGCCGCGTTCACAGCGTCGATGGCGTCGCGGGCGGCCTGCGCCCGCTCCAACCCTGCCAGCTCTCGTTCAACCAGGGCCGGCGTGGCACGCTCGCCGCGGGCCTGAATGCGCACGAAGAGATCACGCTTGAGGCCGTCTTTGTCAGTCACGAAACGTTTGAGATCGGGATTCGCCGGATCAGGCTCGGGCACCAGATCAAGCAGGTAGAAGGTACCTCCGGAGGCCGTCGCCAAATCGGCGGTGATAGCTGACACGATGCTTCCGGCCGCACCGGTGACAAGAAACACAGTGTTGCTATCCAGGGTTAGACCCGGCTTTCCATCAGCGGCGGGCTGCTCTTGTAGCCCAACCGTCCAGCGCAGCCCTTCCTTGTAACCGATTTCGACTGCACCCGGATCGCGCAGCGTTTCTTCGATCAGGATGTCGGCGACCTCAAACGTTGTTCGCTTCGGTTCAAAGTCGACAGCCTTGACGAGAGCGTCCAACCGCTCGCGCTTATAGGTTTTGGTGAATCCAACAACCGCGCCACCTAATGGTGCAACCGCGCCAGCCTCATCGTAACCATGCTGTCCACCGAGCCGCGTCGCTGCGACGAGGAAAGTGCTGGGCGCTGCAATCTGCTCGTACAACATGCGCATCGTGACATAGAGCGATTTGACTCGGACCCGCAAATTTTCATGCCAGGTGGCGAGGTCCATCTCACCGATGCTTCCTTCGTTGTCCAGCGCGGGTAGCCAATACACCCCGTGTATCGGACCTGCGGCCAAACAAGTCTTGAGGCGGTTCACCAGCTGCTCTGCGTCCAGGCCCTGTTCAATCCGCAGAATTTCGACACCCAAGGTTTGAAGCCGTTGCGTCAGCGCGTCAGCCACGCCAGACTTGTCCGACACAACGACCACGCGGCGGCCGAGGCAGAGGTTGACGCCGGTCAGCTTGCAAAGGTCAAGGGGCGGGCGCAAGTTGGGCACAGGCACGCGACGTGGAATGCGATTGGCGGCGTCGAAACTGGCGGGGATCGGACGCGCAATCGACTTTGAACCAGATGCGGCAGGCACTGCCGGTTTCTTCGGCGCAGATTCGGTTTTCTGATCTAGGGTCGAAGTGCTGGCAGCTTTAATCGCACCGGGCTGCCGGTCGTGGGCGAATTTGATGACGTGAGCCAGGGTAGGGAATTCGCGCAGCTTCAGATTCTCATCGCGGGGAATGTTGTACACGGCTCGCACGGCTGCGAACATCTCCGCTTGTTTCACGGTGTCGATACCGAGGTCTGCTTCGAGATCGAGATCCAGGTCCAACATGTCTCTGGGATAGCCAGACTTCTCGGCTACGATCTCCAACACCTTTTCTTTAATGGCATCGTCCGTGGCCGCTGGGGCGGCGATTGGCGGCGGCGCAGGTGTTTCAGTGGGCGCAGGCGATGGCGGAGCCACCGAAGACGCGGGCGCTGTGCCAGCCAGGTCGGGACGCTTCTCAAAGACGAACCGGATGACATGGGCCAATGTCGGATAATCGCGTAACTTGCGGTTCTCATCGCGTGGGATGTTGTAGATCTCGCGGATGGCTGCGAACATTTCGGCTTGTTTGACCGTGTCGACGCCGAGATCGGCCTCGAGGTCAAGCTCCAGGTCCAGCATGTCCTTTGGATAGCCGGTCTTCTCTACGACCAACGCCAGAATGCGTTCCTTGACAGCCTCGCCGGCATCCTCTGTTGTGGGAATCGTCGCACACGCCGGTGTCTCAGTCACCAGTGCGGTCTTCGGCTCTATGGGTTTGATTTCTTCCTTTACAGCAGGCGCTGACGAGCCTGGAGCCGCTGCAGCCAGGTCGGGGCGCTTCTCGAAAACGAAGCGGATTACGTGCGCTAGTGTCGGATAATCGCGTAATTTCCGGTTCTCGTCGCGTGGGATGTTGTAGATCTCGCGGATCGCCGCGAACATTTCGGCTTGTTTGACTGTGTCGACGCCGAGATCGGCTTCGAGATCAAGATCCAAATCCAGCATGTCCTTCGGGTAACCGGTTTTGTCTACCACGAGAGCGAGAATGCGTTCCTTGACGGAGTCGCTGGCAGAGCCTGGTGCAGGCGTAGGCTTCTCCGCCGCCGCCGCGGTTGTCGGCGTGGCAGGTTTGACTTCTTCCTTTTCTGCCGCCGGTGCTGCAGCCAGGTCGGGGCGCTTCTCAAAGACGAAGCGGATAACGTGTGCCAGTGTTGGATAATCTCGCAGTTTGCGGTTCTCATCGCGTGGAATGCTGTAGATCTCGCGGATGGCCGCGAACATCTCCGCCTGTTTCACAGTGTCCACTCCGAGGTCAGCTTCGAGATCAAGATCCAAGTCCAACATGTCCTTGGGATAGCCGGTCTTTTCGACCACCAGCGCGAGAATGCGTTCCTTGACCGCATCGCCTGTGGCGGCCGGTGCAGATGTCGCAGTCGATGCCGACTTCTCAACCACCCCATCGATTTTCGGCGTGGTGAGTTTGACTTCTTCCTTCTTTACCGCCGGGGTTGCAGCCAAGTCTGGCCGCTTTTCATACACAAACCGGATGACGTGCGCCAACGTTGGATAATCGCGCAGCTTGCGATTCTCATCGCGCGGAATGTTGTAGATCTCGCGGATGGCCGCAAAAACCTCCGCTTGCTTAACGGTGTCGACGCCTAGATCTGCTTCGAGATCGAGATCCAGATCGAGCATGTCAACTGGATAGCCGGTTTTCTCGGCCACCATCGCTAGCACCCTCTCTTTCACCGGGTCTCCCTTCGGCGCCGGTGCCGGCGATGGGCAAGGCGCGGTCACTGCGACTGGAACCTTAACTGTTGGTTCGGTCACCTTGGTCAAAACGGGCTTTGGCTCCGGCTTCGCAAACAGGGCTGGCGCGACCGGACGCGGTGCAGGAACGATCGGAGTGGGCGCCTGCTCAGGGCGGGACGCCAAAACGACCTTGGCGGCGCGCGCTGACGCTTGGTCCCGCACTCGCAGGGTACGGTGAACTACTTCCAGATCGGCGGCCGGACGACCCGTGAGTTTAGTCAGCCATGCGTTCCAAACAGTTTCGTCGGCGATGCGGTAGGCATATCCCAGAGAGTTCGGGCTCCGGCGGAGCCCGTCTTTCGTCTTCACCCAATGCAGCAGCATCATGCTGATTTGCGAACCGAATCCCGCTCCCAGGTGTATGGCGTACTCGACGGGATAAGAGCCGCCCTTCGACAAGTTCAACTTTCCAAGCTCTGGATCAACTTCCTTGAAGTTGGCGACCGGGGGCACGCATCCGGTTTCGAGCGCTTTGACCGCAACGACATCTTCGATGCCAGTACCCATTGCGTGACCGGTAAAGCCCTTGGTGTTGGCGATCACGACGCTGTCCGCGACGTCGCCGAAGACCCGGCGGAGCGCGTGAATCTCGGCGGAGGCGCTGCCGCCGCGCGCCGGAGTGTAGGTTTCATGAGAAACGAAAACTGTCTGCGAAGCGATCTGGCGACGCGAAATGCCACTCTGCGCTTCAGCTTTGGATACCAGCGTCTCCATGACTTGGCCGATGTGCTGGACATCAAGACGAGTGCCGTGGAAGGCGCTGTTGTTGGTTGTGGTGGACAACACCTCGCAGATCGGTTGTATTCCGCGTTCACGCGCGGCATCGGCGCTTTCGACCACCAGAGCAGCGGCGCCCATGCCGATAAGCATGCCGTGGCGTCGGCGGTCGAAGGGGATGGCGGCGTCTGCCACCACTTCGTCGGTGGCAGCGGCTCCAGTGGCTAGGAAGCCCGCGCCCATCCACTCGATCAGATGGTCGGACGTGACGTCGTCGGCCGAAATCACAATCACACGGCTGCACCGTCCGGCGTGGATCCAGTCCTGCGCCAGCGACACCGCCTGTGCAGTGCTCGCACAGGCTGCGTTCACTTGGGTATTGGGACCACGGGCGCCGATGAATTCGGCGAACTGCGAATGTCCCATGGACAAGACTCGGAGCAAGAAGCGGCGGTTGAAGACGTAGGGCTCTTTTTCGATAGCGGCACGAATCTCGTCGACACGTCGCTTGAGTTCTTGGACTAGATGGGCATGACCGTTCCCTTCCACCGCACCGGCGAGCAGGCTTTCAAGCATGGCCAACTGCTCACGGCGTTCGTGGTCCGCGTAGTAACGCGCCATCTCATCGGCGAACGCGTCGTACCCGGGGAACGCGGATGCGAAGATCACGCCGGTATCGTCACGTAATGCGTCTGGCAAACCCCAGCGTTCCGGCAGTTGCGTGCCTTTAGTCGTGGTTTTATACCGCATGACCAGCGGGATGCCGGCGTCGCGTAGTGCGTCGATGCCCGCGGCGATGGCCAGTTTGGTGGCGATATCGAGGGCACCTACACGCTCGGAGGAGACTCCGAATTCTTCTTCCAGATTAAAAGCCCCTCCGCGGCCCGCCAGTTTGATCACGTCCCCGACATCCGTGAGGGTTTCAAACCTGGCTTCTCCGCTCTCACTCTTCACCAGGCGTGTGATGTGCTTGTCGAGCATCGCTTTCCGGAATGGCGGCGGAATCATCTTGATGAACTGCTCCCCCTGCAGAATGCGTGCGATGTTGGCATCGTCGAAGACGTGCTCTGTGCCGGGCAGGCCTAATGCCGCTCCCGTGATGACAACGGGATGAGAGGTGGCGCGCGCGTTCTCGCCGCGATAGATTTCGTAGCCCCGATCGAGAACATCGGCGAACAAATGTCCGAGTTTGTCGTAGCGATCGCCGTTCGACGGCGTCGCCGGCGAAGTTGAGGAACTTGCCGCAGATGCCGCCACAGGAATTGGTTGACGGATTTCCACGGGTGAGGAAGCGGCTATCACTGCCGCCGCGGCCTCGCGCAAGTTGTCTCTAGTTGGACGACCGAGTCCCGCCGCATAAAGGCCGCACAGGGCCTGGTTGAACGCGACGATATCGCCGACTTTCGGATGATTGGTGAACAACGAAACGACATCGCTGTTGGTGCCGAGTACGTCCTCGGCAAATCCCTGTAACGCCTTTTTCGGTCCCACTTCAACAAAGACGCGGGCGCCGGCGTCGTACAGAGTGCGGAGGCCCTTGATGAATTGGACGGGAGAAGCGACCTGCTCGGTGAGAATGTCGAGCATCTTGGGCACGACGTCCGGCCCGGTGGGGTAGAACTCGCCGTTAGTGTTGGCGACGATCGGCAGACGTGGGGATTGCAGATGCAGCCGCTCGAGAACTCGCCGCAGTGGGTCGCTGGCGCCAGCCACAATCGATGTGTGGAAGGCATGGCTGACAGGCAACGCCGCCACGTCGTAGCCAGCTTTCTGGAAGGCTTCCATGGCCTGCTCGACGGCCTTGCTGGCGCCGCCGATCACCGCCTGACGATTGCTGTTGACGTTGGCGATCACGACATAGCCGTTGATCGTCTTGAGAATTCGCTCGACCTCTTCTAGCGGAGCAAACACCGCGGCCATTCGGCCATTGTCGTCCATAGCCACTTGGGTCATCCCACGGCCGCGAGCGCTGACCGCTTCCAGCGAGTCAGCAAAGGGTAGGCCACCCGCCGCGACCAATGCTCCGTATTCACCCAGGCTGTGTCCCATGGTGAAATCGGGTTCGATGCCGTAAGCGGCCAGAAGTCGGGTCAGTGCGAGATCGATGGTTAGCACGGCAGGCTGAGTAATCTCGGTTTGGCGCAAATCTTCTTCGGCCTTGGCAACCGCTTCGGCGTCGGTGTGGTCAACGAAGATAAATTCGCTGAGAGGCTTGCCCAGTAAAGGCGTCATGATGCGATCAGCTTCGTCAAAGGTTTCGGCCACGACCGGCTCTTTATCACGCAGCAACTTGAGCATGTTCGCGTACTGGGAGCCTTGACCGGTGTAGAGGAACGCCACCTTGGGTGTGGGACCGTGACCCCGGAAGATGCCTTGTGCTCGCAGAGCCTTCCATATTGCGGGTTGATTGCCCGCTATCGCTTTGAGTGCGCTACCAGCTTTGTTCGCTAGTTCGGCGGCGTCGGCGTAGTCGATCGCCAGACGCTCGGGCGCATGCAAGTCGGATTCAGCCGGGGCTGATGGCGCCGGTGCCTTGCCCGCTTTCGCGTCTTTCTCCACGGCGCGCAAACGCTTGATGAGCGCAGCTTCAGAAGCGGCGCCGATTACCAGGGCTCCCCGTAACGGAGCTTTATAAGAAGGAGAATTCGAAGTGCGCGAAACATCTTGGGTATTCATAATCGACTCTTTCACTGTCGTCGGCGGCTCACTGACCGCCACTGACCGCTTGCCGTTTCCGTTCAGCCTGTGGGGAATGTATTCTTCGAGCACTGCGTGGAAATTGGTGCCGCCAAAACCAAAAGCGCTCAGACCGGCCCGGCGCACCCCATCTGCCGGCATGGTCCATGGTTTCAGTTCGGTGTTGACGTAGAGTGGGGAGTGGTCAAAATCGATGTTGGGATTGCGATGCTCACAATGCACACTGGGCGGCAGCACCTTGTCGCGCAGCGCAAGAGCAGCCTTCAGCAACCCGGCAGCACCGGCTGCTCCTTTGAGATGCCCTATATTCGATTTGACCGAACCTAGCGCCACTGAACCAGAGGGCAGATGAAAACTAGCGAGCACATCGATCATGCTTTGTACTTCGACGACGTCGCCGACGCTGGTGGAGGTGCCATGTCCTTCGATCAGGGTCGCGGTCGCTGGCGATAGTCCAGCATTCTGCCAGGCGCGCTCGATAGCCAACTTCTGGCCGATCGGATTAGGCGCGGTGATTCCCTTACCCTTGCCGTCACTCGATCCGGCTATGCCGCGCAGCACGGCGTAGATCTTGTCGCCGTCCCGCTCCGCATCGGCCAGACGCTTGAGCAAGAAGATACCGGTGCCCTCGCCCATGACGAAGCCGTCGGCTCCCTCAGCGTAAGGACGGGTCCCTGTCGCGGATAGTGCACCGATTTTGCAGAACTTGATGTAGCTCGAGACGCCCATGTTGCGATCAATGCCACCGGTTACCGCGAGGTCATAATCGTTCGCAACCAAGCCCTCAGCCGCAGCGCTGATGGCCGCCATCGCCGATGCGCAGGCCGCGTCGACAACGTAGTTCGGTCCATGGAAGTTGAAAATATTCGCGATGCGGCCGGCAATGCAGTTGGCCAATTCTCCCGGCATGGTATCTTCTGTAACGTCCGGGACGCGCTTCGCCATCCGGTCGTGCAATTCCCGGGTAAGGTCACGACGCAGCGCTTCTGGGAGGTCGGCGAAGCTCGTGCATTCAGCCAACTCATGCGCGTATTCCGGAAAATACAGCCGAAGTGCGGTGAAGTAATGTCTTTCCCCCGCCATGGCATTGCCGAGAATCACTGCAGTGCGATCGGTGTTCAGCGGACGCTTGGGGAAGCCGTAGTCTTCTAAAGCTTCGCGAGTGCAGGCGATCGCCCATTTTTGCGACTCATCCATAGCAGAGATGACACGTGGCGGGACACCTAGACGCCACTTCATCGGGTCCCACACGTAGTTGCGCACCCAGCCGCCGATGGTTGAATAAGTTTTATCCGGTGCCCTATGGTCGGAATCGAAGTAGAGCGCGGGATCCCAGCGGTCACGGTCAACCTCAGTGATGCTGTAGCGACCGTTTTTCACATTTTCCCAGAACGCCGATACGTTCGCGGCGTCAGGCATAATGGCTCCTGCTCCCACGATTGCTATGGCCCGGTATGAAGTGTTTTCCATGATGAGACTCCTATGAATGTCGATCTGTAAAAGCTAAGCGGCCGCTTCCAAGCGCTTGGCTGCGCGGCCGTACAGTACGTCTGCTATGTAATCCAGATCCGAAATGAGCCCCGATTGCGCGCGGTGAATGGCGGGCAATGCCAAACTGGTTTCAAACCCGGCGATCTCGACATCGCTGATTCCTCCAGCTCCGATAACCCAGCGCAGGCCTTCTTCGCCTACCTTGAGGGCGGCGTCGCGGGCAAAGACTCGGCTGATCGCCGCCAGTGCTGCCGCGTCGAAGCGCCGGTTTGCTTTTTCGTTCAGCTTGCCGTCAGCCATAAGTGCAGCGCGACGGGACAAACTGCCCGCGCATTCGGCATACGCGATCAACTCGCCCAAGCGCAGCAGAATATGTTGATAGCGGGTGAGGCGAGCCGCCCGTGCTTTTTCCATGATCTCAGCCAAGGCGTGCAAAGCCAGCGCCGCAATATCAGCACCAACGTTCGCGTGACGGGCATGCAACACTTCGAATTCTCGCGCTCGCTCGTGGTAGTGCTGCCCGCGTGTTTTGAGGTGAGACTGCCAGCGGTCGCGACTGATGGTCATCTCCATGATTTCGGAGGTGCCTTCGTAAATGGTGGTGATGCGAACGTCGCGCTTGATTTTCTCCACCATGTATTCATGCGTGTACCCGTAACCACCGAGCGCCTGGATGCTGGCCTCGGCGGCCGCATTCCCGGCCTCCGTCGCCATGTACTTTGCGATCGCACCCTCGCTGTTTAAGCTGCCTTCAGTTCCGGCGTCGATGCGCTCCGCAGTTTCCTCGATGTAGGAACGGGCTGCTTCCAGCCGCGCCACGTTGGGCACGATCAGCTTGTGGGTGTATCCCTGTTTTTCGGAAAGGGTTGCTCCAGCCTGGATACGCTTGGCGGAATACGGGATGGCTCGATCGAGTGCCGCCCAACCGCCTCCAAGGCCAAACGCCGCGACCATCAGGCGCGTGTAACCGAAGACGGCCTGGGCCTGATTGAGTCCCTGACCCTCGACACCACCGAGCAGCCGATCGGCGTCGACGTAAACGTTGTCTAATGCCAGCGCTGCCGTATTGCTAAGGCGGATGCCATGCTTGTCTTCGGGTTCGTCATGAGTGAACCCCTTTGCGCCTTTTTCGACGACGAACCAGCTCGGACCGGCGGGCGTGCTGGCCAGAATCGTATAGGCATCGGCGATTCCGCCATTGCTGATCCATTGCTTGTTGCCGGTGATTTTGTAACCGACGGTGCGGCCGTTTTCGATGACCGGTTCGGCTGTGGTGCGCAGTGCGCCCAAATCGCTGCCGGCTTCCGGTTCCGTGGCGCCGTAGGCGAACAGCAATCCCTCTTCTGCGATGCGCGTCAGCCAGATTTTCTTCTGTTCCGGAGTGGCGCCGACCGTGATCGGATCGCTTCCCAAGAATGTGGCTAGCACTGCCGTGGCGACGCCCAAGTCAATGCGTGCCATCTCTTCGCAGACACAGTACACATCAAAAGCTCCGCCACCCATGCCCCCGAACTCTTCCGGAATAAACAGGAGTTGAATACCCAGCTTGTCGGGGCTACACATATGGTGGACGATCTCTAGCGGGCATTCGTCCTTGTCGTCGAGCTCCCGGAGCACTTCGTCCGGCAGACGTTTTTTGGCGAAGTCCTTAAGCGACTTCAAACTTAACTTCAGAGTTTTATTTGTGATCATGGACGAATCCTCACTTTGCTATGCGGCTTTTCGCAGTTCACGAACTTTGTTGGTCAATTCGGGCAAGAACTCCAGAATGTCATCGACAATGCCGACATCCGCCACCTGAAAGATAGGAGCCTTGGAGTTTTTGTTAATGGCGATTAGGAACGGGTTACCTTTAATGCCGGCCAGATGCTGGAACGCGCCACTGATGCCGCATGCCAGATAAACTTTGGGCTTGACAGTCTTTCCTGACGAGCCCACCTGACGTGACTTCTCCATCCACTTGGCATCGACTACGGGTCGCGAACAACTCACTGCAGCCCCAAGGGCATCAGCGAGATCTTCGGCGATAGCAACGTTGTCTTTCTCCTGAATGCCACGGCCGATCGAGACCAGAATGTTGTGTTTGGTGATGTCGACATCGCCCGCCTCGGCGACCACCGTTTCCAGGTAGCGCCGTCTTGCTGTGAGCGGGCCGATCTCAGCGGACTTATCGACAACAGTCCCACCGACAGAAATGCCGTCCTGCGGTCTGAATGCGCCCGGACGTATCGTGATCACCGCGCCCGATGAAAGGTCGCAACGAACGTGAGCGCTCACCTGCCCGCCAAATTCCTGGCGCACCACGTTGAGGCCGGCGCCGTCGGTGCCAGCGATGTCCAGCACGTCGGAGACAAAAGCTGCATTCAGCTTGATGGAAAGACCCGGAGCCAGATCGATTCCGAAATGCTCATGCGCAATCAATACGACGCTGCCGCTAGGCAGGACCTTGGTCAAGGCCTTTCTTATTAATTCAGCATTGGGGTACGCAAGAGCTTGGCTGGCGATTTTCCACGTCTCAGCGTAGGGGCCATGGAGGGCTTTGCAGGCGGCATCGAGATTTGCGCCCCAGCCGGTAACAATTGCTGTCGGTGATGAAGCAGGATCGATCTTTCGTGCGGCCGCCGCCAGTTCGAATGCGGTTTCGTCAACCGCGCCGCCCTTGTGCACGATATGAGCAAAAATTCGAGCCATTATTTCAACCCTCCCTTGGCTGCCACTAACTCCAGAATCTTGTCGATGTTCTCTTCGCGACTTCCTTGCAGAATCTCCGCTCCCCTGCCCAGCGCCGGGACGAAGTAGTCCACCCTTTGTACTTTCGCTGCAGCTTGCCCTACAGCGCTTGGATCCAGCCCAAGGTTGGAGGTATCGAAAGTTGGGATGGGGATCGAGGCGACTTGCCTGATGCCTTTCATGCCTACGTAACGAGGCTCATTGATGCCGGTCTGTATCGAGAGCACGCAGGGCAGATCGATCTCGCTGATCTCTTTGTTCCCGCCTTCAATTTCCCGGGTGACTTTCAGCATCTTGCCGTCCAGCGCCTCGATTGAGTTCACCAACGAAGCGAAGGGATAGTCGAGCATTGCTGCCAACATCCCACCGACCTGCGCACCACCGTCCTCGGCCTGGACCCCGGTCAGAATCAGGTCGTAACTTCCTTTCTGAACGAAAGCTTTCAGGATGGTAGCGATGCCTTTGCCGTCCGACCCGCTGAAGGCTTCGTCTGCGATCAGCACGCCATGATTTGCGCCCATGGCCATCTCACGGCGTAAGACCTCCTCGTCATCATCGCCGCCAACCGTGGCGACGGTGACGTTTCCACCCACGCGGCCAATGATCTGAAGGGCTTCTTCGACCGCATAGTTGTCGGGCTCGTTGATCGAATAGACCAAATCGTCCCGCTCGATGTCGTTTCCCGCACTGTTCAGTTCAATCTCGTTTTCCGAAGTGTCGGGCACTCTTCGCACGCAAACTAGAATTTCCATACTCATCCTCCAAGTTCCAGGTCATTTTCATACCGAGAAGCGAAGCGACGAGGAATCGGCGTTTGTCCCAGCCATCGCTGCAGATCCCTCGCTTTGCTCGGGATGACAAGAAATTGAGTTGTTCAAGCTCTTGGTTCCCACTTCCACTCCACGCACAATTTGTTGATCTACCAGCTCCGCCAGATCGATGGCGGTCATTTTCCCCTCCATGCCTGCTACTTTGATCGCATCTTCTATATTCACCATGCAGAAAGGGCAGGCGGTTACGATCACGTTGGCGCCGGCTTCGGCAGCCATCTGCACTCGCTTCACACCCATGCGCTGATCTTCTTTGGGCTCGTAAAACAGCATCAATCCCCCACCACCGCAGCAGAACGAGCGGTCCCGGGAGCGCTTCATTTCGACTCTTCGCAAATCGGGGATGGCATCGAGCACATCGCGCGGGTCGTCGTAAATCTGATTGTGGCGTCCCAGGTAGCAGGGATCGTGGTAGGTGTAGACGCTGTTTTTATTTTCTACTGGATTGAATTTGATCCTGCCAGCTTTTACTTCTTTGGCAATAACCTGGCTGATGTGCTCGACCGGCGGCACGTCTTTGTAGTCGTGGTTCAGCGCGTTATATGCGTGCGGGTCAGCGGTAACGATCCGCTTGACTCCCGACGCCTTGATGGCATCCACGTTGTGGTCGCGCAAGGCCATGAAAAGCGTTTCTTCGCCAAACCGCCGGACTTCGTGGCCGCTATCTTTTTCGGCAGCGCCGAGGATTCCGAAATTCTCGCCAACATGTTTGAGGATCTTCGCCGTCGCTCGACCGATCGATTGCATCCGGTCATCGTAGGAAGTAATGCTGTCGACAAAGTAGAGAGTGTCCGCGCCATTGCCGGTCAGGACTTTAACCTCGCATTGTTGCTGGAACTCTTTGGCCTTCGTCCAGTCGGCCTTTTTCTTCTCCATCTTGCCGTAGGGGTTGCCCCGGCTCTCCAGTGCCTTGAGTGGCTTTTGCAGCGATTGCGGCACATTTCCGTCATCGATCATGCCTCGCCGCAAGTCGACGATTTTGTCGATGTGCTCGACCAGCAGCGGGCATTCTTGTTCACAAGCGCCGCAGGTCGTGCATGACCAGACTTCATCCTCGGAATAAATATTGCCGATCAGAGGCTTGCCATTGCCCGAACTGCCAAACATCGGATAGTGCTGGAAGGCGTAATCTCTAGCCTTCGTGGTGATGAATCGTGGCGATAACGGCCTTCCCACCGCATTGGCGGGGCAATTATCGGAACAGCGCCCGCAGTCGGCGCAGCTATAGAAATCGAGCATGTGCTTCCAGGTGAAGTCCTCGAACGTTTTTACTCCGAAGGACTTCACCTGATCCAGATGGTCCTCGCTGACGCCCCACCTCACCGGCTTTAGAATCTCGCGGTCCAACTTTGCGAAGTAAATATTGAAGAGCGAGGTTTCCACGTGAAACTGGATTCCAAACGGGCGGTAGCATAGCAAGAAGTAAAACGTCAGTTCATGGAGTAGATAAGCGCCGAAGTAGACTCTGCCAAGCGTTGGTAAAGACGTGGACGCGAAAGCGCTTTGCAACATCCAGGGCAACGAGAAAACGGCTAACACTTCAAGCGGTTGGCCTTGCTGCGACTGGGCGGCAGCCCTAGCAGCTGCAAAGAGGCTGTCCGCCACCATTAGAATTGCGATCAAAGCAAGAAGGAAGATGGCGTCCGCCGTATGAGCCTTGCCATACCGCGCCGGTACTGCGTACCTGGCGGGCTTGAAAACGAGTCGGCGAATCACAGCCACCACCATGCAGAGGAAAACAATCGTGGCAGCGTAATCCGTGATCGTGTTGTAGATTTCCCCCACGCTCCCGGAAAGGCCGGGCATCACGAAATTCTCGGAGACGCCGACAGTCAAAACAGAGAAGGCACGGATCGCCAGAACGATAAAACCCGCAAAAATGAAAATATGAATGGTTCCGGCGATCTTATAACGCGGTTGCTTCCACTGACCTAGCCAAAATTTCAGAACCCTTCCCAGCCGCGCCCATGGCTGGTCAAAACGCAAATCGCGTTGGCCCCGAACGAGCGGTACCAAGCGTTTGGCCACAATGTAGGCAAAACATAGGACACCCAGAACATGAATAAGAAGGAATAGGGCCCGGCCCGTGACCAACCAGGACGTCGTTTGCACAGCTGACTGCATGCCTTCCACTTTTCTACTCTCCTCTTGGCGATGATTAGGCGATCAATCGCGTCACGATGTTCTCCTCCTCAACTGGGGGAATTATTATTTTTGTTGAATCGACCGAAGCGCGCGGCCGAAGCGGAGCGGACACACGAACTGGCACCGGCACCTGCGACGGTGTCGGTGCGACCTTTGCGCGAACTTTCTTTTTTTTCTTTTCCTCTGCCTTTGGTGCCGGGCTGACCCCTGCGGCTTCCCGCAGCTCCGTGAAACTCAACTTCACAAATGTCTCCAAACGCCGAAGATCGGGCGCTGCGTGCGAACATCCGCTGAAGCCGAAATACGCCGTGCCGTCGTACGTCAGAATGGCGCAATTGAGTGCCATCTCTCCGCCGACCGGAACATAGGGGTAGAGGCTCTGCATCTTGTGGCCAAGCAAATAGAGCGGCTGTTGCGGTCCTGGCACGTTGGTGCACACCATATTGAAAGGCGTGAACGGCAACCGGCTGATGATGTGGCCCGCGAGCGCCTGCGCGGAATTTGGAAACATGCCGATCAAGCCACCAGCCAGACTCACTAACTCGGCGGTATGCGCCCGTTTGAGAAGCTCCGTTCTCCTATGGACAGCTGCCAGCAGTTTCCGAGGATTGCGAATGTCCAGCGGAATCGTGACCGGAACCAAAGAGATACGGTTCCCCAATTCGCCCGGACGGTCGCTGCCGCGCAGATTGACCGGAACCATCATGCGAAGCTGGCGTCCTCTCACCCGGTCGCCATGCAGCTCGAGGTATCGCCGGATGCTCGCCGTCACCAGCGCGAGAATGACGTCGTTCACGCTGGTCCCGCAGGAGTGCCGTATTGCTTTGACTTCTGCCAGTGGAACTTCAGCCCAGGCGAATTTCTGTGGCCCGCGGTAGAGAACGTTGAAGCGGAGCCGTTGTGTGGACACGGTGAGTTCCGGAAGCAGACGGGTGAACTCAACGGGGGCGACGTTCCCGCCATTTGCCGCGGCGCGCTCCGCCATGCTCGATACGTCCGCCAGCGCGGCCAGAATTCGTTTGACCAGTTCAGAATAGGAGTCGAGGCACCCGCTCGTGATCGAAGTCAAAGGGTCACGCGGCGGTGGCACCTTGAACCGGAGTTTTCGTTTCGGCAGACGAGGCGCTACGGGGCTTGCATCCATGACTACGTTCATGATCCCAACCCCGGCGATGCCATCGGCGAGGCAGTGGTGCAGGCGGAAGATGAGACCGCTGCGATTGCCTTTCAGTCCATGTACCAGCGTCATATCCCAGAGCGGGTGTTGCCGATCCATCACCGTGCTCAGAATCTTTCCCGCAAGTGTCTTCAACTCTGCATCAGAACCGCGCTTAAGGGTCGCCTCTCGGACGTGTCTCCGAATATCAAACGTCGGGTCGTATTCCCAGCTAGGCAGGCCAATATTAAGGAGCGGAGGCACTACACGCTTGAGGTACCGGGGAATCAGCGGCAGCTTCGACTCGACGAACTGCACGCAAGAGCGGAAAGGGACCTTACCCTCAAACACACAGACACAGGCCACGTTGAGGGGCATCCCCTCGCGTTCTAGGTGGAGGAAAACTGTGTCTCCCCAGGAAAGGCGGTCACCTTGTTGTTGGTTCTGCACGACAGCTCTCCTATTTATCTGCGGACGATCACCTGCCAAACCGCCGCGCATCTCAGTTCACAAACGAAAATCGCGATGCCAGCTTCACCAGCTTGAGGACTTTGTAGACCGCGACGTTGACACCGCGCAACGCGACCTTGACGCCTTTGTCGTTGGCCGTGGCCGCGAACTCTTCCATTGCCATGAGCCCACTGGTATCGATCCGGCGCACCGAGGAAAAATCCAAAACCACTTCGTCCTCGGCGCTATCCAGTTTTTCGGCGGCCTCTTGCAACGTCAGAACAATTCGCTCTTCATCGATCGTCAACCACACGGCCATGATTGCCATAACAACCACCATCCGCTACGCGGTCTGTTGCAGCCTTGCGTTTTCCACCGTCTGCAAGCCTCGCCCTTGATAAGCCTTCCAAAACAGGTCGGCCAATTCACTCATCAGCGGCATCCGAGGGTTCGACCGCCAGGACGGATCGTCGAAGGCAAGCTTGGTCAACTCCGGCATTGCCCGCTCGAATTCTTCCCTCGAGATTCCCAGGTCGGCGATCGAACGCGGCAACCCCAATTGGTCGAGCAGTCGCTCTACCGCCGCCACCAGGTTTTTCACTTTTTCCTCAACCGTGTGGCCCCCGAGACCTAGGAGATCCGCGACTGTGGCGTATTTCTTGTGCGCGAGATACCCTTTCTGATACGGCGATGGCACAAACTTGCTGGGCACGGACGAGTTATAGGCAATCACGTGCGGCAGCATGAGTGCATTGGCGCGGCCGTGTGCCACGTGGAACCGAGCCCCGAAAGCGTGTGCCAGCGCGTGATTCACACCCACGGACGCGTTGGAAAACGCCATCGCTGCAATGCACGCTGCATTGTGCATCATGCTGCGCGCCTCTTCATCACCGGGATGCTCGTAAGCGATGGGTAAATATTTGAACGCCATCCGGATTGCCTGCATGGCATTGCAGTCGGTGTAAGCCGATCCGTAGCTGGAAACCACAGCTTCCAACGCGTGTGTCAAGCAATCGATGCCGGTATCGGCGGTAAGGCCCTTTGGCATCGACATCACAAACTGCGGATCAACAATGGCTACATCCGGAGTGAGGGAGTAGTCGGCGAGAGTCACCTTGCGCCCGCGTTCTTTGTCGGTCAGGACAGCAAACGGTGTTACTTCACTTCCCGTTCCGCTCGTAGTCGAGATCGCAACCAGACGCATGCGGTTAATTTTTTCGGTTGGGTATTGAACTACGCGCTTGCGCAGGTCCAGAAATGGCGCCGCCAGCTCTTCGAGATCAGCCTCCGGTGACTCGTACTTGAGTTTCATGATCTTGGCTGCGTCGATCACCGATCCGCCGCCTAGCGCAATAAGTTGATCTGCCTTGTAAAAATTGAGCTCTGCCACGCCTTGCATAATCACTTTGACTTCGGGCTCCGCATCGGGAATGACGGAAACATGGACGCGCGTGCCCTCCGGAATGTAGCGCCGGACTAGATCGACATGGCCCATTTGCTCAAGAGAGGGATTCGTAAGAATGATGGTGGACCGCGAGCGGAGCCGGCGTAGATTTTCCACCGCGTTCAGGTTGAAATAAATCTGGTTAGGAACTCGGAACCACATATGGGCTTGCGTCCTCCGAGCCACGCGTTTGATATTGAGATAGTGATAGATATTTACGTTATCGGTTGTGCTGTTGCCGCCGCCGGTGCCGCATCCGAAGGAGAAGGTGGGCACCAGATCGTTATAAACCGCGCCTAGCGCTCCAACGGATCCTGGGCAGTTCACAATGATCCGCCCCGCATTCATCACCTCACCGAACTTGCGGATGACCTCGTCGTTACGCGAAAAAATGACCGCTGTATGTCCTAGCCCACCTGCATGATTCACGTCGATGCACACTTTGAGCGCCTCATCGGCGGACTTCGCTCGATAGACCGCGAGCACCGGGAACAGCTTCTCCACCGACAGCGGATGTTTCCTGCCCACGCCCTGAATCGGCGCAATCAGGAGTTTGGTGTCAGGTTTCACGGAAAGACCGACAAGACGGGCGATATCAGTAGCCTTCTGCCCAACTGCCATGGGTTGCATGAATCCAGTCTCGGGATCGATTACTTTGCGTGCCAGCAGTTCGGTTTCTTTCTCGTTGCAGATGTGTGTGCCCAGTTCCGCAAATCTCTTCAGGACGAGGTCATAAACCTCATCGTCGATCACCACTGTTTGCTCTGAAGCACAAATCGTTCCATTGTCGAAAGTTTTCGAGAGAATAATGTCCACTACGGCCGTACTCAGGTCTGCCGTTTTTTCCAGATAGACCGGCGTGTTGCCCGGCCCTACGCCCAGCGCTGGTTTGCCGGAGCTATAGGCGGCTTTAACAGCCCCCGGCCCGCCGGTGGCGTCAATCAGACCAATGCTTCTGTGCTGCATCAGGTAGGCGTTGTCCTGCAGGGTGTGCGATTCCAGGCAGGAAAAAACTCCTTCGGGTGCGCCGTGCTTCAGCGCGCTTTCATACATGATCCTCACAGCCTCGGAACAACAACGCCAGGCCTTGGGATGGGGACTGAAAATGACTGCGTTGCGCGTCTTGATCGCCATGATGCACTTGAAGAGCACCGTGGACGTGGGGTTCGTAATCGGCGTGAGCGCTAAGATGACTCCGATCGGTTCTGCGATCTCCACCAGGTTGCGCTCTGGAATCTCGCGAATGATGCCAACGGTGCGCTTATCCTTGATGTAGTTGTAGGTGAACTCCGTGGCGCACATGTTCTTGAGGACTTTGTCTTCCATGACTCCGAGCTTGGTTTCCTCAACCGCAAGCCGGGCGAGAGGTTGAGCTTGTTCCAGGCCAGCCAGTACCATCGCCTTGACGATGCGATCAACATCCTCTTGACTGAATTGGGTAAAGACAGCGGCAGCGGTTCTGGCTCGACTGACGACTCCTTCCAGGTAAGCAATCCGTTCTTCGCAGAGGCTATCTGTGGCAACTGGGATCTGAACTCGCTCCACCACTGCTTCACTCGTGCTCATGACTTCCCCCTGCCTATCCGTCGGGAGTCCACTGCCTGCGAGGAGTGCGCTCACTCTTGGTGTTCCCAGAACTCGCGACCAAAAGGACCAACGCCTGATCGCTGGTAAATGTCCTTCATTTCTATGCGTAGTCGATGGGATGCTTGCTCAGCCAATGCTCATCGCGTACCCTGCCGATGTTCTTCAACACACTTCCAGCCACGCTGGCGGTCAAACAGCGGTTTTCCCAAGCGACGCTTACGCCAAAACCGAGCGCGCTACCCAACAAGCCGTAGGTCAACGCTCGGCCTAGGGATCTTTCACGGCGGCATGGAAAACTGCCCAACACTCCGAGGCAGCACGCTCCAAGGATGGCGGGCTTCAGGGCGCTTCGGACTGATTCGGCAACCAACGGAGTAAGAGATTCTCCGTTCAGAAATACTTCTCGACCCGAACGCGCTCCCTCGATTCCAGAATGTAGAAGCTCCCGACCATAATCAGCATTGGACTTCGACCATTTGCGTAGATCCATCGGATTCCTCACGGTCTCAAATCAGGACCACCAAGTTCACTACATCACTTAGTGCTTGAGTGAGTCGGTGTCACCCGTCACGGCTGACTGTGATGTGGTCACACTGACCTAAGTTCATAAATGGAGTTGTCAGGTCGTCGGGCGACTAAGGTGGGAGAACTTCAGATGGGCTGACTTAGTTCAGAAGATCTGAAAGAGTGGGAAGGTGTACTCGCTCAGGGATGAGTCTAGGCCGCTGCTCTGCGGTTGTCAAAGTAAAGGTCGGCCAGCAAATCGCTCTTATACGCAGTCGCGATTCCAGCTTGGCGGTTCGCGACTCGGAAGCTACTGTCCGGAAACCTGCATACCATTATCACGTGTTGAGCATAGACCGCTGGTCAAACAGCGGAGACCCGCTTGGGCGGCTGCGGAGGCAGGGTCTCGCCGGCTTAGTAGTCGTCTCGTGGGCAACCAGGACGAAGACGATGGACCGATCCTTTCGCTCACGATGTGGGGTTCCTTATCCTGCTGTACTGCTACGCCAACATGTATTTGCCGGCTTCGATGACTCTCTGCGCAATCGTCTGCCGGAGGGCCACAGTATTGAACGGTTCGTACTTGCACAGGCGACGCAGGATGGCCATCTGCGAACGCAGCATGTCGCCTTCGCTCGAGGCCGCGATCACCATTCTCGCCGCGCTTTCGATTCTATCCATCGCGCCCGCCATGTACACGCGAGTCATCGCAATGGCATTGGCAGCGCCAGCTTCGCCATTCCGCATCGCCAGTTTCTGGGCACGCAGCACGGCCGACTCCATGGCGTAGGTTTCAATGGTCATGTTAGCGATTGCTCCCATGATCTCCTGCTGATCCTGGATTGCCTGCATGAACTTCTGAGTGGCAACTCCAGCGGCAAACAGCCCGATCCTCTTGGCCGCCGCCACCAGTTTCCGTTCTTCGGCAAGAGGACCCTCCACGCCATTGTCTCGGCTGCCGGACAGCACTTCATCCATCAACTGCTTGATCGCTCCCATCAAAGGAAGCTGCCCGGACATTGCGCGTTTCAGAAGGAAGCCGGTAATGACCAGCCGGTTGATTTCATTAGTGCCCTCGAAGATCCGATTGATGCGGGCATCGCGATAACCACGCTCAGCAGGATACTCTTCCACGAAGCCGTATCCACCGTAGATCTGCACCGTCTCATCCACCACATAGTCGATAAACTCCGATCCCCAAACTTTCAGGATCGAGCATTCGACGGCGTACTCGTCAAATACCTTGCGAGCCAGTGCCATATCGTTGTGGGCGTCGCCAAGTTGCTCGATGGCAGCATCAATCATCCCGACGGTGCGATAGGCCATGGCTTCGCCAACGAAAGTACCGGCAGCCATATTGGCCAGCTTCTCGCGCACCAGCCCGAAATCAGCGATGACTTTTCCGAATGCCTTACGCTGTTTGGCATAGGAAATGGCGCTCTCCAGCGAATTGCGAGCTGCACCGATGGCGCCAGCGCCGAGCTTGAAGCGTCCCACGTTCAAAACGTTAAAGGCGATGTGATGTCCTTTGCCGATTTCTCCGAGCACGTTCTCAACCGGTACCTTGCAGTCATTGAGAATGAGGGGACAAGTGGAGGATCCGCGGATGCCCATTTTGTGTTCTTCCGCGCCCACGGCGAAGCCGGGAAAATTCCGCTCGACGATAAATGCCGTGAACTTTTCCCCGTCGACTTTAGCAAACACGATAAACAGATCAGCAAAGCCCGCGTTAGTAATCCACATCTTCTCGCCATTCAGCAGATAGTGCTTGCCATCGCCGGAGAGCGTAGCCCGAGTTCGGCAATTGAGGGCGTCGGATCCCGAGGATGACTCGGAAAGCGCATAGGCGCCGACGGTTGTGCCATTGGCCAGCCCAGGCAAGTATTTCTTCTTTTGTGCTTCCGTGCCGAAGTAAACGATAGGCAGAGTCCCAATGCAAGCGTGAGCGCCCCAGGTCGTGCTGAAGCCGGCGTATTTTGCAATACGGTCAGCGACGATCGCCGACGTAACTTTATCCAGTTGCATGCCGCCGTACTCTTCGGGAACATCCACCCCGCTCAGGCCCAGTTCGCCAGCCTTCCTCACCAGTTCGCGGCTGACCGAGAAGTCCTTGTGTTCCATTTTTTCAGCATTGGGGACGATCTCCTTGAGAGCGAATTCCTCCGCGGTTTGCGCAATCAGCAAATGCTGCTCTGTGAAGTCTTCCGGAGTAAATACTTCGTCGGGTGTGCGGTCCTCGATCAGAAAACTGCCGCCCGAGTTCTTGCTAGAGCGTGTTGCGGTAAGTGTGGCCATATTTCACCTCGATTGCATCTCGTTGAATGTTATTGAACAGTACTTTTCAGAGCGGCCCCATACCTTTGCCGCAGCTCTCGTTTCAAAATCTTGCCGGATCCAGCCTTGGGCATGCTTTCAAGAAACTCAATTGAGCGTGGACACTTGTAATGCGAGAGCCGTGAACGGCAGAACTCCAGGAGATCGTGTTCTCTGGTCTGTGATCCCGGCTTCAGGGTCACGAGCGCCTTTGGTATCTCGCCCCATTTCTCGTGAGGTACCGGTATCACAACCGCCTCGTACACGTCGGGGTGGGCAAGCAACGCATTTTCCACTTCCAGGGAAGATATGTTTTCCCCCCCGCTCACGATAATCTCTTTCTTACGGTCAACGATTTGAAGATAGTTGTACCGATCCACAACGGCGACATCGCCAGTGTGAAACCAGCCACCCTCCATCGCGGCCGCTGTGGCCTCTTCTTGACCCCAGTAGCCGTCCATGATGGCGTCGCCTCGAGCCACGATCTCGCCCATCACAGTGCCATCGTGCGGTACGTCCTGTCCGTTGGGGCCGACCACGCGAAGTTCAACGCCGGGAATTGCAAAGCCGGTCATCGCCTGGCGAGCATACCGTTGTTCTCCGTCGAATGGGAGATCTGGTTTCATTGGCGATTTGGCGAGCGTGGGACAAGTTTCGGTAAGGCCGTACCCAGAGATGCAGGTACAACCTAGCTTCTCCTCAACTTCTTCCACCAAAGTGGGAGACGAGGCAGTTCCGCCAATGCTGATGACCTGCAGACTGCTCAAATCATAGTTTGTTCTTGCGGGAGAGTTCACCAGAGCTGTCGCCATGGTCGGCACCAGGGCACAACTGCTCACGCGTTCTCGCTCAATCAGGCGAAATACCTCCACCGGATTGAAATGGTGAATCATCAGATGCGTGCCCCCGACTACGGTCATGATGTGGGCTATGCCCCAGCCATTCGCGTGAAAAAGCGGAATGCTATGCAGCCACACTGATTTACAGGACATTTCTCCGAGCGTGCTGGTGGAGGTTTGGCCGGCGGCGATCACTGATAACGCGTGCAGGTACACGTTGCGATGGGTGAGCATCACGCCTTTCGGACGGTCGCTGCTGCCGCTGGTGTAGAACAATTCGGCAACCGAGTCCTCATCAATCTGCGTAAAGTCACACTGGAACGGAGGGAAAGTCAACAGAACGTCATCGTAGTTATTGGGCGCCATCCAATTCGCTTGCGGTCGACCATCCAGAAGGAAAAAGGTTTCGACTGAACGAACGGTGGTCCGAAACGACTCTACTAGCGGCAGGAAGGCCGATTCGACAAACAAGAATCTTGCCTGCGCATCATTCAAAACGAAAGTAAGCTCCTGCGGGCCCAGGCGGATGTTTAAGGGCACCAAAATGCAACCGGCTTCCAGGACACCGTAGTAGGCCTCCAGCAGCCGATGACAGTTGGTACTGAGAAACGCGACGCGATCACCCGGCTTTGCCCCCTCGGCGATGAGAGTGCCCGCCAAGCGTGCTGCGCGGTCGGCGAATTGAGCATACGTGAACCTGTGCTCGCCGCATACCACCCCGACCTTATCTGGAAATTGTTCACGCGCGTAGCGTAGGAAACGGATGGGAGTGAGTGGAATTTTCATCTGGGCCTCCCGATAGATGACAAGTATCCAATGGCAGAAACCCGCCAGCGTGATACTCAACCTGAATGGTTAGTTGAAACTGATTCTGCATCCTCAGCGGAGTCGAAGGACCCTCATGCGCACTCAAAACCAACCTCGCAGGAGTTTCCGACGTGCTGTTTTACACGCGCGAAGCTAGTTTCTCGCCGAGCCTCAGGAACGCTCGGCCGTGCCGGGGTCCCTCGACTTCGTATGGCCCGCTCCTTCGTGCGGGCCATACTCCGCTCAGGGCGACAGCTATACATCGTTCCGTATCAGGCAGCTGCCGCCGCTGCTTTCCTGGGCGACCGCTTCCCGCGATGTTCTGCCTTGTGAGCGGGTTTGTGAGCGCCATTGTTCTTTACCATCACATCCATCAATTCCCTTTGCGCGTCGACGTAGCTCTTTACGCCCTCCCGCGTCAACTCCGCCAAGGGTAAGAACGGAAACGGCCGCAAGAGTTCCAGAGTCTTGCCTGCTGTTTTCACACCAGCGTTCATCTGCCGTCCGGCTACATCAACCAGCTTGCGTTGCGCCTCGATGAACGACTCGGTGGCTTCGCGCGCCAATTGGGACAATTCCGTTTTCTTGGTCTTCTTGATCCCATTGGTGTGTTTGCCGCCCGTAGCTTTGGCTGTCTCTTCGGCGATGACATCCATAAAGTGCTTTTGGGCTTTGACAAAGTTGTCCATAGCCTCGCGCGCCAGTTCTACGACATGCTCGCTCTCGTACGGCTTTCCGTGCTTCGCTGCTTCCACCCAGCTGTGAGTTTGCTTCCCGGCAATCTTCAGGAACTCCTGCTGCATATGGATGAAAGTCTCCACGCTCCGCCGCAACAGGTCCGTAATTGCCTGTGCCGCAGGCCATTCCCCGACACGCTCCTTCACGCCGCCCATCAGGATTTCGTTCTGCTTTTGCCCCAGTTCAAGAAGAATCTTTTGCCCTTCAATGAAGTTCGTCACACCCTCGGCCGTGACTTCGCCAAGAATGGCGGTCGGCGAATGTGTGGGATCAGACAATTGTTGGCGCAGAGAGTGCATCAAGCTTGCATTCTGACGCATGGCAAGATCCAAAAGGATCCGCTGCGTGGCAAAGAAGCTCTGGACTCCCTGTTGCGCCCAGCCAGACAGAAGAGATACAAAGGAAGACTCCCCGGGATGAGTTCGCGGAGATTCGGACTTTAAAGTTGTTGCCATTTGGCACCTCCTAGAATTGCTGCATTGCAGCATCAACTAAACTATACGATTCACCTGTAGTTGTGTCAAGATATATTTATACTATGTGCAGAGCAGCATGATGAGGGTCAGAAAGTGAAATCAACTCTCGTCGTCATCAAGAAGTACGGGAATCGCAGGCTGTACGATTCCTCGAACAGCAAATACGTGAATCTCGACGATATCGCGCGATTCATCCGCGAAGGCAGGGATGTCCAGGTGATCGATGCCAACACTGGCCAGGATCTGACCCGGGTCACTCTTACCCAGATCATCACCGAAGATGCCAAAGAAAAGCCTACCGGCCTGCCGCTCGAGCTGCTGCGCCAACTGATCGTCGCCTCCGACGAGGTACGGCAGGAGTTCATCATGTGGTACCTGAAATCCGCTTTTGATACTTATCAGAAGGTGCAGGATGCGGTGCAGAGCCGCCTCGGCGAGGTCCAGTCTGCCATTCTGTCGCCGGTGGACATGATGAAGCAACTGATCGGCGCGCCGGCGCCATCTCAGCCGCCAGCCAAGGCCGAGCCGGAACTCGATGGCCTGCGCAAGCGAGTAGCGGAGCTCGAAGCCCGGCTGGAAAGACCCGCTAAACGAAGCTTAACCCGGAAGCGCAAGAGAAGGGTATAATCTGCAGCGGGGAAACTTCCGCCCGCTGTGCCCGCTGGCTTGGGTGCGGAAATGCTGAACGAACTCGGGACGAAATTGCAGCGTAAACAGAAAAAGACCACAAGTTCATCGAAGGCACGGAGTCGGAAGCACACTCACAAGGCGGATCTGCAGGCCGATATTTCGCCGTGGACGGAAGCGCTGTTTGCGGCTGAGATTCTCCTGCTGCACGCGACTCCCGTCTATTACGGCTTCGGCGTACCCCGGGGGGATGGCTCCGCCGTCGTCATTATCCCTGGTTTTTTGGGTACCGATCTTTATTTAATGGAGCTCCACGCGTGGCTGGGACGCATCGGATACCGGCCGTACTTTTCCGGCATCGGCATCAATGCTGAGTGCCCGAATCTTCTCGTCCAGCGCCATCTGAATCAAACCATCGAAAGAGCGTTGGACGAAACGGGACGGAGAATTCACTTGATCGGTCATAGCCTTGGCGGTGTGATTGCGCGCTCCGTGGCTGGGCAGCGGCCGCGAGATGTCGCTTCCGTTATTACGCTGGCCTCGCCCATTCGCGGTACCGCGACCAGTCGCACGATTCTCCACGCCGCCGAAGCTATTCGTCAGCGCATCCTGCAGGAGCACGGCCGAGGAGTGCTGCCCGACTGTTACACCGGGCGCTGCACTTGCAATTTTGTGGATTCCTTGAGGCGTGATATTCCGCAGTCCATGGTCGAGACTGCGATTTACACGCGCGATGACGGCATCGTCGACTGGCGCTACTGCCGTACCAGGAATCCCGAAGCCGATTTTGAAGTTCCGGGCACGCACATTGGAATGGCATTTAATCCCTCTGCATACGCAATCGTCGCCGAGCGGCTAGCGATGGCCCAATCGCCCGGATGACTCCAGAGCAGCCGCGAATCTGCTCGGCCTTGTCTCACTCCGTCATCGTGAGCGATGCGCAGGATCTCCCCATGGCGCCCGAAACCAAACCCATATCCGCGAGACGAAGCTAGCCAACCATCTCCAGTACGGCCCCCGTACTCGTCTCCAGTGTTTCCACCGCTCTGCCCGGGCGCTCCAAGCGCACTACCGCTCGCGCCAGACTGTTGTTCGCGACCTCAAAACTGCCCGAACAATTTGTCTTCGCGTAAGGCAGACGATGGAGGCTCGGCCCAGTGCCGTCGATATCTGCTTCCAATCGGCATCCATCTTTGGTTGAACAACGAAAATGCCATCCGAACTCGACTGGATCTCTTCGGACATCTTGCATGCTTTCAAATTCGTGTTCCTTCCCATCGTGCCACAGCACGGCTTTGCGAAAGGCCAGCCTAAACGGCATTTCGTAAACCAACGCCTCCAACGTGCTCGGGCCTGCTTCAGCGCGGGGAAAATACACATGTACCCAAGTCCAGAAATTACGATGCCGGTATCCACAGTTATGTCCCTGGACCCCGAATCCCAAAGGATTTCCTTCGAAGGTCCGGCCGTCCAGCCTGATCTTGCCGGAAAAAAGCGCATCGGAGTGCGGAGTTCGCGAGAATCCAATCCAACCCTTATTGCTCAATGTCATGCGGAAGGTGGAACGCCATTGCAGATTCCATGAAATAACGTGCCCATCAACATCCAACGATCCTTGGCTAGAGTTCTCGCCGATTCCATTGTTGCCGATTCGGAGGTGGAATGGATTTTTCCTTCTGGCGCTAAGATCCAAATCGGTCAGGGGAAATCCTTGAATGAAGCTTTGCGGTTTGCCATTCCGCGGAAACCAGGTAGCCCATACCTGCACCGGCATCCCCCGCGAGTCGCCGGCGCAACCGCCTCGGCCAGGATTGATGAGCAAGAATCGGAACCACCACGCTCCGCCACCGTCCGCCAGTCCAAGACGAAGAAACCAAACTTCGTAGCGGCTGCGGGCAGACAGTGATGAGTAAAGCTCGTTCAGCGTTTTCACAGGCTCATCGCTATTCCACACGTTCCGCCACTCGGCCGCAAGTATTGTCAATCAGAAAATTGGAATCTAAAGCTCGTCCGACAATTGCTCGGGCGCTTGAACTTGGGCGCAACCGTGGACGTATAGTCGCAGACTTCCACAGAAGCCGAAGGAGAAGCGTCGCTCGCCCGGAACAGGCGATCTATGGCGATCTGATCTCAAATTTGAGAACAAGAACAGGAACAAGAAGAAGAACGCGACCGCGAACTAGGACGGTATGGCGCAGGCTCAACTCGCAACCTTGACACTCAAGATGTTTTATGAAGGCTAATCGTGGAAGCGTTGGTTGCGGGGGGTGGATTTGAACCACCGACCTTTGGGTTATGAGCCCAGACGGTCAATCTAACTTGTTGTTGATTCGACGACTCTTACACCCCTCGACATACGATTTTGACCCTATTCGGGGTCGATTCCTTGCCCAAGTTTTGCCCAAGTTCTTGGTCGTAGGAAGCCACAGCTGAGACCGCGCATCAGCGCATCGCAATGCGTGGCCCAGTAAAGAAGATTGTGGTGCGTGGATTCGAACCGAGGAACGGACCTATCAGGCGAATTCGATGGTCCGGGTGGCAGGCTTCAGCCAACCGCCACCTTTCGCAATTCGAAAGTATCTCCGCAGCCTACTCCATATTATTTATTAGCGGGTCGGATCGCCTCCCGTTGAAGCCGCCAGAAGGTACCAGGCCGCGTGCGGCAGCCATTGCTCCCCCCCACCGCCAGTCATTGTCAGCGCCCGTCTGCCGGTAGGGCAGCAGGTAGTCGATGTCGCTCTCGTCGTGGAACCCACTGCTGATGCCGTTCGAGATTCCGCCCGGGGCGTTGGTGAATTCCCAAGAGTCAAAATACATGTAAGGACGGTTGTTGCGGCCGACGCCATTCAACATGCTCGAATCGAAGGGGTTCAATCCCAGGATCCAGTTCAGCTGGCTAGTGGCGAAGGCCTCCAGTTGTTTGCAAAAGGTAGCATCCTGCAGGAAGGCAAGTTCCGCCAGCCGCGCTGCGGCCGCCACCGAAGCCAGACGCGCGTTCTCACCCTGCCACCACGGAGCCGCATCGCTATTGTGGGGAAAGAAGAAGCTGGTGTGGCGCGATCCTGTGTTGTCCTGCACATATTCGCGGCTGTAACCGAACGGGTTATTCACCTCAGAGGTGATCGCGAGTTCAAACGCCAGAGACTTCCTCACCGTGTCTAACACCTGCTCTTTTGCCATGGGATCGGCGATGTCTGAGTAGTAGAGCAGGCTCACGACCGGAAAACCGCCATCGGAAGCATGAAAGAACGGACGCTGACGATCATCCGCCCGCCAGTAGTTCTGGTAGCTTCCTGCACTGATCTGGCGAGCCATCAGGGACTTGGCGCGACGGTTGGCGGCTTGCTTGTACTTTTCGCTACGCGTTGTCCGGTAGAGTTCGGTCGCAGCTGCCAGGGCGCAATAGTCGTCAACGATGTTCTCCTTGCCGTCGTTGGTGAGTTTGAGATTGTTCCTCTCCAGGTAGTCAAAGACGTCCTCAGCGGCCTTCAAGTAATCCGAGCTGCGAAACTGGCCGGACACAGGGTATGCACTCGCCATCGCCAGCGCGGCAATCGCGATTCCTCCTCCGGAGCGATAGCTGACTTCATACTCCCGGTCGTTGTTAGCAGTCTCCACCATTCCGGGGGCACTCTGGCGTGGGGCGCTTTCGATCCCAAAGTGCTTCATCTCGCCGGCAATCTTGCGTTCTTCGGGAACCTGCTTCACGCTGCCCGTCGATACCGAACGATAGAAGGATCCTGCTGGGACTTTCATCCGCACCAGATAGTCCGCCCGAACATGGCTTCATCCAGCAGGTGCGGTTTGTATCGGGCAAAGCCTTGCAGGCCGCGGCGATTCGCCTGCTCATAGCTCTTGAGCAGGCTGTACACCACCAGCGGAATCTGCTGGGGATTGAAGTAAGTCGAGAAGGATAGGTGGGAAAAGTGTTTGCCGTAGTCGCCCGTGGCATCCCACCACCCACCGTGCGCGTCGACCGTGCCACCTTTTGTACCCTCAAAGCGCAGGTGGCTATCGGCCTTGTCCATCTCGCCCGAACTGCGCTCGTCTTTGAAGTAGTAGGTGACATCGGATACTGTGCTGCGCTCCAGCAGGTCGCTTTGCACCAGGAACGGGAACGACCGGATGCTCGCTGCATTCGTCGTGCATTCCAGGTAATACTTGCCCTCGGTGGCAAACGAGTCGAAATCGAGAGTCCAGAAATACCAGTCTCTCCATCTCTGAACGGGTCCGGTTGCTTTGGGTGCTATCGCCAGAACTACCTGATCGGTAGCTTCATCTCTTAGGACACAAGCGGAGACACTATCAGTTGCCTTGCCGAGGATCACCGCGTGTTTCGGGCCGCTGGTGTCGTATCCCAGATGATTGGTCAGAACCTTCAACACACCCGCATAAGATTGCGCGGCGAGAGTGAACAGAGAGAGGACAACTAGAACTAATTCAAGATGCCGTTTCATGATGACCTTTCTCCCGCCTGCGACAGCATCCCCTGAAATCATCGCTTCGAAAGCTGGTGATCCTGCGCACTGTCGCCGTTTTTTCAAATTTCTAGCAGTAGATGGTTCGTCTGAAATTGGTCTCGTCTGCCTCGAATCGGATCTCGTACAGAACGCCGAAAGCCCGACCGCTAACTGGGGATCCGAGTGCCGCCCAAGGCCAGAGCGATAAGTCAGCAGGATTATAACGGTTACATGGTTGTAGACCGGTTCCGCAGAAGGGCTGACACCGAGCGCTCACCTCACCTGGACGGGTCTGAGCCGTAACTACTCGGCGCTATCTATGTCCAAACCACCGAAGCTTGAACAGCGCCGGCGCACGCGTCAATGTGGTCGGGGGTAGTGGCCCTAAAGGTATTGAAAAAGTTTGGGGTCCCAACATGTGAACGCTTCCTCTGTGCCCTCGGCGGTCGACGCTCAGCACGCGACAACTTCGTGCATGCCGGCGGGTAGCGGCGGGTTGGCGGCGAGGAAGCGCTCGACCTCGGCAAGCACGCAGTCACGGCATTCTATGGGCGCCAAGTGCCCGCAACCGTCCAGCACCGCCAGTACAGACTGCGGCATTTCGCGACGCATTTCTTCCGCGATAGAAGGCGGCGTCATGATGTCCTGCTTGCCCCAAACGATGAGCACGGGCATGGTGACGCTCGCCAGCTTCCCGTCCATCACTTCGCGCATGGTGATCATATTGGTGACGGTGCGCTGGATCACCCAGTCTTCCGACCGGAGCCGGTGCAGGAAGTCGCGCGTGATGAATGCGGGCGTGCGTTCCGGATAGGGTGTCATGACTTTCTCCAGCCCATGCATCTCGGCAATCGTGTGGGGGGAGAGCAGGCGAAGGTCGAAGCTGGGTGTGAACTTCATCCCCGCACTGTCGAGAAGGATTAAGCGGCGGACGCGGTCGGGATATTGCGAGGCGAAGTTGAGCGAGATCCAGCCGCCCATGGACCATCCCGCAAGGTCGAAGCTCGTGAGTCCCTGGCTCTCCAGGAATTGGTGCAGGATGCCAGTCTCGAGCGTCACAGAGTAATTTACGTCGGGGTGGTCGGAACTGCCGTAGCCGAGCAGATCGAGCGCGAAAACGCGGTGTTCCCTGACCAGTGCAACCATGAGGGGCGCAAAATCCAGGGCGCGGCTGCCCAGGCCGTGGACGAGCACCAGCGGCTCACCCGTGCCGCCAACGAAGCAATGGATGCGATAGGGACCGAGCTGCACGTAGTAGCTATCGATACCGCTGAGCCGCAACTCGGCGGTGGCGATGGCGGTCAGCGCAGATCCTGGCCGCCAGACGAAAAATGCCACCACCAGAACGACAAGCGCCGCCAGCAGCAAGAGGCCGCGTCGCAGCCAGCGAGTGCGTTCGGACGCGGGCTGGGGTATCGTGATCACCATGAGAGAAAAGCTTAACTTAAATCCAGGCACCGGTTCACAACAGGCCCCGGTCCGTCGCCAATCCGTGCACCCAGTCTTCCGGTTGTATCCAGCTTCTTACACCGTCAAGTTGGCTGACGGTAGCGGACTTCGATGGACGTAAGGTGCCCTCTCTTGTGGTCACCAATCTAGTTGACAGATGTGCTCGTGTTGAAAGAGGGGACGGAGATAAAGCTCAAATTCGCGCAGAATGTCACGTCCCGTGTGGCCCGGCCGGGTCAGATGATCGAGTTCGTGGTTGCCGAACCGGTGGTCGTGGATGGCGTGACGCTGATCAAGCAAGGCGCCCGCAGCATCGGCTATGTGGCGAATACGGAGTCGGCGGGCGGAAATGGCAAGGGCGGCACCATGGAGATCCGCATGGAAGCGGTCCGCACTCGCGGAACCATGGTGAAAGTCACCGGCGTCGATTCACGTGCGGAAAAGCGGGCCACCAGCAAAGTTGAGGGCATGACCATCGTGTTTGGGCTGGGCGGCTTTCTGTCGGCGCGAGGGCACGAAGTCAAGATCCCCGAGGGAACGCCCATGACTGCCTACGTCGCGGAAACTGTCGAGTTTCCAATCAAGTGACTCCTCGACCTCGAGAGGATGATAATGAAGATGGAGAGTTATCGTTATGAAGTACACCATCACTCTGCTCGGGAAATGGGACGATGAGCGCGCCGACGAACCGAACGCTGTTCACTTCTGCTGCACAACGTGCCAAAACAATTATCTCTGCAAGAATTACGGTGACGACACCTGGGCGGCGTAGTCGCATAGGGCAAAGTGATTCTCGGCACACTGGGGCTTATTTCAAGTTTGCAGGGAATCGAGTAAGCAGTCATGTTTCAAGCCTTTGGACGAACAAATCGAGAGGACTGAGGGAGGTCGTCCTACAACCAGCCAGCGGCTGGTCCGTTTCTCGGGCATAGCGATTGTCTCAGTGGTTTTGTTTGGAGGACTGTTGTTGGTAATTGTGGCCCTGGAATGACTTGTCCGCGGAGTCGCTCAAGCGGGGCCGGCGCTAAGAGGATTTTTGTTCGAATGGGCTAACACTCATTCGACTGACGAAGCTGGCCTGAGCTACTCTTGCTTCAACATCTCGTCGATCGTAACGATATCAGCTAACCCACAGCAGCCGTAGAGTGCCGGCAGAATACGATCCGCCGGGTGGATGCGTCGCAAATGCGCGACTCGCTCGGTACCTGCCCGATAAGCAGGAAGATACATTCGGCCCAGCAACGGATGTTGACCCCAGGCACCAGAAAGCTTGTCCGCGCGCTCTTCAGTAACGAGGAAACCCCGACGAAGAATGTAAGCCACTCTCTCGCGCTTCATTCCTTCTTCCCAGGCTAGGTACGATGACTGATTCTTGGCATCATCCTGCAGTAGCGCCAGGAGCACGCCGATCTGCAAATCTTCGTCGGGTAGTTGCTCGATTTCGGTTACGCCATGGGCGATGAGAATGGCATTGTTGGCGATTCCCTCGAACAGGGTGGCGGATCGGGTGTTCATGGTCAATATCGTGGCTTCAAAGTTTGCTTTCCCGCGGATATAGAGATCCTGCAGGTAGGCAAACGTTGTAACGTGCCCGGGCACGACTTCGTGGCTCACAAGTTGCTCGAACTCCGGCACAGAGATTTGCAACGAAGCGTTAATCTCGTAGGTGGCCTCGTAGCGCGGACTGCCATCCGACTTCCGCGCTCGCCCGATGTAGTTCATCGATCCGGAAAACCATGCGTCCTTGATTGGCAAGAATTCGATGTTGGCCCGAGGTACGGACGCAAGATCCTTGGGAAGATAGGGTAACAAGTTGGCCGCGCTGAGGCGGTCGAAGTGGGCGATGAACGCAGCTCCAAGGGCACGGACAGAAGCCATCGGAACGAATCGATCCCGCCGCCAAGCATCGACCGCCCCGAGAAGGCCAGCAGAACCGGGGGTTGCGTAACCCGCCTGCCCCAACAATTCAGCTACCCGCTCTCGCTTTGCATCCGGGCTCGAGGCTTCCGGCGGTCGGCCCGTCGAGGCCTCAACACACTGGGCATATGGAACCGGCTTACCTTTCCCGAGCACTTCCATGGCAAGGTTCCACATCGTCTCCAGGCTAAGCGATAGGCCGTGCAGATACGTACCGCGCATCCCACCGATGTTTCGGGACTCATCGCGAATTCCGGCGATGGCTTGCGGGAGATCCATCTGGCGTAGGTATTCCTCGACGGCCTGACGATCAACGTTCTTGCCGGCAACGCCCCCGCTCTCTCGTACCCTCGCCGCCGCCGGAGCCGTGTAGGCCAGAGGTAGAGGCTCATCCGAGAACCACGAGTCGGCGATGAATCGGCCGGTGCCAGAGGGACACATGACATCGCCACCCCAAAGCGTGTCGATACCGAGAACCGCATCCGCGACAAATCGTCCAACGGCATCCATGGGCTCTCCTCTATTTTTCTTCTGCGGGTACGTTCTTCAGCGAGCCGAACCATACGTACAAACAAAGAGCGACAAACAGCAGTGCGGAAACTGTTTGGGACACCGCATTGTTCGAGTAGAAAGGCGTCTTGATCAGATCCTCGCGATACCCTGGAACCAGGCGAAAGGCTGCGCCCAGAACGCCGCCCAACGCGCCGCCAGCCATCAGACCCGAAGCAATAATCAGGCCGCGTTCGCGGATGGTTTTCCCTCGTCCGCCACCGGTTTTTTCGGAGCGCTTGTTCAAGTAGTGGGAAAGGAATCCACCGACTAGAGCAGGGGTGTTCAGTTCGAGTGGTAGGTACATTCCCAGGGCGAAGATCAGCGAGGGCTGTCCCAGCATTTCCAGAATCAACGCAATCATGGCACCTGCGCCAAATAACAGATATGCAACCGGCTGATGACTCATGAATCCTTCCACCAGCGCTTTCATAATGGACGCCTGAGGCGAGGCCAGAACCGGACGTACATCGCCCGGCAATGCTTCCCCAAACTGGAATGTGCGAGCCAGCATCACGACCGTGAGTCCAACAGCGATTGCGGCAGCTATGATACCCAGGAACTTCACCTTTTCCTGCGCGGACGGTGTCGAGCCAAGCCAGTATCCGGTCTTGAGGTCGGTGATGGCCTGTCCGGAGACGGACAATGCGGTGCACACCATTCCTGCGATTGCCATCACGAAGAACATGCCGGTCGTCCCCGACAGCCCGAATCTAAGCAGCACAGCGCACGAAATAATAATCGTGAGCATCGTCATTCCAGAGACTGGATTGCGAGCTGTCGTCGCAATGGCATTTGCCGCCACCGATGTAAAGAAGAACGAGAAGACCAGGGTAAGTACCAGGCCAACTGCAACCACAGTCCAGGAAGCCGCCAAATGACCTAAGAGCATGGCGACTCCGATGGCTCCGATCACAACTCCGAGAAAAATGGCAATCATCGATAGATCGCGGTCGGTCCGTTCCTGTGTCACGACCGCGTTCTTGCGGAATACCCGGAGTGCAATTCCAAAAGAACCGACCACGATGCGCAACGACCTGACGATGCCAAATATGCCCGCCGTTGCGATAGCTCCAACGCCAACAAATCTAACGTAGTTACGATAGATCTGTACGGCGGTCATGTGCGAAATCGGAATCGTTGCCGGGTATACAGCACTGTCAAGGTGACTACCGATGAACCATATCAACGGGACAAGCACGAAATTGGAAAGAACACCGCCGGCGCAAAGGATCATGGAACTGCGCAGACCCATTACGTAACCAAGTCCCAGGATAAAACCGATGGCGTCGAAACTGAAAACCATGCGCGCACGGTCAGACAAGGCTCGAAACAAAGGCAGAAACTGGAAGTCGACGAACTCCTTCCAAACCTGAAATGTAGTCACGAACAAGTCATAGATGCCCGCGATCGCCGTCGCCTGCAGCAGGAGTTTCGCTTGCGATCCACCTTTCTCGCCTGTGACCAGGACTTCCGCGATGGCAGTCGCTTCCGGGTACGGAAGCAGACCGTGCATGTCTCGCACGAAATAGCGCCGTAAGGGAATGAGGAAGAGAATGCCAAGACATCCGCCTGCAAGGCAGATAAAAATCGTCTGCACGGGGTGAGGATCGAGCTTCAGAATGTATAAGGCCGGAACGGTGAACACTGCGCCGGCAACCACCGATCCGGCCACTCCGCCGATGCCAGTGATAATCACGTTCTCCAGCAGGCTCGACCGTCGCGGGTAAAGACGGGCCAAGCCAATTGCCAGGATCGAAATCGGGATGGCCGATTCCATCACCTGTCCGACTTTCAGTCCGGAATATGCAGAAGCGACGGTGAAAATAATGCAGAACAAAATGCCCCAGCCGATGGATCGTATCGTTAGTTCCTGCAAACACTCTGCCGCCGCCACGATCGGAGGGTACAATTCGCCGGGCTCTAAAGGCTCGTATGCATTTTCGGGAAGAGACTTGGTTTCGACTTCGGCCATGGGTGAGCGAGTCTCCTGACCGGGGCGAATGCTGGATCGTCATCGTCGCCCCATCGCGATCCCCTCGGAACAGAGGGCGTCCTATTGTTCACTAAGAAGTCGAACATCGTTGTGCGGACACAGCAATGACCGAGATCACACGTTGAAGTGACCTTGGAGTAAATCCGTCTCCGCCAGACTAAAGATGTCGATGACATGCAACAGTACCAGCTTCGCTCCTAAATGCGCCGGCAAAAGACCGAGCCCATTCCAAAGCCTTGCTAGCCTGCTCTGAAAAGTTTGTCGTCAAAAAGATTCCTGAGATCCTCAGTGGCAAGTCGCCAGTGGGGTGATTCTCTGTGTTGATGTGTCTGCTGCTTCTGGGTGTGATGGGGATCACTGACCTGCAGCCTCCTGCAATAGACAATGCAAGAGGAATGCATATTGTTGCTAAGCTGATTTTCAGGAGTGCTTTTCGAACCAGAAGCAGCGCGTCTGCAGTCGCTGCCGCCAAGTAGTGAGCACTGCTCAGCAAATGTCAGCTCACTGGAGCACGCCATGCCGAATTACTCCGAACCATTCAAAGAAACCGCCACTGATACCACTCATCCATATTCCGGCAGTCATCATTCCGGCAGTCATCGGAAAAAGATTTTAGAAAGAACCGCGCATCCATTTCGCCGGTTCTCAGTGCGATGGATTTTCACCTTGATCCGCCAGCCGAGCGAAACGCCACACCTCGATCGCGGTTGGATCATCGCCAACCATAAGCTCGTTTCCTTCCACGCCGCCTTTTTGACGTCATTGCTCAGCATTTCGACGCACGTGCTCTCGAATTTCGATGTAATCCGACAAATGTTCCTGAGTGTTGAGGTCGTGATCTCGTCGTTCATCTGGTATGTGGCGTGGCATTCCAACATTGCCATTCACGAGATGGGGCACTACCTGGCGGCGGTCAGAACCAATAACCTGAGACCGGAACTTGAAGGCCCTGCTGAGCAAAAGCTGAAGCAAGGCCTGCTTGGCAGGTGCCTCTGGTATCTCGAGATGTTCGCCAAGATCCCCTACGGAGCCTTTCCGGGAGTGAATAAAGAGGCAGGCAGCTTCCACCCGAGCGTCAAGACGCAGAACCTGGCGGTGTCGGCTGCAGGACCAAGGGCAAGCAAAGTGCTCAGTCAGGTCACGTTTCTCCCTGGAATTGTTCTGATATTACTTGGCCTGTACAGTGCGTTTCCGGCGGCGGTCTACGCGGGAAGACTTCTCTTTACCATCGGCGTGGTCGCTCTCTTCGATTTCTTGCTCTCGGACGCAGGAAAGTATAAAGCCTTCCGGGAAAGACAGAGCGATGCGGCGGCGAAGGCGGCGGAAGTGAGGGCCGCGGAACCCGTTCATGAAATGCAAGAAGCGCGCCCGGTAAAGCCGTCCGAGCTGCGGCGGAAGCTCCGACTGCACAGACTGCAGGAGTTGGAACTCGCCGACGGAAGGATTGTGTTCGCCCCATGGGAGTTCAGGAACTCCATTCAGGGAGGGCGTCACACCGAGGAGATGGGCGGCAACCTGAGCTTCCAGGAGCTGATGTTCCTGCCCCTCACCGCCAAGGATTACATTGAGGCCCAGCGCGTCACGAACATGCTCCAAACCAGGGCAATACAGATCATCCAGGATACGGAAGGTCTAAATTTCGTGGGCATCGGCCTGGAGGGAGGCATCGTCGGCTCTTACGCAAGGGAAAAAGACGACCTGCTCCCGGAAGAGAGGGCACTAAGAGTCGCTGTCCAGGCCATCGAGGAATGCGGCTTTGTCCCTGACCGGGACGTTTGTCTCGCGCTTGATCCCGCCGCCAGTGAACTCAGCAATGCCTACCGGGAGAAGACCGGTGAGAAAGACTCGGTGGGCCAATACCTCTTTTGGAGAGCCGAAGATCCAAAGGTTCTGACCACCGACGAGATGGTCGACCTATACATCCGCTGGGTCAAGAAATATCCGATCGTTTCGCTGGAAGACCCATTTGCAGAAGACGACTTCGAGGGCTGGAAGAAACTCATGAAAGCCCTCGACCAGGAGATCCTGATTATCGGGGACGATCTGGTTACGACCAAGGATTCCACGATTCGAAAATGCGCCGAAGAGGGGCTCATTAATACCGCCCTAATCAAGGCCAACCAGATCGGCACGTTGAGTGAGACCCTGCTGGCGACTCGTACGGCGAAGCAGTTGGGGCTGGCCTTGGTGGTCTCTCACCGTTCCAAATCCCCCAACGAGGTGATGGAAGCCGACATCAGTTTCGCGGTTGGCGCGCTCGGCCTGAAATGTGGCGGTGGCGCTAACACGGAGAGGCTCGTCAAATACGGGAGAATCGTTGAACTGATGGACATGGCGAAGAAGGGTACGAAGATCACCAGGAAACTGGATCCCGATCTTGTCATTGCCGACATCTCGGCTCACGAGGAACCGACGAACGCGGGCGTCCCGACGGTTGGAGTGGTGGTGATGCTCGACAACGGCATGAAATTCTCCGCTGCCACGCCTTTGGGCGTTTCGGCCGGTACAGATGAGGCCATCCATCTCGTCGACAGCATCATCGAGGCTAACCCGCTCACGCGGAAATTTCCCGACTATTTCGTCTTCAAGGAGGAAGAAAAAACTTACCGCTTCGCTAGCAAACTAAAGGCCGACACCATCGCCAAGGAGAATCGCGAACTGGCTGACCTCTGGATGAGGGCAAAGCGGTACGGCGGCAAGGGCTGCCTGAACGCGGTGGCGAACGTGACAGAAGTGTTGGCTCCCCGTTTCCTAGGCCAGAAGATCTCAGAACTCGGCACTCTGGCTGACATCGACCGAGAGCTTCTGCTGCTCGAACTGGATCTTGCCATAAAGCGGGGCAAGATCGCGTCGAACGCTTCCGTGGAGGAGAAGATCCAGATCATGCAAAGGAAGGGTAATCTTGGCATGAATGCGGTGCTTTCGGTCTCGCTTGCGCTCGGGCGTTTGGTTGCCGCGAGAGACGGCAAGGAACTTCCCGAAGTGTTACGGGACCTGGAATCGACGATCGACCGCGATTATCTGTACGGAATCAAGTCGGCGATAGCGGTTCAGGAACTGGTCCATGCGCTTTAGATGTCATCCGGTCGGGGAAGGGGCAGGTTTTCCTCCCTGCAGATTTTGTCGAGTTGGCCGGCAGACCAGGCCGCGTTGAAGTCATAAAAAACACAGTAGGGTTGCTGGAGAAGTTCCAGCACCCTTTCGGATTGGTGATCGGCCCACTCGGGTAAGGACTGCTTCGCTTGCTCAACGTCCACGCCGCTCAATTTAAGCGTAATGAGGGATCGCACGTTGCCCGGGTGAAGCGAGAGCTGGTCGAGCCCAGCTTTGAGAATCTGTTTTCTTGCCAGAAGGATCTTTCTCTCGCCCACATTGTGTAGAAGCTGCATGTATTTTTCGAAGAGAACCCACTCATTCACCAGTAGGCCAATCTCCGACGGACTGAAGCTCTTCCAGAAAACCACAGGATAGCGCAAGCATAAGAACCGGCCCAGCATGAACGCGCCTACCTCATAGCCAGAGAGGCGTTCACGGTAGCATTTTGCAAGAGCCCGTTTGAAGAACCTGATCTTCCGGTCCAGGGTGAGCATCTCGAAAACATTGCTTTGGCCAAGATGGTCGCCTATGTCACTCTTGAGCACCTCTTCCATATACAGTGTCTCGCGTTCGTCGAACCAGCCGTTAACAAGCTTGCTGGATTCTTCCGACTCCCCCCGCAGTTCGAAGTTCACAAGCCTGATTACTTCGCTGAGCGTGGGGATCTGATCAACCGCGAGACCTCTGGTCAGCTGCTGGTAATAGCGGTACGCATAGGCAACAGAAGCGAAAGCTTCCTTTTCTCCTTCCCCCATCTCGATTGGCTCTCCCCGCATGTAGCGCAAGAGTCGGCCAGGCTTGAACTTTGCTTTGCCTTCGTAGATAGATCGCCGCCTCGAGGAGAGGGTGATCCATGGGATGCACCCTTGGGCTGAGACACGAAGTAAAGGGGGTAGTTGCCGTTTGCTGAAAAATCATTGTACGGCAACGTGGGTGGTTGAGAATCGTTTGCAGTCGGTGAAGCGGAGGCAGGCTCTGCCGGAGGGCAACCTGCCAAGGAATAGCCGACTGGAAACTCATCGCAGCCGATGAGCGCTGGGAGCGGCGACCGCAGTTGCCGCTCCCAAGGTTTGCCGAGTTTTACATCGGATCGATAGATTTCCTCATGCCTAGAAAAACTCATGCTCGTCCTTTCCCGAGTGCTCTCCAGGATCGTAAGCTGCACTCAAACTCCAGCGGCGGACGATAGCCAAGCGCCGAATGCAAGCGCTCCTGGTTGTAGATTTTCTCCAGGAACTCCGCGATCGCGGCCCTGGCTTCTTCGAGATTGCGGTACTCGGTGCGGTAGACTTCCTCATACTTGAGAGTCTTGATGAAGCTTTCCGCTTGGGCATTGTCATAGGGCGTTGCCCGTCGGCTCATGCTGATGCGAATGCCGTGTTGTTTCAGTTGTGCTGTGTAGTCGCGCGCAGCATATTGCACGCCGCGGTCAGAATGGTGCACCAAGCCGGGTCTTGGCCGACGTTGGGTCAGCGCCATGCGCAGGGCCTCTAGTGCTAGCGCCGCTTCCAGGCTGCGTTGCAGCGCCCAGCCGATGCAGCGTCGGGAGAATGCATCCAGCAGAACCGCCAGGTACACGAATTCCACTTGCAAGCGGATGTAGGTGATGTCTGCTACCCAAAGCTGATCGATGTCCGTCGGTACCATGGCGTCAGCTAAGTTCGGGTAGACCGGCAGTGAGTGTTTGGAGTCGGTGGTCAGAAGGAACTTCCGCCGTCGCAAACACAGCAAATTATCGGCTCGCATCAGCCGCAGAATGCGTTTGTGATTCACCGTCCAGCCGTGTCGACGGAGTTCGGCATGCACGCGACGATAGCCGTACGCGGGCCACCGCAGCGCGATGCGTTGGATCTGACTACGCAAATCCATGACGACTTCTTGGGGTTGCGCTCGCACCAAAAAACGATAGTATCCGGCCCGGCTCACTCCCGCGGCTCGGCAGAGCCCGTTCACTGCTGCCCCCGCTTCTGCCGCTTCCCGGATTTGCTGATAGAGACGGCGTTGCCATTGGCGACGACTGGCAGGGGATGCTCCCTGAAACGCCGTAAGGCTTTTTTTAGGAACTCGATCTCCATCGCTTGCTGGCCGATCTTACGTTCCAACTGGGCAATCCGATCGGCATCGAGTTTGGATTGCGGCTGGCTGCCGTTGCCGGGAAATGCCAGCTCACCTTTCGCCCGCCACTCGCCTTTCCAGGTCTCCAGCCGCTTGGGGCTAACCTGAAACATGCGGGCCACTTCCGCAACACCTTTTCCGGACTCGATCTCATGCATCGCGGCAATCTTCAATTCACGGGAATACTGTTGTCGGGGCACCAGCATTGTCTCCTCCATTCAATGTAGCTGGCCCCTTGATCCCGTGTCTCACTTTGGGGGTGCACTCCACCAATCCCCCTCCTTGATCTGCCTGCCTGAGGAATTAACCAGGCCTCCACTTGGCTGCAACGTTACACCATGTTTTTCTAGGCTCAGCAGAGCAGGTATGCCTAAGCTCTGGCAGATCGTGACGACATGCACGGCGGCCGAGGTCAGACTTATGATGGCATCCATTTCGCGCATCACCACGGTGTCGGTGGGCACAAAGGTCTTCTTACAAAGGCACACCTTGTCCCGCTCGCTCTTGGCTCTCAAAGCGGCATCGCCAGTGAAGTAAACGCGGGCTGACACCGCTGATCGAGGGAGAACTGCTACGCCGGAGCAGAAGCATTTGAGGACATCGATATCCTCCTGGTCGATGGTGTCGCTGGTGAGCTGCTTGATGTGGTAGGGCCGGATGAGCTCGGCTACTCGTTCTCGTGATATCGTCCCCGATTTGTGCATGTCCACAACCGACGTTATGGCCGCGCGCCCCGCCATTCCGGCTTGATTAAGTTGCAGGAGCGCAAACGATTGATACCTTCCTGTTGCTTCGACTGCGAACTCGATAGTGACCGGGGACTCGAACTCTCTTTCCAGGTCCCCGAGATGTGGAGCAAAATGATAAACGGCAGGAAAGGCATTCTTGATTGCCTCTCGATCCTCAAAAGGGGTTGACTGGATCTCCGCAGTTCCAGTCATCATTTCTTCGCCGAAAATATTGTGGGCGGTCTGGAGTTCTATACCCAATCCGGTCTGAGTATGGCGGCTGGAGATGACGCCAGCATAGGCATTTTCGTGCCGGACCGTGCAGATCATTTTCTGCATGATCAGGCTAGGATAATGTTCTGTTCCTCTACAGAGCGTGAGTACAAGTTCCCTGTTCTCTTCAAAGTGCTCGTAGGCCTCTCGCGCGAAGAAGGTGGCCTGAGAGAAGGGATCCTCAATGAGTTTTCTGTCAGTTTTCCGGATGATCTCGGATAATCGCTCGATTAAACTCACGACCTCCTCAGGCACGAGGTCAGACTTGACGGCGCCAACAATCGCAGCGTACTCGTCACAGTGCAGAGCGCGAGAGAGGTTCCTCAGGTTATTCAGGAACATTCTGTGCGCGCCAACAGAGCCATACATCTTTGCTAAACAGGGCAACGTGCTCTCGGTCACCCCGACGTTGAGATAAGTGTCCATTACCCCAGGAATGTAGTGGGCTGTGGCGCAACGAATTGCAAAGACCAAGGGATTACTGCTGTCTCCCAGGCCCTGCATAGTGAGCATCTCGAGTTGCTTGACGGCTTCCGAAACATGCTCCTCGAGGCGCTGGGTGCGATCGACATAAGCGTGCGGGGTAAGCACAACAAAGTCCGGCACCGGGTAGTTTAGTTGGCTCAGTTTCAGGAGTATGAATCCCTTCTGGCTAATGTCTTGCTCTGAGTGGGTCTGACAGCTTGTGGAGGGAACGACGAACGTGCTTTCGAGTGGTTGAGCTAGCTCCGATCCACCGAACCGATGTTCCTGCGTCGCCAAAGCAAGATCCTTCGCAGCTTTGGGGTCCCCTCGACGGGCAGCTAGAATCAGAGAAAGGTACCGTTTCGCGTTCTCAGTGTCATCGTCGCACAGGAAAGGAATATCGATTTCGCTTACAACGACACTGCTCGTTGGACCGTCGTGAAGTTCGAACTCCACCACGGGAGGAGAATATCCAGGGCCGCTTGGAAGTATGTTTTCTTTCTTCGAAGAATGCAGGTCTCTTCTGGACAGGAGGCTGCGCTGGTTAATGTAGTTGCCGCGAATCCTGAAGTCGCGAATCTCCGTCCCTGTAACGAGTTCCATAACAGGTCATTCTAACGCCCAGCAGTTCCGAGAGCAGTAGTGGGGCTACATCAAATAAGAACGATCTATGTGGCTCCCTCTTCGGACGAGGTTCTACTTCTCGTCAGAGCTCGTCTCGAAAAGTGGAATACCGTAATGATCAGTTCCAAGCTGGACGAAGCCGACGCAATCCTCACTTGTCAAACTGCGAGCACCATCGTGCCCGCAAAAGCCATTGTAAGGATCACGACTGCAGAGGTCACCCTTGCGGATCGACGCACTCACAGGCCCATTTGGAGAACTACAAAGTCAGAGGCCTTTGACACAACCAGGCTGGCAGATGAGCTTATCGAACAACTCAAGAAGGACTGGCGAAAATCGGCGAGTGAATACTGACACATGCCGATTAGGCACGCAGCAACACCATGGCATAAGATCAGGCGGAGGAAGCTTATGAAGGCTTATGAAGTCACCCTGCACGGCACCGACAGCATCTACGTCCTTGCACTCACAAAATACCGGGCCCTGGAATTAGTAGGAGACTACCTGGCCGATGCAGGCCGGGCGGACGTACTACAGTCAAGCAAACTCGTGGTACGTCAGATCGATCTGTCCGAAGAGCAACTACTCCGCTCCGAAAGGTGCCGGGCGTGTCCTCTAGACGAGTAGATCCATGAAGTGCAAGTCCACAGAAAACTCCTGTCTCTCTGGGCAAGCTAAAGCTCTGCCGAGCCCGCGCCTGATTTGCCACCTTCTTTCGACTCCTTTTTACTTGGCGAACTCGTTGGCAAAGTCGCTTCCGGGAGTCGTGCTTTCCACTGACCAGGCGCCATTCCCCTCCGGCGCTGGTTGGGCAAGGCGGACTTTGTCATTGTCGTGCGGTGAGTCATCATCTTGGCTGCCGCAACCTCAGCGAGAGCTTCGCCCCGATTTGAAAAATGGCGTTGCATCTTTTCCTCCTTTGGCTAACCTACCCTGGATCTAAGCCGCGCGCGGCACCGAACGACTTTGCCTTTCAAGCAAAGCACAGACCTCGTCGTCAGAGGTCTGGCTGAAATCCTCATACCACTGTGAAATTGCAAGGAAGGTCTCCGGTTCAGCCACACTGAAGACCTCATCGGCCTCCATCCGGATGGCATTGCAAGCAGTGGCCGGAGCTACGGGAATGGCGACTACGATTCGTGTGGCCCCCTGCCTGCGGACGGCCGCGATTGCAGCCAGCATGCACGAGCCGGTTGCAATACCGTCGTCGACCAGGATGACTGTCTTCCCAGCTACCAGGAGCGGCGGCCGATTGCCGCGATACAGCCGCTCTTGACGCGCCAGTTCATTCCGTTCGACGGCGACTATGTCCTGAATGGCCTCACTGGGCACGCACAATTGTTTCACCAGGGAAAGGTCGAGTACCTGCACGTCGCCTGAGGCAATGGCTCCCATCGCCAGTTCTCTTTCCCACGGGATACCCAGTTTTCGGACTACGAGAACGTCCAACGGGGCGTTAAGAACCTGCGCCACTTGAAACGCAACGGGCACGCCACCGCGGGGAAGCCCCAGCACAACCACATTGCCTCGCCCGGAGTATGTGGCTAGCTTGGCTGCAAGCATGCGTCCCGCTTCTCTTCGATCCACGAAGGGTAACAATTCAACGTCCTCATCTTCGTCTCGAAATAACATTGCCTACCTCCATACGGTTTGCGCTTTTTGTAGGAACGAGGAGGGCAACAAAGGAAAGTACGGAGGCGGTAACTACCGCTGCTGCAATTCCCGCAGGGATGCTTCTGACATAGATCACATTCGCCTCACAGTCAGCCGCAAGCGGAATTTCGTGATCATCAGTCGACCATTCTCAAACTCTTACCGGGCGTCTCCGCGCTGGCGCCTGCTTGTATTGCAGAGGTGGAGCGCTGACTTTCGGAAGACGACCCGGTCTGATTCTGATTTACACCAATAAACCTGAAACTTTCAGTGATGTATGTCACCTCGTGCAAATCACGGTTGGATGCGTTGCCGGATACCAGTCCTCCCGGGTCAGCGGCAGACGACTCTCCCCGTGGAGTGGCTTGGCAAGGAGGGTCTGGTATACGTTCAAACAACCACTCCGGAATCTATACGCGGCACCCGCCATGTAGAGGCGCCATATGCGATAAGTGGTATCGTCGGTAATACGACGCGCATCATTTGCATGAGCCTCCAGCCGCTTTAGCCAATGGTGGAGCGTCAAGCCATAGTGCTCACGCAGACTCTCGACATCCCTCACCTCAAAACCGCTGAGTTCCGCCGATCGAAGGCTCGTACTGATTGGCACCAGATCGCTGTCGGGAAATACGTAGCGATCAATAAACGATGGCCCTCGCCTGCGATAGGTAGCGGAGTAGGCAATTCCGTGATTCAAGAATATGCCACCCGGCCTCAGCAAGTCCCAAGCCCGACAGAAGTACTCCGGCAGGAGCGCTTCACCAACATGCTCAAACATGCCCACGCTCACAATCTTGTCATACTTCCGGTCATGATCAATGTCGCGGTAGTCCGACACCTCCACGCGGCATCGATCGTTCAGTCCTGATTCGCGCAAGTGCTGTCGCGCCAACTCTGCCTGCGGCACACTCAGTGTGATCCCTACAGCGTGCACGCCGTAGTGAGCGGCCGCGTGCATAATCAATTCACCCCAGCCGCAACCAATATCCAGGAGCCGCTCGCCTGGGCGTAGCCGCAGCTTCTTGCAGATGTAATCCAGCTTGCGCAGCTGGGCGGTGTCCAGGTCTTCTTCCGGCGTGGCGAAGTAAGCACACGAGTAGACCATGCGCTGGTCCAGCCAGAGCGCGTAGAACTCGGCTGGAAGATCGTAGTGATAGGTGACGGCCTGTTGGTCGCGATCCTTAGAATGAACTGAACCCCACAACTTGATGGGGTGGAGACCTGCTCGTGGGCGATCGTTCGCGGGCAACTTCCGCAGCTGCTCGTGAAGATCAAAACTTTCCGATTGGCTGCGCTCACGACCAATCAAATAGTCTGCCAACTCGAAGGCGGCTTCGATGTCGCCTTCAATGTCGATGTCGTCGTAAATGTAGGCTTCTCCGAGGGTGAGTTCGCTGGGCGAGTCAAACATCGCATGTAGCGCTCCCGCGTGTTTGAGAATTAATGTGAAGCGCGGCTGCTTTTCCGTTCCCCACGTAGTACCGTCCCACAACCGAATTTGAAAGTCGCGCCTTGGGTAATCTGCCAGCAGGGTCTCTAGCAACTCGCTGATCGGGGAAGAAGGCTCCCCGAATAGAGACTTCGCCAACAGTCCCATATCCTCCTCCATTGCCCCGCTGAGTGCTTCGTCAGCCTGAAAATCCCAAGGAGCGCGTGTGCTCAATCAAGCCGCAGCACATGCGGCTTCCACCTGGTACTTGACAACTTTGGGGAGCTCAAACATCAGTAGTCCTGCCTGCAAGTCGACCACTGCGCGCTCCGGCATCACTTCCGTTGTGAGATCGATGCGCTGCAGGATCTGGTCGGGACACCAGTCGATATACTCGACTTTCCCTCCCTCAGTTTCCGTTTTATTCGCTCTCTTCTTGCCCACAATCGTAATGCGGCGCGGCTCGATGCCAACCCTGAGCTCATTCTCTTCAAAGCCGACTACGCTAGCTCGAACACTGATCCGATCATCAAACTCCGACATGGAGACTGAAACTGGGCGCAACAACTCTGCCTCGGCTCGGAGCCAGTCTTCCTGGTCGCGACCGTGTTCACGGCCGCGAGCTTCAAATAACTCATAAGCACGACGTGCGATGGCAAGATGCCCCTGTTGCATCTCCTGGTTGAGATCTTGTGGATTCTGTAGCTTCAACACTGTAGAGGCAGGCTCAGACTGTACTTGGTGAGCCGCCTGTTTGGGTTTCATAAATACCCTCCTTCCGGTGCTTGCGCTGAAGGAGCTTCGCTCGGCCTTTGTCGCGGTCTACAGAGGCGAGGGCGAGCCGTCATGAACGGTTTGTGGTGGAAAAAGCACCCTTACAATTCAATTTTAGTCACTGCAGGTCGGCAGTGCAGTGACATCCGTCACCAAGGGATTTATTAGCGCGGAATCAACATTTCCGCACACATGGCATCGGCCTGTCTCGAGGACTGCCTTTCCTACGTCGCGAGGGCTGCTGAACTATAATCGCTGGCCAGCGAACGAATTTCCAGGACTTGTGCGGGCACATGTCAAGCTCGGACGCATCGCCGGCATTGTGGTCGGACTGCATTCCAGCTGGTTCATTATCGCTTTGCTGATTACCCTCTCCCTTGCGGATCATTTTCATTCAGTTACACCACAGTGGACCACGCAAGTAATTTGGACCTGCGCAATCATTACCTGCCTTCTCTTCTTTGCCGGCCTCCTGTTGCACGAGTTGGCACATTCTCTGGTTGCCAAAGCATACGGCTTACGTGTTCAGGCCATTACTCTTTTTGCGCTGGGTGGAGTGTCACAGATCGAGACCGACGTGCCCGACGCCAAAACTGAATTCTGGATCGCAATCGCTGGCCCAATCACCAGCGCCCTGATCGGCCTAGCCTGCCTTGGAATAGACCGGATGCTGGGTTGGTTGCCAGGAAAGGCGCCAGCGAATCCAGCAGTCGCTGTTCTGCTCTGGCTGGGCTACATCAACCTGGTGCTCGCTGCCTTCAACATGATCCCGGGCTTCCCTCTGGACGGCGGGAGGGTGCTGCGAGCGGTAATCTGGTGGATAACTCACAACGCAGATCGATCGATGCGCCTGGCGGCGCAAGTTGGTGAGGCCGTCGCCTTCGCCTTCATCGTTCTTGGTCTGATGCGCTTCTCTACGGGGGCAAGTTTCGCCGGCCTGTGGACGGCCTTTATCGGTTGGTTTCTTCTGGACGCATCACGTGCTACGTATGCACAGACGGGACTCCACTCAGAGTTACTCAACCGGCAGGTACGCGAGATGATGGAGCGCGATTACCCCACTGTGGACGGCAAGGTGAGCCTCCAACGCTTTGTCGATCAACACCTGCTCCCAACGGGCCTGCGTTGCTTCATTGTAGAGGATGACGATCATGTTATCGGGCTGATCACACCGAACGAAGTGAAAGGCGTGAAACGGTCCTTGTGGCCGTCTACCACAGTTGACCGCGCCATGCGACCACTGCGCGAACTGAGCATCGTCGCGCCTGATACCCCCGTTATTCAAGCGCTCCAGAGGATGAGCCAGCAGGACGTGAATCAACTGCCAGTGGTCTTAAACGGCCGGCTTGAAGGAATTTTTTCCCGCGCCCATGTACTGCGATTTCTGCAGATTCGTGCTGAACTACACAAATGAGCTGATCTGAGACTGTGCCTATCCCCGTCCGCTGGCCCAAGGCGACAGATATGTGTCGGATGGCGCTACGGGCGATGGAAGTGGGCCCATAAGCATCCGAGCGCGCGTAGTAGGCAAGTACACGCACAACCGGTCGTTGGCGTGATCGCGATATTAGTGCGCCGGGATAAACCGGCATGAAGTAGAGAATGCAAAATTCTTACGGGAAAGGATTAGCGATCCGCTCGGCCCCGAGTCTTGCACTGCTACCGTGAGGGACCCAGTGAAGCGTAGACAGCATTCGACCGCGCCCTGGGTGCGGTCACCGAGGACAGAAACTTGGCGGGAGGCGGCGGATTTGAGAGCCTGCTGTTGGACGAGGTTCGGCAAGCTAAAGCCGATTCCCCATTGGTGCTGAGTGCCCGATAGACAGCATGGCTCCGGTCATTGCGATCACTGGCATGGTGGCAGCCCGTTGTCCTGAACGATGGGCCGACCCCGTTGGAGAGATTCTTAAACCAATCGCAGCCGGGCCGAGCCTGGTCCATTTTCCAGGAAGGAGAGCGAAGATGGGAGCAGGCAAGATGAACCGAAAGCAGAGGAAGGAGTTGGGACGGCGATTACAATCGGCGAACCCCGGTCTGGAGGTGGTGCATCCCTGCGCCGCAGGGATTGATGTGGGCAATGGCGCGCATTACGTGGCAGTACGCCCGGAACAAGATGCGGAGCCAGTCCGTAGGTTCGAGTGCTTCACAGCGGACTTGCATCGAATGGCGGATTGGTTAGAGGCATGCGAAGTCAAAACAGTGGCGATGCAGTCGACGGGTGTCTATTGGATTCCACTGTACGAGATCCTGGAACAACGTGGCTTCGAGGTCTACTTGGTGAACGCACGACACACTAAGAATCTACCTGGGCGCAAGAGCGACGTGCAAGAGAGCCAATGGCTGTTAAAGCTTCACACCCATGGCCTGCTCAACAACTCGTTCCAGCCTACGGCGGAAATCCGGGTGGTGCGGACGTATTGGCGGCAACGGGGAGAACATGTGCGGGGGGCGTCGACCTGCATCCAGCGTATACAGAAGGTGTTGACTCAGATGAATGTGCAATTGGCGAACGTGATCAGCGATCTGAGTGGACTGACCGGACAAGCCATCGTGCGCGCGATTCTGGCGGGCGAACGCGATCCGAGGAAACTGGCGGAACTGAGCCATCCCCGGATTCGGGCGGGGCGAGAACAGATCGCCAAGAGCCTGGAGGGCAACTGGCGCTCCGAACTACTGTTTGTGCTGAAGCAGGAAATGGAGATGTATGACACCTATCAGCACAAAATCGCCGAATGCGACCGGGAACTGGAAGCGACGTTGAAGCAGTTTGGCGCACCTGAGCGGGCATCGACGGAGCAACCAAAGATACCCAACGCCAAGAAGACGAAGCGGATCCAAAGGAATGCGCCTGGTTTCAACCTCACCAGCGAATTGCATCGAATCACGGGAGTGGACCTTAGCAGAATCGATGGCGTCAACGCGATAGTGGCGCAGACGATTATCAGCGAAGTGGGACTGGATATGACCCGCTGGAAAACCGAGGCGCACTTCGCTTCTTGGCTGGGATTGTGTCCAGACAATCGTATCAGCGGAGACAAAGTGTTAGCGAGAGGCACGCGCCACGTAATCAACCGTGCGGCGACGGCGTTGCGAATGGCCGCCACCACATTGATCAAGAGCCAGAGTTACCTGGGCGCGCAATATCGTCGCTTGCGAACCAAGCTGGGAGCGCCGAAGGCGATCACCGCGATGGCTCACCGGCTCGCCCGGCTGGTATTCCGCATGTTGAAATACGGTCAAGAGTACGTCGACAAGGGCACTCAGTATTACGAGCAAAAACATCGTCAACAACAACTTCACTTGCTCAAGAAGAAAGCTGCAACCCTAGCAGCCCGTGGCAGAACTACGGAAAATGCGCGAGCGGTGACGAGGTGTGCGGCACCGGAAAGAGGGTGCCATCCGCAGGCTAGTCGGGCGATTAGGTTGCCGGGTGAAGAAACCGCCCGCCATCCAGCATGACAAAGAGCGCAAGAGTCGCGAAAATACTTGTCCCACGCGGTTTTTAAGCTCGCGCGGCGTACCCGCTCCCAGCAGCTTGCGCAGAATCAGACTCAAGTTGAACGCTCCGACATGGACCAATTGCCGCTTCAGAATGTTCTCCCGCCCTCGCAGATGGCAGCGCCGCATCCCGCCCGTCTCGTAGCAGTGCGCGAAGCTGCGTTCGATCAACTCGCCGCGCCGTCGCAGTAAGCTCTTGCCGTACTCGCCCCGCACCCGTCGCCGGTTCTGGTACACCGCCTGCTGCTCTGCACGCTGGCCTTGCCAGTCGCGCCGCCCTTTCGGCTTCTTCTCCGGTATGTAACTGCGCACCTCGTAACTCTTCATCCGCTGGACCACCGCACTACTGTGGTAGCCCTTATCCGTCACCAGTTCTTCGATCCCCTGCAAATGGACCTTCGGTTTGTCCTGGGGCCGCGACTCGGCCTCGCGTCGGATCTGTTCTGCTACCTGCTCACCGGCCTCGCACAAGGTTTCATCCAGCGTGGTCGTGTCTCCCTGGTCGGCGGCCCGCAGCGTCACCGCCACAATGGCTCCCGTGTCCATGTCCACAGCGTGCTCCGCTTTGTGCGCCAAGTGGGTCCGCCCATCCTTCATCTTCGCTATCCGCGCGTCCCCGTCCGCCGGACTCTTCCATTCCTTGTTCGAGGTTCGCTTCTTGCGCTTCCGGTCCAACCGCACCAGGTCCTCGCGGCTCGGCGTGTCAATCCCGGACGCCTTCGCCAATCCTCGCAAGAACTCGTCGTAGGTCTGCCCAGTATCGCGCCGCACAATCGACCGCATCGCCGCATTCGCTTCCAAGGTGGTCGCATCGATGCCCATCCGCTGTCCCTTCAGCAATCCCCGTTCGGCCAACAATCCCAGCACCCACGCGAACACCTCGCGATGCCGATCGATGTCGATCAACCGCCGGGTCCGCGAGATCGTCGAGTGATCCGGGGTTTGCTCGTCCAGTCCAATCCCCAGAAACCGTCGTAGCGCCAGCGAATCGGCCAGCCGCCATGCGATCCCACGCTCGCTATCGATGCCCTCGAAATATCCGATCAGCAGTGCCCGAAAGTAAATCCCAGGTCGCAGCGATGGCCGTCCCAGCCGCGCGTGATAGAAACGGGCACACAATCCTTCCACCAACTCATCGAACCCTGCACCCTCCAGTAACTCATTCAACCGCTTATAGAAAGGATGCCCGGGCGCTACCGCCAACTCCGTATGCGCGATCCAGATGTCTTCTTGCTTCTCCCCGCCGCTCCTCTTGCTCATCGCCATGCGCGCATTCTACGAACTATCCCTGTGGATCACATCCGTTTTTCTTTCACGTACCCAGACTTGCACCACGGGCTGCTAGGCTTCCAGGTCGTTGAAACCGGAGTGGCGTGAAGGGGAGTTTCTGGAGAGAGGGGCATAGGCGGGGTGGGCGATTGAGCTGCGAAAAGATACAACCCGGACGCCGACGCGGTTAATATGCGCGGAAGGCAACATGAACAGGGGCGATAACGCGAGTCCCTGTGCAGTCCGGCGTAGTCGAAGACCCCAGGCACGCCTAGAAACTTCATGCACGAGAACCGGGAGACCTCGGAGACACCTGCGGTCGAATCAGGCAGCAGGTCGGCGGGAGAAGGCTCAGGCCACACGGCCCGCATGCACGTCTGCGAGGAGTCACACAGCGGCGTAGTACCGATGAATCATTCGAACAAAGACGGGGCATCGTTGACGGAGAATGAGGAGGGAAGGCCGCTGATCAAGGAGAACGCCGGTCAACCTAACACGTGCCCGACACAGAGCGGGGAAGCATGCGTGTCCCAGGGGCTGACGGGCGTGCGGAAAGCAGTAAGGGACAGCAATAAGGAGATGAGATTCACTGCCTTGCTCCATCACCTGACCGTCGGCCTGCTGCGGGAAAGCTTTTACTCGCTGAAGAGGAAAGCCGCCCCCGGAGTGGATGGGGTCACGTGGCAGGAGTATGAGCGCGGCGTGGAGGATCGAGTGGTCGACCTTCACAGCCGAGTTCATCGTGGAGCCTATCGAGCGAAGCCATCGCGAAGAGTGTACATAGAGAAAGCCGATGGGCGGAAGCGTCCATTAGGGGTAGCGGCATTGGAAGACAAGATCGTCCAACATGCCGTGGGCACCATCCTCAACCAGATCTACGAGGAGGACTTTCTCGGCTTCTCGTATGGATTTCGTCCGGGGCGCAGCCAGCATGATGCGCTGGATGCGCTGTCGTATGCGCTCCTGAAGAAGAAGGTGAACTACGTACTTGACGCAGACATCAGCAGCTTTTTCGATACTCTCGACAAAGGCTGGCTGGTCAAGTTCGTGGAGCATCGCGTGGCCGATCCCCGCATCCTGCGGCTGATCCAGAAATGGCTGAAGGCCGGAGTGATGGAGGACGGCAAGTGGTCGGAAGCGAAGACAGGGAGTCCGCAAGGCTCGGTGATTTCACCGCTCCTGGCGAATATCTACCTGCACTACTCTTTCGATCTCTGGGTGAACGCCTGGCGCAAGAAGTGGGCGCAAGGCGAGGTGGTGGTCATCCGTTTCGCAGATGACACCATCGTGGGTTTCCAATATCAGACCGACGCAGGCCGTTTCCTGGAGAACTTGCGGGAACGACTGGCCAAGTTTGGGCTGGAACTCCACCCGGACAAAACGCGCCGGATCGAGTTCGGTAGATTTGCTGAACAGAACCGGAAACGTAGAGGGGAAGGCAAGCCGGAAACGTTCGACTTTCTAGGCTTCACGCACATTAGCGGGAAGAATGGATTGGGGCGATTCGCGGTGCGGCGCACACGACCAACCGCAAGCGCATGCGAGCCAAGCTGCGACAGGTGAAGCAGCAACTTCGCGAGCGCATGCACGATCCCGTGCCCCAAACCGGCGCTTGGCTCCAGTCGGTCGTACAAGGCTACTTCAACTACTACGCGGTGCCAGGAAACCTTACGAGTCTGGGGGTGTTTCGGGATCGGGTGCTTGTGCTCTGGTGGCGTGCTCTTCGACGCCGTAGCCAGAAACATCGGATCTCGTGGACGCGCACTCTCACTTTGGCTCAGCGTTGGTTACCTCCACCCCACGTGCTCCATCCCTTTCCCGACGCTCGCTTTGCCGCCACCTATCTGCGATAAGAACCGGATGCGCTAATTAGCGCCCGTCCGGGTCTGTACGGGGGGCAACCAGTGATGGTTGTCCCTACCGTGCTCCTGCGATCCCCACGATGGTGCTGGTGATGGAAGCCTGGGCCGTCACACTGCGGCGTGGCGCAGGTCACTGAGCTAAGGCCGCCACCTAGCAGAGTATGAGTATAGGAAATCTGATGGGTTCTGTATGGTGGCGAAGTGTGCCAACCCGTCTTGTTCCTCATCGTTCCGCTCTCTCCAAGAAGGAAGAGTTTTTCGACTTGAAGCCGACTCCGGATTGACCCCTTCTGCCAACTCCTGTGCCAGCAGCGAGAGCGGAGTGGAATACTTCTGGCTGTGCAGTCGCTGCTCGAAGTTGATGTCGCTGCGTCTCGGGCAAGACGGAACAGTCGCTACTGTGCCGCTCCCAGACTGCGCCCACCGCGAACTGGAAGACTTCGCCATCATTTCCCGTCACAAAGGCAGGCTCCTGAGAAGTGTCAATTTTGCCCGCAAGAGAGAGGGGCACTCCGAAGGAAGGTGGGTGGGGACTGAGCATTAGATATAAAGATCGGGTGCCTCTCCGCATCGCTCGTGGGAAATTTGTCGAGACTTGGTCTTTCCATTAAGACCTCCACCGGAGGCAATGGCAGCCTCTCTGGTCTTACTGCAGTTGAGGGAGCGGCAAGCAGAGTGTCTCACTTCTATAGGGACCGAGTCGAGTCGGAGATTCTGCCTGTGTCGCTTCGTCTTGAACGAGGGCCACTGCTTCTGGAAGGGACATTTCGGCCAGTCTTGCAAAATGCGCGCCGGGGTGAGAGAACTCTAGCTATGAGCTTCGATTTCTTGCGCTCGCCGGTGCAGTTTCTGCAGCAGGTCGGGATCGTCGCAGATCAAGACTGGCTGCGAGAATACGAGGCCTGGTTCGAACGCGAAGGGCAGGGGATCTCAGACGCGGTGGACCGCGCCGGCACACCCTGGTTACGCATGTTCGACCAGTGGGGCGCGCGGGTGGATGAAATCCTTTACCCACCGGAATACTGGCGCATGCTGAAACATGGATACCGGGCAGGCGTGCTCTGGCGAGTCTTTGAGCAGAATTCTCTGCTACCCGCTTACCTTGTTCTCTACGCTACCGGTTTCTATGACCCGGGCTTGGCGTGTCCGTATACGGTCTCTCTGTCCACTGCTTCTCCGCTCTCAAAATATGGAGACCCGGGATTGAAGGCGCGGTTCTTGTCCCGCATGTTGCGGCGCGATGACAGCGTCTAGGGAGCAACCTGGATGACGGAGATCAAGGGTGGGTCAGACCTGGGCGCGGCAGTGCAGACCGTAGCGCAACGGGATGGGAATAAATGGCGGCTAACTGGTGACAAATATTTCGCGAGTAATGCCGGAGCCGAGTTGGCTGTGGCCGCGGCGCGGCAGGAGGGCGCACCGCAGAACGTGCGCGGACTGAGTCTGTACCTCGTACCGCGTCGCCGTGAAGACCGGCAGCTGAACTATCGGATACGCCGCCTCAAGGACAAGATCGCCACTCGCTCGGTACCAACCGGTGAAATCGAATTTCGTCACAGCGAGGGCTGGCTGCTAGGGCAAGCGGAGCATGGAATCTATTTGATTCTCGAAGTGCTGAACCTCTCGCGTGTGGCCAACAGCATGGGCTGCGTGGCGCTCGCACAAAGGGCCATCGCTGATGCATATTCTTTCGCTAAACGACGCACAGCCTTCGGTAAACCGATCATCGAACATGCTTTACTCCGGCGGCAGTTCGAGGACCGTCTGCAGGGGCTACGCGCGGCTGCCAGGCTGGCCTGGGAAGCGGTGCGTCTGCTAGACAAAGTGTGGCAAGAGAAGCCGCCGTACTCGGAGAGCTATCATCTGTTCCGGTTAGTAGCTCACTTGGCTAAGTACTGGACTGCGGAGTTCGCCGTACAAACGGCTAAATGGGCGATGGAAGTATACGGCGGGGTGGGGACACTGCAGGAATATCGCGTGGAACGCTGGCTACGCGAGGCGATGATCCTTACGATCTGGGAAGGGACATCGCATTGCCAAATGCTGGATGGGTTGGAAGTCATGCAGCGCAAAAGTGCGCACAGGCTGCTCTTCTGAAATAATCGCGGGACAATCGCGGTACACGAGGTAATACGTATTGGCAAACTCAGGCGTGGCGTACGCATCGGTGCGGTTCGCATCCGCGTAGCAGTTAGCGAAATCCATCTTTACCTCTCTGGTCAGCCCTGGGCATTCTACCCGCAAATGTTTTTCGAACGCCGTCTACTTTACGCGAGCTTTCTTACGCGCGTGCGAATTCTCTCGAACTCGTATGTTCCCAAACCGCGCTGGGACGCCATTCTTAAATAAGGCAGAGAGGAAACTTCCAAATTCCAGTAGGCCTTCGCCACATAAGCGTCGAGCGCCACTGGATCCGTTCCGGCCACCAGTGTCTTTTTGAGCACGACATCTTCAAGGTTGCCTCCAGTTGGGCCGTTTCGGATGAGCACGCGGTAACAATCGATGATGGTCAGAGTCGGACGAATAAAATCGGCGAGGTCCACCAAGCTTTCGTGGATCTTCTGGTGCAACTGATGGCGTGGTCCACCCAGGATGCCGTACCAGTTCTTCATCCCCAGAGTCGTGCCGGTCAGGCTGTGGTGCTTGGCGATCGGGACGTTGATGATCTTGTCGGCATTCAGGAAGGGATCGAAAACTGGCCAGTCCCGCAAAACCTCTCCCTGCAGGTCTACGTCTTTGAATCGGGCGGGATCGGGCAGGATCACTTCGGCGCCTTCGCGCTGCGACGCCTCGGCAATGCCCGACCTCTGAAAACACCGACGCGGGTCGTTACAGGTCACGTCGGTCACGATGACCCGCTTCGCGCCTGCATTCCAGCACTGCCGGACGATCTCTGCGACGATCTCCGGATTGGTGTTGGCTGCCTGTTCTGCGCTGCGGTCCCAGCCTATGTTCGGCTTCACCAACACAACGTCGGCGCGCGAGACGAAGCGATGAATACCACCCAGTTCCTCGATGGCAGTCCGCACCAGTTGTTCGGGATCATCTCCCTGGATGACGGCCATCTCAGGCAAAGCCGGATCAAATGCGACCGTGTGACTGCGCCTCAAATTGACTGCCAGCTCTGGCTCGGGGCGCCGGCTGTTCTCGCTTATCCAGAATCCGAGGCCTGCGGTTCCGGCGGCAACGCCTCCTAGGCGCAGCAGCTTAATTAGCGCTTCACGACGGTTGAGTATGTCACGCTCGGATGACAGCATAATGCTTTGAGGTCTTTGCTTTTGCACGACAACTAAATTCTAAATTCGTTCGAGTGGCAGCAGCTATGCAGCCCGTCACAATGCCGTGTGCGAAACAACCGACGTCCGCTGTAAAGGCGGTTCTGACGCTGATCGGATTCAGCGCGGTTATCGGCCAGATCGTTCTCATGCGGGAACTTATTGTCGTCTTCAACGGCAATGAGATTTCGCTGGGGATTATGTTAGCTACCTGGCTCTTCTGGACCGCGACGGGCAGCAGCCTGAGCAGCCATTTTGCTCTCGGCGTGAAGAACGCTCACCGGGCAGTCGCCGCGCTCGAATGCCTCCTCGGCGTCAGTCTGCTGCCGACGATCTGGGCATTGCGCGCCTCGAGAACTTTCTTTCAGACGGTGCCGGGCGAGCTGATTGGTCCGGTGCCGATGCTGCTTACATCCCTGGGATGTCTGAGCCTGTTTTGTGTTGTCTCAGGGTCGCTTTTCGTGGTTGCGACCCGGATGTACGAACTGGAGTGCGCCGTCTCTGCTCGCCTTGCTTCTAGCTCAGCCTACTTGCTGGAGGCTGCTGGTTCCGGCTTTGGAGGGATTCTGGCCAGCATTGGGCTGCTGCGCTTTCTTGAGTCCTTCCAGATCGCAACCCTCATCGCCATCCTGAACCTCTGTATGGCCGCAGTCTTACTGTTCCGCATGAGCCGCAAACAGCCTGGGGCCGTGATCGTGGCAGCGGCACTTTTTGCGACCGCACTCCTTATATATGTCGCTCCGTCGTTGGACAGGTCCGCAGAGGCGCGCCTGTGGCGTGGATTCCGCTTGGTAGGATCGCGCGACTCGATTTACGGTAACCTGGCGGTCATTGAAACCGGTAACACGGAAAGCGGCAGTATCCGCAGCATCTATGACAACGGCGTGATCTTTGCCAGTGCGCCGGACGAGAACGCCGCCGAAGAGGCGGTTCACTACGCGCTGCTGGAGCACCCGGCGCCGCGGCAGCTTCTACTGATTGGCGGGGGCGTGAACGGCAGCATCTCCCAGGCGCTGAAGCATCCCACCGTCGAGCGGATTGACTATGTTGAGCTCGATCCCGCTCTCATCGACCTGGCGCGGCAGTTTTTCCCCTCCCAATCTGCTGCTTTTTTGGATCCTCGCGTACACATCCACTACGCCGACGGCAGATACTATCTTAAGGCTACTCATGACACCTTCGATGTCATCATTCTGAATGTGCCCGACCCGCAGACTGCGCAGTTGAACCGTTATTACACGGTCGAGTTCTTTCGTTCCGCTCGGGATCACCTCGCGTCAAGCGGACTGCTCGCCTTGCAACTGCGCTCGTCGGAGGATTACATTAGCCCCGACTTGTCGGAATTCCTGCGCTGCATTCAGCATACCCTGCGGCAAGTCTTCCCTTACGTTGTCGCCATCCCCGGCGAAACGATCCACTTCTTCACCAGCACGCGACCCGACGTTCTGACAGACAATCCGCAAACGCTGATTTCAAGATTGCAGGCGCCGAACCTGAAGACGCAGTATGTTCGGGAATACTTCATCCCATTTCGCATGATGCCCGATCGCATGGTGCAGGTTCGCGAGCAACTGTGGCCGCTGGCGTCGACGCCAGTCAATCGCGATTTCGAGCCGATCGCCTATTACTTCAACGTTGTGCTGTGGAGTACGCAGTTTAAGTTGGGCTACTCCCGCTGGTTCCGGACCGCAGCGCACATTGCCTTCACCGACGTCATCGATGGGGTACTTATTGTTTTATTGTTTGTGGCGGTTTTCGTGGCGTTTGTGGCCACTCGCGAGAGACGCGCTCGTTCTGCCGCGGCATGCTGCATGGCCGCGACCGGATTCACCCTGATGGCTTTGCAGATTTTCCTGCTGCTGTCATTCCAGTCCGTTTACGGTTACGTTTACCAGCAACTCGCGATCCTCATCGCCATGTGCATGGCAGGCATTGCCTTCGGGAGTTGGCTGGGCATCCGCCGCATTCGCTCCAGCAATAGTCCACCCTACCGCACCATAGCCACGACCCAGTTCGTACTCGCCCTTTCTGCTCCTGCGCTGATTTTTGTGGTCAGCCTGCTGTCCAAAATTTCTGGGATGGCGACAACCTGGTTGGCTGCGCAGTTTGTCTTCCCCGCTTTGGCTGCTCTCTGCGGGATACTGGGTGGCTATCAATTTCCTGTGGCGACGGAGATTTACCTTCATGACAACACCGGTCGATCAGGATTGGGGACACTCTATGCCATCGATCTGCTGGGCGGATGCGTAGGGGCGCTTGTGTTGAGCAGCTACCTCATCCCGGTGTTTGGTTTTTGGAAAACTGCATGGCTCAGTGCGGCGGTAAACCTGGCGCCGGTGCTTCTGGCCGCGCGGGTAAGCCTGGAGGCAAAGAAGTCTCGGGCATAAGCGCTTGCGGCCGGTTCTCGCCGAATACCACGGCTGTAAACATGAAGATGTCCGTATTCTCATCCTTCCAGCAACGGGAGCGCATACCCGCTTTGGCGCAGGTTTCTTCCAGGAACCGCTGTCGATCCCACCTTTCTTCGACTGGCACCTGCGGAAGCAAAAGACCCTCGTATGCGCCGTTCTTCATCAGCAAACCGTGCTGGCCAACCTTGATCTGTCGAATGTCCAGCACGCGCCGAAGGGGCGACAGCACCGAAATTTCATATTCGAGTCGCGGCAATTCCGAGGCCGATACAGGTGGAAAACGAGGATCTTGCAGAGCGGCGAATGCAGCCGTGTCCCGCACGGTCAGGTATAGAGGTTTAATCGCAGAGGTGTAGCCGATGCACCCTCGTAGTTCTCCCGATTTGCTGAGGGTCACGAACGCACCGCGCTCCTGATTCAGCACTTCGCTTGCGCTTGCAGTTGGTTCATACGCCCTTTTCTCTCTCACCGCATATTCCACTGACTTGCGAGCCAGCGCGAGCAGTTCGTTTTTGTCGTGGCCATTCAGTGAGAATTGCTCTTCCGCTGTCTTTCCGCTTTGCGTTTTCAGAAAGACGTCCGCACTGTATCCGACCACGCGCGAGTGATCCCCTGTGGTGTTGCCTGAATTGGCGTACTTGAGGACCAGGGCCCGGTTCGCTCCCATGCGCTCGGCCGCAATCATTGCAGCAACGATGGGCGCGCCGCCACAGGCTTCCCAGATGCGCGCCTCGAAGTTCCGCGACATGCTGAAGTAATCCCATGCCTCCAGTGCATTCAGCGTTTTATGGTCGATCTTCACCGCTTCGTTGTAGGGGTGATAGTGCGATAAATCGGAACTGGCCACGATCAGAGTGTCGCTGCCCTGGATCAGCTTCGCAAGGGCTACTCCCAGCGCACGGCTGTTTTCGTAGCTCTGATCTCCCATGACGATGGGCACGAGTTCGAAGTCACCCAGCACCCGTTGCAACCACGGCAACTGCAACTCGAGCGCATGCTCGGCGCCTTTCGGCGTGGGAACATGTCCCTGGCTAGAAAGTCGGATCGTCGGGCTCATCTTCGCCAGCTGTTTTGCAAACGCTTTGTCCACCTGAACTGTCCCGAGCGGAGTCGCATAGGCGTCGCCGTCATAGACTGACGTGAAATCAAAAGCCTCGTAATGTGACGGCGCGATCACGACGACTCGTGAGAACTTTCGGCCTTTCAGCGCCGCGTAGGTGTAAGCAGCGACGGGGCCGGAAAACTCATAACCGGCGTGGGGCGCAACCACGGCGAGGATCGGGTCATTGATTGGTTGTGGAGAGGCATGCGCCAGCAAGTCATCGATCATCGCCGAGAGTATCTTTGGGTCGGCCGGATAGAAGCCGCCGGCGACGGCGGCGGGTCTCACCGTCTGCGGATTGGCAGCGCGGGCGTACTGCGTTGCTGCAATCGCCAGCAGCGCGACGAGTATGGCACCCACCCGACATATTTTGGAGTGTATCTTGACATTCATATCCGAAACCTCCTTTCGCCTCATGCGTGCCAAACACCGGGGATCGGCTGCCGGCAGAATGGGCAACTGCCCTTGCGAATCAGCATTTGCGTCGCTGTCAGGCCCACACGTTCCACCAGCATGTGCCGGCACTTTGGGCAGTAAGTATTTTGCGCAGGATGTCCCGGCACGTTACCGATGTATACGTACTGCAGTCCCTCGGCGTCGGCAATCGCCTTAGCCCGCTCCAGGGTAGGAACCGGCGTGATGGGCAGGTTTTTCAACAGGTATTCTGGATGAAATTGAGTGAAATGTAGTGGCACATCCACGCCCAGGTTTGTCTTGATCCAGCGTGCCAGGCCGCGGAATTCGGAGTCGCTGTCGTTCAGGGTAGGCACCACCAGATAAACGATCTCCGTCCATTTACCCATTTTTCCCAGAGCGACCAGTGAATCCAACACGGGCTTCAACTCACCAACGACTACATCCTTGTAGTAGGACTCAGAGAACGCTTTCAGATCGATCTTGACTGCGTCCATTTTCCCTGGCCGTCTTCAGCGACTCCTCTTGCATATAGCCATTCGACACGACCACACTACGGACGCCTGCTTCGTGCCCGGCATCTGCTGCATCCATGAGGTATTCGCTAAAGATCACGGGCTCGCTGTAGGTGTAAGCAATGGTCGGACAATCGTGCTGTTTGGCCAACTCGGCAACCAATTTCGGTGGTGCATAGTCAGCAGGAACCTGCTCCGGACGCACTTGGGAGATGTCCCAGTTCTGGCAAAATTTGCAGTTGACGTTGCAGCCGGCTGTGGCCAGCGAGAAAGCGAGTGTCCCTGGCAGGTAATGGAACAGGGGCTTCTTTTCGATGGGATCAATGTGTGCAGCGCACACCCGCGAATGAACCAGCGTGTAGTAGGTTCCTCCGCGATTCTCCCGCACACCGCAATAGCCGCGTTCCCGATCTCCCACCGTGCATTCGCGCGGGCACAGCTTACACTTGATCTTTTTGTTTTGAAGTTTCTGGTAGAACTTTGCCTCGACGGTGAATCGCGAATCATCTTCCTTCTGCGGACCAGCCAACGAGGGGATTGCAATAAGCGGCGGAGCAAATTCGCAAACCCCTAGCGCTGCTCCTGACGCCAGGGCGCACTTCAAGAACGAACGGCGATCGAGCTCACACGACATATTGAACTCTCACGCAATCGCCTACACCTCGACAACCGCGATTCTCCTGGGGTCATTCGTACCCAGTCGATGTTGTGCATCCGCGGCGGTCGCGATGTAATGGGGTGCTCTGCCATCGCCTTCCAACGTCTTCAATCCCTTCTCGGCTCGCTTGCGCTCGATGATTTGCCAGCCGATGTAATCGAGCGCAACGGGATCTTGCGAAACGATCAGGGCATTATTCTTCCAACTGTATTCCGGCTTGTACCCCGGTCCGCCTTCGTACGACGCCGTCGTTGCATCACAGATGGTCAATCGCATCCTTGTTCTGATTTCCCGCACCATGTTCAAGTCTGCGATGTAGGGATTGCAGCCGTTGGGGTGGTATTTGTTGGGGTTATGAATGACGCCGTACATGTTTTTCAGGGCGATACTTACGCCGGCGCCGTCATGGTCTTTCAGCACCGGGACATTGATCAGGACGTTGCAGCGTTGCGTCAGAATCTTCGACAGCCGGCTGCCAACACTGCCATGGGTGACCAGTTCTTGTTCGTAATCCACTCGATCAGTACCGAAGCATTGCACACGGTTTCCGCGGGTCGACACGTGGAATCCAGCGCGTTCCAGCTCGTCGCTGTCGCGGTCCCAAACTACGATGTCGTTGGCTTTGATTCCGACCTCCTGCAACCGCTCGCAAATAGCTTCGATGAGCTGAAGGTTGCTGGAGAATCCGCGCCCTCCCAGTGCATTTACTTTCAGTCCGACCGTCTCACCCGGGCGAACCAGCTTCTTCCAGGTCTCGATTGGATCATCGCGGTCGAAAAGAGCCTGCATGGCACGATCCAGGAGGGTCATCATCCGGCGCGAATCCACCGTAGCACCTGCGCCGCGCAGCGTGGCATCGCGTGCGATCACAACCCTGGATTTCGCGAGCGAAGTTCCTTGTTCTTCAGCTGCGAGCAGTCCCATCCTGCTGCTTGCGCGTAGAACCACAGCTCCCGCGAGGCACTTCTTCAGAAAATCCCGC
>CAWIMI010000017.1:0-39391 GCA_963837015.1 uncultured Acidobacteriota bacterium | reverse complement strand
GTCTTCACGACTAGAGTCTGCCCACGCGTAAGTTCCAACCAGGCCCATCAAGCTCATCAGCAGCAGTGAAATTGTCTTTTTCATCGATTCATTCCTTTAGGAATTGCGGAACTAAGAGGAGAGAGCTTCAGATGGGCTGACTTAGCTCAGAGAACCTGAAAGAGAGAGAAAGGTGCTCGTCTCTGCGACGATCGCCCAAGTCGGAAACAATAGCTGGTCTGAATTGCTCACTTTGGTTTTGCAGCCAAAACCCAAATCGGCTCGACTATTCCCAAGCGGACTGACGGCTCTTGTGTAGGGTGAGCAATCTTGCACAGAATCGCTGGTGCTGATGTGTCATCGTGAGCCTGCCGAAAACGCGAAAGAGTAGGCTAGGTCTTGCATCCTTCTCTGGTCCATCTTCATACCTTGCGCACGTTCCGTAACTGAGTCGTTGGGGAAGCTCGTAGCGATGAAAACATCCCGCGCCGATTTCGCACCCTCAAGAATGTGCCCGTTTTGCGGCTTAATTACTTCACGATCCAAGCCATTCTGTTTGGAGTGTGGGAAGTCGTTCAAGGGAGTTCAACTGGCGCGGAGAGATGCGAGGCAGGGGTTATAAGCAACTCGATAAATGAATAGAGGAAATGAAAATGCTTTGGACGATATTCGTGGTGCTTCTGATTCTGTGGCTTCTAGGTTTCAGCCTCCACGTGGCCGGCGGCCTGATTCACTTGCTGCTGGTAATCGCGCTGATAGTGTTAGTCATCAATCTGGTTAGCGGCCGCCGTGTCGTCTGAGAGTTGCGCCTAAAAAGTGCATCGAAGTTGCGCACAATAGCTTATCCGTGCGCGGGTCCTTACGTATGTTGAAAAAGGACGCGAAGACCCCGATTGGTAGCTGACTTCAGGATTCGCAAAGCCGCCTGGCCAGAGTTCTCAGGGCTGGAAACCTTAGCCGCAGCCAGTTCTCGGTTGCGATGCGTCTTGATGGACGGATGTCCAGTGCTCAGCGTGCACTTCTCTTTCGGCTTAGCCCCGCACGCGCACCAGCAATGGTGAGCGCAATCCCGCCGGCAATCAGCACCGCGCTGATGATCGGTGAGACGCGTTCACTGTGACTGGTTTGGACGCCGATGTTCATATCGCCAGCTTTAATGCCATGAGTCTCGGTGCTGGGAATGGGAACGATCAGGGATGCGATACCTAGCACTAGCACGGGCAAGCCGACAAAAAGCAGGATTTTCATAAATGGCCCCGTCACAGGTTACAAAATACGGTGGCTGCTTCGGATGCGAAAGTAGCAGTAGCTACGCCGCCGCTGACTTCCGCATGGCTTTCATGTAGCTATCCATTGACTGCGTCTACTGGGGGTCCACCGCGTTCGCGATTGTCATGATGTTGGTAACCAGGCTGAAATCCAGAGATTCCAGATTGATCTGCAATGTCCCGAAGATCGTCACCTGGAGTATTCGCGATTCGTGCACCAGCATCGCGGGAGTGTAGCCTTGCAGATATCGCAGCTTTCCATGAGCCACAGCAGCGGCGGAAAAGACCGCATCGCTGTCCTTGTCAGTCGCCCGGGGCTTGCTCAGGCGGAGCGCCAGATCTTCAACCAGTTTCGGAAGATGTCCAGTGCGCTCTTCATCGCTAAGCGAAACGCGGTTTAGTTCACTGCTCTGTTTTGCCCGCGTCAACCAAGTGTCTACGATACGAGTACTGCACCGCGTCAGGATCGCGCCCACGCTTTCCTTGTCCACCCGTTTAGCAGGTTTGCGATGCACCACTTTTTCTCGAACCAGATCGATGAACCGCGCAATCTCGAACGGTTTTACAACGATTTCGTCTGCCTCTAAGAGGATGGCTGCCATGGCACTTTGCACGTCAGGGTAGCCGCTGACCAGCATGGTCAATGCATTCGGTTGGGAGTGGCGCATGGCTGAGACTACGGTAAAACCATCGCCAGGGTTAGGCATGTGGAGGTCCGTGATGAGCACGTTAAAACTCTCAGTCGCGATTCGTCTCAGAGCTTCGGTCACGCTGGAGGCAGCGACCACTTCAAATCCTTTGCGTTCAAGGCCTTGGCTCATCATCGCTAGTACCGCGCTATCGTCATCCACCAGCAGAACCCGGTGCGCAGCGCCTGCACCGCCTGTGGTCACGGATAGTGCCAGTCTAGAAGCTCTTTTTTTTCAAGACTGTGCAATTTTGAACAGTCGTTCCATTTTGGGCAACGTACCATTCGGGATGTTCGATCGAGCAGTCATGGGTTAGTGTCGGATTGGCAGTATCGACGTCCGGGCCCTCACGACTGCTCTACTTTCTGTACCCTGAACGCACGTTTGTTGTCAGGCCGGGCCTCCCTCGGTCCGGCTTCATTTAAGAACTCAGCGCGACCCGGCCGTCCGACACTGCCGGCGTCAAGCCGACTTCGCCTCTGGAAGTTCAGATCGTACGTCTCAATGGAAGTATGCGAGAGCTAGTCGTGCAGAACAACGTTGAGTAGCGAACTGTGGACTTGCAATCCGCCTTCTATCCCGCCGGCGTAATGAATAAAACCCAGTTTCCTGAACCTATTCATGAAAAAGCTCACTCGTGAACGGGTGGTTCCCACCATATCAGCCAGCGTTTCCTGACTTATCTTCGGGACGACGGTCTCGGGTACACCTTCCTTGCCAAAATGAGCCAGCAATAGAAGGACGCGGGCCAGTCGCTTCTCACTGGAATTAAATAACTGATCAACCAGATCCTCTTCGTAACGGATATTGCGCGATAGCAAATACGCCACGAACATATCGGAAAACGCATGTTCGCGATGAAGTGCTTCCATCATCGCCTTCTTGTCGATGCGCAGAAGCGCGCAATCCGTCATTGCAGCCGCGGATCCCATGCGTAAAGCTTGGCCTGCCAGCGCGCCTTCCCCAAAGAAGTTTCCGTCACTTAGTATGCCTATGGTGGCTTCTCGGCCGGTCTGAGATACCACCGTGAGCTTCACTTTCCCGGATTGGATATAAAAGACCGCGTCCGCCCCATCCCCTTGGGCAAAGATAGTTTGCTTCTTGGCAACAGATACATTCTTTCTGCCATCGCCGATGGTCGCGAGGAAGGTGTTGGGATCGAACCCGCGCTTCTTCGTATTAACTGCTGCTGCGGAACTCATCAATTGTAAGTCTACTCCGAGAAAGTAACCATTCGGCACAAATCGTGACGGTGAGACAGCCGATGCCCTGGCAAACTAGTCCTCCAAAAGTGAGCCATTTTGCACAGTATTTAGAAGCGAAGTGAGCGAATCTACAGATGCCTCAAAAGAACCATGCGGCCTGTCAAACCAGGCGACCCATAGGCCCTTTTGAGGCAGTGGTACCCAAGCAGAGCTTGGTGAGGGCTGAAATGCGCCGGGAAGATTTAATGAGCCCTGACCTGCTCAGTGAAATCGTGCTGCTAGCACACGACCGCGCTGGCATAGCAAGAGTGTGGGGAATCGCTCAGACTGATGTAACTACCTCACACAAAACAAGAAGCATTTCGCGATAGACAATCCGACCGCGTAACACCAGGGCGAGCGTATTCTCCGCTCCGGAAAGTGGATTTTATGAAGCTTGACACGATGAAATCTAACCAAGATCAAACTCTCGAAGGAATCCTTGAGTCCGCTGTAGTTGTGAGTTGGGCAGACCTGATGCGCGGCGCCCCCACCGGATTGATTCATATTGAATACACCTTCTCTCCGGGTGGCACGCTGGATTATCTGAAGCTCTGGTCATCGATCACTCCCGGCCACTGGCTTCTGGCCTGTGAGTATTGGATGACGACTTCTACGTTTCATAATCGCGGCGTCTCCTTCGATAACGGATACCAATCCCAAGGTCTGGCGGACATTTTGGAATCTGTCATGCAGCATCAGGACAGCTTTTCGCTTCCCACGGACTTTGGTCGGCAAGGACTGCTCCAGATTCCAACGCCCACAGAAGACGAAAGCAGAGCGGCCGCCGCATCGGTAAGCCAAGCCTTGGGCCATCTCGGATCGGCGCTCGCCGAGCCCGCTCTGGCCTGAAATTCTGAGCATTGATCTAGCGGCAGTGGTTCACTTCGCCTCTGCGGTAGCCCTGCGCAAAACACGTGCTTGAATTGTTGCGCCCTGCGCCTTCGCGAAAAAATGCGAAGGTAAAAACAAGCCCACCAACTTCCGACTTGTTAGGCTCGGCCGGTTCGGGTTGCTGACCTGTCACTTTTCCCCACCCGCCATGCGCCGATCTCGATGCGGATCTGTGCGAGGCTGGCCAGTGGCAAGCTCACACTTTTCCCCCGGCTTAGCGCCACAAGTGGGGCACCGAACCGCCATGGCTTGTTTCTCTTTGGCTGTCATGACTAGATAATGCAGCGTTGCTCGGCAACAAGATGCTCAATTTTGATCAGTTCATTGGTTGCAACCCCGCGCATTCTCGCACGTGTTCCTTCGTACGAATCGCTGCGAATTCGTTGTGAGCGTTATTGACCAGACTTGAAAGCCCAGAGATGAGAAGGTTCATCACGGAACTGTTTGCGAGCGAGACCAGGGTCGTCAGTACGTTTCGTCCGGAAATCGTGCCCCTCCATCCACGCAACCCGCAGCAGCAGAGCATCACCGGGCAAGCCAAAGGATGACCAGGCAAAAGGAAGCACAATGCGTTTCATCCCTTCCATTCGTTCGCTGTTGTTCGCGCTCGTAGTGTTGGCCTTGTCGGCAGCCTCGTTCGCGCAAGTCGGCATTTCCATTACCATCGCCCCGCCAGCGCTGCCGGTGTACGAGCAGCCTCCCCTCCCCGCCCAGGGCTATATCTGGACACCGGGCTACTGGGCCTACAGTGAGGGCGATTACTACTGGGTGCCAGGCACATGGGTGATGGCCCCGCAAGTCGGCTTTCTCTGGACTCCAGGCTATTGGGGATGGGGCAACGGCACGTACGTCTTCAATGAAGGCTACTGGGGCCCGCACGTAGGGTTTTACGGCGGAATTAATTATGGATACGGCTACACCGGTGAAGGTTACCAAGGCGGGCGCTGGGATCACGGGCAGTTTGCCTACAACCGTGCGGTGAACAATGTGAACGTCACCAAGATTCACAACACCTATAACACCACGGTGATCAACAACACGACGGTGAACCGGGTGAGCTACAACGGCGGCAACGGTGGACTCACTGCTCGTCCGAACTCCGAACAAGAGGCTGCTGTGCACGAGAAACATATCGCGCCGGTCGCGGCTCAAACTCAACATGCGCAGGCTGCCCGCGCGAACCCGCAGCAACGAGTTTCTGTGAACCAGGGCAAGCCGGCAATCGCAGCTACTCCGAAACCGGGAGCATTCGGTGACGGCGCGGCTGTACCGGCAAAAGAAGCGGGAGCGCCGTATAAGCCTGCTGTCAATCGTGCCGCGGCTGAGCCATCGGCCAAGACGCCACCAGAACCGCGCAATGACGTACCTCGCCCACCGAGCGCACCTGAAAAGGCAACTGCACCGCGTCCGGAGAACACGCCGCGTCCGGTAGAGAATGCCTCTCGGAATGAAAGCAAGCCTCAACCGCAAAGCGCTCCACACCCCGAAGCCGTGCCTCGCGCAGAGACTGCGTCGCGTCCGGAGAATGCGCCACATCCAGAAGCAGCGGCCAAGCCCGAGAATACGCCGCGTGCTGAAGGCCAGGCCCATCCGGAGGCTGCTCCCAGGGCCGAAGCCCGTCCAGAGAATGCGCCTAAGCCAGAGAAAGAGGCTGCTCCAGAAGAACGGCGACAACAGCAGTAACCCTGGCTACTTCCACGAGACGGCTCGCAGCATTTGCTGCGAGTCGCTCTTTCGCGCTCTAGCAGCTCGATGCCGCACCAACCGACCTAAATCCTCTCTCTGGACGATGCAGTTTTCGTCCCTCCGGGCCCACGTCGAAGGAATGTGGTCAATTTTGACCAGTTCTAAGGTCCACTTACGTTGAATACTGAAACAAGCCAACTCTACTGATGTGAAACCACGCGCCGGTAACCGATGACCTCCGACCAAATCGGATGCCGCGTCGGGTTTATCGGAAGCGTTACCTCTATCAGCAGCCGCTCTGGGCAAACTAGGGACTAATGTCGCTACCAAACGCAGTGATCCCCAAGGGGAAGTTAGAAGTCGTCGGCCCGCGCCCCGTGGTGCGGGAGGAAGTTTCAGCGGCTCGACCGCGCTCGCAATCGAAGCCGTCGCTGCCGAGCCGGATTGCGGTGATCGGGAATTATCTGCCCCGACAGTGTGGAATTGCCACGTTTACCACCGACTTGTGCGCGGCCATATCCGCCGAGTGCGGGACCGCTCGATTGTTGGCGCTTCCCGTAAACGACACAGAACAAGGATATGACTATCCTGCACGAGTGAGATGGTCGCTCGCCCAGGACGATTTGAGATCGTATCAAGAGGCCGCTGAGTTCCTGAACTTCAACAATATCGACATGGTCTGCCTGCAGCACGAGTATGGAATCTTCGGTGGACCCGCGGGCAGCCACATCTTGCAGCTGTTGCGCGGCCTGAAAATGCCTGTTGTAACCACTCTGCACACCGTCCTCCGCGAGCCGAATCCTGACCAGCTTGTGGTCATGGAGGAGATCGCAGAGCTGTCGGATCGCCTGATCGTCATGAGCCAGCTCTCATCTCAGTTCTTGCAAGAAATCTTCAAAGTGCCGGGCAGCAAGATCGACATGGTTCCTCACGGCGTTCCCGAGCTGCCGTTCCTCGATCCCAATTTCTACAAGGATCGCTTCGGTGTGGAAGGAAAAGCGGTACTACTTACATTCGGCCTGCTCTCACCGAACAAGGGAATCGAAAACGTTATTCAAGCTCTCCCGCAGATTTTGTCCAAACACAAGAATGTCGTGTACATGGTTGCGGGCGCAACCCACCCTCACATTCTCCGCCGCGAGGGCGACCGGTACCGAACTCACTTGCAAGCTTTGGCGAAGCAAGTGGGAGTGGAGGCGAATGTAATCTTCCACAACCGCTTCGTCAGCCCCGAGGAGATGGTTGAGTTCATTGGCGCCGCCGACATTTACATCACTCCCTACCGCCATGAGGCTCAGGTGGTTTCCGGAACGCTTGCTTATGCGCTGGGTGCGGGCAAAGCAATCATTTCAACCCCGTACTGGCATGCGATCGAGTTGCTGGACGACCGCCGCGGCGCACTGGTTCCCTTCCAGGATCCGGGTGCTATCGCGAGAAAGACAGTCGAGCTTCTGGATACGCCAGCGATACGCCACGCCATGCGCAAACGTGCTTATTTGTTCGCGCGCGAGATGGTCTGGAAAAGAGTGGCGCAGGGCTACATGGAGAGTTTTATACACGTTCGTAGCGACCGCATGGAGAGTCCACAGGTGCGGTTCGCCGCCCGCGTTGCACAAAAAACCCTGAATCAGCTGCCGGAGCTCAACCTGAAGCATTTCAACAGGCTGACGGATGACACTGGAATGCTACAGCACGCAATCTTCACCATACCTAACTGCGCCGAGGGATACACCACTGACGACAATGCTCGCGCACTGGTTTTCATAGTACTGCTGGAGCAACTGGGAAAGGGGGAGTACCGCGAGCCTGCCCGAGATCCGTCCTTCCGCTATTTGGCGTTTTTGCAGCACGCCTTCAATCCGGAGAAGCGCAAATTCAGAAACTTTCTGGGCTACGATCGCCGGTGGAGCGAACCTGAGGGCTCTGACGATTGTCATGGGCGCGCACTGTGGGGACTCGGAACGGTTTTAGGCCGATCCAAGGACGAAGGACTGAAGTGCGCCGCTGGGCGTCTGTTCGAGATCTCCCTCCCCGCAGTTGTTGAATTCAACAGTCCTCGTGCCTGGGCCTACGCTTTGCTCGGAATTCAGGAATATCTCGATTCGTATCCTGGAGACCGGGACGCACAGAAAATAAGATCCGTCCTGAGCACGCGATTGCTTGAAATGTACCACTCGATCCGAACCCCGGATTGGAAGTGGTTCGAAAACATTCTGGCCTACGGAAACGCGAGATTACCTCAGGCCATGCTGCTCGTGGGCTCCGCGTGCTCGGATGACCGGATGGTTTCCGCCGGTCTTGAAGCGCTGGACTGGCTGATGAAAACGCAACATTGCGAAACCAGTGGCCACTTTGTATCGATTGGATCGCAAGGCTTCTATCGCCAGGGCGGTGCAAAGGCGCGCTTCGATCAACAGCCTATTGAGGGCGCTGGCGCGGTGTCGGCATGTTTGCAAGCCTACCGTGTAACCGGGGAAAAGCGTTGGCGCCGCGAGGCATGGTCGGCCTTCAATTGGTTCCTTGGTGACAACGATCTGCAACTCCCTCTTTATGATGCCGTCACCGGCGGCTGCCGCGACGGCCTCCACCCCGACCGAGCCAATGAGAACCAGGGAGCGGAATCCACATTATCTTTCTTGATGGCACTGCTGGAAATGAGATCGCTGCCAGAACCTGATAGTTCGGAAACCAGCGGGGAGTTATTTGTTGCGTCCACTAACTAGACTTTGATCAGGACCTGGAGTGGACCCCAATTTTGAGACAACCAGTTAAGCCCTAAAATACAGCGAAAGGGGAAACTGGATGGGATCTCGAAGGAAGTTCACCAGGGAGTTCAAGCTGGATGCGGTACAACGAATGCGGGCGGGAGAGCCGGCGGGCTTAGTGGCGCGCAGTCTGGAAGTGAGCCGCCAGGAACTGTACCGCTGGAGCCGCGATGTCGATAGGTTTGGGGAGCGGGCGTTTCCCGGCGTGGGGCAGCAACGGGCGGAAGAGACGCGGATCGCGGAGTTGGAACGTAAGATCGGGCAGCAGGTCCTGGAGATCGATTTTTTGAAGCGAGCCTTGCAGCATGTAGAACAACAGCGCCAGCTGCGGGCCGCCAGTGGCGGCGCACCGTTTACCAACAAATCGAGCGCGAAATGAAAGCGGGGACGCCCTTAACCATCCGCCGGATGTGTGCGCTGACCAGAGTCAGTCGAGCCGGTTTCTATCGGCGCGGAGTGATCTCGCAGGCCGCGTCCGTGGAACTGCGTGATCAGGTGCAGCGCGTGGCGCTGGAGTGGCCGACCTATGGCAGCCGGCGGATCACGGCGGAGTTGCGTCGTGGCGGCCTGTCCGTCAATCGCAAACGGGTGCAGCGGCTGATGCGGGAAGACAACCTGCTGTGTTTGCGGAAGCGCAAGTTTGTGACGACGACCGACTCCGCCCACGGGTTGCCAGTGTATCCGAACCTGGCGGCGGCGCTGGTGGTGAGCGGAATCAACCAGCTCTGGCGGGCCGACATCACGTACATCCGGCTGCTGGAAGAGTTCGTGTACTTGGCAGTGGTGCTGGACGCGTTTTCGCGGCGGGCGATTGGCTGGGCGCTGGAATCCACGCTGGAAGCCCGGTTGGCCGTGGCGGCGCTGGAGATGGCATTGGCGCGGCGGCGGCCCGAGTCCGGATTGGTGCACCATTCCGATCAGGGTGTGCAGTATGCCAGCCACGACTATGTCGCACGGTTAGAGACGCACCAAGTCCGGATCAGCATGTCGCGCCGCGGCAATCCCTGGGACAACGCGACCTGTGAGTCGTTCATGAAAACCCTGAAGTGCGAAGAAGTCTATCGCAGCGAGTATCGCAACCTGACCGAAGCGCGGGCTCGCATCGGCGAGTTTCTGGAACAGGTCTACAACCAAAAACGCCTGCACTCGTCTCTCGGCTATTGTCCGCCCGCCGAGTTCGAACGTCGACCGCCGTCGCCCGTGCTGGCGGTGGTCGTGGCGCAGGAGGTCGTATGAGTTTTCTGAGGCATGGGGAAATCTATCCATGCGATGAGGGCACGATCTCGCGACCGTGCCCCCGCTCATCGCCGTGGATGAGTCTCCAGCTGGCTATTCCTGGCAGGTTGCCCTCCGGCAGAGCCCGCTTCCGCTTCACCAGCCGGAGCTATACTGCCAATCATCAACCGCGCCCGACAATGCTTCGGCAGCGAACGGCAAAATGTCGCTTAACTGATTGTCTCAGCCCAGGGGTCCAGTCCAACCACTGAGTGAACACCTATGAGCGTTGCCACAACAATTCGCCACGAGCCGCTGCTTCTTCGGCATCCTGCCAACCCAATTCTGTCGGCTAAGGATTGGCCGTACTCCATTAATAGTGTGTTCAACGCGGGCGCGACACTCCTGGCGGACGGATCAACCCTGCTACTGTGCCGCGTCGAAGATCGGCGGGGCTTGTCCCATCTTTGCGCCGCCCGATCACACAACGGAGTGGACAATTGGCAAATTGATAAGGAACCAAGCTTGATGCCAAGCCCCAGGGAGTATCCTGAGGAAATCTGGGGCATTGAGGACCCTCGCATCACTTTCGTGCCTGAGTTGCAACAATACGTAGTCACTTACACCTCGTATTCGCGCGGTGGCCCCGGAGTGTCTTTGGCTCTAACCAAGGACTTCCGTAGCTTCGAGCGCTATGGTGTCATCATGCCCCCAGATGATAAAGACTCGGCGCTACTGCCCCGGAGAATTGATGGATGCTGGGCGCTTATTCATCGTCCGATGACGCCGCTGGGATCGCATATGTGGGTTTCCTACTCTCCCGATCTGCGTTATTGGGGCAGGCACAAGCTGATGTTGGAGGCGCGCCGCGGCGCCTGGTGGGATGCAAACAAGATTGGTTTGTCGCCGCCGCCCGTCGAGACTTCCAGAGGCTGGCTGGTGTTCTACCACGGAGTGCGGCACACGCCTTCGGGCTGTCTGTATCGACTGGGCTTGGCGCTGTTTGACCTTGAAAATCCGGCAAAGTGTTTGCTGCGAGGAGATTCGTGGATCTTTGGGCCCGCGGCCGACTACGAGCGTCACGGCGACGTTGATGATGTTGTGTTCCCCTGCGGATACACGATAGATGCCGATGGCGACACCATGAATCTTTACTACGGAGCCGCTGACTGCTCGATTGCCCTCGCCCGAACGAGCGTTCGCTCTCTACTCGATTGGCTGGATGCCAATGGAAGTAGCGAGCGCAGACGAGCGCAGGACTTATGAAACCACTGCTCTGGATCTTACAGTCGGCGTTTGGGTGCCATCACAGAGAAATGAGTCGCGTGTTCACCATCAAGAAACGGACCTACCGCGTCTGCTTCCAATGTGGACAAGAATTCGAGTATTCCTGGGCTTCGATGCATCTAGTAGGGTCGAGTGCTGCCGCCAGCGGTTATGCGCTGCTAGATCACGTGGGACGGGCCGAGGTAACCGCGATTTGAGCCCATTGGTCGCAGGCCGACATCTCGATTCCTCACATGTGAGCAATCTAGCTCAGACGCGAAAGCCCACACCTGTCATTCTTTATTCTGCTGAGTGTGTCGGGAGAGCGACGACCGCCGATTCATAGCTCTCATTCTGAGGCCGCTGTGGGTAAGGTGCCAACCATCCACATCGAAGCGGCCACATCCAGTCGATTGGCGTTTGTCACCCGTGGGTATGCCGTGGGACAGGCCGGCGAACACGTTCGACCCTAAAAAGCTTTTGAACAAAACTTCAGGCAACTCCTCGTATCGGATGCGAGGCGTTATGTCTCGAAATAAGAAAGGTCAAGGATTATGCCGTTAATTCAACTCCTCGAAGTTCTCATCGTGGTGGGTGTTCTGTTGTGGCTGGTCAACCGTTTCATCCCAATGCAGTCATCGATCAAGTCCATTTTGAATGGCGTGGTGGTTATTGCAGTGGTGCTGTGGCTGCTGAACGTATTCGGATTGTTCCACTCGCTTTCCGCGATCCGCATTGGAAAAGGGTAACCACGTGGCTGCTTGTGACTTTGTGATCAACACAAGATCAGACACCGGAAACACAGGAAGCTTGCAATAATGCACGAATGTCAAAAGCTGGGCCGCTTTTTGAGTTCGATCTTCTTGGGCGACTGGCAATTATTCTTGCTTTCGTCCTCATTCAGTTGCTGGTGGGGTTTGCGTGTGTAATGACCCGAGCCAATTCAACAGCAGAGCTAACGACGGCGGAATAGACTGACTGCCGTTATCATCCACGAAGGCTGGATTCTGCCAGTAGTCGGTGTGGAAGATGCTGATCTGTGCTATCTCGGCTAGACGGGTCGTTTTCGGCAAGGCGAGCTGATCTTTGGAGAGCCCTGGGATCCCGTCGCTATCCAGCATCCGCTGAACTTTTAACAGTTCGGCATTCGGCAGGGACCCCTCTAATACCTGGGTACGGTCTCCGTGGGACGTCTCCAAGTGAAACCGGCCGTCCTGGCGCAAGAGAACACAAACAGTATTTCCTGGTGTTGTGCGCTGAACACGTACCAAGTACGAAGAGATCTCGGAGCTGGCAGGGTGCTCGCTTTGAGCAAATGCAGGCAGACCGCCTGAAATCAAAACCGCAGAGACGAAATGAACCAGCACGCAACGCACTCCTCTAGGTTACATCACACGTGCGTGACCGATGTAATGAATGCTACACGGCGGGTTGCAGCCCGCAAGCAGAGCTGCTGGGATTACGGATTCGGCAGTAGTTGAAGAAGGCACCGGAGAAGCAGAAGAAACTGATGGAGCAGCGAGCCGACCTTCTGGGGGAGGAACGACCGTGATAAGCGCTTTGGTGGACGCGGCCCAAGTCTGGGAATGAACTTGGTCGGCGCTGTAGGGTTTGTCATGCTCCTGAGCCAGAACGAAGCACGATGTGAGCACAACAATCGCCATAGAAATAGCCAGCGGTCTTGTCATCGGACGCTCCCTAGCAGCCCGGGGTGCAAGTAGCGGATTTCCTGCGAGTCGGGCGACGTAGTCGGCTACGCGATCTCACGAAGCACTTGGCAACGGACGCGGAGATTCGGCTTCTGCAAAACCGCGCCTTATTTATCCGACACGGGAAGAGTAAGTACAGGGTCAAAACAAGGCTGCCGAAGCGGTTCTTCCACTCCCGCGGCGTGCCCGCGCCCAGCAGTTGGCGCAGGATCAGGCTTAGATTGAACGCGCCCACGTGGATCAGTTGCCGCTTCCAAATGTTTTCCTGTCCGCGCAGATGGCAGCGCCGCATCGCGCCCGTCTCGTAGCAGTGCGCGAAGCTGCGCTCCACTAACTCGCCGCGCCGCCGCAGTAAACTCTTGCCATACTCACCCCGCACCCGCCGCCGGTTGGCATACACCGCTTGCTGCTCGGCCTGTTTGCCCGCCCAGTTCCGCCGTCCCTTCTGTTTCTTCTCTGGGATGTAACTGCGCACGCCATACGCCTTCATCCGCCTCACCACCGCGCCGCTGTGATAACCCTTGTCGGTCACCGTCTCTTCGATGCCGGCCACGTTCACCTTCGGCGCTTCGTGGGGCCGCAACTCCGCCTCGCGCCCGACCTGCTCCGCCACCGCCATCCCGGCTTCGCACAGCGTCTCATCCAGCGTGGCCGGGTCGCCCTGATCGGCGCCTTGCAGCGTGACCGCCAACACCGCGCCCGTGTCCAGATCGACGGCGTGCTCGGCTTTGTGCGCCAGATGCGTGCGCCCATCCTTCATCTTCGCGATCCGCGCATCGCCATCCGCTGGGCTCTTCCACTCCTTATTCGACGTCCGCTTCTTGCGCTTGCGATCCAACCGCGCCAAGTCTTCCCGCGTCGGGGTCGCGATGCCCGAGGCCTTCGCCAGCCCCCGCAGAAACTCCTCGTAACTCTCGCCCGTGTCCCGCCGCACGATCGAGCGCATCGCCGCGTTCGCCTCCAGCGTCGTCGCATCAATCGCGATCCGCTGGCCTTTCAGTAACCCACGATCGGCCAGCACGCCCAACACCCAGCCGAATACTTCGCGATGCGTGTCCAGATCAATCAGCCGCCGCGTGCGCGAAATCGTCGAGTGATCCGGCGTGTACTCGTCCAGCGCGATGCCCACAAAACGCCGCAGGGCCAGCGAGTCCGCCAACCGCCAGGCAATCCCGCGCTCCGCTCCGATGCCCTCGAAATACCCGATCAGCAGCGCCCGAAAGTAAATCCCCGGCGTCAGCGACGGACGCCCGTTCTTCTCGGCATAAAACTTCGCGCACCGGCCCTCGACAAACTCGTCGAAGCCCTCGGCCTCCAGCAACTCATTCAAACGCTGATAGAACGGATGCCCCGGAGCTGATGCCAACTCCGTGTGCGCGATCCACAAATCTTCTTGCTTCTCCCGCTGCTTGCGCGTCCCCATCGCCATGCGCCGATTCTACAAACCAAGCCTGTGGATACCTCAACACTTTCTGGTCACGAATCCGAACTTGCACCACGGGCTGTTAGGTAGAAACATCATATGGGAGCATCTTTATGGAAAACTTACGTCGGATCAAATTCAAAATTCTTATGGAGTGTATTCAAGACGGTGAACGATACCAAGACGCGGGTCTGCAAGCTGCCGGAAGAACAGTTCGACTTCTTAGGGTACAGGTTCGGGCGATGCTACTCGTCGAAGACGGGTCGGGCCTATTTAGGAACGACTCCGTCGAAGAAACGGGTGCAACGCATTGTAAGGCGATCAGCCAGGAAACCCTCGTGACACTTTCTCCGAGAGCCGAATGCGTGAAACGCGCCTGTTCGGTTCGATGAGCGGGAACAGGAAACGGAGCCAAGCCAAGCCGGACTGAGGCAACGCGGGTCGCCCACGGAAAGCTGATCGTTCGCATCTAGCTGGACGAGCCCAAGCTTCTGATGCAGGGCGGCTTCCGGATACCGTTTGGTCGCCGGCCATCGCAGCTTGTGCTTGACACAGAGCCACTGGCGCAGCCGCCGACGAGCATGTCGTTCCAAAGCTCGACAGGCATGACTGACTGGTCCCAAACAGAAATAATTCGCCCACCCAATCATGATTCGATTGAGTGTTGTGATGACTGTTTCTTGGGCCAGAAGGGTCCTGTTCCGTCCGGGCGAAAGCCGCGACACGAGCCACCGGAAGACTAACGCCACTGCGCCTGTTCTCGACTCTACCCGTCTGTTCGCCCGTCAGCTGGGGTTTTAATCGCGACGATTTATCGGCAAGTATCCTTACCGATACCTTCGAAAAAAGACAGGGCACACGCTGAACAAAGGAAACCCATGTGGCCCTGTGACTCTTAGGGATTTCCCTAATTGTGTCGGACATGAGACAGACCTAGGCTGGTTTCGAAACAAGGCTTCGGGCAGGCCGACACTTCCGTCTGAATTCGAGTACTGAGGGAATAATAGGCAGCGGGTGATCGAAATGCATCTCCTCCGATTGTTCGTGATTGCATGGCTTGCGTTCGGGGTTGTAACAGTGTCTTTCCTGTTTTTGTTATGTAAACGAACTGCTGTATCGATTGCTGCACCGGTTGATCCCCCGCCAGGTAGTCCCGCCACTTCCGCCGGTGTCCTTTTCGGGCCGACTTCTCATGTGATCTGACAAAAGCATGGTGCCGGAGAAAATCCTTGCGGTCAGCGGATCAGCAGTCTCAAAGCGAAGACGCCGATGAACATGACCGTCCCGATCACGTAAATGCAACTTCTCGTCTTCCATAATCAGAAACCTGAAACGTGTCATTCTCGTGGGGAGCAACTACTGGGGGCGGTGCGCACCAGGTAGGCGGCAACTTGATCGATGATCACTTCAAGGTGCAAGTTCCGTTCGAGCGCGCGATCAACCCGATTTCAAAAAGCAATTGAGAAGAGACCGGAGTTGTCCCGGACGTTCCGGCGAAAGCTTCTGAAGCACTCGATGTTGCGGAGAAATTAGCGAGCGCCAAGCTTCAAACGAAGTGACCAGTCGGATTGTTGATGAAATCAGGGTCGAAAGTCGCGGTCCCGGCGCTGAAAACAAAACAGTTACTGGCACGACTTTCATGAGGTTTCGCGGGCCGGGGGCAAGATGACAGGTCAGCATGACCGGACTCCGGTCACAACGAAGCATGAAAAGAGGCTCTACGCCAACCCCCTGTTTGCAGTGAGTTGCGGCTCTTTTCTAAGGAGGCCATTACACTCAACACCCCGGTCACGGAGGTCAAGGAGGCAGTCCTTTTGGCGGTCCGTCCCACGAAAGATGGTCCCCCCGGAATCCCCCGGCACCGGCCTCAGTCAGGAAAGAATGCTGTTTCGAATCCAGCGTTTTCTATTGACTTGAACCCGAACCTATTTTCGAGTTTCTGCTACCCAAGCCCGCGCGGCTCTCGTCAAAAAGCACCGTGATTAAAGTCATCCCCGGAAATCGTGGCATAGAAAGTGCGACGAGCCAAAGCGGCCAAACCAATCACCCTTCCGAGAATGAGACGGGGCTGGATGTAATGTCAAGAAAAAATACTTCTCCCCGCCCCTCGGAGAGATGCGGGGTGTGGTGACTAGCGGCAATGCCGATCCCAGTTGCTTGTCCCGACTCGATCGTTTCATGAACCACGGTGCTCGACGCCATTCGTTGCGAAGCTGTGCAAGCCAACCGTTGGCTTAAGTGCCAACCATCATTCTATGTGAGGCTCGAGGCCTATGGCTTTTTTGGGTTATCCGAGGGGGCATAGGATTGAGCCGGAGACTGGGTGCTGATTCGAGCACCCGGAACGCCTAATGAGGGCATGGATACTCTCCGCTGGGCCGCAAGCTTATCGGTTTCACTTGTTCTTGTTAGTGATTGAAAACACAAGAGTTGTTAAATCTATTCAATGCTTTCTGAATAATTGTTCCAGCACCTTGAGCCAATTCGCCTCCTTTTCTCGCATTACTGAGTAAGGGATCGACCTCGGACCGGACTTGTTAGTCTCGGTCGTTGACTAAGAAACTGCACTAAATCCGCCGGGCTTGGTAAAAGCATGGTCGTTGCGGGGGAGGGCGACTTCGGCGGAGTCGCCTCCACTTGCGGCTTGCCTGTCTAACCGCAGGGCGATGAGAACAATCCCGAACTTCAGGAGGAGAAATATGAGGAATATCAGAGTGTCTCAATCTCTCGGTATCGTTGTCCTGATGGCCTTGTCGGCGCTGGCCCAGGCACAAATCTATACCCAGATCCACAACTTCGACTGGCACAAAGAAGGGGCAAATCCTAATAACCCTGCACTGTTGGCGCAGGGCCAGGATGGAAATCTCTACGGTACCCTGCAAACCCAGCTTGGCTCCGATGGGACGATCTTCGTTTCTGACCTCACAGGCAACGTGACCGTTCTTCACAGTTTTCAAGGCTCCGACGGGAATACCCCTCAGTCGGGGCTTAGCCTCGGATTTGATGGGAATTTTTATGGGTCGACAGAAACGGGAGGAAGCTCGAAAGCGGGCACCGTTTTCAGCTTTGGAAGCGGCGGGTTGAATTCGCTCCATAGCTTCTCCGATGGCTCTGATGGAGGTTATCCGTGGGCCACGCCCATCCAGGCGCCGAACGGCAGTGTTTACGGCATCACCAACAACGGCAGCCATCCCGGCGAGATCTATCGAATTACTCCGTCCGGCTCGTTTTCCACCATTGCCACCGCTGGGACGGACACGTCCGCTCCCTTGATCCTGGCTGCCGATGGCAACCTGTACGGCACGACGCCAAACGGCGGCGACTACAACGAAGGCACAGTGTTCCAGCTGACGCTCAAGGGGAAACTGAAAATCATCCACAGCTTCAAGACGGACGGGATGGATGGGACCAATCCCGCTGGTCCAGTTATGCAAGGAGTGGACGGCAAGCTCTACGGCACAACAGTATGGGGCGGGACGAACGGGGTCGGAACCGTTTTCGCGATGACGACCAGCGGCGGCGGTTACAAGGTGCTTCACAGCTTTCAGTCGACTGACGGTAGCAATTCCTACTCCGGGCTGGTTCAGGGAAGCAACAAGTTTCTGTACGGCGTAGCCGCTCGCGGCGGCCTCAACGGAGTGGGCACCTTATTCAAAGTCAGTACGACCGGAAAAGGCTTTGCCAACCTTCATGACTTCGAGACGGCTACGGGCGACACTCCTTTCGCAACTCCCATGCTCCATACCAATGGCACAATTTACGGCCTTACACAACATGGTGGAACCCCGAATACTACTTACGGCGTGCTCTACAGTTTCGACGGCGGGTTAAAGCCGTTTGCCTCCCTGGTCGTGATTTGGTCAGGCAAGGTCAGGACGCAGGTAGGAATCCTCGGACAAGGTTTTAACAGCGCCAGCGGTGTGAAATTTGGAACGGGCGCGGGGTCGTTCACAGTGGTCAGCGACACCTACATGGTGGCAACGGTAGCTACCGGAGCAACCACTGGCAACGTGACTGTGCTGGAACCGGGCGGCAACCTGGTCACGCCGCAAGTGTTCAAGGTTACTCCCCAGGCTTTGAAATTCTCCCCGAAAAGCGGACCGGTGGGAACTCCAGTCGTGATCACCGGCATGAGTCTGACGCAGACCACCAGCGTGACCTTCGGTGGAGTCAAGGCGACGAAGTTCACTGTGAACTCCGATACTCAGGTGACAGCCACAGTGCCAGCCGGCGCGAAGACCGGCAAAATCAAGGTCTTTACCAAGGGCGGCAGCTCTATCGCTCCAGGAACGTTCACCGTGAAATGAACTCAGGCATGTGGCGGCACGTGGGGATCAGCCCTGAAATAGACCAACACAGGGACCGAAACCGAACGGCTCGATACCTGGATCATGGTCAAAAAAGGAGACTATGCGGTTGTGGTGGTAAAGTCCTTCACGCTACAAGCCGGTCGCTCAAGGATGAATCCCGGGCGACCGACGCTGCGGGCATAAGTTTCGGGACGCTCTGGTGGAAGGGCGGTGGTCAACGGCTGAAAACAGGCCATTTCGCTCATCCTATAAAAGAGGATGTCAAGAAAAAACACTCCTCCCCGCCCCTCGGAGAGATGCGGGTGTGGTGACTTACATCCAGCCCTCTCATTCTCGCAAGGGTGATTGGTTGGCCGCTTTGGCTCGCCGCAGATTGCAGGGTCGATGCCCACCCCAGTTGCTTGTTGTCCCAACTCAACGGTTTCATGAAGTCAGTGGCGCTCGACACCGTTCGGTTCCAAAGCTACGCAAGCTAAATGTTGGCTAAGGTGCCAACCATGATCCTATCTGAGGCTCAAGGCCTATAGCTTTTTTGGGTTATCCGAGGGGGTATAGGATTGAGTCGGAGACTCGGTGCTGGACTACAGCACACAAAGTGCCTGAATGAGCGAATGGATACTCTCCCTCGAACCCGAGCTTCGCAAGCACCGATTGGCTACCACCGAGGCATGAAAACCTGGGGAGATCACCTGGGTTCTATTCGATGCTCAAGCGGCTTGCGTCTTCAGTTGTTCGGCGTCGAAACGTTCCTCCTTCTTCCAAAGGGTCAACGTAATGGCCGCGATCTTGCGCGCCAGTGTCAGACGAGCCATCTCCGGCTTCATACCCTTGGCCAGCAAAGCCGCGTAAAAATCATGGAATGGTCCCCTACCACAGCTGGCCCGGGTGGCCGTGCTCTTGAAGATCTCTTTCATCTCATGATTGTGGTTCTGATTCAGACCACGCAGCTGCTGGGGTTTTTTGGAACGCAGCACTTGTCCGCCAACATATCGGTATTGCGCACTGTCGTGGGTCTCAATGCCCAGGCCACTATAGGTCCACAGTTGCCGCTTGCTGCGGAACCGGTACGGGGTTTGCATCAGCGCAATCAATCTCGCCGCCCGAATCGGACCGATGCAGGGAATCTGACGCAGCAGTTTCGCGGCTTTATGTTTCCGGCTCTCGGCTAGCAACTCGGGTCGCACCTCTCGCCGCAAGGCCTGCAATCCATCCAGTTGTTGATAAAGCAACTCCGCGCGGCGGCGCACCCCGGCTTGCGCAAGCTTACTCAACCATTCCTCCCGATAGCGCGGGGCATAGACCTGGATGCCGGCACAGGGGATGCCCCACCCTCGATACAGTGCCTTCAGCCGGTTCATCACCCGGGTCAAATCTTTGCCGATGGTCTGATAGCTGCGCGCCAACTCGCGCAAGGTTCGCAGTCCATTTTCTCCGTGGTAGACCGGTCGCAGCATTCCGCTGCGCAGTAGTTCGGCCAGCTTGCGCGCATCCACCTTGTCGCTCTTGCTGCCTTCCTTTAATAAGGCATTGCGGCGCGGATTGCACACCACAACTTCCTGCACCTGTGGCTGCAGCAGATCGTACAGCCAGGCCGCCCAGGTGCCTTCTTCCCAGGTCACATGCAGCTCGCCCCGTAGACCGTGAATGAACTGCAGAATGCTGCTGGCTTTGGTTTCGAGGATGGTTTCCATGACCAGCTTCCCACTGCCATTCAGGACCGCGATCACAATCGCTTCCTGGTGCACATCCATGCCGATACCATGTGGCCTTCCGGACTATGTCGAGAGGAGAGGAAGCCGTTCCACAAGTCTGCCTCAGACTGGAGACCGCCAGGTTTGACTCCCCCTTGTTGCTCGACATAGTTTTGCGATGCTACAGGCCGTTCAGAAAGGCGAGGAGGCTATCGGGCGGTTTGTAGCGGCCGGAGTTAGTACCATTTGGTGATCTCATCTTTGCAAGGATCTCCTCCTTAAGAGCAAGGTTGGCATCGAGGTAGACTTGTGTAGTTTCCACGGACTCGTGTCCAAGCCAGAGTGCGATCACCGCGCGATCGACTCCCGCCTGAAGCAGTTCCATGGCCATGGTGTGGCGCAGCACGTGCGGTGTCACTTTCTTCCTAAGCAGCGAAGGGCAGGTCTTGGAAGCGGTCACGATGTGCTTAGCAAGGACGTATCGCACGCCATCACCGCTGAGACGATTGCCTCGAGCGTTGGGAAAAAGCATCTCCGTATGCGCCCTTTGGGGTTCATTCAACCAGTTTTTCAACACGGCCCTGGTTTGCTTGGTCAGTGGGGTACATCTCTCCTTCCGTCCTTTCCCGGTACAGCGCACATGAGCGCCTGTATCGACCATGACATCTTGTCGCTTCAAGCCCGTCAGTTCGGATAAGCGCAACCCGGTCTGCACCGCCACCATCAGCAGAGCATGATCGCGGCGGCCAGACCAGGTCTCTAGCTCAGGAGCGGCGAGAAGTGCGTCCAGTTCGGCGTGTGAAAGGAAATGAATCTGCACACGGTCATACCGTTTGCCCGGAATCGCCAGCACACGCTGGATCTGGGCCGCGTGTGTTGGTGCTTCATAGGCAGCATAGCGAAAGAAAGAGCGAATGGCAGTCAGTCGGAGATTGCGGCTGCGTGGTGAGATGGAGCGACTTTTCTCGAGATCATTTAGAAACGCCGCGACCAATGGCGCGTCGATCTCTTCCAAGGTCAACCGAGAGGGTGGTTTGTGCAGGCGTTTCTCGGTAAACCGGAACAGAAGCCGAAACGTATCACGATACGAAGCAATGGTGTGTGTGCTGGCTTGTTTCTGCTGCAGCAAACGCTGGGTGAAGAAGCCCTCCAACAAACCAGGGAAGTTGGATGTACTCTTCATTTCGGAGTCCTCCAACGCCTCTCTAACCGCTCAACGGCCTGTCCCATCAGTTCTGGACAAGCGGTCAGATACCAGTAGGTATCGTCTGGACGAACGTGTCCGAGATAAGTGGAAAGAACCGGAAGACGCCGCTCGACATCGTCGCCGGAGCGATACCAACGTAAAAGTGTTTGCACCGCGAATCGGTGGCGAAAATCGTGCAGGCGAGGTCCATGGCTATCGAACTCACCTCGAAGGCCTATCTGCCGCGACAAAGCATGGAACGTTCCGCGGACGTTGTTCTTGTCCAATCGAGTTCCCCGTTTGGTAACGAAGAAAAAGTCAGAGGTCGGTTGGCCTTTGAGGTACTGGTCTCGACGCGACTTGTACCGCGACAGCACCCTTCGCGTCGAACTGTGAAGGGGAACCAAGCGACACTTGCCAAACTTCGTTCCCGCACTGTCAAAACCGCGTTCTGCAGATCCACATCGCTCAGCCGGAGTGAAAGAACCTCACTGAGGCGCAGACCCGAAACCGCCAACAGACCGAGCAAACCGTGATAGGTCCACTTTCGCAGTGGGTGGTTCGGAGACAATCCCAGAGAAGCTTTCAACAGCATGCGCACTTCATCGTCCGTGTACAAGTACGGGCGAGCCCGTTTTGATCGAAATGGCAAAAGTCTCCAGGGGGGAATCTCCGTCCGAGGGTCCGTAGCACTCCGATAGCGGGCAAAACCGCGAACAAAACCCAACCGATGAGCCCACCTTGCTGGTTGAGCACCAGGTTTCTGCGCCCACTCTAACGCCAGTCGTATGGTGATATGAGAGCTTCGTCCTCGCTTTAAAAAGGAGACGAAATCTGACAAGGCAGGACCAGCGTCGAGCAGTTGGAATCCTAGAGCGCGACGCATAGCAAGGTATTCTTGCAAAGCTTTCTCCAACGTGTTCATCGGACACCTCCCGGCCATGGAAGGGCTAGCGTGCGTAGCGAGGCAAGATCGACCTTGGCATAGATGGCGGTAGTTTGGGGGTTTCGATGCCGCAAGACTTCGCCGATCTCGGCCAACGATGCACCGTGGCGGAGCATCTCGGTTGCCAGAGTGTGCCGGAACTGGTGCGCACCTTTTCTACGACAGTTGATCCCAGCGCGTGCCAGCGCCTTCGCAACGATTAAGCCTACTGACCTGCTATTCCTAAGCCCGATGGCCGGCGCTTGTGCCCGCAAGAACACACAGCGGTTGGTCGAGCGCGTGCGTCCGTGCTTCAGGTAAGCCGCGATCGCCTTGCCGACATCTGCTGGTACGGGAAGTTCAGCGTAGCGGTCACCTTTGCCTCGCAAGGTGAGCCGCCCGGTTTCCCAATCGAAGTCCTCCAACGTGAGGGCTGCCACTTCGCCTGCTCGCAGCCCAAGACGTGACAACAGCAACAGGATCGCGTAGTCGCGTCGGCCGATAGCGCTCTTCCGATTGCAACTGGCCAGCACTTGTTTGACATGCTCGATCGGCAAGCCTTTTGGAAGCGACGGACCAGTCTGCCACGCAAGGCACGCAGGCCGCGAGATCCGATCGGATGAAGTCCTGATACCGTGCGTAGCGAAGGAATGAACGCAGCGCACTGGTCATCACTTTAGCTCGCTTCCGGCAAAGCGACGGTACAAGGCGCTGCACCGAGCCGACAACCTGGGCAGCCGTCAGATCAAAAAGGTCTGCCGGTCCAGTTCCAAAACGATGCGTCAAGAACTTCTTAATGAGGGATACATAGTTGGCTACCGTGGTTGCTGCGAGCACGCGCTCCTGCTGAAGGTACAAACTGAAGTCGTCTAGTAGCTTGTCAATCGTTGTCCTCTCGACGGGGGTGACCGGCGCGACGAGACTTTTCCGATGCTGAGCGAACTCATCGATATGCGGGCATAAGGAACCCTGAGATTCTTGCCGTAGTGTATGGGGATCTTTGACAAATCGTTCCATGCGGTTCTCCTTCTGCACTGCTTTGTCGCAGTGGGAGAACCAAGACTATGTGGAGAAAAACCGTATCGAAGGGGCTTATGCGCCGGGTTGCGGAACTGCTGCTCGACATAGTCCAGAAGGCCACATGGTATTGGCTATCTCGAGAGCCAGATAGCCGATATACTTGATGTCGCGACTCATTTCCGTTGCCTCCTTGGGGGAAAGATCATTCGTGCCAACGCTTATCTTTCCCCTAAGGTAAAGTGCCATTCTCCAACCGATTTGCCTATGCCTTTGCACTTCCTTCTCACCCCACATACTCACTCTCTCGCCGCCGTAGCGGAGCGCAGCCCTGCACAGCGTAGCGGAGCGCAGGCGGCGCCATCCATCCCACCCTCTCAATCGGGGCGCTCTTTCATAATGCATTGAGGGGGTTTGAGCGTAAAGGGGATGTTACAACAGCTAGGCAGCCATAAGTGGTCTCTCCGGCCACTCGGCGCTCGGTCGTCAGCAGCTCGAAACCGAGCGGCCGGAGAACTGGGTTACGGCGTGATCTCGTAGACGGTGCCGTATCCGTAAGCGCCACCCACAACGGTTGTGCCATAGAGATTGTTTACGTTGTCAAGGATGACGCCACCGCCAGGTGCCGGAGAATTCCCGTCGTTACCGCCAAAGGCGTACACCACACTGAAGGTCCAGGTTCCATCCTGGTTTGGTGTCATCTTGTAAACGGTGCCATATCCATAGGCCCCACCCAAACAGGCCGTGCCATAGAAATTGCCAGCGGCATCGCGAGTCACCTGGCCATTGGGGCCCAACCCATCTGTCTTCCTGCGGAACTGATGCAATACTTTAAACGTCCATTTGTCGTTCACACCGGACGTCAGCTTAAAAAAGACACCAGAGTCATAAGCTCCGCCGTGCTCGGTCGTTCCGTACAAATTACTGCTGTCGTCGAAAATCAAGCCAGATACAGAAGGATCCAAACCTCCTTTTCCCCCAGTGAACTTGTGGATTACCCTGTAGGTCCATTTGCCGTCTGAAGTGGGTGTCAGTTTGAAGACCGTGCCACATTCATAGGGCGGGTTGCAGGCGGCCCCCTGATTGCGTGTCGTGCCATAAAGGCTTCCGGCCTTGTCGGGAATGAGGCCGACCCAAGGGCTGCAGGCGGGCTTCTCCGCGAACTGGTGAATCACGTGATAAATCCATTTGTTATCGGAGCCGGGTGTCATCTTGAAAACCGCACCACATCCAGAAGTGCCGCCGTAGGCGACGGTTCCGTACAGATTTCCCTGAGCGTCGAAGAATGGGACGGTTCTGGGTTCGGCCCCGTCTTTGCCCCAGGTGAACTGGTGCAGTACGTTCTCCGTCCAGGTTCCGTCTCCGTTCGGGGACAACTGGAAGACCGTGCCTGCTCCATGGCTTCCGCCGTGGTATGTCACGCCGTAGAGATTGCCAGCTGTGTCAAAGGTGAGCCTGCCCCAATCGATCCAACCCCCATCACTGCCGCCGGTAAAACTGTAGAGTACGGTCTGCGTCCAGGTTCCGTCGCCGTTTGGCGTCAGACTGTAAACGTTGCCCGCTCCGTAGAGGCCGCCCTCGAATGTTGTGCCATAAAGGTTACCAGCTTGATCGAAGACCAGCCCTTGATGCGGATGCGCTCCGTCTGCGCCACCGGTGAACGAATAGAGCACCTTCTCCGTGCTTTGTGCTCCCGCGCTCGGCGCCAGTATTAGGACTACGATGAGCGCTACTGCGAGGACTGCCAGCGCCTTGCCTGCGGCGGCCCAGAGTCTATTGCTGTTCATAAAATTACCCTCCTTTTAGAGGAATGATGAATACGAATCTCTCCAGCGACCCGGCACCCCGATACTCTCTGCTCGCGATGCCGAGCCGCCGGAGAATCCCAAACAGAACAATCCGCTGGATCAATCCTCCGTGCTAGGCGGAGGAACGCCCACCGTAAAACCGTTCCAATACTCGCCGTTTCCCACCGTCCAACTGAATGATGTCGACCTCCCACTCAACTGGACGAGGCCGTCTCCTTCGTTCCCCCGCAGTGTCTTCTTGTGGATGATCTTCAAGTTGTCGGATCCGCCGCCAAAGTACTGCTCGGGTCCCTGAACCAGGATCTTCGGCAATACGCTGAAGTTGTAGTCCACCGCCAGCGCATATTGTCCCAGGCTGACAATCGCCATAACAGGATGCCTGACGGGAACCGAGAAGGTGAACGTGTGAGGATCGGCAGTTCCGGAGATCGCGATCATGTTTCCGCCTTTGGGAGCGTTTGGAACTGTCGCACAGCTGAACGTGGATGTCGGCAGGTAGTAGTTGGTGCCGTTACCTTTCAGTTGCACGAACCTGACTTCTCCGGTGTAGGTGACTGTGATCTTTCGTCTGTCGATGACAATGGTTCCGACAACGGTGCCGGGATTGTTGCCGTCCCAGGACTTCCATGTGGCCCACGCGGCCTTGGTCCACAGAGGAGTACCTCTGGAATTTCCTTGTGCGCTGGCGGCGGGGACCAACATTAGAACCACGACTAACGTTACCGTTATGGCCGCGAGCACCCTGCCTGCGGTCTGGAATTGATTCCTCGTCATAAAGTCGTTCTCCTTTCTGAGCAGTTGTGAATGAAAATGAGAATAGAATGAAGAGTGAAGCGGTGCGCTTCTCATGCTCTCCTCCTGACCGTTAGGATTTCTGATTTGGGTTTCGCGGCGGCCCGGAGAGCGATGACGAGCACAGGACTCGGGTTGGGGAAACCCGCTATTTCCCGAGTTGCCTTGATTTGGGCCCACTTACGAAAGGGCTCGGGAGCCTCACGCTAAAACTACCGCGCTTTGGCCACGCCCCGCAGTGACAGGCCTCACGGTTCGGTGTGATGGGCTGGCGAAATCCGGGATTGAGCAGCCGGACCGTTGGTCAAATGACGAATCAGGCGTGGGTGTAGAAAAAGTCACGTCGATTAGCGGGATGAGATTCGGCAGAAGCATGTTAGAAGAAAGTGATCTTACCCATGCTCTGTTGGATTCTCATCATCGGAGGACTGCTGATCATGATGGGGCAACACGACCGCTCCGAAGCGCTGTTCTATTACTTCCGACTGGACGATCAGGTGCCAGAGACGCACCTGCTGCGGCTCATCGAAAAGCACATCAGCTTTGCCTTCGTCCGCGAGAAGCTGAAAGGGAGTTACAGCGAGACAGGCCGTCCTTCCATTGATCCCGAACTTCTGTTGCGCATTCTTCTGATCGGCTATCTCTACGGCATCACTAGCGAACGGAAACTGGTGGAGGAACTACGCATGCACCTGGCGTGGCGCTGGTTCACGGGCTTGGGTTTCGATCAGGAAATTCCGCATCACTCCAGCTTTTCGAAAAACCGGCACGGGCGGTTTCAGGAATCGAAGCTGTTCGAGGAGCTGTTTGAGCAGATCGTGCGGCAGTGCGTGGAAGTGGGATTGGTGCAGGGCAAGCACCTGTCGGTCGATGGCAGTTTCGTGGAGGCGAATGCCAGCAAGGAAAGCCGCATCCCGCGCGAGCAGTTAGCGGAAGCGGCCCAAGTTCATCACACCGTGCGGCAGTACCTGCGGGAAGTGGAAGAGCAGAATCCGGTGGAGGAGCCGGTGCATGAGCAGGACCAGGTTTCGACCACCGATCCCGATTCTACCTACGCCACCAAGGGCGGCACACCGGCGCGACTGGGGTACTACGACAACTATCTGATCGACAATCACAGTTGTGTGATCGTGGGAGTACAAGCGACGGCAGCGCGCATGAGTCAAGAAACCGTTGCCGCGCAAGACATGCTCACCCGTTTCACGCAATGGCGAGGACGAGAGCCGGAATCGGTGGCGGCCGACACGACCTACGGGAACGGGGAGTTCTTGCAATGGCTAGCCGATCGGAACATCACCCCCTACATGCGGACCCGTGACAGTATCCACCGCAAGAGGAGCCCATTCTTTGGCCCCGAGCGTTTCACCTACCAACCGGAAAACAATCGCTATATCTGTCCTGCTGGCCAGTTCCTCAACTACGGTGGCCGAGTTTATCGCAATCGAGCCTCCAACTATATCGGGACACGTAAAAAGTGTGGCTCGTGCCCGCTCCGACCACAATGCACCAGTGCTGCCTTCCGGGGCCTTATCATCCACCAGAACGAACCAGCCCGACAACGTGCGCGGGAGTTGGTCAACACGCCAGAGTTCGCCAAAGCACAGCGGCAAAGAAAGAAAGTGGAAGCCTTGTTCGCGGAACTGAAGAATCAGATCGGATTGCGGCGCTTGCGTCTGCGCAGACTGAAGTTCGTGCGGGAGCAGTTCTTTTTGGCAGCGGTGGCCCAGAACATCAAACGACTGGTGCGCTTCCTTAGCCGACCGACAACACCGGTTCTGCCGGCCACCACTTAGTCGAACGGAAACAAGAAAACCGCCGACGGCATGCTCGCAGATGAAAAACCGTTCTGTTGAGGGACTTTTTCAACACCCACAGGCCATAGCGCTCAAATGCAGATCAGGCTGCGCCGTCTCTGAGAAACTGAGCGAAAAAACGGATTGATTTCATCTTCTCTTCCTGCAATCCGCGCAGATCTTCCTCGCCGAGTCGATTTTCGTACAAGAGTCTCCCCAACACATCTGTAAGTCGCGAACCGCGAAAGTCGTATTTGCGATCAATCTCTTTACGACGTTGAGTCAGGTAATATTCCAGGTCGCACAGATCCGACGATTTCTGGATCTCCTTGGCCATTCGCTTTACTTCCTGAATCACTTCGTGAAGCTCCTGGCCCAGAGCAGCGTCGAAGGCTTTGCGGGCGATGGCCTTTTCTGATCTCGACCAAATCGGTTCGTTTGGGTAGGGGTAGCTGTCTTGAGTCGCAGACCGGCTGGTCATGGTTCGATCCTCCGTTCCGGCATTCTATCCTCTGCCGAGATGCCATTTCTACAGGATCGGAGGCGTTCGCTCTGACGGATTCAGCATCGTTTTCATGCGGCCGTCCGTCCTTTGCGAGGTCAAAAAGATCGTTGACCGGGTGTCCGAGATTCTGTTTGCAGCCGAGATAGCGTTCTGTCGTTTGAACCGATGCGTGGCCCAGCAAGAACTGAATCTGCTCTAGTTCACCGCCGCGATCGTGGCAGAGCTTCGCGCAGGTCCGCCGCAGGTCGTGTGGTGCAATGTGCTCCAAGCCTGCTCTCTCGCAGCACGTTCTAGCCACGTACCAGACAACGTTCTGCGAGAGGCCATTGCCCCACACCTTTCCCCGTCCGGCGACCGCTCGAAAGACTTTGCCTTCACAAACCCCAGCGGCTCGTGTCCATTGATCGAGAGCGGCTTTCACCCAGTTCGGAATGAACACGGTGCGGATGTGGCCACCCTTGCCGATCAGATCCACGGCTGCCCAGTGACCCTGACGCATCTGGATCTCATCCAACTCCAAGCCGACTAACTCGGATCTGCGAAAGCCACAACCAAACAGCATGGCCAGCATTGCATAGTCTCGCTTGGCACGCATGCTATCGCCCCGAGCATGTTTGAGCACTTGTGAACTCTGCTCCGCGCTCAGCCAATTGCCGGACCGGAACCCGAGCTGCTTGACTCCCTTGACGCAGCTAATTCCCGCGGCCAACTCGGGACTCAGCAAGCCAGCGTCGGCGGCTTCGTGAGCCAGGCGACGCACGGCCGCAAGCTGCTGGTTGATCGTGTTGGCGGCCAGATGCCGCGATTCCAGGTACAGGCGATAACGCACGACGACGATGCGGTTGAAGGCCAGCCGAGGTTCGGAGCAGTACCAAGCGATGAACTGGTCGATGGCGTACTCGTAGACTCGGCGCGAAGCTGGCGACCCGAGGCTATTGAGAACTGCCGTTTTACAATGATCCAAATCCGGCAAGCGAAGCAGAAAGAGACGGTAATTCGGCTTGATTCTCTGTTTGCCCATAGCGACGGCCTCCCAATGCCGCAGCTTTTGGGACGACGGAGACCGCCTGGGCGATGCAATCAACGGTGGGACCGACAGGGTTTTGAGCGCTATGGCCTGGTTTCGTCAACTGAGAAAATCGCAGCACCGAATACGTTATGGCCCGGTTTGTTCAGTTCACCTGCACCGTGTTCGATACCAGTTGCCCTATCCAGCATATTTCACGCTGTCGGGAATCACCGGTCCAAGATTCGAGGATGAGCGCCTTGGTAAAATCTGAGCCTCCAAGGTCGGTAGAAATGAAATCTGTCCATAACAGCGTGCAGGTGGTGAGGTTGCAGTGCCTCAGCCTTTCGTCCGATCAATTTTGCGCCACAGGGCCTCTAATCATGTAGTCCAAGGCAATCGATACGCAGAAGCCCGGTCCCAATCGCCGCCACTTCAACCTGGATTGAGGCTGGTGCAACGCGGGTGACCTGAAAAAGGTAAACTCCGTTGCCCGCCCCTTGTAAGCCCGGCGATGCAATCGGAGAACAGCTAACCGTGTACTTGTCGTCTTTAAACGGAACCGCCCACTTAAGCCCGACAGAATAGGGCTGGTTTTGCTTGATGTTTACAACCGCGCGGGAATGAGTTAGAGCTGGCGTGTTCTGCGCGGATGCCTGCGTGAGCAGCGAAAGAGCCAGTGCGATTGGTACCAATGCTAGGCTGACCTTCATTAGAGTCCTCCTCGGGTATTTTTGACTACAAATCGGAATTCCCGGTCTTTACGTACAAGCCCGTCTGTTGCTCCCCGCCGAGGGTTTCCGTCTCGGAGGGCAGGCATGCCGTCTCAGCGCCGCCCATTTTGACAGGGCGGCTTCGTTGTTGTTCCGAACTGCTCAAAGCATCACTGTGTGACCGTAAAGATGCCACTGCTTACAGCGGTCCCTCCCGGAGTCGTGATTGCGATGTGTCCAGTCATCGCGCCCGTAGGGACGGTGGCAGTCACCTTTTGGTCGGAGTTCACCGTATAGGCGGTAGCCTTCACCCCGCCGAACGTGACTTTCGTCGTCTGAGTGAGGCTGACTCCTATAATCGTCACCGGCGTCCCCACTGTCCCGCTTAGCGGGCTGAAGCTATCGATGTGCGGCGTCACGCGGAATTGCTGGTTGCTCGTCAGCGTGGTCGAGCCAGTGGTCACTGTCACCGGCCCCGTAAGTGCGCCGGGTGGGATCGTGGCGGAGAGGAAGGTTGTACCCGTGCGCTTGACCGAGGTCGACTGCACGCCGTCAAACTTCACTACAGAAGAACTGCTGAAGCCTTGTCCGAGAATGCCAATGGGTTTCCCGCCGACCTTGCCCGAAGTCGGGAGCAAACTGACGAATGGCCCCGCACCGATATCAAGCGTGAAAAGAACTCCAGAGCTGTTGCTTCCTCCGGCATTGGTCAGACCGTAGATCTTTCCATTTGTGTGCTGGATAGCAGGGGCTTCGTCATTGGCTCCGTGAGCATCATCGAACGAGTAAACAACCTTGAAGCTGCCAGTCTTAGTCATCTGGAAGAGCGTTCCGTATCCCGCACCGTAATTGTAGGTTGCCCCGTAGAAATTACCATCGGTTGCGAGCACCAACCCAGCTTCCGGGCCGTTCCCGTCTTTGCTGGAATCAATGTTATGAAGCACCTTCAGAACGCCTCCAGTGCTGACTTTGAAAACCACGCCTGAACCAAATGTTCCCCCCGCAAAGGCGGTTCCGTAGAGAAACCCATCTGGCCCTTGGACGAGTGGCTGAATAAACGGTGATGCACATCCGTGCGTTCCGTCAAAATTGTAGATCACCTTTACGGCTCCACTCGTGGACATCCGGAAGATGGTACCGCAACCACCTGTCCCTCCGGAGTCAGTCGCACCGTAGAAATTACCGTCTGACGCCTGCGTGATTGGCGAACTGCGCGCTCCGCCGAGTGCATTGGTTAATAGTTTGAAGTTGCCGGTCGAGCTGATCTTGTAGGCGACCCCTCCAGAGGTTGTTCCGTAGAAATTACCGTCTTTGCCCTGCACGGGGGGAAAATAAGGCTGCGCCCCGTCGCTTCCATTAAAACTGTGGAGAAACGTAGGTTTACCGGCAGAAGTGATTTTGAAAACTGTTCCCAAACTGTTTGCACCTCCCCCGTAGGTTGTGCCGTAAAAGCTGCCGTCGGAGCCCAAAGTCAGACCGCTATAGGGGACGGCGCCGGTGGTCCCATCGAAGCTGTAGACGATCGTGACCTTGCCGGAAGGCGTGGCGCGGAAAACTGTACCACTGCTCGCGGATCCGCCGTTTGGAAGCGTACCGTAGATGTCTCCATCCCGGCCCTGGGCAATTGCTTGTAGGGCATAAGGAGCACCTTCGGTTGTCAGGAAATCGTGAATATCAGTGTAGGTTTGAGCATGAGCCGTGAGTGGTATCACGATCGGGAATAACCCCACTGCGAGAACAGTGAACAGTGTAAACGCAGAGCGACAACGACTTGATGTTTCGATCATATGAAACTCCGGGTACATGAAGAAAATTTGACCGGAAACGGGTACACACCCGGAGAGGACCGCTGGGGAGGCGATGCGACCGAGGTGGCAAGTATCATCCCCGCGATGCTGAGTGTCAAGACGAAAGATTGTGGCACTTTGCCGCCGCTTTACGCCCCGCGCACCAGGGAACGGCGCGATCGTTTGCGTAACATCCCGATTACACTCGTTGATCCTTCGCAGGGGGTTTTGAGTGCTATGGCCTGTTTGCGTCAACGATCATTCTCCAAGTCCGGCAAGCCCTACTTAGTGATCGGAATTCACCGTGAGAGGCCCGCCGTGACTCGGCACAGCGGGCGTACCCTGGGGTCAAATGCAAGTCTACGGCTGATAGATCTGCACGTAGTCGTAAACGTTTGTCAGAAAAATGCCGCCTCCGAAGCAGTAGAGATTGCCACCGGCGACCGCGGAACCGGCAGCATAGCCGGGGGCCTGCGGCATCGGCGCGAGGGTCGCCCACGTTTTCGTTCCTGGGTTGTAGGCTTCGTTCAGGGTGACCATGGTTGGCGTAGTGCCGCCCGCAACGTACAACTTCCCATTAATGGCCGCACCGCATCCCGGTGTGCGCGGGGTCGGGTCGGCAGTGAGTTCAGTCCATGTATTGTTCCCCGTGTTATAACCTTCGTTATCACCGAGGTTAACGGAGCTATTACTTCCGTCGGCCGACACGACCGTGGTTCCCAGTAGACCCACTGCAGACCACCCTTTGGGGACCAGCAGAGGGGCCTCTTCAGTCCAGGTGTTGGTCGTGGTGTTGTAGCTTTCGACAGTCGTTAGATAGTTGGTTAAATTCTGGCCGCCAATTACGTAGATGACATCTTTGTCAGCGACGGCGGAAGCGGACTCCTGGACGTAGGGCACGGGAGCCAGCGTTGACCAACTATTGGTGGCGGGATCGTAAGCCTCGGCAACGCTCAGAAGCGCAGAGCCGTTGCTGCCTCCAAATATGTACAGCTTTTTATTGACCACAGCGTAAGCCGCGAACGCGCGCGGGTTCGGGTCAGCTGCGCCGCTCGTCCATGTGTTCTTGTCGGGGTTGTAGATATCGTTGTTACCGATAGCTCCGTTTAGGGTGTACCCACCGATCACAAAGATGTCGCTCCCAATCGCTCCTGCGGCGGCACCCATCCGGGCGGTGGGCATCGCCGCTCCGCTGCTCCAGGAGTTGTGGACGACAAAAGTCTTCGTGCTGGTCAGAGTGGTAGCGCCGGTCGTTACCGTCACGAAACCATCGTTCGCTCCGGTGGGTACGGTAGCCAACAGGAACGTCGATCCGGTGCGCGTCACTTTAGTCGCGGTTACGCCGTTGAACTTCACCACGCTGGCGGAAGTGAATCCCTGACCGAGAATGCCGATCTTCGACCCGACCTTCCCCGCAGCGGGAAGTAACGTCGCGAATGCCGGCAAGCCCAAGTCCACGCTGTAGAACGTTCCATTGCCATGTGCGCCCCCGGCGTTGGTGACCCCATAGAGTTTGCCGTCAGTGCGCTGCGTCAACATCGAAGCTGGGTTGCATCCGGTCGCGCTTGCAAAGTTGAAGAGCACGCTGAACCCTCCCGCAGGCGTGACTTTGAACAGCGTTCCGCAATTGTTGGCTCCGCCATTGACCATCACGCCATACAAGTTGCCGTCGCTGGCAACCGTCAGCGCTAGTGGATTGGCGCCGTCGCTCGTCGAGGTGAAGTTTCGCAGCACATTGTACTTGCCTGCTGAAGAGACTTTGTACAACACCCCGAACCCGTTGGTCCCTCCACTGTAAGTCGTGCCCAGCAACGTTCCATTGGGCGCTTGTGCCATTCCTCCTGCCGCGAACGCCCCATCACTGCCTCCGATGGCAAAGGTGTGAAGCACTGTCACTTTGCCGCTGGCCGTAGCTTTAAACAGCGTCCCCCAGCCATTGCCGCCCAGGTTCAACCCGCCGTAAAAATTGCCGTCGCTCCCTTGAATCAGCTGTCCGCCCTGGAAGCCTTCCGCGTTGGTAAAAGTGTGCAGCGTGGTCAGTACGCCTGCCGAGGTTACGCGATAAAACGTTTCCGGGTTCGAGTTGGTCAGCCCGTAGAAATTGCCATCCACCGCGAGAACCAGCGCGTTGACGGGGCCGTATCCATCACCGGTATTGGTGAAATTGTGCAATGAAGTGTAGGCGCCGGTGGTCGTGATCTTGAACGTCGCTCCGTTGTTTCCGGTGACGCCCTCCTGCGCATCGCCATAGAGTTGGCCCTCGGTGCCCAGGGTCAAGCCGCCGGTCGGATACACACCATTGCTGCCGTTGAAGCTGAACACCGTCTTCATCACGCCCAGCGGAGAGAATGACGCTACGCCACCCAGGTTGTCGCCCCCGCCCGACTGCACCTCGAGATACAAATTCCCGTCGCGCGCTTGCGCCAACACACCCGAGTTGAAGTTGTGCATATCGCCGCCGTTCGCGTTGACATCATGCAGGTCGGTAAATGTAACCGCGGGAGCCTGCGCCAGTCCACTCGTGGCCACTCCGATCATGATCGCAAGCACGCACATCATTCTTGTCCGCAAACGCATACACCTCTCCTCGCTAATTTTGGTTTTCGTGAAGATCTTCTGTGCGAGCCGGTTTCGTTCAGAAACTGCTGGCCGCCGCGCTGCCGGACTGGGGATGTCCAGCTTGTTGCACGTTAGAATTCGCTCAAACTACCGTCAACAATTTACACCCAAAACGCATGCCCACCAAGCTTTTTCGCGTTTTGGTACTGGGTCAGTTTGAAAAGCAGGCGCCGCTCGTCGCGTAGCTCCACGCTTAGAACCAGTTCGGGCGTTCAGCGCGTACACGTTGGAATTGTTGGAGCCGACATAGACCGCTCCGTAAGCCACGGCGGGAGAGGAATACACCCAGCCATCGGTGGCGTAGGTCCACAGGTTCGGACCCGTGCCGGCGTCCAACGCGGAGACGCTACCCCTTTCGTAGGCCCCTGTGTGTCCGTTTTTCCCTAGTTTGTCAATTGCAGCAACGAGTTGCAGTCCTGGCAAGCTGCGTCTCAACGATAGTTGGCGTAACATCGCGTTGGTGTTGAAAAAGTCACCGAGTTGGTGCTTGCGAGGGCGACAAGAGCCAGTTATAAGCAGACGAGAGTTAGTGATGCTGCAGGCAATCGCCATTCTCGGAGGCTGGCTGCTTATGATGGGGCAACACGACCGTTCGGAGTCGCTGTTCTACTACTTCCGCATCGAAGATCAGGTTCCTGAAAACCACTTGTTACGTTTCATCGACCGCTACGTCAGTTTCGATTTTGTGCGGGAGAAGTTGCGTGCGTCGTACAGCGAAACCGGTCGAGCGTCGATTGATCCCGAAGTGTTGTTGCGGATCCTGTTGCTGGGGTATCTCTACGGCATCACCAGTGAGCGAAAGTTGCTGGAAGAACTGCGCATGCACTTGGCGTGGCGCTGGTTCACCGGGTTAGGGTTCGAGCAGGAGATTCCCCATCACTCGACGTTCTCCAAGAATCGGCATGGCCGCTTTCAGGAGACGAACCTGTTTCAGGAGTTGTTTGAGCGCATCGTAGAGCAGTGCATGGCGGCGGGTCTGGTGGAGGGCGAGCAGATGTCGGTCGATGGCAGCTTCATCATGGCGAACGCGAGCCACCACAGTCGTATTCCTCGCGAACAGTTCACGGAGGCAGCGCAAGTGAACTATGGGGCGCGGAAGTACCTGGAAGAACTGGAGCAGGAGAACGGCGATGGCGAGCCCCTCCATCAGCAAGACAAGGTGTCGACCACCGACCCGGATTCGACGTACCTGACCAAGGGAAATCGTGCGGCCGAACTGGGTTATTTCGATAACTATCTGATCGACAATGAAAGCTGTGTGATCGTGGGGGTGCAAGCGACGGCCGCGCGTTTAAGTCAGGAGAGTGCGGCGGCACGCGCTATGATCGATCGCTACTGCGAACGATATGGTCGGCGGCCCAAGGGGGTGGCAGCCGATAACACCTACGGCAACGGGGAAATGCTGCAATGGCTCGATCAACGTGGGATTACACCTTACATTCGCGTGAAGGAAGGTCCGAACTCGCCCCCTGATCTCTACGGGGTCGAGAAGTTCACTTTCGTGCCGGAAGAAAACCGCTATCTGTGCCCCGCAGGCAAGCCCCTGAACTATGTGGGTATTAACAAACGGAACCGTGCGCACCGGTACTACTCGACGGTTAAGCGCTGTCGAGGATGTGAGCAGAAGCCACAGTGCACGCGCGGCAAGTTCCGTACGATCGCGATTCATACTTGTGAAGCGGCAAGACAGAAGGCCGAGGAGGTAGCCAAGACCCCGGAGTTCGCCGTGGCGCTACGCAAGCGACGGAAAGTGGAGGCGCTGTTCTCGGAACTAAAGAACCTGATTGGATTGCGGCGCTTGCGCTTACGCAGAATCAAGTTCGTGCGTGAGCAGTTCTACCTCGCGGCCGTGGCACAGAACCTGAAACGACTGGTGCGGTTCCTCAATAGGAGATCGCAACCAGCGATGGCAACCGCGTAAGCCAGACTACCGCAAGAAAAAACACCAACCGGAAGAAACTCCCCTGAGGGAAAATGCGTCTTCCAAACCGAGTTTTTCAACACCAACGCGCGATTACACTCTTTGACCTCCGGACAGGGTCGGCCCGTTCTCAAAAAGTGTGATGGCCTGAATTCGACAGTTACGCCAGCATGCCTGTCCCGCCGAAATCAGATCAAATCACTGAACTCCACTCAACTGGAATTTTCGTTTGGTGTAGGCCGGTATTTCGTTTTTCCTCTCCCCAGGCCAATCGCGCCCAAAGCAAGAACTAGTCGGGGGCGCGATTTCTTCTATCTCTGAGCTTGCCCCCGCTTGACAACTGGCCTCGCTCCGTAGATACTTCCCGCCCAGACGAGGGAACATACACCTGGCCATAGCCTTCCTTTACCAACCGGGTGAATGAATCCTACAGCTCTGCTCATCCCCCAAGCAGGTACTCGCTGGCAGTGCGAGTCTCAAACTCAAATGGAGAAACATCATGAAAAGACGCGCGTCGTCTGAGCTGTTGGTCTCACTGACACTGTGCCTGTTGTGGTTTTCCCCGGTTTCCTCTGCTCAGAACATCCACACGGTTGCTGGAGGTGGACATGCGGCAGGTACGTCCAAGTCCGCATTCATCGCGTACCCCGGCGGCACCGTTCGAGATAAAGCGGGGAATACATACATTTCCTCAAACTGGGGTCACTATGTGTTCAAGCTCGACACTAAGGGCAACGTTTCGGTCGTTGCCGGCAAAGGTTGGGCAGGGTTCGGCGGAGACGGCGGTCCGGCCACGAGAGCTCTTCTCAACGTTCCCGGCGGACTGGCACTCGACAGCGCCGGCAATCTCTACATCGGGGATTCAGGCAACAATCGTATTCGCCGAGTGGACGCCAAGACTGGCATCATCACCACCGTCGCCGGCAACAATACGCCGAACATGTTTAACACCGGCGGCTATGGCGGCGATGGTGGACCGGCAACGCAGGCCCTTCTAAATTCGCCGTACACCGTGGCGGTTGATAGTCAGGGCGACTTGTTCATTACCGACTATCTGAATTTCCGCATTCGCCGAGTCGATGCCAAGACGCAGATTATTACCACGGTCGCGGGGAACGGGACCGGAGGATACAACGGCGACAACATCCCCGCCACTAGCGCCGAGATCTATTACGCAATCACGTTGATCGTGGATAAGTCGAACAATCTCTACATCGCGGATTCCGGCAACAACCGCATTCGCCGGGTGGATGGCAAAACGCAGGTGATAACCACCGTTGCCGGCAATGGAACCGCTGGCTTTAAGGGCGACGGCGGCCCCGCCGCCCAAGCCGAACTCAGCTTTCCCAACGCAGTGGCGGAAGATGCGGCCAAGAATCTCTACATCGTTGACACCGGCAACAACCGGGTGCGACTGGTAAACGCCAAAACCCAGAAGATCAAAACCATCGTGGGTACGGGTGTTGCGGGATTCGGTGGCGACGGCGGTCCGGCCACCAAAGCGAAAATCACGGATTCCTCGGGAGGATACATTGACCCATCGGGCAATCTGCTGATTGCCGACAGCGGCAACCAGCGCGTGCGCATTGTCAACAAGCAACGCATCATCAACACCTTGGCCGGCGGTGGAAGTGCTGGAGACAAAGGGAAGGCGACCAATGCTCTGCTGAGTTTTCCGACGGCCGTTGCTTTCGATGCCGCAGGCAACATGTACATTGCGGAATCGGGTACGCCGGTCGTAAGAAAAGTCAGCACCGGGGGCACAATCACAACGGTTGCCGGAACCGGGTCCGAGGGTTACAGCGGCGACGGTGGTCCCGCCACCAAAGCAGAATTTTTGGGGCCCAATGGCATAGCCATAGACAAGGCAGGGAACCTATTCATCGCCGACACTTACAACCTGCGGGTTCGTCGTGTCGATCACGCCACCCACAAGGTGTCGACCTATGCTGGTAACGGGAGTTCTTGCTCCACGCCGCCTTGCGGCGACGGCGGACTTGCCACCAATGCCAGCCTGTCGTCTGCCTTTGCTCTTGCCGTGGACAGTGCAGGGAATCTCTACATCGCCGACCCATACGATCAGGTGATTCGCGAGGTTAATGCTGGCACGGGGATCATCGACGCAGTGGCAGGTAACTATGTGAAATGCACTTCAGGAAAATCCGCCTGCGGCGATGGCGGACCGGCAACCAGCGCCAATCTGCGCCTTCCTTTTGGGATTGCGTTGGATTCGGCGGGAAATCTGTTTATAGCCGACACCTTCGACAATCGTATCCGGCGTGTGGACGCAAAGACGCAAATCATCAATGCCTTCGCCTTCACGGGGGCTTTCAACTTCAGTGGAGACGGCGGGCCTGCTTCACAAGCGACTATGGCTTGGCCATTGGCAGTGGCCGTGGATTCGACCGGGAATGTTTTTGTCGGAGGCGGCTTTAATATGCCACTCCGCTTGGGCGCTGGAATCGAGGTGGTGCGCAAGATCGATACCTCAAATAACGTCAACATTTACGCTGGCCAGGAGAACAACCCATTCACCTTTGGCCTCAGTGGTGACGGTGGACCCGCAACCAGCGCCCTGCTGAACAACCTCGGCCTTGCCGTGGATGGCGCCGGGAACGTCTACGTTGTTGATGCAGGCAACAATCGGGTGCGCAAGGTGGGACCCTAAACTTGTGCCCGCTAGCGTGAAGGGAGCGCTTCTCAAGAAAAGCTGGGTTGTGTCCTGGGGATTGTCTATGTCCTGTTCCGATGACGCTCCCCTCCAGCAATTCCGACACAATGTAGGGCGAACCGTCCTGCTGGCCGACATCGAAGACGGCCAAGATGTTGGGGTGGTGAAGCGCGGCCGTGGCACGCGCCTCCTGCTCGAAACGACGCAGGCGCTCGGGGTCGCCGCACCAGTTGGCGGGAAGAACCTTTACAGCGACATCGCGCCCCAGTCGTGTGTCGCGGGCGCGGTATACCTCGCCCATACCGCCAGCGCCCAGCGGTGAAAGGATTTTGTACGGCCCGAGTTCCGTACCAGAGATTACAGACATCCGTGCGCGCCATTATAGTCGCATCGACTGGCGTTGCAGCAGGATGCGACGAACTCCGGATGGATTGTCAGTTATCCGTTAGTTATCTGAACCGACTTCCGGCAGACAACAGTCTCAAGTGATGAAAAATCGCGATAACGCT
>CAWIMI010000016.1:0-21291 GCA_963837015.1 uncultured Acidobacteriota bacterium | reverse complement strand
GCATGGTACAGAAACTCAAGTGTTCGATTTCATGCAGCCCTTCGCAATTGTTCATCCGGAATTCTCGCGGCGCTTCGGAGTCGGAGATTTTCCGCCGTCGTCAATCACTTTCTGAAACTCGGATTCACGGATCATGGTCCGCCCGCCGACCTTGGTGCGGTGCAATTTTCCTTGGCTGAGCCAAGCATGAACCGTCCATTTGCTGATTCCGCCTAGGGACGAAGCTCCCAAGGCGCTCAAGTCGAACCACAGCGCAATCAATTTCCAAATCTGTCCTTGCCGGATTAACTAGTTGAGCGAAGGCTAGGCGTTCTCTACGGATACGGACACCGTACGGACACAGTATTTTAGCGAAGGATTTCGGAAGTGGGATGAACGACTGGAAACATGCATGGATATTGGCTAGAAGGTGGTGAGCGCGGAAGGAATCGAACCTTCAACCTACTGATTAAGAGTCAGTTGCTCTGCCAATTGAGCTACGCGCCCGAAATTCTTGCTTTCAGCGACTTGCGGGAAGTCGTGGTGGGCTAACTTTCTAGAACCTTCGCTACACTTTCATCGGTGTTGCGTTTTGGCTCGGCGGGGCGCATCTCTTCGTTGATTTATGCCGCCGATGGCGATATTCCCGAGGCTCCAGACGGTGGAGACCGCGAACGATGAACCCTTCATATTTATATCATGGGTCGGTGTTCTCGTCCTCGCTATCGACCGGCGACTGTGATCCACACTGCTGGTCGCCCCACAGTATCGTCAACGAGAGAAAACTGTGAGTGAGTCGCCGCTCGACATTCCATCAGCATGCTGTCTAACCAGTCACGCCCAGCAGCATGTGGCGGAAAGCCTCTATGCCACCGTGACTGCTCTCTCTTCGGTCCATAGCTTTGTGATCTCTTCGAGTGAGCGGCCCTTGGTCTCGGGAACCAGCAAGCCAACCAGAATGATCGTCAGCAATGCGCCGGCGCTGAAACACCAGAACGTGCCGTCTGATCCAAGATGCTTTTGCATGATTGGAAACAGCTGGTTTCCCAAGTAGCCGACCAGCCACAGTGCAGTCGTGGCGATCGACATGCCGCGCCCGCGAACCTTGGTAGGATAAATTTCAGAGATGATGACCCAGCAGGCGACTCCGTTGCCAAAGGCATGACCGGCGACGAAGCTCATCACAAAAATCAAGACCGCTAGGCCACTGCCGTGAATGTGATAGAACCATCCGACCAGCGCAAAAGAGATGAATTGGAGGCTAGTGCCGGCGATGATTAGGGTTTTACGCCCGGCGCGGTCGACCAGCCAGAGGGCGAAGAGCGTAAACAAAAGATTGACGAGGCTCACCAACACAGACTGGAAAAACGCGTCACTGGTTGCAGTTCCCGCGGTGCGAAAAATCTCCGGCAAAAAGGAGAAGAGAGGCGTAATCCCGCTGATCTGTTGCAATCCCGCGAGCATGATGCCGAGCAGCAGCGGGCGGCGGAAGGTGGTGAAGAGCTCTGAGATGTGGCCCTCTTCCATGGCTAGCGAATTCTCGATTTCACCGGCTTCGCGTGATGCGACCTCGGCGCCATTGATTTTGGTCAGCACTTCAATGGCTTGATCCCGCCGTCCCACTTTCATCAGCCAGCGGGGACTCTCGACCGCTGGCAAAATCATCGATCCGAACAGGATTGCTGGTACGGCGCCGGCGAAAAACATCCAGCGCCAGCCCGTGGATATATTCCAGGCTTCATCCCCCATGCGCTCAATGAGCATGTTGATGAAGACGGCGGCGAGAATGCCGACCACGATGCCGAACTGATAGAGCGTCACGCAACGGCCGCGGACCCGCGTGGGGGCAATCTCCGCGATGTAGTTCGGCGAAATCACCGACGCTGCTCCGATCCCCACTCCGCCGATCAGCCGCCAGAGAACGAACTGGTCGAGATTCGTGGCAAAGAGCATGCCTAAAGACGAAAGGGCGAAACAAAGGGCGCAAAGTCCCAGCCCCTTTTTCTTCCCCAGATAGTCGGCGACCGTTCCCGCCGCCATGCAGCCAGCAATGCATCCTATCAATGCGCAGCCCGCGGCCCATCCTATGCCCGCGGCATCGAGGTGAAATAGCTGGCTTAAAAAACCGATTGCGCCGCTGATCACAATGTTGTCGTAGCCGAATAGGAAACCGCCTAGAGTGGCGACACTGGCTGCAATGACGAGGGGGGTACGGGAGTGCGCCGGACTGGATGGAGGATTCAGATCACAGGCCTCTGGGCGCGACTTCAACGCCGCTCTCTTGGAGAGATTCGACGACGGCCTTCGCCGCCAGCATAAATCCGAGAGTGTGGGCCATGCCAGCATGCCAGGGCGCCGAGCAGGTCATTTGCGGAGTGTGATCCGGAATGAGGACGCCGCCAAACTTGTTGCGGTGAAGAATGGCGAGAATGCGAATCATGTCGACGTCGCCTTCGTCGATGAAAGTTTCGCGATAGTGCGGCACCTTGCCTGCGACATTGCGAAGATGTATGTATGCAATTTTCCCTTGTTTGCTGTATTGATCGACCGCGTCGTAGATATTGCCTTCGGTCATCTCGGCCAAAGTCCCGACGCAAAGCTCGAGCGCGTTGCTGCGGCTGGGAGCCAGGTCAATCAGAGATTGGTACATGTGCGGCTGGTAGACAAGGCGTGGCTGCTGTCGCATGGTCGGCATGGGAGGATCATCGGGATGGGCGGCAAGCTGCACACCCGACTGGTCGGCCACTGGGATGACTTCCTCCAGGAATCTCTGTAAGCGCCGCCAAAGTTCCTCGTGCGAAATCGAGGGCAGAGTGCCGGCGGATGCGTTGCGGTCATAGATCATGTTCCAGACCATCCCGCTCGGGATCGGTACGTCTTCTGCAGGACCGTCCATTCCTAAGGTGATTGCGTGACCACGTCCGAGTGGAGCGGTTACGCGGCCACATACGCCGGCCAAACTGAAGTTGTAGCCGAGTACCGGAATTCCCGCTTCGCCGAGGCGGCGAATGATGGTCTTCACCTTCTCGATCTGTTGTGGACGTTGCGGCCCATCAAGCAGGATGTCGTGCCAGTGGGCGGGATCGAGGTTCTCGATCGCGGCCAAGACCAGTCCGGCGTCTTCAATCTCGGTGCGAAGGGTCTTGAGTTCTTTTGTCGTCCAAAGCTTGTCGGGATCGCCAGCGACTCCCCAAGGTTCGTATTTCGATCCCGTGGGCTGGTTGTTACGGGGGTTTGAAGGGCCCTGGTTGAAATAATCAACCAAATGAACCACAACGTGCGTGCAGCCTGCCTGGCGCGCGAAGTCGTAATATTCGCGGGTCAGCATGTGGCGGTAGAGGCCGAGGCCAATCTTCATAGGCGATTGCCGATGCCTCCCCCGTAGTCGGGGCTGAGGATCTGGCCATTGATTTCGCTGGCCAGCGGTGAGCAAAGAAACACGAATGCGTCGGCGACGGATTCTGGGCTATTTCTTCTCCCTAGCGAAACTCGCAGGACAAATTCCCGATACGCCGGGTCTTCCTCGAAAACTTTTAGGGAGCTGCCGGCGGCGACATTCCCCGGCGAAACCACATTCACGCGAATACCAGTCAGAGCATATTCGAGAGCCAGGCTGCGAGCGAAGTTCTCCAGTGCAGCTTTCGCTGAGGCGTAGGCAGAAATTTGCGAATGCGGCATTCGAGCAACGTATGAGGATGTAAAGATCAAGTGACCGGGTATATTGCGCTGCACCCATCGCCCGAATACGGATCGCGCTAGATAAGTTTGACCAAAGTAGTTGAAGCGGAAGATGCGCTCGTAGTCAGCCTCGGATGTGCTGGCGAACGGATGCAATCCGCAGCCACCGGCGTGGCCGATCACTGTATCCATGCCCGGGAATTTCTCGAAGGCATTTTTCACCAGGTACTCCACTTGGCGGGAGTCGGTAACGTCAGCGGGTAAATAGTGATAAGACGAAGGTGGAATTTGCCAATCGTTGAGTGTGCGCTGCGCCTCGTCTTCCGGTTTTATGTCAGTCAGCACCAGCGTGGCGCCGCTTGCAGCCAGTCTCCGCACGATGTGCTCGGCGATCGCGCCCAATGCTCCAGTGATCAGAATTGCTTTGCCGGAGAGATCAATGCTGATCATGGCGTGCTTCCTTCAACCCTGGAAAGCGTTTCATGACCTGATACGGTGACGAGCACGTTGTCCTCGATGCGTGCTCCCGCACCGCGTTCGGGCACGTACACTCCAGGTTCGATCGTGATCACCATGCCAGGTTCGAGCTTGGCGGATTCTCCGGGGAGGATCAAGAATCCCGGGTCGTGATAGCGAAACCCAACGTGGTGTCCGGTGTGATGGGTAAAGAACGACGCCAGCCCTTGGGCAGCAATCTTGTCTCTGGCTAACGCGTCAATATCGCCAGCAGAAACACCCGGCCGGACCCCATCGACCGCGGCTTGTTGCGCGTCCTTAACGATCGCAAGTATCTGTTCAACTTCAGGCTTCGGAGAGCCTACCGCGATCGTGCGCGTGAGGTCGCTCCAATAGCCGTTGACACAGGTTGCCAATTCGATCAAGACCAGGTCGCCATTCTCCAAGCGCCGCCCGGTCGAGCGATTGAATCGTCCCGCTTGGGCGCTGTTCGGACCGGATTGAACCATGGCCCACCCTCGGGAATGAAATATGCCATCGTTACCAATTTGCCGGTAAATGGCCGACTCGACCGCCGCCGCAACCTCTGCTTCCGTGACACCCGGTCGCGAGTATTCAACGAAAGCCCGCAGGCCAATATTCGCAACCCGGTTTGCACGGCGGATCGCGTCAACTTCCTCCGGAGTCTTTTTCAGGTAGAGATCCGCGAAAGCCGCCTGAGACCGGGCGTCTGACCTACCTGCGAGCGCGGACAACTGCGCTGAAAATCCTTCCGGGATTGGAATTTGCTCGCCGGCCTGAATCGGCAGAGAAATTCTGGAGGCGCTTGGATTCATTCCAACGTGTTCACTTCTTATTTTTGCCCTGACTAGTTCATTGCCAACCGCGAACACCAGGACCGAATATGGATCAGCGCATTTGAGATCGCCCCAGGGATATTCCTGAACTCGCAAGCCGCTTGAAATTTGGTCGCTGGGTTCGATTTGTGGAACGAAAAGGATGGGCTCTGCCTGCGCGAAATAAAGCAGCAATGAAGCTCCCCAGAACGGAAAATACCCGGACAACATGAGGAGTTCGTCGGGCCTCCACGCGATCCAAGCCTCCACGCGATTTTGCCGGAGGAAGCTGCGAATCTGTTGTGCGCGAGACGGCAGGCTTGCAGTCAATCAGTGTCCTCTTTTACATGATCCCGTACTTTTCGAATGCTTCGACGGCACTGCTTCCCTCTTCGATGGCTTTGCGCACCAGCTTCTCACCGCGAGCCTTTTCGAGCGCCCGTGTGAATACTTCAGTTTCAGCTTGGGCGGGAACGACCAAGACGCCGTCAATATCGCCGAAAAGGATGTCGCCGGGACTTAGGCGAACCGATCCGATCTCAACTGGAATACGGAAGTCGACGACCTTGTAGCGCGGAGCTGAGTCTTGTCCGTAAGAACCGAAACTGAAAGTAGGAAAACTCATGTTCAGAATAGCTCTGGTATCTCTCACGTAGCCATTCAACACCGCTCCCCGGCTGCCTAGTTTGCGGGCTCGCGTGCTCATCAGCTCTCCCCAAAGCGCGTTGCGGGGCGAGGAACCCGTGTTGACATAAACTTCGTTATTGTGGAGGTCGTCGAGTGCCTCGAGCATGAGGCCAAACGATTTCTCCATCAACTTGTTGGCGCTTCCTGCGATCTTTTCGGCAAACACATCCACTGAGAGAACCGGCATCGCACGGCCGATCACTACCATATCCTGCCGCAGAGGCTGAATCTGCGGCGGAAGGAACTGGTGCTGGAGATCCAATTTGTCCATCACATCGCCCACCACGCAAGTGAACAGTTCGCGCTGAACGATGGCGAATAGTTCGTCGTCGGATTTCCACAACTTCGGAGTGCTCATTAGCGCTTACTATCTCAGGCTGGATTACGAGAATTCAAAATGTTGGCAGGGCTAGCATAACCCGCTGCCGCTATCGGTTGCACGCGTTTATTCAAAAAATGGCTCGCCTTTGCGCGCGTAGCGACGGGCGACGTCCTCATTCAAAGTGGCCCCGAGGCCGGGTTTCTCTGGGATCGAAATGAATCCATTCTGAATAATTAGCTTGGGCAATCCATCGACCAGGCTATTCCAGAAGGGAACGTCGGAAGCATGGAACTCGAGGGCAAGAAAGTTTGGGATTGCCGCACAGAAGTGGGCCGAAGCTAGAGTACCGACCGGACTGCTGATGTTGTGCGGAGCGACGGGCATGGTGTGGACGTCGGCAAACTGGGCAATACTTTGAGCGATGGATAATCCCCCGACTTTTTGCAGATCGGGGGTAACGACGCTGAGGGCGTGTTGCGCGATGATTTCCTGGAAGCCTTCGAAGAGAAAAAGGTTTTCTCCAGTCGCAATCGGAATTCGTACCTTCGAGTTCACTTCCTTGAGTGCCGCAGTATTGTTGGGTGGAACCGGATCTTCCAGCCACAGGAGCCGGAACGGTTCGAGTTCGCGCGCGACCTTCACGATGTCACTGGCGCTGTAGCGCCAGTGGCAATCGACTGCGATATCGGTGTCCTTGCCTACGGCATCATGAACTGCGCCGATCAAACTCACCATATGATCGATAGCCCGGTTGCTGAGCACTCGGTTATGGGGATCGGAGCCATGCGTACCGGGCACATCCAGATCAAACTTCAGGGCGGTAAATCCTTCTGCTCTCTTTGCGAGAGCTTGGCGGCGATAGTCATTCGGCGAAGCGGGGGGATCTTCGCCAGCTTCTCCGTAATAATCTCTTGCGGTGTGTTTAGGGTTCTTCGCCCACGACGCCGAGCGGGAGCGTAAGACCTCGTCCAGGCTCTCGAGGGCTTCGCCACCGTGGCAATCGGCATAGACACGGACTCGATCGCGAAACTTCCCTCCCAGCAACCGGTAAATGGGGACGCCAAGCCATTGCCCAAGCACATCCCAGAGGGCCGCTTCGATGCCGCTGATCGCGTTGTACACAATGCCCGCCACTGAGCCCGCACCAGAAGTCGCGAGTTGCAATTTGCGGAACAGACGATGAATGTCACGCGGGTCTTCGCCAAGAAGCAGCGGTTCGAGCGAGCGCAGAATGGATGTGAGCCCAGGAGCGAAAAAGCACTCACCCAACCCAGAGACGGTCTCATCGGTTTCGATGCGGACGAAGGTCCAATCGAAATTTCCTTCTACGACCGCGGTCTTGAGACGAATGATTTTCAATGTCTACATCCTCTACTTTCCAGTCGCAGCCAAGTTCAAAAGCGCCGCCCAGTGTACACCCGTCTTGTCGTCCACCAAGAGGTCTGCCGGGTCCTGGTTAGACAAGAACGAATGGCTCTGGGCGCGCATCTTTTCCCAGCAACTTTCTTCGTAACCTCGGGTTTGGCCAACGCGGAGGCGTTCATGACACAAACGAGGCTGTTCGGCTTTATGGCCGTACTGGCATTGCTCGGGGCGTATCTCCTGGCGGCACAGACAACTTCAACCCCGGTTTCACCGCGAGGGACCGCTCCCACTGCCACGCACCCTACTCATCAAAAACCTTGTTGGCAGCAGGCAGGCGTCTCCCAGTCCGCCATGCAGCAACGCAAACAAGTTGAAGAAAACACCCGCAGCCAAGTGGAGTCCGTGTGCAGCGATTCTTCCTTGACCCCGCAGCAGAAACAACAGAAAATTCACCAACTCCACCAGGAATCGCAACAACAGGTGAACGGGCTGATCACACCCCAACAAGAGGCTGCGCTCAAGTCATGCCGAGAGAGCCGGGGGGAAGGTCCGCATATGGGTGCTGCACACAGCAGCGGTCCATGTGGCGAGATGACATCGCCAGGCAACAAGCCTTGACGGCAGAGAACGCCACGTTAGAATAACTCCCTTTGGGTTGGCACCGTTACCCACTGATTTGAAATCGTGAAGGCACCCCAGGTCCGCAGCAGAGAAGCAGGGAGCGTCATCGCACGACGAGGTTCGAACTATGTCAGGAGCGTTGCTGAAGATCCGCCGCGAACGGTGCGACGGCGCCGGAAACGCTTCGACTGGGCCGCCGGGGCGGCGCAACCGGCGGACGTTGCTCCAAGGTGCCGATCAGCGGCGTGTCCCTTAGTCCATTGGGTTCGAGCACGGAGACAAAGCCGTGGCGAGCGCACATGGCATCAATGCGTCTCTGCTGTCGTGGGCTAAGTACCTTCACGGGCAAAGTCTCGAAGTTGCGGAAAATCCACAACAGATAAAGGCGCTGTACGAACGAAGGATTGAGATACCGTGGTCCCAGCGGAGTCAGCACGCGCAGCACACCTTGGGACAGTTTTTCCATCCACATGACCGGATCACCTGACATCTGCAACGTTTAATGTCGTTATCTTGGACCAGAGCAATCCAAGGGCCAGCATTATTGCACCAAATGTTATGCAAAGGGAAGTGGAATCCTAAGTTTTCTTAATAAATCTTTTTGTCAGCTGGCATTGGGCACGTCGCAACACTACATTTCTGAGCGCTGGTTAATGTCGCACAGCCTTGGGAAGTGCGGTCAACCCGGTATCTCTGGCAGCGCAGCGATACTCCGGATACAGGCCGCCACGCCGAAGCGGCCGTCTTCCCCACCGGGTTCAACACGGACCACCGTGGCTTGACAGCACACCCACCGCTTCTCGCCGTCGGTCAATTGGCTCGGGAGCATCAGCACCAACTCCAACTGGCTTCCCGCGAGAATTTCGGAATCTGCATACAAGAAAATGCCAGTCGTACTTAAGTCACGTGTGTATCCCGTTGCCGGTTCGCCTTGTGGAGATCGGATAGAAACACCCAGGCGCACGGGCATGCGCTGGCGGGAGCGGCGGTCGGACTTGGAGTCGGACATGGAAGGCCGAGAGTATCACAGACCTTTGGTGGACTAAAACCGAGCGCGTCGGTCGGAAAGGCCAAAGAAAAGGGCGGGGACAGCCCCGCCTCATTCTGAACGGTTATGCCTCAGTGTCCGATCAACTTCCAATTGTCTCGGAAAAGCACATTACCGCTGAGACCGCCAAAGACCAGCAGTTCGTGGCTGGAAACGTCGTAAGCCATGCCCATGGACTCGCGGGCGGCAGGAAACTTCGCGGTGCTCAGTTGAGTCCAGTCGGTTCCCGTCCATGCCCAAGTTTGATTCTGATCCACGCCGCCGACGCCGCCACCGAAGATGACGACCATCTGCAGTTTGGGATCGAAGGCGCTGCCTGCTCCATAGCGAGTGGGTGGCTGGGCAGTGGGGGATTGCTGAGTCCAGTCGGTGCCGTCCCACGTCCACGTGTTATCTGTTCTCACATCGCCCAATCCGCCAAAGAGAACAACATTTTTTCTCGCGCTGTCGAGGGCAGCCACCGCGATCGACCGTGCCCCGGGCGCGTTAGTGGGATGCAGTTGCACCCAGTTGCTGCCATTCCAGCGCCACGTCATGAATTGATAGAACTTGCCATCGAAGCCGCCAAACTGGTCAGCATGACCGTTTTTCGGATCGGTGAACAACATCGGTCCAGTCACCGCTTTGGGTGACGACTTCGGGTGCGCGTGGGTCCAACTGGAGGTCGAGCCATCCCAAAGCCATGTGTCCCCGAGGTAGTTGGCGCCGTCGAACCCTCCGAACAACACCAGTTTGTGAGTGACGCGGTCGAAAGCCATCGACGCTCCGGCGCGACCGGATGGCGAGGCCGTCGTCTTCTGTCGGCTCCACGTGGTTCCGTCAAACGTCCAAGTGTCCTTCGGATAGGTCTTTCCGTCGTAGCCGCTAAAGAGCACTATTTTCTTACTGACCGGGTCATAGGCCATCGCCGAAAAGGCCCGAGCCGACGGGGATACGGACGGAGAAAGCCGTTTCCAGGCTACTTGCGATTCAGCTTGAGGAATGAACGCGGGCGCCACAGTAGCGAGTATCAATACCGCCGCTACCACCGACATATCAGTAACTGCACGAATACGATTGAACACTGATTTAACTCCTTCCCGGAAATTGGACGAACTGAGGACGTTAGCAGATGGCGCCAAGGGCGAATAGAGCCTGAAAGTTAGCCATGGGCGTGAGAAGAAAAGCTCAGAAACGAAACATTGGCGTTGTGTGCTGGTTGGTCTGCTTATCCGGGCAAATAATGAGGAATGTGATGGTCATCGTTTAGCATGAAAACGTGACCCACACGGATTCATCCCGGCGAATTGGTTTGGCACGTGCCCTTTCCAAGTTGGGTTATTGCTCGCGCTCGAAGGCGTTTGATCTTATTCGCGCCGGGCGCGTTGCGCTGAGAGGCAGGATCTGTCGCGATCCGGAAGCTCCCATTCGTTCGGAGCGCGATCGGATCGAAGTAGACGGCGAGAAGGTCACAGCTCGGGCGAAGGTCTACCTGATGTTGAATAAGCCGCGTGGCGTGATTACGACCGCGTCAGAGGAACAAGGCCGAAAGACCGTGTACGCCTACCTGGACCCAGGGCTGCCTTGGGTTGCACCTGTCGGGCGTCTGGACAAGGCAAGCGAAGGCTTGCTTCTGTTGACCAATGATTCCGAGTGGGCCGGCCGTTTGCTTGCGCCCGAGACCCATCTCGACAAGACCTATCATGTACAGCTTGGTGCGGTTGCGAACGACAAACTGATTAAATCTCTCACCAAAGGAGTCAGAATCGACGACGGCAAACTCCTGCACGCCAAGAGTGCGGGAATTCTGCGCGGCGGCGAGAAGAATTCATGGCTGGAAATTGTCCTCGACGAAGGCAAGAATCGTCATATCCGCCGCATGCTTGCGCAGCTCGGAATCAACGTGCTGCGGCTGGTCCGCATCTCCATCGGGCCGCTGGCCCTGGGCGATCTGCCGAAAGGAGCTTCGCGAGTCCTCACAAGTGTCGAGAAACGTCAATTTGATCAAGCAATGTGCAGGCCGGATGCGCTAGCCAGTGATCGCCGGCAAAAGAGCGCAGCTGCGCAGGACAAGGGATCAGGCATAACACGCGGACAAAATCACTAGACGCAAATTGCCTCGACGAGCAACCAGAAGGTATAGGTGGAGAGTTTTACGTTCTATTTTAAAAAGGGCATTGTGGACAGGACTTTCGCAGCCAGTTCCAGTTGCTGCAGGTCGTCGGTTGAGAAATCGGGTCCCGCAGTTGCCGGATCAAATCCCTTTCGACACACTTGAACCACGCCCAGAACCTTCCGATGCGCGTCGAGAATGGGCGCGGACATCAGCTTTTGAATGGCATTTTGGCCGGTTCGTTCGACATCTTCTGATTCCGAATTATGCAGCTTTACACTTTCGAAAATACTGGCGTGTTTCACCTTCACAAAGGCGTTGAAAAGTTCTGTTTTCTTGGTCGATGCCGTGTGCGCCGCAACCGCCGAAGAACTGGAAACCGGAATGGACCCGGCAGTTTTTAATTGTTCCGGATGGACGAAATTCAGTAAACCTTTTTCCAGACGCATCAGGGCGACTTCGGTAGGCCGGACCCCGAACAGCTTGGCCAGCGCAGTGCAGAATTGCTGTGGCGTCGCAGCCTGGCTGAGCACGTGTTCCACCGAGGCATTTGAAGCCTTAGCCGGAGCTGCAGCTGTACCGCCTTGGTCGGAATTTGGTTTACCCGCCATATCGTTTGGACTGACGCGGGAATACCTCCTGCATCAGCGTAACCATGGTGACGTATTGCCTGGGGCGCATCAAGTTACCGAAGTACTTTAAGCCTCAACGTGTTCCTTTCGGCGCGTGCCCTCAACCCTTGGTCAGGACAAAACCCTTTTCGCGCCAGCCCCGAATGCCTCCGTCCATCGAGAGCACATGAGTGTAGCCCATCTTTTGCAGGTTGTCGGCGGCGAGGGCGGAACGAAATCCTCCGCCACAATAGAGCACCATGGGCGTGTTTTGATCGGGTACGCGATCCTCGATATCGCGTTCAATGATCCCTTTGCCAAGGTGAACAGCGCCTGGAAGATGATCGGCAGCGTACTCGCTTTCTTCCCGCACGTCGAGGAGCAGGAACTTCTCGCCACGATCAAGCTTGGCTTTGACATCATCAATCGTAACTTCACGAATTCGCTTTTTAGCATCTTCGACGATCTTGAGAAAACGAGGGGAATGCTGGTGAGCCATGGGATTCCTCCATTCGCGGTTTATTTTACTGGAGGACTGTCTCTGGCAGCCTTCAACTACTGATTAGCATCCAAGGAGCCTTCGGGGATTTCCGCCGGAGCGGGGACGATCGCGGCCGCCGAACAATCCAGCAGTCGCTGCAAATCAACTTGCAAGTTGCATCGGTCTTCGTCATCCAAGTCGGTAAACTCGAACGGCTGAAGATACCCTTGGGTTGCCCACATCGGAAACAGCATGCGCGCCTTGCTGCGCACGGTGCTGTTGCCCACATGAAAAATCACTTCGACCTTGATGCCCTCATCCAAAGGGTTATCGAGGTGCAATAGCCCACCCGTGATCGAGAGCTGGTGCAATCTTCCCCGAGTCTGCCGTCCGTTCTCCAGACGAAGCAGGGAGAGAACCGTACCCGCAAGTTTCACACGGGGAGCGCGTCGAGTAGTATTCGCTGAGGCACCTTTGGCCATACCCTACACCAAAACTATTTCACCTCGAACGCTGCCCGTGGGAGATTACTAAAGCCCCAGGGCTCCTTCCTGCCATTCGTGGAAAAAGGCCATGGCCGATTTCGCAACCGGCGTTCTCAGATCTGCCCCGGTTCGCCCGCTAATGCCCGGCCGGTCCCTTCACATACTGGTCTCAATCGAGCGATAGCCAAGCTTCGCCGGGCGAGAATCTTGGACCATTTCTGCTTCAGGCCGGAGCGCGAGTGCGCCACGTTGAAATGTCGAGCCTACGACTTCAAACAGCTTAACGTAAGGTGTCCCATCCAGCAGCTCCTCCAGGATCTTCAGTACTTCCGGATATCCGCTTGCGCTGTCGGCTTCTGCGTTGACCTGGTGATCCCAAAAGCTGATGGTGGCGACTTCGACGCCGTCAGGGGCAACCAGAGTGATCAAATCCAGAAAACCTTCCTGCTGTCGCAGCCAAGGCAGGATTTGACCTTCCATAAGGTTCGTAAATTCCTTAAGCGAGTTCGGTTGCAGGCGCGCAGCAACCTTACGGGCGAACATGTAGACCCTCCATGATGTCGAGCCGGCGTTCTTTCGAGTGCTGGACGTGATCCGGGCGACACCGCACATTTGATAGTGCGTGCGACGAACCGAGCGTTACATAAAATCCGGGGAGTCCGTTAGACTAAGGGCAGCCTTTGATCAACGCTACGCCGATCAGCCTGGCGCCTGTCTTGGCCAGCAACTCCGCCCTAGCCCAGTAGGGCTAGTATTCCCCCGGCCCCACGTCAACGGCGACTTCTTGTATGGCGTCGAGGCCCGCCCTGGCGCGGTAGAGCTCAGCGATCCCTAAGGCGCGATTGACGGCAACCACTGGCGAGACGGCGATCGCAAGGACTGAATCGTACAAGCGCACTACATCTGCCGAGTTGTTGTGACCTGTGCAGCAGCGGTAAACGTGCGCCGATTGCAACGCGCCGGCGCCGGAAGGTCTATCCAGCGCACCGTGCTTTCGTGCCCCTACAAGTCTGCTTTACTGCGACCATTCTTGTATCCTGTAGTGGATGGTAGGAAACAAGGGGGAAGAAGAAAATTATTCATGGCCCTCCGATTGAAGTCTGGACTCATAGTTTTTGTATTTCTCATTCTCTATTCGGCATTGCCCTGCCTAGGGCAGACGTCTCAGCAGACACCCAAGCCTGCTCCAGAAAACGATACCGGCAAGCAGATGGCCGATCAGCAATCATGGGGAAGCATCCGTGGATCAGTCGTCGATCGAACTGGAGCGGTCATCGCTGGAGCCCGGGTGAAGCTGACGCAGGACGATCAATCGCCAGGCCAGGAGGTGTTATCCGACAGCGATGGGCAATTTTCCTTCGCCAATATTGCTCCCGGACCTTTTCACCTCGCTGTCACCTCAGCAGGCTTCGCGACCCAAGTAACTTCTGGCGTCCTGCACTCAGGTGAGATCGCCACTGTCCCGCCTATCGCGTTGGCAGTTGCCACCGCTGTGACTGATGTCGAGGTGGTACTGTCGCCGGTGCAAATCGCGGAAGAGCAGATCAAGGACCAAGAGAAGCAGCGTGTGCTCGGCTTCATTCCAAATTTTTATGTCAGCTATGTCCCTAATGCCGTTCCTCTCACCTCGAAGCAAAAGTTCTCGCTTGCCTGGAAGACGACGATCGATCCAATCACCTTCGTGCTGGTGGGGGGCATCGCGGGAGTTCAGCAGGCGCTGGATGATTTCAATGGGTACGGGCAAGGTGCCGAGGGTTATGCAAAGCGCTATGGCGCCTCCTACGCCGACACCGTTTCGAGCACTTTCATCGGAGGCGCAATCCTACCGTCGCTCCTGAAACAGGATCCTCGCTATTTCTATAAGGGAACCGGTAGCAACAAGTCGCGGGTTCTCTACGCGATGGCGACTTCCGTGATATGCAAGGGAGACAATGGACACTGGCAGCCAAATTACTCAGGCATCATCGGAAGTCTCGCCGCGGGTGGCATTTCGAATCTCTACTATCCGTCGCAAGATCGCAACGGCGCCGCGCTGACCTTCGAAAACACTCTGATCGGGATTGGCGAAAATGCCGCAACCAATATTCTGCAAGAATTTGTCATCCGAAAGTTCACACCCAAAGCTCCTAAGCAGGATCCCGCGAAACCTTAGCCTGTTGCACAGGTAGGTCATTGGCTTTCAAACTGCTGATTTCAAGGGTGATCTCCGCAATTCCAAATCGGGAAAAAGCTCGGCCTAGTAACGATCGATTAATTACCGCTGTTACTTTACGGAGTCACCGGGCGCGCCATAAGCTCCGGTTTATGAAACTGAATGCCTTGCTGCTATCGCACGATCGCTCGTCCCTTCGGGTGCTAGAAGCCCTCTTGGACGTGCTCCAGATCGAGCATCAAGCTTGCGACTCGTCCGTCGAGGCAGTCGAGCTCCTAGTGCATGGGCACCATTCGGCCCTGGTGTTGGATTTTGATCTGCCGGGAGCTGCCCAGGTCGCCCGCATGGCCCGTATGGCATCGCTCCAAAGACGGCCCGTGGTGTTTGCCATGGTCAGTGCGTTTACCCCTGTGGGCGGAGCGTTCCAGTCCGGAGTAAATTTCGTTCTATATAAGCCTCTTGCTTTCGAGCAGGTGGCCCGCTCGCTGCGCGCGGGACAAGGATTCATGAAATCAAATCCGCGCCATGCGTCTCGCCACCAGTTGGAAACGCTAGTCTACCTTCAGGTGGGAGGAACGGCTTTGCCCGCGATTGTGCTCGATCTGAGCGAGCAGGGTCTGGCGTTGCAGGCTCCCGAGCCGTTGCCGCCGGTTCAAAATGTGCCTTTACGCTTTGTCTTGCCCGGAACCTCGTACGTGGTGGAAGCCACCGGTAGAGTGATTTGGACCGACGACGATGGCCGCGCCGGCATGTTCTTCTCGCGGATTACTTCCGGGTCACGCCATCATCTTAGAACTTGGCTCGCGAAGCACGGCGCGAAGACCAAGAACGCTGTACGCGTGCTTTTGCCTCCGCACAAGTCCCGCCGCTCGATCCACGCGTCGCACTGATTGCTTGTAGCAACGTAGCTAGGCACGTTTTACAACCCATGCAGCGTAGCGACCCCTTCGTGCTAGACTCAATTCTCTTTCGCACTGCAATCAAGCCCCATGCCCGACCTGACCTTCCTTTCAGCGGTTTCCATGGCCGAGCAGGTCCGCCAGAAAAAGCTGTCGCCAATCGAATTGGTGGAAGCGCACCTCGCCCGTATTGAAAGGCTGAATCCAAAGTTGAATGCTTTCGTGCAAGTGGACGCCGAAGGAGCCCGTAGTCAAGCCCGGGCGGCAGATGATGCAGTGCTCCGCGGCGGGAAAGTCGGACCGCTGCACGGTGTTCCCGTCAGCATCAAGAGTTCAATAGAAGTAAAGGGCCTGCGCTGCGAAGCCGGGACCAAGCTCCGGGCGGGTTTCGTGGCTAAGCAGGACGCGCCGCTGGTGTCGCGTCTACGCAATGCCGGAGCGATCATTCTCGGCAACACCAATACGCCCGAACTGCTCATGGCGTGGGAGACTGACAATCTCCTTTACGGCCGCACCAATAATCCCTGGGATCTCTCGCGCACTCCCGGTGGTTCGAGCGGCGGAGAAGCAGCCGCGATTGCATCTGGATGTTCGGCCGGAGGCGTGGGCAGTGACGGAGGCGGCTCCATTCGTGTGCCCGCGCACTTCAGCGGAATCTGCGGCTTGAAGCCTACGCCGGGCTGCATCCCCGCCACCGGACACTTCCCTACCTCGGTTGGCCCCTTCGCTTTGCTGGGCGTGGTTGGGCCGATGGCGCGAACGGTCGCTGATTTGAAGGTCCTGTTCGAGGTGATGCAAGGGCCGGACGACGGGGATCCATCTGCTGCGCCGGTCCCGGTGTCCTCGCTGAGCAATGGCGAGTTGAAGAAACTTCGTATCGGATATTTCGAGGATGACGGCGTACTCCGGTGACTCCGGAAACCCGTACGGCCGTTCGAGCCGCGGCGGCGGCGCTTAAGCGTGCGGGATTTTCGGTCGAGGCATTCCGCCCCGAAGGGCTCGAGCAGGCCCGCCGACTCTGGTGGCAGTTCTTCGGAATCGCCGGCGGGATGCTTCTGGGGCCGATGACGAAAGGGCGCGAGGCCGACTTGAGCCCAATTCTCAAGCAGTTCTCGAGTTGGGTTGCGGCCGAACCATCCCACACCGGCCAGACGTTACTTGATGCCTGGATCAAACGCGACGTGTTACGAATGGAGATCTTTTCTCAGATGCGCGAATATCCCATTCTGCTTTGCCCGGTCGCTTCGATTCCCGCTTTTCGACACGGTGAGCGCTGCTGGCACGTTGATGGCCAGGCTGTGGAATATCTCGACGCGTGGAGCTACACCGAATGGTTCAATTTGCTGGGAACTCCAGGCGTCGTCGTTCCGGTCGGACGGTCAGACGAAGGCTTGCCGATAGGGATTCAGATCGTTGCCCGCCCATGGCAAGAGGAGTTGGTGCTGGCGGTTGCAGCTGAATTGGAAGCACAGCGCGGACCGTGGGAAGGGCCGGAGTTGAATTAATGTCTGCGAAGCAAAGCTCAAGCCCAAGGGCAACTAATGGATTTGTACTATTTCTCCGCTCAAAAAAAACGATAACCTGTTTCCACGCAATTTCCATGGGCGGCCTGATCGCCCAGGAATTGACTCACGTCTTCGATGCGAGAAATATTGCAACCCAAAGGTTCTTTACTACCCCGCGTATTTTTCGGGCTGATCACCTTCTTAACCGTATCGGCGGCGTACCTCTACGCCTTTCCACAGCCGAATGTTTTCTATGCCGTGGTAGTTTTGCTGCACGCGCTACTAGGCGCCACCACCGCGGTTCTCTTGGTGGTGTTTCTTTTCAGTTTGCTCCGCGACGGAAACCTTATTTCGCGCCTCGGTTGGGTGCTGTTCACCGCTGGAGCGGTTCTCGGCGTAATTTTGATCAAGACAGGTACCCCGAGAGCGGAATGGAATCTCTTCTATCTCCACATTCTTCTATCCCTTGCTGGCGTTGGCATCATATTCGCGGAATGGGCGGGTAAACGCGGCTGGCTGACGCCTTCGATCATTCGGAGCGTGATTTGCTTGCTCGTGCTCGCGGGACTCGGGGCAGCCGCCCGTTACCTGCGTGAGTCGCGCTGGCAAAATCATGCCCGCTTCGAGAATCCCTCGATGCCGCCCGCTACCATGAATGGTGAAGGCGATGGTCCGGATGGGCCATTCTTTCCCAGTTCTGCCCAAGTCTACGGCAGACGGAAAATTCCCAGCAAATTCTTCATGGAATCCGACTCCTGCAAGCGCTGCCATGAAGACATCTACAATCAGTGGTCTAGCTCTGCCCATCATTTCTCCTCGTTCAACAATCAGTGGTACCGCAAGAGCATCGAGTACATGCAGGACACGATTGGCACCAAACCATCGAAATGGTGTGGCGGATGCCACGATCCCGCCGTGCTCTACAGCGGTTTGATGGATACGCCAATCAGGCAGATCGTGCACCGTCCCGAGGCGCAAGCAGGGCTCGGCTGCATGATGTGCCACTCGATCGCCGACGTGAAGAGCAGTATGGGGCAGGGCGATTTTTATCTCGAGTATCCCAAGCTGCACGAACTGGCCGCGACGAGGAACCCGGTTGCGAGAATGCTCCACGATTTTCTCGTGAAACTGAACCCTGAACCGCATCGCCGCGTCTTCCTGAAGCCTTTCATGCGAGAGCAGACGGCGGAATTCTGCTCCAGTTGCCACAAAGTCCACCTCGACGTTCCGGTGAACCATTATCGTTGGATTCGCGGCTTCAACGAATACGACAATTGGCAGGCAAGTGGCGTGTCGGGACAGGGAGCCCGATCGTTTTATTACCCGGCAAAGCCTTCGCAATGCGCCGATTGCCACATGCCGCTGGCTCGTTCGAACGATCAGGGCAATGTCGGCGGATTCGTGCATTCGCATCGTTTCCCAGCGGCGAACACGGCATTGCCGACCGCTAGTCACGATGCCGAGCAGCTTAAGATTACCGAGGATTTTCTCAAAGGCGGCATTCTCAGCGTGGACATTTTCGCGCTCTCTCCGGCGCAGGCGCAGTCGAAGCCGGGAATCGCCAACCAGTCAGACCTCTCTACGACGTTTGCGGTTGGCGAGGAGGCGGAGACAAAGACTACCCCCAGCGATGACTATGAACTTGCGTCGATCACGGCGCCGCTAAACCGTGTACGTCCGACCGTACGCCGGGAAGATACGGTGCGTGTGGATGTGGTGGTCCGCACCAAGAAGATCGGCCACTTCTTTCCTGGCGGCACTGTAGATGCCTACGATACGTGGCTCGAACTAAAAGGAACGGACGACAGAGGCCAAACCATATTCTGGAGTGGGAGCGTCAACGACAACGGCAAAGGCCCAGTAGAAAAGGGCGCACACTTTTACCGCTCCCTGCAAGTGGATGCGCACGGTAACCAAATCAACAAGCGGAATGCATGGGCCACCCGAGCCGTTGTATACGTGCATCTGATTCCGCCCGGGGCAGCCGACACGGTTCACTTCCGCGTTCATATTCCAGAAAGCTCCGGCGATCAGATTAGGCTGCACGCCCGGCTCTGCTATCGCAAGTTTGCCTGGTGGAACACGCAGTTTTCATTCGCTGGTGTTCTCGATCCTAGCCAACCCAACGGAGATGTAACGTCTGATTACGACGACAGAAAGTTCGTGTTCGCGGGGTCGCTTAAAGGAGTATCGGCGAAAGAGGAAAAAATCCCCAATGTTCCAATCGTGGCGTTGGCCGAAGATGAAGTTACGCTGAGCGTCGCGCCGCACGCTTCTCCTGCGGCAGCGCCCAAAACTGTCTTGCAAGCAGACGACTGGCAGCGCTGGAACGATTACGGCATTGGTCTGCTGCTGCAAGGTAATTTAAAAAGCGCACAGGCGGCCTTCGTGAAAGTAACCGAGATCGACCCCAAGAACCCTGACGGCTGGGTGAACATAGGACGCACTGCGGTGCAAGAAGGGGAAATGGACCGTGCCCGGACGGTACTGGCGAAAGCATTGGCGTTGAGTCCTGACCTGGCGCGAGCCCACTTCTTCTACGCGAAGGTTCTGCGCAGCGATGGCCGTTACGACGAAGCGGCGGATCACCTTCGCAAAGTTCTGGCGCAATATCCGCGGGACCGCGTCGCGTTGAACGATCTGGGACGGATTCTGTTTCTCGAGCGCAAATACGCCGAAGCGGTGACTGTTCTGCAGTCAGTTCTCACAGTCGATCCGGAAGACCTTCAGTCGCACTACAACTTGATGCTCTGCTACAAAGGCCTAGGCGATGAGAAACAAGCCCGCGAGCACGAGGTGCGCTACTTGCGTTTCAAGGCGGACGAGGCTTCGCAAGCGATCACCGGCCCATATCGGCAGCTCAATCCAGAAGATAACAACGAGCGGCAGGCCATTCACGAACATGTGTCTGCATCTAAAACAGACCGCGTGGGAACGGCCGCTCCAGGCCGTCGGGCCGAGCGCCGCAGCGCCTCAGCAGGGGCTTCAAGATAATGCGAAAGGTTCTTGTACCGTTTCTCTTGTCTCTTTGTGCGGTCTCCGTGTCCGCACAGATCCAGTTTCGCGACATCACTCAGCAGGCCGGGATCCACTTCGTCCACAACAACGGGGCCTACGGAAAAAAGTATCTGCCGGAGACTATGGGTTCAGGCTGCGCCTTCATCGACTACGATAACGACGGTTGGCCTGACATTCTGCTGGTGAACAGCGAAGACTGGCCTGGGCACAAGCGTACCGATTCCACGGTGACGCTCTATCACAACAACCACGATGGCACCTTCACCGACGTCACCCGCAAAGCAGGGCTAGCCCTTTCCATGTACGGCATGGGAGTTGCCGTTGGAGATTACGACAACGATGGCCACAACGATATTTTCATCAGCACCCTTGGACAAAGCCACCTCTTTCACAACAACGGCGACGGCACGTTTACCGATGTAACCAAAGCGGCGGGATTGTGGGGACCGAATGAATTCTCCACCAGCGCCGCCTGGGTGGACTACGATCGCGACGGCAAGTTGGATCTGGTCGTCGCGAACTACGTCCAGTGGTCGGAGAAGGGCGACCTGTACTGCACCCTCGATGGCGCGCACAAATCTTACTGCACTCCCGAATCCTACAAAGGATCTTCTGCGCGCCTGTGGCATAACTTGGGCAATGGAAAGTTTGAAGACGCTACGCAGAAGGCAAAATTCTACGATCCGACCTTTAAGAGCTTGGGCGTTGCGATTGTGGATTGCAACGGAGATGGCTGGCCCGACGTCCTGCTCACGAATGATACCCAGCCAAACAAGCTTTACTTGAACAAGCACGATGGCACGTTCGAAGAGAAAGCGGTGTCTGCTGGAATCGCATTCAGCGAAGACGGCGTGGCCCGCGCCGGCATGGGCGTGGACGCTGCCGACTATGATCGTTCCGGCCGCCCCAGTCTCATCATCACCAACTTCGCCAATCAGATGCTTTCGCTTTACCACAACGAGGGCAACGGTCTTTTTGTGGACGAGGCGCCGCAGTCGGAAGTTGGACGCGCGACCCTGGTAACCCTTGGCTTCGGATGTTTCTTCTTCGATTATG
>CAWIMI010000015.1:0-23218 GCA_963837015.1 uncultured Acidobacteriota bacterium | reverse complement strand
GACGCCGGTGTGACGCAAAACCTGCCAACACTGACAAAGTTGACATCATTGACAGTTCACGGCGATTGATTTCAAGTAAGTTGTCTATTTGCAATGCAGTCCGGCGAATTCGGCTTACAGGTCCGGCTGCCACAACACCACTGGTCGTCAAGAGCCTTAGAGTAAACCTGCGGTTTTATAGCTTCGCCTCAACCTTTCAACGCACTTCAAAGTTAACTGCTGAACCGGAGATGATTTTTGCTCCGGGCGCGGGATTTTGGGAGACGATAACGCTGGCCGGCGTGGGCTCGGACAGCGCTGCGGGTGGCGCAGGCGGCGGTGTTGCAACGGAAGCATCCACGTTTGGAGGTGGAACAGGCGTAGCCGACGGGGCAATACTGACGCTGCCCAATCGGAAGCCGGCTTCCTGCAAGACCAGCGTCGCGCCTCCGAGCGACTGACCTGCGAAGTTGGGCATGAGAAACGCCTGCGGCGGCGCGGATTCGGTCGTCAACAGGCTGATCTTGGGAGCCGCGATGCCGCTTGCGTTCGGCGGCGGGCTTTGGCCCAAAACCTGATCCGCTGGTGCACTCGGCATTTCGATCTGAGCAACGGCGCCTACGTCCAATCCGCGGCGGACTATATTGATCTGCGCTGCGCGCTGGCTTTCTCCGAGCACGTTGGGTATCTCGACCCGCTGCGGACCTAGACTCTCCGCGACCCGTATCTGCCAGCCTCGTCGCACTCTTGTACCGGGCGCCGGGAGTTGCGAGAGAATTTTCCCTTCCGGAAGCGTCGAGCTGTAATACTGCCGTTCTACACTCACTTGGAAGCCACCTGCATCGGCAATCCTTCGCGCCTCGAAAGGAGTTTTGCCCACGAGGTCGGGGACGGCTACTTCGCGCCCGTGAATGGCAAAGCGCATCGCCGTCAACGCGGACACCAGCGCCACCACCAGCAGCACTAGAGTGAGAAAGACAAATCGGAAAAAGGCCTTCATCTCGTGCGTCTAATTATAGTCTTCCTCATTTCGGCAGAGCCTGGCAGCCACCATGAACGTAATCGCCGTGCAGGTTCCGCTTCCCCACTTATACTGTTGCCATGTCCTCCGAGACGGATCTGCTGAGTCCCTTGCTGCGTTACTGGGGCTACGATTCGTTCCGTCCGTTGCAAGAGCAGATTGTACGTAGCCTGATCGGTGCTCGCGATACCTGTGTGGTGATGCCCACCGGCGGCGGCAAATCACTTTGCTACCAATTGCCGGCGCTGGTATCGGGACGAACTGCAATAGTGATTTCACCATTGATCGCGCTAATGCAGGACCAGGCGGCACAGCTGGCGCAAATGGGAATTCCGTCGGCCGTGCTGAACAGCTCTCTGAGCAACGAACAGCAATCGCTGGTGATCCAGAAAGCCCGCGCCGGCGAATACCGGCTGCTGTATCTTTCGCCGGAACGGCTGGCGCGGGCGGACACCATCGCCTGGCTGCAGCGTGTGCCGATCGCATTCTTCGCCATTGACGAAGCTCATTGCATCTCAGAATGGGGACACGAGTTCCGCCCCGAGTACCGGCAGTTGAGCTGCCTGCGGGTCCACTTTCCCGACCGCCCGATCGCGGCATTCACTGCCAGCGCGACCAGGAGAGTTCGTCACGACATTCTCAGTCAGCTTCAATTGCATGACCCGGCTAAATACATCGCCAGCTTTCACCGAGCCAACCTGCGATATGTGGTGAAGGAATGCGAGGGACGCTCGCAGTCGAATCTGCTCCTTAACGTCTTGCGAAACCATTCTGGCGACAACATCATCGTCTACGCGCCGACCATCGCCCGGGTCGAAGAGACGGTTGATTTCCTCGAGGAACACGGAATTCCCGCCGTTGCTTATCACGGCAGAATGGAAGCGGAGCTTCGCAGGCGCAATCAGGAAAGCTGGATGGCCGACGAAGTCCGCGTGCTGGTGGGCACGATCGCTTTCGGACTAGGCATCAACAAAGCCTCGGTGCGTTCGGTAATTCATCTCTCGCTGCCGAAGTCGATCGAACAGTATTACCAGGAGGCCGGGCGCGCCGGGCGCGATGGGCTTCCGGCGGATTGCGTTCTGCTCTGGCAAAAGCGTGATGCGGGGCTGCTAGCTCATTTCATCGAGCAGATAAGCGATGCGGCCGAGAAGGAGCGAGCCTGGCAGCGGTATCACACCATCCGCCGCTTCGTTGAGTCGAAAAGCTGCCGGCATCGGCAGATTTGTTTGCACTTTGGTGAAACTCCGAAGTGGACGGAATGTGCCGCTTGCGACGTTTGCAGCAGCATGCCGGAGTGGTTATCCGAGACCAGAGAGGCAAAGCGCAGAAAGTCTTCGCCGGTCTCGGTAGGAGCAACTCTTGCATCGCAGCCTGGGCTGTCAAAAGCGCCGGTCGCAACGGATTATGATCCGGAACTGCGTGAATACCTCCGTCAATGGCGCAGCACTTTGGCGAAGCAGGAAAATGTTGCCGCTTTCGTGGTCATGCACGATACTTCGCTCGCGGAGATTTGCCGCAAGCGTCCGACGTCGCTGGCGGAAATTCGAGGCGTCACCGGATTCGGCGAACGCAAAACCGAACGCTACGGACAGCAGATTCTCGATGCGCTGGAACGCTTCCGGACCGGCGCGCGAGCCGCTGTCTTGCAGGAGAAAAAGTCGAGGCCTGCGGACGATACCATTCGACTGCTGGCGGAGGGCCGCTCATTCGAGGAGATTGCTAAGATTCGAGGCCGGCAAGTCAGATCGGTGATCGATCTCGTGGCGAACCTAGTGGAGAAAGGCGAGCTACAATTCCAAAATAATTGGATCGATGATGGCAAGCAGGTCAGCATCGAAGAGGCTTGCTCCCGTCTGGGCGTAGAGTGGCTGAAGCCGATTAAAGAAGCGCTGCCGCCGGAGATCACCTATGAAGAAATCCGGCTAGTGGCGGCGCGCTTGCGACAAGAGCAACGGAAAACCGCATAAAGAAACGTCGCCCCGGACGTCTGGTCCCGGGCTGTATGAGAACGAAACCTGGTTTATGATGAACTCGTTCTCCACCCAACTGAGACTTCCCTTATGAGCGCTCCGACGATTCCCGCAGAGAAAACGCGCCTCACCTGCGACCAAATCAACCGCAAGCAAAAGGAATACATATTCCCTTCGGTCGCAACGTACTATTCCGATCCGCTGCCCATCGACCGCGGGGTTATGCAGCACGTTTGGGACGTCGAGGGTAAAAAGTACCTCGACTTCTTTGGCGGAATCGTGACCATCAGCGTGGGCCACTGCAATCCACGCGTCATCTCGCGAACTAAAGCTCAAGTCGATCGCCTGCAGCACGTCTCTACCTGCTTCCCCAATGAGCCGATGGTGACATTGGCGGAAAAACTGGCACAGATCACGCCCGGGGCTCTGAAGAAGTCTTTCTTTACCAATAGCGGCACCGAGGCAAACGAGACCGCAATCCACGCGGCGCGCACGCATACCGGAAACTTCGAAGTGGTTGCGCTCCGTCATGGCTACAGCGGACGCTCGTCTCTGGCGCGCGGGCTGAATGGCATGAGCACGTGGCGGCGCGGCACGATCGAAGTTGGCATTGTGCACGCGATGAATCCCTATTGCTACCGCTGTCCACTCGGATTGAAGTACCCCGACTGTGAGGTTGCGTGCGCAAAGGATATTGAGAACACGATTCAGTTCTCGACGTCAGGCCGCATCGCCGCTTTTCTGGCTGAGCCCATCCAGGGTGTGGGCGGTTTCATCACGCCACCAAAGGAATATTTCAAGATGGCCTTCAGCATCGTCAAGCAGTATGGCGGCGACTTCATCTCGGACGAAGTGCAGACCGGCTGGGGACGAACCGGGCACAAATGGTTTGGCATCGAGCACTGGGAAATTGAGCCCGACATAATTACCGCGGCGAAGGGGATGGGAAATGGCGTCCCGATCGGGTTGACCATCGCCAAGCCCGAGATTGCCGATTCACTTCAAGGCTTGACGATTTCGACCTTTGGAGGCAATCCGGTCACATGCACCACCGCAAAAGCCGTGATCGACGTGATCGAAGAAGACGACCTGCGAACCAATGCCGCTGAAGTCGGCAGCTATTTTCGCAAGAAGCTGGAGGAACTGCACCAGAAGCACCTGCTGATCGGGGACGTTCGCGGAATGGGCTTGATGCAGGCGCTTGAGTTAGTCGAAAATCGCACCACCAAGCAGCCATCGCCAGCAGGCACAACCGCTGTCATGGAAGAAACTCGCGAACGCGGTCTGCTGGTTGGCAAAGGAGGCTTCTACGGCAACGTCATCCGCATGTCGCCGCCGCTGAATATTTCGAAGGCGGATGTGGACGAAGCAGTGCGGATCTTGGACGAGAGTTTTGCGGCTGTTAAGAAATAGATTTTTGGCCACGGACTTGCGCGGACCACACGGTCAGAGATCCCATCAGTGTGACTCTTCCGCTGCAGGGGCTGTATCGGCAGTGTCGACTCTTTCCGCCGCTGGCTTTGGCGGCAAGTCGGGCATCGGCTGAAAATCCCCGGGATCCTTGCCGGCCAGCGCGACTTTCATGAAGTCCATCCAGATGGGAAGCGCGGCGTGGGCACCGGTTTCCTTAGGTCCCAGCGTTTTTTTCTCGTCAAAACCGATCCATACTCCGGTGGTAATCGAAGGCGAAAACCCGACAAACCAGGCGTCGGTAAAATCGTTGGTCGTGCCAGTCTTACCCGCCAGTGGATACTTCATGCTGGACGCCGCAACCCCGGTTCCATGCAAAACCACCTGCCGCAGCATGAAAGTCATAATCCGTGCGGTTCGGGCGCTGATTACGTCTTTCACATCTGGAAAATCCTCTTCCAGTACCCGGCCTTCGTAGTCCTCGACCTTGGTAATAAACCGCGGCATGATGCGGACGCCGTCGTTAGGGAAAACGCTGAAAGCGGAAGTCTGCTCAAACAATGTAACTTCTGCCGCGCCCAGAGCAACGGGCAGGTACGCCGGGATGTTCGAGGTAATCCCGAAGCGGTGCGCGTAATCGATCACGGTTCTTATTCCCAGGCGATCGGCGACCTTGAGAGCGGGAATATTGCGCGATTGCGCGAGCGCCCGCTGCAGCGTTATGGTGCCTTCAAACTTTTCGTCGTAGTTGTGCGGAGTGTAAGGACCGGACACGGTCTGGAAAGTCACGGGGGAGTCGACGATGAGATCGTCGGGCCTTGCACCCTGATCGATGGCGGCTGTGTACACGTACGGCTTGAATGACGATCCTACTTGCCGCAGGGCTTGAGTAACGCGGTCGAACTTGGACAGCTCGAAGTCGCGCCCCCCGACCATGGCCTTGATCTCACCGCTGGCGTTGTCGATTGCGATCAATGCACCCTGCGTGCCCGAATCCTGCTCTAGGATCGCGTGCGCCTTGCCGTCGCTGCTAAGGGTGACGATTTTCAAATAGACGATGTCACCCGGCTTCAGAATGTCCTGCAGTTTGTGTTGCGTCCAGGTTGCGTCGGCCGGAGCGAGATTTCCCACGTACCGACCAAACTTGAACGCGGCCGATCCTGGCGCAATCGCTGTAACCAAAGCATGAACGTATCCATTGACCTCCGGCTCATCGTTCCAATCGGGATGCTGATAGGCGGCAAGAGCAGCACCCTCAGCTAATATATTTTCGAGATGACCTTTCCAGCCATGCCGGCGTTCATAGGTGGCTACACCATCGAGAACAGCCTGGTTTGCAGTCCGCTGCAGGTCCATGTCCAGAGAAGTGTAAACACGCAGGCCGCCCTCAAGAACCTGGCTGCTGCCGTATTTGTTCTCCAGGTAGCGACGGATCTCTTCGACGAAATAAGGCGCCAGCGAATTGGGATCGTGCTGCAGCATCAGCTCGATAGGTTTGTTGCGTGCCTCGACCGCTTGTCGCGCGGTGATTTTGCCGTCCTCCAACATGCCATTGATGACCAGGTTGCGGCGCCTGATCGCCCGGTCGGGGTGGTTGATCGGTGAATAGAATCCTGGCGCCTTCGGCAGTCCCGCCAGCAGCGCCGCTTCTTCAAGCGTCAACTGCTTTGCGGGCTTGCTGAAGTAATACTCCGACGCGGCCTCAAAACCGTACACTCCGTGCCCCAGAAAGATCTGGTTGGCATAGAGAGTGAAGATCTGTTCCTTGGTAAAACGCCGCTCGATCTGGATAGCCAGCAGAGCTTCTTCGATCTTGCGATGGAAAGATCGATCCGGTGAGAGAAACAAGTTGCGCGCAAGCTGCATGGTGAGAGTCGAAGCGCCTTGCACTCTCCCGCCGGACTCAATGTCTCGATAAGCCGCACCGGCAATGCGCCACACATTGATGCCCCAATGACGATAAAAATCCTTGTCTTCAATCGAAATCAGGGCATCGCGTAACACCTGCGGATAATCGTTATAAGTTGCAACAACCCGCCGCTGCAGTGCAAACGAGCCGATGGTGCGGCCTTGCCCGTCGTAAAGCTCGGTGATGGAGTTGGGACGGAAATGTTCCAACTCCTCCACCTGGGGAAGGTCGGTTGAATAGACCAGCAACAATCCGGCGGTAGCGCCCACGAGAGCAGCCACCAGCACCAGCAAGCCAAACAGGACCCGGCCTACTAACCTCCCTCCGGCGACTTCCACCGATGGAGGAGGGTCTTGGTAAATAACCTTCATGGGAATTGAACTCAGAATAGCATGTGGGCTTCTCGCCTCTAGCTGCTGGCTTTTAGCTCTGGCCAGAAGCAAGATCCTAGAAGCTTCTTTTTTTATGGAAATAGCGTCAGAAACTTCTCCCACAGGATCAGCGCCGTTGCGTTGTGTGCATCAAGGGCTGCCACGCCCTCCTGCACGGCAGCAGGATCGTGCAACAGTGCGACTGCCTTGTTGGCAATGTCGCTGGCGGCGTCCGTTTGCGCTTGCCAGTTCCGCGGCGCCCACGCGATCGCATCAGAGACCACTGAGGCCACGCCCTGTGCGATTCCATCAGCGGTCACCATGTTGAAACCCTCGGTATAAGATGGCTGCAGCAGCAGGTCCATCGATCCTACTGTCGTGAGGAACTGAGGCCACGATTGCCAGTTGCGCTCGACTACCTTGGCGCGGGGCATATTCAGATACATCTGCTGGATGGCAGCCATGATCGTCTGGCCACCACCCTCGCGCCGGCCGCCAGAGATCCAGAATTCGAGCTCCGGCACGCGGAGTCGCTGTCCTACTTCAAGCGCGGCCGCCGCGGCAGTCAGCACATTCTTATACGGACGTATGGCGCAGAAACATCCCAGCCGCAAAGTGCCTGTTTGCCACATCGGCCGGGCGCGCGCCGTGCCCATGGGATACATATTGGGCAACAAGGTCATCGCCGTACCGTAGGTTGCCTGCCACCAAGTCTGGAACCGTTGCGAGTTACCCGCAACGTGAAAGTTGGGACAACCCTGCCCGAGCTCCGCACCCTGGCGAAGCAATTCGATGGCGCGCGGATCCGCCTGCAGGAATCCGATGTTGCTGTGGCTGACTACGGCAATTTCAAGGTCGGGATTCTGCGAGGCCATGCTGGCAAGGTTCGCAGTCGGAATCCACGGCGCACTGATCACCAGATGGGAAAGTGGCACGTGGTGCGCGAGTGTCCGCGCTTGCAGTTCGGCGTTCATCAGGGTTTGCAAGTCGGCGAAGGAACTGATCGGCCAGATTTCTACGATGTAACCGGCCGCGCGTAGCGCCTTTGCATTCTGCATGGCGCTGACTCCCAGTCCGATGTGGCTTACGTTCTGAGCGGCTGCGAAGTTCTTGTAGACGATCGCCAGCCGAGGCGTGTGGTGCTGCACTCTTAACATGAGGACCTTTCGCTGAACCACTCACGGGAGGACCCGTGAGCTGGCTGATTGAATGTGTTGCGAGGACCTCCCTTTAATGGGTGCGAGCCTTTGCTCTGCTTTTAAAGGGATTACGAAGGAAACGGCGTTCTGGCGTTCTTTCTACTCTCTATTTCCAGTATGACAGATTTGAGGGGGTAAACCGGACATGATTTTGAACTTTATTTCGTAGTGGAATCAGCTACTTACGGGAAATTAGGGGTGTCAGGGGGCTTGACAAGATTTTCCGAAAAGCGCTTCAAGGTCAAAACCGCGGGGACAGCCAGGCGACCGTCCCCCATCGAGGCTTAACTCGCGCGGCTCTTCACGACTTCGATAGCCTTCAGCATCTGCTGGTCTGGCTGCGTAGGCTGGACCTTCTTGGTGGTATCGTCCGAGGGAGTGGCATTTTCGTCTTCATCCGGCACCGGCCCGTCTTCTTCTGTGTCAGCGACTAATACATTTGGCGTGATGGCCGTATCCTGAATCGCTTTACCGGTAGGGGTGTAGTACTTGGCTACGGAAAGAATAAGAGCCGACCCATCGGGCAGTTCCATCGTTTTCTGAATCGAACCATCTCCGAAGGTCTTGTCGCCGACAACATCGCCGCGCGCATTCTCTAGAACGGCTGCCGCCACGATCTCAGCTGGGCCCGCCGTCCCCTTATTCACCAGAACAACCACGGGCAGGTTGGTGATCGCTTTGGCAGGATCGGCATTAAAAGCCTCGCGAGGATATTTCTGCCCCTGGAGGTAAGTGATGGTGCCGTGATTCAGGAAAAGATTGGCAGTCGCAATGCCCTCGGCTTCATCGCCTTCGGCGCAGTTGCGCAGGTCGAGAATAAGTTTTTTCGCCCCCGACTTCTGCACTGCCTTTATCTTGCTTGCCACTTCTTGGGACTTACCCTTGGTAAACGCATCCACTTGGATTACGGCAATTCCGTCTTCCAACATCTTGTCGGTCACCGGCGGGATGGCAACTACGTCGCGGGTGATGACAACTTTTTGTGGCTCAGCGCGCCGAGCCCGGACTAACGAGACGGTCACGTTCGACCCGGGTTGTCCGGCGAGTAGGCCGCGAACTTCGCCGACTGACATCTCACGCGTGCTTTTGCCTTCGATAGCTTCAATGATGTCGGTGTCCTGCAACCCGGCTTTATCCGCGGGCCCGCCCGGAATTACCGCGACCACCGACGCGTAGCCAAAACGCTTGGAGACCGCCGCTCCGATATCGCCTTTCGCGTCGGTCTGGTGCGACTTGTATTCCGCGTACTCAGCGGCGCTCAAATAACTGGAATTCGCGTCCAGGGATTCGAGCAATCCATGCAGAGCTCCAGCCGTCACGACCGGGATATTGGGTTCTTCCACATACTCGCTGCGCACGCGAGAGAGCACTTCGCTGTACACCTGGAGCTGGCGATACGCGCCGTCGTTACTGGATGCGCGGACGCCATCCATTCCGCCGACTACCATGAACAGGAGCACAACCGCGGATGACGCGAGAATTACAGCTTTTGTCTTTATCGACATCGAATTCTTTTTCTCGGAAAGGAAGTCACTTCCTCAGGAAGTGCTAACAGTATATCTGGTTTGATGCCGATTTCTCAGAGTTTGCTGCGGCAAAATAGTGCCCGTTGGTAACTAATAGCGGCCGAAGCCTGTCAGACCGGCGAGCCTCGGAATCGCGGCCCGCGTCCTTTCCGAATACTGATACAAAAGGACTTAACTCTGATCACACGGTGGCGTCGCGAAAGTCTTGAGGAGTTTTCCCAAGACGATGTGTGAACCTTGTTTCGACGAAAGAGCCCTCAGAGCTAATGCGGAGCGGCGGATACGGTGGATGGGTCCGGCAGAATTGGGGTTCCACTGGGATTGGGCACCCCTCGATTTACCCCGGTAATTTGATAGTCGATGTAGTCGATGGTCAGGACCGCTCTGCCTCCCATGCGAACATCAGTTTCGGACTGGTTGTGGACGGGAAGCCAGAAGCCTGCAATCTTGGCCCAACGATATTCGATCTGAGTGTGGCTCACCCATAAGGATGGGTTGCTGGCGGGTTCACCTTGCATTCGCGCAACCGCGAAGTCACTGGCGTCGACCCATAGTTTCCCTCGGTAAAGATACTTACTTTTGCCCTTGGGGCTTACCGCAAGAACATAAAAGTCTTCGTTTGCGATGTGATCAGTGCCGACGAGTGAGAAATCGTAGTTCTTAGGGCTGATTTCCAGCTCTTTTCGGTTTTGCTCTTCTTGTGCTTCCTGCTCACTGGAGAGCAGCTTCAGCAATACGTGATTGACCAGCACTTTTGAACCACTCTCGGAGACGACTTTGAAGTCTTTCCGGCTCGGAGAGGTGTAAGTGGCTTCCACTTGCATTCCAGCTTCGTGACTCCCAAAAACCCCGTGATATTGCAGACGGTAAATCCGCTTTCCGCGATATGCGCGGAGCGCTTGAGAACGTTGGACGTTTGCCGCCATCAGTCTTTGCACAATGACGTCGGCCGAGAGGATGGGTGGCGAGTGCAGATCCGCGCCAGCTGAGCTGGCGGTAGCCGCCAAAATAAGCAGAAATAGACGGGCCGAGGCGGGAAGGTCATAACCACGATGCTGGAGGTGACAGAATCGGAACGACTGCGGAGAGTAGAAAAAAATCGGCAAGCGATTTTCAATCTACCATATTCAGTCGGAGGCTGAAGTCACGGAAGGTGTAGAGTCTTTCGAAGCAAAAAATCGATTAAGTCCGGCTTGCGGCAGGTATGTTGACGCAGAGACACCAAATTCACACAACGAACGAATTCGCTTGAAAACCAGGCCAGTCTGCCTTATCGCACCGCTGCTAACTGGACGCGCAACTTGTGGGTGGCACGAAACAGGGTGTTCTTGATAGTGCCTTCACTAGTATTCAAAATGCCGGCCACAGTTCGCAGTCTCAGGCCGTGGTAATGCTTCAACTCGAATACCACCCGCTCGCGCGGTGAGAGTCTTTGCATGGCCCGCACGATGCAGCCACGCAGTTCGCGACTGGCCATGTTGCGCTCCGGACTGGCGCCCGCCCGTTGATCCGGAATTCGGTCGAGAACCTGCTCTTCCTCGCCATCGGAGGAAATCGTGGTAGTCAGGTCGCGATAGCGGGAAGACCGCTTTCGCAGGTGATCGAGGCACAAATTGGTCACGATGCGGTAGATCCAGGTGTAGAAAGAGCACTCGAAGCGGAAACTGCCAATGTTGATGTAGGCGCGGAGAAAGGCTTCCTGATAGATGTCCTGGCCGTCCTCCTGCGAGCCCGTAAGATGAACCGCAAGACGCAGTACTGCCCGGTCGTACTGACGGACCAGTTCCTCGAACGCAGCGGCATCCCCGGTTTGAGCGCCTCGGATGAGCAGCGTGTCATCGACGCGAGCCGGGCCTACCTTCTCTCGATGCTGACCTCGGAGCTGCAGAACCTTTTCCACGTTTTTATCTCCGCAAAAACCATTAGCCAACAAACTTGTAGCCAGTACCGTGCACGGTAAGAATGAATCTGGGTTCCTCAGGCTTGGGCTCGACCTTCTGCCGCAAGCGGACAATGTGTGCATCCACCGTTCGTGTGGTGGGAAAGCGATCGTAGCCCCAAACGTCCTCGAGCAGCCGATCCCGGCTGAGGGTTTCGCCCGGATGAATGAGGAAGTACTTCAAGAGTTCGAACTCCTTGGACGAAAAATCCAGCGCATGCCCCTTGCGTGACACCTGGCAACTGCGCAAATTAACCTCTACTTCGCCGAAGGCATATTTCTCCTCCGTTTTGGGCGCTGTTTTCGCACGGCGCAAGACAGCCTTCACCCTTGCCAGCAGTTCACGAATAGAAAACGGTTTGGTGACGTAGTCGTCGGCTCCCAACTCAAGTCCAACCACCTTGTCGACTTCCTGTCCGCGGGCAGTCAACATGATGATTGGGATTGAGGGCCGTTTGGACTTCAATTGCTTGCACACGTCCAGCCCGCTCATCCTCGGCATCATGACATCCAGGATGACGAGGTCCGGCGATTCGGCGATCGCTCGCTCCAGGCCAGCGACACCATCGCCGGCAGTGATGACCTGATGTCCCTCGTATTCGAAGTTGTCGCGCAAGCCCGCCACCATGTTGGGCTCGTCTTCGACAATGAGAATTTTGGCCATGCTTTTGCTCTCTGACGCCTATGCCAACGCTGGTTTCGCGCTCGTCCGCAATGCTACGGGTAGATTGATCGTGAACTTGCTGCCTCGACCCGGAACGCTGTCCACCGAAACCTCTCCCCCGTGCGCCTGCACGATGTGACGCACCAGCGACAAACCTAAACCGCTACCCTTGGTGTTGTGAACCAGCGGGTCGCCTACGCGATAAAACTTGTCGAAAATCTTCTGTTGTTCGGCCGGTGGAATACCGATGCCGTGGTCAACCACCTCGAGCTTTACCGACCCGTTGTCGCGGAACAGGTTTACTCCGATATATTTCTGGTCCTGCGAATACTTGAGCGCGTTGTTGACGAGATTCAACAGCGAACGCGCCATGGCCTCGCGATCGACGCTGAGCGGCGGCACATCCTCGGCAATCTTCTCCTCAAAAGCGAACCCGCTTTGCTCGATCTGGTAACGATACGATTCGAGAGTGTTGCGAACCAATTCACGCATATCGGTCTGGCGAAAGTCGTATTCTTTCCGGCCGGCCTCAATCCGCGAGAAATCCAGAATGTTGTTGATCAGCGCCGTCAGCCGTTCGCTTTCTTTACGAATGATGCTGTAGTACTCCTGATATTTGTCCGCCGACTTGAGCCGGCCCATCTCAAGTGTTTCCGCGTACAGCCGGATCAGCGAAAGCGGCGTTCGCAACTCGTGCGAAACATTGGACACAAAATCGGACTTCAGCCGCGCCAGCGCCATTTCCCGCGAAATGTTTCGATGAGTCATGACGATCCCACCCGCGAGCAGCAGCGAGATGACTCCCAGAATCAAAAAGCTGGTATGGACAAAATGCTGGCCCATGGCAGCCAGTGTGGTTCCCGGCAATTTAATACCTAGCGTCAAGCCGGGAAACGCGCCCTCCAGGTTGCGTTCCACTTCGGGCTCGCCGCCATCCCAGCCGGCCGAAGCCGCCAGCGGGGTCGACTCGTGCTTGGGATGCAGCATCATCACAACGTGGTTCCTCTCCCCTTTTTCTTCCTGATGGCTCAATAGCGTTTCCAGCATTTCGGGAAAGAATTGGTCGCGGAGGTATTCGGCATCAAACATCATGCCGCCAATGGCCTTGCGTCCACCCCATGCGTCTCCCACCAGAAAAACAGCACCCGACTGGTACAAGTGCTTGTCGCCTCGAGGAGCCCAGTTCGCAAAAAAGTAGTAGGGCTTGCCCTTCTTCGACATCTCTTCCAATTCCTTCACTTGATCCTTGTACTCCACCTGCATCCATCCGCTGGTCATGCTGGAGACATTCTCAGCCTCATCGCGAAACAGAGCATCCTTCAGCCGGGACGGCTGAGAGCGGAAGGTCAAATGTCCGTTCGGCTCATAGACCCAGACGTGGGCGACGTAAGGGTGAGTGGCGAGAATCCTGTCCATCGTTTCCACACAAGCTTCCCCTGCGCTGGGGAACTGGCTGCGGACTTCGTCAGTTATTTCATCTGCTTTTTGGTTGATTTGCTTTTCGGAAATCGCAAGCACCTGGTTGAAATCGCGCTGGAAGGCGGCTTCCACGCCTTGATCCCGCTGGATTTCGTTCAAGTGCAACGCGCTCAGGATGACCAGCGCAGCGGCGGGCAGGACCACGGCGAGCTCCAGCGTCAACATCAACCGGGTTCGTTCGTTCCAGCGCCGTTTCGTCTTCATCGTGGTCTCCTGATCCGGATACTGCTGGATCAGCCCGGAAACAAACATAGTTGAACAGGCCGGGGGATGTGTCAATCCACCGTAAAAACAAGTAAAAAGTTGTGAATTGATTGGCTCGCGAGATACGGGAAGGCGATCTGGCCTCGAAACGCCGATGCAAAGACGCTAAGGCAGCTTGAAATTTACCGTGACGTAGGTCTCTGCCTCGACCGCCACCCCATTCCGCAAATAGGGCTTATACCGCCATTGCTTCACGGCTCGGACGGCGGCTTGGCCGAGAAGCAGGGAGCCATCGACCAGTTTCAGGTCTCGAATGCTGCCGTCCCTCCCAATCCAAGCTTGCAGAACCACGGCCCCCTGAAGACCGGCCTTCAAGGCAGGCTCTGGATAGCTGGGCAGAACTTTCTGCACCAGCAACCCCTGCGACAAGTCTTCGGGCAGGCTAACTGGCTCCAGCTGGCTAAGCAATGACGGCGGACGCTTAGCGCTGACGGTTCGAACCGCAGCTTCCAGCGGCGGCGTTCTCAGGCTCTCTGGAATCAAAAGCCCCGATGCGGCGGGTGGACGCTCTTGATCCAAATGAGTATCGGCCTGCAGCGTTTCCTCAGCGGGCGCCGCAGTTTGGTCGGATGAAAGCGCCGGCTGGAGCGTAGCCGCGTGCACTCTCGAAGACGGATATCCAGATCCCATTCGTCTCAGGCCAGCTTGGGTCAACGTGGAAGCATCCCGACTTCCGGCATCTTCAGGCGACTGCAACTTGGCAGACTTAGGTTCCAGAACTTGCTCATAGGCGGTGGCCACACTGGCAAACACGCTCTGAACCCGCAAAGGCTGGCCAAAGATGCACCCGACGGAGATGAATCCCACACTGAGGAAAGTACCCCAAAAAAACTTACGCCGGCTATGTCTTTTAACCTTGCCAGATACTTGCTCCACATTCCGCGACCGGAACAGTCCTCGGTCGAGGGTGGCAAATGTGAGGTGCGGGTGCGTGTCCGCACTGCGATGAGCGCCGGGCGTTGGGGAGGACTCGGCCGGGCGGGCAGCCAAGGGTTTGGGGGAGGGATGTTCCGACTGCGGCCGCCGTCTTTCAGTGTTTTCCGCATTTGCCACCGAGGGACGCGTCCCCGGGCCTTGAGCAAAATCGCCCCTGGCGATCCAGGTCTTCATGCAGCCCAGAAAACGGTCATTGCTCAGCACCGCATACTTGACCTGATCGGGGACCAGGGGTTTGGTCAAGATAAGATCGGGACTGTCTTCTTCTTCAGCGGACACGTCGGGCATGCCGGTGGTAACCGCAAGGGTGAAAGCCGCTTTATTCAACTTCAAATCGCGTGCATTCTTGAGGAGAAATGGCGCCTCCGGCCCGCTGTCCCAATCGGCCACAATCACGTCAAAGCTCCGACTGGTAAGCCATTCGACGGCGGTGAATACGTCAGGACAGGGCTCGACCTCGAGGTCAAGTTCGGTTAGAGCCTGAACCAACCGGCTCGACGTTTCCTCGTCGGAGGAGAAGAGCAGTGAGACTGGTGACATCCCTATCAGGCTAGTTTTCGGACGGTCCCCGTGACAAGTTACGAACTACCACCATCGTGCTATATCAGAAGACGGGGTAACCGCCAGGGCGGTTACCTGTACTAACAGACAACGGCTAGTCAAGGCTGGGTGATGGCAAACAAAGAAGATCGGCAAACTGCCATTGCCATTGCCTTTGCCGGACGCATAGAATCCTCTGTTACTCACACTGAATCCAGTTCCACTGACGCCAGGCTTCAGTCTGCAGCTGGTTAGAGAGGCTTCTTGAAGAAAGTCATCGCCATGTATCCCGGGTCGTTCGATCCACCCACCAATGGGCACCTGGATTTGATCGAGCGGGGCAGCAAGATCTTCGATGAGTTGGTGGTAGCGATCCTGCGCAACGCGGAGAAGGCCCCGCTTTTCAGCTTGTCCGAGAGGCTGCTTATGCTGGAAGCCATGACTGCGGACTTCAAGAACGTGCGAGTGGAGACCTTCGACGGACTCATGGTCGACTACGCGGCCAAGGTCAAGGCCAGTGCAGTGCTTCGTGGCATTCGCGCGATCAGCGACTACGAGTATGAACTGCAGATGGCTTTGATGAACCGCAAATTGCAGCCTGACCTTGAAACCGTATTCATGATGCCCGCCGAACAGTATTCTTACCTGAGTTCCCGGCTGGTGCGCGAGATTGCTCAATTGGGCGGCTCGGTCAAGGATCTGGTTCCGGAATTGGTTGTGCAGCGGCTGAAAGAAAAGTTGGACCCAGCCATCAAACTGGCGAACGCCAGAAACCCGAAGTCGAGGAAACGAGGATGACCCCAGTTACGGAAGCAACTCTTGCGTTGAGACTCACGGAGCGAATCAACCGCATCGAACCCTCGGCCACCATGGCCGTAGTGGCTGAAGCCGACAAGCTGCGTCAGCAGGGGATTGATGTGGTGGATTTCGGAGCGGGCGAGCCGCACTTTGCCACGCCGCAGCACATCAAGGATGCCGGCATCGCCGCGATTCAGGGCAACTTCACCAAGTACACCGCCGTGAGCGGCACGACCGAATTGCGCGATGCCATTGTGCATCGCCATGCCGTTGATTTCGATTCGGATTACCGACGCGAAGAGGTCATTGCATCGACGGGTGGCAAGCAGGCTCTGTTTAATGCCGTCCAGGTCCTGGTCGACCACGGCGATGAAGTCATCCTCCCGGTTCCTTACTGGGTTTCCTTCAAGGATATCGTGCGCTACGCGGGTGGGAATTGTGTGCTGCTTGAGACCGACGAAGCCCAGGGCTTTCGCGTGACTGCGGAAATGATCGAACGCTTGATTACACCGCGGACCAAGCTCATCATCTTGAACTCGCCATCGAATCCTTCAGGCGCGGTCATGTCCCCGGAAGACCTCACCGAAGTGGTGCGTCTGGCGCACGAGCGCGGCATCTGGGTCCTTTCTGACGAGTGCTACGTGTACCTGAACTACACGCCAAAAAGATTCTCGATTGGATCACTCCGCGAGTACCGCGAGCGGATGGTGATCATCGGGTCGCTCTCAAAGACCTACGCAATGACCGGCTGGAGGTTGGGTTATGCGCTTGGTCCCAGCACGGTGGTCAGTGCCCTGAACAAGCTGCAAAGCCAGTCCACATCGAACCCAACGTCGATTGTGCAGAAGGCGGCAGTGGCGGCGCTGAAAGGTCCGCAACAATGCGTGACCGATATGCGGGCCGAGTACATCAACTTGCGCGATCATGTGGTCAATGGGTTGCGCGCGATTCCTGGTGTGAAGTGCACGCTGCCGGAGGGCGCGTTCTATACCTATCCAAATGTGTCGGCGTTCTTCGGCCGCAGCGGCGTGAAGTCGGCTTCGGACCTTGCGGGAAAACTTTTACGCGAAGCGCACGTGGCCACGGTTCCCGGCGAAGGCTTCGGAACCCGCGATCATATTCGCATCTCATACGCAACCTCGGTGGCCGAACTGGACCGCGGACTGGAGCGCCTGAGAAAGTTTCTAGCGGCCCTGTGAAGACCCTCGTTCCGTGTAGCACCGCGCGCCTAGCGGCATCCTCGCCTGCACTTCCAAAGGCAGGATGCCCTCGGGATAGATGGCAGGCCGCCGGTGCTGCCAAGAGTCATTCCGTCGCATGAGCAAACTCCATCCACTCTTAATGTCGCCTGTCTTCGACCCGCGCCCCTGGGGCACAACTGACTTATCTCCCGTCTATCCAAGTCATCGCTTCGACGAGAAGATTGGAGAAGCCTGGTTGACCGGAGACAACGGCAAAGTAGCAAACGGCCCTTTGCGAGGAAGGTCGCTGGCAGAATTAAGCACCCAATACGGCCGGGAACTGGTCGGAGAGGCCGCGACTGACGCCACTCGTTTTCCCTTGCTCACAAAGTTTCTTTTCCCCCGTGACAAGCTTTCGGTGCAAGTTCATCCCGATGACGAAGCGGCGCGGCGAGCCGGCCAACCTTGCGGCAAAACCGAGTGCTGGTACGTAGCCCACGCCAAACCTGGGGCGCAGATTGCCCTGGGCCTGAAACCCGGGGTTACCCGCGCGCAACTTGAGCAGGGCATTCAACAGCAGCGGGCGGAGGTGTTGCTGAATTGGATCAATATCTTTCCCGGCGAAATGATTTATGTTGCAGGTGGAACTGTGCACACCCTGGGTCCGGGCTCGATTATCGTAGAAACCCAACAGCAGTCGGATACAACCTATCGTCTATACGACTACGGGCGTCCGCGGGAGTTGCATCTGAAAGAAGGTCTGGCGGTGTTGAAAGAGAATGTCGCGTCAGGGAAGGTGATCCGTCCTGCACCGGCGAACATCGGCGAGACAAAGAATCGCCGGTCGCCGCTGGTGGCTTCTTCCTTTTTCGTGGTCGAGATGTTCGAATTGAAGGAGCCCCAGGATTTTCGAACTACCGTAGAGTCGGGAAAACGTTCGGTGCAAATTCTGGTTGCGGTCGAGGGCTGCGCTGTCGTGGAGGTATGTGGGGCAGAACCGGTCACACTGGCGAAGGGAGACGCGGTCGTCGTGCCAGCGTCGGTAAGCGAGTTTCACGTGCGGCCGCAGTGGGCGGTGGAGTTTCTGAAGGCGTCTGTTCCCGGTGTTCCGCTGCCGGAGCCTGCAACTAGAATATAGACGATGAATTCGTGGCGAAAACGAACCCAAATTTTTATCCAGTAATTCTTGCCGGCGGGCGCGGCACGCGGTTTTGGCCGCTGAGCCGCAAGCGCCGGGCCAAGCAGTTGCTCGCGCTTGACGGCAAGCAGACCATGATCCAGCAAACCGTCTCGCGCCTGCTGCCGCTTGCTCCGGCCAAACGTTTTTGGGTGATCACGAACCAGGACTCGCTCCGGGAAATTGCGCGTCAGATTCCGAGACTGAACAAACGGCAGATCGTTGCTGAGCCGGTTGGACGAAATACGGCGCCAGCCATAGGCTTGGCTGCCTTTATTTTGCTTCGCAGCGACCCGGATGCGGTGATCGGAATGTTCCCTTCGGACAACGTCGTCGCGGACGAACCGCGTTTTCGGCAGGCCCTAAAGAGAGGCATCGAGATCGCGGCTGCCGGTGAAAACATCGTTGTGCTGGGAATTCGTCCAACTCGGGCCGAAACGGGATACGGTTACATCGAAGCCGGCGAGCGGATAGAAGGAGAAGCATTCCGGGTGCGGCGATTTACAGAAAAACCCGATTCCGAACGCGCAGCCGGATTTGTATCTGCAGGGAACTATTTCTGGAATAGCGGCATGTTTCTTTGGAGTGCGCAGACGTTAACAAACGCATTGCGCGAGCATCTGCCTACAACGGCGTCACTACTCGAGCGAATTGCAAATACGATTGGTACGCGCAAGTTTAAGAATGCATTCCGCCGTCTGTATCGGCAGTGCGAAAACATCAGCATTGACTACGCCGTGCTTGAGCCGCGTTCATCCAAAGGAGAGCAGGGTTCCAACATCTTCTGTCTGCCGGCAGATTTTGGATGGAATGATCTGGGGTCGTGGACGGCGCTGCATGAACACCACGTGGCCAAGACCCGCTCAGGCGATGGGAACCTGATTTACGGTGGAGGTGCATTTACTCTGAATGCGTCGGAGAATTACATTCATGCGCCCGGCAAGTTTGTCGCGGCAGTAGGTGTCAACAATTTGGTAGTCGTCGAGACCGATGACGCGCTACTGATCACCACGCGCGAGCAGGCGCAGGAGGTGGGCAAGATCGTGAAGCATCTGGATGAGAAAAAGCTGCATAAACTGGTATAGCAGAGCGTCGTTGGTCGTCAGTCGCTGGTCGTTGGCTAAAACGCCGAGATATCCTGCCATTGACGACAGGCCAATGACTAACCTTAACGACTAACGATCAACGACCAAACTCATGACCGCTGCTATCAAATTCGGCACCGACGGCTGGCGAGGCATCATCGCTGATGACTTCACCTTCGAGAACGTCCGCCGCGTGGCGGGCGCGATCGCTTCATACGTGCTGAGACACGAAGATCCTTCGCACGGATTGATTGTCGGCTACGACACGCGTTTTCTTTCACAGCGGGTCGCCCGAATCGCGGCCGAAGTTCTGGCTGAAGCCGGGATTCCGGTTAAGCTGGCGAATGACTACACGCCCACTCCCGCAATTTCCTTCGCGGTAAAGCAGCGCGGCGCCGCCGGCGGAGTGGTTATCACCTCAAGCCATAACCCATGGGACTGGAATGGAGTGAAGTTTAAAGGCAAGTTCGGAGGCTCGGGAACGCCGACGATGATGAAGGCAATTCAAGACGAAGTCGACGCTGGCTCGATGCCGAGTGGTCAAGAAGCTGCGATTGAAGAGGTTGACCTTAAACGAGCCTACGTCGAAGCCATCACCCGTTTCGCCGATCTTGACGCGATTGCCAAGGCAAGTTTTAAGTTCGCGGTAGATTCGATGTACGGCTCCGGCCGTGGAGTGCTGAGCGGAATTTTCAACAATTATGGGATTCGGCACGTGGCCATCCGCCAGGAACTGAACCCGCTGTTTCCTGACATCAATCCCGAACCGATCCTGCCGCACGTAGCGATGTTGCAGCAGACCGTTGTAAAGGAAGGTTGCGACGCCGGCCTGGCGACCGACGGCGACGCCGATCGTATCGGGGCCGTGGCCGAGGATGGCAGCTTTGTGGACTCTCACAAGATTTTCTCAGTCCTCACGCAATGGCTGCTGGTGCGAAAGAAATGGCCCGGAGAAGTGGTGCGCGCCTTCAACACGACGCGCATGGTCGATCGCATTGCAGCCAAGCATGCCAGAAAAATGAACGAGGTCTCCATCGGATTCAAGTACGCCGCAGACCTGATGATGGAACGCGAAATTGTCATCGGCGGCGAAGAGTCGGGCGGCATCGGCTATTCGCGATTCCTGCCCGAACGCGACGGTCTTTTGAATTCCCTGCTGCTGGCAAACGTCATGGCCGACGAGCGCAAGCCGCTTGGGCAGTTGGTGGCCGATCTGCAGCGAGAGTACGGTTCCCATTACTACGGGCGCCGCGATCTTCACATCTCGGAGGATGTGAAGCAGCAGGCGATCCAGCGAGCACGATCCGATAAAACCAACCGTTTGGGTCGATATACCGTCATAAAGAAAGAGGGCCTCGACGGGATAAAGTTTTTCCTCGATGCCCCGACCAACGGCAATGGCGCCGAGGCGTGGATTCTGTTTCGGGCTTCAGGCACCGAGCCGCTACTCCGCGTGTATGCAGAGGCGGCGTCACCGGAATTGGTAAACGAAATCCTGTCCAACGCCGAAACACTTGTGAGCGGTGGTTAGGAATAACAGCGGCGATGCCCACCGTTCACTGCACTTTTGAGAGTCGCGTTTGTTGCGCCCGAGTACGATAATTAACTAAAGATGAGCACTGCAGTTGCCACAATCCCTAATTCGACCGATTCGCCCGAAACGCGGCGCTACAACCGCATTCGGAGATGGCTCGGTGTCGCCGATTTTGGCCTCGGTCTGCTATTCCTCATAACGCTGCTGGCAACGGGATGGAACGGCGCACTCCGCGACCTCGCCATGCACGGGGCCTACGAACATTACACCCTCGCAGTCTTCCTCTATGTCGTGATGCTCATGCTGATTGGCAGACTGCTCGGCCTGGGCCTCGACTACTACGGATTCCAGCTGGAGCATCGCTACAATCTCTCCAATCAAAGGCTACGCGCGTGGATATGGGATGAAGCCAAGGGATTCCTGGTCAGTATGGCGCTGGCAACCATTGTGGTCGAATTGCTCTACTTCATCATTCGCGAGTTCCCGCAAAATTGGTGGTTGATTGCCTGGGCTGCCTTTCTGGGATTGTTTGTGTTGATGGCGCAACTGGCTCCAGTTGTTTTGTTCCCGATCTTTTATAAATTCGAGCCGCTCGACAATGCCGATCTCAAGTCCCGCCTCGTAGGGCTCAGTGAGCGCGCCGGAACCCGGGTGCGAGGCGTCTACAAATGGAACCTCTCGGAGAAGAGCAAGAAGGCCAACGCGGCATTGACTGGGCTCGGCAGCACGCGGCGGATCATTCTCGCCGACACGCTTCTCGATCAATTCTCTGCCGACGAAATCGAGGCGGTGCTGGCCCACGAATTGGGGCATCACGTTCACCGGCATATTCTGAAAAGCATCGCCGTGCAGGCGGGGATCACGCTGCTTGGATTCTGGGCGGCAAACTGGGTACTCCACTACGCGGTGGAACGGACGCACATGTTTGTAACCGTCTCTGACTTCGCCAACTTGCCGTTGCTGGTGCTGGTTTCGACGGTGCTGTTGTTCCTTTTGCTACCGGCCTTGAATGCGTATTCCCGCTACAACGAACGCCAAGCCGACCGCTACGCATTCCAGTCGATCGCCAGCGTAGAGCCATTCATTTCGTCCATGAACAAGTTGGCCGATCAGAACTTGGCCGAACGCTCTCCTGCGAGATGGGTGGAGTGGTTTTTCCAATCGCATCCCGCGATTTCGCGGCGGGTGGCCGCGGCACAATCGTGGGCGAAGCTCCAAACTTCTTCGCCAAAATAGAACCTGTAGAGACGTAGCTCCGCTAGGTCTCCCGCTGCCTAAGAATCTTCTCCACTCTGCGCAGATCTTCCTCGGTATCGACCCCAATGCTGTCGTAGGGCGTCTCCACCACGTAGATCGGAATTCCATTTTCGAGAAAACGCAACTGCTCGAGCCGCTCGCTCCGTTCCAACGATGACTCCGGCAACGCACAGAAGCGATCCAGCGTTTCTCTGCGATAGGCGTAGAAGCCGAGATGCTTGAAACAACCAGGGCTTCCACCATCGCGGTTGTAGGGAATAGTAGCCCGAGAAAAATATAGAGCTCGCCCAGCAGCATCGGTCACGACCTTAACCGCATTTGGGTTGTCGACATCCTCCAAAGCTGCACTGGTCTTCAACGTTGCTACCCGAACATTTGGATCTTTCATCAGCTCGATGAGAGACGCGATATGTTCGGCCCGGGTCAGTGGCTCGTCTCCCTGAATGTTGAGGTAGACGTCGGCGGCGACCGAGTCTGAAATTTCGCGCACTCGTTCCGTGCCGCTGCGATGCGCCGCTGAAGTCATGCGGGCATTCCACCCATGCTCGCGGCAAAGCTGCATGATCTCGTCCGAGTCCGTGGCAACAAGGACGTCGGCCAATAGCGGCGAGGACCGAACACCCTCGTACACGTGGCCCAGCAGGGGTTTACCAGCAATCGTGCGTAGCATTTTTCGCGGCAGCCGCGTGGACGCCAGCCGTGCCGGGATCACCGCAACGGTTTTCATAACAATCAGTGTCAATTTTCTGCGGTACAGTTGCAATAGAGGAGTCACCGCTTCTCGGGAGCGTAAGGAGACGTTTGACACTCTTTCGCGCCGCCTCTTAGAATCAACTTAATAGGCCCCAAGGCAGTGTTCGGTCGTTGCTCGTCGTGGGAAAGCCGATCAAGCTGAAAGCTTATTCCACTCCCGTTCCCTCAAAAGTCTGTACGCCGTGGCGGCGTAGCTCAGGTGGTTAGAGCGACGGTCTCATAATCC
>CAWIMI010000014.1:0-49805 GCA_963837015.1 uncultured Acidobacteriota bacterium | reverse complement strand
CATGGTGCGCCCGGAGAGATTCGAACTCCCGACCTACAGCTCCGGAGGCTGCCGCTCTATCCAGCTGAGCTACGGGCGCACGCTGACTGTCTCAGTGTACATGCGCAGCTTTGCCCTATCAATTGGGTGGGATCAGCGCCGGCGCCAGGTCTCCCGGAGAATAGCTGGGCCGCGATTTGAGCCTTCACGCCACCGAGAAATTTCGACTGGCCACGGGACAACCAAGTCTAATAGCGATTCCGCCCGCCACCACCGCCGCGGCCGCCGCGATCTCGACCGCCACCACCACTACCGCCGCGGTCGACCTTGGGACGCGCTTCGTTCACGTTTAATGTGCGTCCGCCAATCTGCGTGCCGTTCAGTGCCGCGATGGCCTTCTCTCCGTCCTCCGCACTGGTCATCTCCACGAAGCCGAAACCGCGAGAACGTCCGGTGTCCCGGTCCGTCATAATGCTGACCCGGTCCACCTGCCCGTGTACCTCGAAGAGCTTGCGCAATTCGTCTTCTGAAGTGTTGAAGTCGAGGTTCCCAACGAAAATGTTCTTCACGCGATTGCCTCTGAGTGAGCTATTTGAGCGTGGGCGACTTCGGAGCGATTGGAAGGCTGGTTAGCCAAGCCGAAAGCCAAAGTTGACGAACAATCAAATGCGCTGGAAGTATAGCAGGTCTGCTACTGTCGGAAAGACATCCGGCTGAAACCAGATTCGCGGGCAACGGAGCACAGAAATCCCGTGGCGTGAAAGTCACGCTGGATCCATTCTCCACGAATTCAATCCAGGTTTAGGCTTTTGATCGTAGCCTTGAGAATCTCAGCGGAGTGGCAAAGCTTCTCGATTTCATTTTTGTCCAATTCGAGATGAAGAACCTTCTCAATCCCTCCGCGGTCGAGCACTGTGGGCAGGCTGAAGCAGAGATCCGACAGTCCGTGGTAGTTGTTAATCACGCTTGAAATGGAGAGTACCGTCCGCTGATCGCGCAGGATTGCCTGCGTAATGCGCATCAGGCCGGCAGCGACGGCGTAGTAGGTTGCGCCCTTGCGCTCGATAATCTGATAAGCGGCGTCCCGTGTCTGCAGGAAAATGCGTTCCATCGCCTGCCGGTCGTCGGGGATACCCTGAGCTTTACAGAACTGGGGCAGGCACCGCCCGCAATATTGGCTGACGACCATACCGGCACTTCACTGTCTCCGTGTTCGCCGATGATGAAAGCATGCACGCTGCGCGCATCCACTCCGAAATGCTGGCTGAGCAAATAACGGAAGCGTGACGTGTCAAGCAGAGTGCCGGACCCATCACCCGTTCGGAAGGCAGCCCGGAGAGCTTCCAAGCAGCGAGGTGAGAACATCGACCGGATTGGTCGCGACCAGCAAGATGCCCTCGGGGTTGTGTTTAGCCACTTCGGAGACAATGTTGCGCCAGATGGAAACGTTCCGCTTGATTAAGTCAAGACGAGTTTCTCCCGGCTTCTGATTGCTTCCCGCTGCCAGCACGGTGACTGTTGCGCCCGCACCGTCTAATAATTCCCAGCCCATACTGTGTGGGATAAGCAAAGGGCACGGTGTGATTGAGGTCCATGGCCTCACCTTCCGCCTTGGCGCGGTTGGCATCGATTAGCACGATCTCAGCCGCAAGACCGCTTAGCAGCAAGGCGTAGGCGAAGGTCGCGCCGACGTTCCCAACGCCAACGACGGCGACTCGCGTGGGCCGGGGATGTGCGCGAAATTCGGTGGTCACTGACGTTCTCCCACCACTGTGATTCTGAGTGGAGTAGATGATTCGCTTCGCGAATCATCTACAAAATCGAAAAATCCCCGCAGGCGAATTGTACCGTTGCGGCATCCTGGGATTCTCGCTATGTATCGCGGCAGGTGCTCACCGAGCGCCTCGCATCAGCCTGGGCAACTGCAACCTCCAGGGATCTTTTGACTCGGTATGTTCCGTGCTGGCGCACGAAACATGCTCTGCTCAAGATGACAGGTGATTTACTTCTCCTAACACCCGTCTACCTTCCAGTATCCTCTGGGCTGAAAGCCGAGTCGCAAAAGGCGGTTTTTTGGGTCGTGACGCTTGCCGCAGCTGGGACACTCGAGAAAACGGCCCCACGCAGTCCCCTGACGATCGTAGTCTTCCGAGACCGCGAAGGTCCTGCCACAACTGCACGGCACGAGATACAGCTTCAAGTCGGAACTTGTCTCCAAATCAAGCTTGCGACGGACCATCAGCGCCCTTCTTCCGCCATTGCCATCGACGTTCTCTTGCGCTTGTTGGCCTGCAGGATTTTCTTGCGCAGGCGCAGCGACTTCGGAGTGACCTCGACGAACTCGTCGTCGGCAATGAACTCAATCGCCTGCTCCAGATTCAGATTGCGAAATGGCACCAAACGAACCGCGATGTCAGAAGTCGAAGACCGCATATTGGTCAGCTTCTTTTCGCGCACGACATTCACATCGAGGTCGTTATCCTTAGCGTTTTCACCAATAATCATTCCTTCGTACACATCGATTGTGGGGCCGACAAAAAAGCTCGCCACGCTCCTGCAAGCTGTAAAGAGAGTAGGGCGTAGTCACTCCCGCGCGGTCGGAGACCAGCGCGCCCGTCAGACGATGGGGAATCTCGCCCTGCCATTCGATGTAGCCGTCAAAGAGAGAGTTCATCACGATGGTTCCACGGGTGTCGGTGAGCAACTGGCTGCGTAGACCGATCAAACCGCGACTGGGCACACGGAATTCGATGCGCACGCGTCCGTACCCGTGATTGTGCATGTTCAGCACTTCGCCCTTGCGCGCGCCTAGTTGCTCCATCACCACGCCGACGAACCCTTCAGGCACATCCACGGTCAGCTTCTCGATCGGTTCCATCAGCTTGCCATCTACGCGTTTGGTGACAATCTCGGGCTTGCCCACCATGAGTTCGAAGCCTTCGCGACGCATCATCTCTATGAGAATCGAAAGCTGCAGCTCGCCTCGGCCCATAACGATAAATGAATCCGTGGTGGCGGTGTCCTCAACGCGCAAGGAGACATTGGTCAGCAGTTCTTTCTGCAGGCGTTCGCGGAGATTCCGAGAGGTCACGTAAGTTCCCTCGCGTCCGGCAAACGGCGAGGTATTCACCGTGAACAGCATTGCGATCGTAGGCTCATCAATGGTGATGTGAGGTAGCGGCGCCGGGTTCTCCGCGTCGGTGATGGTCTCGCCGATGGTGATGCCTTCGACGCCAGCCACTGCGATGATGTCGCCAAGGGTGGTCTCGGTGATGTCGGTTCGTTTCAGCCCGGAGAATGAAAACAGTTTGGTAATTTTGGTCTTGTGGAGTGAGCCGTCCAGCTTTGCGATGGCGACGTCTTCACCGGTAAACATGGTTCCGTTGAACACGCGCGCAATGGCCAGTCGCCCCAGGTAATCGCTGTAATCGAGATTCGCCACCAGGATCTGCAGCGGACCTGCAGCGTCACCCTTGGGTTCGGGAATGGTTTTGACAATCGTCTCAAACAGAGGCTGCAAGTTTACGCCGCCTCCTTTTATATCTCGCGAGGCGGTCCCGGCCTTGGCATTGGTGTACAACACGGGAAAGTCAAGCTGCTCTTCTTTGGCATCGAGATCGATGAAGAGGTCATAAACTTCGTTCAGCACTTCCTGCGGGCGGGCGTCAGAACGGTCAATCTTATTGATTACCAGGATGGGCGCAAGGTGAGCCTCAAGTGCCTTACTGAGAACGTAGCGCGTTTGCGGCAACGGGCCTTCGCTGGCATCGACCAGCAACATGACTCCATCAACCATCTTCAGGGCGCGTTCTACTTCTCCGCCGAAGTCGCTGTGGCCGGGCGTGTCCACGATGTTTACTTTCACATCGTGGTAAAAAATGGCCGTGTTCTTGGCCAGAATGGTGATGCCGCGCTCGCGCTCCAGGTCGTTTGAATCCATCACCCGTTCAATGATGTGTTCGTTGGAGCGAAAGGTGCCGCTCTGCTGCAGCATGGCATCGACGAGCGTGGTCTTGCCGTGGTCGACGTGGGCAATAATGGCGATGTTGCGAATGCTGGTACTCAAAATGAGACTTCCTTCCTGGATGACTGCTGTAATCACTTTACTATGGGTTCGAAGGGTTCACCACAGAGACACAGACTCACAGAGAAGGAATCCAGGATTTTCTCAGTGTCTCTGTGACTCTGTGGTGAGAAGCTCAGCCCGACACAACCTTGGAGTGGGAAGCCGGTTTTCCTGCCAGGCGGCTCTCGGTCTCTTTCACTGCGCGGCGGGCTGCCAAGATCGCTTTGCTGGTGGTTGATTCGGCACCTTCCGAATCCGTGTTGGCAAAGAACACCCGGTCCATAGGCTGTCGAACCACGGGCTGCACGTTGGTGAAGAGGCCGGGCGTCGACATATAAAGAGGATGTCCCCGGCGGTAAATGTGGACTTCAATGGGATCGACGTTCGAGCCGGGGAAGAGCTTTTGAAAGTCGGTGAGCACGCTTACCGCCTTTTTCCGTGCGCCCGACTCGGTGAGCAGGTAGCCTCGATCGTCTTCGCTCATAGGGGTGTAGCAGGTGAGAATGTTGTATTTCTGCTTGTAGCCGGGTTGGTTGCGAATCGTCCAATCCGCCACAATGAAATCGGTGAACGCATTAGCCGGACACCACGTGTCGTAGCTCTTGTTGAATACGGGCTTGTCGAAAATCAGGTTTACGACCGCGTATGGAATGTAGCGGATCTGGTGCATAGCATCGCTTTGTTTCTCCGAAAGGCCTTGCACGATCCGACGGGTAATGAACTTCGGACTGGCCATGATGACCGCCTTTGCCGCGACGGTCTTCAATTCCGTGCCGTGTAAGTAGGTGACTTGCACCTCGTTGCTGTCCGGGACGACGGCGACTGTGGTTGCTCCCAGCTGCATGCGGTCCGGGAACTTCGGTTGCATGATTTCAGCCAACTTCTTGGTAATCGCGCCCAATCCGCCGGGCCAGGTGTAGAAATCGGGAACGCTGTCTCCGCCAATCTCCTGCACTTCGCTGATGCCCAGTGCAGCCGCTGTCTCCTCGGTCGTAGCTCCCCAGTTGGAAGGACCGTAATTATCCCACCATTGTTTTACTTCGACCGGGTAGCCTTTCATGAAATCGGAAAAGGGAACGTTCCAGAGTTCGTTGCCGCGTTTCTTTATGTCAATGGCCACCGTGTCCTTCTTGAACTTCTTGAAGCCCTCACGCACGGACGCGGGATAGGGCAATTTATCGAGCCCTTCCGCCCAGGTATTGCCAATCCATTCGCCCTTGATGATGGTGCTGTCTCGATCATTAATCGGCAAAGGCTCCAGGCCGATTTCTTTAGCGAAGCTGTACGCGTACTCACTCTTTTCCAAGAACGCCGACCCGGTGGCATAGGCGTTTCCCTGATACTCCATCAAATAAGCGTTGCCACCCCAATGTGGCTCTTTTTCCAGAAGCAGGAAATCGCGGCTGCGTATCAGGTAGGCTGCGGTCATTCCGCTCATTCCGCCGCCGACGATCACCACATCGTGGCGCGCGGAGACCGGAGGTCGGGAAAAGACTTTGCCGTCCCTCACCTGGTGGCAGATACGGTTGTCTTCACCGTTCACTTCCGGTTGTGGCGTTTCAGCCGCTAATAAAGAAAGATCCACCGGACACCCGGCGGCAACCGATCCCGCGACCACGAATTTAATGAAGTCTCTACGATTTGCGGTCATATGAGTGTTTTCCTTTCGTAGCTCCGCGGTCCTGGCAAGATGCCGGCGTTACGTCTCAAGCAATGGTCTCCATCACCTCGGCGACGGTCTCTGAATTAGCATCCGAACTCACTCTCAGCCGGTACCAGCTCACGATCGCAAACAGAGAAAAAACAAAAATGATGGTGGAAATTGCGTTGATCTCTGGCGTAATCCCGCGCCGCAACCTTCCCCAGATTTCCAGCGGCAGAGTGTTGTCGCGCCCGATTAAGAAGAAGCTAACAGCGATCTCATCCATGGACAGCGTGAAGATCAGCAGTGCCGCTCCGATTATCGATAAACGCAGGTTTGGAATCGTGACGCGCCAGAAAGTCTGCCAGTAGTTCGCCCCGAGATCGAGAGAGGCTTCCTCCTGCGCGCGATCGAGTTTCTGCAGGCCCGCGAATACTTCGGTGGTGGCGACCGAGATCAGCGCCGTGCCGTGACCGAGCACAATCGTCAGCAAGCTCAACTTCACGTCCGCTTCGCGGAATAGCATTAACAGCGAAAGGCCCGTGATAATTCCGGGAAGAATCAGCGGCAGCAGTACTAGTCTTCGGAAAAGAGCCTTTCCCGGAAAGTTCGCCCGATCGAGAGCGAGCGCGGCCGGGATGCCAAACGTCAGCGAGATCGCCATTGCCGCAAAAGCGACGATCAGGCTGTTCAACACCGATTCCCAGATGGCATCGTCGGCAAAAAGCATGCGATACCAATCCAGGGTGAGGTTGCGAGGAGGGAATCCCCCAACGCCCGATCCATTGAAGGAATAGACGATGAGGGTCACGATCGGCAGATAAAGAAACCCGAAGACAACGATCGCGTGCCCCGGCAGCCAGCGGGAGGTGCTCCGACCATCGCTCATCGGAAGCTCCATTTCTTTTCCAACTGCTCAAAAAGAAACAGCAGACCGACCACTAGCATCAACATGCAGAGCGAAATGGCCGCTCCCAACGGCCAGTTGTAAGCGGCACCGAACAAGCTCACCACAATATTCGAAATCATGATCCCACTGGGGCCACCGAGCAGCAGCGGCGCAAGAAAATCGCCAAGGCTGAGCACGAAGGCGAAGGTTGCTCCCGCCAGCACTCCGGGAATCGAAAGCGGAAAAATCACTCTCCAAAATGTCTGCAGCGGAGGTGCCCCCAGATCATGAGACGCCTCGATCAGATTCCGTGGAATGTGTTCAAGGGCCGCGTAGATCGGCAACACCGCAAACGGCGTGTAAATGTGGGTGAGCGTGAGCACTACCGCGAATGGACTGTAAAGCAGAAACTCCAGCGGATGTCTTGTTAGGTGAAGGTATTGGAGCAACGTGTTCAGCACGCCGTCGCTGCCGAGGATCGTCTTCCATGCATAGGCGCGAACCAGGTAGCTCACCCACAGCGGAATAATCACGAGTTGATAGAAGAGATCTTTTCTCTTGCCCGCATGAAATGAGAGATAGTAGGCGAGCGGATAGCCCAGCAGGAGAGAAAAAATCATGACGCGGGCCGCGATCCACATGGATCGAAACAGAGTCTGCAGGTAAACATCCACCCGGAAGAGCTGGCGATAGTTGTCCGCGGTCCAGGAGTGGACGATAGTTTGCGACGGCGAAACGGACCAGAAGCTGTAACAAAAAAGCAGCGCATAGGGTACGAGCAGAAACACCACGACCCACAGTATTGGTGGCAAGGTGATGGCGGCTCGGTATGCGCGGGAAAACATCCTGCTTATCCTCTCTCTGGGGAGTCGCGGACCGGCACCGCGTCCGCTGGGGAGAATTCCAGATGCAAATCTCCTTGCCGACTTTCGCGAGTTGCAGCTCTTACTGAAACGGCCAGCCCATCGTCGCAGAGGATTTGCAGCAGCTCCGTTGCTCCGTGAAAAGCCTGATGCTGAACCTTGCCGCGAAAGCCGACGACGTTATCGTTGGAACCGCCGGTCGCCGAATCTACAATTCGAATATTCTCGGGGCGCAGGGAGAATAGAGCCTGACCCTCCGGCAGGCCAACCCTCCATGTGAGCGACTTGCAGCGGACGAGTCCGCCTTTTATTTCGCCGCGAAGCAGATTGGTGTGACCGATGAACTGTGCCGTATAAGCGCTTGCCGGATGGCTGTAGATTTCGCGCGGCGACGCCACTTGTTCGAGTTCGCCCATGCGCAAAAGCGCAATGCGGTCTGACATCACCATGGCTTCTTCCTGATCGTGGGTAACAAACACAAACGAGATCCCGACCTCTCGCTGCAAGGATTTCAGCTCCACCTGCATCTGCCGACGGAGATTGGCGTCCAATGCGGAGAGCGGTTCATCCAGCAGCAAAAGTCGTGGCCGGTTTACCAGGGCGCGCGCGAGCGCAACCCGCTGCTGTTGCCCGCCGCTGATTTTGGCGGGCTTTGACCTGGCGAAGGCAGTCATCTTAACCATCGCCAGCGCTTCAGAGACGCGAGTCGCGATCTCATCCTTCGGCAACTTGGCGACACGCAGTCCGTAGCCCACGTTTTCTTCCACCGTCAAATGAGGGAAGAGAGCGTAGTGTTGAAAGACTGTATTTACACGACGCCGGTATGTGGGCAAAAGGTCGAGGCGTTCGCCTTCCATCAGAATCTCGCCTGAGTTAGCGCTCTCGAAGCCGGCGATGATGCGCAGCAGCGTCGTCTTGCCTGAACCGCTCTCCCCGAGAATGGTCAGAAACTCACCTTCCGCAATTTGCAGAGAGATGTCGCGAAGAACCGCTTGCCTCCCGAAAGACTTGGCTACATTGCGGATGGAGAGCAATTCTTGCACGCCGGATTTGACGCTACGAACTACGGGTTCGGTGGTGGTAGCCATTTGTCTTAGTAGCGCCGCCGTGTCGGCGGCAAGATGCTGGCGCTGCCTATTGAAACTATTGCGCTGCCTTTACTTCATTCCAGACTTCAACGTACTTCGCCCGGCGAGGCACGTCCTGCCAAAAGTAGATGTGCTTCTGATAGTTGTCCACGTCATCCAGATGCAGGTTCTTGATCTGCTCGGGAGTCATGTACTGCGCCGCCTGCGGGTTTGCCGGCGTGTAGCCGGTGACATCCGCGACCTTTTTCTGTGTCTGCGCCTCGATCATGTACTCCAGAAACTTGTACGCCAGTTCCTTGTTCTCGCTGCCGGCGGTCACCATCAAATGATCAATCCAACCCGTAGTATTTTCTTTCGGAATGGTTTCTCCGATAGGAAAGTTGATCTTGCGAAGCTGATTGGTCATGAGCGGCCAACCCATAGCCAGCACAACTTCGTGATTCTGAAACAAGTTTGTCAGCTCTCCGCCCGTCGACCACATCTTCCGGATGTTCGGCTTCAACTCCAGCAGCTTTTTCTTGACCGCGTCCAATTGTGCGTCGGTGAGGTTGTAAAGTTGAGTGGGATCCGGCTTGTCGAAGCCGAGAACCTGGGCAGCCATGTAAACCGTGGACAGTTCATCCCAGACAGAAACCTTGCCACGGTATTTCGGATCCCAAAACACACTCCAACTATCCGGTGGGTGCGGAAATACCGTCGTGTCATAAAGCATTGGGTTCGGTCCCCACATGAACGGCACGCCAAACACTTGCCCTTTGAGGCGGACCAAAGGCAGGGAAGTGAGCTGGGGAGAGAGTTGGCTGTAGCTCGGAAACTTCGAAACGTCGAGGGGCGCAGCCAACCCCGCCGCTGCAATCGAGGTGGCAACGTCGCTCGAAGGGGAAATCACGTCATAGTTGCCGGCGCTCCCGCCGCGCAGCTTTGCTACCAATTCATCGCTCGAGCCCATGTAAGAAACGGTAACTTTGCAATGGTACTGTTCTTCAAAACCCCTCACGAATGACGGATCGGCGTAGCCTTCCCACACCAGCAAATTGAGCGTAGGCGTTTTCTTGGCGCAGGAGCCGAGCAGCAGCACACACGTTGCTAAAAGCGCGGCAGGTAGGCGTCGAGTCATGAATGTTCCTCTGCGATACGAACTGTTGTTCGCGCTGCGTCGGCTCTAAAAAGTCGGTGGAGTGTTCACCCACAGCACGCGGGTTTCCGTGCGGCCCGGATTGACCCAGCGATGCGGCGTGTCGCTAGCAAAATAAAAACTGTCTCCAGGTCTCAGCCGGTACTCCACTTCCGCCACTGAAATAAGCAATTGCCCCCGCAAGACGTGCAGAAACTCCTCGCCTTCGTGGGTGTAGGACTCGCCGCTGCCGGCGCGGGGGGCGATGCGAAACAGGTGCGGCTCCATAACCGTATTCCCCCACGCCAGCAATTCCATGCGGACGCCCGGTCCTGCCTCGAGCACCTTGCGTTTTCTCGACGGCACCAATCGGCTATTCGATTCCGCCGCATCGAAGAAATCAAGAATGTTGGTCTTGTAGAATCGCGCCAGCTTGCGTAAAGTGCTCACTGATGCGCTCATGTGAGAACGCTCCAGAGCGCTGAGGAATCCCACCGAGATGCCGACACGCTTCGCAACTTGTGCTAAAGACAAACCGCGTCGCAGGCGCATTTGACGTAAGTGCACGCCGATGCCGCCCGTGCCATTCGTGGTTGGAAGGACCAGGCCATCGCGCTTCAGCACTTGCGCGATAGCTGCGGCGTTCAGTCCGCGCACCTTGCGCAGGAATCGCGCGCGCTTCAGCAGTTTGACGTCTTCGGGCGTGTAAAGCCGGTATTTGCTGGTAGAGCGATGGGGTCGGGTGAGACCAAGACTTTCCCACGAGCGAATCACTGACGGCGAAACACCAACCAGGCGAGCTACGTCGCCGATTTTCAAGTAAGGTTTTGGGTTGGCGGGCTTCATTTCTAGAGTCGTGGTTCCATCTCTCGTTCAAGCTCAATCACAGACCCATTTTTTACTTGACAGCGTGCCGCAGGTTCTCTAACCTTGCGCGATTATAGCAAGGTTTGGTTCTCACGCAAGGGTTGTTGTGAACAAACTTCCACCGGCAGTTTGGAGGCCCCATGCATCCGACGACACGTCGTGCGCCAGCTGACTGGCTGGCTGTGCTCCTCTTACTCGTCATTGTTTCCATCCCCGCGTTCCCGCAAAGCACCAGTGGACGGATTCTCGGGCGTGTTGCCGATCCCACGAGCGCCGTTCTCGCCGGCGTGAAGATCACGCTGATAAACGAGGCGACCGGGGCCAGCCGGAGCACCCAGAGCAATGAAAGCGGAGATTTTAATTTTGTGGAAGTTGTGCCGGGCAGTTATCGCGTCGAGTTTGAGCTGACCGGGTTCAAGAAGAATGTGCAGACCAGCGTCCTCGTCGACGTGAACCAGGTGGTTACGCTCAACTCCATATTGCAGGTAGGCACCTCGCAGGAGGTTGTGGAAGTTACATCCGAAGCTCCCCAGGTTGACACCACCAGTACGCAACTGGGAGCCGTCATTAACAACCGCTCGGTAAATGAATTACCACTGAACACGCGCGACACCTATCAGTTCCTGCAGTTGCAGCCCGGTGTGCAGGCGCAGCTCGGAAATGGCAATGGCAGTCTGTTTTACGGATCGCAGGACACCGGCTCGGTATCGGTGAACGGTGGCCGTACCCGCGCCAATAACTTCAGTGTGAATGGCGGCGATGCCAATGACCAGTTCGTGAATCTGCCGACAGTGCAGCCGTCCCCGGATAGCGTAGAAGAATTCCGCGTCATCACCAACACCTTCGACGCCGAGTACGGCCGGAATTCAGGCTCGGTTGTAAACGTAATCACAAAATCGGGCACCAACAACTTCCATGGTGACCTCTTCGAGTACTTCCGCAACACCGTTCTGGACGCGCAAGGCTACTTCAACACTGTGAAGCCTCAGTGGAATCAAAACCAGTTTGGCGGGACGATCGGCGGCCCCATTAAGAAAGACAGCAGTTTCTTCTTTGTATCGTATGAAGGTCGCCGCATTCGGCAGGGCGCGCCTGGTCCCGTCCTGAACGTGCCCACGACTGCGCAGCGGGGAGGAGATTTCTCTGGAGTGGGTGGTTTTGCTGGCGGCGGCGGGATCACCAACGATTTCGTTGCTAGTGTTCTCAACGGGCGGTCGAATGGGGGCACCAGTTGCCCGACCGCAATCGCGCAACTGGGAGGGACGGCGCCGGCGGCGGGCGTTGACTGGGCATCCATTTTTCCGACTGGCGCGATTCCCGTGGCCTGTCAGGATCCGGTTGCGGTCAACCTGATGCAGCAGTTTGTTCCAACGGCTAACGTCGGAACCGGCCTGAACCAGGCCGTGCCTGTCGGCACCGATAATGGAGATCAGTTCAGCGTGCGCTTTGATCAGAAGATTACAAGCCACCAGCAGTTCAGCGTTTATTATTACTTCAACGATATCCGTCAGCTGCAACCCTACAATGAATTCGAAGCGGCGGGCGCCACTGTTCCCGGCTTTGGCAACTTTAACGACAACCGCTTTCAACAGTGGAACTTGAGCCACACCTGGACCATCAGTAATGCCTTAGTGAATGAGGCACGCTTCACCTATATGCGGCAGGGGCAGCAAGGCTTCTTGAAGCCCCAGACTAACAACGCAGTGACGGACTCCTGCACGGGTGCGGCCGCGGCATTCTGCTTTACGGGAACGTCGGACTCTGCCCCAATCAACAGTCTTCTCGCCAGCTCAGGTATTCCTGCTGGAAAAGGCGGAATTACTCCCGGCTTACCCGCGACGCTTACCGGAGTGCCCTACGTCAACATCAGTGGTGGAGCGGCATTTGGTAACAATTTTGAAGGTTTCCTTCCCCAGACCGGCAATAGTTTCCAGTGGTCAGACAACTTGACCTGGGTGAAAGGCAACCACACATTTAAATTTGGCGCCGATATCCGCCGTGCGCGGTTTGATCAGTACTACTATTTCGACGTCAACGGTGAATATACTTTCGACAATTCCGGCCCAAACGGAATCATCCCTGGGGATGGGGATCAATACGCCGAGTTCCTTCTGGGGTTGTCCGACACTTATACCCAGGGATCCGGACAGCGTGAGGACATTCGCGCCACGGCGGTTTATCCTTTCGCCCAAGATAGCTGGAAAATCAAGCCGAACCTGACTCTCAACTACGGCCTTCGCTGGGAACTCAACACCCCGCTCACCGACATCACAGGAACGGTCGAGACATACCGGCCCGGACAGAATTCCACTCTTTATCCGTGCGCATTGTCGCCGCTAAGCCAGGCTTATTTCGGAGTGAGCACCTCCAATTGCAATGCGGTAGGAGTCAATCCTACCGGTCTGGTCGTGCCGGGGGACAAAGGTGTTCCACCCGCCATGACGACTACTTATTACAAAGCCTGGGCGCCGCGCATTGGCATTGCCTACAGCCCGAACCCGAGCGGCGGTTTTCTGCAAAAGATTTTCGGCAGCAATGGAGCGACCAGCATTCGCGCCGGTTTTGGGCTGTTCTACAACCCGATGGAAGAACTGGTTCTGGCGCAATTCGGCGCTGAACCTCCGTTCGGAGGCAGTTCATCGTTGTACGACACATTCTTTAACACCCCGTTCGTCTACCAATCCGGCGGATCGCCTGCTCCGAACCCCTTCAACGGAATACTCACGCCGACGCCGGGACAGCCCGTGGATTACTCGCTGTTTCGCCCTCTTCTACTGTATGGCGAGTTCGAACCGCACTTACGCACGCAGTACACGTCCCAATACAACCTCACGATTCAGCGGCAGCTCACGAGAGACCTGATGTTGCAGATCGGCTATGTAGGCTCAGAGGGGCATCGTTTGCTGGCGTCGCACGACATCAACCCGTCGATTCCGCAAACCTGCTCCGACATGATTACGCTTTACAACCTGACTCCAAACAACGTGACCTCGTTCGGAACGCCGACGCAGTGCGGTCCCTTCCTGCAAGACACCCAGTGGAGCGTGACGGTTCCGTCCGGCTTCCAATTCCATATGCCCAGTGGACAAGTCCTGAAAGGCACAGGGCAAACTTTGCAGTTCGTGGGGTTGCGTCCTTACTCCTCGCCCACTTGCAATCCGTTCACTGGAGCCGGTTGTCCCGCAGATGGAATCCCTGTCTTTAGCGATATCTTCGCCGAAGACACCATCGCTAATTCCGCCTACAACGCGTTCGAAATGATGCTCGAAAAGCGCTTCTCACATGGCTTGCAGTTCCAGGCCTCCTATACATTGAGCAAGTCCATGGATGACGGGTCGACATTCGAGGAAACCCTGAACCCGTTCAACTACGCTTCCAGCCGCGCCCTATCGCTGTTCAATTCCCACCAACGTTTCGTGATCAGCTACGACTGGCAGTTGCCCATACCTCAGTATCAGGGCGCCGCCGGGAAGTTGCTGAATGACTGGGCGGTCTCCGGCATTACCCAATTTCAGAGCGGCTTTCCCATCCGCTTGGATACCGAAAACGATAACGAGCTGATTGCCAGCATCTTCTTTCTCGGCACCGAGGCACCGCAACAGGTAGCGCCATTTCAAAAGCTCAACCCCAAAAACAATGGAAGCTTTTGGTTCAATCCCAACGACTTCCAGGACCCAACCCTCGGCTCCTTCAACATCGGCACGCAACGCAGTATCTGCTGCGGTCCTGGGCTGATCGACTGGGACTTCGCCGTGCACAAGAAAATCGCGGTTACTGAAGACAAGTATTTCCAGTTCCGGGCGGAGATATTCAACATTTTCAACCATACTAACTTCTACAATCCGGACGGGCACTTCTCCGACGGCCCGACGGAGTTTGGTAAAATTACACAAGCCCAGGATCCGCGCCTGGTGCAGTTTGCTTTGAAGTTCTATTTCTAGCCTGAAACCGGGCAGCCGCGGCTGCCCGGGCACATTCTAATGGCCGCACAAGCGGCTTGAGATTCCTGGAGACCCCGATGTACCCCGAATTGCAGAAGGAGCTCGAGACCTTCGAGCGTCGCACGCCCAAGTCTGCCGCATCCCACAAAAAGAACCTGAAGCGCATTCCGCTCGGCGTGGCCAGTAACTATCGCGCCTACGATCCCTACCCGATCTTCGTGAAGGAAGGCAGCGGCTCGCATTTCCGCGACCTTGACGGCAACGACTACATTGATCACAACTTATGTTTCGGCGCGCTCATGGCGGGACACTGCCATCCCGCGGTGATGAAGGCTGTCGAAAAGCGTCTGAGCACCGGAACCATGTTCGGCATGCCTCACGACATGGAGTGGGAACTGGCCGAAGAGATCTGCAACCGCTTTCCGGTCGAGATGGTGCGCTTCGGCAGCAGCGGCACCGAAGCCACCATGCATGCCGTCCGCTTGGCCCGCGCTGCAACCGGCCGCGACAAGGTCCTCAAGTTCGAAGGCGGATATCACGGCCTGCATGACGCCGCGCTGGTCAGCGTCAAACCCCATGCCCCGGAATTTGGAGACGTGAACGCCCCGACTTCAGTCCCTGGTGGTCTCGGCGTGCCCAAGGCAAGCATCGCCAACGTTCCTGTAGCCACCTTCAACGATCTCGCCAGCGTCGAGCTTCGCTTCAAGCAGAACCCCGGCGAAATTGCCGCCATCATTCTTGAGCCCATCATGATGAATGTCGGCCTGTGCATGCCACAGCCCGGATTTCTCGAAGGCTTGCGCGAAATCGCGACCAAGAACGGCGCGCTGCTGATCTTCGACGAAGTGAAGACCGGAGCAAAACTCGGTTGGGGCGGAGCCTCGGAATATTTCGGCGTGAAGCCCGACATGATCTGCCTCGCCAAATCAATCGGAGGCGGATTGCCCCTCGCCGCTTTCGGCACCCACAAGTCCGTCATGAACCTGATCTCGGAGCACAAGGTTTTTCACGGTGGCACGTGCAACACAAATCCAGTCTCGATGGCCGCAGGCCTCGCGACGTTCCGCGAAGTGCTCACTCGCGAGAACTACGCGCACGTCGACAAGCTCGGCAACAAACTCGCCGCTGGCTATCGCAAGATCATCGCTAAGGTGGGCCTGCAAGCCTACATCGCGAGCGCGGGCGTGAACGGGGCCCTCATGCTCTATGCCAAAGAGATCCGCAACTACCGCGATTGGACCGCAGTCGACATCGATCTCTGGCGCCACTACTGGTTCGCCATGGTCAACCGCGGCGTAATGCCACAACCTTACTGGTGGGACGAGCAGTGGACAATCTCGGTCCAGCACACCGACGCGGACATCGACAAGCATCTCGCAGTTTTTGAAGATGTAGCGCCCGCGCTGGCCAAGGCCCAGCAAGAACGGACGGCCGAAGTAGTAGCGCACTAAGAGTTAAGACTTGTCATTCCGAGCGAAGCGAGGAATCTGTTGCTCCGCCGGCGCACACCAGATTCCTCACCTCGCTCGGAATGGCAAGGGAGAGAGAAGGAAGGGTTAAGGACCGAGGACTGCGCTTTTGTCATCCGATAGCCAAGACGCCAGCCAACCGCACCTCAAGCGCGTTCTCGGTCGCTGGGATCTGGTGCTTTTGTTCGTAGTCGCCGTCTTCAACCTGAACGTTGTGCCTTCAATCGCGGCCAACGGCGGCGTCACGGTCTGGCTCTGGATCATCGCCTTGCTTCTCTTTTTCTGGCCCCAAGGCATCGCCGTCATCGAACTTGCCCACCGCTACCCTGGAGAAGGCGGCGTCTATCTGTGGGCGAAAGAAGTCTTCGGTGACTTCCACGGCTTTCTCTCCGGCTGGTGTTATTGGACGAATAACATGCTGTACGTCCCCACGGTCATGTTGTACTTCGTGGGCGTTTCCGTGTTCGCCCTCGGCCCCGGCCACGCCGCCCTTGGTGACGACAAGACCTTCGCCATGGTGGCGTCGGTCGCCCTGCTCGCGCTTCTCACCGTGCTCAATATCGTCGGCTTGAGTGTAGGCAAATGGCTGAACAACCTGGGCGCGATCGGCACCTTTGTCGCCGCCGCCGTGCTCATTGGATTAGGCATCACAGTATGGTCACGTTTCGGAACGCCAGTTACATCGGCCGACTTCAGAATTCCCGCAGACCCGAAATTTGTCCTGAATTCATTCGGCGTAATCTGCTTTGGCCTGGTGGGACTCGAACTCGCTTCGGTGATGGGCGATGAAATCCGTGACCCTCAGAAAACCCTGCCCGGCGCCGTCGCCTGGGGAGGCGTTATCTCCGGTGCTCTGTACGTAGGAGCAACTCTCACGCTTCTGGTCGCCATCGGAAAAAACGATATCAACGTGCTGCAAGGAATTGTGCAGGCCGTCAGCCACATGGCCGCCAGAGTCGGTGTTGCCTGGATTATCGCACCCTTCGCGATCATGCTCAGTTTGTCCATTGCTGGTATCGGGTCCGCGTGGATGGGCGGCTCAGCCCGCATCCCATTCGTTGCCGGTCTTGATTCCTACATGCCAGCGGCGATGGGAAAGGTTCATCCTAAGTATGCGACTCCTCACGTAGCTCTGATCGTGCAGGGGTTGGTCTCGCTTGTCCTGATCGTACTCAACTTCACGCTTTCCGGCGGCGTGCAGGAAGCGTTTCAGAAAATGTTGTCCGCCGCGGTTGTGCTGCAACTGGTTCCATTTCTTTACGTCTTCGCAGCCTTGATCAAGTTTGCTGTGCGTGGCTCGCTTCAAGGACGTTACGGGAAGGGAACGCTCATGTTTGCCGGTGTCGCTGGAATCGTCACAACCACGCTGGCGATCGTTGTCGCTTTTTTCCCGGCCAGACAAATCACTTCCCTGTGGAGATACGAAGTCAGTATGTTTGGCATCACCCTGGGATTTATCGCGTTAGCAGTATTTTTCTTTTTCGGATACGGCCGTCTGAAAAAGCCGGAAGCGGTTCCGGTTGGAGCACCGAGCGAACTTTAACACTATTGAATCACGTGGGGACAGCCGTCCGAGCCTGCCCTGAGCGAAGCCGAAGGGGCTGTCCGGCCGAGCAAAGCCCGACTGATCGCAGGAGGAAATCATGCCAGGTGGAGTAAAAGCCGACGTTCGTACCTATCAGATGTACGTCAACGGCGAGTGGGTCGACAGCAAGTCCAACAAGACTTTCCCGGTTTACGATCCAGCCACGGAAGAAGTAATCGCGCAGGTCCCCGACGCGAACGCCAACGATGTTAACCGCGCCGTTGCAGCTGCCAAAGCCGCATTCGAGGACGGCCCATGGGCGTCAATCACAGCACAGGAACGCGGACGTGTCCTCTTTCGGCTGGCCGATAAAATCCGCCAGAACACAGCCCTGTTGGCAGACCTGGAATCTCGAAACACCGGTAAGCCCATCGTCGAAGCGGAATACGACATCACTGACGTCGCGACCTGCTTCGAATATTACGGCGGCCTCGCAACCAAGATTCTGGGATATGTGAATCCCGTCCCCGATAACGCCGTCAGCCTCACCATGAAAGAACCGATCGGCGTCGCCGGACAAATTATTCCTTGGAACTACCCGTTATTAATGGCCGCATGGAAGCTGGCGCCGGCTCTAGCCGCTGGATGCACCTGCGTGCTGAAACCCGCCGAACAAACGCCCATCACCGCGCTTGAGATGGCAAACTGGCTCACGGATGTGGGCTTGCCAGCCGGCGTGGTCAACGTCGTTACCGGATTTGGCGAAAGCTGTGGCGCTCCGCTGGTCCAGCATCCCGACGTGAACAAGATCGCCTTCACCGGCAGCGCCGCTGTCGGCAAAGTTATCGTCAAACAAGCGGCCGATACCGTGAAGCGAGTCACTCTGGAACTCGGCGGCAAGTCCCCCAACATCTTTTTCGCCGACGCCGATTTCGAAGCCGCCATCGACGGCGCGCTCTTCGGCGTCTTTATCAACCAGGGCGAAGTGTGCTCTGCCGGCAGCCGCATACTGGTGCAAAAGCCAATCTACAAAAAGTTCGTCGATGCGATGACCGAAAAGGCCAAGAAAATCAAGCTGGGCGCGCCGCTCGATCGTGAAACCAAGATGGGCCCGGTGGTCAGCAAAGACCAATATGATCGCGTGCGTTCCTATCAAGAGATTGGAAAGAAAGAGGCGAAGCTGGCCATCGGTGGTGGACGCGCCGAGAAGTTTGCCAAAGGCTACTACATCGAGCCGACGATCTTCTACGACGTGACCAACAACGATCGCATCGCCCGCGAAGAAATTTTCGGCCCGGTCGCCGCCGTGATCCCCTTCGAAGATGAAAAAGACGCCCTCAAAATAGCGAACGACTCCCCCTACGGTCTCGCCGCTGCAGTATGGACTCGCGACATCTTCAAAGCATTTCGCATCGTGAAATCACTGCGTGCCGGAATCGTCTGGGTGAATCACATGCAGCCGACGTACGTCGAAGCCCCTTGGGGGGGCTACAAACAATCTGGATTCGGCCGCGAACTCGGCCCATGGGGGATCGAAGAGTACCTCGAAACCAAGCAAGTGCACATCAACTTGAACGAAGCTCCGATCGGCTGGTACTGAAGAATATGATTCAACAGTGTCATCCTGAGCGAAGTGCGGCCTGCGCGCAAAGCGCGAAGGCCGCCAAGTCGAGGGACCTTGCGTTGCTGGTACGACCATCAAAGCCTCAGGGAATTCGCACGATAACGTAGGTAGCATCATGAAGACAATTCAGCTAAGAACCCCAATCCCGGGACCGAAATCGAAAGCGCTAGCCGAGCGCCGCAGCATAGCCGTGCCCCGCGGCCTCTCGCACGGAACCCCAATCTACGTCGCAAAAGCCGAAGACGCCTGGCTCGAAGATGTCGATGGCAACCGCTATATCGACTTCGCCGGCGGCATCGGCTGCTTGAACGTAGGACATCGCCGAGAACCAGTGATCGCGGCCATCCGCGGGCAACTCAACCAGTTCCTGCACACCTGCGTGCAAGTTACGCCGTACGAAAACTACATCCAGCTCGCCGAGCGGATGAACCAGATCACTCCCGGCAAATTTCCCAAGAAAACGTTGTTCGTCAACAGCGGCGCCGAAGCAGTCGAGAACGCGGTGAAGATCGCCCGCGCCCACACCGGACGTTCTGGGATCATCGCCTTCGAAGATGCTTTTCACGGCCGCACCATGATGACTCTGGCGCTCACTAGCAAAACCCATCCCTACAAAGCTGGCTTCGCGCCATTTCCCGGTGACGTCTACCGAATTCCGTACGCGTATTGCTATCGTTGCTCGTACTCGCTGAAATATCCGTCTTGCGATCTCTTCTGCGCCCGCCATCTCGAAGACACCTTCAAACGCGTAGTCGCATCCGAAGATGTTGCGGCCGTGATTGCCGAACCGGTTCTCGGTGAAGGCGGATTCGTTGTCCCGCCACCTGACTATTTCCGCGTGCTTACGGACATCTGTCGCAAGCACGGCGTTCTATTCATCGCCGACGAAGTGCAAAGCGGCTTCGGCCGAACTGGCAAACTGTTTGCCAGCGAGCACTACGACATCGAACCGGATATCCTCGTCACAGCAAAATCGCTTGGCGGAGGTCTGCCACTCGCCGCAATCACCGGCCGCGCCGAAATCATGGACGCGCCCGGCCCCGGAGGCCTGGGCGGCACATTCGCTGGCAATCCACTATCGTGCGCCGCCGCACTGGCTGTGCTCGACATCTTTGACCGCGAAGAACTACTCGCCCGCTCTAATCAAATAGGAAGCAAATTCCAGAAGCGCGCGAAAGAATGGCAGAAGCGCTGGCCGATCATCGGCGATGTGCGTGGCCTCGGCGGAATGCAGGCGATTGAACTAGTGAAGTCTTCCGATAAACGTGAACCGGCTGCCGAAGAAACCAAAGAGGTCACGCAGTACTGTTACGAGCACGGCTTGATTACAATTACCGCAGGCTCATATTCCAACGTGATCCGTGTTTTAGTTCCTCTCGTCGTAACCGACGAGCAAATGGACGAAGCGCTTGACGTCCTGGAATCTGCGTTGCAAACAGTGTCCGAGAAAAAGGGCGCCGTCCCTGCAACCGTGACCACGTAGCGGCGGAGCCCTCGTCCGCCGTAGAGACGGAGCAACCTACGTCTTTACAGAAAACACGCCGTAGAAACGTTGCTTGCAACGTTGGCAGCGCGAGAATGTTGCAGTAGCAGAGGTTTACGCATGACAATAGCAGCACCGCCTTTAACCAAAGTCCCCAACTACGTGAACGGGCAGTGGATCGAGTCCACCGCGACCGACTCGTTCGACGTAACCAATCCCGCGACCGGCGAAATTATCGCCAAAGCCCCGCTTTCCGATGCCGCCGAAGTGGGCGCCGCTGTTGAAGCGGCCGCCGCCGCGTATCCCGAGTGGCGCCGCACGCCTCCAGAAGATCGCATTCAGCCGCTCTTCAAGCTGAAGCAGCTTTTGGAAGATCACATTGACGAACTGAGCCGCCTAATCACCCAGGAGAACGGCAAGACTTTCACCGAAGCCAGAGCCGAGTGGCGTCGCGCCATCGAAAACGTCGAAGTCGCGTGCGGCATTCCGATGATGATGCAAGGCTACAACCTCGAAGACGTAGCCCGCGGCATCGACGAAATGATGATTCGCCAACCGCTCGGCGTAGTTGCCGCGATCACACCATTCAATTTCCCCGGCATGGTGCCGTTTTGGTTTCTGCCCTACGCCATCGCCTGCGGCAACACCTTTATCCTCAAGCCTTCGGAGCGTGTCCCGCTCACCATTCAGCGAACCTACGAATTGCTTGCCCAGACGGGACTCCCGAAAGGCGTGGTCAATCTCGTGAACGGCGGAAAGGCCGTAGTCAACGCGATGCTCGATCATCCCAAAGTGCGCGCCATCAGCTTCGTCGGTTCGACTCCGGTCGCGAAGTATGTTTACGAACGCGCCGGCGCGAATGGAAAACGTGCCCAGTGCCAGGGCGGCGCGAAAAATCATGTCGTCGTTCTACCGGACGCCGACATGAAGATGGCCACGCAGATTATCAGCGATAGCGCTTTCGGCTGCGCCGGCCAGCGTTGCCTGGCAGTTTCCGTAGCGGTCACCATCGGCGAAGCCCAAAGAACTTTCCGCGATGCGATCACCGACTCCGCCGCGAATCTGCGCGTAGGAAACGGCCTCGACGAAGGCATCCAGATGGGACCTGTCATCACAAGCCAGAGCAAATCGCGAATCGAATCATTAATCGCCACGGGCGAGAAGCAAGGCGCCAAAGTTCTGCTGGACGGACGCAACCCGAAGATCGCAAAGTATGAAGCAGGAAACTTCGTGAAGCCAACGATTCTCGACGATGTGTCGCCCACCAGCGACGTAGCGGACACCGAAATCTTCGGCCCGGTCCTAAGCCTGATTCACGCTCGCGACCTCGATGAAGCGTTGGCATTTCTCGAGCGCAGCAAGTACGGCAATCAGGCGTCGTTGTTCACCTCGAGCGGCGCGGCCGCAAGACGCTTCCGCTACGAAGCCCCTGCAGGAAATATCGGCATTAACATCGGCGTAGCCGCGCCCATGGCTTATTTCCCGTTCAGCGGATGGAAAGACAGCTTCTTCGGCATCCTGCACGGCCAAGGCCGCGACGCCATCGAATTTTATACGGAAAAGAAAGTGGTCGTAGAACGCTGGGCCAAAGAACACTCACGCAAATTCTAAGCCAGGATGCCTCGCTGCGCTCGGTGGACGGGCGAAGGCGCCCGTCCCCACACGAGCTTAGCCAACTCGCGATTTTGTATCGGGATATGGTTTCGAGATTGCGATAGGATATTGGCGTTTTGAAGTTTTGAAGGGGCACGGCTTCAAGCCGTGCCGTAAATTGTTGAAAACGATGTACGGCGCGGCTAAAGCCGCGCCCCTTCAAGACTTTCAGCCGCGTATTCGCAAATCCGATCAAGATGAAATCGGCTTCAGCCGCTGAGGTTAAGCAACCAAATGTCCAACACCATCCAAAAATACAAAGACTACGTAATGACCGGCTTCATGAAGCAGGTCGTCCCCATTGTCATTGACCATGCCAACGGAGCCACGGTAACCGACGAAAACGGCCGCGAGTATCTAGACTGTTTCGCGGGCATTTCTGTCATCAACGCCGGACACTGCAACCCCGCCGTAATCGCCGCTGCCAAGGCGCAAATGGACAAACTGGTCCACTGTTCCTCGTACATCTACCACGTGAAGCCTGTAGCCGACCTAGCCGAAAAGATCGCGCAAATCGCACCGCAAGGCCTGACCAAGACTTTTTTCGGCAACGGCGGAGCCGAAGCCATCGAAGGCGCCATGAAGCTGGCTCGCCTCTACACTGGCAAGCACGAATACATCTCGCTCCACGCCAGCTTTCACGGACGCAGCTGGGGCACCCTCAGTATCACCGGCAACCAAGGACGCAAAAAGCGCGGAGGCCCCTACGCCCCCGGCGTAGCCTTCGCTCCCGCACCCTACGCCTATCGTTCGCAATGGCGCAACGACCCCGAAGAATGCGCCCGCCAGTGCGCCAAAGCCATCGACGACGTAATCCGTTTCGCCACCTCCGGCGACGTGGCCGCGTTCATCGCCGAGCCAGTCATGGGCGAAGGCGGAATCATCTGTCCGCCGCCAAACTATTTCAGAGAGGTAAAGAAAGTCCTCGACCAGCACGGCATCCTCTTCATCGCCGACGAAGTCCAATCCGGCTTCGCCCGCACCGGCAAAATGTTCGCCATCGAGCACTACGGAGTCGTCCCCGACATCCTGGTCACCGCCAAGGGCATCGCCGACGGATTCCCCCTGAGCGCCTTCACCACACGCCCCGAAATCGCCGCCGCCTTCAAACCCGGCGACCATCTCTCCACCTTCGGAGGCAATCCCATCTCCTGCGCCGCCGCCCTCGCCAACATCAATTTCATGGAGAAAGAAAATCTCCCAGCCCGCGCCACCGAAACCGGCAACTACGCCCTGACCAAACTCCGCGCCCTGCAAAAGCACCACCCACTCATCGGAGACGTCCGCGGCCTCGGCCTGATGATCGGCGTAGAGCTGGTGAAAGACGAAAAGCTAACCCCAGCCACCACCGAAGCCGAAGCCATCCGCGACACGCTGCTACGCGACGGCGTCCTGGTCGGCGTAGGAGGCATCCACGGCAACGTGATCCGCTTCCAACCCCCGCTGATCATCACCCGTCAGCAGATCGATCAAGCCATCGACACCTTCGCCGGAGCGTTACAGGAAGTAACGCAGCCAGCGGCAGTGTAAGATCGCGTCTCTGTTCTTGACGATTGCCGCAGGACAGATCACAATCAACTCCGTCCCCTCAACCGGAATCAAGGGTTTTGTCTTCACATATGAAATGGATAGAGGAATCATACTATCTGCGTCTCCCTCCGGGGTCGCCAATGCAGGGCGACATCTGGTTAAACTTGCCTCTTCCTTACGCTCCGTCAAACGTATGCACGGGGATTGTAATAACGCCAGCCTGCGATCTCGTACATGATAAGGCCTCAACCGCAATTATCTTCCCTTGCTACTTTTTGATGAATTCATGGAAACGCATGGATATTTCGAGTTGCTGGAACAGGAACTTCAAGATGCGAAAGAGGGACTGCGTAGGGCCGCAGAGCCTTTGGGGGTGAAGGAAGCCGTGGAACTGGAACTTCCGATTGAAGACTTATTGGCTGCACTGTCAGCGGGAGCTAACGAGAAGGCATCGGAGCTTGGAATTTCGCCCGCACGGTTTACGAAAAATTTGACCTTGTTCTCGGCAGCAGAGAATCGTATAGAGAAAATAAAAGCCCTCTTGGGACAGCAGCGTATCTCCGTGTCAGACTTTTCGCCATTATGTGGCCCGAAAGCACTGATGAAATACAAGCTTGGTGTGGCTCGGAACACAGTGGGTGATCTGCACTTCCTGCCGCCTTGTCAAGACCTCTTGGACAAGGCTTGCGTAGTGCTGCTGCGGCAGGTAGCGACTTGCAGTATTAGACTGCTCCAACTGGCTCAAAATTGTATGTCCCAGAGCGATTGGGACGCCCTACGAGTTCAACAGACGACACCGGACTTTCATGCTGCAGCAGTCAAGCCAGAACGTTTGCTCAGGCTAAAGAGCCCCTTCCTCGAGTCTCTTATGTTCAGGTTCGGCGCATTCTTTGGCAGGGTGGGCATTCGCGACATAGAAAGACACCAACTGGAAACGTACGTTGGACTACCGGAGAATTCATGAACTGGATTTTGCTACCGGAGACAACCGTCACCGAGTTGCTCGGCGATCCCGTGGCCAGGAACTTGGTGGCTCTTCAATTGCCAAATGACTTACCTTCCGCGTTCAGACTGAATTTGGCCAAGACCAAGCAGTACTTGGGGCGGGTTATTAAAGTTAACGAGGTCGCTTCCCTCCTTGTGATTTGGCCTGCGAAAGACCCACAGCCGGTGATTCTCAAAGGAATGCCCCTGGTCTCTATTGGAGTGAAGCTGATCAACCAACTATTTGGGGTCTCGGGGACGAGGATAGACCCCAAGCATGCGAACGAATATATCAGCTAGCAAAACGGGTTTGGTCAAACCAGCCATTTCCGGACCATTCGGAGGCTAAGAAAGTTGAGGGTTTGCCGTCGGTATATGTTAGTGGCCGCCAGCTAACCAACTTGAGGATTGCCTACTCGCCTAAGGAAGTTCACGGGCATCAATTGCTGAGCATCGGCTCGCTGTACTATGCCCGCAGTCAAGAGAAATCCGCCCGTGTACCCGCTCCGAACGATGCCGTTCTTGGGCTGCTCCCGGAGGCTGTACAGCCGCCGTCGCCGGAGGCGACGACGATTATTGGAGATGAGTCGCCCGAAGAGGTCGAAACGCCGGATTCGGGAGACTTGGTGATGACCTCACGCGAAAGCACAGGGCACCACCTATTCTCGATGAAGTATTCTGAGTGGGTTGACAATAACGGACCGCTCACGAAGGAGCAGCGCCGAGTGGTTGCGCACAAAGTAAAGCGCCCCCTCCGAATTCACGGTCCGGCAGGCTCCGGGAAAACCTTAGTCCTACTCTTGAAAGCCATTAATCTGCTGCGTAAGGCGCAGGATGAAGTCACGAGGTGCCACGTACTCGTCGTAGCCCACAGTAAGGAGATGCGGAATACCGTTCGCGCTGCGATTGAAGCAATTGACGATCAGTCATTCATGGCAACTCGAAAGTCCGATCCGCAATTTCTCGATGTGGAAACTTTGCACGGGTGGTGCATCCGAGAACTTGGGTTGGAGTACGGGCCACGGTATGTGCTGGAATCGGACCCGACCACGAGCAGGCAACAGCAGAGAGCAATACTCGACGAGACCTTGACTGAGGCACGAAGACACTCGTTGCATAAGCTCATCGGCAAGGATTTTATTGCGCGGCTTGAAGGAGACCGGAACCAGCTGCTTAGGGATTTGGGATGGGAGATTTCGATCAGAATAAAGGGGCGGGGCTTTGGCAGGGGAGATTTGCGGAAATATGCTGCGTCAGAGATGAGAACCTTCTTAGGCAAGGACGAGACACTGCCCGACCGCCATTTTATTTTCTATATTTACCAGCTTTATGAAGAAAAGTTTCAAAGTTTAGGATTATTGGACACCGACGACGTAGTGCTCTCGATGGCGAACCGGCTGACAACCCCGCTCTGGAACCGGCAACGGAAGGATTACGGCTATGACTATGTGTTGGTCGACGAAACACACCTATTCAACGAGAACGAGCGCCGCGTACTTCCATACCTTACTCGGGGGACTGCAGAATACCTACCGTTGGTGATGACGTTTGACGAGGCGCAAAGCATTGGAGGTCGAAGAAGTGTGGGCCTAACTGAAAGTGGGATCGGAAACAGCGAGCGGCAAAACTTAACCTACGTGCATCGCTCCTCTCCGGACATTTTCAGGCTTGCTTCATACTTGATTGAGGCGTCACCGCTAATCTTCAGTCAATTCGCAGTAAGACAGCCTGCGGCCATGATGTCTCGCTCTGAGCTGCGGCGTTGTCACAAGCCGGAAATCATCTATGCGTCATCGGACGAAAGTCTACTTGATGAAATAGTTGCGGCGTGTCAGCACTTGCGCGACCACAACAATCAGCGCATCGCAATAATTGTTTTTGATGCCGAACTATTGAGCTTTTTGAGTAATAAAATCCCTCAGAAAATGGGAGCGGTTCACCTCGTTAAGGAGAGAGGCGAGCTACGGGCCGCAATCCCTTTGCCCGGGGCATACATAATGTCCCCCGAGGCTTGTGGAGGACTTGAGTTCGATTCGGTCGTACTGGCTGGAGTGGACGAGGGACGGACGCCTCCCCCTATGGGAAGCCTCGGGGTGCAGGGGTATTTAGCAATCGAAGAAGAGGCCTACACCGAACTCTATACCGCCATAACGAGGGCAAAATACAGGCTAATTTTTGCTTGCGACTCTCGACGAGGCCTCAGTCCCCTTATCAAGCCTGCGCTGGCTGCAGGGCTGCTTGAAGAGGTGAATAGGTAGCGTCATGATCGGCTAGCAGGGCTGGGGGGCTGGCCCATGCTTTCAACGCACACCATTCCAGGGGTCCACGACATCAACGCCACAGTCCTTGAAGTCTGCGACGTTGCGGGTTGCGAGCTTGGCGCCTCGGGCTTGGGTGATGGCGGCGATTTGCGCGTCGGCATGGCTGATCGGTCTGCCGAGGGCACGGCGGTCGGCGGCGATCCTGGAAAAAGCTCGGGCTGCGTCGCTGTCGAACCCGAGGACGCGGCCCGCCAGATCCTCGGCAAACATAGCCTCCTTCGCTGCCAGCAACCCCTCGCGGCGCTTGCCCTTGGTGAGCAACTCAAGTCCATAAAAGATTTCCGCCTCGGTGATTGAGGTCGTGAAGATCTGTGCTGCGGGTTGTTTGGCAACCCAGGCCACAACCCGAGGAGAAGGCGTGGGCCTCATGAGCTCCGAGAGCACATTGGTGTCGAGGATGATCATTCGCCAAATTCCGCGGCCCGGCGCATCGGGTCGCGTCGCGGCAACTCAATTTCGATCCCGCCCAGGGCGGCAAAGCGCCGATGAATGGCCTCCGCCAGGTTCCCCTTCGCCGGGGATGCAGCGGTTAGAGCGCAACGCAAAATCTCTCTGGCTTCTTCCTCCATCGAACGTCCGTGATGCGCCGCGCGGACCCTTAACTGGGTTTTCGTTCTCTCATCAAGCCGCCGAATGGTTAATGTCGCCATGCTGTCAATGCTATCATTGCTAGCTCTGAATGCAAAATAGATGCAAACCGGACGCCGGTCCGTGCTTTTTCCAGGCATAAGAACGGGTGCCTCGTCCTTCTCGCGCTCTCTGCGAGAGGGCGAGGCTTCTAGCTGACATCGCGGCGGCGGACCACCGGATCCCGCACCTTGATTCCCAATTTGGAACCGAGCCCGCAGCCCGCCTGCTTTTTTCTTGATCCCATCTCTTCCAGTTCGATAACATAAATATGGATAAATTATCTACAGGATAATATCTGATCTTTGACAACCGAATAGTGTGGCCGTCTCTGGACGGCCCGAGGGCAGAACCAAGCACGCAAGGCGAGAGCAAGAATCTTGTTTCCCAGCCCACAAATTCTCTCCGCAGTTCCAAAGATGGAACCGGCGGGCTGTCGAACTCCAGGATAACTTCCATGTTTCCAAGATTTTGCCTATAACTCCTGCAAACTCAAAGATCTAGCACCTAGTCGTAAATTAGATCGTTTGTTTTCTAGATTTTGCAAGCAAAGGGGGGAGGGGGGGTACCCGGTACCAGACGGCAAACTCCCGTCCCAATCTAGGAAAAGCAGGAGTTGGGGCTGGCCTGGGCTTTCAGCGCACACAAGCACGCCGGGCGGCTCGCGATGCGCAGTGCGGGCCGAGCACTCTGCTACACTTCGGCCGCTATCTTTGGAGGCAACATGAAGGCCTCTCTGTTTTATCGAATCGCTGCTGCTCTTCTGCTGTTGTTTGCAGTCGGACATACCCTCGGTTTTCGCCAGTCCGATCCCAGTTGGGGAGTGGACGCCCTGCTTGGCTCCATGCGGTCCATTCACTTTGACGTGCAGGGGTTCAGCCGGACCTATTGGGATCTCTTTGTTGCGGCTGGATTCTCGGTCGGCGTTTTTTATTTTTTCGCGGCGATATTAGCCTGGCAACTAGGCGGCCTTCCGGCACAGACTTTAGCGCTCATGCGCCCCACTGCGTGGGCATTCGCAGTTTGCTTTGCCGCCATCACGGTGGTGAGCTGGAGATACCTCTTCATCCTCCCCATTGTTTTCTCAGTAGTCATTACCGTGTGTTTGATTGCGGCAGCATGGCTTTCAGCGCAACCAATCTGAAGCTGTTGGTTCGCGTGGGTTCCGGCCTGCGGAGCCTTGCACGATCAGCGCCCGATCTTTCACCATGAAACGAAGTGCTCCTCTTCATCACCATCTCATGTAGCTCACCCTGAGGAGGAGCAACTCTATGCCGAACTATCGATTTGGAAAATATCCGCCGAAGTCTGACTATCGCACTTTGCGTTTCAAGAATTATCTGACGCCCAAGATCGCAGCGCCTCCAACTGCGTACAACGTTCTAACCACGAGCGTCTACCCCAAGCTCAAGACAACTGACCCAACCAAATTGTTTCCCATGGACGGCAACGACACTCTGGGAGACTGCACCATCGCCGCGCTGGCGCACGCCGAGACTGTGTTTCACGGCATGCTCGGCAAGCATAAAATTATGGCCAAGCCGTCCGTGGTCAAGGTTTATATGCATCTGACGGGCGGTGTGGACTCCGGACTGAACGAACTTGATGTGCTCAACTACTGGCGGAAGACCTCGGTCTCCGGCGACAAAATCGTTAACTACGTGAGCATCGATCCGAAGAACCACACCAATGTTCAGCTGGCAATCCAGCTCTTTGGCGGTGTGTACCTCGGCTTCCATGTGCAGCAAAACTGCCAGCAGGAATTCGATGAACATAAGCCTTGGACGCCGGGCCCCCTGACCAACGACGGCCACGCAGTCTATGCGGTCGCGTACGACCAGACCGGCGTGACTGTGCTGACCTGGGGCAACACGCAGCAGGCCACCTGGGCCTGGTGGGACGAGTGCGTAGATGAAGCCTACACCATCCTGCCGCCGGAAGCCGAGCAAGCCGGATTCGCGCCCGGCTTCAACTTCGCCCAACTGCAAGCCGATCTGGCCGACGTGGCCAGCTGATTCCAGTCACACAACCGGCCAATGGAGGACGGGCGCCTCGCCCGTCCGCTCCGCCTGCCTCTTTTGTCTTCGTTTGCACGAATAAATTCTTCTCGTATCGCGCCAGCCTCTCTAAGGAATGCAATCGCGCGGCTTACAGGATGTCCCTGAGAGAAAAAGTCGACAGCATATTGCACAATGAAATTTCGGTGAGCGCGACGGAGTCGGCGGCGCAAGGCTGCACCGGCGGGTTCAATCACCCGATTCCACAATTGCTTTCAGTTGGCGAAGAGAATTACCCATGAGAATTGCACAGGTTGCGCCCCTTTATGAAAGTGTTCCGCCAAAGCTGTACGGCGGCACGGAACGAATTGTGTCATGGCTCACCGAAGATTTGGTTCGTCTCGGACACGATGTAACTTTGTTTGCTAGCGGCGACTCCATGACAACCGCGCAGTTGGTCCCGGGTTGTCCGCAAGCCCTGCGATTGAACTCGTCTTGCATTGATCAATTAGCGCACCACGTCAACATGCTGGAGCGGGTTTTCGACCAGCGGGATGACTTTGACCTTATTCATTTTCATGTCGACTATTTGCACTTTCCCCTGAGCCGCCGGGAACAGGTCGCGCAAGTCACGACTTTGCACGGACGCCTCGACATTCCCGACCTGCTGCCTCTGTACCGCACCTTTTCGGATATGCCGATTGTCTCCATCTCCGATGCGCAACGAATCCCCCTGCCCTGGGCGAATTGGCAGGGTACGGTGCATCACGGGCTGCCGGAAAACAGTCTCACCTTCCGCGGGAAGCCCGGGAAGTATCTTGCATTCCTCGGCCGCACATCTCCTGAAAAGGGTTTGGACCGCGCCATTCAGATTGCAAAGCGTGTTGGCATGCCGCTGAAGATCGCAGCCAAGATCGATCGCGTCGATAAACAGTATTTTGAAACCGTCATCAAGCCTATGCTCAATGACTCTCTCATCGAGTTTATCGGCGAGATTGGGTATTCCGAAAAAAATGAGTTTCTCGGTAATGCAGCTGCCCTGTTGTTCCCCATCAACTGGCCCGAACCATTCGGTATCGTGATGATCGAGGCTCTGGCTTGCGGAACGCCTATCATTGCGTGGCCATTGGGCTCGGTTCCCGAGATCGTCGAAGATGGAATCACCGGCTTTCTGGTCCGCGACGTGGACAGCGCCGCCGACGCAGTCGAAAGGCTTGATAGGATCGACAGGGCGAAATGCCGCGAGGCTTTTGAGCGCCGTTTCACCGTGACACGAATGACGGAGGATTACCTTGCCGTGTACGATCGCATCATCAACGGCGAGCCCCAGCCAGTCCTGCCGCCAGACGGAGATTTAAGTTGGACGAGGGTAATGTTGCCCAGCAGTACTACATAGCGACCCGATCTTCCCCAGCCGACGATCGCACGCGGGTTCTGAAGTACGGCAAGATGTTCGCCGTGTTCGATCGTTACGGCGATGTTGAGCCCTTTGGGATGGGCGAACAGGGGATTTTCTTCGAAGGCACACGATTCCTCTCTGAGTTGGTCCTGTCCTTGTGGGATACACGGCCGCTTCTTCTCAGCTCAACAGTCGAGTCTGGCAACCTGCGTTTCACGGCGCATCTTGCCAATGTCGACGTGTCCGCGAATTCTGAGAATCATGACTTAATCGTCGAGCGCGGGACGATCCACGTGCAGCGCTCCAAATTTCTTTGGCGGGACGTCTGTTATGAGGAATTCCAGATCGTGAACTACGGACGGACGCCGGTTGAGATTCCACTTTCCTTTGCGATTGGGGCCGATTTTGCCGACATTTTTGAGGTCCGCGGAACGCGTCGCGAAAAGAGAGGGCGCAGGCTGGAGGATCACATTGACAGAAGCTCGATCCTGTTGTGCTACGAAGGACTGGATAACGTCCTCCGGCGAACGCGCATTAAATGCCATCCCCATCCCGTTAAAATCTCGCCCTCCGAGTTGAAATTTGAATTCAAGCTCCGCCCCAAACAATCCGCCGCACTGCATCTGATTGTCTTGTGCAATCCTCCCGCCTCAGAGCCTTCCCTCAGCTACTCGCGCGCCATGGTCTCCGCCGAAAGCGAACTCAATGCGGCCTCGGCGAATCTGTGCAGCATCTCCAGTTCCAACGACCGATTCAACCGCTGGGTCCGGCGCTCCTCTGCCGATATTGAAATGATGACCCTGGGGAATCCCGAGGTCGATTATCCCTACGCGGGAGTACCCTGGTTCAGCACGGTTTTTGGCCGGGACGGAATCATCACTGCGCTTGAAATGCTCTGGGTCAACTCTCGGATCGCGAAGGGCGTTCTGCAATATCTGGCCTCGACGCAAGCCATCGAGTCGAACCCGCAAGTCGAGGCCGAACCCGGCAAGATCCTGCACGAAGTGCGCCGGGGCGAAATGGCCACGCTGGGCGAGGTCCCATTCGCCCGCTACTACGGCGCGGTTGATGCGACTCCATTATTCATTCTGCTGGCCGGCGCTTATTCCGACTACACCGGAGACCGCGAATTTATTCATGGCTTATGGCCGCACATCGACCTGGCGCTGCAGTGGATCGACCAATTCGGCGATGTGGACGGCGACGGCTTTGTCGAGTATGCGCGCCACGGCAGCAAGGGTTTGATTCAGCAGGGATGGAAGGACTCGCATGATTCCATTTTCCATGCCGACGGAACGCTGGCCGAACCGCCAATCGCGCTCTGTGAAGTTCAAGGGTACGTGTATGCCGCCAAACGCGCAGCCGCGCGAATCAGCAATATACTCGGCGACAAGCAGAGAGCAGTCCTGCTTGAGCAGGAAGCCGCCGAACTCCAGCGCAAATTCGAAGAGGCATTCTGGTGTGAGGATCTATCAAGCTATGCGCTGGCTCTGGATGGGCGCAAAAAGCCCTGCCGGGTGAGAGCTTCCAACGCTGGTCACTGCCTTTTTGCAGAAATCGCACAACCCGACAAAGCCCGGCTGGTCGCTCACACGCTGATGAGCCGCGATTTTTTCACCGGCTGGGGCATACGCACCGTGGGCTCCGAGGAAAGCCGCTACAATCCCCTCTCCTACCACAACGGTTCGGTCTGGCCGCACGACAACGCGCTCATAGCGAGCGGCATCGCCAAGTATGGATTCCGAGAACTCGCAGGGCAAATCTTGATGAGCATGTTGGACGCAAGCAGCGCCGTAGAGCTCCACCGCCTTCCGGAATTGTTTTGTGGATTAGATCGAAGGCCGGGAGAAGGTCCCACTCTTTATCCCGTCGCTTGCTCGCCCCAGGCGTGGGCTGCCGCTGCCGTCTTTTCGCTGCTCCAGGCCTGCCTAGGACTTTCGATTAACGGCTCCGAGACACATCTTGTCCTCGATCGCCCATATCTGCCGGAAGGCATCCCCCAACTCTGGATCAAGAACCTTCAAGTTGGCCAAGGTCAAATTGACCTCTTCCTCGAGCGTCACGCCGGAGTGGTTCAGATCGAAGTGCTGAAGAAACAGGGTGAAATTGACGTCGTCGAGAAATAAGTACTGCGGAGAAATGCTCTGACCCGAACTATGACGACCCCGAGCCGGTCGTCTGGCTGCAGGCGCGGCTCATTCGAGCCATGTGTTGCCGATCTTGCTGACCAATCAGAAACTCGACTCCATAAAGGTAAACTGACCGGTTGCGAACGACTCCGCTGACGCACACGGGTGCGCCACTGGGCGGGTCGATGAGCTCAACATCGATATGAGCTCCAATGGCGAGGTTTGCCAAAGCAAACAAGCAGATGCCGCCTTCGCTCATCCTGGTTCCGCGAGCCAGAATCACGCCGCTGCCGCTGAGACCAGCGGCAACCACGCGGATGGGCAGGTCCACTGGGTGCCGCTCCCATCGGCGCTCGTCTCCTGCCGGAAGTAGGCTCAATACCATACTTGCAATTTAACAGCATCGTGAACCTGCATCGCCTTACGAACGAACACGTCCGGTCGCGGTCCATTTTGTGTAGGCCTCGACTTCGCAGACAGCTTCAGCTATCTTCGGTTCCGATGCCTCCCGCGGTCATCGTTACCGATCTCGTCAAGCAATTCGGACGCTTCGCCGCGTTGCGCGGCGTAAGTGCCGAATTCGCTCCCGCGCGCCTGTACGCCATTCTCGGCGACAACGGCGCAGGGAAAACCACCCTGCTGCGCGCCTTGGCCGGATTGACTCCGCCGACTCGTGGAAGTATCTCAATGCTGGGAACGACGAATCTCCGTTCCGTTTGGGGTCAACTCGGCTACATGGCGCATCCTTCCTTGCTCTACGACGAAATGAGCGGCATGGAGAACCTGCGTTACTTCGCGCGCCTGTATGGAATCACAAATGACCAACGTTGCGCCGAGGCGATCCGGGCAGTGAAACTTGATCCGTCGCTCACTCGGCCCGTGGGCCAATATTCGCAAGGCATGCGGCAGCGAATGTCGCTGGCTCGCGCCCTGCTGAACGATCCTAAAATTCTCCTCCTCGACGAACCCTTCTCGAATGTGGACGTCCGTTCGGCTCGAGAAATGGTGGCCCTGCTCGCCGGCCTGCGCGACTCCGGCAAGACGATCTTCGTGGTCACGCACCAGGCCTCTCTACTCGACGGCGCCGCCGATGAGTTCGTATGGATGGAAGCCGGACAGATCGTCAGCCGCACGCCGCAACTTGCCGCGACCACGGAGTGCAGATGAGCGCCGTCTCCACTCTAACGCGAGCGACTCTGGCCAAAGACCTTCGCTTGGAATGGCGCTCCAAAGACGCCATCAACTCCATGCTGTTTTTCTCGCTGCTGGTGGTCGTGATCTTCAGCTTTTCTTTTGATCCGACCGCCGAAGAATCACGCCAGATCGCCGGCGGCCTGGTATGGGTGGCGTTTCTCTTCGCCGCCGTTGTGGCCTTGAACCAGACCTGGGCGCGCGAGACGCGTAATCAGGTGCTCGACGCCTACCGCGTTTCCCCCGCTCCGCCGAACGCTCTGTTCCTGGCGAAGGTCATCGGGAATTTCATCTTCGTCACCGTGCTTCAGGCCCTGATGACACCGCTGTTCATCGTTTTTTATAATCTGCGCGCGCTGGGTCCTGCGTACCAGTTGCCCATCGTCGCCGCCCTGGGAACGTGGGCGCTAGTGGTGAACGGGACGTTTTTCGCAGCCATGTCATTGCGCACCCGCAGCCGCGAGATTATGCTGCCTCTGTTGTTATTCCCCATCTCCATCCCCGCATTGCTTGCCATGGTCGAAGCTACGGGGGCAATTCTCACCGGTGAATATTCCGCCAAGTTCTGGATCGTCTTGCTTGCGGCCTACGATCTGGTGTTTACTATCGCTAGCCTCTTCTTATTCGGATTCGTGTTGCAGGCGGAATGAAACGGGTTTTCCCCATCCTCGCAGTTCTGACAGCGGCCCTGCTCAGCTATGCCCTGTACGAGGCTCTGGTCGCCGCCCCCACCGAGCAGACCATGGGCGAGGTGCAGCGCATCTTCTACTACCACGTGCCTTCGGCGTGGACTGCCTTCATCCTGTTCTTCGTCAATTTCTTCGCCTCGATTGCGTACCTCATCTGGCGCAAGACCAAAGCGGATATCGTGGCTCTCGTGACGGCGGAAGTGGGCGTCGTCTTCTGCACCGTCGTGCTGGTCACTGGGCCGATCTGGGCGCGTCCGGTCTGGGGCATCTGGTGGACGTGGGATTTGCGCCTGACTCTGACGCTCGTGCTGTGGCTGATCTACGTCAGCTACCTGGTTCTGCGCAGATTTTCCAGCAGCGGCCAGACTCCGCTGTTGGCCGCGGTGTTGGCCGTCTTCGGAGCTCTCGATGTTCCTCTGGTCTATTTTTCCATCTGGTTTTTCCGCACCCAGCATCCCCAGCCCGTGGTCGGCGGAGGCGGTTCCATTGATCCCCGCATGCTGCATGTACTGCTGATCAACTGGCTGGCCTTCTCCTGCTTCGCCGCGCTGGTATGCTGGTCGCGTTACCGCCTCGAAGTGTTGCGCCGCGAGGTGGACGAAACTCTGGCCCTCGAAGCCCTGCTCGAACCGCGAGGTTCACAGATCAGAACTGGACGCGCCGGATGACTTATCTCTACGCCGCATACATCGCTACCTGGGCCATCCACGTTGCTTATCTCAGCACGCTGCTGCGCCGCTATTCACGGCTGAAGAAAGAAATCGAAGAGTTCAAAGAACGCATTGAATAAGGGCTGCTTTCCTCTAGACGCCGGGATACAACAGATTCCTCGTCGCATCCGCTCCTCGGAATGACAGTAGCGCATCGACAGGTCAATCGCGGAAATTCTTCAACTGCTCGAAGCCGTGGACCGCAGGTACTCGTACTCTTCGATGACGGCTGCGATGCCGATGCGCGAAACCGGAAGCGGCGCTTCCACTCGCACCACGCGAGCGCTGAAACGGACGCGCAGCGGTTCGGTCAATGTGACGTGCGGCGGAAAAGTCAGCGTCACGTGAATGCGGGAGCCTGCCGCCAGCGTCCGGTCGAGGTAAAGGAAAACTCCGCGAGCGCTCACGTTCTGGGTCTCGGTCAAGAGCTCGTCAACGCTCGCATCGGGAAGCTTCACGATCGCGGGTAGGCGCATATCAAAGCGCCGCATGCCCCGTCGATCTTGCGATGTCTCGGGAGTGGCGACTTCCTGTTTTCCCAGCATTCTATCTCCCTTCAGCGAAAAACGCGGCGTAGCTGAAGTGGTGCTCTCAGCCCAAAGATACTGAATCGTCATCAGTTTGCAAGACCAAACAGGATCGCGGGAACTGACTCGGTTACTGCTCCGTGTACTGAGTGTGAGGTAGTTACTATTCAATCAATATCTAGGCTGGGGGTTTACCGGGTGATCAAGGATATATACCCAAAAATATGCATTTTTCCCCTAGATCTATGAAAACAAAGGACGGCTCTTAGAGATACCCACGTAAAATATCCCTTCTAAAGGACTTACGAAAGGGGGATATGTCCCGAGGTATATGCCGATATGCAGGCGCGGCCAAGGACGTCGCGGAGCAACATCTCTACATAGAGCTCCAATACCAGTATGACAGGTTAGAGAGGGTAAACGGACATGGTTTGCAAATTTATATTTTGAATGGAATGAAGCAGTTGGGGAAAATTGGGGGTGGTTGGGGGCTTGACAAGATTATGGAATGAAGCTCCCGGCCTAACCATCAGCTTTAGGATGTCCGCTTCGTCATCGTTCTGGGTGTGTCCAGACATGGCCTTCGCCGGTAGAGCGATCAGTTGCCAACCAACAAATCGATCACGAAAGCGACCACCAAATAGCCGATCAACCCGGCTATGGTGAGTTGGAGTGCGAGCATCAGCCACTTCTTATGACGCTTGTCCAAGCTTCTGGATTTTCCGAGGAACATTTTTGTGCTGGCAGCGAGTCGCTCCCAGCCTCGCACCACCTGGGTTGGTAAGGCGACTAAGGAGCCTGGTGCCTTCGGGTGTGGACTCAGCGAAGGAATCCAACGGAATTCTGCCACGGCGTCAACCTCAGTCCTCCAGTGGCCGGTGATCACGTTCTGCTTTGCGTCGAAGGTTCCTTCCATTTTGCCGGTTTGCGGTAGCGTAACCGCGCCGCCCGAGTGGCTAATGAAATAATCAAGCGTTTCGGCTGATAACTTGTTGGCCGTCGTCCACTGGCCCGCGAATCTCGAGTGGAGCACTCCCACCCCCGGTTCAAGAAAGTGAAGAGTGCCCGTCATGTGAGTTCCGTCGCGCGTGATTTCGACCGTCATCGTGCCGGTTCTTGCGCCCGTCGCCGACCCCGTCCAATGCGTGGTTTCGGACATAGTTCTTCGAGTCAATAGGAGCGGCAGTTTAGCACATAATGCCGGGTAGGCTAGAGACTCTCGCGCAGCGCGCGGGCAAATTCGCGGAGGGCGGTCTCGTTTCGCCGGTACCATCTCCACTGGCCCAGTTTCTTTGCCTCCACCAGCCCCGCTTTGGTGAGAATCGACATATGGTGGGAGATCGTAGGCTGGGACAGGTGGACCCGCGGTTCGATATCCGAGGCGCACAGACCTACATCCATGCCGATGGAACAGGCTCCGCGTTCTTTGAGGGCTTGCAGAATTCGGCGTCGGGTGGGATCTGCGATGGCCTGCAGCATACGATTCAGGGTTTGCTCGGGGTCGGTCATGACAGGATAGCAATAAACCGGGAATCGATGGTTGTCAATGTGTGAAAATGATCGGTCAATGTTTTTGGATGGGTGATCCGTGGAAAGAGCAGAGGTTCAGCCGAGATTGACGATTTGCGGAATCGTCATCTCTTCAAGATAGGGTTGTAGCCGTCGCTGACCAGCTTGCCGCGCATAAGTTCGGCGTCCTTGATGTCCGGGTACGGTCCGACCTGCACGTGAATGAGTTTGTCGGTCGGCGCGTTGGTGGAGAAAGCGGGATATTGTTTTTTCTTAAGGGCGTCGACCAGAGCTGCTGCGTCTTCCGCTTTGCTGACAGCGGCCACTTGCACGAAGTAGCTGTTCGCCGGGGCCGGAGTAGCAGGGTCAGGGGCGGGCTCTGCGGCGGCGGCAGGCGCACTCGTATCGGGTGCCGAGGCTGAGACTTCCTTTGGCGCGGGCTGGCTGTTTCCTTCTTTGGTCGCCACCGTTTTGTAGAACGTCATATCAGGCGGCGGAGCGGTGCTAGTGGCCTTGACCGCGGAAGGCCGGACGCCGCTGGTGTTGACGGCAGTCGCCGGCGGAATGTCGGGAGATGCGATTCTGACGGAACTTCTCCCCAGAGAAAAGCCCATGCCAAAAAAAACTGCGCACAGCGCTACCAGTCCAAAAAACAAGGCAAGCATCTTGCCGGTGCCCAAAGTGATCTCCGTGTCTTGCGATGTCGCGGTTGCCATTTGCACCTCGTTGTCGTTGTTGCCGATGGAGGCCGCTCAGCTCTTCGCTGCGGTCGGGGGAGCGCCTCCGTCGGGTCTTGCGAATAATTTCGGAATGCTGGAAAAGAAGTCCACCGGAACCGGAAAGACCACCGTGGTGTTCTTCTCCACGCCGATCTCGGTCAAGGTTTGCAGGTAGCGCAATTGCACGCTCACTGGTTCAGTGGCCAGCAACCTTGCGGCGTCCACCAGCCGCTGAGCGGCGGAGAACTCGCCTTCCGCGTGAATGATCTTGGAACGTTTTTCACGCTCGGCCTCGGCCTGCTTGGCCATGGCGCGCAGCATGGACTCGGGCATGTCCACCTGCTTGACTTCAACGTTGGCCACTTTCACTCCCCAGGGAGCGGTGTGGGTGTCGAGAATGCTTTGCAGGCGGAGATTGATCTTGTCGCGATGCGCGAGGAGTTCATCGAGCTCTTGCTCGCCGAGTACGGAACGCAGCGTGGTTTGCGCGAACTGCGAAGTCTGATACACGTAGTTGGAAACTTCGACCACCGCTTTTCTTGGCTCGATCACACGCAGAAAAATGACGGCATTGACTTTCAGGGTGACGTTGTCGCGCGTGATAATGTCCTGCGCGGGCACTTCCAGAGCCTCCTGCCGCAAAGAGATCCGAACCATGCGGTCCAGCGGGGCGAACACGAAGATCAGGCCTGGACCTTTGGCTTCGGGAAGTAAACGGCCCAGACGAAAGATTACGCCGCGCTCATATTCCGCCAGAATCTTGATCGAACTTAGCAGATACAACGCGAAAATGATGATTACGATGGTCGTGAAACCAAAGCCAAGCTCCATCTGGGCCTCCGTGCCTGATTGTCAGGAATGCCTCTGAGGCGGATTGTATCGCAATTGGGCTGGCTGGGCTGTGATTTCAGGGGCTTGCAGGGTTGTCGGGTGAGGTGCGTCGCTGCCGCGGAGATCGTGGTGCGAGTCAAAAGGCGTTTACCACCCTTCGACTCCGCTCAGGGTAGGCTCCGGACACAAAGGGACACAAAGGAAAGTGCTGTCATAAGTATTGCTGACCGGCGAGGACACCGTCCTCCATTTTGTCAGACCCGCGTGGTCTGGGCGTTTGGGGCTGGATCCACCGACAGTTGCAAGCCTTTCACTTGGCGCACTACGACCGGTTGTCCGGCAGGGAGGTTGGAGGACGAGACGGCGTCCCACAGTTCGCCGTGGACGAAGACTTTTCCTTGCGGGGACAGAGCGCTTTGAGTCAGGCCGATTTCTCCGATCAGGCCTTGCACTCCGGTTACAACTTTGTTGGCGCGGGCCTTCAGGGCGATGCTCATCAGAAAGACTGTGATGAGACCGAGCGGAATGCTGACGGCGAGAGCGGTGAGAAGATGGACGCGCATTTCGGGGATGGGCGCGTCGACGAGCAGCAATCCTCCTAACGTGAGCGTGGCGATACCGCCGATGGCCAGCACGCCGTGGGCAGCGAACTTGGCTTCGAGCGCGAACAGGATGAACGACGCAAAAATCAGAACTACCGCAGCGAACCGAGTGGGCAGCAAGTTCAGCGCGAAGATGGCCAGAAGAATAAAGACGACTCCGACGGTGCCGGGCACGACTGCGCCGGGGTGGTTGAACTCGGCGTAAAGGGCGAGGGCTCCAACGGCGAGCAGGATGAAAGCTACGTTCGGATCTAACAGATAGGCAAGAATGTGCTGCTTCAGGGTCATGTCAAAAGGACGAACCGGTTCGCCAACCAGATTCAGAGTGATGGTCTGGCCGTTGAATCTTTTTATTGGCTTGCCTTGCAATTGCTTGAAAAGGTCGTCTTCGCTGGGTGCTACGTAGTCGATCAGTTTCTGGGAAAGAGCCTCCTGGTCGGTGAATGATTTGGATTGACGCACTGCAGTTTCGGCGATTTCAACGTTGCGGCCGCGCTTTGCCACCACCGATCGCAACAAGGCAGCGGAGTCGTTCTCGATTTTCTCCTTCATCGTGTCGTCCATCTTGCCGCCGCCGAGAGTGACGGGATGAGCTGCGCCGGTATTGGTGCCGGGCGCCATGGCTGCGACGTCGGCGCTTTCGAGGATGAAGAATCCGGCGGAGGCAGCACGGCTTCCACTGGGTGTGACGTAGATGATTACGGGCACGGATGAAGCCAGGATTTTCTCGATGATGTCGCGCGTGGATTCGAGCAGGCCGCCGGGAGTGTTGATCTCGATGAGCAAGGCCTGGTCTTTGTTGCGTTCGGCTTGGGCGATGGCGCGGCCAATGTATTCGTCGGTGATGGGATGAATCGCGTCGTTCACGACGATCTTCAATATTTCCGCAGAAGAGGGGGCAGAGAGAATCCATAACAGCAGCAGGGAAGGGAAGAAGCGTGCGGCGAAGAACGATTTCATCGATTGGGCAGCGGCTGCGCTTCCTGCGCGAGCTTGGCTGCGACGGCGCGCTTGAGCGCCAGGGCGGCGGCATTGGTCGGCTCCAAATGCAGAGCCCGATCTATATTTTCCGCGGCCGCTTCAGTTCTATTGTCTCGCAAATCGAGCTTGGCTAGCACCAAAAGCGGCTCGGGAAACTGGCGCAGGCGCAATGCCTGCTCGGCCTCGGCTCGTGCTGCGGTCGGGTTGTTTTCGGCCTCCAGCACGCTGGCTAATCCGGCGTGGGCTTCCGCGTTTGACGGGTTGAGCGCAATCGCCTCGTGGAATTCGGCTTCGGCTTCGGAGAGGAAACCCTGGGTTAGCAGCTGATGCCCGCGATCGGTGTGGAATTGGGCATGCGTTTTAGGATCGGTCTTCGCCAGGCGCGGTTCGGCGGCGTCGTCGATCTTCAAGGCCAACAGGCGGAATGAACTCTCGTCGTAATTGGTTCGGATGCGCTCGGCTGGCGTCTTTTCAGTTGCGGGCACAATCGCTCGCGGAGTTTGGGCGCTCGTTGCCGGCGTGATTACATCCATCAGTGACTTGGCGGCGGGATCGCCCGGTCTCAGCGAAAGAGTATCGCGAAGTTGACGCGCCGCGCCTGCGACGTCCCCGGTGCGATAAAGTTCTACAGCCAGATTGAAGTGGTAGTCGGGATCGTTCGGATCGGTGTCGATTGCTTTCCGAAAATATTCAGTGGCGCCTTTCTTGTCTCCGCGAGAGCTGACCACTCCAAGGTTGTTGTAAACCTCGGCCAGAGGCATTCGCGCGGCAACGAAGCGAAATGCCGATTCAGCGCGCGGGAAATCTCCCTGGTAGTAGGCCGCAAGACCGAGATAGAAGTTGGCCTCCCGCGCCAGCGGATCGCTTTCGGGTATTCGCGCCAGCGTGGAGACCGCCTGCTCGTACTTGCGTTCGCGGTAGTAGGCCTTGCCCAGTTGCAATAGCGCTTCGGGATAAGCCGGATTCAGACGAACGGCTTCGCGAAAGTGTTGGATCTGTTCATCGGCTTTCGGCGCGGTGATTCCCCGGATGTAGTTCTCGAAGGCGTCCAAGCGGATGGGAGGTGCGGCGGCGACAAATGCCTGCCGGTTGATGGAAATGTCCGGGTGAAGGGCATGCAGGATATCCCACGCCAGCCCGGTTTGAATATCGATGAGTTGAATCAACGGGCCAGACTCATCGATTTCGGGGAGAAGGCGCACGTGGCGCATGTCCAGGATTTGCACGGCAGTCGAGAAGATCCTGCCATCGAAGCGGTATTGACCGAGCACGACATAGTCCACGTCCAACTGTTCGGCCATGCGGTAGATCGTGGCGCGCGAAGGACGAAGCGCGACCGGGATGCCCACGCGGTCGTAGGCGCGGATTCGATCTTCGCGCGGCAGCACAAAGAGCGTGGAGGAATTCAGCCGCTCTTGCAGCAGTTCGGGAAAAGATTCGCTGATCCACTCGATTCCAGGAGCCTTGGATTGGTTTTCAAAGGGAACGACCAGCACGGTCTGGCCGGCCGTGGCCGGCCCCTGAGCAAAGGCTGCTGCGCACAAGAGCAAAGCAAAGACCGCGGTTAGCCGTAGAAATTTCAAGGCAACTAGATTATAGCGGGTGAGTGAGGGTTTGATTATGGGAGGAAAGACTCTGGACGTTCTCCCCGGGTTTTGTCCGGTCTGGCATTGACGAAGGTTGAGGCTGGGAGGGCCATTGTCAGGGTCCCTCATCGGTGATATAAGGGTGCGCCATGGCCGACGGGAGGGCTTTCTGCCCCGCAGTCCCGTTATCGAAGTTACATCTCAAAGAAAGAGGAGATTTCCTATGAAGCTTCGCGCGTGCTTCGTTGCTGTTGCTTTTCTGTCTGCAGTGGTGGTCACAACTCTGGCACAAACAGCGACTCCGAACTCAAGTTTGGTTTCAACGCAGATTCCGCGGCTCATTAAATTCTCGGGCGTCGCGCAGGACGAGACCCACAAGCCGGTGACTGGCATGGTCGGCGTCACTTTTTCTCTATACAAGGATCAGCAGGGTGGCAGTCCGTTGTGGGTCGAGACTCAGAATGTGCGAGCCGACGAGACTGGACACTACACCGTGATGCTGGGATCGGCCAGTGCGGATGGGGTTCCGTTGAGTCTGTTCAGTTCGGCGGAAGCGCACTGGATCAGCACGCAGATTTCAGGACAACCGGAGCAGCCGCGAGTACTGCTGCTGAGCGTGCCGTATGCGTTGAAGGCGGCGGATGCGGAAACGCTGGGCGGCTTGCCTGCGTCGGCATTCATGCATGCCACTAGCGGAGGAGCGCAAGGGAAGTCCGGCTCGTCGTCGGCTTCTTTAACTCAACCGAATCTTCCTCCGGCGGGGGTGACGGGAAAGGGGACGAAGGATTTCGTTCCCCTCTGGACTGGAGCAACGGTGCTTGGCAATTCGCTGATTTACCAGACGGGAGGGAATTTGGGGATCGGCACCAAGACGCCGCAAGCTAAGGTGGACGTTGTCGGCACCGGAGTGCGCGGCATTCAGGCGACTGTGCCGGGGACGCAGGCTGCGATTTCGGGGATCGCGACCGCGACGAGCGGAGGCACGACCGGCGTTTACGGGCAGAGCGTCGATCCTAATGGCAATGGAGTGTTCGGGGCCGACAACTCAACCACGGGCGGTATCGGCGTGCTCGGTGCAACTGCGGCCACTTCGGGCAAGTCCTATGGTGTGGCCGGTTTCGCGACAAGCACCGGCACGGGCACCAGTGGCGTGCTTGGCAACGCAACCGCCACCACTGGCCAGGTTCACGGCGTTGGCGGATTTGCGTCGAGCACCACCACCGGCGCGACTGGCGTAACGGGTTTTGAACTCGCCACCACCGGCCAGGTTTATGGTGTTAGCGGGGGAACCAACGGCACCACAACCAACGCGTCGGGCGTGAACGGCTTCGAGGGTGCCGCGACCGGCCAGGTGTTTGGCGTTAGGGGCAGCACCAATAGCACAACCAACTACTCGTCCGGTGTCAGCGGCTATGAGGGTGCAACCAGCGGGCAGGTCTCCGGTGTTGCCGGCGGCACCGCCAGCAACACTACAGGCGCCTCGGGGGTGACCGGTAACGCCAGTGCCACAACCGGCACCGTATATGGCGTCAGCGGCTACACGCCGAGCGTTGCGGGAGTCGGAGTGCTTGGCACCGCGTACGCCAGCAGCGGCAACACCACCGGCGTTATGGGATCAACCGTGAGCCCGAATGGCATCGGCGCATTTGGGAACAGCACTTCGACGACCGGAGGCACGGGAATTCAGGGCAATATCGAGAGCACCTCGGGAGGGACGGCTGGAGTTTTCGTTGCCCATGGTGGAGGCGGACTAATCTTGCTCGGGCTCGCGGGGAGCAACTATGCCGGGAAGTTCAGCGTTGACGCTAGCGGCAACGGCTTTTATGCGGGAAATCTCAGTGTCACAGGCAAACTGACCAAGGGCAGCGGATCGTTCAAGATTGACCACCCGCTCGATCCGGCGAACAAGTATCTCTCCCACTCGTTCGTAGAATCGCCTGACATGATGAACGTTTACAACGGCAACATCACCACCGACCGTCATGGCCTGGCTACGGTGAATCTGCCCGATTACTTCGAAGCGCTCAACGGCGATTTCCGTTATCAATTGACGGTGATTGGTCAATTCGCGGAGGCCATCGTGGCTAAGAAGATCGCTGGCAACCGATTTGTTATTCGAACGACTAAGCCCGGCGTGGAAGTCTCCTGGCAGGTGACCGGTATCCGGCACGACGCTTATGCAAATTTGTACCGCATACCAGTGGAGGAGGACAAGGCGGCGGGGGAACAGGGCTACTACTTGCATCCGGAAGTGTTTGGGCAGCCGAAGTCGAAGAGCATTTCGGCAGCGTCGAAGGCCGTGCCTTCTTCGCTAGGTATCGTCGCGACGCTTCCCACAAATAGGGCGGGGAGAGCCGTCCGAATACGAATAGGCGTCGAGTGTTGCTTAAGCCGTGATTTTTGTCTCTTTCTCCACTCCGCGCTCGTCGCGTGTCAGCTCTTTCCAACTGGGCAGAGTTTGGTCTCCGGTGATCAATTGGGCGCCGCGCTCGTAGGTGAAGTAGGACCAGGCCCACTGGATCAGCACGAGTATGCGATTGCGGAATCCGATGAGGAAAAAGATGTGGACGGTGAGCCAGGCGAGCCAGGCGAGGAAACCGGAAATGTGAATCTTGCCGAACTGCCCGACGGCGGCGGAGCGGCCAATGGTCGCCAGACTGCCTTTGTCAAAGTAATTAAAGTCTTTCCTTGGTTTTCCTTCCAGGTCGCGCAGAATGTTACGGGCTGTGGCCTTTCCTTCCTGGATCGCAGCCGGGGCCAGACCGGGCACTGGCTGGCCATTTTTCTGTTTCAGGGAAGCTAAGTCTCCGATGACGAAAACTTCGGGGCGTCCGGGAACGCTCAAGTCGGGATTCACAAAAACACGGCCGGAGCGATCCGTCGGGGCGCCGAGTTTCTTGCCTAATGGCGAGGCGGCGACCCCGGCGGCCCAGAGAATTACCGCCGCCGGGAGACGGGTTTTCCCGACCAGTACGGCGGCGGGTTCGACGCCCGTAACCATTGCTGAAGTGTGGACCTCAACTCCCAGTTCGCTGAGTTGCGCTTCCGCGCTGCGTGACAGATCCTCCGGGTAAGCCGGCAGAACTCGGGGCCCGCCTTCGAGCAATATGGTCCGCGTGCTCTTCGGATCGATGGAAACGAATTCGTCGACCAAGGCACGGCGGGCGATTCCGGAGAGCGTCCCCGCGAGTTCCACTCCCGTAGGGCCGCCGCCGACTATGATGAAATTCAGTTGCACCTGGCCTCCGCCGCTGGCGGCGCGGCGTTCGGCCATTTCGAACGCGAGCAGGACTCGACGGCGGATTTCGAGCGCGTCTTCGATTGTCTTCAGGCCGGGCGCCAGCGGTTCCCATTCGTCGTGGCCGAAATAGGCGTGGGTTGCGCCTGCTGCGACGATCAGGTAGTCGTAGGGAAGTTCGCGATCAGCAAGCTTTACCACACGACGATCGAGATCGATGTCGTGCACCTCTCCGAGTGCAACCTCGACGTTGCGATGGCCGCTAAAGATCCAGCGGATGGGAGCGGCAATTTCTCCGGGAGAGAGTCCGGCGGTTGCGACCTGATAGAGAAGCGGCTGAAAAGTGTGGTGGTTTCTGCGATCAATCAAGGTGACCTGGACCGGATGGCGGGCAAGCTTCAGGGCTGCGTTGAGGCCGCCGAATCCGGAGCCGATAATTACAATTTGTGGTGCGGCCTTGCCGTTCTTAGCATTCATCGATCAACCTTTGCAGAGTTGGCCAGGCTCGATGCCGAAAAAACGTGCATCTCACTCTAATAGATTCCTTTTATGGCTGCCGGGTCGAAAAGATTAATTTTAGACACTGTCGCTGGTCCTTCGCCCGGGCTGGGTTCGGAACGAACTCTCGAACAAGGGCTCCTAATCGGCGAGGTTGGCCTGGTCTTTATTTCGATCATGATTGCAGTATGGACTCCGCGGGGCGTTGTCAACACGGGCTTCAGTGTGCTGGCGGTGCTTTGCGTTCTTTGGTTCACGGCCCGCGGCGGCTACTCGTGGCGTGAATTGGGGTTCTCCCGGCCACGGGCTGGGGCAGTCGTGATTCTCGCTCTGGGGACGTTGATGGTTCTGACGATTGTCGCTTCCGGTTGGTTGGTCCGGGGATTTGGGCCGGCACAGCCGGTGCCTGGGGAACGAGCTTGGAAGTATGCGCTCTGGGCGCTTGAGCAGGAATTTATCCTGCAGTCGTTTTTCTACTTGCGGCTGGAATCGCTGCTGGGCAGCCGCCTTGGGGTGTGGGGCGCGGCGTTTCTGTTTTGCCTCGCGCATCTTCCAAGTCCTGTGCTGACCTTGATGAGTTTGATCGGCGGCTTGTTGTTCTGCGAAATGTTTCGCCGCTATCGCAACATTTTTCCGCTGGGGTTGGTGCACGGCGCGCTGGGGCTCACGATTGCAGCAAGCCTTCCGGATAGGTGGCTGCATCATATGCGGGTGGGGTTGGGTTATCTGACCTATCATTCGTAACGAGTACTCATGGAATAACCTGCAAGTAACGCGCTGCCCGGTTGAATCGGGTAACATGAACCGGGTTAGGCGCGAGCACACGCTTTGCATTCGAAACCAGCGCAACCAGAGCTTCAATCCGATACGTCGGCGCGGTCCGTCGGCTCACCCCGCTGGCTGCAGTTCCTGATGCCTTCAATTTCCGATTTGCTTTTTGTCGCATTGCTTTTCGGCTTGAGCTGCGGTGCGTTCGGACGGCTGTTGCTGCGCGATGCGGGGACGGGTTGGCATATCCGCAACGGGGAGTTGATGCTGCAAACGGACTCGATCTCCCGCGTCGATCCCTTCTCTGCGACTGTGGGCGGGCAGCCCTGGTATGCCTGGGAATGGCTGTACGATCTGATGATTGCGGCCGTTCACCATATGTCTGGACTGAACGGCGTGGTGTTTTTTACAGCTGCGGTTATGGCGGCGACGTTTGTCTTGGTGTTTCGCCTGGCTATGCGTCGTGGCGGAAACCTGCCAATTACGTTTTTTCTTCTGGTGTTGTCGCTCGGAGCTTCGGCTGTTCATTTTCTAGCGCGGCCGCATGTTTTGAGTTGGCTATTTACGGTGATCTGGTTTGAGGTGCTGGATTCGGCGGGAAAGGGTGCTGACGCTGAGGGACATCGCCGACTCTTTTGGTTACCCGTTCTGATGCTTCTTTGGGTCAACCTGCACGGCGGATTTCTTCTTGGCTTCGCTTTGTTGGGTGCGTATTTTGTTGGCGGAAGCATCGAGTACTTTACCGTCCCTGGCAATCGGAACGCGATCGCGAGATGCCTCAAGCGATTGGGGTTGGTCGGTGTCCTCTCTCTACTGGCGACCTTCGTGAATCCGTACGGCTACAAGCTTCACCTTCACATTTATCATTATCTCTCGGACCGGTTCCTGATGAACCATATCAGCGAATTCCGGTCACCTGATTTTCATGGTGTGGCGCAGCAGTGTTTCGCGGTGATGTTGCTGGTGACCATCGCAGCGCTAACGAGCGCGCGGAGAAAGCCTCAGCCGGGCCGCTTGCTCGTGATTCTCCTGGCTGCCTATAGCGGTCTCTATGCTTCGCGCAACCTTCCGGTTTCTTCAATTCTACTAACGCTGATTATTGCTCCTTTACTTTCAGAGACGGTCGAGAAGGCGGACGAGCGCGCAGACCTGGCGCCATGGCTGCGCAGTTTGTTTTCGTGGCTGCACCGTTTCAGCTCGCGCATGGAAAAGTTAGAGCTGGGCTTACAGGGTCATCTCTGGCTGGTGCTCGCGTGTACCGTGGGCTTGTGGGCGTGCATGCACGGGGGTAGGCTCGGGTCGGTCCAGCCGCTGAATGCATATTTCGATGACAAACGTTTCCCGGTCGAGGCCGTGGACGTGATTGCCAAGCGCGATATCCGGGCACCGATTTTTTGTCCGGATCAGTGGGGAGGGTATCTGATTTACCGGCTCTATCCCGAAACCAAAGTACTGGTAGATGATCGCCATGATTTGCATGGCGATCAATTCTTCAAGAATTACTTGACGGTTATTTTCATCCAGCCGGGATGGAGCAAGGTGCTGGAGGAAGAGCATGCGGACTGGGTGCTAGTGGAGAAGAATTCTTCGCTGGGGACGATGCTTGGGTTGACCTCAGGATGGAAATTGGTGCACGAGGACGGGACGGCGGTGCTATTTCAGCGTAACCCATAGCCGCACACTCTAACGGGTATCGATATTGAAGCCGAGGATCGCGGTTACTTCTACCGGTTGGTTACCACGGAATGCAGGGCTAAATTTCCAATTGTTTAACGCTGCCAGTACCTTTGTCGTCGTCTCAGGCCCGCCGGAATCCAAGACGTGCAGACTTCGCAGCGTTCCAGAACGGTCGAGTGTGCAAACAATGGCGAGCCGTGAGGGTTTCAAGTTGGCCGGTAGATCGAAGCGAATCGGTCTGGGATCAGTCAAATCCTCACCGTACGGATGCGCCTCAGACGACGGATCTGAATACTGCATGCTCACTGTCCCCAATACAGTTTCGAAATAGAAGGTGTAAACCTTGTCACCCTTCAGCATGCCATAGTAGTTGAACGCGCCTCCCGAGCGGGCAGTGCCGACGACAGTGATGCCGGGACCTTCCTGATCCTTCCCGACCGACGAACGGGCGATGATGTTCGGACCGCCTCCGTCGGCGCCAAAACTTGGCAGGGTAACAACGTTGCTGCCGCCGCTCACGGAGACGCCGGGCATCGGCGGCTTGCCCGAGGTTCCGGTGCCTGCTCCCCCGGGGCCGGGGTACGGAGAGATTCCGCCGCGCGCCGTGGTTTCCGATCCGTGGCCGATACCTTCTTTCGCCGCACCCGACCCTTCCCCAGATAAGCCACTGCCGGGGCCAGTGCCACGACCGATTCCTGAACCGCCGCCTGATCCGCCCACCCCAGCCTTGTCTCCACCAGACGGAGACATGGAAAGCGAACCTGCGCCCCCGTTGCCCGGCACACCGATCTTGGACCCGGGCTGGCTGGACACCACAACGCCCGTTCCTCTGCCGCTGCCGCCGTTACTGGATGGTGGAGCGGCCACGGAACCGGCATCCATCGGACCACCCAGGCCGGTACCGCGATTTCCCCGACCCATGCCAGAAGGTGAACCTGCACCTGAAACTGATGGCGGCGGGGGGACCACTGCGGTTCCGCCTCCCAACCCGCCCATCGCCGGATGCTGCAATGACCCTCCCCCAACTTGAACTGGAGGAGGTACGACGCTTGCATTCCCCAAGCCGGCCACAGCGCGGCTCCCTGTCAC
>CAWIMI010000013.1:0-39064 GCA_963837015.1 uncultured Acidobacteriota bacterium | reverse complement strand
CCGGCGAATACCAGATTGGCGAGGTGTAAGCCCGGTCTGTGACCGTCATCGGAACGTAGTCGGGCATCTTGATGCCGTAACGCTTCTGGTCATAAGCCGTCCAGCGAGGCGACGGGATCTGGATCAGACGCACGTAATAGAACGCGCGCTCGCTAGCATTGAACGTGGGATCCTTCCAGTACGCCGACAGCGTCGCTGCGCCGATGCTATTGGTATAGGTCGCGTTGGGCACGTCCACCGTGCTGCCGACTAAGGTCTTGCAGCGGCCGTCTGGACCAATCTTGCGTCCGCCGGAAACTGCCACGTCGAAGATGCGCTCTTGCGCCTTGCCGTCTTTGCCGAGCCAGCCCTTGATGATCTGAATGCGGTCAAGGTTGGGTCCGTCGGGATCGCGCATCGCCTGCACCATGAAGACGGGTGCCTTGCCGCCCGGCGCACTGCTGAGATCGCCGCCCATGGGCACGCCGTGGGCGTAGCCGTTCTCTGCGAAGTCGTGGCGATCAACGTCGGTCGGCGCGAAATCCCAGCCTGCGAACACGCGTACGATCGGCCGGTCGCCCGTGGTGGCGTAAACTTCCTTGCGTTCGAGCGCGTCCCAGATCCCCTCGCGGGTATTCTCGCGCGCCCACACCCCGCCCAGGCCTGCGGCTTGTTCGCCCCAGACCGAGATGAACGGCCCTTGCTTCGGATCATTGTGGAGCATGACGAGCGGGGTTTTCCAACGGTCCGGCGACGGCAAGCCGTTAGCAAACTCACCGAAGAAGTTGTCTTCCCTCGTAGTGACCACGCCAATGTGCGCATCGTTGCCGCCAATCAAGCCGGCCTTGTAGGGATTCGCTCCGAGTTTCGCGTCAAGTTCCAGTCCCTGCTTCAGTGCGGAGCGGATGTAATTGTTGTGGAGCACGCTGTTATCAGCCGGCTGCATTTTGGAAAAGTCAGCGTTCCACCACCGCTCGAAATTGGCGAATTCATCGTTCGGCGAGAGGTAGGGATGAGTCTCGCTGTCACCCTTGATCTGCGTTGCCTCGAGGAGTGGCTCGTGGCTGGCGCGTGCCTCGGCATAGGCCCGGTCCATGGGTTTTCCGTCAAAGGTCTCCGCCGAATACATTTGGCCATTGCTCAGGTTGCCATTGTGCGGGATGGCGAGCACTTGGCCGCCGGTCTTCTTCGCGTACGCATCCATGTACTTCCACAGGTCGGCTGGGTCCTGACTGTCGAAGGTCGAATAGGGAACAACCTGATTCACGCGGTCCGCGCCGTCGCGGAAAACGACGGTGCGATGAAGATTGTTGCCGCCGGGCGCGCAAGTCCACTCGAAGCCGTGCAGTGTCGTGAAAACACCCGGCTCGTTCCACTTCTCGGCCGCCTCGATCGCGTGCGCCCAGGCCGCGGTCGTGAGTTTGCTGGCGTCGAAGACGGGTTTGCCGCTTTGCATAGAGATGACCGCTTCGATCGCGGCTTTGACACCCTCCTGCGGGCCCTGTTGCGACATCTCATACCAGCGTTTGCCCTGCGGGTTGGCGAGCAGTTCAGGGCTGCCGGCGCGAATCTGATCGGAGATGCCCATATACTCGGCATGGTCGGTAATGGAGACCCAGTCAAGCGGTCGGTCTTGTTTGAAAGTCTGGCCGTTGTCGAGTACGACTGTACCGCCCCGCGCAACTCTGAAGAGATCGTCGGGAGTAGTGGTCACACCAAACATTCCCGCATCGAAGGAGAATCCAGTGTGGACGTGGGCAACGCCCCAGTAGACGCGGTTGGGAAACTTCTGGTCTGGGTAGGGCGAATAATCGGGCTTCTTGGCTTCGACTTTGCGTGCAGCCTGGCTCGGAGGGGTATCTTGGGTTGTGGCGAACTGACTGAAGCCGCCGGTCACGAGCACGAGTGTGACGGCCCACAGTCCCGCGCAAGCTGCGCCTTGCAGCCGTGTGTTTCTTATCATGGGATTTTCTCCTTCAGACGCCAGGCAACCAACCTGATTACGGGTTGGCTTTATTCATACAATCCTTCATGAACGACCGACGATCCGCGCCGGTTACGCCTTTTTTGTCCGCGAGGCTCTTGCAGGTACTTGCTTTGTCCTGTTCACTCACTTTGGCATCGGAGCCGGAGGTCGCGGCCTTGTTAAGGCAGTTCTGCATGAATGTCTTGCGCTGTGGGTCCTTAAGGCCCTGCTTGTCGGCGGCGTCGTTGCAGGCTTTCGCTTTGTCCTGCGAAGACGCGGTTGAAGACTGCGACGGGCTCGACGGCGATGTTTTAGCGGTGGTTATCGAGATAAGACTCGTCGCCAGTAAGAGCGACATCATGACCGACCCCGCGTAGCATGAAATTCGTGACATGGAGAATCCTTGTCAATCGGAATTTGCTATGAGCTGCGACCCTAGAAAGATAGTCGTCGGCATTTCCTTCCTCGGTGACTGTGAATACGCACGACTGTGATGGGCGTCACACATAGTTCTTCTTCAGCAGGCTAATCTCAAGTGTTGCGCCCGAGGACGGACACGAGAGTCTGAAAGGCGATCCCTTAGCTGTTGAGCGCACCAGTTTCGCCACGTTTCGTAGTGATAGAGGAAAACGATGAAACCAGCAGCCGAGGTCACGACAGCGAAATCTCAGCAACCCGGCAACAACAAGCTCCCAGCCTCCATGTCACACCGCTCACGAGCAGAGCGCAAGGCGATGGGCAAAGCGTTGCGGGAGAAGTGTCCGCGAACCTCACACGCCGAATGGAAACCGCCGCACAACCGGCCAGACCCGGTCCGCCTGGTACTGCAGGCTGACGAGGGACGTCTCCCCGACCTTCTTTCGCTTCGCCACGGGCGCATGGTGGCGTCTCCTTTCACCTTTTACCGGGGCTCAGCGCTCGCTATGGCGGTGGATCTCGCGGGTCTTCCGTCTACCGGCATCCGCGTGCAGTGCGGCGGAGACTCTCACCTGGTCAACTTTCGTGGCCTCGCCACCCCGGAGCGGCAGGTCATCTTCGCCATCAACGATCTTGATGAGACCCTTCCGGCACCCTGGGAGTGGGACCTCAAGCGTCTCGCGGCGAGTTTCGTGATTGCCTGCCGCGACAACGGCCTCAGCGAATCCGACGCCAAGGATGCGGTCCTCACCTGTGTCCGGTCTTACCGCGAGCACATGGCCGAGTTCGCCGAAATGAAGGTGCTGGACCTGTGGTACTTCGCCGTCGAGGCCGAGATGATGATCGCGAGCATTAAGGATTCCGGGATTCGCCGCGGCGCGATCAGGAACCTGGCGAAGGCGCGTGAGAGCAGCACCTCGGAAGGCCTCTTCCCGAAGCTCACGGACAACTCGGGCGGGTCGGCAATTATCAAAGACCAACTCCCGGCGATCTACCACTGGAAAGGTCACACCGCTGGGGAGATCCATCCGGAGGTCAGGGACGCGTTCACCCGGTACCGCGAAACCTTACCGCCTAACCATCGCATGTTGCTTGACCGCTACGAACTCAAGGATGCTGCGGTCAAGGTGGTCGGCGTTGGGAGTGTCGGCACCGCCTGCTGGATGATGCTCTTTGTGGCCGGCGAAGGAGATCCTCTGATTTTGCAGGTCAAGGAGGCGCGCGCCTCGGTTCTGGAGGGCTTTGCGGGAACGAGCGTCTACCCGAACCACGGACAGCGTGTCGTCAACGGTATCCGGCTTATGCAACCGGCGAGCGACATTTTCCTCGGCTGGACCGAGGGCAGGCGAGGGCGTAACTTCTATATTCGCCAGCTCCGCGACGTTAAGATCAAGTTTGCTGTCGAGACGTTCGAAACGGCCAGAATGATTCTCTTCGGCCAGTTTTGCGGTCACTCGCTGGCGCTCTCCCACGCACGCTCCGGAGACGCCGCGATGATCAGCGGCTATCTGGGCAAGAGCGACTCTTTCGACAAAGCTATCGAAGCGTTCTCGATCGCATACGCCGACCAGAACGAAAAGGACCACGCCGCACTGAAACGTGCGATCCGCGACGGAAAGGTCGAGGCGGTCATCGAAAAAGCAAAGTGAGTCGCTCGGGCTGGCCCATCCATTCTATGCTTTTCCCAACCAAGAAAGGGCTGCCTGCAAAAACGCAGGAAGATCGCCACCTGTCATTTGTAATGTAATCTAGATTTGCACGGGCAATAGGTGGGCCACCCGCTTGATTCCAATTTAGGAATGTCGCATCCGCACTTGGCGTTGCGGGCACCCGCCCCTTGCAAAAAGCGCAAGGAGCGGGGCACCCGACACACGCTCCCGCTTGTTACTTTGTTGTCGTGTGGGGCAGAATGCGGCCTCGGGACGGTTTTAGGGCTGGGTGGTGGGCTATCGCTATGGATTTTTCCGGCGGTGCGCCAAACAGTTCTGGGTGGAGATAGAGTCCGCTCTCGCGCCCCGTCTTCGTCTGCTCGACCGGAATGCGGTGGGCATTTGCCCAGGCATCGTGGCGAGTGCCAGTCACCAGCCAGGAGACTCTGGCTCCAGGCTTCCCACCCGCAATCTTGAATTGATTGCCCGAGATTTCCTCGGCAATGTAGAGGTTCGGCCCAGGCGCACCGATGGACGTAAGCTGATAACGAAAGTCCTTGTTGAGGCTTTCGAACCAATCCGGCATTTTCACCACCGCCTCGCCGTTGCCGTCGAGGTCAACCACGCCGTCGTACAAGTTTTTCATGTCGGGCGACTCTACGAAGGAGTGATAGAGATACTTGTTGGCGGGATCCAGCGGATGATCGATCTTGAAGGATCCGCTGGCTTTGGAGAGCTGACCGTTGACATCGACATCGCCCTCGAAAAACCCAGCGAACCCAGTTGTGGCTTTGGCAAACAATCCGTCGCCTGCCGCGGTGTTGAATGCCGCAACGCCCGATCCCAAGTCGCTGTGTGAGATTCCGTCCACTCCGTCGGGACCAAAGCCGTTCGAGCTATTCTGCGAGCCAAAACTCTCACCCCACACGCCTTGGCCATTGTTGCCTTGCGCCAGGCCCACCATTCCAAAACCGCTGTTGAAGTTTATGCCAACCACACCAGCTCCGGCTGTGCTTTGCGCGAGTCCCAGTACCCCATCGCCCTCGCCCGCGCCAGCAAAAGCGTTGTTTCCAACTACAGATCCGAGCCCAAACCCGTTGACGCCGGTGAGCGCGTTGATTACTCCATTCGATGAGATGAAACCATCGACGGTCAGGGCGTTCACCGCGATATCGCCATCGCTGTCGCGCTTGACGATAGCGTTTGCCACATCCTCGCCGGTGGGCGGAACCAGCCATTGCAGGTTGAGCGCGCCGGAACTGGTGACCGGAGAGCCGGTCACAGTGAAATCAGTAAGTGGGGCAGTCAGTCCCACGCTGGTCACCGTGCCGTTGCCTGTGCCAGGAAAGGTTTGCCCTGGAACGAAACTGACGATGCCAGTAGGGGAGATCGAAAGTCCAGTGTCCGACGGCGTAGAGCCGTTTCCGCCGAAAAGCAGACCCAGCTTTGCAAACGGCTCTCGAGTGTTGTTTCCCATTGGCTCTGACCGCCAAGCGAAAGTCTCAGTGCTTGCCTTTTGCGTGCCACTATCAAAGACAGACGCCGAAAGATTCAAGGGTTGAGAATTCGTCCCCGCTGTGGTCGTGGCAGTACCGGTCGCCGGCAAGGTCAGCTTTCCCCGCAAAATACTGTCGCCTTTCACGTCCAGCTTGGCCTTCGGCGTTTTGGTGCCTACGCCCACATGGGTCCCGTCGTCGAAAACCTCAGAGCTGGCGATGTCGGCCGTGCCATCAAACTTCGCCAGTGCTTGGGCTGTGCCGCCCGCAGTGGTGACCGGTTTCGTGCCGGCCGGTGATTGTGAGGTCGCTGCTTCTGCGGCTGCCGCGCTGTCCGTGCTCGTCGACGGCGAGGCTAGCAGGAATGCCGAAGGCGGAAGTCCGCCCAGGGTCTGGGCGTCGGCGGCTTTCAACGCGTAGGGCACGCTCCCCAATTCCACCCGCGGTTGCTCGGCTTGGCCGCTAGGTTGGACTCCGATCCAGCGCGCCTGGCCGGCGGCGAAGGCATTGGCGGGTATTCCCTGATTCGTGGTCGAACCCAGCATCACGGAGTAGTGCCCGTTCTTGTCGGCCTGGATATTCTGGGTTTCCGCCCATAGCGGTGCGCCGCCGGACTGTTCGGTGTAGAGCAGGAAAGTGACTCCTACGGTGCCGGTGAGGGGTCTACCGTTTGAGTCGTTCAAGGCACCGGTGAATTTCACCATGCCGGGAACGACGCTATCGGCGCTAGCCGCGCTCTGAGCCAGTAGTGGTAGGGCGCAGCACATCAGCGAGAGATAAACAGACAAACGAAAAATATTGCGATTCAACTTATGTCCCTTTCACTTCTTAAGTCGGGTTCCTGGGTCATAAAAATTAGAGCAGGGGGAGCCCCAGCCTGGACGCCTCCCAGGCGACACGCCGCAGGCTGGGTCTGTTGCGCTCTACTGGGAATATCGGAAACAGAAGAGAAAAGACGACAACTGGCGGAAAAATGCCATGCTCACGCAGCCATCAGTTATTTGGGATTCCGGGTGGGAACACGTGCTGGCGGATGCGACGCAGAGCGCGCTCTCGTCATGACGGTCTCGGAAAATACCTAAGATCGTATCGATGCCGAGAAAAAAACCGGCCTCTTGTGAGGCCGGTGAACGCAGCGTCGGCTCCTCGGACCGGGGGATTTGGTGGCGCTGCAAGTCCCGACCGACCCAGGGAAAGAAGAGGAACCGACGCCGTTCCGGGAAGCCAAATTTGAACCTGCGGTTCCCGGCTTCGCTTGCCACTACGGCCCCGGACGTGCGTCCGGGGCTGCGTGAGCTTGCGAGGGATTGCTTGTGAATTTCTCATTGTGTCGTCCTTTGGCTACTGAGTCACGGTGAAATCTGTGGAGCTCGTCGCTGTTCCGTCGGGCGTGGTTACCTGGATCCTCCCCGTTACCGCGCCGGTTGGAACCGTGGCCGTGATCTTGATGTCCGAGTTCACGGTAAAGGTCGACTTGACCCCGGCGAACGTGACTTTGGTCGCGCCGGTGAAACTGGTGCCGTTGATTGTCACCTGGGTGCCGACTTTGCCGCTGGCCGGGCTGAAGCTCAGGATCGCCGGAAGAACGCGGAATTGCCGGCTGCTGGTAAGTGTGCCGCCGGGCGTGCTCACCGTCACGAAGCCGGAAGTGGTTCCCGAAGGAACAACCGCAGTGATGTAAGTGCCGGAAACAGCGGTGAACTTGGCCGCGGTTCCGTTAAAAGAGACCGCAGTAGTTCCGGTGAGTCCCTGACCGAGAATATCGATGGTGTTGCCAACTTTGCCGTAAGCGAGCAGCAACTCCACGAACGGCTTGAGTCCGACAGACAAGTCAAAGACGGTGCCAAAGTTGTTAGCGCCGCCCGCGCTGGTGGCGCCGTAGAATGCGCCGCCGGTGTCCTGAAAGAGTGCGTAGGGACCGTTGCCATCAGCGCCGACAAATTGGTGGACCACGCTGTACTTGGCTCCGGGGGTGATCTTGAAAATGCCACCGCAGCAGTTGCCGTCGTGAAAGTTTGTGAAGGCTGCACCGTAGAAGTTGCCATCGGTGGCCTGGACCAGCCCCGCTAACGGGACGGCGTTCTGATTGCTGCCGAGAAAGTTCGCGAGCGTGGTCAACTTGCCGGCAGGAGTAAGTTTGAAGACGGTGCCATTGTTTGAGTCATCACCGTCGGTTGTGCCGTAGAAGTTTCCGTCGGTGCCTTGAACGAGTGTTCCGTACGGATTAATGCCGTCGGTGCAGCCGGTTAGAGAGCAGAAGGTGTAGAGCACCGTCAGCTTGCCTTTGGGAGTGAGCTTGAAAACCGTGCCCGCGCCCGTCGTGCCTCCTTGGGTAGTGGTCCCGTAGAAATTCCCGTCCGTGCCCTGGATCAATGCCCCGACCGGGTAGGCACCGTCATCGCAGTTGGTCAGCGCGCAAAAGTTATAGATCGTGGTCAGCTTGTGGCCGGGAGTAAGCTTGAAAACGGTACCAGCACCGTGGCAACCGCCACAACCGAATTTCCCGCCGTGAACTGTGGTCCCGTAGAAGTTGCCATCGGTGCCCTGGATGAGTGCTGTTTCCGGGTTGAGGCCGTCGACGCAGCCCGAGACGGAGCAAAAACTATAAAGTGTCGTCAGTTTGCCTGTGGGCGTAATTTCAAAGACAGAACCATATCCGTTCGCACCGCCTCCCGCGGTTGTGCCTAAGAAGTTGCCGTTGACTAGCAGAAGCAGTGATGCAGTGGGATAAGCGCCGTCGACGCAGTTGGTTTTGGAGCAAAAGCTGTAGAGCACAGTCTGGGCGCCGCCCGGCGTCATTTGAAGACCACGCCACAACCCACCTGAGCGCTGTTGCAGGGTGCGTTGGCGCCCCCGTATTCAGTTGTGCCGTACAGGTTGCCGTCCAGACCTTGGACCACGGACATCAAATTTGGGGTACGACCGTCGGTCCCGTTAAAGCTGACGAGGCTCTTGAACTTGGTTGCCGCGGGCGAGGCGATGGCTGTAACAGCGCACAGCAGAAAGAGGATGCAGCCTGCCCTGAGCCAACTGTGGTTGGCGGATGGCGGCTGCAGGAAAGCAGGTGAGTTCAAGGCTCCAAGTCTTTTCGTTGGTAGGGCGTGGATGTCGTTCATTGGGACTTTCTCCTTAGGGTTCTGGGCTTCGTGATTCGGAGTTTTCTGATTCGGAACGGGGCAGAGAATCGGCCATCGTGGCTTCCGAGATTCGCATAAAAGTGGCGGTTGCTTTGGGGGGAGATGGCTGGTAGCATTTCAGACTCAGGAACGCTGTGTGCTTCCTCGCCCATCCCCAGGGCGGTTCCCCCGCAGCCGGCCTCCACTACGCATTGCGCAATTACGCAGGAAAAACTGTCATGCGGTTTCGAAATAGTCGATTGGCGAGCGGATTCCAGTCCGACGAGCTGGGGAAAACCCTCGAGGAAAGACGGGCGCTGGACCAACTTTTCAGCGTGACCTACGAAGAGCTGCGCCGGCTGGCCTCAAGCGTCAAACGGAGCGATCCGGGCGCCACGCTAAGCCCTACGACCATGGTGAATGAGGCCTGGGTGAAGTTGGCGAAATCGCCGGGCTTTGCCTCGACATCGCGGCTGCACTTCAAGCGGATCGCCGCTCGGGCCATGCGTCAGGTGCTGGTGGAGGCGGCGCGGCGCCGGAATGCCTCCAAGCGCGGAGGGGGCGAGGGGTTCGCCATTGTGACCTTTGATGACTCTCAGGAGCACAAGGCGTCTTGTGGGCAGGACTTGCTGGCGCTGGATACGGCGTTGGAAGAGCTGGCGCGCATTCAACCGCGTCAGGCGATGATGGTCGAGGGCCGATTCTTTGGGGGGCTCGATATCAATGAAATTGCGTCGTTGCTCGAAGTGTCCGAAGCCACCATATTGCGGGATTGGCGGGCGGCCAAGGCGTGGCTGGCGCACGAGCTGCGGCGAGCGAGCTGACGTCCCCGAATCGCTGGTTAGCGTCTAAGCGTAGCTGGCCGCGTTCTTACAATGGCAGGGTGGAGGGGAAGTCAGATGGATAGCGCGCGCTGGGAACGCATCCAGACCCTCTTTCATCAGGCGACGGACCTTTCCGAGCCGGAGCAGCGGGCGTTCCTTAAGACCGCCTGTATTGATGACGACCAGCTCATGGCGGACGTGCTGGCTCTGCTCGAAGAAGATGCCCGAGGAACGTCTCTTCTCGATCACGGTATCGCGCACGTCGCTCATCAAGTGCTCGACAAGGAAGTGCCTGATTCGCTTCCCTTCAAGGAATTTGGCCCGTACCGCATCAAGGAAACGCTCGGCGAGGGCGGGATGGGCGTGGTCTATCTCGCAGAGCGCGTCGATCTAGGCAGCCTCGTCGCAATCAAACTGCTGCGCGACGCATGGTTGTCGCCGGCCCGGCGGGAACGCTTTGCCAGTGAGCAGCGGACACTCGCGCAACTCAATCATCCATCCATAGCGCGGCTCTACGACGCGGATACGCTCGACGATGGCACTCCGTGGTTCGTGATGGAGTACGTCGAAGGGATCCCGCTCACGGAGTATTGCGCCCAGCATGCCTGCTCGATCGAGCAGCGGCTGTCGCTGTTTCGCGCGGTGTGTGAAGCTGTGCAATATGCGCATCAGCATGCGGTCATTCACCGTGACCTGAAGCCCTCGAACATTCTAGTGAAGGCCGATGGAACCGTGCGGTTGCTCGACTTTGGTATTGCCAAGCAACTGGAAAGCCTGGAAACGCCCGCGAGCAAGGACCAAACCATGACTGGGCTGCGGCTCATGACCCCGGCTTATGCGGCTCCAGAGCAGGTCCGCGGAGATCGAGTGGGTGTTCATACGGATGTTTATTCCTTAGGCGTCGTTCTCTACGAGTTGCTTGCAGGCAGGCTTCCGTTTGATCTGTCGAGGTTGACTCCGGGTGAAGCGGAGGGAGTGATTGTCGGGCAGGATGCGGAGAAGCCATCGGCGGTCGTTAGAAGTCTGGCGGGCACGACCTCAAGCATTCTTGCTGCTAGCAAGACCGCATGGGCTGACCTGGACGTGCTCTGCCTTACTGCGATGCACAAGGATCCACAGAGGCGGTATTCGTCGGTCGAGGCGCTGATTCGCGACATTGACCACTACCTCAATGGCGAGCCGCTGGAGGCGCGACCGGACAGCGTCCGCTACCGCGTGGGCAAGTTTGTGCGGCGGAACCGGCGCGCAGTTTCCGCAGCGGCGCTGGTTTTTACGGTCGTCATCGGTTTAGTGGTCTTCTTTACCGTGCGCCTGGCGAAAGCCCGAAATGCCGCGTTGGAAGAGGCGGCGCGCACACAGCGCATTCAGAAGTTCATGATGAACCTGTTCCAGGGTGGGGACGAGTCGGTCGGGCCCGGTGACAGCATGCGCGTCGTGACTCTGCTTGACCGAGGCGTGCAGGAAGCGCAGACGCTCAATAACGATCCCAAAGTGCAAGCCGAGCTCTATGAGACGCTCGGGACCATCTACGATCAGTTGGGCAAATTCGATCAGGCAGATTCGTTGCTACACTCCGCACTGGATGGTCGCAAGGTGCTGTTCGGCCCGGACAGCACCGAGGTTGCAGAGAGCCTCGTCGCGCTCGGCCAGTTGCGCTCGGACCAGGCACAATATGACGAAGCCGAACAGTTCATTCGCCAGGGGCTGGAGATGAGCAAGCGGCATTTGCCGGCCACCCATCCCCGCGTGGGCAGGGCGATGTACTCTCTCGGCGAAGTGCTGGTGAACCAGGGCAAGTATGATCAGGGCATTCAGGTGCTGAATGAAGCGGTTCGGATTCAGTCCGCGCCTGGCGGAGTAACGGCCGATCTGGCCGAGAGCCTGACTGAGCTGGCCAATGCTGAGTTCTACGCCGGTCATTTGGATATTTCGAATTCTCTCAACCTGCGGGTCGTGGCCATGGACCGCAAACTCTACGGCGAGCGGCATCCCAACGTTGCCGAGGATTTAATCAACCTTGGCGCCATCCAAACCGAGTGGGGCCACTACTCTGAGACCGAGCGCTACTATCGCCAGGCGCTGGACATCATCCAGGGTTTTTACGGTAAAGACCATCCCGAGACGGCGTCGGTCATGACGAGCTTCGGCCGGTGTCTGAATACTCAGGGGCGATTCAATGAGGCGGCTGACATGTTGCAGCAGGCGCTCGGCATTCAAGAACGCGTCTATGGGCCGGTGCATCCGCGGGTCGCCTCAGCCTTAGGTGAGCTGGGCAAGGTGGCAATGCGACAAGGCAAGCTGGACGAGGCGGAAGTTGACTTCCGACGCCAGGCCGAGATCTATCGCGAGGTGTATAAGGGGAAGCATTACTACATCGGGTCGGCGCTGGCCAATCTGGGAGGCGTCTACATGGAGCGCAAGCAATACGCACGCGCGGAACGATCGTTCCGCGATGCGCTCGAGATTTACGCCGAGACGCTTCCACCAGACCACTTGAACGTGGCGATCGCACGCATCAAACTGGGACGCGCCCTCATCCCGCAGCAACGCTACGCGGATGCCGAGGTTGAGAGCCTGGCTGCCTATAGCATTCTGATGAAGCAAACCAGTCCGCCGGCCAACTGGGTCGAAAATGCCCGTAAAGACCTGGTGGCCGAATACGACGCGCTGCATCAGCCCGAGAAAGCGGCGAAGTTTCAGGCGCAACTGACCGCCGCGGACAAGACCCTTAACGCCAGCAACAAGTGAGATTCTCGCTGTCGGCAAACGTTGCAAGCAACGTTTCTACGCAGTGACATTTTTTCCGCAGAGACCTAGCTTGCTACGTCTTCTGTTGGAATCGGATACTACTTCGAATTGAATCCGCTCAGCCAAATCACGGGTCTGGTGAAGCATGCAGCTCGGGACGCAGGTTTTGAACTTGCTGGGATTGCTCCGGTCCGCGAGTTCGCGGAACTAAGTCAATTTCCTCGCTGGATTGAAGCCGGCCATGCCGGAGAAATGAAGTATATGGAGGCGCGTGACGAAGCTGGACAGCTCAAGCGCGCTTCACTTCGGTCGACGGCTCCGTGGGCGCGGAGTGTGATTGTTTGTGCGATTAACTACAACACTGCGAATCCTTACTCAACAAAGATGAACGATCCCGAGCGGGGATGGATCTCGCGCTACGCGTGGAGCTGCGAGGATTATCACGAGGCGGTGATGCGGCGGCTGCGCATCGTTGAGGGCTCGCTTCGAGATGCGGTCGCCCGGCGCGGGCAGTATGCCCTCGCGACAGCCGGCGACACGATGGCGCTACAAACCCGCTGTTACGTCGACACTGGGCCTTTGGTTGAGCGGGTCTATGCCAAATATGCAGGTGTGGGATGGATCGGTAAGAATACCTGCATCCTGAATCAGAAGCTGGGGTCGTGGTTGTTCCTGGGCGTGATCCTGACCTCACTCGAACTCGATCCCGATCTGCCCGCGCCAGATCGCTGTGGCACTTGTACCCGCTGTATCGAGGCGTGTCCCACGGACGCGTTGATTGAGCCCTATCAACTCGATTCCAATAAATGCATTTCGTATCTGACGATTGAAAAGCGCGGCGCAATTCCAGAACATATGCGGGCTGGCGTGGGGCGGCATGTGTTCGGCTGCGATATCTGCCAGGACGTTTGCCCCTGGAACCGCAAAGCTCCGGCTACCAGCGCGGAGGAACTTCAAGCACGGGAAGGTCTGGTGAATCCAGCGCTTGAATGGCTGGCCGAAATGAGCGCAGAAGAATTCCGGGAGACGTTTCGCGGCTCCCCGATTCGCCGCACCAAGCGCACCGGCCTTCGGCGCAATGCGGTCATCGCCATGGGCAACAGCAGGGAGCGGAGGTTCTTGCCCACGCTAAGGAAACTGGCGGAGGACGAAGACCCTATAGTGGCGGACAGTGCGCACTGGAGTCTTGGAAAGCTGGCCATGGCTTCAGCCCCGAAGTCTGAATCATCCGCTCCAAAGTCCTAGCCGGGCAAGGATCGCGGTTTGCGATCTGCCAGCCCTCCTCACCGGCCACCACGGCGCGCCCAGCGTGGTAGCATTCCTTTATCGCAACTTCCCGGCGGATCATGACCGATCGCATCCACTCCCTTCCATCGCGGATCATCGTTCTTGTTGTTCTTGTCCTCTTGCTTTGCTGTACTCGGCTTGCGCTGGCTCGCTCGGACGAGCCGCACTGGATTCGAGTCAATTCCAGCCATTTTTCCGCGGTGACGGATGCGGAGGAGAGCAAGGGTCACGACGTGGTGGTTCGATTCGAGCAGATGCGGCTGGTCTTTGGCCAACTGCTGATGAGAAACCGGATCAACATGTCGGAGCCGGTCGACATTATCGCCCTCAGAAGCGACGAGGAATACAGCAAGGTCGTGCCCACGCGTCAGGGGCAGGGAATCGGAGCTGCTTTCTTTCTTCGTGGCGATGACCGGAATTACTTCGTCCTGAACCTGTCAAAGGAGGAGAGCTGGCGAACGATATCGCGCGATTTTGCCCTTGTGTTTCTGAACTACAATTACCCGCCAACACAGTCATGGTTCGACGAGGGCTTCGCGGAATACTTCTCCAGCTTGCGCTTCGAGAACAAGCAGGCGCAAATCGGCGGAGACCCAGACACCTTCACCGAACTGTTGAACTCGACGGCATGGCTTGCGATCCCTGATTTATTCGCGGCGGGCGCATACACTGCTGCCGGCAAGGACAACTCGCGCCATACCTTGTTCTATGCGGAGTCGTGGATCGTGATGCACTACCTGCTGAGCCAGAACAAGCTTCAGGAAACAGGGACCTACTTCGACCTGGTTCAGAACCAAAAGCTTCCGGTCGAAGAAGCGATTCAGAAGGCGTACGGGATGAACTCGACCCAGTTCGCTCAGGTAGTAAAGGATCACTTCCATTCGCTGGCTCAGCCGCCACAGCCGGCGGAAAAGGGCAGGCAGCCGATTGCGGCGGGAATCCAGGTCCTGGACGTAACGTCATCTGACCAGATCGGCAGCAGCATCCAGGAGCTTCCCTTGGCGCAAGGGCAAGCCTTGATTGCGGAAATGAGTCTCCGTCTGCCTGAGCATCGCGAGCAGGCTGTACAGGAGTTGGAGGCAATCACCAGCCAGCCGAAGACAGACAACGTGGTTGCTCGTCGCGCCTTGGCCTGGGCGCATATGGAGAAGAAGGAATTCGAGACCGCCGTCGAAGAGTTGAATAAAGGTGCGGAACTCAATTCCAAGGATCCCTGGCTGCATTACTATCTGGCGCTGGTGAGGTACCACCTGGCGCAGACCGGACAAGCGCCGGGAGGACTTCCCAACATGATGCAGGACCTTCGGCAGGTTTTGGACTGGGATCCTGAATTTGCCGCGGCACGCGGCATGCTGGCCATGGCTCAGCTGGAGGGCGGCGGTAGCCACGCCGCGTTGGATTCGATGCGAGCCACCATCCTGCTGGCCCCACGAAACCAAACCTATTTGCTGAACCTGGCGCAAATCTATATGGCGGGAAAAAGCTGGGATGCGGCGGCCGCGTTGCTGGGGCGGCTCAAGAACAGTCCGGATCCGCAGGTGGCGAAATCTGCGGGCGAGGAACTGGAAGGGTTGCCGATGCTTAAGAAGTACGGGACGGTGGCGCAGGGCGCAGGCAAGTCTCCGTCTCACAAGCGACTTCGGCTCCCGTGACGTCCGCTTCTTCGGTGCCTCCACCACCCTCGTCTTCCTCGACTGCGCCTCCTTCAATCGCCAGGAAACCACCGGAGCGGCCGGCAACAACAGAGAAGGCAAGTCCTCCACCGGCTGAAGAATCGGATGGCGACCACGCTGACCAACCTCCAGCGCCTCCGCAACCAGATAAGCGTACGATCCAGTTTGTGAAAGGAAAATTGGTGGCGGTCGATTGCTCTCAACCCCCTTCTGCCGTATTGACCGTATCCTCCGGGGCGAAGGTGCTCAAGCTGCGGACGGAGGACTACAAATCGCTGACCCTCATCGGAGCAGACAATTTCTCCTGCGAATGGAAGAGCCGCACTGTGGCCGTCAATTACAGAGCGGGAGGAAAAGCTGACGGCGATCTGGTTTCAGTAGAACTCGAATAACGATGGCGGCATGCGGCATCTGAGAGACGGTTAGGTTCTAAAGTCGCGGAGGCTCAGCCGCATGGTCAACCCGTCAAACCAACCACAAAGCTTCATCCGCCGCCATTCCCTCGGCGTGGCTTCCGTCTTCATTCTTGTTCTGTGGATTGTCCTGTACAGCGTCTCCGATCCGGGCACGCATATTGGATCGTTCTTCGGAAATGCAATCGCAGATTGGGCGGGAGTCGTGGTCACGGTGCTGGCGACGAAGTACATGTACGAAAAAGGATCGGCGGAAAGCCGCCGCCCGGCGGACAAGGGATTGAACCCAGTTCGCAAGTGGCTGCGGAATCATTCTCTGACCATATTCCTGGTGATCACAGGAGTTGCCTGGGTCGCGCTGTACGCTCACATGAATTCGGAAGCCAAATGGGGCCAGGTCGTGGGCAATATCGTTTCCGAGTGGACACAAATTTTCGGGCTGGTGCTGTTGACGAAACGATTGATAGAACCACATTCGAAAGAAAGCGCTAAAGGAAACTGAGTAATTATTTATTTTTTTTTATTTTTACTTATATCTTTATAACTTATATACATATCTATAATTACTAAACTATCATATAATTTAACTATTACTAAAAAAATAAACTTTCTAACATTTAAATTCTATACTTTCTCTCTAATTTTCTATTATCTTTATTACCTGACTTCATAAGACCTTTAAATCGAAAGTGAGCAACAACAAACCCTCTCAGGGGATTCTGAGAGGGTTTGCAAATTTCTTGCTCTTAGGTTGTCAGGCGCGGACGACGTTACCCGCCTGGAACCCCTTGGGGCCCTTCAGCAGATCAAACTCCACGGTTTCGCCCTCGTTCAGCGTTCGGTACCCATTCTCCTGGATGGCGGAGAAATGAACGAAGACGTCTTCCCCTGTGGACCGCTGGATAAAACCGTATCCTTTAGCCCCGTTAAACCACTTTACAGTACCCTTCTCTCTCACAATGAACTCCTTTCGCCTCTGCCGAGATTAGAATTCCACATTCTTCGCGAAGCGCGCGTGTAACTGACCCCCTCAAAGCCTGTGGACGAAATGGTCTAGCCTTGCTTGCGGTCGAGAACCTGGTTCAACAAGAAAGGCTCCTGAGTTGCGCGCCGTCGGTGGAGAAAACGGCGCGAAGCTCCGGAGCCTGTCGTGGTGGCGCGAGTTTCGACTACAATAGACAAAACATCAACCCAAAACTAACGAACGTTCGCTGCCGACATTCCGGCAACGGCAGGAATAATATTCAGGAATTTTCCTTCTGGCAAGAGAAGAATTAACAATAAAGTGAAATGAAGCGAAACGTTTAAACGTGACCCATGGTTTTGTGTGGTGAAGATGCGATTCGGATCGACCAGATATCTAAGTGGCTCACCGTTTAATGTGAGCTGTAACTCTTTGATAAGATTGGATCAAGTTTGATCGAACGCCCCGGAACTTCGCCCCCGGTTTTGCCCCTGTCCGCTTCTTCTAACGCTACGGTTAAAGGCCTGGGCTCACGGAGCGGACTTCTCTCTTCTACGTTGAAATATGTCTTGCGCACGGAAGTCCACACCTTTGCTTTCTCGGTGGCCGCGAATGCAATCCTTTCATTCTTTCCTTTTGTCCTTCTCTTATTGACCTTGATTCGCCGAGTATTCCGCTCGCCCGCGATGTATGACGTCGTGGTGCAGTTGCTCCGCGACTATCTGCCCGCGGGCCAGGATTTCGTGATTCGAAACTTGAATGCGCTGGTCAACGCGCGCCATCGGGCACAGGTGTTCTCGCTGCTCATTCTCCTGATCACTTCCACTGGAGTCTTCATGCCGCTCGAGGTGGCCCTGAACCGCATCTGGCGTTTTCCCGACAACCGCTCCTATTTGGGGAATCAACTAATCGCGCTGGGACTGGCCTTCGGCTGCGGTGTGCTGGCGCTGATGTCGGTGGCATTGACTGCAGGGAATGTGGTGCTGCTGAAGACTCTAACTTTCGGCCATGACTTTCTCACCATCCGGCTGCTGGGTTTTCTAATGATGAAACTCTTTGCCATCGCCGCCAGTATCGCGATTTTCTTTCTGATCTACTGGTTGTTGCCCAACGGTAAAGTGCCGGCCCGGGCGGTCCTGCCGGCGGCAGTCATCATGGGTTTGCTCTCGGAAATCTTGAAATACTGCTACATCCTGGCGCTGCCGCGGCTGGATTTTCAGGAAGTCTATGGACCTTTCGCCTTGTCCGCGAGCTTGATGTTCTGGGCATTCCTAACAGGATTGTTGCTGCTCACGGGAGCGCATTTGTCGGCGCAACGGCAGAGCCGGCGAATGGCGGAGAGTGTGTAGGCTCGGACGCCCCCGTCCGGGAGGCCGAGCGAAGCTCCGCATAATTTGGTGCTGCGATTTCCTCAGAGGAATCTCGTGCCGCGTGTGACGGCCAGCACAGCCAATCTCTCCTTCGAGTTGTACTCTCCCGGTATTCCCGTCAAGGCTGGCCTCGGTTCAGAAGCGAGGCTTGCTCATGTTGTCGTCGTCCATTTGGAGGCTCTTTGTCGCTACGCTGATCTTGACCATGGTCGCATTGCCGGCGATTGCGGAGCAACCGGCGCGGTCAGAACTGCCCGGAACCAACGAGCCGCGATCAGCATTCCCGCGGCGCCCGCCCCCACTGACCCGAAGTTCGGGTTACATCTTTGCCGGGACGGTGAAGTCGGTTGAGCGGATCACTCCCAAAGGAAATGGCGTAACTGCTGTCCAGATCAGCTTTCATGTAGATCAAGCCATGCAGGGCGTTCGTACCGGGCAAATGCTGGCGATCCGCGAGTGGGCCGGCTTGTGGGAATCCGGAGAACGCTATCGGACCGGCGAGCGCTTTCTGCTGTTTCTCTATCCTCCGAGCAAATTGGGACTGACCAGCCCAGTCCGAGGGGGCCGCTTCAAAATCGGTCCCGATGGCCGAGTTGTCCTTGAACCGGGGCGAATCGGAGTGCCAGCACGACGCCCGGGCATTGGAGATCGATTCCGCGGAAGAACGAGTGTCAGCCCTCGCGAGCTGGTTCGTTTCTTCCGCTCGGCGGAAGAAGAGTAAGCACATGCCGAAAATCTCTTCTTTTTTCAGGCGCGTCGCGCTCCGGTCTGGGTTTATTTGCCCGGTTGCTGGGGTAATTGTGCTCCTGCTCACTCTCCTGCAACTGGCGCGAGCAGGGGGTCCGCGTTACATCGCGGGAGTCAGCTACTTCAACCAGGGAACGGCCGGCACGCCGCTCAGCTGGGCCCAGGGCGAAGTCAACTATTACACCGACCAGGGCAGCCTGAGTTCGACAGTTTCCGGTCCGCAAGCTGACGCGTTAGTCGCCGACGCTTTCAGCCAATGGACTTCCATTTCGACCGTAGCTCTGTCGGCCACGCACGCCGGACAACTCGCGGAAAATGTGAACGGCTCGAACGTCTACCGCAACAGTGATGGCACCATCACCATGCCGGCCGACATTCTACCAACCGCCACGGGTACGCCCGTCGGCATCGTTTATGACTTCGACGGCACGGTCACGGACGCGCTTCTCGGGCAGGGCGCCGGCGATCCATCCGAGTGCTTCGGCAACGCGGTTTTCGGCGGCCTCGACAATTTCGGATCGAATGCCTATTTTCTCCATGCGCTGGTGGTACTGAATGGAAACTGCGTCGCCCAGTTACCTGACCCGGATGTGGAGTATCGCCTGGTGCGAGTACTCGGGCAGGTGTTAGGCCTCGGCTGGTCGCAGACGAACCTTAACGTCCAGACGGGCAGCCCAGCGCCGACTGGCGACGACTTTGTCGGTTTCACGATCATGCATGCAGTCGATTCTGCGGGCTGTGTTCCGATTTCCTTGTGCTATTCGAACGGCGGCAGGGTCAATCCCTACCAGCCAAAAATGGATGATCAGGCGGCGCTCTCCCGCTTATATCCGGGGCCGACCTTTTCCACTGCCACGGCTCGCATTCATGGCCACGTATATTTCGCGAATGCGAGCGGACAGCCGGGTCAGGGCATGCAAGGCGCAAACGTCGTCGCCCGCTGGATTGATCCCAACACCGGACTGCCTTCGAGAGCTTACGCTGCTGCGTCTGTCTCCGGCTTCCTGTTTGCTGGAAATGTGGGAACCACGGTCACGGGGTTCGATGACGGCACGGGACAACCCTTCAATCGCTACGGTTCGAACGATTCGGCGCTCGAAGGATTCTTTGATCTGGCGGGCTTGCAGATCCCCAACGGCGCGAGCAGCGCACAATACCAGCTGACGGTCGAGGCTCTCGACCCTTTCTGGTCGGCGACAGTCGGGCCGTACCAGCCTTGGCAGGTACTGCCGAGCGGCTTGCTGCAAGCCATCACAGTAACCGTAACCTTGGGCGGAGATGTTCCGCAGGACATCGTCATGCCGGGTAGTGCCGCCCAAAAGCCCGATTGGTTCGGACCCACGACCTACAACTCTCCCGCGCCGCTCCCGGCTGCCGGCGACTGGGCCGCTTCTCTTGATCCCTACGGTGGTCTCGACTATTTCTGGTTTTCCGCCCAGGCGAACCGCACCCTTTCCGTAATCGCGACTGCGCTCGATCAGTTCGGCGCTCCGTCAGAAAGCAAAGCTCAGCCGGTGATCGGCATGTGGGCGCTGGCCGATCCAGGAACTTTTCCTGCTCCAGCGAACACGCCATCCGCATTCAATTCCGCATTGTTCGGAACCACGGTCCTGAACGCACAACTGCTGCAGCCGACCAGCTTTCGGGTCGGGATCGCCGACATCCGCGGCGATGGGCGCCCAGACTATCGCTACCATGCTCGCCTGCTCTACGGCGACCATATCACTCCAACCCGAGCCAGCGTGGCCGGAGGTACGGCCCTCGCCATTGCAGGCTACGGATTTCAGGCAAATACCAGGGTCACCATCGGGAACGGGAATGCTCAGCCGTTGGCGGCGTCCGCAAACCAGATATTGGTCACTGCGTCCGCCCAAGCCGACGGGGTGCAGGACATGACGCTCACGGATCCGCCTACGCTTGCCAGTTCGATCATGAGCGGAGTTGTCACTTTTGGAGCCGGCCCCAACGACATTCTTCGCCTGACTGCCGGAGCAAATCCACCGACGCCCGTGGGTGGGCAGGCCGCCAATCCCATGCGAGTGCAAGTCGTGGCGTCTGACGGAATCACTCCCGTGCCAGGAGCCAGCGTATTTTTCACCGCCAGTCCGGCCGTAGCCTTCTCAGCCTGTTCCGGCGGCGGAAGTTGCACCGTACTCAGTGATCAATCGGGCCAAGCCTCCACTCTGGTCAGCGTGCTCAGCGCCGGCGCGATCACGATTACCGCTCAGCTCGCGCCGGCTTCGTACGGCAGTCCCCAGCAGGTGCAGACCACGTTGTTGGGAACGGAGTCGGCGCTGGATATGTCCCTGCTCACGCCCTACACGTGGATCGCGCAAGGCGCTACTTTAAATCTGACGTTGACCGCGCGAGTGTTATCGAATGGCATTCCGGTGAAAGGGCGGACGGTCAACTACTATCTGATTAAGGGCTCCGCAAAGCTCAATCCGCCGAGCTCTAAGACAAACTCCAGCGGCTACGCAAGCAGCGTTTTACAGCTTTCGTCTGTATCCGCGGACGTGCAAGTAAGCGTCTGCGTCGAACCCGGTGACGTACCATGTCAGACGTTTTATGGAACTGCGGTACCGGCTTCGTCGCTGCGATTGCAGGCCGTCGCGGGAGACCTCCAACTCATCACCGTAGGATCTGCTTTTCAACCGATCACGGTTCAGGTCACCGACACATCGACGCCCCCAGACCCTGTGCTTGGTGCAAGCGTAGTGTTTCAGTCGCTGCTCGGACGGACGAACAACGACACCCCGATCGTCTCGGGTGGCGATACGACCATTACGAGGAATCCCATGCCGATCATTCTCGGGACGTCGCAGGCAGCCCTTGTCTCCAACGCAAACGGCCTGGCGACGATGCAACCTTCCACCGAAGGATTTCAAGGTGCTATCGCAATATTGGGTACGGTCACTGCCGGGCCCGCGAGCCTGCCGTTTCAGTTGCAATCCCTCTGGCCGCTAACGGATTAAGGAGGGCAATCATAAGAAATTGTCCGGCCGGGAAGGGAATTTCCATCGAGGAAACAGACGGCTTGCAGCCACGAGGGATATTTCGTGGCGTACGGCTAGGCAGGATGACTTTGGCGAAAATCAAGAATGCGACCTGCATCCCCTTGACTGATCCGCTATCAAGCTCAGTGGGGCGCAACGCGCTCGACACAATCCAGAATCTCTGCCTCACTCAAGGTGTGGTCGGAGGCTTTGGCGCGGCGGTAAATGCTCTCCACCACATCGTCCGAGGCCGGAATTCCGCGGCGGTCCAGCCAGAACAACACGTTCGACTTCCCGCTCATCGGACCAATGTCAATTACCTGTTCCAGACCGAAAACATGCGAAGGCACTCCCGAGTAAACCGTATTTGCTAGTTCGAGGTCGTTTTTCTTGTACGCCTTGATGACCGCGGCCGCGTGTACACCGGTGGCCGTGCGGAACGCATCTTCACCGACCACCGGATAATTCGCCGGGATGGGCACGCCCGTAGCTCGCGAAATCGCCAGGCAATAGTCCTTCAGCCTGGTGAGATCCTGGTCCACCCACGGCGGAACGCCCATGAGTTTCAGGTTCAGCAGCATCTGATCCATCTGCGTGTTCCCGACTCGTTCCCCGATTCCCAGCCCGGTCGCATGCACGCACTCGGCGCCCGCGACCAGCGCAGCTATCGAGTTCGCGATGGCCAATCCGCGATCACAATGTCCGTGCCAGTCCACGCGAATCTTCTCGCCTGATGGCTGCACGACTTCCTTGAGGATGAATTGCACCAGCGCAAATGTCCCCATCGGCGTAGCGTGCCCGGCCGTGTCGCAGATCACGATGGCCCGCGCTCCGCAATTGATCGCCGCGGTGTAGAGCTTTTTTACCATCTCGGGATCGCAGCGGGTCGTGTCTTCGGTGACGTACATGACGTCGAGGCCGAGCGACACCGCGTATTTCACCGCGCTTTCCGTCGTCGCGAGCAGGAAGTCGTCCGTCCAGTTTTCCGCGTAACGACGGATGGGGCTCGATCCAATAAATGTCGCGGCTTCGATTTTAAGCCCCGTTCGCTGCATAATTTCCGCGATCGGACGGATGTCGTTTTGATGAGTTCGAGCCGCGCAATTGGCCCGAATCTTCATCTTGTGATCGACAATCTCGCGCGCCAAGGCCTCCACCTGCTCCACCGCTCGCGCACCCGCTCCGGGCAACCCTAGATCCAGCGAGTTAATGCCCAGAGTTTCCATCAAATGGAGTATCTGAATTTTTCCCTGGATCGAAGGATCGCGCACTGAAGGCGATTGCAAGCCGTCGCGCAAAGTCTCATCGTTGAGCAAAACATGTCCCATGGGCCGCAGTGATGCTGGATGAATCCGATTCCAGTCGTAAATGAGTTCGGAAGATGACATGTTTTTCGCTCGTGTAAGGACGGGCATCCCGCCCGTCCAGGCCGAGCAAAGCTCGGCAGCGCATTTTGCCCTTACTTAGTCTTGGGCGGCACCGTCAGACCAAAAACAGAAATCTGCCCCGAGCCCGCGACATTCAAGCCACCCGACTCCTCCGGATTAGGCAAATAGAGAGTCTTGCAATGCTCACAGCGATACACCTCGGCATCGCGACCCCAAGCCTTCTCGACATCGCCACAGGCCTTTTCCAACACGTCGGTCGTGTAAAACCAGCGCTTGAGATGCCCGCCGCAAAACTTGCCTTTCTCGTTCTTCTCGTTGCAAGCCCGCTGTCCCGGCTTTTTGATTTTGATTTTGTGGTTAGGGAGTTGCGGAGCAGTCGGTGTGCCAGAAGTTACGGTTGTCGCCAAAAGGTTCACCCTGGTTCAAGCGGCTAAGGCCGCAGGATTCTCTATGAACCTTTCATTCTACTCGAAGGGATTTGCGCGAGGCCAGGGACGTGTAACCCAAAGACTTGTGGGATGCCGCCGGCAGTCTGCTTTGTTGTTGGCGCGCTGTCCGCGAGACACAACCCTAGAGCCGCCCCTTTCGCAGATACGCTCCCGCCGAGCGCATGGCGCCTCGCAACTTCTGGCGAAGGTTTCGGGCGAACATCAGATCGAGGAAGCCCTCCATCTGTCGTGTGAACCCTTCGCCATATCCGTACCACCAGACTTTCTTGACGCCGGGCATGAGATCGGAGTCCACGTGCTTGATGCGAACCATTTCTTCGAGGCCGAAACGACCATGGGTGCGGCCCATGCCGCTGGCCTTGAGGCCGCCGTGGGGCGCTTCACTGATGCCGAAGCACGCGACCGCATCGTTGATCATGACCGTCCCCGCGTGGATGCGTCGCGCCAACGATTCTCCCCAGGCGCGATCACGGGTCCAGATGCTGGCAGCGAGGCCGTAGTCAGAATCATTCGCGAGGCGGATTGCCTCATCATCATTATCGAACGGCATCACTGGGAGGACAGGACCGAACGTCTCTTCGCGCATGATGTGCATGTCATGGGTAACGTCAGCCAGCACGGTCGGAGCGAAAAAGTTTGGCCCGAGTTGCGGGAGTCGTGAGCCTCCAGTGAGGACGCGGGCGCCGCGCGCTCGGGCATCTTCGATGTGTGACTCGACATTCCGCAATTGCCGTTCGTAGATTAGCGGCCCGATTTCGGTTTGCGGATCGATCCCATTGCCGACACGCAGCTGTTTGGTTTTTCTCACGCAAGCTTCAAGAAATTCTTGATACAGGCTGCGATGCACGTAGCAGCGCTCGACCGACAGACAGGCTTGCCCGCAATTCGCGAAGGAACCCCAGACCGCGCCGCTTGATGCCACGTCCACATCCGCGTCTTTGAGGACCAGCATGGGATCTTTTCCGCCAAGCTCGAGCACGACGGGAAGCAACCGCGCAGCCGCAGCTTGAGCAATGCGCTTTCCCGTGGTGACACTTCCAGTGAAGACCAACTTGTCGATTTCGGCATTCAGCAGCGCGGAGCCTGTGGCTCCGTCGCCGACGATAACCTGAAAAACGTCTTTTGGAACACCAGCTTCATACAGGAAAGATGCGAGTTCCAACGCCGTTAGTGAAGTGAGTTCGGATGCCTTCAGCACCACCGCATTCCCGGTGACGAGTGCGGACAGCGACTCTGTTGCCGGAATCGAGAAGGGATAATTCCACGGCGAGATAATCCCGATCACGCCATGCGGCTCGCGCAGAATGCGTCCAATCTTCGTTTTCATCGCGAGATTGCCGTGAGGAACCGGCTGTTCGCGCAGGAAGTCGAAGGCATTGTCAATACAGAAGCGCGTGGCGTCTAACACGACGAGAACTTCCGTGAGCAGAGCCTCTACCATCGGCTTGCCAGCCTCGCGGCTAATCAGCGCGGCAATCTCCGATTTCTTCTCATGTAGCAGACGTTGAAACTCGCGCAGGACGGCAATGCGTCGTCGCACTCCCAATTCGTTCCATGCGGTTTGAGCGGATCGAGCCCGAGCTATGGCAGCATGAACGTCGGCGTCGGTCGCGGAGTCGAATTCGCGCAGGACCTCGCCGGAAGCGGGATTTACCGAAACCACTTTTCGCGCCGCGATTTGAAGGTCAGTAGCCATATTCTCTAGAAACGCAGCTGGCTACGTTTCGTTCCGTCCATACCATTGGACAGGCTGGACAGAAACGTTGCAAGCAACGTTTCTACAATACAGCTTAATATTCGACACTCACCAAGAACAGTCCACTCGCCGGAGCGGTTGCTCCTGCTGCCGACCGGTTTCGTGCCGCCAAAATCTCAGCTACACTCTCCGGGTTTAATGTACCCTTTCCGACCAGAACGAATGTTCCCACCAGATTTCTTACCATGTGGTGCAGAAACCCGTTGCCACGAACTGTGTAGATCAGTTCTTCCCCCGTCCGCTCCCAGGTTGACTCAAAGATCCGGCGCACATTGGAAATGGTTTCATCCTCGCGTCCGCGTTCTGAATCTACTGCTGCGAAGGACGTAAAATCATGTTCTCCGAGGACGAAAGTAGCGGCTAGTCGCATGGCACCTTCGTCGACCGGATAAGGGTAGTGCCACGCATAACGCGCCAGAAACGGAGGACAGATTGCGCCCCGATGCATGCGATAGCGGTAGGTTTTCGCATTTGCGGACTTGCGAGCGTGGAACTCTTGGGGCGCTTCAGTGGCATCGAGCACCCGGATCGAGGGTGGTAGAATATCGTTCAGTGCTTTCGCCATATTCTGCGCTGGGATCGGCGATTCGGTGGCAAATGTGGCTACCTGGGCGAGAGCATGAACTCCAGCGTCGGTGCGGCCTGAGCCCTGCGGCAAAACCTTTTCGCCCGTCACCCGTCCAATAGCCGAGGCAAGAGCGCCCTGAATCGTGGCGGCGTTGGGCTGAACCTGCCATCCAGAGAATTCGGAGCCGTCGTAGGCCAGAACGAGCTTGAGATTACGCATGAGGATTGCCTGGAATCTTCTCCTTAATGCCAATCATCGAAAGAATTTGCGAAGCCTCTGGAAAGTGACGCCGCTGGCCGGTACGGGTTTGACGACCGTTGCGTCAGCTATACTATTGCATTCCGCGTGGTGTTTTTGCGACCAAACGCAGCGGCTTGCCTGGAGCGCACAAAGATGAAACCTGGGCGGGCTATTTTGCGTAATAACTCTTGACCTAGAGAAGCCTTTGTCGTCATCACGAGCAGTTTCAATGCATGGAGATAAGCGAATGTCTTTGTCTGGTTTGAATTCTGCCTGTCGGGTTGCTGCGATGATTCTGGCCGGCGTGCTGACTGTCGGCGGTTGGGCGCAGAACTCGGCACAAACCGCGCCGCCGGCATCTTCCACAACGTCCCAGTCCGCGCCGGTGCAGGCCCCGCAGCCGCAGCAGTTCCATCTGGAGAGTTTTGACAAGCCGGCGGGATACTTTCCCAACCCGATTGCTCCGTACAAGCCTCGGTATCTGCCTCCGCCAAATCTGAATAACACTGCACGAATTGAGCAGCTGATGCAGAACGGCAAACTCATGCTCTCGATTGACGATGCGGTGGCACTGGCCCTCGAAAACAATCTCGACATTGGCATCGCGCGCTACAACCTGAACATTGCCGATACCGACGTTTTGCGGGCAAAGGCGGGCGCAGCCATTCTTGGTGTATTTAACGGCGTGGTGCAGAATACGCCCGGTGGCGGCGTAGGTGGGTTGGGCGGGCAAGCAGGATCCGGCGTCGGTGGCACCAGCACCGGCGCCGGAGGCGCTGGCGCGGGACTTGGCGGTCTGACCGGGTCGACCCTAGGTGCGGGGCCCACGATTACGAGCTTCGATCCCATCTTCAGCGGCGCGCTACAATGGGACCACTTCAATCAACTGGCGAGCAGCGTGTTTACCGGTGTTCCCGTGCTCTCGCAAAACACACAGACGTATAATTTCTCCTACGTGCAGGGCTTCCAGTCTGGCACTAACTTGCTCGTCGGCTTTAACAACACCCGCCAGAGTACGAACAGCCCATTCACATCATTGAGCCCGGTCATCAACCCGAATTTCACGTTTCGGCTGACGCAGCATCTGCTGCAGGGTTTCGGTTTCCCCGCCAATAACCGCTTCATCCGCATCGCAAAGAACAACCGCGAGATCACCGATGTCGCCTTCCGGTTGCAAATTATCTCGACTGTGGATCAGATCGAGAACATGTATTGGGATCTGGTTTCTGCATATGAGAACGTGAGGGTGCAGCAGGAGTCACTGGCCTTCGCCCAGAAGACGCTGTCGGATACTCAAAAGCAGGTACAGATCGGCAGCCTGGCTCCCATCGAAGTAGTCCGTGCTCAGAGCACAGTAGCCGCAGATCAGCAGAGTCTTATTCAGGCTCAGAACAATCTTCAGTTGCAGCAGCTCCTGATGAAAAATGCGCTGAGCCGCACGCTGGTAGATCCTCGATTGGCCGACGCGGAGGTCATTCCTACATCGACCGTACAGCTTTCCGCGCAAGAAGAAGTCGTCCCCACGCAAGATCTGGTTAACGATGCTTTGGGTCACCGGCCTGAGCTCGCGGAAGCGCACATTAATTTAGCCAGCCAGGAGATCAGCAACAAAGCGGTTCGAAGCGCGCTGCTGCCCACGCTCGATCTCTTTGCGTACTATGGAGGATCGGGCTTAGCCGGCGCACAGAACCCGGCAAATCTATGCGCCAACTTGTCATCGTTGCAACAAGCCTTTGGGTGCGCTGGACCGCCCATACCGCCCACCAGCCCCAACTATATTCCACCGGCCCAGCCCGTAAGCTATCTGACCTCCTTGAATCAGACAATTGATTCGAGCGCGCCGGATAAAGGCATTGGCCTGACCTTGAACATCCCGATACGCAACCGGGCTGGTCAGGCCACGCAAATTCGTTCTGAGATGGAATATCGGCAAGCGCAAATGCGATTGCAGCAGATCGAGAACGAGATTCGCATCGAGGTTCGGAACGCGCAGTTCACGCTGACGCAAAACAGGGCGGCGGTGGCGTCTGCTCAAGCTGCTGTGGACTTGGGCAGGACATCGCTGGACGCAGAGCAGAAAAAGTTAAACCTTGGCGCTTCGACCAGCACTCTAGTCTTGCAGAACCAGTCGGCGCTGGCGACAGCGGAGTCAACGTTAGTTTCTGCCATGTCGGCTTACCAGAAGTCACGCATTGAATTGGACCGTGCCACTGGGCTACTCTTGGACCACAACGGCATCATCATGGGAGATGCAGAGCGCGGCCAAGTGACCCATATGCCGACGGTACCCTATGTTACGCCGCGTCAAGATGTGAAGTCCGTGATAGAGACTCCGCAACAACAAGCGCCGCAACCTCAGAAATAAATCCGGCGATCTCTAGCGTTCTCCCTCACTGAGCTTCGGCCCAGAGAGGGAGTGCTGCGTGAGGTAACGTCGATCCCTACTTTCCGACAAGCCCTGTCTTTATAATTCTTTACAATTCATCCCCAAAATTTCATTACGGCCGAAGCTACTCTAGAGTGTCCGCTCGAATCGGACGCATCCAATGTCAAGATTGAGATACTCCGCAATATTCACTAGCAATTTTTACGCAAAAGGAGAAAAGGAAATGCCTTTGCTTCGATTGAACTTCGCCAGCCTGCGAATGGTTGGCATTGCGCTTGCCACCGTGATGTCGCTCAACAGTTGGGCACAAAATGCGCAATCCTCCCCAACAGCGTTGCCGCAAGCGCCTCAGCCCATGCCGGCTCCAACGCCGCAAACGCAGCAGTACGTCCCGGTGGACTATTCAAAACCGCGTTCCCAGTTCCCCAACGTGATCGGCCCCTACAAGCCGGGATACGTGCCGCCGCCGAACTTGAGCAACACCGACCGCATGCAACAGTTGATGCATGACGGCAAAATTATGCTCTCGATGAATGACGCCGTGGCGCTGACTTTGGAAAACAATCTGGATCTGGTGCTGGCACGCTACAACCTGAATATTGCGGACACCGACATTCTGCGCGCAGACGCGGGCGCGAACATTCTCGGTGTGAACACCGGGATCGTACAAAACACGCCCGGTGGTGGCGTCGGTGGCCTCAGCGGAACCGTCGGCTCTGGAACCGGAGGTACCAGCATTGCCGCAGGCGGCGCGGGCACTGGCACGAACGGTTTAGTCGGCTCAACTTTGGGCATCGGCTCGCCGATTACCAGCTTTGATCCAGTGCTCACTGGCACACTCCAAATGGACCGGAACTTCACACAATCGACAAGCGTGTTCAGCCCGGTGCCTATCGCCAATACCAATACCGGAACCGGGAATTTTAGCTACCTGCAGGGCTTTCATACGGGAACGAACTTCGCGGTGGGATTCAACAACACGCACGTAACCACTAACAACCCAACCAGCACTTACACGCCCAGCATCAGCTCCGGCCTCCAGTTCAGGCTGACTCAGACATTGCTTCAAGGTTTCGGATTCTTGCCCAATACGCGTTTCATTCGAATTGCCAAGAATAACCGTGAAATCTCAGATGTTGCCTTTCGACTCCAAATCATCACTACGGTCGACCAGATCGAAAACCTCTATTGGGACCTGGTGTTCGCTTATGAGAACGTGCGGGTTCAACAAGAGGCGCTCGCCTTCGCCGAGAGGACACTCGCCGACACCAAAAAGCAGTTGCAATTCGGAACCGTGCCGCCGATCCAGGTGGTGAGCGCGCAGAGCACCGTCTCCACCGATCAACAGGCTTTGATTCTGGCGCAAACGAATCTCGAGTTGCAGGAGTTGCTGATGAAGAATGCGCTCAGCCGGAACCTTGACGATCCAACACTTGCCGCAGCCGACGTGATTCCCACTTCCACTATGCAGTTGCCCGAGCAGGAACCCGTCGTGCCCACTCAAGACCTGGTCAGTGACGCGCTCGGTCATCGCGCCGAATTGGCGGAGTCGAGGATTGACCTGAGCACTCGCGAACTCAACATCAAGGCAGTTCGGAATGCGATGTTGCCGACTCTCGATCTGTACGCATATTACGGCGGCTCCGGAATTGGGGGAGATGTGAATTCGGCTCAGCTGCCTCCTGCGTGTACGTCGGCAAACAGTCCTCTGCAAAAATGCTTCAATCCGGCTCAGGCTGCTCCGCCGTTTCGCAATGGCGGGCCGGTCGGTTATGGCGGGACGTTGAATCAGCTCGTGAATGGCACTGCACCCGACAAGGGAATCGGAGTGACTCTCACGATTCCGATTCGAAATCGGCAGGCACAAGCCGACCAGGTGCGAGCCGAGTTGGAATACCGGCAGGCACAGGTCCGGTTGCAACAACTTGGAAATCAGGTTCGCATTGAAGTACGCAATGCCCAGTTTGCGCTACGGCAGAATCAAGCCAGCGTGCAAGCCGCCCAGGCCGCGGTTGATTTTGCCCGCCAGACGCTCAACGCCGAACAGCAAAAGCTGGCGGTCGGAGTTTCCAATTCAACGGCGGTGTTGCAAGACCAGTCGGCCTTGACTTCGGCAGAATCCAATCTGGTGTCGGCCAAGGCGGCTTACGAAAAAGCGCGGGTGGAAATGGATCGCGCCACGGGCCTTCTGCTCGACCACGCCGGAATCGTTATGGCCGACGCCGAGCGGGGCGAAGTTAGCCACATGCCGAACGTCCCCTATGTTGCGCCCCGGCAGGATGCGCAGCCGGGCTCGGGCGCGCAACCTCAGCCGACGGGATACTGACTCGGCTCGCTTCTGATTCGGCCCTGCTCGTCGGTTGCAATGGCGGCAGGGTCGATCTGCTTTCTACTTTCGGTATTCCTGATCTCCGATGTATCCTTCCACGCGTGACGCTGTCTGTGGTTTTGATCACCCAGAACGAAGAGCGCAACTTGCCTCGCACGCTCGAGAGCGTGATGCCGCTGGTGCGCGATGGCAGAGGCGAAATCATCGTTGTGGACTCGGGCTCGACCGATCGCACGGTCGAGATCGCGCACTCATATGGTGCGAAGGTTTTTGTGGAAGCGTGGAAAGGCTTTGCCGCGCAGAAAAATTCGGCGATCGACAAGGCGTCCATGGATTGGGTGTTGCAGTTGGATGCGGACGAAGCTTTGGAACCAGCGCTGCAAGAGCAGTTGGCCGATACGATAGACTCTCTACATCGCTACGCAAAGCTAGAGAAAGAGCAAGGTGTTCATCCGCTGACTCTCGCCGACGCACGAGCCGACTTGGAATATCACATCGGCACAAAGCTCACCCGAGATTTTGCTGGTTTGTGGATTCCGCGCAAGAATTTCTTTCTAGGCCGCTGGATCCACCATGGCGGCTTCTATCCCGATCCCAAGCTACGCCTAATTCGGCGCGGTGCAGGACGATTCGAAGAATACGGGGCGCACCCCACGCTGAAGGTTGATGGCACGACTGGCAGGCTCTCCCACGCGCTACTGCACAACGCCTATCCCACGCTACGCGGCTACATTGATCACATGAACAGCTATTCCTCCATGGGCGCTGAGGTTGCGATGGCCAAGGGGCGCCGCGGCTTCAGCCTCGTCAATATCGTGATCCGACCTCTGTTGACTTTCATCTATAACTATTTCATTCGGCTCGGCTTTATCGATGGCCGCGAGGGCCTGCTGCTGCACCTGTATCACTCGGTTTACGTCTCGTGGAAATACGCCAAAGCGTGGGAGTTGTCACGCGGAAACGTTGCAAGCAACGTTTCTACAGACTCACCTGTACTTTAGGGACGTAGCTTGCTACGTCTCCCGCCTTGCCGCAGGCTCGAACTCGCCCTATCATCTAAAGAAGGGGTGTTCATGGCTGACAAGAAATCTTCCAAACCACAAGTCGCGGAGAGCCCGATCGCCGACGTGTTTGAGGGGCGCCAGCCTTCAGATTCAGAGAAACAATGGGCGGAAAAGACCTTGGCGCCGACGCTTGAGAAATCCCCTGAGCGCCCCATCGGTGCGCCCACAGGGACGAATCTCGACGAAAACGGGCACGCCCGCTTCACGACGATTTCGGGGGTGCCGATCCATCGCCTCTACACTCAGGCTGATCTGCCCGAGGACTGGAACTATGACCGGTATCTCAGCTACCCCGGCCAGCCGCCTTTTACACGGGGCATTCACGCTACCGGATATCGCGGCAAGCTTTTTACCATGCGCCAGTTTTCCGGCTTTGCCTCGCCGGAAGAGACTAACCAGCGCTACAAGTATTTGCTCGAACACGGGAGCGGCGGGCTTTCGGTTGCTTTTGACCTGCCCACGCTGATGGGGTATGACTCCGATCATCCCGCGAGCGAAGGCGAAGTTGGTAAATGCGGTGTGGCCATCGATTCGCTTGAGGACATGGAAATTCTTTTCGGCGGGATCAACCTCGAGAACACAACTGTCTCGATGACCATCAATTCGCCCGCTTCGGTTTTGTGGGCCATGTATTTGGTGGTGGCGGAACAACAGGGCGCGGATTGGAAGAAGATTTCCGGCACGATTCAGAATGACATTCTCAAGGAATACATTGCGCAGAAGGAATATATCTATCCGCCTGCGCCGTCGATGCGGCTGGTGGTTGATACATTCGAGTTCGGCTCGAAGTTCACGCCCCGGTTCAACACCATTTCCATCAGCGGATATCACATTCGGGAGGCGGGTTCGACCGCGCTGCAGGAGTTGGCTTTCACCCTCTATGACGGCGTGGAATACGTGGAATGGGCGCGGCGGCGCGGTCTTGACGTGGACGATTTCGGTCCGCGGCTCAGTTTCTTCTTCAACGCCCACAATGATTTCTTTGAAGAGATCGCCAAGTATCGAGCGGCGCGTAAGATCTGGTATCAGGTGATGAAAGACCGTTTCAAGGCGACGAACCGACGTACCTGGTTGATGCGATTCCATACCCAGACAGCGGGCGTTTCGCTGACGGCTCAACAGCCGTTGAACAACATCGCCCGCGCCTCCATTCAGGCCATGGCAGCAGTCTTGGGCGGAACCCAGTCGCTGCACGTCGACGGTTACGACGAAGCATTGGCGTTGCCGACTGAGGAAGCTGCGAGAATCGCTTTACGAACGCAACAAATTATTGGATACGAGTCTGGGGTTGTGCACACGGTCGACCCACTGGGCGGGTCTTACTTCCTTGAAAACCTGACCCTGCAAATGGAAAAAGGCGCGTTTGATTATTTCGGCAAACTCGATGCCATGGGCGGGATGGTCAAAGCCATAGAACGGGGATACCCGCAGAAAGAGGTCGCCGAAGCCTCCTACCAATTCCAAAGGGCGGCGGAGGCGAAAGAAAAAATCATCGTTGGTGCCAATGAGTTCGTCATCGAAGAAGAACCGCCGAACATTCTGTACATCGACGAAAGCGTCGCCCGCCATCAGAGCGCGAAACTGAGAGCTCTGCGGGCACGGCGTTCGAATGAAGAAGTCCGACGACGTCTGGAAGCGCTGAAAAAAGCCGCTGCCGAGGAACCAAAAGCTGCGCCGGGCGGAAATATCTCATCCGCGAATACCATGCCCTACATCGTCGACGCAGTGCGGGCATATGCGACAGCAGGTGAGATCTGTGATGCCCTCCGCGAGGTCTACGGGACCTACACTGAGGCCAGCATCACGTAGTGGGATCTCTGGATGCTTGGTTGTCTGAACCGATCTGATCCCCGCCGCATTTGCTATCCTTCTTCTTCAGACTTTCGTCAAATGTTCGTATGCGGAAAGCCATCGATCACCTGAAAAAGTCGGACCCAGTGATGCGCAGCATCATCGAGCGAGTTGGATCCTTCCGTATGGAATTTGGCGAGCCGGTGTTCCACAGCCTGGCCGAGGCCATTGTCTATCAGCAGTTAAACGGGAAAGCTGCAGTGACGATCTTTAAGCGGTTTGCTGCGCTCGCCGGCGAGCCCGTCACACCGGAGGGAATCGCGAAGCTCACCGATCAGCAACTACGGTCCGTCGGCCTCTCGAAACAGAAATCGTCTTATTTGCGTGATATGGCGCAGCGCTCAATTCGCGGCGAACTGGACTTCACCGGTCTGCCTGATATGACCGACGAGGAAGTCATAAAACACCTGACCCAGGTTAAAGGCGTCGGCGTTTGGACGGCGCACATGTTTCTGATGTTCACGCTGAAGCGGCCAAATGTATTGCCGACCGGCGATTTCGGCGTTCAGATGGCGATCAAGAAGCATTACAACAAGCGCAAGCTGCCTAAGCCCTTGCAAATGGAAAAAATCGCGAAGCCGTGGGAGCCCTATCGCAGTATCGCGTGCTGGTATTTGTGGCGAAGTTTGGACATTAAGACTGTGTAGTGCGCGAAAACCGCGGACCCACCCTTCGACTTCGCTCGGGGCAAGGCTCCGGACAAGAAAGTTCACAATGCCGATCTCATCCGCCTACTGCGCTCTTGATACGATTGGTTGATTCGCCAGTCTCTGATGTATTCTAGAGTGTTTGCAATCCGTTTTGAGCTGCACTGATTCACGGCCTCGATAATGTCCTCTGAGCAGAAAATCCGCGTGCTGGTTGCCAAGCCCGGCCTCGACGGTCACGACCGAGGCGCGAAAGTGATTGCGCGCGCGCTGCGCGATGCCGGCATGGAGGTTATCTACACCGGCCTGCGTCAGACGCCGGAGATGATCGTAAGTGCCGCGGTGCAGGAAGACGTAAACGTGATCGGGCTGTCGATTCTTTCGGGCGCGCACAACGCCATCGTTCCGCGGGTCATGGATCTGCTCAAACAAAACAAGATGGACGATGTGATCGTGGTCGTCGGCGGCATTATTCCTGATCAGGATGTGGCCCATCTTAAACAAATCGGCGTAGCCGCTATTTTTCAACCAGGTACTTCCATGGACGCAATCGTTCAATTCATCCGCGTCAACATCAAGCCACGCACGGTTCCAACGGCCGGTTGATGGCTGAGATCAGCACCTCTCGTCTGCGCGAGGCTCTGGCTCGCACAATTGGACCTACTCCCTGGTACTGGAAAACTTTTCCCCGAGTGCATTCTGCCGCGGATCAGCGCTTTGCCTGGACCCATCATGGAAGCGAGGGCCCGTTGGGTTACGTGATTTCGCTTGCTTTACAACAGCAGCCCGACAAACCGCGTCTGGCCTTGAATACATACTGCCGCCCGTTTTTCGTTCCACCAACTCATTTGGGGATATGGTGTCCAGAAGGACGAAGCATCCGTTTCGTATGCTTTGATCTCGATCAACTCAGGACGTTTGATCTGACCGAGATTGCCGGATGGTTCAAGCAATCGCCAGATCGGATTTACGCCGCCACCGCACCGATTGCCGACTTCGAGGTTGCCCTCGGTCTCGATGCTGGCATGCATCAGATAGAGGTTCCGACAGAGTTGCGGTCGGTGGACGAGTTGATTGTCCCTGCGAGTTATCCGGCAAAGGGAAAGGGTGATCCCGCGTTCGCGTTGTACGTTTTCTACTTACAGGCGGGCTTGGTTGAGGTGCTGCCACAGAAGTGGTTCACCACCAGCCAGTATGAGGTTGGAAAACAGTGGATCACCCGTGCTGCTCGCGATCCCGAGTCGCATCGCATCTACGGTGAGTGCTTTGGCGCGGGAAGCTTCCTGCTGCAGGAGGACGGATGCCGCATAGACCAGTGGATAGAAACGAGCAAATAGCGATTAGCACTTGGCGCTTGGATACGGTCCAAGAACTGTATCAGAAACCGGCGCGAGCCGCGTCGACTCAGTGCTAAATGCCAGGTGCTAACCGCCGCCTTGTTCCGTCTTGAACAACTTGAGGGCATTCGCGTTCTGCGTTTGCGATCCGACGACGGGACGAATCGCTTGACTCGAACGTGTGTCCTGGCGCTCACCGACGAGTTGCGTGACCTGGCGAGCAGCGCCGAGCCATTAGTCATCACCGGGAATCGACGATTCTTCTCGGCTGGAGCCGATCTGAGAGAGATCGCAGCCTTGACTGGGCGCGACGCCTACGAATTCTCGCGCATGGGACAAGCTCTGATGAATTCGGTCCAGCACTTCCCGGCACCTGTCTACGCTGCAATTACCGGATATTGCCTGGGTGGCGGTCTCGATCTTGCGCTCGCTTGTCACCGGCGCTTTGCGTCGCCGGACGCGGTTTTCGGACATCGTGGCGCAGCGCTCGGGTTGATGACCGGCTGGGGTGGAACCCAACGATTGCCGCGACTGGTAGGGAAAGCTAAGGCGCTGGAAATATTTGGGACGGCCGAGAAGATCCACGGTAGAAATGCGTTGCGCTATGGGTTAGTCGATGGTTTGGCCGAGGACCCACTAGCAGAGGCAGCAAGGCATATTAATTCTTTACCAGCGGTTGGCACTTTCACGCCTCTCTCCGTCTGACACGAATCCAAGTTTGCGTCCCGATGCTGCCGTGTTATACCGTAAATGTTCCTGGCTGCTCCCTTCATGCCTGATCGATACGAACCCAGTACGCCTTCGACTTCCAGCGTCCTCGAAACGCAGGTGGACGCCACTTCTCCTCGGTTCGAAGCTAATATGCGTTTCCTCGCGGATATGGTTTCCCAGGTTCGCAACGAGGAAGAGCGAATTCGTGAGGGCGGCGGGCAGAACGCCATTGAGAACCAGCACAGCAAAGGACGATTGACAGCGCGCGAGCGAATCAATCTTTTGGTCGATACCGGTACCTTCTTCGAAATTGGTTCCTTCGCGGCGTATGGGATGTATGAAGAATGGGGCGGGGCGCCATCAGCGGGAGTGATCACCGGACTTGGACGCATTCACACTAGGTTGGTGATGATTATCGCTAATGACGCCACGGTAAAGGCCGGCGCGTTCTTTCCCATGACCTCGAAGAAGGTTATCCGGGCCCAAAACATCGCCATTGAAAATCGCATCCCGACCATGTATTTGGTCGACTCAGCAGGAGTTTTCCTCCCTCTGCAAGAAGATGTCTTTCCGGACACTGACGATTTCGGTCGCGTCTTTCGCAATAACGCGGTGATGTCAGCGATGGGAATCCCGCAAATCGCGGCGATTATGGGCATGTGCGTTGCGGGCGGCGGATATCTTCCGGTAATGTGCGATCACGTTCTTATGACCGATGGAAGCGGTCTTTTTCTGGCTGGCCCCGCTCTGGTGCAAGCGGCGATCGGGCAGAAAGTTTCTGCCGAGGAGTTGGGTGGAGCAGCCATGCATGCAGCCATCAGCGGAACCGTGGATTTCCGCGAGCCGAACGACGAGGCGTGCCTGGCGCGGATCCGCGCGATCGTGGAGAAGTGGGGCTACCGGCGGCAGTCTCCGTGGGACCGCAAGAAACCGGAAGACCCGACGCTGGCAGCAGAAGAGATCTACGGCATCTACGATTCTTCTCCCGGACGCCCTTACGACATGAAGGAAATCGTAGCGCGCATCGTGGATGGCAGCCGTTTCGACGAATATAAACCGGAGTATGGGAAGACTCTGCTCTGCGGTTACGCGCGAATCGGCGGATTTGCCGTGGGAATCGTCGCCAATCAGAAACTTCACGCGCAGGCGATCGATCATGAAGGCCATAAGCGCATCGAGTTTGGCGGCGTGATTTATACCGAATCCGCGGAGAAAGCTGCGCGCTTCATTATGGATTGCAACCAGAACCTGATTCCCCTGATTTTCTTCCACGATGTGAACGGATTCATGGTGGGGCGCGATGCGGAGTGGAGTGGCATCATCAAAGCCGGCGCGAAGATGGTTAACGCGGTTTCAAACTCCGTTGTGCCGAAGATCGCAGTGATCGTCGGCGGATCGTTTGGCGCCGGACATTACGCGATGTGCGGCAAAGCCTATGATCCGCGTTTTCTGTTTGCCTGGCCGACAGCGCGTTATGCGGTAATGAGCGGCGATTCCGCCGCGGGGACACTGCTGGAAATCAAAGTCAAACAACTGGAGCGTAGCGGGAAGAAGTTAACCGAGGAGGAAAAGAAAGAGCTTTACGAGTCAGTGAAGCGCACCTACGACGAACAGACTGATCCCAGATATGGCGCAGCCCGGCTCTGGATTGACAAAATCATCGACCCAATAGAAACACGCGATGCGGTCACGTTGGCGCTGGAAGCGGCATCCCTAAACCCGGATGTGCCGGAGTTCAAGGTGGGAGTGCTGCAAACCTAGTCAGAGAATTTCAGGGATTCGTACGGATCTAGGCCTGACCACAAGAATTCGTGTTCATTCGTGGCTAAAGTCTTGAATATGACCGAGTCCGTCAAAATTATTGAAAGTCCGCGGGATGCCTGGCAGGGGCTCAAAGGGCAAATCCCCACGCACATAAAGTTGGAATACTTGCGCGCCTTGATCAGTGCGGGATTCAAGCATATTGATGCGGCATCCTTCGTCTCTCCGACGGCGGTGCCCCAAATGGCCGACTCGGAGGAAGTTCTGAAAGAACTCGATCCTCCAGACGATGTCGAGATTATTGGCATCGTGGTGAATGAAAAAGGTGCACAGCGGGCTATCAACACCGCCGCCGTCCGCACGTTAGGTTTTCCGTATTCGGTTTCGCCAACCTTCTTGCGCAATAATCAGCATCAGACGCTCGACGAGGCTGTCGACGAACTGGAGAAAATCAAGAATAAAGGCGAGGACGCAGGACTTGAAACGGTTGCATATATTTCAATGGCGTTCGGAAATCCTTACGGAGATGAATGGAATATCGACGAAGTTATCGGTGCCGTCGACTTGCTCGAATCTTATGGCATCCGCACGATTTCGCTGGCGGATACTGTGGGGGTAGCAGGGTCGGAGCAGGTTCGCGAATTGGTTTCAGCCGTTCTCTCCAAGTATGGCTATTTAGAGATCGGTGTTCACCTTCACAGCCGTCCAGATCAAGCCGCGGAGAAAGTAACAGCGGCGTACGACGCCGGTTGCCGACGATTTGATTCCGCATTGGGCGGTCTTGGCGGATGTCCCTTTGCGCAGGATGCGCTGGTTGGCAATATCGCGACGGAGACGGTGATTGAAACGCTGACTGCGCGCGGTGCGGCCTTGCCTCAACTAAAGCCGCTCGACGTGCTCTTGCGGGCAACAGCGGAGATTGGTGCGCGTTA
>CAWIMI010000012.1:0-39773 GCA_963837015.1 uncultured Acidobacteriota bacterium | reverse complement strand
AGTTGCGAGTAGTCTTTCTTTTCGAGACCGTGGACCTGCTTGTTGTACTCGTCCACCTTGCTGGAATAATTCATGGAGCAGAATTTGGGGCCACACATGGAGCAGAACGCAGCTTCTTTGTAATAGTCGTCGGGCAAGGTTTCGTCGTGCATGGAGCGAGCCGTCTCGGGGTCGAGCGACAGCGCAAACTGCTTCTCCCAGTCGAACTTATAGCGTGCATAGCTCAGGGCGTCGTCACGGTCCTGAACGCCGGGGCGATGCCGCGCCAAGTCCGCAGCGTGCGCCGCGATCTTATAGGCAATGATTCCATCCTTCACGTCTTTCTCGTTCGGGAGACCGAGGTGTTCTTTGGGTGTGACGTAGCAAAGCATGGCGGCACCATGCCAGCCGATCATTGCTGCGCCAATGGCCGACGTGATGTGATCGTATCCGGGAGCGATGTCGGTGACGAGCGGTCCCAGCGTATAGAACGGAGCCTCGTAGCAAAGCTCTTTTTCTTTGTCGACCTGCTCTTTGATCTTGTCGAGCGGCACGTGGCCGGGGCCTTCGATCATCACCTGCACATCTCGTTCCCAAGCTTTCTTAGTCAACTCGCCGAGGGTCTTCAGTTCAGCAAATTGGGCTTCGTCGCTGGCATCGGCAATGCAGCCAGGACGCAGGCCATCGCCCAGCGAGAACGAAACGTCGTGCTTGGCGAAAATTTTGCAGATGTCGTCGAAACGGTCGTACAGAAAATTCTGCTTGTGATGGTGAGCCATCCACTGCGCCAGGATCGCGCCACCGCGGCTTACGATTCCGGTAATACGCTTGGAAACCATCGGCAGATACTGAATCAGCACGCCGGCGTGAATGGTCATGTAATCAACGCCCTGCTCGGCCTGCTCTTCGATCACTTCGAGCATTACCTCGGCATTCAAGTCTTCGATGCGTTTCACACGCGAAATCGCCTCGTAGATCGGTACCGTTCCAATGGGCACGGGCGAGTGCCGCAGGATGGCTTCCCGAATTTCGTGAATGTTGCCGCCAGTCGAAAGATCCATGACCGTGTCGGCGCCGTAATGAACCGAAGTGTGCAGCTTCTTGAGCTCTTCGTCAATGTTCGAGGTGACAGCGGAATTGCCAATGTTAGAGTTGATTTTGCAGAGGGATGCCACGCCAATGCACATGGGCTCGAGTTCCGGGTGATTGATGTTCGCCGGAACAATCATGCGGCCGCGGGCAACTTCATCGCGAACGAGCTCGGGCGAAAGCTTTTCGCGGTCCGCTACATAAGTCATTTCCTCCGTGATCACGCCCTTGCGGGCGTAGTGCATCTGGGAGAAATTGCCGTCGTGATTCTCGGTCCTGCGGCGTGCGATCCACTCCGCCCGTGGCCGCGGACTGCTGTGTCCGTTGTCACTGTGACCACGATTACCGTTGCCGGAATTGCCATTCGAGGGAGCCATGACTTTTCACCTTTTCGGGATTCTTCAAGAGGCGATTATACCTTGCCGAATGAGATTGAGCGCCAAAACTCCACCACCGGCGGTCGGTGCGCCTTCGGAGATGTCCCCTCTCGAACCCGGCCTGAAGCATATCCTTTTCTTTCCTTGTCCGTCCAAAAGCTTGAGCTTTAGAATCTTCCTTCGACTGAAAACGAGGCCACATGCGCTTACTGCGTTCTTTGCCGGTGTTCCTATTATTCATGACTGTGGGGGTTCTTGCCCAAACCGATTCAACTGCGAAACCGGGACCGGGTTTCAGCATCGATAACATCGATAAAACCCTGGACCCGTGCGTCGATTTTTATCAATACGCTTGCGGTAACTGGCTCAAGAAGGCGGAAATCCCAGCCGACCAGAGCGCCTGGGTCAGCTTTGTCGAACTGGACGAGCGGAACCTGGTGACGCTACGGGAGATTCTCGAAAAGGCCTCAGCCAACGATCCCAGCCGAACTCCAGTCGAGCAAAAGATCGGTGATTTCTACAGCTCTTGCATGGACGAAAAGGCGGTGGACGCGAAGGGCCTCGGCTCGCTGAAGGACGAGCTTGATCGGATTTCGACGGTGAACGATAAGGCGGCCCTGATTGATGTCGTCGCGCGCGTACATCTTATGGGCCCGAGTCCGCTGCTCAATTTCTATTCCAACTCTGACCTGCACAACGCGGATCAGGTGATCGCGTACATTGACCAGGGCGGGTTGTCACTGCCAGACCGCGACTACTACATCAAGGATGACGCACGGATGACAGAAATGCGCAAGCACCTGGTGGAATACGTGACTCAGGTGTTTACCCTGGCTGGGCAATCGCCCACGCAAGCGGCGGAGTCGGCGCAAACGGTTTTGCGCATCGAGACGGCCTTGGCGAAAGATTCCATGGACCGCACCCTCCGCCGTGACCCCAAAACGCGAGACCACAAGATGACGAAGGATGCGGCCGTTGCCATGGCGCCGAATTTTTATCTAGACCGCTTCTTCGCCTCGGCGGATGCGCCCAGTTTTTCAGAGTTGAATGTCAGCAACCCGGAGTTCTTCAAGCAGGTAAATGGCGTGCTGGAGTCCGAGTCGCTGGACAGCCTGAAGATCTATGTGAGCTGGCATCTGCTGCGAGGGGCTGCGCCGTGGCTTTCTCAGCCATACGTGGATGCGAGCTTCAAGATGCGGCAAGCGTTGACCGGGCAGAAGGAAATCCAGGCCAGATGGAAGCGCTGTGTCGACCTTACCGACAACTCGCTGGGCGAGGCGCTGGGTCAGAAATACGTTGAGGTCACTTTCGGGCCGGACGGCAAACAGCGGATGTTGAAAATGGTCGACGCGCTCGAACAGTCGCTGGACGAAGATATCCAGAATCTCTCCTGGATGACCGCCGATACAAAGAAACAGGCGAAAATCAAGCTGCTGGACATTCGCAACAAGATCGGCTACCCAGACGCCTGGCGAGACTACAGTTCTCTTACGGTGGTACGAGGGGATCTCTTGGGGAATTTCCTGCGCGCCAACGAATTCGAATCCAAACGCGAAATCGCGAAGATTGGCAAACCGCTCGATCGGCTGGAATGGGGCATGACGCCGCCGACGGTCAACGCCTACTACAGCAGTTCCTACAACGAAATCGTATTTCCAGCAGGCATTCTGCAGCCGCCGTTCTTTGAGAGGAAGATGGACGACGCCGTGAACTTCGGTGGAATCGGACTGGTGATCGGCCATGAGTTGACTCACGGCTTCGACGATCAGGGACGCAAGTTCGATCCGCAGGGCAATTTGCATGACTGGTGGACGCCTGAGGACGGCAAGGAGTTTGAAAAGCGGGCGAGCTGCGTCGCCGATGAGTACAGCAGCTTTGTTGCGGTCGACGATCTTAAGCTCAATGGCCGGCTTACGCTCGGCGAGAACACCGCCGACAACGGCGGGGCACGCATCGCGTTGATGGCGCTCGAGCATATGATCGCCGACGACAAAACCGGAAAAGAGGGCCTGAAGATTGATGGTTACACGCCCGAGCAGCGTTTTTTCCTGGGCTTCGCGCGGGTGTGGTGCGAGAAGCGGCGGCCGGAATCCGCGCGTGTGAACGTAACCACGAATCCGCACTCTCCAGGAAAATGGCGCGTGAACGGTGTCGTACAGAACATGCCGGAGTTCCAGCAGACTTGGGGCTGCAAGGCGGGGCAACCAATGGTCAGCGCCAATGCCTGCCATGTGTGGTGACGCCTCGGGGTCAAAGACAGACAGGGTGACCGCCCTACGCTTTTCTTGACCGGGTTCGAGCGGAGGAATAGAGTCTCTGGTAGGCGGTAAACTTTCCCATGTCCAGCGAGACCAACAGATACCTGAAGTTCGGCGGTGCAACGGTAGTCATCCTGTTAGCGCTCGGATACTTGGCTTATACGGGCGTGCAGGAAAGTAAGAGTTACTACGTAACCATCAAAGAATTGCGCGGCATGGGAGATTCCGCCCATACCAAACGCCTGCGAGTCGCGGGCAATGTGCAGCCCGGTTCGATCAAACGGAACGGCACGAAAGTTGAGTTTGTCCTGGTGGAGAACGACCAGACTCTTTCTGTCTCATACAGCGGCACCGAACCACCTCCTGACACTTTCAAGGACAATTCTCAGGCGTTGGCTGACGGCAGTTTCGGACGCGACGGCGTCTTCCACGCCAAACAACTGCAAGCCAAGTGCGCCTCGAAGTACGCGCCGCAGCAGCCTGGAACTCCCGCTGGCGGAACGACGCCGAATGCTCCCGCGAAGAGCATGACGCAGGTCGAGACCCAAGGCTCGGGTACGATGTCGAACTAGCCTATCCGAGCTGCGGGGCGGCGACCGCTTTTCTCAACGTACAATCAACTCGGAGGGCGGATTATGCGTAAGGGTAATGCGATAGCGCTCTTAATAATCTCCATAACAATGACGGCCACCGCGGGATCGAAGATCCAGGGCACGACCACGCTGAAGGACTTCCAGCCGGCGGGAACAACCGGCAAGGACCACAAGAATCTGCAGTACGATCTGACCTTCGTGGCAGCGGGCAAGGAGTACACTTGCCGCTCGAACGAGAAGAAATCTCTAAACGCGACCGAGTACGTTGTCGGCAGTGAGGTGAAGTACCAGGTCGATGGCAACAAGGGCAAGGTGAAGAACGCCAGCGGAAAGCAGATAGACTGCACGATTGTTCGGGTTGCAGATTCGTCAGCCCCCCAGCAATGAAGATGCTTCGTCGCCGGCTATGCGTCAGTGAATGGATGTTCGGTTGCATCTGCGATTGAAAGGATATAATAATGCGCACGCATGGCCATGACCTCTGGCACGAAACTTGGCCCGTATGAAATTCAATCGCCGCTCGGCGCGGGCGGAATGGGCGAGGTATACCGCGCTCGAGACGCCCGCCTCAACCGCGACGTCGCGATCAAGATTCTTCCTGCATCATTCTCTTCCGATCCCGACCGCCTGCAACGTTTCGCGCAGGAAGCCCGGGCCGCCGCGGCGCTGAATCACCCCAACATTCTTTCGATCCACGATATTGGTGATGATCGCGGCGCGCCCTACGTGGTTTCCGAACTGTTAGAAGGCGAGACGCTCCGCGACCGCCTGCGCAACGGCCCGCTCTCTTCTCGCAAGGTCATCGACTATGCCCAGCAGATCGCTCGAGGTCTCGCTGCTGCCCACGAGAAGGGAATCGTGCATCGCGACTTGAAGCCCGAAAACATCTTCCTGACGAACGATGGACGGGTGAAGATTCTTGACTTTGGCCTTGCTAAGCTTACCCGACCCGAAGGCAGCGAGACCCTTGGCGACGCACCCACGCAGCAAGTTGGCACCGACGCTGGCACAGTTATGGGCACCGTCGGCTACATGGCGCCCGAACAGGTGCGTGGTAAACCCGCCGATCCGCGGTCTGACATTTTTGCCTTCGGCGGAATCCTCTACGAGATGCTCTCGGGCAAGCGCGCGTTTCACGGCGATTCTTCGGCTGACGTCATGAGCGCGATCCTCAAAGAGGATCCGCCCGAACTTGCCGAAACTAACCGCAACATCTCGCCCGCGCTGCAACGCATCGTCCATCACTGCCTCGAAAAGAATCCCGCTGAGCGCTTCCAGTCATCTCGCGACGTAGCTTTCAACCTCGAAGCCCTGACCGACATTTCGACCTCCAGCCACGGCGGGGTCCGCGCCATGCCGGAAGAGCGGACCACGCGTCGTTGGTTATTTCCGTTGCTTGCAGGCTTGCTTTTACTCGCGTCGTGGGCCGCCGTTTATCACTTCGCTCATCGCGGAGCCGCTGCCAACCCGACCTTCCATGAGGTGACCTTCCGCAACGGCACCATTTGGGCCGCGCGCCTTGCGCCGGATGGCCAGACCATCGTGTATGGTGCGGCCTGGGATGGACAGCCCCAGGAGGTCTTCTCCACGCGCTTCGATAGTAGCGATTCCCGGGCGATCGGCTTGCCGTCCGCGCAGGTTCTGTCGGTTTCCTCCAAGGGCGAGATTGCAATCTCCCTGCACCCGACCGACACGGCTGCGTTTCTCCAGTCCGGCACTCTGGCGCGCGTTCCGCTGGCTGGAGGCGCACCGCGCGAGGTGCTTGACAATGTGTTTTGGGCGGACTGGACGCCCGATGGCCAGTCCTTAGCAGTCGTTCGTCGTAGCTCTAGCGGAGTTGCTCATTTGGAATTTCCCGCTGGCCAAACGATCTATGAGCCGCAGGGTTGGGTCAGCCATGTGCGTTTTTCTCCGGTCGGTGATTGGCTTGCGATCGCGGACCATCTCCCCGGCGGCGACGACGGTCGCGTCGTAATCCTGGACCCGCATGGAAGTCGCAAGTCCAGTTCTTCCTTTTACTCGAGCGTCGAGGGACTGGCTTGGACTCCGAATGGCAAGGAAGTCTGGTTCTCCGCGGTGCCTGCCGGATCCGCTCGCTCCATTTACGCGCTGGACCTCTCGGGCAAGGAGCGTCTGATCTACCGTTCGCCCGGAGGGCTGACGATCCACGACATCAGTCGAACCGGCCTCGTCCTCATGACGGCGGATAAATCTCGCATCAGCATGTCGGCGCTTCCGCCCGGCGAAACTCGCGAACGAAGCTTGTCCTGGTTTGACTGGTCTCTGCTGACCGATATGTCTGCCGACGGCAAAACCCTTGTGTTCTCCGAAACGGGCGAAGCTGTGGGCACGAACTACAGCATTTTTCTGCGGAAGTCGGATGGCTCTGCCGCAATACGTCTCGGCGAAGGTGGCCAGGCGGTTCTTTCTCCTGACGGTCAATCGGTGCTCGACCACTCCGGTTCCCCGCGCAAGCTGGTACTTTTACCTACCGGGGTCGGCGAGCCGAGACAACTCACCGATAACAAAACCGATCACTTCGGGGGCGCCTGGTTGCCGGACAGCAAAGCGATTATCTTCTCTACCGCCGAACCCGGTCACGCGGCTCGTACCTACCTGCTTGAACTGCAAGTTGGCACCCCGCGTGCTCTCACTCCCGAGGGCATCGCAGGAGGTCTGATCACTCCTGACGGCAAATTTCTTCTGGCCTTGGATGCCAAACGCGAGCGCTGGCTTTACCCGATTGCCGGAGGGGAGCCACAAAAACTGAACATAACGCTAACCTCCGACGAACGCCCTATGAGCTTCTTCGCCGATGGCAAAAGTCTGCTGGTGCGCAATCGCTCGCTTCCCGTCCAGGTAACGCGCGTCGATCTTGCGACCGGTCGGCGCGAGCCCTGGAAGGAAATCTCTCCCTCCGATCCGGCGGGAGTGCAGAGCATTCCCAGCCTTAAGTTCAGCGCCGATGGCAAGTCTTACGCTTATTCGACGTTCCGCGTGCTCTCCGACCTCTACGTAGTCGATGGGTTGAAATAGAACGGTTACTTTCCTATCCGACCGTCTTCCCTAAGAGAAAGTCAGCAAAGCAACGCTCGGCCCATGTACCACGCTTGTGCTGCTTGTCACTGACAATCTGAATGAAAGAGCGTTCAATGGAATTGGGATAGTTTACGTTAACACCGTCAGCCGGCGGAGGGACTCATGAAAACGCTACTACATTTCCGCACCCACGAAGACGGCCACTTCCACGGCCATCCGTTTCAGTCAACCTTCTCCGTGATCGCAAGCCTTACGTTGGCCCTGCTGCTGGTGCTGCTGTTCGCGGCCACTCTGCGGTAGATGCCTTCGCCGGACACTCTGCGATTGGCGGCTCACGCGATCTGAAATGGTGGGCAGCGGGGCGACTTGCCAAGGTGTCACAATCGACTGTGCGCCCCGTCCTATCGCGCGCACCTCTGAGCTGATAAACATAGCGTAGACGTGTACCCGAGAGACAGAAGGGGGTGTTCTATGCGTCTCCCAGCTTTTCTGTTCACACTGTGTCTCGCCGCAGTGCTCGCGTTTGGGGCCGCCGTATCTTCCCGAGAACCCACTAATGTTTCTTCGGCTTCGGTCACGTCCCGGCGTGACGCGACGGCCATTCCGATTGACGACGACAGCTCCCGCATGTGGCGCCGCGCGGAAATCCGCGTCATACCGCTGGAGCAAGTGAACCGGGACCGAGCGGCGTTAGAATCCATGCGCGACCGCGTCGCTGCGGCGGAACGAGAGAGCGCCAACCTCTGGTTGCTGGACTCCAACGTTCGTCAGCAGTTGTCATCGCAAGTTCAACTAATGAAGGAACTGCTCACGCTGGCGGAGCGGCAACAATCGAACCGGGGAAAAGGTCCCACTGCGCTTGCGGTAGAACGCCGGCTCAACCAACTGCAGGGTCAGACGATGTGCGAAGCGTGTCACAGCGGTATCGTGGCGCAAAATCACAATGTCGGAGCCCGCGCGGTTCAATAAACCGGCGCGGCGATCCGCTCAGATCGGTCTGAGAGCAAGCGTTCGCGGCAGGCTCGAGACCGACAGTGCAAAGAGTTAACGATAAGGAGACGTCTATGTCGCTTCTCAGGCTCCGACAATTCCTTGATAGCTATAACATCAAGTACGTCATAATTTCTCACTCGGTGGCATACACCGCGGAAGCAATCGCAGGGCTCACACACATTCCGGGGAAGGAAATCGCCAAAACCGTCATTGTCAAGATCGATGATGCCCTGGCGATGGCCGTGGTCTCCGCATCTCAGCACGTGGATTTGGAACTCTTGAAGGTGGCGACAAAAGCCCAGACTGTAGTGTTGGCGGCGGAGCATGAATTCCGAGGCAGGTTCCCTGATTGCGAAACTGGTGCGATGCCCCCGTTCGGCAATCTTTATGGAATGAGAGTGTTTGCCGACGAAAGTTTGTCACGCGACAAGGAGATCGCTTTCAATGCCGGCTCCCACCGCGAATTGGTGCGGCTGGCATGGGAAGATTTTGAAAGGATGGTTGAACCCAAACTGCTTAAGCTGGCGGCGGTCAAACGCGCCGCCGAAGCAGCGTGAAGCAGCTTTCGGCTCATGCCTTTCCAAGGAGGCCGTGAGGAAAAAATGTATGGAAATGACGCTAACCTCAGCGGAACGGGAAGTGTTGCTGGAAATCCTGAAGGAACACCATCACGAACTGTTCAGAGAGATTTCCCGAACGGATCACCGCGAGTTCAAGTCAGTCTTGAAAAACAAAGAAAAACTTCTTGAGTCGATCATCAACAAGTTAGAAGTCGTGCCAGGCGAAGCGACGCTGCGCTCGGCATGAATTGTTGTGGCTTTCGGATTGCGTGTTCTTCCGACCAGGACGTCGGGGAGCGACTCGCAGGTCGGAAGGGGAAGGTATGGGTTGGGTGGAGCTAGAAAACCCTTCCGGTGCATTGCGTTTTGCTTTATGCCCTCCGTAATCACACCGAGACACTTCGGAACGGAGCAAATGACGGTTTCCGAATTGTCATCATCGAATGCAGAAGTTGATTCGCATTTTTACCCGACAGTCGTGATAAATCTCACTGACATACAAGGCGGAATGGACTAAAAAATAAGCAGGAGGAATCAAAAACTGAATACCTCAAAGTGGGCCCGACCACGTCAAGAGTGAGGACACTCGCTCAGCCGCCGCTCGACGGCGAACGGTCGGGCCCTCTGCTTTGCCCACGCGAATTTCTCTTCAACTATGTCCACCGGTTGGCTGCGTCCTGTATGTTCGTCGGCAGGAACGACTCGATGAACTAAAACCAGAGTGGTGCTGGCTTGAAGCCCGCTCCTGGATTACTCTCCTAGCCGAAGGCACGGAAAATGAGGGCGCCAGACAAGGTATGCCCCTCGTACCCGTCGGGAGAGTAAACTTTGTCCAATCCCTGCTCGTCAACGGCAATTGTGATGAAAGCAGCGGGATCTTGGTTCGCCTTAGGAGCAGAAGTTGGGGGGAATCTTTGTCAGTTATCGACGGAGCGACTCGCAAGGAGAGGCTGGTCGTTTGTTCGACGATCTAGTCAAGCACTTCGACGAACACACGGTATTCATGGATGTGTCCGCGATTGAGGCGGGACGCGACTTCCGCAAGGCGATAGAAGAAGGTGTAACCAAATGCGGCGTATTGCTGGTCGTGATGGGCCCGGAGTGGCTCAACGCGAAAGACGAACGAGGCACACGCCGTCTTGACGATCCCGCGGATTTCGTTCGTATCGAAACCTCTGCCGCATTGAAACGGGACATCCCTGTGATTCCGGTCCTGGTGCGGGCTGCCAAAATGCCGTCCGCCGAACATCTGCCAGACGATCTCAAAGAGCTGGCCTTTCGCAACTGTATGGAGCTGACCCATGCCCGTTGGAAATCGGATATCCAGTTACTTATCGAGGCTCTGCGTCGACTACTGGGAGATTCAATTCAAGCCGGGATCGGCGTCCGAGCCAACGCGGCAGTGGCCTCACCTCAGCCCTCTCAGCAACGAGCTACAGGTGCATTGAAGCGACTGGACGGAAGCCCTGCTCGAGTCGATCCTGCGGCTCTCCAACATATTAGCCGGGAGCTCGCGCTTCGTATTGGACCAATTGCCGGGATCGTCGTAAAACGCGCCGCCGCACAATGTGCGTCGGTCGACGATTTGTATCTCAAGGTAGCTGAAGAGATCGACTCGCGGGAAGAGCGCCAGAACTTCCTTCAAGGACGAAGCACGATCCCGTCGTCTCCGCCTCCAGATGTAGCCTTATTCGCGACTCCTCCGAGTCAGAAGGTAAAAGCTTCGGATTTGCCTCCACGTCGCGAACGGGATCCTGCGGCGCTTAAGGCGTTTCCACCCACCACCGAAATACGACGGTCGGGCGGAGCAGAATATTTGGTTCTGATCGGTGGCGGAGCAATTGTTCTGGTCCTAGCGGTCGTACTCGCAATACGTTTCGAGTCAGCGTGGAAACAGGACGCGACTCCCCCAGCACAGACCTCGCCCCAGGAGACGCACAAAGAACCTGCTCCGGTCACGCCATCCGCGCCTCCAGAAGCGTTCGCACCGGACAAAGGCGTCGCTCACGATACCGAGCCGAAGCCTCCTCAAAGGCTACGCGTGCCGCAGGAAGTATCGCGGGAACTTTTAATCACGAAAGTCTTACCTGTCTATCCACCTCTGGCGCGGCAGGCACACGTTCAGGGCACCGTAATTCTCAACGCCGATATCTCGAAAGACGGCGCGGTTGAGAGTCTCAAGGAGGTCAGTGGGCATCCCATGCTGATTCCGGCGGCGATCGATGCTGTTAAGCAATGGCGATACAAGCCTTATCTTCTGAACGGCGAGCCGGTAGCGATGACCACGCAGGTCGTCGTCAACTTCACTCTCTCGATCCGATAGGACGCTTCGCAGTTCGGAAAAGTGACCTACCCCAGCATCTTGAATGCTTTGACCAGGCTAAGCTGCATGCGATTGAACGAGGTCGTCACGCTTGCGATCTCATCGCTGCCCTTCACCGCCACGGAAGGCAGGTTCATTTCTCCTTTACTAACGCGATCCGCGGTATCCGACACTAGCCTCAGCGGCCGAATTACGATGAAGTAAACCGCAGCATCCAGCACACCAATGGTTGCAATCAACGCGATAACCAGGCAAATGAGAAGAACACGGAACGCCTTTTTGGCGTTCTCCACTGCCAAGGACATCGGGACAGAAACGATCTGCGCAGCCACGATCGAGCCCGGTTTCCAGCCAAAGCCGTTGTCGGATCCGTAGCTGGTGAGCATGGCCGGCGGAGCCGCCGCGGGATGACTGTGACATTCGATGCACTGCTGGTTCGCCTCGATCGGCGTCGCCAGGTACATCGCAGCTCCAACTGGAGTCTCGCGCTCTCCGGTAATCCGGTCGTGGTCGCGGTGCTCACGCAGATAGCGAATGATGTCGGCCTCCCAATCGGTCGCACGATGCTCCGGATTCGTCGGGTTCAGGGTGGCTTCCCGATAGGTATAGTCGGGATACTTTAGCCTCAGCTTGTTGAAGATACTGATCGCTCCGAATGCCGGCACGGTCTCCGGCAGGAACTTCGTCTTGTGTTCTGGATTTTGTTCGAGCAAAGGCGCGAGATCGGAGGCAGTGTAGTCCCGCACTGCAGTGGCACTGGCCATCATCAACTCCGCTTCCTGGAGAACTTCACGGCGGGCATTGTTGATGAGGAATCGATACGTCACTTGCGAAATAATCAGCCCGCCGATTGCGAATAACACCAGCAAGATGAGATTGAATTTCGTCAGTAACTTCATCCTGGGGCTCCTCCGAGGTAAGCGGTGTCTGATCCACAGCACAAGATCTGTCCGATTACTTGCGGCAGAAAGAAATGTTAGTGTAACGCTGATGAGGCAGGTTGTTTGCACTCATCGTCGGTAGCGTGGGAAAGAGGGAGACGGCGGATTCGAACCACGCTTTTGAGCAAAGCCTCGGAGGAACCTCGATTGGTAGAACCGCAGTACCAGGCGTTCATCTCGTATAGCCATGATTCGGATGAGCGATTAGCCGCATCGCTGCAATCATCGCTGAGCCGGTTCGCCAAGCCTTGGTACCGCCTCCGCAGCATGCGGATCTTTCGAGACAAAACTAGCCTGTCGGCGAATCCAGGACTCTGGCATTCGATCCAACAGGCTCTCAGCGAATCACAGTATTTCTTACTGTTCGCGTCTCCGGCGTCCGCAAAATCACCGTGGGTTCAGCAGGAGGTTCAGTGGTGGTTGCAGAATCGCTCTGTCGAGAAGTTGCTGATTATTTTGACCGATGGAGCCATTCTTTGGGACACCCAACTCCAAGATTTTGATTGGGAGAAAACAACCGCTCTTAATCCATGCCTGAAGCGTGCCTTTCCTGCGGAACCGCTATATGCCGATTTTCGCGCTGCGAAAAAAGCAGGGAAGTTCCGCGACTCGGATTCGGCTTATCGGGGCGCTCTTCTCGATGTTGCTGCGCCATTGTTGGGGCGATCGAAAGATGACCTCGATAGCGACGACATCCGCTTACATCGCAGGGCGCAGCGCACAGCCTGGGCTGTCGCTGTGTTCGTTGTCGTCCTCGGCCTTATCGCTGGAGTCGGCTTGAATACTGCGCACCAACGTCAGAAGACGGCTGCATCTCGAGCCTTAGCTTCCGAGGCCTCGGCGCGTCTGGAGGATCGTTCACTGGCATTGTTGCTTAGCCTCGAGTCCAGGAGAATCGGAGACACGGTTGAAGCTAAGCGGGCCATGCTTACGACGCTCCAGCGCTTACCTCACACCGAAGCCTTTCTGTGGGGACATACAGATGCCGTGACACGGGCCGGTTTTAGTCCTGACGGTAAAACTGTCTTATCCGCAGGATGGGATGATCGCATAATTTTGTGGGACGTAGCCACGCGTCACCCGATTGGGAAATCGATTGTTGTCTCCAAAGGTCTAGTCAGCGTTGCCTTCAATCCTGATGGTTCTAGATTTGCCTCGGCGGAAGGTAAATCGATTGTAATTTGGGAAACGGCATCTCGCCAGCCTGTTGGTGAGCCTTTCAATTACCCGAATGAAGACTTTGTTCACGTTGCCTTCTCGTCGAACGGAAAACTGCTTGCCGCAAGCACTGATGCCTATGGCGGCCACCCGGCTAGTGTAGTCGTGTGGGATGTGGCCAGTCATCAACTCGTAGGGCAGCCGATCGAAGGGGCAGGCTTCGCTTTCGGCCCGGATGATTCTCTGCTGGCGATCGCCCAATACAAGGATTTACTCCTATACGATCTGCATTCTCATCGCGTAGTAAAACGATCTCTTACCGGCCACACCAAGAACATTGCTTCGATCGCATTTAGTCGTGATGGAACAATCGTCGCCGCGGGCTCCGAGGACAAAACGATTATGCTTTGGGATGTCAAAAGCCAGGCGCCGTTGGGCACGTTCGCGGGCCACTCTGACAGCGTAACCACTTTGGTCTTTGATCCGAGCGGAGCGGTTTTGCTTTCTGGGAGCATGGACGGAACCATCATGCGCTGGAACTTGGAAGAAATGACGGCGATTGATACTCCGATCGAGAACTTCGGTGCGTCCATTTCCTCAATTTTCTTCAGCCCTGATGGTCATACAAAGGCACTAGCTCTCGAGAAGAATCGAGTAATCATTCTTAATGTGAATGATGATCCACCTCTGGGACGCCGCATCCGGGCAGCGGATGTCGGCTCGTCCAACCTCGCCTTTAGTCCGGATGGCCGCTTCTTGGTATCTAGCGGAAAATTTGGCGGAGTGCTGCAGTGGGACGTCGCCCGTGGTGAACTCGATGGCGAACCGTTGTCCGGCCATGATCGGCAAGTAAGCAGTTTGACATATGCTCCTGACGGGAAAGTGCTCGTGTCTGGAAGCATGGATGGGACCGTGATCTTCTGGAACGCGAAGACTCACGCGGCTCAAGGCTCCCCGGTCAAGGCCCACAGTTCTCCCGTCTGGAGTTTGGCATGCAGCCCCGATGGCAAGACGGTGGTTTCAGGAGGAGATGCTGAATTGGTTTTCTGGGACCTTGCCACCCGCAAGCAAAGGGGTCCGCCGGTCACATCACAGAAAGACCGCATCTGGGCACTTGCGTTTAGTCCAGACGGAGAATTTCTGGCATCCGCGGGAAACGAGCGCAGCGTGGCGATCTGGAAGACTGGCCGGCCAATCCAACCTGTGAAAACTCTGGGTGCTGTTGCGGGCGACTTTGACGAGTTGATGCCAGCGGGAGTCACCTTCAATCCAGACGGCACGCTCTTGGCAATGAGCACACGTGAGAATTCAGTTACCATCTGGAACTTCAAGAGCGGACAGCCAATTCCGCCGGCGCTGTACGGTCATACCCAGTCCGTTTCAAGCGTGGCCTTTCGACAAGATGGAAGAGTGCTGGCTTCGGGCGGTGCGGACGGTGATATCCGGCTATGGCACGTGCAAACCCACGAATTACTCGGAACTCTCAGCGCCCGACAGAAAGCCATCGAGAGTGTTGTGTTCAGCCCCCAACAAGACGTCTTGGCTTCGGTTGGCGAGGATGATTCGATCGTTTTCTGGGATGTTGACTTCGAGGATTGGTCCAGCCGGGCTTGTCGCATCGCGAACCGAAACCTCACGCCAAAGGAATGGGGCACTTACTTCGGAAAGCGCCCCTACAGGAAAACGTGTCCGGATTCACTCTGACACCTATCCGCATCAGTTAACGGTCCCGTCGCACGCTATAATTGCGCACACGCATGAGTCTGACCTCTGGCACGAAACTTGGTCCTTATGAGATTCAGTCGCCGCTGGGCGCGGGCGGCATGGGCGAAGTGTACCGAGCCCGCGACACCCGGCTTGAGCGCATCGTAGCCATCAAGATTCTTCCTTCTCATCTTTCAGAAAATGCCGAGGCCAGGCAGCGCTTCGACCGCGAGGCACGCACGATTTCTTCTTTGAACCATCCCAACGTTTGCACTCTCCACGATGTTGGTCATCAGGATGGGATCGATTACCTGGTGATGGAGTATCTCGAAGGCGAGACCTTAGCGGATCGGTTGCGCAAGGGGCCAATGCCCAGCGATCAGGTGTTGAAATACGGAATCGAGATCTGTGAGGGACTGGAGAAAGCGCATCGCAGTGGCGTGGTGCACCGCGATCTGAAACCCGGCAACATCATGCTGACCAAGACCGGGGCCAAGCTGATGGACTTCGGTTTAGCTAAGGCATCGATGGCGAGCCCGAATGCGCCTTCTGGTTTGACGGCAACACTGACCACTCCGGTGGGGAGCAATCCTCTAACTGCGCAGGGAACGGTTGTGGGAACGTTTCAGTACATGGCGCCCGAGCAGGTGGAAGGAAAAGAAGCCGACGCGCGCTCCGATGTTTTCGCGTTGGGCGCGGTGCTCTACGAGATGGTGACGGGGAAGCGTGCCTTCGAGGGCAAGAGTGCGGCCAGCGTGATGGCTGCGGTGCTGGAACGAGATCCCGCGCCCATTTGTTCATTGCGGCCGACCAGCCCGCCCGCGCTGGAGCGACTCATCAAAACCTGCCTGGACAAGGATCCGGACGAGCGCTGGCAGACCGCGCATGACGTTAAGCTGCAACTGAAGCAGATCGCGGAGGGATCGCAGACAGGAATGACGGCTTCGTCGTCCGCGGCAGTCCCGATCGCGGGCAGGGATAAAAGTCGTTACCTGAGATGGGCGTTGTTGGCATTGACGATTGCCGCAGCTGCGGCCGTTGGATATTTCGTCCACGTCCCGCACCCGGCACCCCCGGTGTGGGGAGGGCTAAACCTTAGCGGCGAACTCGGCGAGGAAGGAAGTTTTGTACTCTCCAGCGATGGCAGCCGTCTGGCGTATGTTGCCGCCGACCCGCAAGGAAGAATTGTCTTGTGGGTGCGAAGGCTGGATTCACCGAAAGGACAGCCGCTGGATGGCACCGAGGGGCTGGAGTATCCGTTCTGGTCGGCCGATGGCCGCAACCTCGGCTTTTTCGCCGAGGGCAAACTTAAACGCATTGGAGCCACTGGTCAAAATTTAGAAACGGTGTGCGATGCGCCTAACGGGCGTGGAGGAACGTGGAACCGGGATGGCGTGATCGTTTTCACTCCGAACGCCGTGGGCGGATTATCGAAGGTCAGCGCTTCGGGTGGGACGCCGGCGCCGGTGACGCAAGCGAGCGCAAGTATCAATCATCGCTTCCCTCATTTTCTTCCGGATGGCCGCCACTTTCTGTTCACGCTTGCATACGGAAAAAGTGGTGAAGATGGAATCTATTTCGGCAGTCTTGATTCGCCGGAGATTAAGCTGGTCTCAGCGGGGCCGAGTTCCAACCCCGCGTACGCCTCGGGATACTTGCTGTTCGTTCGCGAAAGCAAGTTGTGGGCGCAACCGTTCGACGCCCGGCAGTTGCGAGTAAGTGGCGAGCCGTTTCTGGTGAGCGATGGAGTGCGCTGGGCATTCGACCGGCGAGCCGCGGATTTTTCCGCCGCGGACAACGGCATGCTGGTTTTTCTATCCACCGTGGGCAGCGGACAGCGGCTGGTCTGGTTAGATCGCGAAGGGAAAGAGCAGGGAGTTGCGGTTCCTGACATCGGAAATCCGACCAGCGGTTTGATGGCAGGTACGCTCTCACCGGGCGGCGACCGGGTAGCGATCGCGCGCGCCCGTGGCTCTGGCTCTGATATATGGATTTACAACCTGAAGACCTCGCTCGGCACGCGACTGACTTTCACCGATGATTTCAACGAGAGTCCGGTCTGGTCTCCCGATGGCAACAACATCGTTTATACGCGCAACCTTCTGGACCACTATGAACTGCGGCTCAAATCTGTTTCCGGCGCGGGCGAGGAGCAAATACTGGTAAAGAACCCGGGAAACGTAATCGCCAGCGCTTGGTCGCGCGATGGGCTTTACATCTTCTACGGCGCGGATATCTTCGGTACGACTGGCAAAGTTCAGGGTATGGCGCTGCCCATACATAGCCCGGATCACAAGGCCTTTGCCGCGACGCAGTCTGGAGGAAACGTGTTCGCCGGTTCATTTTCGCCAGACGACAAATGGGTGGCCTATCTCTCGGACGAGACCGGCCGGTTTGAAGTGTATGCTACGACGTTTCCGGCTCGCGTCGGCAAATGGCAGCTCTCATCCGGAGGCGTTGATCCCGCAGTATTTCCGATCTGGGCTGGTGCAGGGCCGGAGACCGAAGTGATTTTTAGGGATCTGCAATCACGTTTGATTTCCGCACCGGTGCGAACGGAAGGAACGTCTTTGAGCCAAGGCGCACCAGCCGTGCTGCTGGGCGGCCGGTCGCTAGCCAGTTCGCGCTTCATCGATGTGACGCGCGACGGCAGGCGAATTTTGCTGGGACTCCCACAGGAAAATGCAAGTACGCCGCTGACCTTGCTACTGAATTGGACGGAAAATTTGAGGCGTTGAGGCTGCCTTACTCAACAACCAACTGAAACGCAGTTCATTCGGTGATGATTCGATCCGCCCATTCAACCATTGACACAAAGACCGCCGGACTGCCAAATTTCGCGCCCCATTGGTTCAAGTCTGCTTCCGTGACCTCCCGGGCCCGGGAACAGGCTCCTCAAGAAAAGATCGGAATGTGTTTGGCCACAACTTTCGCCAGCGTCTCGCTCAAAGGGGGCCACCCCACCGGCACGATTGCATTTGCCGTTGCCTTGCGCATCAGATAGGTGGCTTCCCCAGTCAGAAAAATCTGGACGTCGTGACCTGCTTCCGCCAGCGCAAGTCCGTGGACAAACGGAAACGAAGCACGAGTCGGGTCATCGGAGCCCCACGCGCTCTTCATCATGATTCTCAGCTTTTTGGTTGGCGACTCTTGCCCGCGGACCGAGCCCAGCGCGAACAGGGGCAATCCAGCGAGCCATGAGAAAATGAGTCTTCGCTCCATGGTTGCGTCCTCCAGAACAGCTCGATATTCACCCTCGATTCGGGTCGCACGGAGTTTACACCTCAAGGCTGGGAGGAACAATTGCTTGAGGCGTAATCACGGAGTTTTTCGAGGCGCGGCGATCTCCCGATTCTTAACTCGACCACCGGTTCGGCTATGCCGGCCGCTTGCTTCGGGCTGGCTTGCGGATCTTCGGTTCCCGCACCCTGAAGTTCGTGATGAGCTTGTTGAGTTCCCGAGTAAGCTGCGAGAGTTCATCTTCGAGAGCGACATAGGCGCCTTGAGCGGCGTCGAGGTTGCCGGTTTTGCCTAGGGCCTCCAATTGGCCGGCGATCGCAACGGCCTTCTTGGCGGCAAAGTTGCCGACTGAGCCCTTCAAAGCATGCGCGGCTCTGCGCAGTCGCTCAGGATTTCCCAGGTCGATCGCAGATTTGATCTCAGCCAGTTGTTTGGGGCAATCGGCCAAAAAGATCCGTGTCAAATCCCGAAGCAGCTTGCGATTTCCATCCATGCCATTAAGAATGGCAGCCTGATCAATGATGTTCTTCTTACCTGTGCTTCCTGTGTCGCTCGATTTCTTCGCTGCCATTGCCTGCTCAACCGCTCCCTCAACGTCTCCCACCCGGATCGGCTTGGAAACATAACCGTCCATGCCGGCCGCGAGGCAACGCTCGCGGTCGCCTTTCATGGCGTGTGCCGTCATGGCGATGATCGGAATATGTTTGCCGGTTGATTCTTCCAACTCCCGGATTGCCGCCGTCGCTTCGAAGCCATCCATCTCGGGCATCTGCACGTCCATGACGATTAAATCAAATCCGCCAGCGCCCACAGCCGCAAGCGCCTCGCGACCGTTGCTTACGACCGTTGCGTGGTGGCCAAGGCTTTCAAGAATGCGTGAAGCCAGCAACTGGTTTACGGCGTTGTCCTCCGCCAGCAGAACCTTCAGACGACGACGCGTCGGCCGCGATCCTCGGCGCGGCTGTGGCCCAAGAATTGGCTGTTGCTGCGGACCGAGCACGCCGACGATCAGATCAAACAATTCCGATTGCTTCACTGGCTTCGTGAGATAGGCGGAAACTCCCAACGCCTGGCAGCGGGATACGTCCTCCGGTTGTCCCGCCGAGGTCAACATGATGAGCTTGATCCCGTGGCATCGAAGGTCATGTTGAATCTGTTCCGCCAATCCGAATCCGTCCATCGTTGGCATGTGTGCATCCAGAAGGACGATTTTAAAAGGATGATTTTCCGCGGCCGATTTATCCAGCGCAGCCAGCGCTGCGACGCTGCCATCGGCCACCACGGGACGCATGTGCCAGTTGGTCAGGACTTCTTCGAGGATTCGCCGGTTGGTTTCATTGTCGTCGACAATCAGCACCGGTAAATCAGTCAGCTTGAGTCCGAGAGATTCGGGTTGCAACGAAGCGGGACCCCGCACCTCGAACACTGCCGTAAAGTGAAATGTGCTGCCTTGACCAACGTGGCTCTCCACCCACATTCTGCCGCCCATAAGGCGGACGAGCTGCTGCGAAATTGCTAGCCCCAACCCGGTTCCTCCGAAACGGCGGGTGGTGGAACTGTCGGCCTGCGAAAATGCCTCGAAGATCAAGTTCTGTTTTTCTGGCGGAATCCCAATACCGGTATCAGTGACCGAAAAGTGGAGACGAATTTTACCATCGACCTGGGACTCGGGCAGAATCCGCAGCACGACCTCGCCTCGATCTGTAAACTTGATTGCATTTCCAACCAGATTCACCACAACCTGGCGAAGGCGCAGCGGGTCTCCTGCAAGCACCTCGGGTATTTCGGGACGAATATCGCATGCCAGCTCCAGACCCTTGTGGTGAGCCCGCAGCGCCAGCACCCGGATGGCGTCTTCGACGGTGTCGCGGAAGTTGAACCCAACGTGGTCGAGTTGCAGTTTCCGGGCCTCGATCTTGGAAAAGTCCAGCAGGTCATTGACTAGCGTGAGCAGAGCATCAGCCGATGTTTTGGTGGCATCGAGGTACTCGCGTTGTTCCCGCGTGATCTTCGTCTGCAGTGCCAGCTCAGTCATACCGATGATTGCGTTCATCGGTGTGCGGATCTCGTGGCTCATGTTTGCCAGGAATTCACTCTTAGTCCGGGTAGCCTCTTCCGCGACCTGCTTCGCGATTTCGAGATCGCGCGCGTAAACTCGCAACGCCTCTTCCGCCTGGCAGCGCTCGATGAACTGTCCGATTTGGCTTCCGATAGCGCCCATCATTTCGAGCAACCGGGAATCAGGTTTCTGAATTTGACGGCTGAAGAATTCGAGTACTCCGAGGACTTCGCTACCCACCAGGATCGGAAAACCCATGGCGCCGCGCAAGCGTTCCTTTACGGCAATATCTTTGCGCGGAAAGTTGTCGTCTAAAGTCACATCTTCTATGCAGACGGGTTCCGCTTTCGCCCAGACCCGGCCGGGAAGACCAACACCACGAGCGAACGTGCGCGCGCGAGTGACGCGATCGAAGTCTGACAATTTGTGCGATGGGAGTTGCCATGCTTCCACACCGCGCAACAGTTCCTCTTTTTTGTCCACCCGCCAGATCGCACCCACCTCCCAGCCAAGACTCTCGCATACAGCTTGGAGGATTCGCGGAGTCGCGCTCGTCAGGTTCGGGGCTTCCGCAAGCACGCGAGTGACGGCGTGCTGAGCTGCCACCCGTGCCTCCTCGCGCTTGCGTGGCGAGATATCGCGGGCACTGGCGTAGATGACTCCTTTTTCCGCCCGGACCGCGCCGGTCCATCGGAGCCACTTGTAGGAACCGTCCTTGCACCGGTAGCGGTTCTCAAAGATGAAGGTATCCTGACCTGCGGCCAGATTGTTGGCTTCTGCGATGGTCGCGTCACGATCCTCGGGGTGCACGAAGTCCACGTAGGGACGCGATAGCAACTCTTCCTTGCTGTAGCCGAGCGTCTTCTCCCATGCGGGGTTGAGGTGCTTGAAGTAGCCGTCAATGCCGGCAATGCACAGCATATCGATCGACAAGTCGAGAAACTCTCGTAAGTCGTCTTCACTTGGCGGATTGAAACGCGGCGCGGTACTCATGCAGATCTGGGGTTCGTGCAAAGTCCAGCCTTTCCAATTGTGGTGCAAAGAAGGCATCCGTGCAACCAGGCAGGCAGAGCAATTTAACTATGAGGTTGATGAGGTATTGCGCGCCGAGAGAGTCGAAAAAATCACCATGTCACGCATTGACTCGGATCGGCCATTCTCAGTGTAGGTAGAGCGGCCGGGCAGAACGAATCCCCTCCATCGCTACTGCAGCTTCGCGTACTCTGCCTTGGCTTGCTTCAGGAAGGGGATGTCGGGATCGGCGTCTTTCCAGAGGGTGAGGAAGTCTTTGTAGGATGCGAGCGCGCGCACGCGGGCCGCGTCGGCATCCGCGCCCTGTGAGGTCTTGGCTTGCAGAGCGCTGGCGCGAGCCAATTCAAGACCCGCCAATGCTCCCGTCCAACAGTTCCAGACGAGGCCGCTGTGCTCGAGAATCTTTCGAAACTCGTTTGCGGCGGCACTGCCTTGGCCAGCGGCGAGGTATGCCTCTCCTCTTATGTAAACCGGATGGAGGCAGGAAATGTTGTTGTAGTACGGAATCAAACCTAACTCGATGTTGGAAGCGGCTTGCAGGAAATTGATGGCGGCGGTCGGATTCTTCCTGTTGAGCGCCAGGCGCGCGTGAATCGCGGGCAGCCATAGCCCTTGCATCTGAGTGCCAAGCGGGTAGCGTTTGTTTAACTCCAGTGCCAGGGATTCGGATCGCGTCGTGTCGCCAACGAACGCATACGCAAGCGCCGCCTCGACCACAACTCCGGGACTTGCGGGAGCCAGCTTCAACGCCTCTGCCGCGGACTGGCGCGCTTCCGCAGCATACCCGTACGCGGCTTCTTCCAGGGCGCTATTCGCCAGATAGGTGCCCCCGCTCTCTTTGTCGTCGATTCGTGCGGCCGACTCCACCGCCCGCCTGGTTAATTCCCGGGCTTTAGCAAGATGACCGACGTACGCCTCGCTGTCGGATGCGAGCCCCAATCCAACATTCTCGTTATCAGGCTTGGCCGCAAACCACTGTTGCTGTTCCGCCATCGCCGTAGAGTCGGCTGCGAGAAACGCAAGCCCGTACTGCGTTATGCGGAATTCCACGCGGTCCATTTTCCGTGCCTGCACGTCGCGAATGATTTGCCGTGTTTCGTCGAAACGTTGCAAGGCCATGGTGTAGTTGGTGAGGTTCTCAAAGTAAATCGCCGTGTTCGGCCCCAAGCGCGCGGCTTGCTGAGTTAACTCCAGCGCCAGTTCATACTGGCCTTCTAAGGCATAGATAAGGCCTCGGTTGTTGTACGCCCCCGGTTCGCGCGGGTAACTATCGATCTGCTGCTGATAAGTCTCGGCCGCTTTGTCTAGTTCTCCAGTTACATTGCGATAGTAGGCGGCGGTGATCGACATTTTCTCGCGTTCGCTGGCATGGTCGCGCAACTCGAATGCTCGGGTGTAGTACTGTGTAGCGCGTCCCAACTGGCCGAGAGCGTTGTAGTCGCCGCCCACGATTCTGTAGCCCAGAGCAAAATTCGGATCAAGCTCGATGGCACGTTGATGATATGGCAGGGCGGCTGCGGAGCCTTTTTCATTCGAGGCCTTTTCGCCGAGACTGTACGCCTTCAATGCTTCGAGCGAAAATGTAGTGGCTTGTTCGAGCGGCACATCAAACTTCTGCACCGTGGCCAGCGACTCGCCCAGCTCGCCGCGCAGCTTGGACGCTGCCGCGCCCAGCGAATCCAGCACCTTCTCCTTGGACGCGGCCGTGACCTGTTCTTGCGCCAGCGCGTCTCCGTTCTGGCAATTTACTGCCTTCAACCCCACGACGTATTCGCTGCCAAGGCTGCTGATTGAGCCGGCAATGTAGGCCTTGCTATCGGTGCGTTGGCAGAGCTCACGGGCGATGTCGGGTGTGAGCCTCGTACCAGGCGGACGGGTCATTTCCTGCAAGGTCTTTGCGACTTCGCTCTCGGACAGCACGTTCAGGAATGGCGACTGCCGCAGGGACACGTTGAGCGCCGTCTTCAGTGTGTCGTCGAAGACGGCATCACCAGTGCTGTTCGCGAAATCGGCCAGCACGATGGAGTCTCTCTCGGTCAGGGGCTTGGTTTGACGAGAGCGATAGTAAAGGCCGGCGGCGATCAGTGCGCAGAGCGAGAGAATGGCCGCGACGTAGCTGCCGAGCTTTGCTCGGCCAAACAGCCGGGGGCGGCTGTCCCCACGTGGGCTTGGCGTGGCGATTTTCCCGCTCTCCGTGTCCCGCTTCAGCCGCTGCAGCTCGGCCCGCATTTCCGACGCGTGCTGGTAGCGCAGATCTCGATTCTTTTCGAGTGCTCTCGCAATGATTTGTTCCAACTGAGGAGATAACTCAGGATTCCAGTGACTCGGGGGAATCGCGTCCTCGTGCAGAATGGCCCCAAAGGTTGCACCGATTGTCGGTCTGTCAAAAGTTAGATGGCCGGTCGCCATCTCATAAAGCACAACCCCGAAGGAGAACAGATCGGTGCGCGCATCCAGAGCTTTCCCCGCGACCTGCTCCGGCGACATATAAGCCACGGTTCCCATCGTGCTGCCGCCGGTAGTCAACTCTTTATCTTCGAGCGTCGGATCGTCAGAGCCGGATCCGCTGTCAATGCGCCTGCGAGTCATGTCTATTTTTGCCAGGCCGAAGTCCAGAATTTTGCCATGGCCGCGCTTGGTGACAAAAATGTTGGCAGGCTTGATGTCGCGATGAACGATGCCGTTGGCATGGGCAGCATCCAGCGCATCGGCAATCTCGATGGCTAAACTGAGCAGAGCGTCGGCCTCGAGCGGCATGCCGGAGATGCGGCGCTTCAGCGTCATCCCGTCCAGAAACTCCATGACAATGAATGCCCGGCCATCGTGCTCGCCAATGTCGTGAATGGTGCAGATGTTGGCGTGATTGAGAGCGGAGGCCGCCTGCGCTTCTCGCTGAAAGCGGGTTAAAGACTGGGGATCGCTGGCTACGTCATCAGGGAGGAATTTCAGTGCAACAAAGCGATGCAGCCGCGTGTCTTCAGCCTTGTAGACCACACCCATCCCGCCACCGCCGAGTTTTTCGACGATACGGTAGTGCGAAATGATCTGGCCAAGCACTGGCGCGAATCTTACGACTGGGAAACAGGCAAGTCAACGAAAGCCAGGAGGTTGGCAATAGGTCGGGATGTGTGGCGCGTAACATCGGCTCTAACACTCGTTGACTTTTGGAGGCAAACTCTTAAGTTGTAAAGGGGCACGTTAACCTCATCTGAGGAAAGGTCGCGTTGACTCATGATCTAGGGCGGGGTAGCATGGCGGCCTATCGCGACTGCGATTCACCAGCCCGAGGTGGGATCGATGAGCCACATCCCCGCGACAAGGCAAAAGGTTTTGGTCGCCGACGATGACCGCACCACTCGCCATGCGATCACCCGGATGCTGCGCGACGCAAACTACGCGGTCACCGCTGCTAGAGATGGTATTGACGCGCTGCGTAAGGTCCAGCAGACGGAATTCGATCTGGTGTTTCTTGACATCTGGATGCCGGGAATGAGTGGTCTCGAGGTCCTCGCCTGTATTCGCTCGGGAAAGTCTCACCCCAAGGTCATTATTATGACGTCGGATACCACTCCGCAGTCGTTGCTGCGTGCGGTTCGTGAACAGGCTTACGAATACATCACCAAGCCGTTTCCGCCCAAGGAAGCTGTCGAGTTGGCACAGCGAGCTCTTGAAGAAGACTCTTCGCCGCCAATCGAAGTGGTGTCGGCTCTTCCGCACTGGGTCGAACTGCTCATCCCGTGCACGCGAGACGCGGCCGAGCGAATTCAAGCCTTTCTACTCAAACTGGAGGCCGACCTGCCCGACGACTTGCGTCATGGCATCGCCATGGCTTTTCGTGAGCTGCTGCTCAACGCCGTGGAGTGGGGCGGCAAGCTGGACCCCAATCGCAAGGTTCGCATTGCCCAGGTTCGTTCGTCGCGAATGTTAATGTATCGCATTGCCGATCCCGGTCCCGGTTTCAGCTTTGAGGGGCTGAGCCACGCTGCCATCGGCCAGTCAACCGATGAACCGGTGGCCCACATGGCTCTCCGGGATCAGATGGGGATTCGCCCAGGAGGCTTCGGCATCCTTATGACCCGGGCGCTGGGCGATGAGCTGATCTACAACGAAGCGCAAAACGAAGTGATCTTCATTAAGTACCTGGGCCCGTAGCCCGTTAACTTCGACAATCTGTTTGGGGTGGACACTTCATCCCTTTCCGTCCTCTGCGACGGTCTATCCGATCGACTTGTTATCTCTCCAGGAGTCGGTGCATCGCACGCCGGCATTCGCCGCGCCGACTGTAAACCTAATGCCTGGGCTATAATAGCGCGCACGCATGGCCCTTGCCGCTGGCACCAAACTCGGTCCGTATGAAATCCAGTCGCAACTGGGAGCGGGGGCATGGGTGAGGTGTATCGAGCCCGTGACACTCGGCTCGAACGCATCGTAGCAATCAAGGTCCTTCCCGCCTCGTTCTCAGCCGACCCTGACCGGCTCCGGCGCTTCGAGCAAGAGGCGCGTTCCGTTGCCGCTCTTAACCACCCCAACATTCTCGCCGTCCACGACATCGGAACTTACAACTCAGCTCCGTACATGGTTTCCGAACTACTGGAAGGGGAGACCCTGCGTGAGCGCTTGCTGGGCGGACCTTTATCGTCAAAGAAGGCCGTTGAAATCGCCACACAGATTGCCCTAGGCCTGGCTGCGGCGCATGAGAAGGGTATTGTCCATCGTGATCTGAAACCTGAAAACATCTTCCTGACCAAAGATGGACGGGTGAAGATTCTTGACTTTGGTTTGGCCAAGATTGCCAAGGGCTCGGAGGCCAACGGTTCAGTGCAGACGCTTACATCCGCAGCCGTCTCCCTCACTGAGGACGGGCATGTTCTAGGCACGGCGGGCTACATGTCGCCTGAGCAGGTGCGCGGTGCTGCTGTGGATCATCGTTCTGACTTCTTCACGTTCGGGGCGATCTTGTTCGAGATGTTGAGCGGTAAGCGTGCCTTCCGGCGGGATACCGCGGCCGAGACAATGACGGCGATTCTGAAGGAAGACCCACCAGAATTGACGGAGACGAATCGCAGTGTTTCTCCGGCGCTTGAGAGAATTGTGCGTCACTGCCTGGAAAAGAATCCCGACCAGCGTTTTCAGTCGGCCCGCGATCTTGCTTTCAATCTTGAGGCGTTGTCCCAGTATTCCGGCTCTTCCGTAAGTGCGATTGCAAAACCCAGTGCAGTCCAGCAAGTACGCCGCTTCCAGTGGCTTATCGTTCTTCTGCTTTTGGCACTGGCGGCCGGCTTGGGCTACATTTTTGGCCACAGAACCAAGACATCTTCTGAAGTGACGTATCACCAACTGACTTTCCGCAAGGGAACAGTGCTGAGCGCCCGCTTTGCGCCGGATAACCGCACGATTATTTACAGCGCGGCCTGGAGCGGAAGGGATCCGGAGCTCTTCTCCACGCGGCAGGACAGTATCGAATCACGGCCCGTTGGACTTAGTCAGGTGGATCTGCTCGGCATCTCGTCAACGGGAGAGATCGCGATTTTACTGAAGCCGACACCACTCCCGGGATTCTTCGGGACGTTGGGCACATTGGGACGCACGCCGCTGACCGGTGGGACGGCGCCTCGCGAAATGCTCGAGACCGTGGAATGGGCCGATTGGTCGCCCGATGGGTCAAGCGTGCTGGTGGTGCGGACAGTTGGCAATGAGAACCGTATCGAGTATCCCCCGGGGAAGGTCGTCTTTAAGGTGACCGGTCCAGCCTGGATCAGCCATCCGAGAATCTCCCGCGACGGCAAGCGAATCGCATTCTGTCAGCACGTCCAGAGAGGCGATGATCGCGGCTCAGTCACGGTCATTGATTCCGACAGAGGGAGCGACGAGAAATCGTTCGGAGACTTTGCCAGCCTTTATGGACTGGCCTGGTCACCGACAGATGACGAAATTTGGTTCACGGCAGACCCAACCGCGACAACCATCGCTCGGCGATTGATGGCGGTTACTTTGTCCGGCAAGTTCCGTCTCTTGGCCGCTGCTCCGGGAGATTTGACATTGCACGATGTCTCGGCCGATGGCACCGCGATCATTACTATCGATGATCGCGAGCGCAAAATCTTCTTCTCTGATTCCAAAAATACACAGGAGAAAGAGCTTACCTGGCTCGATCGCGCCGTGCTGTCCGGCCTGTCTCCCGATGGCAAGCAAGTGACGTTTCACGAAGGCGGAAAGGGAGGAGGGTCGCAGGGGACGATTTTCCTGCGGGAAACCGACGGCAGCGCTGCGGTCCGTCTGGGCGAGGGCTATTCCATCGCTCTGTCGCCGGACCAGAAATGGGTGCTCGCCTACACCCCGGGTACTCCGCGTCGTCACTGGCTGATTCCCACCGGAGCCGGAGAACCTACTGAACTGAAGACGACAGGAATCGAGAACGTCTTTGCGATGGGTTTCGCAGCCGATAGCCATCGAATTGTGTTTCTTGCCAATGAGCCTGGGCATCAGGCGCGCGACTATTTGTTCGACCCCACTTCGAGCAAACTGCAGCCGCTAACTCCCGAAGGCGTCCGCGGGTTCCTTTCCCCCGATGGAAAGTTCCTGGCGGTTCGTAACATCGAGTCGCCCGCTGAAATCCTTGCGGTCGAAACAGGGTCGCCTGTCCGACAAATTAAAGGATTGCAGGAGCCGGATCGACTGATTCAAATGACAGCTGACGGAGCCGACGCTTTTGTTGCCAACTACAAAGGCCTGTCCGCAACCGTTTATCGCGTTCACCTGGACAGCGGAGATCGACAACTAATTAAGACGCTCGAAATGCGCGATCCTACTGGCGGATTCGGCGTCACCCGCGTGTTGACAACCCCTGACGGGCAGTACTTCGCGTACAACACGCTGCGACAGCTCTCTGAACTCTACCTGTTGCAGGGACTGCAGTGATACGGCCGTAACAACACGTAGGCCCGCGTTTTCTCCGTGTGGTTTCGTTGTATTCTCCGAAATGTCGTGGGAGAGCGCGCCGCTCCCTCGTCCGGGACGAGCACGAGGAGAGGCGAGAGGTATCATTTAGCATCATGCCCAACAAGATTCGCTGGGGAGTTCTCAGCACCGCCGCCATCGGTCTCAAGAAGGTTATTCCCGCTATGCAGTTGGGCCAATACACCAGCGTTGTCGCCATCGCATCCCGCGATCTCGCGAAGGCGCAGAAAGTAGCCACGGCGCTTGGCATTCCCAAGGCTTGCGGCTCGTACGAAGAACTTCTCGCCGATCCCAACATCGAGGCCGTCTACAATCCTCTTCCCAATCAGCTGCATGTGCCGTGGACCGTTAAAGCCGCCGAAGCAGGCAAGCATGTTCTCTGCGAGAAGCCTCTCAGCATGACAGTGGCGGAGGCGGATTCTCTTCTCGCTGTCCGCTCGCATACCGGGGTGAAGATCGGCGAAGCTTTCATGATCCGCAGTTATCCCCAATGGCTGCGGGTCCGCGAACTGATCAACGAAGGCCGTATCGGCGAACTCCGGTCGGTCGTCACCTTCTTCAGCTACTTCAACATTGACCCGGCCAACATTCGCAACCAGCTCGAATGCGGCGGCGGCGCCCTCATGGATATCGGCTGCTACCTGATTCACGCATCACGGTACGCGTTCGCGCAGGAACCCACCCGCGTCATCGCTCTGATCGACCGCGACCCCCAGATGCGTACCGACCGGCTCACATCGGCGATTCTCGACTTCCCCGGCGGTCAGTCCATTTTTACTTGCAGCACGCAACTCGTCCCTTACCAGCGCGTTCAATTTCTCGGCACGCGCGGGCGTATCGAGCTGGAAATCCCTTTCAACGCGCCGAAGGACCGTCCTACCCGTCTTTTCATCGACGAGGGAGGTGCCCTCTTCGGCAAAGACATCATCACCGAAACGTTTTCTGTTTCCGATCAGTACACGCTGCAGGTTGATGCCTTTTCACGGGCCGTTATCGATAACACGGAAGTTCCCGTCCCGCTCGAGGACGCCATTAAAAACATGGCCGTAATCGAAGCAGTCTTCAAGTCCGCCAGGTCGGGGCAATGGGAATCCCCACAGCGATGAGGGGTCTCGAAATCACTGTCCCGTGCCGGTGAGCACAAGGAGTCGCGGGCTGGATGGGTCCGAAGTAGAAACGATGATGGTCCCGAGCCGGGGACCGTCGATGGCTGGTTTGAAGGTGACTTCGATGGCGCAGCTTCCACCCGCTGGCAAACTTGATGGGCAGGTGTTGGTCTCAGAGAAATCGATGCCTGAAGCGCTGATGTCACGAACGCTCACTACGGTAGTGCTGATGTTGGTCAGCGTGGCAATTTTGAGCGGGCTATCTATGCCAACCGGCAGAGAACCGAAGTCCAGTTTCGCAGGCGTAAGTTCGACCACGCTTACCGCATTCGTGTTCAATACGAGAAGGACGCAGAGCATCCCAATGCGCCATGAGTTCACTGTGTCACATTGACAACCCAACCCGGGTGACGAAGTTACCGGCTTCCTCTGCGTTACCACTCATTGGCTCGACATCTTACGCCGGCATTCCAACGCGGAAACACAAGACGGTGTGGATGAATCGGGCATAGATAAACGATCCAATCACCGCAGCTGTGCACTTGATCTCTGCGGGCGCTCTTTCAGGCGAAAAACGAAGTTAACCGTTAAGCGAAGATTGTTCTGCGCTTGCGCAGTCCCGGTAGCGTCATAAAAGTCTGTGCGTACGTAATCACCGATGACGCGAAGCGCTAATTGCGTCGAAACTGGATGCTCAACGCCTCCGCCAAACGCGTAGGATGGCCGGAACATCCAGCCATGGAAAATCTCGTTTTCAGCGATCGGCACCGCTCCGTCCACCAGAGCCGCCCCGCCTAGCGCGTGAACGAACACGCGGGTATTTCCGTGCGCAACTGGATAGAACACTGGACCGGTATATGCGCTCAATACATAGCCCTGGTGATGGGTGCCGAGAACTTCCGGCGCATAAAGATAATTGGAATCGAGCGTTGCACCCCAGCGCGAGTTGAGACCGACGTTCCCATTAAAATCCAAACCGTTGAAATGCGCGCTACCACCGGCACCGGGAATCGGCATTGAGAGATAGGCATAGCCGACGCCCAAATTATAGGATGGTCCGGTGACCGCTGGAGCTGGCGCCGATTGCAGGTTTTGTGCGACCGCGGGCGCTATCGTCAACAGCCCGAAAAAGCAGATCTTCCCGATGATCCTCATTGTGTTTCTCATTACGTCCTTTCTGATCGGCAGTACAAGTGTAGAAGAGCTTTTTGATTCAAACGGCCAACGTACCGGTCGAGTGGCTTATGGCGCTATCGAACCTCGGGCCACAAGCTTTCTGTCGGCTTGGCTGTAGGTTAGAAAGGGGAAAAATGGCGTGACCTCGAACGGCATCTTCTCCCTCGGGGACACCAGCGCAACCGGCTTCGCATTCATCATCGCCAGTTGATTGCTCCACGGATCCAACTTGATCCGGCTGCCGATGGGAAGAGCGGCAATCTGATCAAGGCGTTGTTTCTGTAAAGCCGGCGCGGAGTTGAAAAGCGCAGCCATTCGTGTGGTGTTTCCGCTCGCCATGGTGTCTCCCAGGCGGGGCTTGATCAGGTTGGTGAGCACGGGCGCGCGATCGTGTAATGCTTTGAGGAACAGCCCGGCGTTGCTCAGTTTGTCTTTGTATGGTGAATTTCCCAGCAACTCCACAGCTTTGTTGTCGGCTGCTTGTTCGTCTGCGGGATCCAATTGGAAATTCAGATGTTGGAAGGTAGTCGTGTCGGCGAAGAAGAAGCGGTCATTGAAGGCCATCTGGGTATCAATGTGATGGCCCAAGACAAGATGGCTGAGCTCGTGAGCCAGAACCATCGCCAAAGACGCTTCATCCGGCAGAACATCAAGCAGGCCACGACTGACTACAATCGTATGCCCGATGGTGAAAGACTCCAGAGGCAGCGTCAGGAGCACTCGGCAGCGCACCTCAGGCTCGATTTGAAGTTTGTTGGTGATGATGAGGTTGTCGACCACGGTCTGCAGCACTTTGTCCACATCGCCTGGAGGCGCCATTAGGCCGATCTTCTGCAGATGATCGACCGCATTGTCTTCTGCCATCCGTTCCCACATGCGCTGGGCTTCGACGGGGCTGTTGTCTTTGGCAACCGGACGATCATCCACTGAGTTGTCGACTTTAATTTGGGTAAACTCTTCCTCGTGGTTCAGTTGTTCCGGATCGTAGGCCCATAGACGGGTCTGAGCCTTGAGATACAAATCGTGAAACAACGCGCTGTTGGGTTCTGTGCCGGACTCTTCGACGTAAACGTACGAAGGCAGCCACACATCGGCCTGCAGATTAAAGCGCCAGCTGTCGAAGTGCAGGTAATGCGTGTCAGGATGGCCGGAATAGGTCCCATTAAAGCGGACGATGTTGAAGTCGCGGTCTTCGACCCAGATTCTTCCGGTGAACAGCCCTTCTTTTGCTTTCTTCCCAGGTTGGACATCGATCACAATGCAGCGCGTTTCGCCAAGAAACTCGCGCCGCACAAAAGTGAAACGATAATTGCTCTTCTGGAGGTCTCCATCGAGGATCACCATCTGCGCGAAGCCTTGCGGCAAGAACTTGTACTCCAGGGCAGAAGAAAAGGGATTCACCACGTGATGCATGAATCCCGGGTGCTGCTTCTGGAAAGTTGCATCGCGGATGCCATCATTCAAGTCAAGCCGTCCCAGGAAATACTGATCGCTGACCGGGTTGACATTGTGGTCGTTGTCTTCATGAAGATTCTGGATATAAGTCTCGGCCAGTGGGTGCATGCGTTTCATGGTTCCAACAAACCCGCGCTCACGCGCCACGACTCGGTCGACGGTTTGGTCGAAGGAGAGTGTCGCCGTGGGCTTCTGGTTATCGGCCGCGACTCCTGCGGTCGCGGATATCAGCAACAACAGGACGATTTTTGTGAAGCTGCGCATAGCTCTCCTCACGAAATAAGTTCGAAAATGATGTGGACCTGAGCCGTCGAATCGATCGGCTGGCCTTCGTGCAATGCTGGCTTGAACTTGATTTGCTCGGCGGCCTTCACGGCTTGTTCGTCGAGGCCGTACCCCAACCCTTCAACCACGCGTATCACGCGGACTTGGCCGTCGGACTTGAACAACACTTCCAGACGAACTTCGCCGTTAACCTTTCGTTTACGTCCCTCGTCCGTGTAATCCGGTTTGGGCTTGAAGGTAATTTCGACGGGAGCATTGGCTCCGCTGCCCGGCTGGTGCGATGCCATCTTCGGACGGATACCGGCGCTGCCGAGAGTGTCGATCGCCCCGTTGCCGAATCCGGAACTCACCACCACGCCCGGGTTTGAGCCTCCACTTCCATTGCCGCGTCCCGATCCGCTGGGTAAGTCGAATCCACCCTTGGCGCTGATGTTGGCGACCCCGCGGTGCTCTGACGACGGAATGCCGTTCGGATCGCCAAAGCCTCCGGTCTGCACTGCTGCAGCAGGTTTGGTGACCGTCGGTGCGAGCGAAGTGCTGGTAGAAAACGTGCCCACGGCCACGATCTTCGACGGCGGAGTTGCGGGAATCACTGGAATCTTACTTTCGAGTTTCAACTCCGGCGCAGGGCGATCCGGCTCCCGTCGATTGGGCTCTGCCATGGTGTGTATCTGCCGGGCGACTATAAGCGGAGCAATGGTCGGCTTAGTTTGCAGTACCGGTTTGCTCTCCACTGGCCTAGGCCGCGCCAATGCGGGTGGAACAGAAGGCTGCTTCTGCTCCTGCAGCACGAGTGGTTCGTAGGAGACGAGAGTCGTCGCCCGGTCGTCTTCAGGCAGCACAAGGTTTCCGCGGTATTGGACACCCAAAAAGAGAAGTCCTGTCATGGAGAAAGCTTGCACGCTCCAGCCGGCCATGAATGACTTCCAGCGTGACTGCGGCGATGGCAATAATGTAAACAGAAAGCCCCCGACGGTCTGCCCACTCGGCAGGGTGTCGGGCAATCACGATGCCACCGCTGACCCTGGAATACATCAACCGCGAAGTTTGTGTTCCCTAGTGCGCTGGAACGTCAGAATTCGTACCAGTCAAAGCATTTAGCGGACGCGTGACTTTTTAGACAGGACGAGCTTTAGGAGGTTTCTCTAGCACGATAGTAACCTTCGCGGACTGTTACGCGCCACGATTAGGTACTCAGAAACGGTGAGCAACAATGAAAGCGAATTCACATAGGAAAAGACTTTCCCACACGATCTCTAGGTCCACACCAGGTTTTCGATCAATGCAGTCTGGAGTATTCCGCTTTGGCTTCCTGCAGGATGGGCACGTCAGGGGCGGCATTTTTCCATAGCGCCAGGAAGGTGTCGTACGCGTTCTTGGCTTTGATAGTGTCTCCCGACAAAACGTAGGCTCTGCCCATTTGGAGATGCGCCAGCGCTCCGATGGGCTCACTTCTGACGATGCCGGGGTGATCGAGAATTTTTTGAAACTCGGCGGCAGCCGCGGTGCCATTTTTCGCCGCCAGATAAGCTTCGCCGCGGACGTAGACCGGATAAAGAGTGAAGTTCAAGGTCAAAAGATTGCCTCCAAGTTCGTAGGGCGTTGCGGCTAACGAATCTGCGGACACGTTGCTGACGCTACCCCGAAGTAGAGTCGCAGCGTGAATCGTAGGCAAGTAGCTGAACTGCACAATTGTGTCTTCGGGAAAGCGCTTTTTCAAATCATCGGCCAGCCGTCTGGCGTGCATGGAAGCGCCTGCCATCCCCAGCGCGATGGCCGACAAAGCCTCGACATCCCGGCCGTTTGAGGACGCAAGTGCGGTTTGGGCCTGCTGCTTGGCCAAGTCCGTATAGTCAGCCAGCGCCTCGCGCACCGCGGCCTGCGCCTCATAGACCGCCGCCGCTTCTTTATCATCGCCTTTCCGAGCGGTCTCGATTGCGCGCTGCGCCAAGACCCGCGCTTGGCCGAGCTGCCCGCCGTACAGGGCTGTGTCCGATTCGAAGTTAAGCATTTGGTCTTCGTATCCCGGCTTGCTCTCAACAAACGCAGCTTCCCGCTCCATCCCCGCGGCGTCATGCTGAAGGAAGTCAGCCCAATAGAGGTTCACGTGAATCTCAGGAGAATCAATATTTTTGGATTTCGCCTCTCGCACCGTGGCTTCCGCTTCATCCAAGCGGTTGAGCTGCAAGTATCCGTTGACCAGATTCGCATAGCGGTTCCCGGTGGCGGGACCGACTCTGACGGCCTTTTCGAACGCGGCGATGGCTTTGTCGTCGTCGCCCAGTTGGCTATAGACAATGCCTAGATTGGTATACGGAGCTTCGCGCGGGTAAGTTTGTGCCAACAACTCAAAAACCTTGCGGGCTGCTTCCAGGTTCCCGGTGACAACAAGTTCATAATGCGAAGCAATATAGAGCCTTTCCCGCTCGCTCAGGTGCTGGCGCAATTCATAAGCTCGGCGAACGCTTTCAGTCGCACGGACTGTCTCATTGAGATTGAAGTAGCAGGTTCCCATCCGGGCGTACGCCATGGCGAAATTCGGATCCAGGCTGATCGCCTGCTGGAACAACGGGACCGCCGCATCGTAATCACTGCTTACGACCATGGCCTGATACCCGAGGCTGTAGGCTTTGAGGGCTTCCAGCGATGAGGTCGTCACGTTCTCTGCTGGCGCGTCATACTTCTCGACCGACGCCAACGATTCGCCCAGTTGACTGCGGATTTCGGAAGCCACCTTTCCCAACGCATCGAGAACATGATTCTTGTCGGATGCCTGCGCCTCCGCACTCCCGAGCGAGTCACCGTTTGAGCAGGTGGACGCTTTCAGGGTGAGAAGGTATTGCGTGCCAACTTGCGCAATTGTTCCGTACAGAACCGCGGCGCTAGCCGTTCGCTGACAAACTTCGCGAGCCAGGTCATGGGTCAGGCGGGAGTTTTTGGGTTGGGTCATCAAAGAAAGTGTCTGCGCGATGCGGTCGTCGGAGAGCAGGTTCAAAAACGGGGACTGCTCCAGTTGCGAGGAAAGCCCCTGACGCAACGCATCGTCGAACACCGTATCTCCCGTCGAATTGGCAAAATCTGCCAGGACGACAGTGTCTGCGTCGGTGAGTTTCGTCGGCCGACGGGGCACCAGTACTGAGGCCAAGACAGCGACGAACAGGAGCCCGGCGGCGAGCCACCATCCACCTGAGCGGACCACCCACGCAGGTAAAGTGGAAACTGTGGACAGCCGTTTACCCGGTTCGACACGAGCACTCTCTAATGGTGGATTAGGTTTGCCGTCGTCCCTGTGTTCCTTGACTGGCGCGACAAACCGGTATCCCAGCTTCGGTACCGTCTCGATATATTGCTGTGCTCCAGAAGGTCCGCCGAGCGCTTTACGCAGAGCGGATATATTGACCGTAAGGTTGGCTTCTTCCACAAAGCTGTCGGGCCATACCTGCTGCATGAGCTCGTCCTTCGTGAGCAGGCGGCTGTTGCTCTGAATCAGGGCTACCAGAATCTCAAAAGCCTTCGGCGACAAGGAAATCGGTCTGCCATCGCGCAACAACAGGCGCTCACGAGGGTCGCAGCGGAATTCCCCAAAATCGTACAAGACTTTTGCTTCTGCGGACATGACTGTCTTTGGAATTTCCTTGGAAATTCTTAGCAAGCCGTTAAGGACAATTTCGAATCGCGCCGCTTAACGTGCACTCAGGCCGGCGGTCTGGCTGCGATTAGGCGAGATTCTAGCGGATGCGCGAAGCTATGGCAACGTTGCAACGACATGACGCTGAACCTTTACAGATTTGGGACACGCTTGTGACAAGTGTGTTGGGCGACTCAGGCATTTTGACAACAGGCCTTCTCGCTCGACCAAGCAGTGGCAGTGCTGGATGCCGATCGGCTCATCCACGGTTTTTCTGGGAAATGACTTATACGAAATCAAAATTACGGAGATCTGTTTATGAAGAAGTTTGTTCTAGCAGCAACCGTCCTGGCTCTCTGTGCCCTCAGCCTCGCTGAGACGCCGAGCGCCGCGAATAGTAAGAATCAACCTGAAACAGCGGCGGCGTTGACGCAAGGGAGCGCCGCCCGAACCGCGCCCAACAACTTCGCTGCACAGCCCGTCTGCGCGTTCACCTTCACCTCAGGTCATGATGAGACCTTTTTCAAATATTGCGTAACCGCCAACGGCAACATCGTACAGCTGGAGACCCCCCGGGGTCGGGAGCACCTAGCCGTCGCCGACAAAATCGGCGAAGGGTATGGCCTCTGTGACACCGGTGGCATTGAATACTTCGATTACGCTGGATTCGGCGACAGCGGGAATTGGAACCCAGCAACCGTGGTAAGCCAGGACGCAACGTCCGTCAAAATTGCGCGCACCACCGGAGACGGCATCTGGACCCTAACTCAAACCATCACCCAAGTGGCCGGCACTTCGCCGTCCGCAAAGATTGCCATGACAATCAGGAACAACGACCCTGCCGGGCAGAGAGATGTAGTGATCTTTCGCTACGCGAATGTGAATGCCGATAGCTTCTTCCAGAACAACCTGGACGCCACCCGTGACAGCGCATTCGGGTGGAATTCAACCGACGGACGCGACTCCCACCCACTGGGGTTCGGCTTAATGTTGCAAAATGTCGGCGCCACGCCCTTCCACCACTTTGCTTTCATTCTGAATGTTCCCGACCCTCCGGAGCCGTGCAACGCCTTTCGGCACGCCGTCGTCGGTCCGATCATCAATACTGACGGGTCATTCTTCTTGGACTATGCAATCGGACTTGGCGGGGGTCAATCGAGAACCGTGACCGTCGCCTACAAAGGTATGTAAGCGCTCAGCCAACTGTTCACCGGCCTCGCAAGAGGCCGGATTCGGCCAAGTAGTAGTGAAGCCAGACCTGCCCAATAGGGGCACATGCTTTTCTGGTAGTGAGGTTATAAGAAATCAAACTAAGGAGAATTTATGAAGAAAATTGTTCTGACAATTATGGTCCTGGCGATGGCGGCAGTAGTCGCCCTGCCAGCAGCAGCGCAAACTTTCAAAACGTTGCACCTGTTTGACACTCGAGTCAGCGGAGAAGGGGCGATTCCCCATGGGGCACTCCTCCGGGATGCCGCCGGCAATCTTTATGGAACGACCCTTGCCGGCGGTAGTGGCGATGGAACTGTGTTCAAGATCGACAGCACGGGCATGGAGACGATCCTATTTACTTTTAATCTGCAGGTGAGCGGCTCCTCTCCCGATACGCCCTTGATTCAAGACCAGGCAGGAAACCTGTATGGCATCGCCCAGGAAGGGGGGCCGCGTGGCGGCGGCGTTGTGTACAAGCTTTCCCCTCAAGGTGAGCAAACCATTCTGCACGCCTTTCAGCTAGATCCTCAGGGTGGCCCGGTAATTCCCACCGGCGGCCTTTTCATGGATAAGTCCGGGAACCTATTTGGAACGACGCTTTCTGGCGGGAAGTGCTCATCTGGATGCGGAACCATATTCCGGCTAGATCCGGCTGGCAAGCTGCACCTGCTCTATAAGTTCACGGGCGGTTCGGATGGCAGCGAACCGTTCGGACCACTGGTGCAAGATGCGAAGGGAAACCTGTATGGCGTGGCCCGAGCCGGAGGAAACCTATCTTGCCCAGACCCGCACTTTCCAAGCGTTGGTTGCGGCACAGTATTCAAGCTAGCTAAGAATGGCGCGCTCACCATCTTACATACCTTCGCAGGCCGAAAGGATGGCTCAGTCCCGCAAGGTGGCCTTGCCATGGACGCAGCCGGCAACCTGTACGGCGTTACCAGCGTTGGCGGCAACCGTGAATTCGGAACCGCCTTCAAAATCTCCAAAGACGGCAACTACACGATCCTTCACCTCTTTGCCAGAAAAGATGGGACGAGCCCCAACGGGGGCTTGGTCCTGGACGCATCCGGCAACCTCAATGGCACCGCCAACTTTAATGGCGGCCATAACCTCGGGTCTGTGTTTCAGCTGAGTCCGGACGGCGTGCTGACGGTCTTGCATCGCTTCAAAGGAGAAGACGATGGAGGGGTTCCGTCTGCTGGCTTGATCCGTGATGCCGCTGGTCACCTTTATGGAACCACCACTATGGACCTCTCGAACCAAAAGATACAGGGGACTGCGTTTGTGATAACGCCTTAACTTGTAGCGCGGCTTGGAGCGGATTTCCGTTGCTCGTGATCTCTGCTCCGAGTTGAACTCGCGTCTTTTCGCGCGAGCCTGCATACACAGCATTGTTGAGGAAAAACCTAGGCTAGGAGATTTTATGAAGAAATTTGTTCTTGCAATCGTGGTGCTGGTGCTGGCGGTAGCGATGCAGCCAGCGCAAGCTCAACACTTTCACGTACTCCACGAATTCCAGAATGGACCCTTCGATGGCGCATCTCCCGGAGGGGCGCTAGTCCGCGACCAGGCTGGCAATCTCTACGGAACGACCGGCCACGGTGGCCTGAACGAAATGGGAGTGGTGTACAAGATCGATCCCACAGGCGCTGAAAATGTTCTGTTTAGTTTTGATGGCACGAATGGAGCCGGCCCTTTTGCGGGCTTGGCTCTGGATCAGGCGGGGAACTTGTATGGCACAGCGGGTGCGGGGCCAAACGACGAAGGTGTGATCTTCCGGGTCTCGCCGTCAGGCGAAGAAACAGTGTTGTTCGATTTTCCAGCCAAGCGTCCCATCGGCCCGATCTTCCCCATCGGAGGCCTCCTCCTAGACAAGGCTGGAAACCTCTACGGCGCCACCACACTGGGTGGCAATGGCAACTGCGTTGATGGCTGCGGAACCATCTACCGGCTGGATACCACCGGCAAGGCACACATGCTCCATCAGTTCAGCGGCGGTGCCGACGGTTTCAGCCCGTTGGGATCACTGATCGCCGATTCGAACGGAAATCTGTATGGGGTGGCTCAGGTGGGTGGAGACTTCAATTGCTCGGCAGATCCGTTCGAAGGCGAGGGCTGCGGCACCGTGTTCAGAATTGCAAAAAACGGAAAGTTCACGGTCTTACATGCGTTCCATGGTAGAACCGATGGCGAAATTCCTCAGGCGGGACTTGTGCTCGACCAAGCCACCGGTAACCTATACGGCGCCGCCACGGGTGGTAACAAGTCCGGCAACGGGCTTGTCTTCCAGATTTCTCCCAAAGGCAAGTACAAGGTTGTGCATCAATTTACAGGAACGGATGGGTCAAGCCCCAACGGCGGCCTGATTCTGGACGAGGCTGGAAACATCTACGGCACCACTCAGGGTGGTGGGGCCAACGGACTTGGTACAGCATTCGTAATGAATCCCGCTCTCCAATTGAAGGTGTTACACAGCTTCACCGGAGGCCGGGATGGCTTCGCCCCGCTCACAGGCCTTACCCTTGACCCCGCCGGCAACCTGTTTGGAACCGCCTTTAAGAATCTGCGGACTAAACACGACGTGGGCGATATTTTTGAGATCACGCCCT
>CAWIMI010000011.1:0-22358 GCA_963837015.1 uncultured Acidobacteriota bacterium | reverse complement strand
CTTTCAAAACCGGGTCCCGAGTATTGAATGCCAGATAGCCCAGTACCGTGCCCGGAGCATGCAGGACCTCCAGACTGGGCTCGCGTTCAAGGGCAAGAACCATGTCTCCGGTTAACGAAGTGACTGCAACGTCGGCGCTACCCTTTCGCAATTCGAGCGCGCGTGTGTTGACGTCAGGCGTCACTGCGAATCGCACTCGTTTAAGCTTCGTCTTCTCGCCCCAATAGCTGTCGTTGCGTTCGATGATGACTTCCTTGTCGGGTTCGGCACTGACGAAACGAAACGGACCTGAGCCTACGGGATGACGGCTGAGTTCTTCGCCGCTCCCGTAGGGCACAATTCCCATCGCACCATCAGAGACATTCCACAACAGCGTCGCGAACGGTTCCTTTAGATGAAACACCACCGTTGCATCGTCGGGGGCATCGATGTGATCGACAGGCCGGTATGCGGCAGCCTTGGTGCTGCGAATCTTCCCTTGCAGCAGGGAATCGAACGTCCACTTTACGTCGTGCGAAGTCAGCAGCCGGCCATCGTGAAAGCTCACGCCCTGGTGCAAATGAAAAACATAAGTGAGGGGATCGGGAATGTCCCAGCGATCCGCAAGCCCAGGTCGAACGTTCAAATGGTCGTCGCGTGTGCAAAGGTCATCGAAAAGCAGTTCATCAATTCGTTCGGATTGCGCATCCAAGCCAACCCGCGGGTCCAAATTCGTCGGGCTGTTCTCGATGACCATTACGAGCGTGTCCGGGTCAGGTTTGCCGGAGCAGGACAATAGAGGAGCGAGAAGCACAAGAAATATCAAGAAACCTGTGGGCACAGACGCCCTTGGTCGCACGCTCGCTGCGGAGCGGCGACAGGATTTCCGTTCACGCATAGGAAATCTTTCCCAGAATCGCAGGCCTCTTTGCTCCGGTAGCGGACGGCACATTCGACGGCTGACGATTCCACGTCTGGAAAGCCAGTAGGGCGAAGGCCGCGGCTTCTTTCGCCTCTGAGGGCAATCCGAACTCATCCGAAGATCGAATGGTTAGACCGAGCGGCCGCAATTCATTCGCCAGCATTGCCATCAGCGTCGGGTTGTGCGCTCCGCCGCCGGAGATGATGAAATCCCGATAGGCGTTTGTGCCGCGCAGGACGAATCGGCGAAGTGCATCCGTGATGGACCTGGCAGTCAACGCGGTAGCTGTCGCCACGACATCGCGTCTATCAACCTGTCCACACTGCCGAATGAACTCCCGACTAAACTCGCGTCCGAATTCCTCGCGTCCTGCTGTCTTCGGCGGTTGGCGTCGAAAAAATGGCATCCTCAACACATCGCTAATTACGTTATTGAGCACCACGCCAGAGCTCGCAATTTGCCCATCGCGATCATACGGTTTGCGAAACAGCCGTTCAGTAACCGCGTCGATGAGCATGTTTCCCGGGCCGGTATCGAATGCCAGCACCTGATCGGTCGAAGCGCCTGCGGGAATGGCGGTGAAATTCGCGATGCCCCCAATGTTCTGCACAATTCGACCGAGGCGGTTATCTCGATACAAATGAAAGTCGAGAAATGGAACGAGTGGTGCTCCTTTGCCGTCGACCGCCATGTCGGCTGGGCGGAAGTCTGAAACGACAGGAATGCCGACGCGTGCTGCGAGTACCGCGCCCTCACCCGTTTGCCAGGTCACCGCAAGTTTGCGTCCGAGAAAGAAGGCGGCATCGCCCTGGTGATAGAGCGTCTGACCGTGACAACCCACGAGTTGGGCCTTGAGACGAAACCGGCGCTGTGTAGCCAGCACTGCATCAGCGTAAAGTTCAGCAAGGAGAAAATTCAACCTTGCGAGGTCAGCCACGCGTGCTGTGTTGGAATTCATCGCGGCCAAAACAGCGCGCCGAACCTGTTTCGGATAAGGGTACTCTGCGTGCGCCAGAAAATGGAGGAGGGGCGTTCCTGCCCGGCTCCGCGAAGACCTTACGCGTACCAGCGCGACATTAACCCCATCAGCGGAGGTCCCGCTCATTACTCCAGCAACGATCATTCGCGGTCCTTCCGTTTTATCGTTGCCAACCGCACCTGCTCACTGAACTCCCATAATTGTCGTGAGACCTTCTCGAGTTTGGCCGCAGTCGGGGCAGGCGCCCGACGCTTTACTTCTGCAGACTTCTTCTTGAACGAAAGCACACGCGTCGCCGACTCCTTCGCTCGCCGGGCAAACCTGGGGTCTCGCTCCACCTCTTTCACCAGAGCTTCATACGAACGAACGATGTTTTCCTCGACGTGGCAGATCAGGCACAGATCGCCGCCGGCACGGATGAACTCAATAGCAGCCCGGTCGATAGAAGCGGCTTTCAGCACACCGCCCATTTCGAGATCGTCCGATACCACCAGTCCTCTGTAGCTAATTTTCTTACGCAAAATGCCAGCAATCCATTTCTTTGAAAGAGATGCAGGTGCGGAATCGTGAGTCACTGCGGGATAGTTCGCATGGCCAACCAGAACGAACGGTGCAACGCGCCGTAATGCACGATAGGGAGCAATGTCAGCGCTCCAAAGCTGCTTCCAAGGCTTCGCTACGGTGGAAAGTTCGTGATGAGTATCGAGATTCGCCTCGCCAAGGCCAGGGAAGTGTTTGATCGCTCCCAAGATTCCCGCCGAGCGCAGTCCAATGAGAAATTCACGGGCATATACCGTGGTTTGGTTCGGATCCGCGGAAACTGCACGTGAGCTCATGACATTGCGCGAGGCTGCAAAGGCCAAATCCACAACTGGAGCAAAGTCCGTGTTGAAACCGAGGGCTCGGCATATTTCGCCGATGGTCTTTCCGTGGTTCCGATAAAGTTTGCGATTGCCGGTGGCGAAAACGTCTGCCGCAGAGGGTGCAGGTCCGGTAACCTCGCGAAAGCGATCAACGCGACCGCCCTCCATATCTACGCAGGTGAATAGACGTGTGGAGACGCAGGACTGGCATTGCTGGAGCAGCCTGTGGGTTTGCTCTCCGCTCGTGATGTTGCGTGCGAATAAAATCACGCCCGCAGGCTGCAATCGCGTGAGTAGCGAGCGAAGCCGCGGTGACATCTCGGTGCCGTCGAAGCCCACGATGAGCAGTTGGCCGATTTGTCCGGAAATTGAGCTTATTTTTTTCAATCCAGCTGCTTCTTCAATTCGGCCAACAAGTTCAGTGCTTCAAGCGGCGTCAGGCGATCCAAATCCAGTTGGTGCAGCTTGTCCAGGACTGGCTGCGACAACGGCGTGAAGATCGTGAGCTGAGTTGCCGGTCGCGGACGTAATTCGTCGCTCGCCAATTGCTCCGTCACTCGCTGTTCAGCGCTCTCGTGTTCCGCCAACACTTCCCGCGCCCGCTCAATGACCTCATTCGGCAATCCGGCCAGTTTTGCGACTTCGATTCCGTAACTGCGATCCGCTGCCCCGGGCTCCACTTTCCGCAGAAACACAATTCCGCCGGCGGTCTCCTTCACCGAGACGTGATAGTTCTTCACTCCCGAAAGTCGTTCTGCGAGTTCGGTAAGCTCGAAATAATGCGTGGCAAAAAGGGTTTTGGCCCGGGTGCGGGCATGAATGTATTCGACCGCCGCCCAGGCAATAGCCAACCCGTCATAAGTGGCCGTTCCTCGGCCCACTTCGTCAAGAAGAATAAGCGACCGTGGCGTAGCGGAGTGGAGGATCGCCGCCGTCTCGGTCATTTCAACCATAAAAGTGGAACGTCCGCGCGCCAGGTTGTCGCTTGCCCCGATGCGCGTGAACACGCGGTCGACCACCCCCAGCCGCGCCGAAGCCGCCGGCACGAACGACCCCATCTGCGCCAGAATCACTGTCAACGCTGCTTGGCGGAGATAGGTCGATTTTCCGCCCATGTTTGGACCGGTGAGAACGAGCACCGCATGCGTCGTCGAGTTGAGATAGAGGTCGTTGGGTACGAAGCGCTCGTTCCCACCTGACATTTCCTGGTGCTCGATCACGGGATGCCGTCCCGCCACGATTTCAATCTCCGGGGAGTTGTCAAACCTGGGTCGGCAATAGTTGCGCAAAGCGGCCACGTGAGCTAACGACGAAAGAACATCTACCTCGGCCAGTGCCAGCGCCGTTTGACGGATGCGTCGCGCTTCGCCGGCAATTCCGGAACGCAACTCTGCAAACAGCCGGCGCTCGATCTCCACAATCTTTTCCTGAGCATCGAGGATCTTCGACTCGTACTCTTTCAGTTCGGGCGTGGTGAAGCGCTCGGCGTTGACCAGAGTCTGCTTTCGCTCGTAATCCGGCGGGACCAGATGCAGGTTAGGCTTGGAAACCTCGAAATAATAACCAAAGATGGAATTGAACTTGACCTTCAGGGAGTTGATTCCAGTGCGCTGCCGTTCCCGCTGCTCGATCTGCGCCAGGAATTGTTTGCTATTGCGGCTTAGATTGCGCAGCTCATCGAGCTCTTTGTCGACGCCGTCTTGAATCGCACCTCCATCAACCAGCGAAATCGGAGGCTCGGGCACAATTGTTATGTCGATTCGTTCTCGCAGATGACTGAGTTCATCGACCGACCCGTGCAACTGCTTCAACCGTTCAGTTGCAAATCTTGCCAGCCCAACTCGCAGCCCCGGAATCTTTCTCAGCGACGCTGACAGAGCAAGCACATCTCTCGGATTCGCGGTTTCCAGCGTTACACGGCTCAGCAAGCGCTCTAAATCGAGGATTCCATCCAACGCTCGCCGCAGCTCTTCGCGTGCGATGATCTCACGGACTTGCGCCTCGACGGCGTCCAAACGCGCATTGATCTCCGTAAGTTCGATCGACGGCCGCAGCATCCAGGAGCGCAATAGGCGTTTTCCCATCGGCGTGACCGTCGCGTCAATCGAGCGGAACAAGGTCACACCCGCGTCGGTCCCGGCAAACAGTGGCTCGATCAGTTCCAGATTTCGCACGGTTACGGCATCGAGCACCAAATAGTTCTGCCGTTCGTAAAACCCTACCCGGTCCACGTGATTCAACGTTCCGCGTTGAGTAGAACGAACGTAGTAGAGGACGGCGCCCGCTGCGGACGCAGCTGCCGGTTTTCCGGCGAGCCCAAATCCTTCGAGAGACAACACACCGAAATGATTTTCGAGCAGAGGAATTGCGTGGTCAGGCGCGAACACCCAGTCATCGAGCGGAGTCTCGGCGAAACCGCTGGCCCTCTGTGTGTGGCCGGACGGTTGAGGACGTCCGCCCCCGCGCACTCCCTCTTCAAACAATGGCGCTGCTGAGCCGTACAGCAATTCTTTCGGCCGGATTTGCTGAAGTTCTTCCTGAATTCGTTTCCCGGCATTTTCGCCTGAAAATTCGGTGGCGCGGAATTCGCCCGTAGACAAATCCAGAGCCGCGAATCCGACTCGATCTCCGATCTGTGCCACCGCCGCCAGAAAGTTGTTCTCTTCGGAACTTAGCGACGAATCCGCGGCGGTGCCGGGCGTGACTACACGCGTGACTTCACGCCGCACCAGCTTCTTGGCCAGGGTCGCATTCTCCATCTGCTCGCAGATGGCAACCTTGAACCCTTTGCGGATGAGCTTCGAAATATAGCCCTCCGCCGCGTGATAAGGCACGCCACACATAGGAACGGCCACACCTTTCTCTTTGTTGCGGGAAGTCAGCGTGATCTGCAATTCGCGCGACGCCAGGACGGCATCGTCAAAGAAAAGCTCGTAGAAGTCACCCAGACGAAAGAACAGTAAGGCGCTGGGGTGCTCTTTTTTGATAGCGGCATACTGCCGCATCAACGGCGTGGACGGCTCAGTCATCACAGGCGGCTTCGTGCGCGGATTATAACAAACTGGCTATCCCCTAAACGCTCGGAGCCAAAGGTCGGATGTTCAACGGGGTTGACGCAACTTCATTGAGGTGCTTTCCTTATGCATGGAATTGCGCAAAGATCCGATCACCCGTTCCTGGGTTATTACTGGCGACGACGTTCCCGAAAATACGCCACGTCTGGAACCATTTTGCCGGTTCTGTCCGGACGCCCGCGAAACCCCGCAACTCATCGCCAGCATGTCGGGAACGCCTGGGGCGCCGTGGTCGGCGCGCTCGGTAGTGCATCCCACGGCTCTGTACCACATCGAGGGCGAGGCAACCCGTCGTGGGGACGGCATTTACGACCGCATGCGTCCCGTCGGAGCGCACGAAGTGCTGGCAGAAAACCACTCCCACGACCGGCATCTATGGAACGCAAGTGACGCCGAGATCGAACAATTTCTTTTGCTAGCCGCTCAGCGTATTCAGGATCTGAAAGGCGATGGTCGCTTCAAGTACATCAGCATCTTTAAGGATCACGGCATCAGCGCAGGGCAGGAGTTCGAGCATCCCACTTCGCAGCTGACCGCGACCACATTCGTGCCTCGCCGCGTGTTGTACGAGCTACGTGCAGCCCGCGAATATTTCCAGCAGAAGGAACGCTGCGTCTTCTGCGACATCATTGCCCAGGAAATGAGGCAGGACCTCCGCGTGATCGAACTCCGCGGCGACTTCCTGGCTCTTTGTCCGTATGCGCCGCGTGTTCCTTACGAGAGTTGGATTTTGCCCCGCACTCACGAGGCTGCTTTTGAACGTTTCGGCCTGAATCGCCCGGGGACGATGCGCGATCTCGGAGCCCTGCTGCGCCGCACCTTGCAGCGCATACGCACCATCACCGAAGATTTTCACCTCGTGCTACACACTTCGCCCAATAGCTTGCACCGGTCGGGCAACCTGGGATATTGGAAAACGATCGACGAGGACTATCATTGGCACATCGAAATCATGCCAGTGCTCGCCGCGAAGGCAAAATCGTATACGTTTAAAGAGGTTTACTATTCGCCTCTAGCCTCGGAGACAGCCGTCAAGCGTCTGAGGGATGCGAGGATTGAACCGTAGATTTCAATGCGGACGCGAGTGTCCACGCTCGTGCCGCCGCGAATATGGAAACACAAAGGCCAACGCCGCTCCGCCGCATGAAAACCTATACGGGCGGCCAAGGCTACGTTTATCAGTACTATTTCGTGGGAAAGCGCCCAGCCAATTCGCTTGACGGTGCCGCCACCGAGTTCGTTTTCGATGTGACCTCCGACCGCAAGACTATTTTTGCCGTAAGCGTCTTCCTCACGGAGGAAGCCACGAATCTGTGGGCGGCGAGCCATCGCCGTACTCTCACCGAAGCCGAACAGTATGGCGCGGTTAAGATGCGGCTGTTCCAGGCGTTTGACGAAATCGAGAACATGATGACCGACGGCCGGCAGTTGACCATCAATGCCGGAGCTCTGGAAAACCTTCTTAAGCAACTTGGCGTCGATTGAAGGGAGAGCCCGTTTCCGACATAAAGGCCATTGTGATCTACATCACAATGAGCTGTGATCTTCCCGACTGCCTTCTGCCTCATACACAGGGCAGACTATAATCACTCTGGCGGATCGGAAGAGGATGCCGAGCCGCCTGGGGCGGTAAATCAAACTATGCCTATACTTTGGCTGCGTGTTGCGCTGGGTTGCTATGCCGTCGGCTTGCTGTATGCTTTGGTTGCGCTTACCCGCTCTAGTGACCTGTTGAACAAGATTGCCCTGCACGCGGCCTATCTCGGCATGGTTTTCCACTTCGTCTCGCTTACCGATTCCATAGTGCTAACGGGGCAGATTACTCTGACGTCCGTGCACAACGCCGAATCCGTGCTGGGTTTTCTCATCATGGTGGTGTTCCTGGTCGTGTACCTGCTGTATCAGACCACGTCCCCTGGCATTGTGGTTTTTCCGCTGGTTTTCCTGCTGACTTTCGTGGCTGCAACCGGCCAGCAGCCATTCCTGCTCACGTCGCCGGGGTTGGCGCGGAGGTGGCTATTCGCGCACATTGCCCTGATCTTTACCGGTTACGCCGCGCTCGTGCTGAGTTTTGGCGCCAGCCTCCTGTACCTCATCCAGGAGCGTTCCCTGAAATCCAAGAAGCCCGGCGGACTTCTGTCGCGATTGCCCGCGCTTGAAGTGATCGACGAAATCGGATTTCGGTCGCTTCTTCTGGGCTTCCCCTTCATGACGCTAGGTCTGATCGCTGGCACGGTTGTAGCGCAAGCAACCTATGGCCGAGTAGATTTGCTCGATCCTAAAATCCTGCTCTCGATCCTGATGTGGGTCGTCTACCTGATCCTGCTCTACACCCGCTGGACTGCAGGATGGCGAGGTCGTCGCGCCGCTTATCTCGCGGCCGGAGCATTTGTTGCGGCCGTCGTCGCGTGGGCAGCCAACTACTTCAGCACGATTCACAGGTTCGCACAGTCATGAACTTTCAGCTCATCGGCGTCAATCACAATAGTGCGCCGGTCGAAGTTCGTGAACGCCTGGCGATCCCTGAGTCTCGACTCCCTGAGGCCTTGAAATGCTTTACTCAGCATCCCGGTGTGGACGAGGGACTGATCCTGAGCACCTGCAATCGCGTAGAACTGCTGGCCCAGACCAAGAATGGCAGCGCTGACCTGCGAGCATTCCTCAGCGACTTTTTCCACCTGGAGCAGGCTGATCTCGAACCGCATCTCTACGAATATCGCGAACACGATGCCATCCGTCATTTGTTCCGGGTTACATCGAGCTTGGACTCGATGATTGTCGGAGAGGCTCAAATCCTCGGGCAGGTAAAGGAAGCTTACGCCACCGCGCGGGCTGTGGGCGCAATCCATTCCCAACTAGACTTGTTGCTTACCAGGGCCTTTGCCGTCGCGAAGCGGGTGCGCTCGGAAACTGCCGTGGGCTCGTCCGCGGTATCGGTAGCCTCCGTCGCCGTGGAGCTCGCCAAGAAGATCTTCGGCTCACTCAACGGCAAGCATGTGTATTTGGTGGGCGCAGGAAAGATGAGCGAATTGGCGGCGCGCCACCTGCTCGCTCATGGCGCGGGCTCGATCTTTGTCGCTAACCGGACGTATGACCGCGCCATTCGCCTTGCCCAGAAGTTCGATGGCCAAGCCATAGAATTCAGTCGGCTCTACGACACCTGCGACAAAGGCGATATTGTTATAACCTCGACCGGGGCTCCGCACGCCATCTTTCGCCGCGAACACGGCGAACTTTTTCTGAGCCGCCGCAAGAACCGTCCTATGTTCTTCATCGACATCGCGGTCCCGCGTGACGTCGATCCGGAAATGAACAAGCTGGACGGCATCTTCGTCTACGATATCGACGACCTGCAGCAGGCCGTGTCATCGCACGTAGCAGATCGCAAGAAAGAAGCCGAACGCGCTACCGCCATTATCGAGAGCGAGGTCGAGCGCTTTGAGGCCCGCCTGCACACTCTCGATGTCGTTCCCACGATTGTTTCGCTGCAAGACCATTTGGAGACTATTCGCCAGGCCGAAATCGACCGGGTTCGTGGACGACTCGGCTCGTTGTCCCCTGAGCAAGAACTGGCAATCGACACGCTCACTCACGGCATTGTGAACAAAATCATGCACACCCCCATCAGCACTCTGAAAACTGCGGCCCGTGAGTCCGAAGCCACTACCGTGGTCGATATAGTCCGCCGCCTCTTCAACCTTCAGGAAAAAGAAAAAGACAAGAAGGCAGCCCAGTCCGGCGGCAGCTCTGGGGGACGTGCCTGATGGCCCGTCTACGCATCGGCTCCCGGGGTTCTCAACTCGCGCTGTGGCAAGCCAATCACATCAGCGCTTTGCTCCGCGAACGCGGCCACGAGGTACAGCTAGAGATCATCAAAACCACCGGCGACAAGATTCAAGACGTTGCCCTCGCCAAGGTTGGTACTAAGGGAATGTTTACCAAGGAGATCGAAGAAGCGCTAGCTGAAGGGCGGATCGATCTCGCGGTTCACAGTTTAAAAGACCTGCCTACCGAACTCTCCCAAGGCTTTGAGATCGCGGCGGTGACGACTCGCGAGAATCCGCGGGACGTCTTCTGCTCCCGGAAGTTCAAGAGCATTGAAGATCTGCCTCAAAAAGCGCGTGTCGGCACCAGCAGCCTGCGCCGCCAGGCGCAATTGAAAGCTGTACGTCCGGACCTCGACGTCCACCCCCTACGCGGAAACGTGGACACCCGCCTGCGTAAGCTGGAAGCCGGAGAATACGACGCCATCATTCTGGCAGCGGCAGGTTTGAACCGACTCGGCAAGACAGAGCTGATCAGGCAAGTGATCCCCGCTGAGACAATGTGTCCGGCAGCTGGGCAAGGCGCACTGGGCATCGAGATTCGCGCCGGCGACACAGTGACGCGGCAGCATCTCGCGTTTCTCGACAACTCCGCCGCCCGAATGACGACAACGTGCGAGCGAGCTTTGCTCAACAAGCTGGGCGGGGGCTGCCAGGTACCGATCGGTGCCTTCGCCGAAGTCCGCAACGGGAAGCTGCACCTCGAGGCGATCGTAGCCGATCCCGATGGTTCCAAGGTTTTGCGTGAGTCGCGCGAAGGCAGCGATCCAGTTCAGTTGGGAGAATCCGTAGGCGAAACCTTGTTGCAGCGTGGCGGAGATGCAATCCTTGAAGCAGTCTACGGACAGGGAATTGCCGTGCCGCAGCAACCGTAAATGTGTGGAGCGGGCGCCATCGCCCGCGTTCCTCCGCCCAATGATCGGATCGTCTTGGAGCACCGAAAGTGTACATACCCGAATTCAACCGCCAGGAAGATCGCGCCGCCACCCTCAGTTTCATGAGAGCGAACCCGTTCGCCATCCTGGTCTCGAACGTGGACGGCACTCCGTTCGCCACTCACCTCCCTCTCTTGGTGAATGAGTCCGGCAACGAGATCGTCGTGCAGGGCCATATGGCGAAGGCGAACGCGCACTGGCAGTCGATGCAGGGAGGTGGAGAATCGCTGGTAATCTTCCATGGCCCGCACGCCTACATTTCGCCCAGCTTGTACGAAATTCGCGAAAGCGTCCCCACCTGGAACTATGCGGCGGTTCACATTTATGGAGAACCCACGCTGTTCACTGACGAAGAGTCTCTGAGGAAGACACTACACCGCATGATCAACACTTTCGAAGCGTCATACATGACGCAGTGGTCCGAACTCGGCGAACAATATCAAAGTCGGATGATGAAGCACATTGTAGGTTTTGAAATAAAGGCCAAAAGAATCGAAGCAAAATTCAAGCTCAGCCAGAATCGCACCAAGGGGGAACAAGCGCGAGTCATTCACTCCCTGGCCCAGAGCAAAGACTCAAACGTCTCCGGAGTCGCCGACCTAATGCTCCGTGAAGGTCTGGGTCGTTGATGTCAAGGAAGCCGCGAGCCCCGAAAAACAAGCTGCCGCTCGCCGGCATCCGCGTCGTGGTAGGCCGCGCGCGTCATCAGGCCAGCGCGCTATCGTCTGGCCTGCGAGAGCTAGGTGCGACGGTCATCGAGATTCCGTTTATCGAAATCCGCAAGCCACGCTCCCACAAACCTCTGGACTCAGCCCTCAAGAATCTGAGCGACTATGACTGGCTGATCCTGACCAGCGTGAATGGAGTCAATGCCGTTTGGCAGCGCCTCAATAAACTCGGCCTGACCAACAAGCAGCTGAAGCACCTGAAAATCGCCGCCATCGGACCGGCCACGAAAAAGGCGATCGAAAAACAGGGAATCAAGGTCAACGTTGTTCCGGAGGAATACGTAGCCGAATCGGTGGTTGAGAGCTTGCGCGACCGGGTTGCAAACAAGTGCCTGTTATTAGCACGAGCCCGAATCGCCCGCGACGTAATCCCGCGCGAATTACGCAAGCTCGGCGCTCAAGTTGATGTCGTCGAAGCCTACGAAACTGTGATCCCGAAATCCTCCCGCGCCCGTCTCCGAGCCATGTTGAAAGACCCGAATCGTCGCCCGCATGTAATCACATTCACCAGTTCGTCAACCGTGAGAAATTTTGTGACGTTGTTAGGAGAGAACACGTGGCGCAGGGACCCGCGAAACACAAGCCCGCTCGATGGCATCCGTCTCGCCTCGATCGGACCAATCACGTCATCGACACTCCGCGAACTCGGCCTTCCGGTCGATATCGAAGCAAAGGAATACACAATCCCCGGCCTAATCAAAGCCCTCGAAACTGTGAATCCTACTCTGTCACCGTACAACTGCAATCCGCCGGCGGCACATGCGCCTTCAAAAAACCAGACACGCGTTGATAAGCGTCGATCTGATTTTCCACCCGCGCGAATCCGTGGCCTTCATTCGGATAAATCTTAAACTCGACCACTCCGCCGCGCTTCTTGATCGCATCGATCACTTGCTTCGATTCCTCTTCCGGACAACGCGGATCATTTCCCCCCGCCAGCAAGAACAGCGGCGCCTTGATCCGATCTACAAAAAAGATCGGTGAACGATCCTCAAACAATGCCTTGTTCTTCTCCGGATCGCCCATGGTCGCAAGATCCGATTGCCGCAATACCGGATCCTCATTCTCGATTTCCGTGAACCAATTGACAAAAGGCACAATCGGAACCCCGGCAGCCCAAACCTCCGGCGCCTTGGTCACGCCCATCATTGTGAGGTAGCCCCCGTAGCTGCCGCCCATCAAGACGATTTTCTTGGGATCAAGAAATCCCGTCTGCTTGATAAAATCCGCCGCCGCCAACACGTCCTGCAGATCGCCGCCGCCCATGTCAAAGAGGTTCGCGTGCTGGAATTCTTTACCATACCCAGTCGAGCCGCGATAGTTCGGCGCAATCACCATGTAGCCCTGGTTGACCATATGCTGGATAAACCGGTTGAAGGAATTCACGGTTTGCGACGTAGGCCCGCCGTGCACGTAAACAATCGCCGCATTCAACCCGTTGCGCACCATGTTGAACGGCACATAAACGAACGCGGAAATAGTCCACTTGCCGTCGCGGCTGGGAAAATGCACCAGAAACGGCTCGACCATGTCTTCCGATTTCACTCCCGCAACCAGCGATTGCGTCACCTGATGAGACTTTTCCGTCGCCAGCTGGTAGACCCAAAGATCGCCCGGAGCGCTCGCCCCCTCGTGCTTGTACAGCAAGCGTGATCCATCCTTCGTGAACGCAGACTGCTCCCCAGTCAGGTCATTCACACCTTTGGGCAACCGCAACGCCGCAGTTTTACCAGTAACAAGGTCGTGCAGATAGATCTCGGTATTGCCCTCGACGTTCGCGGTCCAGCTGACATGTTTTCCGTCAGGCGAAAAGTTCCCCCCGTGGATCTCCCACTTATCTTTGGTGAGCCAGACGATCTTCTTGGAAGCGATATCCAGCAACCCAACATTGTCGTATCCATTCGCGGCATTGGAAGTAATCAGCAGCTTCTTTCCATCCGGAGAAAAATCATTGGCGCGGTAAAGCTGTTCGCCATCATGCGGAGTGAGCAGGAAACTCTCGCCCGTCTTAACGTCTGCGACGAAGAGATTCGAATCCGTTCCTTTCGCCTGCTCCTGGGTATAAGCGATCCACTTGCCATCACGCGACCAGATCGGATTGTCGTTCAACCGATCGGCCGGCGTCCCCTTGGTAATGCGGTTCACATCCCGCATCACCATGTCGAAAACGTCGATCTCATATACCGACGACGTCTTCGGCTTGACCGTGTACGCCAGATAGCGCCCGTCCGGCGACCAGCGCGGATATTCTTCCGCGATCTCTCGCGTATGCGTCAGGTTCACAACCTGCCCCGTCTTCCGCGAAACAATAAAAACATCCCACTGCTCGTCGCCGTCATAGTCGGACATGTAAGCGATCCATTTGCCGTCGGGCGACCATGCAGGCGCGGTCTGGCGCTGGTCGCTGACCGTAAGCTGCGTGGGCCAGCCACCCTCCGCCGGCACGATCCAGAGATTATTCCGGCCGCTGATGTTGCTGACGAACACAATGCTCTTGCCATCGGGCGACCACGACGAGCGCCCCACATTCCGGGTCATGTAGAGCTTCTCGATGGATAGACTCTGCTGGTTCTGCTCCACCTGTGCGCTCGGCTTGCTCGTAATCTGCTTGGGATCGGTGATAGCCTGAGGCAAAGGCAGAGTCTGGGCCGGGGCAAAAGTAGTCATAAGCATGAAAATAGCAACCGGGATAAAAGAGCGCATTCGAATCCTGAAGAGTCGTTAGACGAAAGTCAGAATAAAAAGTCTAGCAGAGATGCCGCTTCCGTTATTACTGTCATCTTGAGCGAAGTAGCTTCTTCGCGAAGCGAAGAAGCCACGCAGTCGAAAGACCCCGAGCTGCTGGTGCGAAATGCAATGCAGCAGGGAATGCCAACCAAGGATTCGTGAGATGTGCCCGGAAGTGCTTCGCTTAGGATGACATGTACCACCTTGGACTCGACCTTACGGACGGCGGCGCCGAGTTTCTACGTATCGGACACAGATAGGTATCCGACGGGGCGATCTTAAGCGTAATAGGCTATCACGCTAGTTCCGTGCCGGCCATCGCGTAACTAACGGGGATGCTGCGATAATCGGAGGCATGCACTCCTACCTGGTTTCATTGCGAATTAGCGGCCAAACATTGAAGCCGTCCACAATCACCTCTGAACTGGGCATGGAACCTACGCAAATCAGAATCAAAGGACAGCCGCGTCCGGGTGGAGGTTCGACGTGGGATGAGTCGCTGTGGGAATATGAGGCTAAGGCCAGCGATGGACGACCGGATTGGCACTCGCTCGAAGAAGGATTGCAAACCCTTGTCTCAGCGTTTGCTTCTCGTCAAACGACCCTTCGGGAATACCAGCAGCGGTTCAAAGTATCGCTGTTTTGCGGACACTTCACGTCCAGCTTCGACGGCGGTCCGACATTGTCTCCCTCCCTCCTCGAAGTATTGGCTGACTTCGGTGTCGAATTGTTCCTAGACACGTACCGGTCAGGCGAAGCCGCTTCCGGCGCGTAGCTGTTGCAACCAGGCCATAGCACAAGCGTGCGCCGATCCTTCGCCCTGTCAGCAGCCATCGTGCTGAACATCCCTAAAGCGTCCGCCCGGCAGTCGCGACCACCTTCGACAGCATGGCCCGCAAGATCAAGCTTTGCCTATCGCAGATGACAAGGCTCGCAACGACCCTGCCCTACAACTTCGCGTTCTTATGAATCTCAACCGTGCTCCAAGTCTTATCCCCCGCATGGCAAAGATTTTCCAGCGCGCAATCCACGCATTTCGGTCCGCGCGCAAAGCACAACTTTCTCCCATGCCAGATCAACTGATGCGCAAACAGGATCCACTTTTCTCGCGGGATCACTTTCATCAGATCCTGCTCGATCTTTGGCGCGTCGGCGTTCTTGGTAAGCTCAAGCCGCCGCGAAATGCGGGTAACGTGCGTGTCCACCACGACGCCCTCCGCCTTGTGAAACCACGTACCCAGCACGACATTGGCGGTCTTGCGCGCCACCCCCGGCAGCGTAAGAAGGCTCTCCATATCGCTCGGAACCTGCCCGCCAAACTCCGCCACGATTTTCTTCGCCGCCCCCACCACCGATTTCGATTTGTTGCGAAAGAATCCCGTCGAATGCACGTCAGGTTCGAGCTGCTCAGGCGTAAGCGTGGCGAAGTCCGCAACCGTGGGATATTTCCGAAATAATTCAGGAGTCACCCGATTCACATTGACGTCGGTCGACTGCGCCGACAAGATGGTCGCGACCAGTAACTCCCATGCGCTTTTATGAGTCAGCGCGCACGTCACCTCCGGATAAAACTGGTCGAGGCGCTTAAGAATCTCGGCAATGCGCTCCGGCGAAAGCGGGTTGTAACCTTTTCCTTTTCGCTCCGGTGCCATTTTCGTTTTAGCCAGCGAGGCGCCGGTTCTCTGACTCGCCCGGGCCGGGCGCAGCCCGACAGTCTTCTGCGAAGTCTTTACCGGGCGCCCGACCCTCGCCCCTTCATGACGCCCACTCTTCGCCGGTTGGCGAGGAACCATGCCGCGTACCATAATGCCTTCCTTCAGTAAATGAAATCGAGAATGAAATGTTAGCAGAAGCTTCCTAACGGAAAACGCTCCCACCCTTTCGTAATCGCCCGACTCAAACCGCCCAATTGACGGAGGCCAACCCGCTAGGTACTCTAAAAGTGCTCCAACAAAGTTTGAGGAATCCCTCGTGGCCGTGAAGTCCATCCAACTCGGGCAAGTCTGGCGTAAAGATGACGACGGACAGGACTACCTGGTCACCAAGGTTTACAGCGAGGTGTTCTCCCAATATGCCGTGCTGCGCCCAGCCGAGGTCACCGCGCCAGACGCGCCCACGGTGCGGGTAAAAGTAGCCAAAGGCGCACAGGGAGCCTCTCTGCCCGGATTCACCTTTACCCAGGAAGGCTCATTCTAAAGTCTCTGCACCGACGTTGCTTGCAACGTCTCGGCCAGAAACGTAACCAGCTACGTTTCTACAATATTCAACCGCAATTTCCTTATGACTGAAAAAATCCTCGCAGTTCTTTTTGTCTTCATCAAATCGGTAATCGCCTCCACTGGCTACGCCGGCCTCGCCATCCTGATGGCGATCGAGTCTGCCTGCATCCCGCTGCCCTCCGAACTGATCATGCCCTTTGCCGGCTATCTGGTCTTCGAGGGCACGATGAAGCTGTTCTGGGTGGCTACCGCCGGAGCCATCGGCTGCAACCTGGGTTCGTTGATCGCCTATGAGATCGGATGCTACGGCGGCCGCCCCTTGGTTGAAAAATACGGCCGCTGGATCCTGATGGGCCGTCGCGAACTGGATTGGGCCGACCGCTTTTTCGCCCACTGGGGATATCTCGCGGTATTCATCGCGAGAATGCTCCCGGTAGTCCGCACCTTCATCGCGCTGCCCGCCGGAATTGCCCGCATGCCCCGCGGGCGCTTTCATCTCTACACCTTCCTCGGCTCGTGGCCGTGGTGCTTCGCGCTGGCGTGGCTGGGCATGAAGCTCGGAGAAAACTGGCGTGGCCTGGGCAAATACTTTCACCAGTTCGACGCGATCATCGGTGTCGTCCTGGTCGCCGCAGTAGTCTGGTTCGCATGGTCGCACTGGCAGAATCGAATGAGTGCCACGGAGTAATATTCGTAGCGCCGATGAGGAGACTCACAATGAAGCACCTGCTGATCGCATTAACCGCATTGTTCCTGTCCACAAGCTCCGGCTTCTCGCAAACCGCGCCCACAGCGCAGGGCCAACCTTTCGTGATCGAGTATTACTACAAAGCAAAATGGGGACACGCGGATGAATTTCTGGGCCTGTTCAAGAAGAATCATTATCCACTGCTCAAGAAGCAAGTCGAAATGGGGCGCATGCTCAAAGTCTGGATGGACCAGCCGCGCTACCACACGACGGAAGACGGCCGCTGGGATTATCGCGTAACCATCGTCTTCAAGAATGCCACGGTAGCCAACGAACCCTTCGACGAAGACACTCTAAAAAAGCAGCTATTCCCCGAACAGGAACTATGATCGCGAAGAGCGGCAGCGCTTCGAAATCCTCGAAGCCCACTGGGACCTACCGGTAAAGACGGTTGACCTGGAAGGAAAATGAGACGAATTTTCGTTTATCGCGACTCTGTCGCTACTGAAAACTGTCGATTCGTATCAGGGTATGCCTTCAGCTACCATTAGTCGCTGAAGCTCAGTGCGGCTTTAGCCGCTGAGTTTCGAGGCTATCGCGCGAACAACCTAGATTCTTCAGGAATGCCGGAACAGGTGAAACAGGCAAGGTTTTGGCCGGTGTTAAAGTGCCCGCCACTAGCACGGAGTGTTCCCAATTCGACCTCTTTATGAGCAGGACGTGACCAAGATCACATACAGACAAGCCCAGGAACACTGAGATTCGCATCAGGCACGCCTTTGAAGCGCGTCAAACTAAACGTAAAGCGAGGTCGGCTTTAGCCGCCGTTTTTATGGCCGTCCCTGTCCGCCACGGCGACCCAGCCCAGGTGAAGGCTGGCGCTCGCACGTTTTTCGTCACTTCCTCCGCATGGGGCAAGCGAAACCTCCTGCAAGCTGACCAACCCGCCGCATTGTTCCTTCATGTTCTCTATCACTATCGCGCCCAGAACAAATTTCGACTGCACGATTTTGTAGTGATGCCAGACCACTTTCATCTGGTGCTCACCGTCCAAAGCGAAATGACTATCGAGCGCGCGGTGGAGTTCATCAAAGGCGGGTTTTCTTTTCGGGCAGGGAAAAAATTAGGGATGAAGTCGCCAATTTGGCAAAAAGGGTTTTCCGAGGTCCGGATTATGGACAACGATCATTTTCGGCAGGTCCGAAGCTACATCCGGAATAATCCAGTCGCACGTCATCTCAGCACTCGCCCAGAGGACTATCCGTATTCTTCGGCGCACGCGGGATACGAGCTAGATCCAGTCCCTCCGGGGCTAAGAGCGTCTTTCACCACAGTCAAGTCGGCATAGCCGAGCACGCTGTACGAAAGCAGGTAGTGCTGGCATCGCGTCGACCCAATTCGCTCACCAACACACTCAATGCCGCTCTCTCGCACTAGAAGCGCAATATCCTCCCATTCAGCGTGCATTGGTTGCAAATCCTCACTCGATACGAGAACATAACTGTTTGCCTTACATCCGCGGCTCTCACCAGCAAGAGCTCTCATAAGGAAGCCTCCATAAGATGGCGACTCGGCAGAAGTCCGCAAAAACTGAAAGCAAGCAACACAACAGCAGCGAGATTCAATCCGCCAAGGGCAACCTCGGCGTAATGATCCCCGGCATGGGGGCGGTCGCGACCACGTTCGTGGCAGGCGTCGAAGCCATCCGTAAGGGAATCGCCAAGCCCATCGGCTCCGTCACTCAAATGGGAACCATTCGCCTGGGCAGCGCACCGATGCCCGCTCCCCCAAGATCAAAAATTCGTTCCTCTGGCCGGCCTCGACGATCTCGTCTTTACGGGCTGGGATATTTTTGAAGACGACATGTATACCGCAGCCCGGAAGGCCGGAGTTCTCGATCGTGACTTGATCGATCAGATCAAACCCTTCATGAGCTCGATCAAGCCGCGCAAAGCCGTTTTCGATCACAACTACGTCAAGATGATCGACGGCCCCAACGTTAAGAAGGGCAAGAACAAGATGGATCTCGCCGAACAGGTGCGCGCCGACATCCGCGATTTCAGGAAAACTTCTGGAGCCTCTCGTCTGATCACCATCTGGTGCGGTTCCACGGAAAGTTACATCGAGCCCACCGCCGCCCATCAGTCCCTGAAATCGTTTGAAAAAGCTTTGACCCAGAACGATGAGAACGTCGCGCCCTCGATGATCTACGCCTACGCCTCACTGATGGAAGGCGTACCTTTTGCCAACGGAGCCCCGAACCTGACGGTAGATCTTTCAGTCATGCATGAACTGTCGCGAAAAAACAACGCACCCATCTGCGGCAGGATTTCAAGACCGGACAAACCCTGATCAAAACCATCCTCGCCCCCGGCTTCAAGGTCGCATGATCGGCTTAAATGGATGGTTCTCCACCAACATCCTGGGCAACCGCGACGGCGAAGTCCTCGAAGATCCCGGCTCCTTCAAGACCAAGGAAGAATCCAAGCTCTCCGTCCTCGAGCATATCCTGCAACCCGAACTATATCCCGACCTCTACGGCACTTCACCCATAAGGTCCGAATAAACTATTATCCGCCAAGAGGCGACAACAAAGAGGGCTGGGACAACATAGATATATTCGGGTGGCTTGGTTACCCGATGAGATTAAGGTGGATTTTCTCTGCCGGGATTCTATTTTGGCGGCGCCGATTGTGCTGGATCTGGTTTTGTTTATGGATCTGGCGCAGCGCAGCGCGGAGCTTCGCGGGCTTGGGATTCAGGAGTGGTTGAGTTTTTATTTCAAGTCTCCGATGACTGCGCCAGGTCTTTATCCTGAGCATGATCTGTTTATTCAGTTGATGAAGTTGAAGAATACGCTGCGGCACTTGCGCGGCGAAGAACTGATCACCCATTTGGGGTTGGAGTATTACGACTGAGAGGTAGCTGTCAGCTTTCAGCCAGCATCTTCACGCTACGCCCTTCTGTCGCTTGTAGTCGTCAAACATTTCCAGAAATCGGTCGATGTCTTTTTTCTGCAAATAATAAGGTGTGGACAGCCTGAGCTTCGATGGGTCTCCGCCGCGGATGCGTATCTTGTGCGTCTTCCATAGCCAGTTCTCCAGGTCCATTCGTTGGATGGGAGGAACGTTCACCGTCGCAATCGCGCAACGTAATGCTGGATCTGGAGAAGTCCACGACTCTGCGCCGCGCTTGATCATCTGGGCGAGAATGTAATCACAGAGCTCGCGATGACGGTGCTCGATCCGGTCCATGCCGATCTGATTCGCCAGATCGATCGCGGCCAGCAATCCCCAGAGCGCCGGCACGTTTGAGGAACCGATGCGCTGGAAACGCTCGGCTCGCAGCTCGGGTTCGTCCCAGCCTTCGGTGGCGATGGTGTTCCACAGGCGGTCGACGACCTCTTCCCGCACATATAGAAAGCCTCATCCTTTCGTGGCCTGCAGCCACTTGTGTGGGCTGGAGGAATACAGATCGCAGCCGAGTTCGTGCAGGTTGAGGCGCATCATTCCGGTTACGTGAGCCCCATCCACCGCCGACAAAATATTCTTCAATCGCGCCAGGGCGCACAGCTCCTTGGCGGGAAGAACAACGCCAGTGGCCGTCGTGATATGGCTGAAGAAGATCACGCGAGTGCGCGGCGTGATGGCATCGTTGAACAGATTCAAAACCTGGCTGGAGTCTTTAACAGGCTTGGGCAGGGTGACGGTGCTTACTACGACTCCGTAACGTTTCGCTCGCAGCCGCCAAGGCTGGAGGCCACCGGGATGCTCCTGATCGGTCATGAGCACTTCATCCCCGGCATTCATATCGATTCCGTTGGCGATGTAGCTGTTGGCTTCGGTGGCGTTGCGCAGCAGCGCAATCTCATCGCGCTTACATCCCACGAACCTTGCCAGCGGATCGCGAAACTGGTTCCACGCCGCGTATCCCCAGATGGGGTAGTTTTTGGGATCCTGCTGATCCATCTTTTCAGTTTGTGTGTAGGCGTCGAAAATGGCGCGCAGAACGGGCGCGGGACTCGATCCCACGGTGCCGTTGTTTAAGTAGATTTCATCGGACGGAATCAGAAACTGTTTGCGAAGCTCGGCCCAATAGGCGTCCGGGTTGTTCGAATAAAGCGTGGAATCGGGAAGCGTCGAAGGCGCGCTTTGTAGCTGGGCGAGCAAACGGCTCGGAAGGGCGAGAGCGGCAGCAATCCTGGAACTAGCGCTGAGGAAGCGGCGGCGATCTATCAAGGAACCTCCTTACATCGAGACGGCGTCATGGTACGACCGGAAGGGAAGCGGCGCAAGAGCTTGACTGTCCTTTCAATTCCGCGGCCCGCGAGAGCATAGGTACTGCGCGCGAGATCCTTCACCCGGCTCCGCCGGGCTCAGGATGACTGTCGTTTGTTGAGATGCGGTGGAAGAGCAAGATTAACCTGCGGGACTCTACGGCTATAATTTCTGTCATGGGTAAGCAGGCTGTGTTCTTAGCTGGCGTCTTGTTTGGATGTGCCTGCGTTGGCGCACAACAGAATCCAGGCCCTCCCGCTTCACCAACTCCCCCGGCTGCGACAAATTCTGAATCTGCCGATCCGGTTTCGACCCAGCCAGACGTCGAGTACGGAGTGCAAGGTGGCGAAAAGCTGCTGCTTGATATTTACCAGCCTGCAGCGCCTGGGTCCAAGCCGCGACCTGCTGTCGTGATGATCCACGGCGGCAGTTGGACGTCGTTGGACAAGAGCACGATGCGTCCGATGGGAAATTTTCTGGCGCGCTCGGGTTTTATCGCCGTATCGGTGAACTACCGCTTGCTGGATGGAAGCAAGAACCGCTGGCCAGCGCAACTCGATGACGTGCAGAGAGCGGTTCGCTGGCTGCGGGCCAACGCTTCGAAGTACAACATTGATCCCAATCACATCGGGGCTTTCGGACACTCCGCCGGCGCGCAGCTTGCGGCGCTACTGGGCATGGAGAATACGCGCGATAATTCCGATCCGGCGTTGGCCAAGTATTCCAGCCGGGTGCAGGCGGTGGTGGACGTGAGCGGCCCCAGCGATTTCCTTACCAATCGCGATGCCGACGGAGATGCCGCGATGGCCAACTTTCTTGGCGGTGACTTCGCGAAACTTCCCGAGGTGTGGCGCAGCGCTTCGCCGGTCTTCCATGTGGACAAAGCGAATGCGCCATTTCTTATCGTGCACGGTACAGGCGACCCCAACGTTCCCATCGCGCAAGCGCAGGAACTGTACGACAAACTTCAGCAGGCGGGAGTTCCTGTGACCTTTATCAAGCTGGAGGATGGTCACACTTTCAAAGCTCCGGAATCGCGGCGCCGGTTGGCTTTGGAAACGCTGGCTTTCTTCGATCAGTATCTGGCGGTCAATCCGTGAAGGGCGCTTGCATACACTGTCGTTCTGCGCGCGAGATCCTTCG